>NZ_FXZB01000044.1 GCF_900169065.1 Brevibacterium aurantiacum | reverse complement strand
CAAGACAGCCAACCAACGATCACGGGGTGACCGAGGCTGACCAATTAATCATGTCCACACATGCTGGCGTGACCACCCGGCGAGGGGAGGCCACAAATGTGTGAACATGTGATTGTCTTACCAGAAAAATAATGTTTCTGGCATCACTATTTGTTCAAACAAACACGCTATTGGATTCTCAAACCACAAACACTCACCCATCACCACAGACCCAATTATTGGGGCGTGTTCACTGGGGGTGTCAGTTTCAATTGTTGGCTGCCACCAACATTTTCCGTGTGGACCAGACAAACTGTGTTTGTGCTGGTCACACCCGGTGAAAACTGTTCTCGAAGAGTTCGTTTTCTGCGGGGCAACGAGATACAACTCTAGACCAGGCCAGCCTCTGCGTGCAACTCGAAACCGGACCTTTGGCTGTGACACCCGTCACCGGAGCCTCATCGGGCCTCGCGTTCCCCGAGTTCTAGGGGTTCAGTCCCTACATGCGGGTCCTTGTTGCGTGGCACCCGGCTCAGGCTCCGCGGTAGCCGGGCATGAGGGAGTCGCTGTCGACGATCTCTTTGCCCAGGGGCATCAGCGAGACGGGGATGAGTTTGATGTTGGCCCATCCCAGTGGGATGCCGATGATGGAGACGAACAGCGGGATCGAGGTGACCACGTGTCCGATGGCCAGCCAGATGCCGGCGACGATGACCCAGATGATGTTGCCGATTGTCGTCGCAATGCCAGCCGGCCTGGTCTCAATGACTTCGCGCCCGAAGGGCCAGAGGGCGTAGTTGCCGATCCGGAAGGAGGCGATGCCCCAGGGGATGGTGACGATGAGGATGCAGCAGATGATGCCGGCTAGGTAGTAGCCGAGTGCCAGCCACAGTCCGCTGAAGATGAACCAGATGATGTTGAGCAGTGTTCTCATGTTCTCCTCGTTTCGACGTAGTACTGATACCAGTCTCGGTCACAATTCTGCGCGATGCCATGAGGTTGTCCAGAGATCCGACGCTGGCGAGCACCCCATACAAGCGAAATCCTTGTCATCACTCAAAACAAGGCTTTCGCTTGTCCAATGAGGCTCGTGCTCGGCATCAAGTCGTGCCTATGTGCCCGGATACGACGACACCGTGCCCTCGAATTGATCAAGGACACGGTGTCGTCGGCGGTCATGGAGCTCAGCTGATGATGTCAACTGCTCCCAGGGTTTTCTTTCCCCGACGCAGGAGGATCACTCCTCCGCCTTCGGTGGGGAGCACCTCGGCGGGGGTAAGGGTCTGGTCGTCACCGGTGACCTTGACGTTGTTGACGTAGGCGCCGCCGTCCTTGATGGCTCGACGTGCGTCGCCCTTGGACTTCACGATGCCGGCAGTCACGAAGGCGTCCGCTACGGGCACGCCCTCAGCCAGCTGCGCCGAGCTGACATCGCCGCGAGGTAGTTCGGAGGTCGCAGCGCCCAGGGTGGCGGCATCGAGACTGGCCAGCTCTCCCCCACCGAACAGCGCAGAAGCCGCCGCGATCGCCTGCTCGTACTTCTCCTTGCCGTGGACCAGTGTCGTCACATCTTCGGCCAGCACCTTCTGTGCCAAACGAGTGTGTGGTGCCGCGGTGAACTCGGCCTCGATCTGCTCGATCTCCTCGAGCGATCGGAATGAGAACACCTTGAGGTACTTCACGACGTCGCGGTCATCAGCATTGAGCCAGAACTGGCTGAACGCGTATGGGCTGGTCAAGCTCTCGTCCAACCACACGGTGCCGGACTCGGTCTTGCCGAATTTGGTGCCGTCGGCTTTGGTGATCAGCGGTGTGGCCAGGGCATGGACAGTGTGCTGTTCGACGCGACGGATGAGATCAACGCCGGAGGTCAGGTTGCCCCACTGGTCGGAGCCACCGGTCTGCAGGGAGCAGCCGTAGCGGCGGTGGAGTTCGAGGTAGTCGTTGCCCTGCAGCACCTGGTACGAGAACTCCGTGAAGGAGATACCTGCCTCGCTGTTGAGGCGAGCCGAGACCGACTCCTTGGCCAGCATCCGGTTCATCGGGAAGTGCTTGCCGATGTCGCGGAGGAAATCGATCGCCGACATCTCGGACGTCCAGTCGTAGTTGTTCACGACCTGGGCGGCGTTCGGGCCGCTGAAGTCGAGGAACTTCTCGACCTGTGCCCGGATCTTTTCCAACCATTCCTCGACGACCTCGCGCGGGTTGAGCGTGCGCTCTCCCGACATGCGGGGGTCACCGATGAGCCCGGTTGCTCCGCCGACGAGGGCCAGGGGGTTGTGTCCTGCCTTCTGCAGACGCGCGGCGGTGATGAGCTGGACCAGGTTGCCCATGTGCAGGCTGGGTGCGGTGGGATCGAAACCGACATAATAGGTCAGCGATTCCTCATTGAGAGCCTTCTGCAGGGCGGCTTCGTCGGTCGAAACCGAGACGAGGCCACGGGCCTTGAGTTCACTGAAGATGTCGGTCACTTCGGTCCTTTCAGATGTGTATGAAGTGTCGGCGAGAAGCCGACGAAGTCAATTCTACGGGTTGTGCTGAGGTATTCCCTCACGCCTGGGTGCACCGGAATCCTTTTCAGCGATACACTTCACGTCGATGCCCAAGGTGCAAGACCAGCACGAGAAGTTCCCCATCGTCTACGTCATAGATGATCCTGTAATCGCCGACCCGAATCCGAAGTTCTCCGTCACCGCCCTTGAGCTGAATACTCCCCTTTGGACGAGGATCCTCGGCCAGTTGACCGATCGCAGCCAGCAACCTCCGTGCTACAGGCTGATCGAGCTTGCGCAGCGTCTTCGCCGCCGATGAGACGTACCTGATCGAGTAGCCCATCGAGGAAGCTCAGATGCCAAGCTCTCGGACGAGGTCCTCGTGAGCGACCTGTTCGGACTCATCACGCGCCGCGGCGGCAGATCGAATATCAGCCTGATCCTCCAATGCCTGCAGAGCACGATCATAGAACTCCGGAGACACAACGACAGCACGACGGCCCGCCCCGCGCGAGGTGATCTCGACGGGCTCGCGCTGCGCAGCGGCAATGTAGTCACTCTGCTGATTGCGGAACTGGGATAACGTCACTGAACTCATAACACCAAGCGTACAACTTGTACAAGTTGTACACAATGCTCAACAGCGTCCCTGGAATCGTTTTCCTTCGAAAAGAAGGACGCTCACACGCTCCGAGCCGAATCGGCGAACTCGCGCAGCTTTGCAACCTCGGCTTTCGCATTGGCCAGCTGCTGGTCCACGGCGGACCGGGCGGTTCCGCCCTTGGAGCTGCGGGAGTCGATCGACCCGAGAGTGGTGAGCACTTCGCGGACGTCTGGCGTCAGGTGTTCGGAGATGCCGGCGAATTCTTCGTCTGTGAGATCCCACAGCTCGGCATCCTTCGACTCGGCCAGCTGCACGCATTCCCCGGAGAGTTCGTGGGCGATGCGGAAGGGCACGCCCTTGCGGACGAGCCATTCGGCGATGTCTGTGGCCAAGGCGAATCCGCGCGGTGCCAGGTAGGCCATGCGTTTGGTGTTGAACGTCAGCGTGGCGACCATGCCGGTGAAGGCGGGGAGGAGGAGTTCAAGGGTGTCGGTGGCGTCGAAGACCGGTTCCTTGTCTTCCTGCAGGTCACGGTTGTAGGCCAGGGGCAGGGCCTTGAGTGTTGAGAGCAGACCGGTGAGGTCACCGATGAGGCGCCCGGACTTGCCACGGGTCAGTTCGGCGACGTCGGGGTTCTTCTTCTGCGGCATGATCGACGACCCGGTCGAGTACGCATCGTGGAGGGTCACGAAAGAGAATTCCTTGGTCGCCCAGGCGATGACTTCCTCGCTCAGGCGGGAGAGGTTGATGCCGATCATCGTGGTGATGAACAGGTATTCGGCGAAGACGTCGCGGCCTGCGGTGCCGTCGATCGAGTTCTCTGCCGAATCGTTGAAGCCCAGATCGGCGGCCACAGCCTGAGGGTCGAGGCCCAAAGATGATCCGGCCAGGGCACCCGAGCCGTAGGCGGAGATGCCGGCACGCTCATCGAAGTCGACGAACCGTCCGACGTCACGCAGCAACGGCCAGGCGTGGGCAAGCAGGTGGTGGGCCAGGAGCACGGGCTGTGCGTGCTGGAGGTGAGTGCGTCCTGGCATCGGTGCCTCGGGGTGCCCTTCAGCCTGGGCGATGAGAACGTCGACAGTGTCGAGGACCAGGCTGGCCAGGTCACGAGCGTGATCGCGCAGGTACATGCGTCCCAGAGTCGCGATCTGGTCGTTGCGGGACCGACCGGCACGCAGCTTTCCGCCCAGGTCAGGTCCGGCGATCTCGATGAGTCCGCGCTCGAGTGAGGAGTGGACGTCCTCATCGGATTCGGCGGCGACGTATTCGCCGGTTTCGACGCGGCGGGCGAGTTCGTTCAGAGCATCCGTCATGCCCTTGAGCTCTTCGTCGTCGAGCAGACCAGAGCGGTGCAGGACCTTTGCGTGGGCCTTCGAACCGGCGATGTCGTAGTGGGCCAGGCGCCAGTCGAAGTCCGTGGATTTGCTCAGCGCGGCCAGTGCATCGGCCGGGCCGTCCGAGAATCGTCCGCCCCATAGGCTCAGTCGTTCGCTCACAAAAGGTCCTTCCCCACCGTCGGCGCTTCCACGCTGCCGGTCCATTCGTCATCGTTCGTTGTCATTGTCTCAGGAATTGTGTCGCTCAGGATCCGCCGAGGCTGCGCCGGGTCCGCCTGCCAGTCCCCCGCCGAGGCTGGGGTTGGCTTCTCGTTCATCCCTCGCCGAGGCCGCCAGCCGCGTATTCGAGGAACGTCTCCGCCAAGGCTTGTCCCCCGACTGTGGAGTCGGCAATGACGAGAACAGTGTCATCGCCGGCGATGGTGCCGAAGATCCCGGTCATCGAGGAGCGGTCGATCGCCGAGGCCAAATATTGGGCGGCTCCGGGCGGGGTGCGCAGAACGACCATGTCCTTCTGAGCCGCCGCGGAGACCAGGAGCTCCTCGAGCAGTCGGGGCAGTTTCGCATCAAGGCTGTCACCGGTGGACTGCTGCAGGCTCCGGTCCCCGCCCTCACCGGGGACGGCGTAGACGGATCCGGCGGTGGACCGGATCTTCACGGCCCCCACCTCGGCGAGGTCGCGTGACAGAGTTGCCTGGGTGACGGTGATGCCCATCGTGGCCAGGTTCTCGGCCAGGTCGATCTGCGAATGCACGGATGTGCGGGTGATGAGATCGATGATCTTCTGCTGCCGCGCGGTCTTCGTCAGCGGCGCCGAGTTCGTCGGTGATGTGGCGTTCTCGCTCATCGCTTCTCCAGCAGGAATGTCATGAGTGCCTTCTGCGCGTGCAGTCTGTTCTCTGCTTCATCGAAGACCGCCGAGGCAGGGCCGTCGATGACCTCGGCTGCGACTTCTTTGCCCCGGTAGGCGGGCAGGCAGTGGAGGAAGATCGGGTCGTTGCCGAGTGCCATGAGTTCGGAGGTGACCTGGTACTTCGCGAAGGGTGAGGCTTCGTCGTCGCGTCCGGCGGCGTCCTGTCCCATGGACACCCAGGTGTCGGTGACGAGGACATCGGCTCCCTGGGCGGCGGCCACGGGGTCATCGGTGACCGTGACGGAGCCGCCGGTGGTCTGGGCGAGTTCGTTCGCCTCGGCGATGATGGCCTCGGCCGGCTGGTAGTCGGCGGGGGCGGCGATGCGCACGTGCATACCGGCGTTGACTCCGCCGAGGACGTAGGAGTTGGCCATGTTGTTGGCCCCATCTCCGTAGTAGGTCATGGTCTGACCGGCGACGTCGCCGCGGTGTTCGCGGATCGTGAGCAGGTCGGCCAGGATCTGGCAGGGATGGTAATCATCGGACAGGGAATTGATGACCGGAACGGAGGAGTTCTGGGCCATCTCTTCCAGACCTGCCTGGGCGTAGGTGCGCCAGACGATGGCCGAGACCATGCGTGACATGACCTGGGCGGTGTCGGCGATGGATTCCTTGTGTCCCAGCTGCGCCTCACCGGGGTTGATGATGAGCGGCTGCCCGCCGAGCGCTGCAATGCCGGCGGCGAAGGACACGCGGGTCCGCGTCGATGTCTTGTCGAAGATGACTGCCGCGGTCTGCGGTCCGGCCAGCGGGGTGCGCGAGTACGGGGCGGCCTTGAGTTCGACTGCGAGGTCGAGGACTTGCGCCTGTTCGGCCGGGGTGAGGTCGGTGTCCTTGAGGAAATGCCGTGTCATGGTGTGTCCTTTGTCAGTCTGTGTGGGGCGACCGGGCTGTGAGGGTGGATGGCCCGGTCGCCGAGGTGGCCGCTATGTGGGCGGCGGTCGTGTTCAGCCGTGCAGCAGTCCGGGCAGGGCGGTCAGGAACGGTGCGAGATCGTCTTTCGTGATGATCAGCGGTGGTGCCAGGCGCAGGCGTCCGGGTGCGACGGGGTTGATGATGAACCCGGCCTCGAGCGCGCGGGCGGTGATCGCCTTCTCGTCGAGTCCGGCGGCCAGTTCGAGCCCGAGGAGGAGACCGGTGCCGGTGACCTTCTCGATGCCGTCGATGGTCAGCAGCTGTTCGGTCAGCCAGGCCCCAGTGTCGTGGGTGTGGACGAGCAGGTTCTCGGTCTCGATGGTCTCGAGTACGGCCAGTCCGGCCGCGCAGGCGATGGGGTTTCCGCCGAAGGTGGTCCCGTGCTGTCCGGCTTCGAGGAGTTTGGTGTTGGCATCGCCGACGGTGATGGTGGCCCCGATCGGCATGCCCCCGCCCAGGCCCTTCGCCGAGGTGATGATGTCGGGGACGACGCCTTCGCCGATCTCCGGGTTCTGGTAGGCGAACCAGGATCCGGTCCTGGCCACACCGGACTGGACCTCGTCGAGGACGAGGAGGGCCCCGGCCTCGCGGGTGAGTTCACGGACCTTGGTGAGGTAGCCGGCCGGGTGCTGCCGGACTCCGACTTCGCCCTGTATGGGTTCGATGAAGACGGCGGCAGTGGTGTCGTTGATGGCGGCGGCGAGCGCGTCGACGTCTCCGTAGGGAATATGGACGACGCCGGGTACTCCGGGTGCGAAGGGTTCGCGGTAGGCGGCCTTGGCCGTCAGTGCGAGTGCGCCCATGGTGCGACCGTGGAAGGCGCCCTCGATGGCGATGATGATCGGGCGTGATCCACCCCCAGCGCGGCGGGCCATCTTGAAGGCGGCCTCGTTGGCTTCGGTGCCGGAGTTGGAGAAGAACACGGCCGAACCGCTGGGCAGGTCGAGGACCTCGTGGAGTTTCTCAGCCAGGGCGATCTGCGGCGGGGAGGTGAAGAAGTTCGAGATGTGGCCCAGGGTCGACGCCTGCTCGGTGATGGCCTTGACCCAGGCGGGGTGGCAGTGGCCGAGTGCGTTGACGGCGATGCCGGCCAGCAGGTCGAGGTATTCTTTGCCCGAGGCGTCCCACGCGTGCACGCCCGCTCCGCGGACGAGGTCGAGCTGAGGTGAGCCGAAGACCGGTGAGAGGACGCGGGAGAAGTCATCGCGCCAGGTCTGGGCCTGGTCTGTCACAGCGTTTGTCTCATTCATCGTTCGTCTCCTCCTGTGTTGCTTCGTGTCCCTCGCCCTTGTGTCCGTCACCCAGCGGTGCGGGTTCAACGACGGTGTCTTCGACCATGGTGCCGATGCCCTCCGAGGTGAAGACCTCGAGCAGCAGTGAGTGCGCCATCCGGCCATCGATGATGTGGGCCTGCTGGACCCCATGCTCGATGGCCTCGAGCGCCGCCGTCATCTTCGGGATCATGCCCGCGTCGAGGCTGGGCAGCAGTTCGCGCAGCTTCTTCGGTCCTATGCGTGAGATCAGGCTCGAGGTGTCGGGCCAGTTGGCGTAGAGGCCGGGCACATCGGTGAGCATGATCAGTTTGTCGGCACGCAAGGCTTTCGCCACGGCGGAGGCGGCGAGGTCGGCGTTGATGTTCAGGGGCTTACCGGCCTCACCGTCGATCTCCGAGGCGATCGAGCAGATGACGGGCACCCGCCCGGCGTCGAGGAGCTCGGTGAGCACGGTGGTGTTGACCTCGGCGATCTCGCCCACTCGGCCGAGGTCGATGACTTCGCCGTCTACCTCGGCGTGGGTTTTGTGCGCCAGCAGAAGGTCAGCGTCTTCACCGGAGAGCCCGATGGCGGCGTTGCCGTTCTGGTTGATGCGGGAGACGATGTCGCGGTTGACCTGGCCGGAGAGCACCATGCGGATGACTTCGGCGGCCTCTTCGCTGGTCACGCGCTGGCCGGCCTTGAACTCGCTTTCGATCCCCAAGCGAGAAAGCATCGAGGTGATCTGGGGTCCGCCGCCGTGGACGACGACGGGCCGGATGCCGGCGAAGCGCAGGAACGCGATGTCATCGGCGAAGGACTGCTGGAGCTCCGGGGAGATCATCGCGTTGCCGCCGTACTTGATGACGATGGTGGCACCGGCGAAGGTCTTGATCCACGGCAGCGCCTCGGTCAGGGCCTCGGCCTTGACCTGGGCGGCGGCGAGCCGGGCTGCCGTGGACTTCGTGGACATGTCGTGTGGGTTACTCATGTGGAGTAGGCGCTGTTCTCTTCGACGTAATCGTGGGTGAGGTCCGAGGTCCAGACCGTAGCTGTGTGGTCACCGGCGTGCAGGTCGATGACGACGTCGACGTTGCGCCCGAATTCGACCTTCTCCGGGTCCTCATAGGGGCCAGAGGCCCGGCACACCTCGGTGCCGTTGATGATCACGTCGATGGCCGTGGGGTCGAAGGTCGCCGAGGTGGTTCCCACCTGGGCAACAACACGTCCCCAGTTGGGGTCCTGACCGAAGATCGCTGCCTTGAACAGGGCCGAACGTGACACGGAGCGGGAGACCTCGACGGCCTCGGCTTCGCTGGCAGCACCCTGCGTGGTGATCGCGATGTCGTGGTGGGCCCCCTCGGCGTCGACGTGCAGTTGGTGCATGAGGTCGAGGCAGAGTTCGCGCAGCAGGCTCGTGAACTCATCTGTATCGACGGTTGCCTCGTGGGCGCCGGAGGACATGAGGATGACGGTGTCGTTCGTCGACATGCAGCCGTCGGTGTCGAGGCGGTCGAAGCTCTGACTGGTCGAGGCCCGCAATGCCTGATCGAGCACAGCCTTGTCGACTGTCGCGTCGGTGGTGATGACGACGAGCATGGTGGCCAATCCGGGGGCGAGCATGCCCGCGCCCTTGGCCATGCCGCCGATCGTGTACCCGCTGCTGCCCTCTCGGGTGGCGGTCTTGGCCACGGTGTCGGTGGTCATGATCGCCTCGGCGGCATGCTCGCCTCCGGTCACGGTGTCTTCGGCAGCGGCCACCAATGGTAGGAGGTTGTCGATGATGGTGTCGCGGAAGTCCTGGCCGCCGACGCCGATGAGTCCGGTCGAGCAGACGAGCACGTCCTCAGGCACCGTCTCGGTGCCGGCGTCGGTAAGGAGTTCGGCGGTGGTCTGTGCGGTCAGTGTGGTTGTTTCGTAGCCGAAGTCGCCGGTGTAGCAGTTCGCTCCCCCGGAGTTGAGCACGACGGCGCGGGCCTGCCCATCGGCCGAGGCTTTCTGGGACCACAGCACGGGGTTGGCTTTGCAGCGGTTGGAGGTGTAGACGGCGGCGACGGCGGTGTCGGGGCCGTTGTTGATGACCAGGGAGAGGTCTTTGGTGCCGGAGGGTTTGAGTCCGGCGGTGAGTCCGGCGGCGGTGAAGCCGAGTGGGGCGGTGACGCTCATGGGGCGACTCCTTCGAGGGGAAGGGCGGTGGTCTCGTCGAGACCGAGGGCCAGGTGGATGGATTGGATGGCTTGGCCGGCGGTGCCGCGGACCAGATTGTCCAGGGCCACAACGACGAGGATTGTCGACGCGCGCTCATCGACAGTGAACTGGATGTGCGCGAGATTCGATCCGGTGGTCGAGGAGGTGCGCGGCCACTGGCCTTCGGGAAGGACGCGAACGAAGGGCTCCTCGGCGTATGCCTGGTCGAATGCCTGGCCCAGCTGGTCTTTGAGTGCCGCGGCGTCGAGGAGGCCCTCGGCGGTCCTCGGTGCGGACTCCCCCGGCACAGCGGTGATGGTGGCGAGGATTCCGCGGGCCATGGGTACGAGTGTCGGGGTGAAGGAGATCCGGGTCGGTCCCTCGGCAGCGTCGGCGCCGACGACTCCGTTGAGGTTCTGTTCGATCTCGGGCACGTGCCGGTGTGTGCCGCCGGTGCCATAGGGGGAAGCATCGCCGAGGATCTCGGCGGCGGTGAGGTGCGGCTTGAGTGCTTTGCCTGCCCCGGAGACGCCGTTGGCCAAGACTGCGTTGAGTCCGGCAGGTGCGGCGAGGCCGGCCTGGATGAGTGGCGCGAGCCCGAGGGTCACGGCGGTGACGTTGCAGCCGGGGACGGCGATACGTTTGGTGTTCTTGAGAGCCTCGCGCTGCTTCGTGTCGTCGGCGGTGAGGAGTTCGGGCAGGCCGTAGGTCCAGGTGCCCTGGTGCTCTGATCCGTAGAAATTCTCCCAGGCCGCTGCGCTGATGAGGCGGTGGTCGGCGGCGAGGTCGACGATGAGCGTCTCGGGGCTCGACTTCTCGAGTTCGGCGGCGATGGCACCGGATTGACCGTGCGGGAGCGCGAGGATGACAACATCGTGGCCAGCGAGCACCTCGGCGGTGGACTCCTTGACCACGAAATCGGAATATCGGGCAAGATGGGGTTGATGTCGGCCGAGCGTCTCGCCCACGGAGGAATGTCCGCACACCGTGGTGACGTTGAGATGAGGGTGAGTGCTCAACAGCCGGAGGACCTCTCCCCCGGCGTATCCGGTAGCACCGGAGACGGCAACCGTAAGATCATTCATATGTATAACTATACCAGCACATTAAATTATATGCAGGAGGCGTGATGACCCAGGCTATTCAGGCGATGCGAGCAGGTGGACCCGAGGTTCTCGAGTTCAATGAGGTCGACACCCCTCGGCCCGGTTCTGGTGAGGTCCTCGTCAACGTCGAGGCCGCGGGTGTGAACTTCATCGACACCTACCGTCGTTCGGGCACGTATCCCATGAGCTACCCGCACATCGTCGGCTCCGAGGGCACCGGTCACATCGCCGAGGTGGGCGGAGGTGTGGCGAGCTGGTCAGTCGGCGACCGTGTCGCCTGGCACGAGGGCCCGGGATCGTATGCGACTCAGGTCGTCGTTAAGACCGACAACCTGTTGCGCGTACCGGAGGGCGTGAGCACCGAGGTCGCTGCCGCAATGCCGCTGCAGGGCCTGACCGCTCAGTACCTGGCCACGAGCTCTCACGAGATCAAGCCCGGCCACACCGCACTCGTCCACGCCGGTGCTGGCGGTGTCGGGCTGCTGCTCACCCAGATCATCAAGCACCTGGGCGGCAATGTCATCTCGACCGTGAGCACCGAGGAGAAGGCGGAACTTGCCCGCAAGGCCGGCGCCGATGACGTGTTCCTCTACGGTGAGGGCGTCGACATCACGGCGAAGGTCAAGGAACTCACCGACGGTGAGGGCGTCGATGTCGCCTATGACGGTGTCGGGAAAGACACCTTCGATGCGTCGTTGGCCTCGATCAAGCCGCTGGGGTCGATGGTGCTCTTCGGCGGGGCCTCGGGTCAGGTGCCGCCATTCGACATTCAGCGCCTGAACTCCTCGGGAGGAATCTTCCTGTCCCGCCCGTCGCTGGCATGGTTCGTGCGAAGCTCGGAGGAGCTCGCGAAGCGTTCGGCAATGCTCTTCAACGGCATCGAGCACGGATGGTTGAACTTCCGAGTTGGCGCGACGTTTGCGCTGGCTGATGCTGCGGATGCGCATCGGGCGCTTGAGGGTCGGGAGACTACGGGGAAGGTTGTGTTGACGACGGCCTGACCTAGCGAACACAGCTTGGGCTCGGAGTTCCTGTCTATAGGTAGGAACTCCGGGCCAAAACTGTTGTGGCGCTGACGCCGGGCAGGACGCTCCCCGCTCTCCACTCGCTTGATCCACGCGAATATATGTTGTCACCCGTTCCGCTCTGTCGACGTGTGTCGCTGATACCTCGAAGACATGTACCAAGATTCTGTTCGCGATACAGTCCGTCAGTTCATGGCAGAACGCGATTGGCAACAATTCCACACCCCTGAAAATCTAGCCAAAAGTGTTCCATCGAGGCAGCGGAACTGCTCGAATGCTCCCAATGGGGTGATGCTGACCTCGATTCTGCGAAAGACGAACTCACAGATGTGTTGACGTATTGTATGCTGCTCGCCGACAAAATGGACCTGGATCCCGACACCATCGTTTTGGACAAGCTGGAGAAGACTCGTGCGAAGTACCCAGTGGAGAAAGCTCGAGGCACGAGCGTGAAATATGACCAGCTTTAAAGTCGAGCGATTCCCGTTTGACATCGACCGGGTCAAGGCGTGGGGATCCGTCGACCCACGACACCGGAACTGGCCAGTCGTATACGTCATGAATAACGACAAAGAGGTCTACGTCGGCGAGTCCCTCAACGTCGCCGGTCGAATGAAACAACACCTCGAATCAGAGTCGAAACACAAGCTTAAATCGGTCAGAGTCGTCCCCGATGACACCTTCAACAAATCGGCCTGCCTCGATCTGGAATCTCTTCTCATTCGAATGTTCCGTGGAGACGCCAGCCGACAGGTACTCAATCTCAATGCAGGAATCACAGACGCCGAATACTTCGATCGCGAAAATTACACCAAAACTTTCCGGCAGATATTCGAAGAGCTGCGAACACAGGAAGATCTCTTCCAGCGCACCATTCCGCAGATCATCAACAGCGACCTATTCAAGCTTTCACCGTTTAAGGCTCTGAACCACGATCAAGCCATTGCTGTCGAGGATATACTGGACGGATTCTTCACAGACCTGGACCACGACGTCGATAGCACCGCCGTGGTCGAAGGGAACCCAGGCACAGGGAAAACCGTCGTCGCCATTTATCTGCTCAAGCTGCTCGAAGATATTCGAAAACATAATTCAGAAGAACCCCTTGACATCGGTTCGATCTTCAGCGACTACTTCACCCCGGGGCATGCCGAACTGCTCAAGAACCTCAAGTTCGCGATTGTCCTCCCTCAACAATCCTTGCGCGACTCGATCGCCAAGGTTTTCAAACTGACGCCCGGACTGCACAAAGACATGGTGCTGACCCCGTTCCAGGTTGGCGAGAGTTCAGAACCGTTCGAACTTCTTGTAGTCGATGAAGCTCATAGGCTCAACCAGCGCGCAAACCAAGCATCCGGTACTCAAAATACAAAGTTCGCTGAAATCAACGAGAAGTTGTTCGGCTGGGACGACCTACAAAAGACTCAATTGGACTGGATCCGGACGCAGAGTCGGCATTCCATACTCATGCTCGATGTTGGACAAACCGTCCGCCCCGCTGACCTGCCAGCTGCCAAGACGCGCGACCTCGCTTCTCAAGCCTGGGCCTCAGGACGGCTGTATCCACTACAGACACAGATGCGGATCTCGGCAGACAAGGACTACGTTGGTTACATCAGGCAGTTGCTGAGCGACACTCCGCCAGAGAGGCGCGAGGACTTCGGCAACTACGAGCTCCGGCTATTCGACGACCTTCGCGAGATGAGACGAGAGCTTCAGAAACGCGAAGAAGAATGCGGATTGTCTCGCCTAGTCGCCGGTTACGCATGGCCCTGGAAAACAAAGAAGGACAAGACCGCGTTCGACATTGAACTCGGCGGTCAGCGTATGCGCTGGAACTCGGTCACAACCGACTGGATCAACTCCCCAACGTCGGTCGACGAGGTCGGTTCAATCCACACCGTCCAGGGCTACGACCTCAACTACGTCGGGGTAATCATCGGCAACGACCTTCGACTCGACCCAGTTGCAGGCAAGCTAGTCTTCGATCGCACCAACTACCACGACAAGAAAGGCCGCGAGAACAACGCCAAGCGCGGTATCACCTACTCTGACGCGGACCTTCTCGAGTATGTAAAGAACATCTATAGCGTCCTGCTTACACGAGGAATCCAAGGTACGTACGTGTACGTCTGTGACACCGCTCCGCGAGAACGCCTTCAAGAATTTGTCTAAGTCACCAGTCGAATCAACAGTTGATTCACGTCTCACAACCTATTGTGTTTCGAGACAGATCAGTTCTGAGGCACATGGGACTGATGCAGGGTTTTGTGACACCTAACCTGGCTTGCTGAGAGGTAAGTCTGGAAGGATGGACACCATGCCACAGCCCTACCCGAAAGAGTTCCGCGATGACGTCCTCCACGTCGCTCTGAACCGCGACGAGAAGACCACGATTGCCCAAATCGCAAGGACTTCGGCGTCCACGAAGGCACCATCAACAAATGGCTTCGCCAGGCCGAGATCGGTGCCGGCAACACGCCGGGCAAGTCCACGGACGAGTCCGCAGAGCTGCGCGAACTCAAACGTCGGACTCGCCTGCTGGAACAGGAGAACGAAGTGCTGCGCCGCGCAGCCGCCTATCTCTCGCAAGCGAATCTGCCGCCAAAAGGCTCTACCCGCTCGTGAGAGAGCTCGCCGCCGACGGGACCCCCGTGACGGTGTCGTGCCGGGTATTGAAGCTCTCACGTCAGCCCTACTACCGGCGGCTGGCCACACCGATTCCAGAAGCCGACATCGTCGAGGCGTATCGGGCCAACGCGCTCTTCCGACGCCCACCGGGACGATCCGGAGTTCGGGTACCGCCACCTGGCCGACGAAGCTGAAGTGGCTGGCCATACGACGGCGCCACGGACTGCGTGGCGGTTGTGCTCGGACAATGCTTGGTTCTCGGCCTTTGGCAAGGGTAGGGCAAAGAATGGGAAGAAGTCTGGCCCGCCCGGCCACGACAACCTGTGCGCTGTCGTCGACGAAGGTGGGCGGACCCGGCATGAGTTCACTGCCGATGGGGTGAACCGGCTATGGTTGACCGACATTTCGGAGCACCACACCGATGAGGGAAAGCTGTACGTCTGTGCGATCAAGGACGCCTACTCAGGGCGGATCGTGGGCTATTCGATGAGTGCGAGGATGAAGGCTCGGCTGGCTGTTGATGCTCTCGAGATGGCTGTGGCGCGCAGGGGTGGTGACGTGGGCGGATGCGTCACGCACAGCAACAGACGAAGCCAATTCCGGTCAAAGAGATTCACCCATACATTGGCCCGCGACGGCCTTGTTGGGTCGATGGGTCGGGTCGGTGCTGCTGGTGATAACGCGGCCATGGAGTCGTTCTTCGCTCTGTTGCAGAAGAACGTTCTCGCCCGTCGTCGATGGTCGAGTCGGGAGCAGTTGCGAATTGCGATCGTGACCTGGATCGAGCGGCCGTATCATCGTCGGCGGCGGCAGGCCCGGTTGGGTCGATTTACACCTGTCGAGTACGAAGTAATCATTGAGTCACCTGCAGTCGCAGCGTGATACCTCGAGTGTCACCTTTCCTTGCATCAGTCCCTATTCTAGATCTCGAACACCATGAACGGCACGCCGAAGGTGACGGAGACGCGACGGTCGGATTGATAGTATTACGGCATGCTGCGAAATAGTGAAGAAACAGTTTTTGATGCGCTAGCGCATTCAAGTCGCCGCCGTATTCTACGGTATCTTCGCTGCAAGCACTATGTTCGCGCCAGCGACATTGCACATGCGCTTGGCATCGGACCGTCCACTTGATCCGGTCATCTGAAGGTACTTCGGCATGCAAGTCTATTAACGTCACGCCGTGCAGGTACTGAACTCCAGTACCGGACGAATCCATCAGCGCTGGACCACGGCATCTCGATGCTATGCAACCTTCGCACTCCTACGACAGAAACTTCAGGTTTCAGAACTACCAACGCGGCCACTGGGCCGAAGAGGAACTTCGACGATGAACACATAGCGGTCGACGCACGATCGAGTTCGGAATCGAGTGATGGCGGGCCAGTCGAAGACGACGCAAGACACTTCCATTCAGCGCTTAACTCAGATTCCCCTTACCGTGTCAGTGGGCCCAGTTAGAGTTAATTTGTGCAATAACAAACCGTGTGCCTTCCCTGCCAGAGGGTGATCCTAGGAATGACAGGCGGGCTCCAGGAAACTACTTCACTTACTTTGCAACCGACGCCCGGCGTGGAGCCCACCTCCTACAGCGGGTACCTAGGTGGTCAAAACCGACGCTACGATGTGTTCTGCCGAGAGCACCAATCATTTGAAAGAGGCATTCTTGACAACTCCAACCACCGAGGCTGATGTAGCTACCCACCGCAGAGAGCTCGGTGCCGTATATACTCCCCGCCGACTGGCACAGTGGCTGGCACAAGAAGTTGCGGAGCGATTCAGCTATACACCAGACACCGTGCTCGATCCCGCCGCAGGGGAAGGTGCGCTACTCAACGCTGCCCACGAAGTTTGGCCAGATGCCGTAAGAATCGCACTGGACATTGACGCGCAAGCCCTGGAGACCATACCCACGACTGTAGACTTAAAATTGGAATCGGATGGGATCCTTTCACCTTGGCCGGCAGCCAAGCGCGGAAGAAGACTTATAATCGCCAATCCGCCATGGGGTGCAAACATGACCCGAGAATACCGGAGGAAGCTAGAGCTCAATTTTGAGACGGCACGTGGTCAATTCGACTCCTACGACGTGTTCCTAGAACGAATTGCGACAGAATTGGCCCTCGACGACGTCGCTGCCGTATTCTTACCTGACTCATTCTTTCAAAAACAACACACTATTACTCGTGAATTTATCGCTAGAAACTGCGTCCTCTGGGGAATATATCGCCTAGGCGAAGGCGTATTTCCAGGCGTGAACATGGCCGCATTTGCTTTGATATTCTCTAAAGGCACCGCGAGATCAGATCATAAAGTAAAATTCGCTAAATTGAGCGCTGATGCTCGTGCGCATGTATCGCGCGGAAGTGGACTCTATTCCAAACTGAGCGAAGTTATGAGTGAATTGCCTCAAAAGGATCTGATCGCAACGCAACACGGAGTCTGGGGATTCGACACGAGATACAACAGTCTAGCTAGAAATATACGAACAGCCACAGGTACAGACGCGTGGGAAAAATGGTTCGCTACCGGCCGGGGGCTGGAAATCGGCAAAAACGGCAATATGCTTGTCTGCCCGGCATGCGCGTCTGTACGTGCCTTCCCAAAATTCTCATCACCACTCAACTGCTTGAAATGTAGAGCGCCACTTTCCCTTCACGAAGACAGGCTCGAGCTTGTGTCTACTGCCTCCACGCCGCCGAGCAATAAGTGGGTTCCTTTGGCTGTCGGACAAGACTTGCATCGGCATTCATTGATTCCGACTCGTTGGGTCAAATCAAATGTAGACGGCATCGACTACAAAAACGAGCTCCATCCAAGGACGAAACCAAGGCTGTTGGTACGCAAAACCGGCCTAGGTATCCATGCCGCAGTCGAATGGAGACCAACAGCCACGACCCAAACCATCTACCACTTCACTCCAACCGATGCTGCGCCCGACTATGCCGTCCCTTATGCGGCAGGGGTGCTGTCCTCTCGCATACTTACGGCTTGGCATATCTCAGCCTCTGGCGACGGCGAATGGCGATCCCACCCGTATCTCACTTTGTCTTCTATTCAATCTCTTCCACTACCACAACCAATACCCGGTAGTGACAAACATAAAGTAGCTCTTAAGATTGCTCAAAATATAGATCAATATCAAAGAGAGCCACGTTATGATCAATTAGCTGATTTGAACACAGAGCATTTGGTCGCCGAGCTCCTTGGCAGCGGACCAGAACTTGTGGAGTGGGCCGTAGAGACGCTATCAAACGCAACCGGTAGCACATACTTAGCTACTCTGGCAAACTTGCCTAAGCGGCCGCATGAGGATTCAAAAAGAGGAGCAGGTAAATAAATTGTATCGCTATATCGGGAACAAGACGAGAGTCCTTGATCAGTTGATACCAATCCTCACCGACGGGCTTTCGCCTGGGGCGAGAGTTGCTGATCTCATGTGCGGTACCGCTGCAGTGTCAGAAAGCTTGCGACTCGCTGGTATGAAAGTTTTCGCCGCTGACATTATGACTTATGCGACCTACCACGCAACCGTGCGCCTAACCATTCCCGAAGCACCAAGATTCGAAACACTAGGAATACCATACAGAGGAGTAGTTGAGCACTTAAATGCATTAAGCCCAGACGAGTCTGGATACTTCGTTCGGGAATATGCGCCCGGAGGATCGCCGGCTATGGGCCAGAAACCAAGAGCCTATCTCTCAGATTCCAACGCAGCAAAATTGAGCGCAATTTCCGACGAGATCTCCAACTGGAAATCTTCGCACAGAATAACGGCGACCGAGAATCAGCTCCTGCGACACGATTTGGTTTTGGCGGTAAATCGCATAGCCAACATATCCGGCACATACGGCCACCACCGCTCGATACTGAGCGGCGGCGCTTTGAAGGACCTAAAGTTATCACAATCCATATTCTCACTGGGAAATTCAGAGGGGCATCAGGTACGCCTTGGAAAAGCTGAAGACCTAGCGCAGGAAATAACTGCAGATTTAGTCTACTTGGACCCTCCGTACAAGAAACGGCAATATGCCGCAAATTACCATCTATTGGAGACAGTTGCCGTCGGAGACAAACCGGAAACACATGGGGTCAGCGGACTTCGGGACTGGTGGCCTCAGTATTCTGACTTTTGCTCAAAACTGAAAATCCACGATGCGCTGGCAGCAATAGTCAACGGAGTGGAAGCACCACGGATAATGATGAGTTATAGCGAAGACGGTTTGATTAGCCAACAGGATATGATCGAATCCTTAAGTCGATTCGGTGAAGTTAAGTTACATGAGTTTCCTCACGTGCGCTTCAGGAGCAACGCTAGTGCCTTAAAACGAGATCTGAAAGAGTTCGTTTTTGAGGTGGTCAGGTAAGTGGCGAAACACAGCATCGATTCTATTTGGTGGCTACAGATCAATGCCAACGACTACCTTATGACGGAGTGGGACAAGCCCTCCGGCGCCAAAGGACAGCAACATTATGACGTCCCAAATGCCGACAATTTAAGATCATTCTTCGATTGCACTTCGGACTACGGGGCTGTAGAAGGAGCAGATCTAACAAAAAACGTCTACTCAATAGGGAATCCTACACATGCGGACCCAATCCCCTTCTTCTTTCGTAAGGGCGGTCGAGCATTGATCAAGTTGCAAAACATTTACGGCAACGGCCACATGCGGCCGTTCGCCTGGTCACATGCCAACAACAACTGGCCAAAACCAAGCGATCCTCACACCCTAACTATGGAGGAAGCAGAGGAGATAACCGGCCGAGGATTGCTTATTTACGTCGTCAAAACAACAGAGGGCAAGTTCTTCGCTGGATTCACACATGGCAAAACACCTAGATCTTCCTTCCCGGATACGCTACAAAAACTTATACCATCATCCACCCGGATCTCAGGCAAGAGAAGAGAAAGAACGGGACTGATTAATGTGCACAACACTGTTCAAATGGACGCTGATTTGTCTCCATTAGCGCAAAAGATACTGGATGCGTTAGATCGAAACAAGAATATTCTGCTCTATGGGCCTCCCGGAACGGGTAAGACCCATGCTCTCAATCAAGTGCGACGCTTCCTCGACCGCGAGGACACCCTTCCTAAGATCGAGCTGGACGATTCTTCGACGGATACCCCTTTTGTTATAAAGACGGAATCAGCAACGATCCCAACCCCAAGCCGTGTCGAGTTCGTAACGTTCCACCAAGATTTCGGTTATGAAGATTTCGTGGTAGGACTGCGCCCCGTACCGTCTTCCTCACTAGAGCTCAAACCATTTGCTGGTATTCTGCTCGATTGTGCAATTGCCGTATCGCGGGAGGAACATGGAGTTAAATCAGCAGTAGTAATGGTGGATGAGATGAACCGAGGAAACGTCCCTAAGATTCTCGGCGACTTCCTAACCTTCATGGACGATACTTATCGGTCTTCTCCGGAAGGAGACAACGACCACGCGATTCCCGTCCGATTCGCAAAAATGCCAGCCGAAAGAGTTGACAACGGGATACTCCAAACCACCGGAATCAACCGACTTAACGGTGGCGAAACACCCTTAAAGCTGCCGTGGTATTTTCCCCACCATGTCTATGTGTTAGCAACGATGAACTCTGTCGATAAGTCGGTAGCACCACTAGATAGTGCTATCGGCCGAAGGTTCGAGAGAATCGATGCGTTCCCCGATACTAGGTCGTTGGCCGAACATCTTGGTGTGTCTCCTGAACGGTTCGACCGCCTTCAAACTCGTTCTGCACGGTCACAAGCGGAGCTGGTACCCGGAATGTCGCTGAGCGAAACTAACATCCAGGATGATCTTGAGGAGGATGCTCTAGAAACCGAGCTAGACCCAAACTTCGGTACCGAAATGAGCGCAGGCGAAGACAATTTTGCCGACGAGTGGTCCCCCCAAGAACTAGCCGTTCTCCTCCTGCAGATCATTAATAACTTTATCGACGATGTGCTCGGAGTGGATTTCGAACTAGGTCACACTTATTTTTGGTCGGTCAGAGAATATACCGACGTCATTTCCGCTTGGGACACATTGGTTTGGCCGCAGCTCAGAGACCGTTTTGGAGCCAGGCCGCAGGAACTCGTTAGGCTTCTACGTGCCAACCAAAATAATCAGCCGGTGAACTATGCCTTCACTCTAAGAACACCAACATCCAAACACGTAGTTGTGCGTCCTTTGGCAGATATTTCAATTCCTGACGCTCTTGCGTCACTGAGATTCCTGGCTGAACAGTGAGTCGTATAACCGTTCGTGAATATGCCAAGGACCAATGGATACCAAATGACGGTAGTTTCGAAACCAGGATCCAAGAAGTTGCCGTTGAGTTAAAGTCGAGATTGCGTACCCGTCAGCTTCCTCTTGAGATAACTGGCCGCCGAATCCATAGAGGCGAGTCTGAGCTGCGGTTAGCAGTCAGGGAAGTCACTGGAGTAATTCGGCTCTTCGTAATTGAGAGTGTAGATCGGTGATTCCAGAACACGGCGCGTCGCTGCCCGGATAGACGTCGAGGTCTTCCGATGATGGAAGTTCTCACACAGTCCATCCGAAAGACCTCGACATGGCCAAGCCTACTTTCTCGACCCCTGACCTCACGACATTCTGCCGACTCGACACCCTCGACCTCGCCTGCATCGGCCAGCACATCACCGGGCACAAGGCCATCCTGGAATGCCGGCCCAACACTGCTGATGACTGGTGCCGTCGGTGCGGTGGCCACGGGATCATTCGCGACACCGTCGTCCGCCAGCTGGCCCACGAACCCTTCGGCCACCGGCCGACCACGCTTCATATTCGCCTCCGCCGTTACAAATGTGTATAGAAGCGGCTTTCGGTAGCGCACGTGGAGTGAAGTGGTAGCACGAGTGCGGGAAACCGGTAGCAGTCTTGCTGTGGGCTTCCCGCGCTCGGCGGTGTTGGTCACGACGGATCGGGTACGCGT
>NZ_FXZB01000024.1 GCF_900169065.1 Brevibacterium aurantiacum | reverse complement strand
GGAACTGCGCCCCTTCTTTTCGAGTTCTCGGGTGCGCAGCTCAGCCGGCGTCAGTCAGTTCACTATCGGGGACACGCCAGACTCCTATCAGGACATGACGGCCTGCTGGGCTGCACTTATTACAGTGAGCCGAGCCAGTCGACACGTCGTAAACAGGACAACCCCAGACAGCGGGGTGTCAGAAGAGCCATGAGTCAGACCCGACCACAAGACCATCATCGATCCGTTTGGTAGAGACCGCCACGTCCTTCGAGAAGTCAGACTAACTAGTCCACAAGATCTATAGTGAAGAGCCGGAAAATAGTCGACCGGCAGGCTGTACTTGAGCATGCCCTCGATTGACGGTTCTATTCGTTGCCGTTGCCGTCTCGGTTTGCGTTGTCCTCGCCCTCGCCTGACTTGCTTCACTTTGGCCGATTGTGAATGATTCGACGGCATACCTCCTGGTGACCGGACTGTATGTAGGGAATTTGGGACACTAATCGGGTCCGTAGAATGAAGGCATGAGCCTGCGACTGAGGAAAGTCCCGACCGCATCTGGGGCAACCGCGGTCCAGATCGTGACGAAACGCCACGGCAAACTCACCGTCATCGAACACCTCGGCTCCGCTCACACCCCAGCCCAACTCGCAGCACTCGAAGAAGCCGGCCGGGAAAAGATCAACGAGTCCACCGGACAACTAGCCCTCGACCTCGACACCGGCGGCAACGTCTCGACAACGTCGCGTCGGCGAGTGAAGGGATCAGCATCACGGCTGCTCATTGACACGATCCGCACCGCCTACGACAGACTCGGCTTCGACGTGGTCGATGACGAAGCATTCTTCCAGCTCGTCCTCGCAAGGCTTGTCGAACCCACGTCGAAGACTGACAGCATCCGTGTCCTCGACGAACTTGGTGCTGATGCCAAACACCGCAGCACTTTCACCCGGTGTCTGCAACGGATCAATTCTGACGCCTATCGAGAGACCATTGCAGGCAAGTGCTTCGACTACTCTGTCGCGACGACCGGGATCTCGCTGATCCTTTATGACGTGACCACCTTATATTTTGAAGCAGAGAAGGAAGACAGGCTCCGCAAGGTCGGGTACTCCAAGGAACGCCGCGTCGATCCACAGATCGTGGTCGGCCTCCTCGTCGATCGGACCGGATTTCCGTTAGAGATCGGGTGCTTCGAAGGCAACAAGGCAGAAACGTTCACGATGATTCCGATCGTCAAGGGTTTCCAAAACCGCCACGGCGTCACGGACATGGTCATCGTTGCTGATGCCGGGATGCTCTCAGCCGCGAACCTCAAGGAACTCGATGATGCCGGGCTACGGTTCATCGTCGGTTCGCGGCAGACGAAAGCACCGAATGATCTGGCGACGTTCTTCACCTGGAACGGCACCAACACTGATGATGGGCAGCTCGTCGATACGCTGACCCCAAGGGCCACAGTCGGGTTGGATAAGAACCGGACGCTGACTCGTGCTGAGCCCGTGTGGTCACCGGTTGAGCATCCGAAGGCGTGGCGGGCAGTGTGGCAATACCGGCGCAAACGCGCTGTGCGGGACAGGGAAACACTGAATCTGCAGCGTAATCGGGCGATGCGGATCATTGATGGGGAGTCGAAGCCGAAGGCCGCACGGTTCGTGAAGACGAAGGGGTCGACGAAGGTCTTCGACGAGTCCAGCTATGACAAGGCGGTGGGTTTGGCCGGGTGGAAGGGGTACGTCACGAACATCGAGGCCAAGGTCATGACGGCGCGGGAGGTCGTGGGTTCTTATCATGATCTATGGCATGTCGAGCAGTCTTTTCGGATGTCGAAGACCGACCTTCGAGCCCGTCCGATCTTTCATCGCACACGGGATGCGATTGAGGCGCACTTGACGGTCGTGTTCACGGCGTTGGCTCTCGCGCGGTTCATGCAAGAGGCCACAGGGTTGTCGTTGAAGAAGGTCATCACCACGTTGCGGCCGTTGAGGGAGTTCGTGGGTGAGATCGATGGGCACGAGCTCGTGTTCCCACCCGAAGTCCCGCCAAACGTTGCCGAGCTAATTAGCAGCGTCGAAAGTTTCGGGCCCGGGCCGGGGCACTAAAGTGAAGCAACTCAGGTTCTATTCGTTGCCGTTGCCGTTGCCGTCTCGGTTTGCGTTGTCCTCGCCCTCGCCCTCGCCCTCGCCCTCGCCGTTGCTTCCGCGAGTGGTGTCGGTGGTCCGTGGCTCGGCCGGACCGTCGCCACGCAGGATCCAATAGATCCCCATCCCCATGGCGAAGCCGAAGATGGCGAACGGGATCACCAACCCAGGCTCTGTGGTCAGTCCCGCGATAACACCGATGACGGCGCCGATGGCGGCGTATATCCACAATCGCGGGAGACGACGACCTTCTTTAGGCAATGGGCTCATACAACGAAACTAGTTCGATGCCAGCTCCCGTAGGTCGCCGACACATGAAGCTCAGGTGAAATGCGACCGTCGCGTGCCATCGGCAGTCTTAACCCAGCATGAACCCGGGAATCACCAGCGCACCCGCAGCAGCCGCCGTCATCACGCTCGATACTCCGAGGCTGGTCACCTCTGACCGTTTGGCCGCTGCACCATCGGCGACCCAGGGAAGTTGCGACCAAGCCCTCGCTGCCAGATACACGCCGAAGACGTACCCGCCGAGGCAGAGCATCCAGACGTAGATGAACCAAGATGTCCAACCACCGTAGTCTGCAATCAATCGGACAAGCAGAAGCATGGCGAGAGCAACGAGGAGATTGCTCAGCAGCACGGTCCTGGTGGGAGCTCGAGATGCTTTGATCGCAGAGAAGGCACCCCAGGCGATGACGATCGCACACGCGATCTGAGAGAAGAGTACTGGATTCATGAGTGCGCTCCTGCCTGATCGCCGTGCACCTGCGCAGAGTGCCGGGTCGCCACCGAGGCTTCACTTGTTGAGATCACGTCCGCGGCATCGTCAACGGAGATTGCCGACTCGGCGAGGACGATGATCCCCTGCGAAGTCTTCGGATCGAAACCAAGGAACGAGCGGTACCCGCCGGTACCGCCGTTATGCCAGGTGAGATTGGGACTGCGATCCTTCGTGGTGAGCCACGCCCAGCCGATTCGATCCGATTCGTTGTAATCCTCACGCGGTTGGATTGACGTCGCGCCGGGGGCCGATCCGTCCATCGTCGCACGCAGCCAGATGCTCATGTCGTGGGCAGTTGATCTGATGGCACCCGAGGGCGCAGTCCCGCCCAGCGTCAATGGCGCTGCAGGCAATCCGGACGCCGTGTAGCCATGCGAGAGTCCCTCCGCCGATCCGGGCACGTAGGTGTCCGTCATTCCCAAGGGCTCCGTAATCCGGTCCCTGACGAGATCGCCGTAGCTGGAGTCCGTGACCGTCGCGAGTGCTTGTCCGAGGATCCCGAATGCGAAGTTCGAGTACTCCGGCTCCTGCTCACCCACGTCGACGTCCTTGAGCGAGTCGACGAGGTCCGTCGCAGTCCCGCGATAAGGGTCGGTGTGGATATAGCTCGATAGGAATGTCGCCAGGCCATCACCGAAACTCAATGACGGTTCCTGAGCGGGCAGTCCTGAGCGCTGCGTGGCGATCGATGCCAGAGTCACCTCGGCGACCTCACCGTCGAGTTCGGGCCAGACCTCGCCGAGGTTGGTCTCCTCGTCGATCTTTCCGCGTTCGATCGCATCGGCGAAGAGCGCCGCGGTGATGGTCTTCGTGATCGATCCGATTTCGAACTCCGAATCGTCGTCGGCACCGACTCCTCCCCAGGTGACGTCATCGCCATGAATCTTCGCGGCTGCCACATGGTGCCAGTGCCCGCTATCGAGGGCGTTCTCGACCTGACTGACCAGTGCGGCATCGCCAGTGGTCTCGCCCTGGAACCCACGTGGAAACGGAGTGATGAGCAGAAGCAGGACACCCGCGATCGCGGCAGCGAGCACCGCGATCCATGTCCGCTGAGCCCGCGGCTCTTCTGAGGCCGAGCGTGGACGAGGATTGTTGGAGTTCGCGGCGGCGGAAGCGGTGTTCATGGGGGCTCCTGAGTGAGTGTCAGTGAGTGTCAGTGAGTGCCGATGAGGATGAGGGTGAGGAGGGGAACGATCTTCTGGCCAGGTACGCGCCAGTGGCCTCGGCGCGAGTTCTCGAGCCAGCCTGCCCCGGCCAGGGCGTGGATGTGGTGGTAGATCTGGCCGGTCGTGCCGAATCGCTCGTCCTCGCCGAGCTGGGCGACGGTAGTCGTCCCCTCATAGATGGCCTGCAGGAGTTCGAGGCGGACCGGGTGGCCCAGTGCTGCCAGGGCGGGGGCAGCCTCGGCGAAATTGAGGTCATTGATCGCTGCCGACGGCAGCCCCATCTGCCAGGACACCGGAGATTCCCCACCCGGGGGAGTGGTATGTCCGGTGTAGACGACTCCACCCTCGTCTCCCGCTCGATCGATGAGGCCGTTCAGCGCCCAGAAGGTGTCGTCATCAGCGGTCGGGTTCGTGCTCTTCGTGCCATTCGGCGCCCGATCGGACTCAGCCTCGGCGGCCGGTGCAGTCGTGGGAACGGCATTCTCCAGCTCGGCGATCTTGCGCTCGAGCTCGGCCACGCGCTCCTCGACCGTGCGTGCGGATTGACCCTTCGACGACGAACTCATAAGCCCAGAATACACAAAGTACGTAATTACGTAAATACATGAGGAGGTTGTGTCCAGGCCAACACCAGACAGACTCAGGTGAGAGACCTAAACTGGTGTCGTGATGAGTACCGACGAACCGCGCACCGAGTCCACGCAACCGCGACCCGAGGCATTGCCTCAGGCCATCTCCGAGTCGAAGGCACTCGGTGCTCCGATGGTCGTCCGCGGAATCCTCGGCGTCGCCTTCGGCTTCGCGACGGTCTTCTGGCCACGCGATGCCGCCAGCCCCAAGCACCTGTCGATGGGCGTCGACATCGTCGACATCCTCTCCATCAGCTACCTGGTGCTGTTCGCGCTGGTGCTCGTCTACCAGGGACTGCGTTCGCCGCTGAACGTGCGCACCGCGGTCTACGGCCAGGCGATCATCACGGTCCCCGCGATCGTGTTCCTGTTCCTCGCCGAGCAGCCGGCGGAACTGCGCGCAGCCATGAGCATCTGGGCACTGCTGCACGGTCTCCTCGAACTGTGGAACTACCGCCAGCTCAAGTCTCACCCCATGGCATCGGACTTCCTCATCGCCGCGGCCTGCCACGTGCTGCTCGGCGTGATCCTCATGTTCGGCGACGGCTTCGGTGCACTGTGGATCCTCGGGTTCACCGGCGTGGCCACGCTCATCGCCGGAGTCATCTTCATCATCGGCGGCTACTCGCGCATCAGCAAGGCCAAGCAGGTTGCGGCCGGTCAGGTAGGGGCAGCCGACGCCGACTACGTAACCTCAGACTCTTTCGATGAACTGAACACGACCGAGGATCTCAAAGCTCCCGAGGATCCAGACGATCAGAACCGGCCCGAGACCAAGAACTGACCCGGGCCGTGGACTCGGAGCAGCCTGCATGCTCGCCACGCCCTGCATTGCCAGCACGGTCCATCACATGAGGACCACAGCCGAACTCGAGAAGACCGAGGTGAGATGAGTACCGTCGAGCATGACTACGAGAATCTTTCTCCGCTGACTCCGATAGCCGCCTCCGTCAGCTCATCCGGCCTCCTGGGTGACCTGGCCGAGGCCAGCCGCGAACTCTCCCCGGAACTCTTCCGCCGCCTCTTCGAGGTCTCTCGTTCCTCCTCGCTTCTCATCGCCACAGACTACGACGGCACCATCGCACCGATCGTCGACCTGCCAGGTCAGGCGTTCCCGCTGGACTCCTCGGTCGACTCACTGCGCGCGCTCGCTCTGCTTCCGACCACCTCGGCGGGGGTGATCTCCGGGCGCAGCCTGCGCGACCTCGCGGCCATGTCACGGCTGCCGCGGGAGGTCCACCTCTTCGGCTCCCATGGTGGAGAGACGGACACGGTCGCCATCGACACCCTCGACGAGGAGCAGCGCACCGCCTTAGACGGACTCCGGCGAGACGTCTTCCAGACCCTGCCGACCACGATCATCGAACACAAGACCACCGGTGCCGCCGTGCACCTGCGCGGACTCGACGAGTCCGAACGTCAGGAGGTCGAAGACGCGGTCAACGACTTGGTCGAGGCCCACGTGATCTTCCCGACTCGGGGCAAGCAGGTCATCGACCTCTCGGTCGTCCCCTCGTCCAAGGCCGAGGCTCTGCAGCGCCTGCGGCAGCAGACCGGCGCCGAGGTGGTCGTGTTCATCGGCGACGACACCGCAGACGAATTCGCACTCGAAACACTCGGGGACCAGGATCTGGGGCTCAAGGTCGGCCGTGAACCCGGCGATACCCACGCCGACTACCGGATCAGCTCACCGGCCGAGGTCTCTGTCGTCCTCGCTGCGATCTACGAGCTGCGCAAATCCTGGCTCTTCGGCAGGCGCGCGACCCCGATCCATCGGCACAGCCTGCTGGGCAATGGGCAGTCGACGGCGCTCGTGGACCCGGGCGGCCGCATCTGCTGGATGCCGCACCCGCTGCCGCACTCCTCATCGATGTTCTCCGAGATCCTCGGCGCTGAGGCGGCCGGGTTCTTCGCTGTCGAAACAGAGGCCGGAACCGCGCCCTTGACGCAGCGCTACATCACCCACTCGACGTTGCTGGAGACCCGGTGGCCGGGGCTCAGCTGCCTCGACTACCTCGCCCCGGTCGATGCCAACAGTGATGACACCATCGTCGTGCGCGTGCTCACCGGCGACACCTCGGCCCGGATCCGCTTCGCCCCACGCCTCGACTATGCGACCGTGCCGACGCAGATGGTGCGCACCGACGACGGAGTGCAGGTGCTGGGGACCTCCGAGCCCATCTCCCTGATCGCACCGGGCATCGACTTCGAGATCAGCGATGTCGGGCAGTCTCACACCGCCGAGGCGGTCGTTGTGCCTTCGCAGCAACCCGGAGGAGCCGTCGTGCTGGTCTTGGCCTGCGGCACCGGAACCGGTGACGCGAGGTACATGGCCACCGGCGGAGAGCACCATGTGCGCGAACGCGCCCTGAACTTCTGGACCAACTGGGTCGATACGCTCAACATCCCCGGCCACCACCGCGAAGAGGTCATCCGCTCGGCCATCACCCTGCGCGCCCTCTGTCACGAACCGACCGGGGGAGTCCTCGCCGCACCCACGACCTCCCTGCCGGAGGGCATCGGCGGCGTGCGCAACTGGGACTACCGCTACACCTGGCTGCGCGACGGCTCGATGACCGTGCGCGCCCTGCTCGCGCTGGGATCGACCGGTGAGGCCGAAGGTTTCCTGTCCTGGCTCACGGGAATCCTGGCCCGCACTGTGTCTCCTGAACAGCTCCACCCGCTCTACGCCGTCGACGGCTCCGCCCTGACCACCGAGGCGGTGCTGGCCCATCTGCCTGGATACGCGGGTTCCCGGCCGGTGCGAGTGGGCAACGCGGCCGAACATCAGGTTCAGCTCGACGTCTTCGGGCCGGTCACCGAGCTCCTCAACGAGCTCAGCGAGCACCTCGGCGATCTTCCGGATTCCTATTGGCGACTGACCTGCCAGATGGTCGAGGCCGTGAGCAAGCGGTGGTTCGAGGCCGATCACGGCATCTGGGAGGCCAGGCGGCCGCCCAAGCACAACGTCTACACGCGTGTGATGTGCTGGGTGACGGTCGATCGGGCGCTGCAGATCGCCGAACGCTTCGGTCGTGAACTCCCCGGGGCCTGGCGGCAGCTGCGCGAGGAGATCGCCCACGATGTGCTCGAGAACGGGTACAACGAGGAGGTCGGGGCCTTCACCGTTGCCTACGGCGAGACCGATCTCGACTCGGCGTGCCTGTTCGTGGGACTCTCGGGTCTGCTGCCCGCCGATGATCCGCGCTTCATCTCGACAGTCGACGCCATCGAACGTGAACTGCGGGTGGGACCGACGGTCTTCCGCTACCGCTACGACGACGGGTTGCCCGGCCTTGAGGGCGGATTCCACATCTGCACGACCTGGCTCGTCGAAGCCTTCATCAAGGTCGGACGCATCGACGATGCCTGGGACCTGTTCCGGCAGGTGGACAACCTGCTGGGGCCGACCGGGCTGCTGGCCGAGGAGTACGACCCGGTCGCGGAGATGCACCTGGGCAACCATCCCCAGGCATATTCGCACCTCGGCTACATCCGCGTCGCGCAGATGCTCGACGAGTTCCGCCCCAGCTGAGCGTCAGTGTCAGCTGGGGCGGTGGGCGCCATTGTGCTGTGGAGGTCAGGTCACTCGACGAGGAGGGTGACCACCTCGGCGATGCATGCCGGTCGTTCCTGGCCTTCGATCTCGATGACGTGTTTGAGGATGACCTGGGTGCCCTTGTCCCCGGGGATGACCTCGTTGACGCTGACGGTGCCGCGCAGGCGCGAACCCACCGGCACGGGCTGTGCGAAGCGGACCTTGTTCAGCCCGTAGTTGACGCGGATGGACACACCTTCGATGGTGAAGATCTCGCTGGAGAACTTCGGGATCAGAGACAAGGTGAAGAAGCCGTGGACGATCGTCGCTCCGTAGGGGCCTTCTGCCGCGCGCTCCTCGTCGATGTGGATCCACTGGTGATCGTCGGTGACATCGGCGAAGGTGTTGATCGCGTCCTGGTCGATCGTCGTCCACTCGGACGAGCCCAGCTCGGTGCCGACGAGCGAAGTGATCTCATCGATTCCATTGAGTGTGCGCATTCTTGGTTCTCCTTTGATCCGTGACTGTCGTACGTGGTGGGTGTCAAGCGTTTTCTTAGCGGACATTCGATTGAGCGGATGTCGGTACTTGGCACCTTACTTGTTCGCAGGAGACTTGGCACCGGTGTGTCCGGGATTCGGTTAGGTTGGTGGCATGGACACTCTGACGCAGCCGCTCTCGCCTCGCTGGGTCGACCGGCCGGCAGGCTACCGGGACTTCGAGTCGGCCTTCTTCATCGGCCACGGGCGTGACACCTTTGACCGCTGTGCCGAAGAGCTCCTGCACTGGGAGGTGAAGATCCGCAGCGGCTTCGACATCGGGCTTGCACAGACTGGCCATGACATCCCACGGGTCGAGGCCGGCCAGGAGCCGACGATCTTCGTGCGGCTGGGGCCGTTTCGCCTGCCGGAGCCGGCTCGAGTCATCACCGTCTTCGAGTCCGAGACTCGTCGTGGCTTCACCTATGGGACGAAGCCCGGGCATCCGATCACGGGCGAGGAATCCTTCATCCTCATCCGCACTCCCGATGACCGCGTGTTCCTCGTGCTGCGTTCGGTCTCACGAGCGGGAATGGGGATCTGGCGCCTAGGCGAACCCTTCGTCCGTCTCGCTCAGATCATCTACCGCAGGCGATATGCTCGCGCACTGCGCAGCTGACGACGGCACACAGCGCTGCTGACGGCACACTGCGAAGCTGACAGCGCACTGCGACTGCCGCTGGGTGCTCAGGCGGTTTCGAGGTACTGCTTGAGGGCCTGGTCCTGAGCCTCGGGATCGGGGAAGATCGCCTCGGTCCGAGCACCGCCGGTGATCGGGTCGTTGCTGAAGATGAGTCGGATGCCCAGCAGACGGGCCTGACCCTGCGCGATCACGAGGCCAAGACCCATACCGCCGCCACCTGCGGAGACGAAGCGGGTCGGGCCGGTGTTGACGATGTCGGGCGGGTAGCCGGAACCGGAGTCGGTGATCGTGATGCTGCGGGTGCTCGTCTCCAGTCGGATCGGATCCGCACCGTGTTTGATGGCGTTGACCAGCAGGTTCGAGATGATGCGTTCGAAGCGGCGGACATCGGTGACCAGAGTTGAGTTCAGAGCCGCGAACTGTGTGCCGATGTCGTGACCGGCCAGGGCGCCGGAGGCCGTCATCGTGCCCAGCAGCGATCGGATCGCCTGGTCGATGTTGACGCGGGTGAACTCGGGATTCGCCCGCCCCGCATCGAGGCGGGAGACCTCGAGGAGGTCCTCAACGAGCACCTGCATGCGCTTGACTCGGTCCTTGACGAGTTCGGCGGGACGCGAATCCTCTTCGAGCAGGTTGGCCGCGTTGACCAGCCCTGTCAGCGGGGTCCGCATCTCGTGGGCCAGGTCAGCGGTGAACCGCTGTTCGGAGTCGATGCGTTCAGTCAGGCGCGTCACAGCAGTGTCGACCGCCGAGGCGAAGGCCGCGACCTCCTGGTCCGTGTCGTCAACGACATCGGCGATTCTGATGCTCGTGTCCCCGGCCGCGATCTTCCGTGCGGCCTGAGCACCCAGAGTCAGCCTGCGGGAGATGCGCCCGGCCACAATGGAGCCGACACCGCCGACGACCAGCGCGGAGCCGATCATGCCCACCAGCAGCGCCTGGTCGATACGGCCGATGAGCTCCTGACTGTCCTTGGTCGAGGCACGCACGGAGATCACCTCGGTGTAGGAGCCGACCTCGATCGGAGCCGCCGCCCACACGATCTCCTCCCCATCGACCTCGGAGCGCATCGTCACGCTCTGACCCTTGAGCGCCTGGGCACGTGCATCCTTTGGCAGTGCCGGGTCATCGATGCGGGCGTTGAGGGTGAGCACCCCGGTCTCGGAGAAGATCGCGACGGAGTTCGCAAGCTGCTCGGTCACGGTCGATCGCATCCGGTCGTCCTCGGCACGGGCCGCGGATTGGCGCAGCACGATCGAGCAGGAGAGCACGGCGATGATGACCGAGGCAACGATGAGAAGGGAGATCTTCCAGCGCAGTGACATGCGATCAGCCCGCGAAGCGGTATCCGAATCCGCGGACGGTCTCGATCATGTTGGCGCCGATCTTCTTCCGCAGGCGCTGAATGTGGACGTCGACGACACGGGAGTCGCCGGCCCATTCGTAGCCCCAGACGGTGAAGGCGATCTTCTCACGCGAATAGACGTGTTCGGGCTGCTCGGTCAGGAGCAGGAGGACGCGCAGCTCGGTGGGGGTGAGGTGAACCTCTTCGCCGTCGATCTCCACGGTCAGGCGACCGGTGTCGAGGACCAGCGAACCCAGGCGAGTGCGGAACGGACCGAGCTCACCATCGGAGTCGGTGCCTCCGGATTGGGGCTGGCTCGCACCCATGTAGCCGCCCTGACCCGACCCGGACTGCATGGCCGGTGAGCCGTCGGGGCGAGGTGGAACGGAGACGTCGCCGCCGATCATCTGCTCGTCTCCACCGGCGTTCATATCCGCCGAGGTGAATTTTCCGCCCGCACCCAAGTACGTGTCGTCGGACTCGAGCTGAGCCTTGAGTCGTTCGCGAGTGTCCATGCCGGGGCTGGCTCCGAGCACCTCGGGGATGCCGTCTCCGGTGATCATGCCGCCGGGGCCGATCACGGTTTCGTGCTCCTCGCCCATCTCGGTCGTCGGGGAGTAGCCGAGTTTGTCGGTGCCGGTGGTGATGAAGCGGCGAACGACGGCGCGGATGCGGGCATTGAGCACCTGCATGTCGAAGGGTTTGGTGAGGTAGTCGTCGGCTCCGGCCTCGAGCGCCTGGACGATGTCGATCGCATCCGAGCGTGCGGAGATGATGATGATGGGAATGGTGGAGCGCTCACGCACCGCCCGGCAGATCGATGCGCCGTTCATGGTGGGCAGCATGAGGTCGAGAAGCAGAACGTCGGCACCATGTGCAGCGACGAACTCGTATCCCTCACGTCCGTCGGCAAATGCCGACACCGTGTAATCGAACCGTTCCAGGCCGATCTGGGTCGTTTCCCGGATGACCTCGTCATCCTCAACCAGAACAATATGCATTACGTTTCTCCATTAAGCCGCGTGAAGCGTTGACCCGGTTCAAACCTACCTTCATGCAGGCGGAACACCTGCACCGACCAACCCGAAGGGTAGCCGGCATCGTCGCCGTCGGCATACATCGCCTCCTGCACCACCAGTGTCCCATTCTTACCTGGGTTGAGTTTCATCTGGTTACCTGTGGCGATGAGTTCAAGGCGTGGTTTGCCGTCCTTCTCACTGATGACGGCGCCAGCAATGTCCTCGCTCTTCTGCTTCGGGTTGGCCACAGTGACGACTTGGAACTTCTTGTCGCCGCTGAGGAACGGTTTCCCGAATGTGAGGCATTCCTCGCAGTCGTCGATGACCTGCGCGGACTCCGTCGCCCTTCCGGTGACTGCGATTCCCGAGGCCTCCACGATGGTCTTGCGGATCTCCGTGAGGGAGAACGGCTTGTTGGGCGGGCCGGCATCCGAGTTCCCCGGTTCGAACTGGGTGGGAGACGTCTCACCCTCGGGTTCCACCCGCAGACCCTTGTCCGGACCGCATGCAGCCACACCAGCCAACGTGATCGTTGCAAGGGTTGTTGCGATCACTGTCCTCACTGCGGTGCGCGGGCGCGACTTCTGACCAGGGGTGACCTGGGTGAAGTTCAACGAGCGCGCGGCCTCAGCGGAGGGGCGGCGAAAGGGGATGGGCACGTAGACATTTTTGCGTGTTCTGCCCAGGTAGTCCACCCGCACCACGATTCCGGCGATTCAGGAACGCCCCTGTCTCCTGCCGATCCGGTGCCGGGGGGACCTCGGTGGCCCGATTCTCAGCTGGGGCCGGTATCCTGGGGGCATGGCACCATCGAAGTCTGAGAAGAAGTCCACCAGCACCGTGTCCTACAAGGATGCGCTCAAAGTGGGGCTCGTCTGCGGCGTCGTCGTTCTGGTCCTGTCGATCATCGTCACCCGTGCGTGGCAGGACGGGACCGCATTCGGATTCGCCTTCATCTATGGCGGTGCCGCATTCGTCCTGGTCAGTGCCATGGCCTGCCTGCTCAACTGGGTGATGCGCAATGACACGCAGAATGAGGATCAGACCTACCCGATCCTCAAATGAGCTGATCGACCCTCACGTGATCTCCGGAAGCTGAGCCCCGCCCCGACGGCGGAGTCCTCCGGAAGCTGAGACCCACCTCGGCGGGGCCGTTGAGCGGTGTCGTAGGCTCTTCCTATGGAGACTTGGAACACAGAACTGACACCGTTGTCCTTCCTGCGCCGCTCGGCCGACGTCTTTCCCGACAAGCGTGCCGTGGTCTACAACGACCAGGAGCTGAGCTACCGCGAATTCGCCGCCGCTGTTGAGACCCGGGCGCATGCTCTGCGTGCGGCGGGCATCCAGCCCGGTGACCGGGTCGCCTACCTCATGCCCAACCTCCCCGAGGCGCTCATGGCACAATTCGCCGTGCCGCTGGCCGGAGCCGTCCTCGTGCCGATCAACACCCGGCTCGCCCCCGAAGAGGTCCGCTACATCTGCAACCACAGCCAGGCGAAGCTGCTGGTCATCGACACGCAGCTGTGGCCCAGCGTCGCCCCGGTCCTCGATGGCCTCGACACGGTCGAAGCCATCGTCGACGTCGAGGATACGACGATCGCCGCCTCCGCCGAGGTGGCCCGCCCGGATTTCGCAGCACCGTCTGTGACCAGCCTGGATGAGTTCCTGGCCGGCGCCGAGGCTGACACCGACGAGCTCACCTGGAGCGTCGAGGACGAGCGGGCAACGCTGTCGATCAACTACACCTCGGGCACCACAGGACGACCCAAGGGCGTGATGTACTCACACCGAGGCGCCTACCTCAACGCACTCGGTGAGATCATCCACTCCGACCACGACGAGAAGAGCGTGTACCTGTGGACCCTGCCCATGTTCCACTGCAACGGGTGGTGCACAGGCTGGGCCCTGGCCGCAGCCGGCGGCACCCAGGTGTGCCTCCGCGAAGTCCGCGGAGACGTGATCTGGGACCTCATCGATCGACACGCAGTCACCCACCTCAACGGTGCCCCGACCGTGATGAGCACGGTCATCAACGCCGAGCAGGCGCATTCCCTCGACCGGGCGGTGACCGCCACGATGGCCGGTGCCGCACCCAGTCCCACCCTCATCTGGGAGATGGAGGCCCTGAACTTCCAGATCGTGCACGTCTACGGACTCACCGAGTCCTACGGTCCCTACACGGTGTGCGAGTGGCAGGATTCGTGGGATTCCCTTGATGACAAGTCCCGAGCCAGGCTGCGGGCGCGGCAGGGAGTCGGCATGGTCCAGGCCGATCAGGCCCGCATCGTCGCTCTCGAATCGGGTGACGAACTCATCGACGTGCCCGCCGACGGACAGACGATCGGCGAGATCGTCATGCGCGGCAACAACGTGATGAAGGGCTACTTCCGCGACGAGGACGCCACCGCGAAGGCCTTCCAAGGCGGCTGGTTCCACTCCGGTGATCTCGGCGTGATGCACGAGGACGGCTACATCGAACTGCGCGACCGCTCGAAGGACATCATCGTCTCCGGCGGCGAGAACATCTCCACCGTCGAGATCGAACAGGCGATCTCCTCACACCCGGCAGTCCTCGAAGTCGCCGTCATCGGTGTCCCTGACGACAAATGGGGCGAACGACCGAAGGCCTTCATCATCGTGCGTGAAGGCTCAGCGGTCACCGAAGCCGAAGTCATCGACCATGTGCGCACGCAGATCGCGAAGTACAAGGCCCCACGCGAGGTCGAGATCGTCGAGGCTCTGCCCAAGACCTCGACCGGCAAGATCCAGAAGTTCGAACTCCGCAACCAGGAATGGGGCGACCGTCAGACCCGCATCCAGGGCTGACAGGTGACGCGTCCTACCTGAACCGCAGCAATCGCAGGCTGTTGAGGACGACGAACACCGAGGAGAACGCCATCGCGGCTCCGGCGATCATCGGGCTGAGCAGTCCGAACGCGGCGATCGGAACGGCAGCCGTGTTGTAGGCGAAGGCCCAGAACAAGTTGCCTTTGATCAGGCCCAGCGTCTTCCTCGACAGGCGAATCGCCAGCGGGATCTGCCGGGGATCCGAGCGCACCATGGTGATGTCCGAGGCGGCCATCGCCGCATCGGTGCCCGAGCCCATCGCGATACCCAGATCGGCACCGGCCAGAGCTGCGGCATCGTTGATGCCGTCGCCGACCATCGCCACCGCCTGCCCGCGAGCCTGCAGCTCATTGATGACGGCGATCTTGCCCTCGGGACGGACATCGGCGCGGATCTCGGTGATGGCGAGCGTGCCCGCGACCACCTCGGCGGCTTGGGCATTGTCCCCGGTCAGGAGGACGGTGTCGATGCCAAGCGAGTGCAGTTCGGCGATCGCCTCGGCGGCTCCGGTCTTGATCTCATCGGAGACGAAGGTCAGGCCGCGGAACTGCGAGTCGATGGCCAGAGCGACGATCGTGGCACCGGTGGGCACAGAATCGGAGGTGTATGTCACGTCGATTCCGCGCTCTCGGAGCAGATCGGGCCGACCAGCGAGCACCTCGGCACCGTCGATCGTGGCCTGCAGTCCGCCGCCGGGGATATTCTCGAAATCCTCCACCGCCGAGGCGGCAGTTCGTCCCAGCCCGGCGTTCGCCTGCTTAGCCGGCTGAGACTCAGCCCTCGTGTCAGCGGCCTCGACGATCGCGCGGGCCACCGGGTGCTCACTCTGTGATTCCAGGCGAGCCAGGACCGCGAAGTCGGTGTCGCTCAGTTGCGTGTCCAACAGGGTCATGACGCCGGTGGTCAGGGTGCCGGTCTTGTCGAGCACGACGGTGTCGATCGACCGCGTCGACTCGAGAGCCTCGGGCCCGGAGACGAGGATGCCCAACTGCGAACCGCGTCCGGAGGAGACGGCCAGGGCCGTCGGAGTGGCCAGACCCAGTGCACAGGGGCAGGCGATGATGAGGACGGTGAGGGCCGCGTGCAGCCCCATCGCCCAGTCGCCGGTGATCAGCCCCCAGGCCAGAAGCGTGAGAGCACTGATCGCGAAGACGATCGGCACGAACACGGCAGAGATCCGATCGGCCAGGCGCTGCACGGCGGGTTTGCCCGTCTGTGCCCGGCTGACCAGGTCGGCCATGGCCGCCAGGGTCGTATCGGATCCGACGCGGGTGGCTCTGACCTCGAGCACGCCGGAGGTGTTGATGGTGGCGCCGGTGACGGCGTCGCCGAGGTCGACCTCCACGGGCACAGATTCGCCGGTGAGCATGGCCTCGTCGATCGCGGAATGCCCCGCGATCACCTCGCCGTCGGTGGCAATCTTCTCGCCCGGACGGACGATGAAGACATCGCCGACGACGAGTTCGTCGATCGGGACCTGGACCTCAGCTCGGGTGTCTCCCGTGCCTTCACGCAGCACGTTCGCCGACCGTGCACCCAGGCCCAGCAGCGCCTTGAGTGCTGCGGTGGCCCGACTCTTCGCCCGATCCTCGGTGAGCTTGCCGATGAGCAGGAACACCGTGATCGCGGCCGCGGCCTCGAACCAGACATGATAAGTCGCGGGGATCTGCCAGCCGTAGCCGTCGGCGACGGCCCGGCCCAAGGTGATGTAGGAATAGGCGCTGGCGACGATGATCCCGACGCTGACCAGGGTGTCCATGGTCGTCGACCGTCCGCGGGCAGCCTTGAATGCGGCCGAGTGGAACGGCCAGGCGCCCCAGGTCACGACCGGCAGGGCGAGAATCGCGACGATCCACTCCCAGCCGGGGAAGTGCCAGCTCATGACCATGGAGATGGCCACGATCGGCACCGCCAGAATCAGCGAACCGATGAAGCGGGGCCGCAGATGGCGAGGATCGTAGTCGACGATCTCCGGTCCGCTCGCCGAGGTGGTCTTGACGGTGGCGCCATAGCCGGCCTTTTCGACGGCGGCAGTGAGGTCGGCGTCGCTCAGCTCGGATTCGACGATGACGTGGGCGGAATTCAGCGGCAGGTTGACCTCGGCGCTGACCCCGTCGAGGCGGGTGAGCTTCTTCTCGATACGAGCCGAACAGGACGCGCAGGTCATTCCCGTGATGTCGAGATCGACCTCGCGCGACATCACTTCACCTCGTAGCCGGCCTCATCGACGGCGGCGCTGATCGCGGCCTCGTCGAGATCCTTCTCGGAGGTGATGGTCACGGGGGAGTCCCCGCCGGCATTGAGCTCAACGGCGACATCGGTGACTCCGGGCAGTGCTCCGAGCTCTTCCTTGACGGCTGCCTCGCAGTGGCCGCAGGTCATTCCGTTGACGTTGATGGTGGTGGTCGTCATGATGTGTCTCCTGACATTCAGCTCTTGATGAGTCGGGCAATAGCGGCTGAAGCCTCTTCGATCTTCTTGCGGGCGGCGTCGTCATCCCCTGAGGATGCGGCGTCGACCACGCAATGAGCGATGTGCTCTTCTAAGAGGTTGATGGAGACCGCGTGCAGCGCGGCCGTTGCGGCGGAGACCTGGGTCAGGATGTCGATGCAGTACTTGTCGTCATCGATCATCTTGCCGATCCCACGGACCTGACCTTCGATCCGTTTCATCCGCTTCGCAAGGGCGTCCTTCTGCGGGGTATATCCATGGTGCTCAGTCATGACGATACTCTATACCCCCTTAGGGTATAGGTCAATTGTGCAATTGGTCTCACCGTGGGTACCGGGCGTCGTCAAGCTCCTACAATCGAATCATGCGCGTTGCCAGACTGTTCCGATTCCCCGTCAAGGGGTTCCCTGCCGAAGAGATCCCGGAGGCGGATGTGCGCACCGGCCGAGGCATCCGCGGTGACCGCGTCGCCGCGTTCACCAACGGCAGTCTCGACATCCCCGATGACAGCTGGCACCGATACTCCGCGTTCACGGTGCTCAAGAACGACACCGACCTGCAGAAGTGGCAAGTGGCACTCGACCTCGCCGAGGCGGCTGATTCCTCCCAGCCGGCCGTGGCCGATCCCTCGGCGACGGTGACCTTGACGTCTCCGCAGAACGAGACCACGACGTTTCGCACGGATGACCGGGACACACGGGCCACCTCGGCGGACTTCCTCTCTGCACGCATACCCCCTCAGGGTGACTTCCCGCGCGCACTGAGCGTCGCGGATCAGGGCATGTTCGACTCACAGGCCGCAGGTGTCTCGATCATCAACCCGGCCACGGTCGCCGCGATCTCCCAGACCGCCGACGGACAGGCGGCACTGGCGCCGGGCGAGACCGAACTCGACCCGCTGCGCTTTCGCGGAAACGTCCTCGTCGACGGACTCGCCCCCTTCGAGGAATTCGCACTCATCGGCAAGATCGTCCGCCTCGGCGGGGTTCGTCTGGCCATCACCCAGGCGATCGAACGCTGCCCAGCGACCACGGTCAACCCGACCACCACAGCCGTCGACGTCAACGTCCCCCGGGTTCTGGCCTCGGCGTGTGGGCACCTGCACTGCGGCGTCTACGGTCGGATCCTGGAATCCGGCCTGGTCAGCACCGGAGATGAGATCGAGATCGAAGGCGATGCCCCACGAGAGCTCGTCAAAACCGCACGGACCCCGCGCTTCATGACCGTGCTGGGCAGCCAGCAGATCTGCAACGACATCGTCGAAGTCTCCCTGCGCGATGACCAGGGCTGGATCCGCGAATTCGACGAACCCGGCACCAACCTGCGCGTCCACCTCGACCTCGGCGAGCCCTTCTGGCGGACCTATACGATCACGGATGTCTCCGATGACATCGTGTCGATCGCGGTGCGCACCCAGGGCAAGGGCTCCCGGGCGGTCGCAGAGCTTGCGGCCGGGCAGTCCGTCCTCGCCTCCGGGCCGCACGGCACCATGACCGCGAACCGTGTCTTCGGAGGCACGACCGCGCTGGTCACCGCCGGCATCGGCATCACCCCGAGCCTCGGCCTCATGCGCGGAGCCGAACTGTCGGGAACCGAGAAGATCAAGCTCTTCCACGTCGACCGCGACCACCGGACGGCCTGCCTCTGGGATCGGCTGCAGAAGCGCGCCCACTCGCGACAGATTCCCGTCGAGACCCACCACCGCGACACCGCGAGCCAGGGCAGGCCCGGTCATGCCGATCTCGTCGACTGGCTCGCCGGATGCGACAACGTCATGGTCTGCGGGCCCGCAGACTTCACCCGTGCAGTGCTCGACGCCAGCGCCGAGGCCGGAGTCCCGGCCGTGCACCAGGAGATCTTCGCCTCCCCGAACACCGGCATGAGCGAGGCCATCGCCCAATGCTCGCCCGCCGAGGTGACTCTGGAGAATTCGGGCACCAGCTTCCTCTGGGAACCCCAGCAGGGGACACTGCTCGAAGCACTGGAGGCGCGCGGACTGCGCGCAGACAACTCCTGCCGAGGCGGTTCCTGCGGCACCTGTGCTGTGTCCTTGGCCGCCGGGTCGGTCATCTACCCGGTCGAACCCGCGGCGCGGATCGCCGCCGATGAGGTGCTCGTGTGCTCCGCCGTGCCCTCCGGGCCCATCAGCCTCGGAATCTGAGTCCCCGGGCTCTGGTCGTTGCGAACGTGACCGTCGCGACCCTGATCCTCGCGAGTCCGGCTGACCCGGGGATTGGGGCAGTGGGTGGCAGAATGGACCCATGCCCAAGGATCAGCGTGCCGTGAAGTCAGGAGGACTGACTGGACCAGTGGCACGTGTGAGCAGGCGTCTGAAGTTCGGCGTTGCCGGGCGCATCATGTTCGCGAACTCGATCATGCTCGTGGGCATCATGGTGCTGACGACGAGCCTCCTCTACATCCAGCTTTCCCAGCTGAACCAGAAGCGCGAACAGGATCTGCTGGGCTCTGCGGCCGACAATATGTCGATGTCGCTGAGCCTGGTCGGGTCGGGTGAGGCCACCACGGATGACTTCATCGATGAGGGGTCTCAGGACGACGTCGAGACGATGCTCGAGAATGTGGTGAGCCAGTACGATTTCGATGTGGCCGCGGTTGTGCCCATCGACTACCTCGTCACCCCGCCGTCGTTGGGATCGTCGAATCGACAGGAGCGCATCGAGGCGAACATCGTGTCCTCGGCATCGGGAGATGTGCCCGATGACTCCGTCGATCAGCTCGCTGCGGCCGTCGACGGCTCGAAGGTCTCCGAGGGGGAGTCCGTGGTGCGCTTCCTCGAAGATGGTGGGCCCGGCAGCGGCACCATGTATGTCATCAGCCCAGTCTTCGCAAAGCACCTCGGCGTCGACGACACCGGACCCAACACCGTCGTCGGGGCCGTCGTCGTCGGCAACTCGGCCGATTCCGTGCGGGAAGGCTTCCTGGCTCAGAGCAATTGGCTCATCGGCATCGCCATCACCACTCTCATCCTGGGAATCGCCGCCTCCTGGGCGACCTCCCGTGGACTGCGCCGCGTCACCGGCGACTACGGCGCCAACGAGCTGCGCGGCATGCTCGAGTTCTACTCCTCGGTGCTCAAAGCCGTGTCGGAGGGGCTGCTGCTCCTCGACCGTTCGACGGGCATCGTCCTCATCAACGCCGAGGCCCGCGAGCTCCTGGGGCTGCCCGCAGCAGGCGAGGGGAAGGCGGGTGAGAAGATCGCTGACACCGACGATCCGGTCCGGGCGACCTCGCCGATCGGCGGCATCGCGCTGCGCAGCCTCAACCTGCCCGATGCCCTCAGGGATCTCCTCTCATCTGGCCGGTGGGCTCGCGACGAGATCCACTACACCGACGATCGGGTCCTCGTCGTCAACCAGCAGCCCACCGACGCCGCCAGCGACACCTGGGTTGTGACGATGCGCGACCACACCGAACTCGCCGAACTCTCCGGTGAACTCGTCTCTGTGCGATCGTTCTCCGATTCTCTGCGTGCACAGACCCACGAATATGCGAACCGACTCCACATGGTCGTCTCCCTGTTGGAGACCGGTCACGTCGACGAGGCGATCGAATTCGCCGCCAAGGACCTCGACGATCTCAACCGGGTCACCGGCGATGGTCAGATGAGCTTCGACCATCCTGTGCTCTCTGCACTCCTGCTCTCCAAGATCGCCCAGGCCGCCGAGGTGGGCATCGATATGACGGTCGATACAGCGGGACTCTCGGGCCGCCTCGGCGGGGATGACCGTGACCTCGCGACCATCCTCGGCAACCTCATCGACAACGCTTTCGACGCTCTGCGCAGGCAGGACGTTCTGCCCGAGGACAAGCGAGTGCATGTCCACCTGAGCGGAGCAGGCGGTGCCAGCGGGTTCACGATCGAGGTCAGCGACGATGGTCCGGGCATCGACGAAGAGTACGTTGACGCGATCTTCGAACGCGGCTGGTCGACGAAGCATGACGGCGTCGAGATCGACAAGGGACTCGGCCGCCAGGAATCCGGCACCCGCGGGGTCGGGCTGTCCTTGGTCGTCCAAGCCATCCGCCGTCTCGGCGGGGCCGTCGACGTCCAGGGCCGCGGTGAGGACTGCGACGAGTTCAAGGGCGCGGTGCTCACGGTATGGCTGCCCGACACCAGCGACGTTGACCCCGGGGAACTCGGGCAGGCGTCCGGGAATCCCTCGACTGGGCCCTCGTCATCGAGCCAGCCGCCGTCCGGGAATCCGCCCACGGGCCCGATCCAGATCGTGCGCGACGACCGCAGCTGAGGTGCTCAGCGGGGCCTCGCCTGTGCTGTGCGAGGTCCCAATGAATGAAACATTTCCGCGTCACCGTATGGATTCGGCTTAGGCTGAGCAGGAATGCCGGGCCGATGGCCATGTGCCATCGGCTGCCGCGAAATCGAGTGGAGGAACTATGGACCAGGACATCGTCGTTTGTGAACCGCTGCGCACCGCGATCGGAGGATTCGGAGGACAGTTCCGCGACATCCCCGCCCACGAGCTCTCCGCCACCGTCGTCCGCGAGCTCATCGCCAGGACCGGGCTCAATCCAGAACTCGTCGCCGACGTGATCATGGGTCAGGGTTACGCCACCTCGGAAGCTCCCTGCATCGGCCGAGTCACCGCCCTCGACGCGGGGCTGCCCGTGACCGTGCCCGGCAAGCAGGTCGACCGCCGCTGCGGTTCCGGACTGCAGGCAGTCATTGACGCCTCCATGGTCGTCGGCTCCGGCAACGGAGACTTCGTCATCGCCGGCGGCGTCGAATCGATGTCCCACGCACCCTTCTACAACGACACCATCCGCTGGGGTGTGCGCGGCGGCAATGCCGAATTCACCGATTCCCTGGGCCGTGGCCGCACCACTCCGGGCGGAAAGAACTACCCGGTTCCCGGCGGCATGCTCGAGACCGCAGAGAACCTGCGCCGCGAATATTCGATCGGCCGCGACGAGCAGGACGAACTCGCCTACAACTCACATCAGCGGGCAGCCGCAGCGGCCAAGGACGGACGCTTCGCCGAGGAGATCGTTCCCGTGACGATCCCCGCCACCCGCAAGGTCGCCGAACATCAGATCGACGCTGATGAGCACATTCGTCCAGACACCAGCATCGAGAAGCTCGCGAAGCTGCGCCCCATCCTGGGCAAGGACGATGACCAGGCGACGGTCACCGCAGGAAACGCCTCCGGACAGAACGACGGAGCGGCCGCGAGCATCGTCACCACCCGTGCGGCCGCCGAGGCACAGGGGCTCAAGCCGCTGGGCCGCCTGGTCAGCTGGGCCGTGGCCGGAGTGCCACCGAAGACCATGGGCATCGGCCCCGTGCCTGCCACCGCAAAGGCCCTCGAGAAGGCCGGACTGAGCTTGGCCGACATCGACCTCATCGAACTCAACGAGGCCTTCGCCGCCCAGGCACTGTCCGTGACCCGCGAATGGGGCTTCGGCAAGGACGACTTCGACCGTCTCAACGTCAACGGCTCCGGAATCTCCCTGGGCCACCCCGTCGGCGCGACCGGCGGTCGGATCCTGGCGACGATGCTGCGCGAGATGGAGCGCCGCGACGCACGCTACGGACTCGAGACCATGTGCATCGGCGGCGGCCAGGGCATCGCCGCGATCTTCGAACGCGCCTGAGGTCTGCACCTCTGATAGTCGGTGTCTGAGGCACCGACTATCGTGCATCTGGCAGCTCACGACGCGTTCCAGTCCTGTGTCACGGATGTGCCCAGGCTGTAACACGATCCACCGCGACCCCGCAACGGTGTTGGTTAGACTGGCGGCATGTCAGATACAACTACGCCTGAGTCGAGCATCGGTGTGCTCGTGGTTGAGGACGAGGCGGTCGCCGCCCGGGCCCACGCGAAGTACATCGATCGCATCGACGGCTATCACCTTGCCGGTGTAGCGAAGAACGCCACTCAGGCGATGGCGGCTCTGACCGGAAAGATCTACGGTCTCGACGCGGACTGCATCAACCTCGTCCTCCTCGACATGAACCTTCCCGACGGACACGGTCTGCAGGTCTGCCGGGCCATCCGCGGCCACCGCGTCGATGTCGACATCATCGCCGTCACCGCCGCCCGCGACATGCAGATCGTCCAGGAGGCGCTGTCCTACGGCGTCGCCCAGTACATCATCAAGCCGTTCACCTTCCCGGTCTTCAAGTCCAAGCTCGAGGCCTACTCCTCCTACCGCAACAGCCTCGGCGGAGACAGCACCGAGGGTGAGGTCACCCAGACCGACGTCGACACAGCGATCGCCGCACTGCGCACCCACACAGTGACCGCGACCGCTAAAGGCGTCCCCGACGCCGTGCAGGCAGAGGTGAAGTCGGTCCTCGGCGACAAGCCCGGCCAGTCCGCCGCCGAGGTGGCCGAAGGTCTCGGTGTCTCCCGAGTGACCGCACGCCGGTACTTGGAAGCCATGGCCGATGCGGGCATGCTCAACCGCCGACCCCGATATGGAGCCGCAGGCAGGCCCGTTCTCGAATACACCGTCGTCGCCGACGACGCCTGAACCACCCCCTCGATACCCGGGCCCCATCCCCACTGAGCCCGGCAGCACTGGACAGCCCCCACCAGCACCGGGTGCATCCCCACAGGGCTCAACCAGCCGCCCAAAAGCATGCGGCAAGTGGACTTCCCGGCCGAGCCCATTGATAATTGTTCTATGACAAAGAAGTCCACAATGTGGTTGGCCATCGCCCTCGTCGTCGCGCTGCTGGTCGCTGCCGGTGTCTTCGCCTTGTTCACACTGCCGCTGAGGGCAGAGACAGCTGCAGAAGACGCCGCCGCCGACCTGAACAGCGGAACCATCGAATCCAGTGCCTGGTCGGATCAGACGACGGCGACGAAGCTGCACGGTCTGATTTTGGGGACACTCGACCAGAGCATGAAGGATCGCTCGGTGGAGCTCAAGGGCACGGAGAAGCACGGTGATGACGTCGTCGCGACGCTGAAGTGGTCCTGGACGAACCAGGAAGGCGAACCCTGGGAGTACACCTCTGAGCTTCCCCTGCACAAGAAAGGTCTGCTCTGGTCGGCCGAGCTGACTCCCACGGTGCTGCATCCGAAATTGGACGACGGTCGCGTCCTCGTCTCGCAGACCACCCCAGGGCAAAGAGGTGCGATCCTCGGCGAGGACGACGAAGAACTGATGGGCGAAGGTCCCGTCGTCGACATCGGCATCCACCCGGCCAAACTCGAGAAAGCAGGGGACGGCGATGACACCCTGAGCACGCTCAAGGACGAACTCGACATCGATCTCACATCGTTGAAGGAGCGTGTCGACAAAGCGGAGCCCGATCAGCTCGTTCCCGTCATCACCCTGCGTGAGAGTGACTACAAAAAAGTCAAGGACTCGATCCACTCCCTGCCGGGCACCGTCTTCAACAGGCACACTCAGCCGCTGAGTCGGAAGAAGGGCTTTGCCGGTCCGACCCTGGGAACGGCCGGAGCCGCCAGCGCCGAGGAGGTCGAAGCCTCTGACGGAAAGCTCACCGGCGAGTCCGTCGTCGGAAAGAGCGGATTGCAGAAGGCCTATGAAAAGCAGTTGAGCGGACCAGGCAGCGAAGCGATCTACATCAGCGACGCCGAGGATGCTGAGGCCAGCGACGAAGCCAAGTCTGCCGATCCCGTCCTCGTCCACGAATTCCCCGACCATGACGGTAAGAACATCACCACGACACTCAACGTCGACGTGCAGGAAGCCGCAGACAAAGCGGCCGAAACAGGCAAGAAGCCGACAGCGCTGGTGGCGATCCGGCCCCGCGACGGTCACATCCTCGCGGTGGCCAACCAGGACCCCGAGGGTGCTGCCTGGGACCGGGCGTTGACCGGCCAGTACGCACCCGGATCGGTGTTCAAGGTCGCCTCCGGCCTGGCTCTGCTGGAAGCCGGAGTCACTGCGAAGACCACTCTCGACTGCCCGAAGACCACGACGGTCGATGGAAAGAGCTTCAAGAACGCCGAAGACCACGTCCTGGGCGAGGTGGCCTTCGAAGACAACTTCGCCGAATCCTGCAACACCGCCTTCGTCGATGCCGCGCAGAAGGTTTCGGGCTCAGAGGTCACGGATGCGGCGTCGAGCCTGGGCATGGACGACGTCGATCTGGGGCTGGGTGCGAAGATGGCGACCGTTCCCAGTGATGATGACGCGGTGACGCATGCGGCGCAGATGATCGGTCAGGGCAAGGTCGTCTCCAGCCCGCTGGCGGTCGCGGCGATGGCCGCCTCCGTGGCCGAGGGCGACACGGTCAAGCCCCTGCTCGTGACCTCGGACAAGGGCAAGGACGACGACAAGGGTAAGGACAAGAGCACGATCGACGCCGACACGGTCACGACGATGCAGAAGCTGATGCGACGTGCCGTGACCGATGGCACCGCCAGCGCGCTGCAGGACGTTCCCGGCGAACCGGTCCACGGCAAGACCGGCACCGCCGAATACGGTGACGAGACCCCACCGCGCACCCACTCCTGGTTCGCCGGGTATCAGGGCGACGTGGCCGTGGCCGTTCTCGTCGAAGACGGAGGATTCGGCGCCGAGGCGGCTGTGCCGGTGGCGAAGAAATTCTTCGAATCGCTCAACTGAGGAAGAACCTCACCTCATCCGTGCTGAGGGAGCACCTCACTTCATCCGCAGGGCGCGCATGACCTCGAACGCGGTGGTCAGTGTGCGGGCGAACCGCGACTGATCGAGCGGGCCGAACGGAGCGATGGGAACCAGATTCTGCTCGGCGATGTTGTGCGTGTGCATGAACTGGTACAGACCCTCAACTCCATGCCGATGGCCCATGCCTGAGGCTTTGACGCCGCCGGCCGGAGAGTCGATCGAACCCCAGGCGGCGACGTAGGCCTCATTGACATTGACCATCCCGGACTCGAGCTGCCTGGCAGTTTCGCGCCCGCGGGACTGGGAGTAGACGCTGGCGTTGAGACCGTATTCGGAGGCGTTGGCCCGCTTGATCGCCTCGGCGTCGCTGGCCACCGGGTACACGGCGACGACTGGGCCGAAGGTCTCCTCGGCGAACAGCTCGGCCTCCTCGGTGACATCGGTGAGCACGGTCGGCAGGTAGAAGTAGGGGCCCAGTTTCGGGACCGGGCTGCCACCCGCGATGACCTGAGCTCCGCTGGCTCGGGCCTGTTCGACGTGTTCGCTGACTCGGGCCAGCTGCTTCGGCCCGGCCAAGGAGCCCATTCCGGGGCCGTAGGAGTAGTCGGGGCTGAGCTCGAGGTTCCGGGTCGCCTCGGCGAAATGGGCACAGAACTCGGGGTAGAGATCCTCATGGACATAGATGCGCTCGATGGACAGGCACAGCTGACCGGCCGAGGAGAAGCACCCGCGGACGGCCCCGTCCACGGCCGAGGGAAGATCGGCATCGGAGAGGATGAGCATCGGGTTCTTGCCGCCGAGTTCAAGGGCGGTGGGAAGCAGACGCGAAGCAGCCTCGGCGGCAATGGAGCGACCTGCAGCGGTCGAGCCGGTGAAGGAGATCCCATCGGCACCGGACATCAGTGCCGGGCCGACTTCGCTGCTGGGGCCGGGCACCAGCTGCCAGACTTCCGCGGGCAGGCCGCAGGCAATGGCCAGACGGCGCATGATGATGGCGGTCAGGGTTGTCTGGCTGTCGGGTTTGTGCACCACGGCGTTGCCGGCGACCAGGGCCGCGAGCAGGTCGGTTGCGCCCAAGGTCAGCGGATAGTTCCAGGGGGTGATGAACCCGACGACGCCCAGCGGTGTGCGGGTGACCTCGGTACGAGTCAGGACGGGAACGGCACCGCGACGGCGTTCCGGGCGCAGTCGGGCGGGAGCGGTCACGCCGTAGTGGCGGCACACGTTGTAGGTGTCGAGGATCTCGTCATAGGCGTGGATGCGGGCCTTGCCGGTCTCGTACTGAATGATGTCGAGGAGGAGATCTTCGTGGCGGCGCAATGCAGAATGCAGTCGCAGCAGCACCCGAGCCCGGTGTTCGGGGGATCGGGCTGCCCAGGCGTCGGCGGCGATGCGCGCGGTGGCATAGGCCTTCTCGATGTCGGCCGGGGTGTTCTTGGCGAAGCGGGGAAGTTCGAGGCCGGTGAACGGGTCGGGGCTGACCATGCGATCACCGCTGCCCGAAGCCTCGGCGTAGGGGTTGGTGTCGAGGAATTCGCGGAGCCGATCGGTGACATGTGTGAGTTCGTCCGAGGGGGTGGTGGTGCTGGTGACGTCCGTGTGCATCATGCCTCCGTGTCGTCAGTGAATGGGTGGATTGCTGCCTATGGAACCGCTAACTTACGCTACAGTATCTTCATGGTCTCACGTGAACTGCGTCACGCCCTGCGTGGGGTCGATGCTCCTGTCGCGGTGATCGATCTGGAGGCGTTCGACGCGAACGTCACCGCCTTGGCCCAGCGCGCTCAAGGGCTGCCGATCCGCATCGCCACGAAGTCCCTGCGCACTCCCGCTGCGATCGAGCGTGCGCTCGCCCACCCCGGTTACTCGGGTGTCTTCGCCTTCTCGCTGCCGGAGGCGCTGATCCTCCATGCCCGCGGGGTCCGCGATATCCTCGTCGGCTATCCCACCGTTGACCGGGGCAGTCTCACCCAGATGTTCGCCGAGGCGGGGGCCACCGAGAACATCACCCTGATGATCGATTGCCCCACCCACCTCGACATCATCGACAGCGCCCGCCGCGATGCTGCGGCAGCCGGCGGTACGGCACAGACGGTGCGCGTGTGCATAGACATCGATGCCTCGTACCGCCTCGGCTCAGGGGTGCTGAGCAGTCGGATCCACATCGGGGCCAGGCGCTCTCCGATCCGCGATTCGGCCTCCGCCGTCGACCTCGCCGAACATGTCATCGCCCGCCCGGAGACCAACCTCGTCGGGCTGATGTCCTATGAGGGCCAAGTCGCCGGCACGGCCGATGCCGGTCCAACGGCCAAACAGGCCATGGTGCGTATCATGCAGAAGCGTTCGATCGCCGAGCTGAAGGTGCGGCGCAGAAGCGTCGTCGATGCGGTGCGTGAACTCACCGACCTCGAATTCGTCAACGGCGGCGGCACCGGATCCTTCGAATCCAGCGTGGCCGAGGGCACGCTGACGGAACTGGCCGCCGGCTCCGGACTCTTCTCCCCGGGACTCTTCGACGGCTACACCCACTTCCGACACGAGCCGGCCGCCTACTTCGCCACCCCCGTGGTGCGCCGACCAGGGCCCGGCTGGGTCACGGTCTTCAAAGGCGGTTTCATCGCCTCCGGCGTGCCCGGGGCCGACCGTGTCCCGACGATCGCCTGGCCCCCGGGACTCGACTACGCGGGCCTCGAGGGCGCGGGTGAAGTCCAGACCCCGCTGACCGGTCCCGGCACCGAAGACCTGCGCATCGGCGACCTCGTCTGGTTCAGACATGCCAAGGCCGGTGAGCTCGCCGAGCACTTCAATGAGTTCCTCGTCGTCGCAGGAACCCAGATCATCGACTCGTGGTCGACCTATCGTGGACAGGGGTGGGTGCTGTGACCCGCAGCGGCAGACCGACTCAGCGACAGCTCTTCCGGAACTGGTCCGGCCACGTCCACTCCCATCCGCACACCTTCCTCAGACCCACCTCGGCGGGGGAACTGGGCGATATCCTACGGTCCGCGGCCGACGCCGGCCAACGGGTCCGACCCGTTGGTGCGGGGCACTCGTTCACCCCCGTGGCAGCGGGCGATGACGTCATGATCAGCCTCGACCACCTCAGCGGAATCATCGCCGTCGACGAGGAGTCCGGGCGGGTGCGCTTCCACGCGGGCACCCGGCTGCGCGACATCCCGGCTCTGCTCGCGCCCTTCGGGCTGGCCCTGGCCAATCATGGCGACGTCAATCCGCAGGCGCTCGCCGGGGCGATCTCGACGAGCACCCACGGGACCGGGCTCGGGTTCACCGGGTTCGCGGGAACCGTCACCGGTCTCTTGCTCATGGCTGCTGACGGCACCGTGACCGACCTGTCGCCCACGACCCACCCGGAGATCTTCGACCTGGCCCGCGTCAGCCTCGGCGTGCTGGGCATCGTCACGGAGATCGAGCTGCAGTGCGTGCCGGCCTTCGACCTCATCGCCGAGGAGATCGTCAGTGATGTCGACGAGCTGCTGGCCGACCTCGAACCACGGATGCGCGCGGCCGACCAGTTCGAGTTCTACTGGTTCCCGCACACCGACACCGCGCTGACCAAGACGAACACCCGTGTCGGGCTCGGTGAGATCGGCCCCGGCCACCTCGCCGAGGCGGGGGTGCGCAACCGTTTCCTCAACCTCTTCGACAAGGAAGTCATCGAGAACGGCGCCCTGCGCCTGGCCGTCGAGCTCGGATCGGCGGTGCCCAGCCTCGTCCCGCGCATCAATCGGATCGCCCAATCCGCCGTCTCGGACAGAACCTATCGAGCACCGGGACACGACGTCTTCGTGACACCGCGGCGGGTGCGGTTCAACGAGATGGAGTACGCGCTTCCCTTCGAAGCCGGCGCCGAGGCGATCCGTGAGATCCGGCGCACGATCGAGTCGAGAGGATGGTCGATCTCCTTCCCGATCGAAGTCAGATCTGCCGCCGCCGATGATGTTCCGCTCTCGACCGCCTTCGGCCGCGAGACGATGTACATCGCCGTGCACCGGTTCGTGAAGGACGACTTCGCCGAGTACTTCCGTGTCGTCGAACAGATCTGCCGACGTCACGGGGGCCGCCCGCACTGGGGCAAGATCCACACTCTGGGCGCCGACGATCTGCGCGAGCTCTATCCGCGCTTCGAGGACTTCTGTGCGCTGAGACAGAAGCTGGACCCGAACGCGATGTTCGGAAACCGATTCACCGACTCCCTGTTCGGGCTCAGGTCGGTGGGGCTCAGTTAGTTCGGACTCGGTTCGCGTGCGGGCTGAGAGTTCCCTGCTGACCTGCGCACAGGTTCCCACCAGCAGTAAGGTGGTCAGGAAAGTCGCGATGAGCAGCTTTGTCCGTGGTCGTTGGGAGAGATGGCCGCAGCATTCCCTAGGAAATGGACTCCTCGATGTCAGATTTCGAACCGCAGGCCCAGTCGGACCCAGCAGCATCCACCAGCCCGGAGAAGGAGAAGGGACGCCGTCGATCGATGATGGTCGCGGCCTTCGGCACCATCGTCGAATGGTATGACTTCTCGATCTTCTTCTACGTCGCGACCATCCTGACCAAGGAATTCTTCGGCGATCGGCCCGACTCGCTCCTGCTCACCCTGGGCGTCGGAGCCGCCGGGTTCCTGTTCCGGCCACTGGGCGCCATGGTCTTCGGCCACCTCGGCGACAGGGTCGGACGCAAGTCCGCATTGGTCGTCTCCGCTGTGCTCATGGCCGTCGCGATGCTCGGAATCGCGATCATGCCCGGATACGACACGATCGGCATCTGGGCCGGCGTCGGCATGGTCTTCTTCCGCTGCCTCTCCGGGTTCTCCGTCGGGGCCGAGTACACCGGCATCATGGTCTTCCTGATGGAATCGGCCGGCAGCAAGCGCCGGGGGCTCGCTGCCAGCTGGGCGGCGGCCAACAGTGAGGTCGGAGCTCTCCTGGCAGTCGGGTCGGGGGCATTCTTGGCCAGCACACTCTCGGCCGAGGCGATGAGCACTTGGGGCTGGCGCGTCCTGTTCATCCTCGGTGCAGTGCTTGCCGCGCTGATGATCCCGCTGCGTCGCATGATGGAGGAGACCGACACCTTCAAGCGGTTGCAGGCCGCGGAGAAGACGAAGGAGGCGCAGGCTGCCAAGAGCGACAAGCCTGTGGTCTCACGCGGTCGCTCTCCGCTGCTCATCGCATTCCTCCAACAGCCCCGTGCGATCCTCGTGGCGTTCCTGATCTCTTCGATCGGATCGGTCAGCTACTTCCTCAACATCACCTATGTGCCGACCTATATCGAAGAGGTCTCGCAGGTGAAGAACTCCGGGTCACTGGCGCTGGGCACCATCGCAGCCGTCGTGGCGATCGTCATCACGCCGCTGTTCGGCATCGCCTCCGATCGTTTCGGCCGCAAGAAGACGCTGGCGGTGCTCATGGCCGTCTTCATCCTCACCACCATTCCCGCCTACGCGCTGTTGGCCGATGGGAACTCCGGAGTCGCGATCTTCGGCGTAGCCTTCCTCGCGGTGCCGGCCGCGGGATGGAGTGCTGTGGCAGCGGCCATGGTCCCCGAACAGTTCACCGGCACCAGCCGCTTCTCCGGAATGGCGATCGGCTACAACGTGGCCACGGTCCTCTTCGGCGGACTCTCACCACTGATTGCGACAGCCCTGATGAGCTCGACCGGCCTCACCTTGGCCCCGGCGATCTACGCGACCGTCATCGTCGTCGTGGCCGGCGTTCCGACCCTGTTCCTGGCTCGCAATATGGCGGGCAGGCCCCTGGCGGAAGTGGACCGCGACAAGGATCTCGTCCCGGCCTGAGGTCAGTGTCGGGGGAGTCGCCGCAGTAGCCAGGTGATGATCTCCGGCCAGGCCTTCTCGGCGACCGAGCGCCGAAGCAGACCATGATGCCCGATTCGGTCAACCTCGAGTTCCTCAGGGGTGATGGTGCGTCGCTGCACCTCGGCGAGGCGAATATGATCGACGAGTGCGTCGATCTGCGTTGCTGAGGCCCAGTTGTCGTCGCTGGCGCCGATCGCAAGCACAGGTGTGCGCAAGCGGGCCATCCGCGCGGTGGCGCCCAGGCTCGGATCGTCGAAGAAGTACTCGGACATCTGCACCCAGCGACCCCATTCGAGCATGGCGGCAGTCGGGATGTCCTCACCGAGGCCGAGGCGTTTGCCGGGAGCGTAGCCGACGAGCGGACTGATCAGGGGGCCGAGCGCCCTGAGAATGAGGCCCACGCGCAGTCGTTCGCTGCGGGGATTGATGTCTTGCAGTGCCGCCAGTGCGGTGCCCACGGTGACGATGCCGTGCAGGCCCGCGTTGGCGTTGCCCAACAGCAGAGCATGGCCGCCGAGGCTGTGCCCGATTGCCAGCTTCGGCAGCTCCGGGTATTCCCGGTTGGCCCAGTCTGCGACGGCATTCGCGTCCTCTTGCATCCAGTCACGCATCCGCAGCCTGGCGTGCTCGCTCGCCGGTCCCGAAGCGGCAACGCCGCGCACATCGTAGGTGAGCACCGCCAGCCCCTGATTGACGGCGTATTCGGCGAACTTCGTGTAGAAGCGAGCCGGAGTCGCCGTGGCGGGATGGACCGTGAGGAATCCGGTCGGGGTTTCTGGCGGCATCAGCACGGTGCCGACGACGTGACTGTGCCGCTCGGTATCGCCTGCCGCCTGGTCCCGGCTGCCGGTGGTTTCGCTGTGTGGGCCGCCGGTGACCGGAATGCGCACGGAACTCATCATTGTGCTCGTCATGAGCACAAGGCTAATGAAGATCCACCAAATTATCTACTGTTCAGTAACAGTGTCTTCCGTGCGCCGTGCTCAGCTCTGGGAGCGAGCCTTCCAGTCGGCGACCTCTGATTCGGCCAGCTGTGCGGCAACGCCGATGTAGGTGGCGGGAGTCAGCGCGGTCAGCAGCTGAGTCTCGGCCTCGGGCAGTCCGAGTCCGGCGACGAAGGTCTGCAGATCGGCCTGATCGATGCGTTTTCCGCGAGTGAGCTCCTTGAGCGTTTCGTAGGGGTTGTCCATTCCGGGTACACCCTGCAGCCCGGCGGCGCGCATGACCGACTGGATCGCTTCGCCGAGAACCTCCCAGTTGGAGTTGAGGTCGGCGTTCAGGGCCTCTTCATTGATGGCGAGCCGTTCGAGTCCCTTGACCAGGTTGTTCAGAGCCAGCACGGAGTGGCCGTAGGCGACGCCGATGTTGCGCTGTGAGGTCGAGTCGGTGAGGTCGCGCTGCATCCGGGACGTGACCAGAGTGGAGGCCAGCGAGTCGAGCAGAGCGCACGAGAGCTCGAGATTGGCCTCGGCGTTCTCGAAGCGGATCGGATTGACCTTGTGCGGCATCGTCGAGGAGCCGGTCGCGCCGGCGACGGGGATCTGCTTGAAGTAGTTCATCGAGATGTAGGTCCACATGTCCGTCGCCAGGTTGTGGGCGATGCGGTTGAACCGGGCGATGTCTGCGAAGAGTTCAGCATCCCAGTCGTGGGATTCGATCTGCGTCGTCAGCGGGTTGAATGTCAGCCCCAGGCTGCCTTCGACGAAGGTCTTGGCCAACTTGGGCCAGTCGGCACCGGGCACGGCAGCCAGGTGGGCCGAATAGGTGCCGGTGGCACCGTTGATCTTGCCGAGGAATTCGCTTGCCTCGACACGTTCGTACTGGCGGCGCAGTCGGTGGATGAACACCGCGAGCTCCTTGCCCATCGTCGTCGGCGTCGCCGGCTGACCGTGGGTGTGGGAGAGCATCGGGACCTCTGCCAGCGCCGAGGCGGTGTCGGCCAGCGAGTCGATGAGCGCCTTGGCGCGGGGCAGCCACACATCAACGGTGGCGCCCTTGACGCCCAGTGCCCAGGACAGATTGTTGATGTCCTCGGAGGTGCAGCAGAAGTGGACGAGTTCACTGAGATCGTCGGCGCCGAGTTCGACTAGCGCTTCTTTGATTGTGTACTCGACGGCCTTGACATCGTGAACCGTGACGGCCTCGTGGGCGGCGAGCGTAGCGATCGTATCGGCATCGAAATTCTCGGCAAAGGCGCGCAGTCCGCTGACCTCATCGTCGGTGAGGCGACGCACTCCGTCGATCACGGAGTTCTGTGCCAGGTGGATGAACCACTCGACCTCCACCGTGATCCGGTTGCGGTTCAGGGCTGCTTCGGAGAGGTGATCAACGAGGTCAGCGGTGTCTTTGCGATAACGGCCATCAAGCGGTCCGAGGGCGATGGCGGGTGTGATGTCAGCAAGCGAAACGGTCGGCATGCCCTCATTTTCTCATGAGCCGCACGCGGGTGTGGAACCGCCCGCCAAGTGGTCAGGGCCGCGCTGGCCGCCGATGAGGACTCGTGATCGTCCGGCGGTGGGATCTGCCCTGACTTCTGCGTGGAATTCCTGTGGATGGTCAGGGTGCTTCCACAGGGTGCTTGAGCGTGCTTTCGGCGGCGGACGCGGGTTCGTACGGTGAAGGCTGAATCGGACAGGAGGATGACAGTGATCACCGATGAGCTGGCACTCAACCGGGATGGATGGAGGCGACGAGCGAACGAGCTGCGGAGTCTGGCGCAGACCTGTCGGCAGGTCGAGGGGTGGGACTCTCCTGCGGGACGGATGCTCAGTGACCGTCTTCTGACGTGTTCGGACTCGATCAACACGCTGGCGGAGAGGGCCGACAAGCTCGCCGAAGCCTATGACCTGCATCTGCAGGTCGTCTCGGTGGGAGGCCGGATCCAGATATGAGCGACAGGACGAAGCTGGGAGCCGGGCCGGGGGACAAGTGGTTCGCCGTCGATGCGGCACGCATCATGAGGCTTCCCGAACGCCTGAGGGTGCTCTGGCCCCGCGAGCTGATGCCAGGTGCCCGCATTACCCGATCGGCCGTGACAGCCCCGAGTGCCCCCTCGGGTGTGATGTCGGGCGACTCCGCGGTCAGGGGGACGGCGATCAGAGAGACCGTGATGCTGGGGGAGCCTGCCGAGGGATCATCGCGGCGCGGACTCGACGTGCTCACGGCGTGGCTGGCCGGGTTCACCGCGGAGCTCAATCTCACCCGCTCGCGGATCACGATCGTCATCAGCTCCGGGGTTGAGACCGCTCACCTCGAGGTGTCCCTGTGCGATGACATCTGCCTGGCGATCCTGGTGCTGCACGGCGAAGGCTTCGAAGAGTTCGCTGACTTCCAACTTCTCAGACGCCTCCGGCCTCAGGACCTCGCTCAGGTCACCGAGGAGCTGTGTTCGCTGATCGAGAAGGACTGCGTGCTCACCCTGACCTACCTCGACGAATCCAAGGTCGCCGGCATGGAGTTCCTCCACCGAGTGGAAGGAGTCTGGTCCCGCCCGACGCTCGAGCGTGAGGGCGAGGCGATCACAGTCGGAGCCGAACACAAGCTCGGCGGCAACGCGGTGCGGCTCCTCCTTGCCTCGACCATGGCTCGACTGCAGACAGCGGTGTTCTCACGACCGCCGATGACCGGGATCCAGCCATGATCGACACCCGCACCACCGGCGGTCCGCAGCTGAAGATCGATGATCGAGCAGACACCAGCGGCGACGAACTGCAGCGAATCTGCGGCCACATCGGTGACCTGAGTGTGGAAGGCACGCGCGCCGACTTCGACCTGGCCACGCTTCTGACGCAGGTTCCCTCACCGCTCACCGCGATCAACCTCGATGCCGCCCGGACCGTCTATCACTACCAGTCAGCGCTCGTGCTCATCGAGCTCGAAGCCACAGTCCTCGCCGTCAGAGCAGCTGCCCTCGCCTACCGGCAGGCGGAGAAGGGAATCAGCGACACTTTCGGCGGGCTCCTCGACTACTTCGGATATGTCACCGGGCGAGTCATCGCCATCAGCCTGCCCGCGCTCATTCCCATCGGCATTGCAGTCGGAGCGCCGATCTACCTGGGGCTGAAACTCCTCGACGTCACTGGTCTCGACGATGTCGTGGCCAAACACTTCGGCATCGACCTGGTGCAGACGAAGGCCGCGGCTAAGGAGGCTTTCGTGGCCCTCGTGTTCGAGAATTCGGATGTCTCCGGGGCCGTCATCGAGCATGTGCTGCCGGGGATCGTCGTCGGCTTCATGGGGTTGCCGCCGACGGTGCTGGCCACCGACGGCGACCATGCGCTGTGGCCGCACGACTCGTCATCGATGACGGCCTGGGTCCTGGGAGGTGCGAACATGTTCGGGCTGTTGCTGCCCTCCGACGTTGAGGTCTGGAAGGCAAAGGGGATCACGGCGCCCGATGACGAGCCGCCGCGCGACATCGAAGACCTCTACCGCAGAGAGGCCGACCGTCACCGCGGCGTCGATTCCGGGCAGGTCCGGATCGAGGAGATCACCGACGCTGACGGCACGTCCCGCTATATCGTCTACATCCCGGCGACGAGCGATTGGTCGCCCGAGCCCGGTGAGAACACCACTGATCTGACGACGAACGTGCAGGCGATGGCCGGCAACGACACCGTCATGGCAGAGATGGTCCGCCAGGCTATCGCCGATGCGAATATCGGAGCTGACAGCGAGGTGATGCTGGTCGGCTATTCGCAGGGAGGGATCGTCGCCGGTTCGCTGGCCGCCGATCCGGCGTTCCTTAACGATGTCAACGTCACTGCGCTCTTCACCGTGGGCGCACCGATCTCAGACTTCCCGGTCGATGAGGGCATCGATGTCCTCTCGATCGAACACGAACAGGATCTGGTCCCCGACCTCGACGGCAATGAGAATCCGGCCGACGACCATTGGTCGACGATCACCGTCGACTACGACCCCGAGCAGCTGCGCCAGGCCCCGAACCTGAAAGGCAAGACAGATGCCGAGCTCGACGAGCTGTTCTCCTCCGCCGGAGCCGCACATTCCTCGGCCGCCTACAGCGCCTCAATCGGGCTCATGCTCGCGGGCGGGCATGCCGGTCTCAACCGTTTCACCGCGAAGAATTCGGGATTCTTCTCCGGTGACCTCAAGGAGACACGGGACTACCAGGGCAAACGCAGACGAACGTGAACACTGCCAAGGGCCGAGACAACCTCGGCGAGGGAGGGTTCTGAAGTGCTCGGACGTGCGTTTGTCGGACGTTGGAGCAACTCTGCGACCATCGACAATTCGGCAAGGAGGGCTTTGGATGTGGACCACACGCGCGGAGTTCGTCTCCTAGGCTGAACCCGACCATAACAATTGGCGCTCGACGCACGTTGCCGATGTGGCATGCAGTCGGTGGATTCGGTATCGTGGTATCACCTGTGAATCACATCACTCGAAGGCGAGATCTCACACCAGAGGCCTTGCCTGAAGGACACCGTCCACCACTGGTCACCTCCGGTGCGCTTGGACCTTGAACAAAGGAGAACTGGAATGACCTCCAACATTTCAGTGGGAACCGGGACTGCCCACAGTCAGTCTTCGGAACCTCGGATGATCCAGATGCTCACCGAAGACGGCAATCGCGTCGAATCCGGTGAATATGACGCCTTCGCAGCAGAACTCACCGATGAGGATCTGCGCGGCTTCTACCGGGACATGGTCCTGGTGCGTCGCATCGATGCTGAGGGTGCGGCCCTGCAGCGCCAAGGACAGCTCGGCCTCTGGGCGCCGATGTTCGGTCAAGAAGCAGCTCAGATCGGAATGGGACGGGCGGCTCGCCCCCAGGACTTCGTCTTCCCCACCTATCGCGAACACGGCCTCGCCTACACTCGCGGAGTCGAACCGGAAACTCTCCTCGGCATGTTCCGAGGCCAGGACCACGGCGGTTGGGACCCTCAGGAACACCGTTTCCACACGTACACGATCGTCATCGGCTCGCAGACCCTGCACGCCACCGGATACGCGATGGGCGTGTCCATGGACGGCGACGTCGGCACCGGTGACCTGGAACGCGACACTGCGGCCATCGCCTGCTTCGGCGACGGTGCCACCTCGCAGGGCGATGTCTCGGAGGCGCTGACCTTCGCCGGAGCCTTCCACGCACCTGTGCTGTTCTTCTGCCAGAACAACCAGTGGGCCATCTCTGAACCCACCCACGTCCAGTCCGCAGCACCACTGTGCAAGCGCGGCGAAGGTTTCGGCGTTCCCGGCCTGCGCGTCGACGGCAACGACATCATCGCCATGTACGCCGTGGCCAGGGCCAGCCTGGATTCCGTTCGCGCCGGCAACGGTCCGATGCTCATCGAGGCCTTCACCTACCGTCGCGGTGCTCACACCACGGCAGATGATCCGACGAAGTACCGTGATGCAGCCGAAGAGGAGATCTGGGAGGACCGCGACCCGCTCAAGCGCCTCAAGGCCTACCTCGACAACCACACCGAGACCAGCGCGGAGTTCTTCGCCGAGGTCGACGCCGAGGCCGATACCCTCGCCGCCCGCATCCGCCACAACTGCATGACCATGGAAGATCCCGACCCCGTCGAGATGTTCGCCCATGTCACCTCCGAACCTCACCCCCTCGTCGACGAGGAACGTGCGGAATTCCTCGCATACCAGGCCTCGTTCGCCGATGCAGGTGAGGCCTGATGGAGAAACTTCCCCTGTCAAAGGCCATCACGGCCGGAATGCGCAAAGCCATGGAGGACGACCCGAAGGTCGTCCTCATCGGTGAGGACATCGGAAAGCTCGGCGGCGTCTTCCGCGTCACCGAGGGTCTGCAGAAGGACTTCGGTCCGCAGCGGGTCATCGATGCGCCGCTGGCCGAATCCGGCATCGTGGGCACCTCGATCGGCATGGCCATCCGCGGCTACCGCCCGGTCATCGAGATCCAGTTCGACGCCTTCATCTTCCCTGCCTACGACCAGATCGTGACGCAGGTGTCCAAGCTCTACAACCGCACCCTGGGCAAGGAACGAGTTCCGCTCGTCATCCGCGTGCCCTACGGCGGCGGCATCGGATCACCCGAACACCACTCCGAGAGCCCGGAAACCGTCTTCGCCCACCACGCGGGACTGCGTCTGGTCTCACCGTCGAATGCTCATGACGCCTACTGGATGGTGCAGGAAGCGATCAAGAGCGACGACCCGGTGATGTTCTTCGAACCCAAGCGCCGCTACTGGCTGCGCGGCGACGTCGACACCGCGAACCGCGGCGAGCTGGGAATGCACGACGCCAGCGTCGTCTCCGAAGGCACCGACGTCACCCTGGTGGCCTATGGCCCACTGGTGCCGACAGCCAAGGACGTTGTCGCAGCTGCTGCTGATGAAGGCAAGAGCGTCGAACTCATCGACCTGCGCAGCCTCAGCCCGATCGACTTCGCGACGATCGAGAAATCGGTGAAGAAGACCGGTCGTCTCGTCGTCGCCCACGAGGCGCCGACGTTCCTGGGCCTCGGCTCCGAGATCGCGGCACGAATGTCAGAACGCTGCTTCTTCAACCTCGAAGCCCCGGTCATCCGGGTCGGCGGCTATCACACGCCGTACCCCGGTTCGCGGATGGAAGAGCACTACCTGCCCGACCTGGATCGCATCTTCGACGGTGTCGACCGGGCACTGGCCTACTGACTCAAGGAGAGCTGACATGTCTTTTGAATTTCCTCTTCCTGACGTCGGTGAGGGCCTGACCGAGGCCGACATCGTGTCATGGAAGGTCGCCGTCGGTGACACCGTCACCGTCAACCAGATCCTCGTCGAGATCGAAACGGCCAAGTCATTGGTCGAACTCCCCAGTCCTCAGGCTGGTGAGGTCGGCGCCCTGCTCGTCGAGGAGGGCCAGACCATCGAGGTCGGGACACCGATCATCCGCTTCGGCGACTCAGATGGCGGCTCCGACAACGCTGGAGCCTCGGCGCCGGCAGCCGGTGAAACCCAGGCCGCGACCGAAGGCGGTGGCGACGCCGAGGGCGGTGCCACCCTGGTCGGCTACGGTGCCAAGGCCGCCTCGTCGAAACGTCGACCTCGCAAGGGTGCAGGCGTCGCGGCGCCGGCGAACCCGAGCCAGGCTCCGGCCGCACAGGAAGCTCCGGCACCAGCCGCGGCCCCTGCCGCTGCTGCAGCGGCACCGGCTGAAGCTACGGCACCAGCGACAGCCTCGGCGGGCAAGCCTCTGGCCAAGCCTCCCGTGCGCAAGCTCGCGAAGGACCTCGGCCTCGACCTGGCGGCCATCGCGCCGACCGGTTCGCGTGGCGAGGTCACTCGCGACGACGTCAAGGCCGCAGCCAGCGGCACCGGAGCGGCAGCCACCGCAGCCGCAGTCCCGAGTGCCGGATCAGCAGCCGCCTCGGCGGGGGCCGGTTCCTCCGGCGAACTCGAAGAACGGATCCCGTTCAAGGGCGTGGCGAAGATGATGGCCAAGGCCATGGTCGAATCCGCGTTCACGATGCCTCACGTCACCGAGTTCCTCGATGTCGATGTCACCGAGACGATGGCCTTCGTGCGCAGGCTGAAGTCCACGAAGTTCCTGGGCGAGGACATCAAGGTCTCACCCCTGCTGCTCGTTGCCAAGGCCGTGGCCTGGGCCGTCGCCCGCAACCCGCGGATCAACTCGTGCCTCGAAGGCGATGAGATCGTCGTCAAGAAGTACGTCAACCTCGGCGTCGCCGCAGCCACGCCGCGTGGTCTGATCGTTCCGAACATCAAGGGCGCACACGCAATGGGCCTGACCGACTTGGCACAGGGCATTCAGGATCTGACTGCACTGGCGCGTTCGGGCAAGACGCCTCCGGCCGATCAGTCCGGCGGCACCATCACGATCACCAACGTCGGCGTCTTCGGCGTCGACGCGGGCACCCCGATCATCAACCCAGGGGAAGCCGCGATCCTGGCCTTCGGACAGATCCGGAAGAAGCCGTGGGTCGTGGGAGATGAGATCGTCCCGCGTGACATCACCACACTGTCGGTGAGTGCTGACCATCGCGTCGTCGACGGTGAGATCATCTCGAAGTTCCTCGCCGATGTCGGTCGTGGACTCGAGGACCCGACATTGCTGCTGGCCTAAGAGCCTGAAGCAGCAGTAGCAGTTCTGAGCGTTACTGCCCGGTGGAGCGGGTCAATCCTCCATACAGCGGTGGAGCGTCGAAACGCCTGTGTACACACAGGTGCTTCGGCGCTCCACCGCTGTTTGATGCTCATGGCTGTATAGGCGCTTCATAGATGTTTCGGCGCAGTGCCGGCGTATCTGTCGCACACCAAGTGCCGGGCCCTTGTCACAGGAAGCGATCGAGGGGGTGCAGCCCTACTTGTCGAGGTAGGCGCTGTTGTCGGTGGGGCTTCCGTCCTTGACCAGACGCTTCGCCAGGCAGTGGTCGCGGTCCAGCCCCCAGGAGCGGCACTGATCGAGTGCAGGCTCGGGATCGCTGTAGGGAGTGTCGATGACGGTGACCCAGTAGTTGTCATCCTTATAGGAATCCCAGTCACCGCTGTGGATGAGGATTGCGCCAGGGTATTTGACGCGGTTGGTCTCGAACTCGTTGACGATGTCCTGTGCCGACCATGTCTTGCCGTCGGCTTCCAGGCCGACGTCCTTCGCGCTCACCTGAGTCACCCACTGCCCTTCGAGGTCATTCGCCTTTGCGGTGCCTTCCTTCGTGTAGGTCGACAGGGCCTCCTGGGGGCTCGGTGTCGACTCCACCTTGGACTCGGACGGTGAGGGGGAGGGCGATGCGGACTCGTCTGCGCCGAAGTCGACAGGCACGGTTCCCGTCGACGGGGCCAACCAGCGGATACCGAAGAATGCCAACAGCGCGAGAACCATGACGATGGCAATGATGACGACGGTGATCTTGGCCCCGTTGCCCTTCTTCGGGGCGGGAGCGGGCTGGAGTGGGATCTGTCCGGATGCAGGGCCATCAGAGCCGTGCTCCGCCTGGGGTGAGTGAGTGGAATGACCATCAGGCAGCCACTGACGGGCCGCCGGTGCGCTTGACGCGCTCGGAGCCTGTCCCTGGAACGGGGAAGCGCCCGCGGGGGCGAAGACGTTGCGAGAACGGTTTTTGGATACGGGTACGTCACCGGTGTGCTTCTCGAGATACTCGTAATAGGTCGAGTTGTCGAAATCAGCAGCACTCTGGGTGGACTCCTGCCCCGGCGACGAGGTCAGACTGGCACGATCAGATTGGTCTTTCTGCCAGTCGTCGCTGGTCGCTGGACGGATTCGCGGCCTCGGTGGAACGTCGCTCATCGGTCCTCCTGAGTGCCAAATGTGGTGGCAATCATCTTCTTACCTTGGCACGTCATCGGCACGTGTTCAACATGGACGAGGGCAGGACGCATTGTGTCCTGGAGTGCGGGTGCGAACCTGCGTGCCGGATGAGCGCGAGGTGAGACCGGTGTCCGCCCCTGGAATCCGGGCGCAGGGTGTTCTCCGACCCTCAATTGCGACACACCTGAGGGGGCCTGGAGACAGCGAGTCAGTGAATTTGCTCTGAAGGCCTGTTTCTCTCTAAGATTGTTATCTGTTGTGTCGTAGCAGTTCGATCACCGATTGATCTGCTAAGGCCAACATGGTGCTCACCCACCGCTGCACTCCAGCTTCGGCCAATCTCTCACAGGCTACGGCTTCAGCGCTGGTGAGACATCTCGCCCGAACGGGCAAACCTGTTTTGGCGTACACAATTTTCATTGCGAACGCCGCATGCCGGGCAGCAGCTTGGCAAGTGGTCGGGCATCCGTCCGGCCGAGCAGCAATCGCGAAAATTTGTTGATGTCTTCCGACATCGGCGCAAGCGAGCGTGGAACCCACGCAGATCAGCTTGTTTCGAGAGTCGGTAACTTGTGAACTGGAGGAGAGTCATGGCAGCAAACTGCCAAGTAACCGGGGCCGTCCCTGGTTTCGGACACAACGTGTCCCACTCGAAACGAACAACCAAGCGTCGTTTCAACCCGAATATTCAGAAAAAGCGCTACTTCGTTCCGTCTCTGCGTCGCAGCGTCACCCTTAACCTGTCCGCCAAGGGCATCAAGGTGATTGACGTGCGCGGAATTGACGCCGTCGTCGGCGAACTCATTGCCAAGGGAGTGAAGCTCTGATGGCTAAGGCACAGGACATTCGTCCCATCGTCAAGCTCAAGTCGACAGCTGGCTCCGGGTACACCTACGTGACCCGCAAGAACCGCCGCAACAACCCGGATCGCATGGTTCTCAAGAAGTACGATCCAGTTGTTCGTAAGCACGTCGATTTCCGAGAGGAGCGCTGAGCGCACATGGCTAAGAAGTCAAAGATCGCACGCGACAAGCAGCGTCGCGTCATTGTAGAGCGCTACGCGGAGCGTCGTGCGACGCTCAAGCGTCAGCTGACACACCCGGACAGCACCGACGAGCAGCGTGAAGAAGCACGCCTCGGACTGCAGAAGCTTCCTCGCGATGCCTCGCCAGTGCGCGTGCGCAATCGTGACCAGGTTGATGGCCGTCCGCGCGGCTACCTCCGCAAGTTCGGCCTCTCCCGTGTTCGCTTCCGCGAAATGGCACACAACGGCGAGTTGCCCGGCATCACGAAGTCAAGCTGGTAATCTCGAGGAAGTTCGTTATCGGAAAAACGGACCGGTAACCGACCGACTTGTCCTAAGGAGGACACTTTTATGGCTAAGAACCGCAGTGAGCTCGTAGCAGAAGTTGCAGAGAATTCCGGACTGACCCAGAAGCAGGTCTCGGACGTTCTTGATGGTGTCTTCGATGTCTTCTCCGACGTCGTCGGCAAGGGCGAAAAGCTCACCATCCCGGGATGGCTGTCCGTCGAGCGCACCGAACGTGCCGCTCGCAAGGGCCGCAACCCGCAGACCGGTGAAGAGATCCAGATCAAGGCCGGCTACTCCGTGAAGCTGTCCGCTGGTTCGAAGCTGAAAGCTGCCGCTGGCAGCCCTAACTGAGCCTCGAGCATCAGCGTGGAATGACCCGGACCATTTGGTCCGGGTCATTTCCTGTCTCGTGGCCGAGATCTCGGCCACGTCCGAGCCTCGCAGTTCGCCCGGTTTCAGACTGCGGCGATACCCTTGAACCATGAATGAAGCGGCGGCCTGCCACCAGTGAGCACTCAAGTCTTCGAATCGATCACTCGATTCACGTCTCGCGCCGCCGTCCCCCTCGTCGTCATCGGCGGACTCGCGGTGGGCACGCTCGCGATGCTCTTCACCGGAGCAGCCGAAGCGACACTGCTCAACGACCCCGGCCCCTACGTGCGCTTCGGCCTTCCCGCCGCCAAACTCGTCTTCAACGTGGCGATGTCACTGACACTGGGCGCACTGATGTTCGCCCTCCTCATCCTGCCCCGCACCCAGACGAAGGGCAGAGGCAGACAGGCGAAGCCCACGACCGCGAAGTCGACCACCCCCGTTGCGGAGCCGCTCAACGCGCTCTGGGAGAAGACCCTGAAGATCGCCGAGGTGGCATCGATCGCCTGGACGATCTCCGCCGTGGCCGTCCTCGTCCTCACCTTCGCCGACACCGTCGGTGCCCAGGCCTACCTCGACTTCTCCAATCAGCTCGGCGTGTTCTTGACCCAGATCGCCTTCGGCCAGCTCTGGACCCTCATCGTCGTCCTCATCGCCGTCGCCTCGACCCTGTGCTTCGGCACACGCAGCTTCCTCGGCATTGCCGTCGCGGGTGTCCTCGGCGTCGGTGTGATGATCCCCCTGGCCCTCATGGGCCACTCCGCCGAAGCCTCCGGGCACACCCAGGCCGTCAACAGCATCGGCCTGCATCTGCTGGGTGTGACGATCTGGCTGGGCGGCCTCTTCGTCATCGCCCTCCTCGGCTCAGACCTGGCTCGCTCGAACCTGCTTCGCTCGACGATCGAACGCTATTCCTCGATCGCTCTCATCGCCATTGCTCTCGTCGCCTTCTCCGGTGTTGTGAACTCGCTGCTGCGCGTCCACAGTTTCGCTGATCTCATGACCCCGTATGGGCAGGTGATCGTGGCGAAGGCGTTCGCGACGATTCTGCTCGGCCTCATCGGCTTCTGGCATCGGCAGTTCGTCATCCGACGTCTGGGTTCCGCCGCCTCGGCGACCAGGGAATTCTGGCGACTCATCGTCGTGGAATTCCTCATCTTCGGTGCCACCATGGGCCTGGCAGTCGCACTGTCGCGGTCTCAGCCGCCGGTGTCACAGGAACCCGTGGGCGACCCGACCCCGGCAGAGATCCTGACCGGCGAGCCGCTTCCCCCGCCGCCGAGTTTCGCCCGCTACTTCACCGAATGGTCCCTCGACCCGTTGTGGGTCGTCGTGGCGGTCGGCCTGGCCGCTGCCTATATCGCCGGATTCGTCAATCTCCGGCGCCGAGGTGATGCCTGGCCGATCCATCGCCTGATCTGCTGGCTGCTGGGCATGATCTTCCTCGTCTACGTCACCTCAGGCGGTGCCCGAGTCTACGGTGAGATCCAATTCTCCGGACACATGATCCAGCACATGCTCCTGATCATGGTGGTGCCCCTGCCGATGGTCCTCGGCGCACCCATCACGATGCTCATGCGCGGTACGAAGGCCCGCACCGACGGCTCGCGTGGTGTCCGCGAATGGGTGCTCTGGCTCGTCCACACCCCGTATATGAGGTTCTTTGCGAACCCGATCTTCGCGAGCGTGAACTTTGCCGGTTCCCTCGTCATCTTCTACTACTCGGGCGTGATGAAGTACGCCCTCGAATGGCACCTGGGCCACGAGCTGATGATCATCCACTTCCTCGGCGCCGGCTACCTGTTCGCGCAGGCACTCATCGGCATCGACCCCGGAGTGGAGCGCCCCGCCTACCCGCTGCGTCTGCTCATGCTGCTCATCACGATGGCCTTCCATGCGTTCTTCGGCATCTCGATCATGAGCTCCGAAGTCCTCATCGAGGGTGACTGGTTCGGCAATATCGGTGCCGACTGGGGCTATTCGGCGATCGAAGACCAACAGACGGGCGGCGGAATCGCCTGGGGCATCGGAGAGTTCCCGACCCTCTTCATCGCAATCATGGTCGCCTTCCAATGGTCGAAGTCCTCAGACCGCGAAGCCAAGCGCCTTGACCGACGTGAGGCACGCACCGACGACGCGGAACTTCGGGCCTACAACGACATGCTCGCCAACATGGCCCAGCGCGACGCTAACTCCGGCCCGCGAGGCAGATGACTGCACACCTCGTCTGCGGGAATGTGCAGAGATAATTCCCGGATTCGAGCCCTTTCTGCACCCAATCGTCTGCCGGATGGCGCAGACTGTTGCATGGATCATATTTATCCACAGCGTCACGCAATCCGCGCCGATGACGTGGACCTGAAGCCGCATAGCAGGGGCTTCGGGGTTCACCTCCGCACGGGCAAGACGCCACAGCGAGTCGATCCGCGCATTCAACGGTGATGCGGATCGTGGAAATCAAGGAGAGTCATGAGTTCTTCGAACAATGCCGAGAGGAAGACGGTCCGCACACAGCTGCGCAAGGTCGTCGCCGCCTCGATGGCCGGAACCGTCGTCGAGTGGTACGAGTTCTTCCTCTACGGTTCGGCCGCCACCCTGGTGTTCAACCACATTCTGTTCCCACCGTCGGATGACCCTCTGACACCGATTCTGGCGGGCTTCGCCACCTACGCGGTCGGCTTCATCGCCCGCCCCATCGGTGGTATCGTCTTCGGGCACTTCGGTGACAAGTACGGACGCAAGAAGCTCTTGCAGCTGTCGATCGTCCTCGTCGGTGTGGCCACATTCCTCATGGGATGTCTGCCGACGTTCGATCAGATCGGGCCCTTCGCCCCGATTCTCCTCGTCCTGCTGCGCGTCGTGCAGGGCTTCGCCGTGGGCGGCGAGTGGGGTGGAGCAGTCCTTCTCGTGGCCGAGCATGCACCGAACAAGGAACGCGGCTTCTGGTCATCCTTCCCGCAGTCCGGTGTGCCATTGGGCAACCTGCTCGCCACCGGGGTGCTCTTCGTCCTCACCGCAACGCTGACCGAAGAGCACTTCCTCTCGTGGGGTTGGCGTGTGGCCTTCTGGCTCTCGGCCGTCATCGTGCTCATCGGCTACTACATCCGCACCCGTGTCTCAGACGCACCGATCTTCGACGAGGTCCAGTCTGAAGAGATCGAAGAAGGTGTGGACTACGGAATCAAGGCCGTCTTCAAGCGCTACCCCCGCGAGGTCTTCGCCGCGATGGGCCTGCGCTTCGTCGAGAATATCCACTACTACATCGTCGTGACCTTCTCGATCACCTATCTGGCGCAGGTGGTGAAGATCGAGTCAAGTGAGATTCTGGGCCTCCTGCTCGGAGCCCATGCGATCCACGCTGTGCTCGTGCCCTTCGTCGGGGCCATGGCGGACAAGGTTGGGCGCAAGCTGCCCTACGGAATCGGCATCGCTCTCACAGCAACCTGGGGCTTCTTCGCCTTCCCGATGTATGACACAGCCAGTGCCGTGATGATCTTCCTCGCCCTGCTGTTGGGGCTCATCTTCCACGCACTGATGTATGCCGGCCAGCCGGCGATCATGTCGGAGATGTTCCCGACCCGCATGCGCAACTCGGGTGTCTCGACCGGCTATCAGGTCACGGCGATCGTGGCAGGGTCGTTCGCACCGATCATCGCGGTTGCGCTGCTGCAGAAATTCGAATCCTCAGTGCCGATCGCGATCTACGTTCTGGTGGCTGCCGCGATCTCGATGATCGCGCTCCTGTACACGAAGGAGACGAAGGGCATCGATCTGCGTTCACTGGACCAGGTGGACAAAGACCGTCGTCACGCAGCACAGCGCTGATTCGCATATCTCAACACTCGAACACACGACAGTGAGTTCGGTCTTCGGGCGGTGCCGATGAACATCGGTGCCGCCCGAACCCATGGCAGTCGACAACGCGACAGCTGACACCACCACAGCTGACTGCACTGGCGAAGCACACTACGATCGAAGGGACCGAAATGATCGATCTCAGCAGCAAACGCGCCCTCGTCACAGGGGGAGCCTCCGGCCTCGGCAAGGCAATGAGCGAAGCCTTCGCCGCAGCAGGAGCACACGTCATCGTCGCCGACGTCGATGCGGAATCGGCGGAAGCCGTGGCCGGCGACATCGGGGGAGTAGCGTGGACAGTCAACCTCGCGGACACCTCGGCGCTGGATGGAGTCGATCTCGACGTCGACATCCTCGTCAACAACGCCGGCATCCAACGCATCCACCCGATCACCGAATTCCCCCTCGAGGAATGGCGGCTGATCAATACGCTCATGCTCGAGGCACCGTTCGTGCTCACAAAGGCGGCGCTGCCGTCGATGTATGAGAAGGGATGGGGCCGGGTCATCAACCTCTCCTCGATCCACGGGCTGCGCGCCTCGGCGAACAAATCAGCGTATGTGGCGGCCAAGCACGGGCTCATGGGACTGACGAAGACGACCGCGCTCGAGGCGGGACCACAGGGTGTGACCTGCAATGCGATCAATCCCGGCTATGTGATGACACCGATGGTCAAGGGACAGATCGCCGATCAGGCGAAGACGAACGGCATCACCGAGGACGAGGTCCTCGAACAGGTATTCCTCGGCCACTCGGCGGTGCCGAAGCTGGCCGATCCCGGTGACATCGCTGCGCTCGCGCTGTTCCTGGCCAGCGATGCGGCTGCGGTCATCAACGGCAGCGCACACAGCGTCGACGGCGGCTGGTCCGCGGCCTGAGTGTTGCCTGCTCGGGGTGAGCTCGGCTCAGAGGACCTCGAGGACGCTGCGGACCCCTGCATTGCGCAGGGATTCGTGGCGGACCGAGGCCCAATAGGAGACCGGTTTCGAGAACTCATCAGGCAGCACCTGCACCAGGCGGCTGTTGTTCGCGGCGAGGAAGTCGGGCAGGATCCCGATGCCGACCCCATTCGAGGTCGCGAGCACGTGAGCATGCACCGAGGTGGAGCGGAAGAATCCCTTGCTTCGCGGAAGAGCGCTGCCGGCCTCGTCGAGGTCGTCGACCTGAAGCGAGTTCTCAATGTAGTAGATGAGCCGATGCTCGGCGAGGTCGTCGATCGTCGTCGGTGTGCTGTGGCTGCGCAGGTATTCGTGCGAGGCATAGAGCTGGAGCCGGTAGTCGCGAATGTGCTGCGCGATGCTGCGCGGCGCGTTCGGTCGACCGACGACAACTTCGATGTCCACGCCCGAACGGTACTGTCGGGCCCGTTGAGTCGCCGCGATGAGTTCGAACTGCAGGCCGGGATGGCTGTGCTGCAGTCGGGTCAGGGCCGGTACCGCGAACTCGAGGGCGAAGGCCTGAGGGCAGGCCAGGCGAATCGTGCCGGACAGGGCCGAGTTTGCGTGTGCGTCGATGCGTCCCAGTGCGGCCTCGATGTCCTCGGCCACCGGCAGCAGATGACGGCCGGCGGCACTGAGCTCCCACCCGTCGGGTGAGGCCACGAGCAGCCGCTCGCCGTATCCCTTCTCCAGGGCGGCGATGCGTCGGGACACGGTTGTGTGGTTGAGCCCCAGGCTGTGGGCGGCGGCCGTGAACTTGCCCAGCCGAGCCACGGCAAGCAGCGTCAGCAGATCTTCGGGTGAGATCTGCGAACCGGAACCGCCAGGTGCATATGAAGCCATAGTCATCCCATCCTATCTGCGTGTGCGCACATATCCGGTGCGGAATATGTGATTCTCCTCGACCTGTGTTGCCGCAGCGACTGGCGTAATGTGAGGGGCAACACTGAGTCAGCAGAAGAACATGATGCGAGGAGGCATTTTATGTCGACGATTGGATGGATCGGCCTGGGGAACATGGGTCGTCCGATGACTGCAAACCTGGTGAAAGCCGGTCACACCGTCAATGGCTTCGATCTCATGGAGATCGCCGTCGAAGAGGCAGCCAAGCACGGGGTGAACCCCGTGAAGTCCATCGCCGAGGCGGTCGCCGGAGCCGACATCGTCTTCACGATGCTGCCCAAGGGTGAGCACGCCCGAGCGGTCTATCTCGAAGCCGACGGCGTCCTGGCTCATGCGGACACCAAGACCCTGCTCGTCGACTCTTCGACCATCGACTTCGATTCGGCTCGCGCCCTCCACTCCGAAGCGGTCAAGGCTGGGTTCCGTTTCGTCGACGGACCGGTTTCCGGCGGCGTCACAGGTGCCGAGGCAGGCACGCTGACCTTCATGCTCGGCGGCAGCGATGAGGACGTGGCCGAGGCGAAGACCTTCATCGAACCGATGGCCGGCAACATGTTCCACGCCGGTGGCGAGGCCGCTGGCCAGGCCGCCAAGATCGTCAACAACATGATGCTCTCGATCAGCCTGCAAGGCGTCGTCGAAGGTGCAGTGCTCGCCGATCGCTTCGGACTCGACCCGAAGGTCTTCTACGACATTGCCACCGTCTCCTCCGGAGACTCCTGGCCGCTGCGCACCTGGTACCCCGTGCCCGGCGTGACAGAGACAGCTGCGTCGAACAACTCGTTCAAGCCCGGGTTCGCAACAGCCCTCATGCGCAAGGACGTCGGTCTGGCTCTCGCCGGCGCCGAGACACAGGGCCTCGACCTGCCGGCGGCTCAGCTCGTCCACGCTCAGCTGCAGAAGCTCGTCGACGCCGGACTCGAAGGCCTCGACACCTCGGCGCTGATCAAGAACATCGATGCAAAGGCCAAGGGCCTGCCCGAATAGCGGCTGGGCTGCCCGAGTAGGCGCGGGCCTGCCCGATCAAGGGGCAGCGCCGTTACGGCGAGTGGCTGGGACGAACGCCGCCGCCAAGCATGCGGCCGCTGACAGTCTGTGTTCCGCAGGACGAACACCAACGGTTGGTAAGTTCTCCTCGATCCCCGAACGGGCTTCGAGGAGAACTTACCAACCGTTTGCAGAGAACCGGGCCCCATGCCGCTGTGCCCTCGACCTGCAACTTCAGCGGGTACGTGTAAGACTGGAAGCATGAGTTCCCCAGACACTCCCGAACCACAGAACGCACCCGATTCGCTGTCCCCGGAGGCCATCGCCTCCATCAGGGACAACCTCGACGAGGTGGCTGCTCGTGCAGCGGCCGCCGCCGAGGCCAGCGGTCGGACGAGCACCGACGTACAGGTGCTGCTCGCGACCAAAACCCAGCCGGCCGACAAGATCCGCGTCGCACTCGAGCACGGGTTCACACTTATCGGCGAGAACAAGGTCCAGGAGCTGGTCGGCAAGGCCGAGGATCTGGCCGATCTCGATCACGAGGCTCATCTCATCGGCCCGCTGCAGAAGAACAAGGTCAACCACACTCTGCGCCACGCGCACTGCATCCAGTCCGTCGACAACCTCGAACTGGTAACGAAGATCAACAACCGCCTCGAGGTGCTCGATTCGACGGTGGACATCTTCGTGCAGGTCAACACCTCACGCGAGGATTCGAAGTCCGGCATCGCCCCTGAAGAGGCCGAAGGTCTCATCACCGAGCTCCGCGGACTCTCACGCATGAAGCTGCGCGGGCTGATGACGATCGGCCTGCCAGGACGCACACCCGAAGAGATCCGTCCCAGCTATTCCGACCTGCGGGAACTGAGGGAGAAGCTCATCGCATCCGGTGTCATGCCCGCGGAGGCCACGGAGCTGTCCATGGGGATGAGCAACGACTTCGAGCTCGCAATCGCCGAGGGCGCAACCATGGTCCGCGTCGGCTCCAGCGTATTCGGCGCTCGCGACTACTCCTGAGCCGCCGCCCAACCTCCCACCGCCCACCGCACTGCGCCGGAGTCGTGGCGCGGGGCCAGCCCGCACGATGAGGGCTGGGGCGTTGGTCACATGATGACACCGGGTCTCCCGTCGCGGCGGTGAATCTGTGAAGATGGAGCTATGAACTCCAGTCCGCAGGAATCCCCAGCATCCGCCCACCAGGTCAAGGTGCGTGCACCTGAACTCATCGGCCGCCGGTGGATGAATTCCGGCGGCAAGGACCTGAGCCTGGCCGACCTGCGCGGCAAGGTCATCCTGCTCGACTTCTGGACCTTCTGCTGCATCAACTGCCTCCATGTACTCGATGAGCTGCGACCGCTCGAGGAGAAGTACAACAAGGAGCTCGTCATCATCGGCGTCCACTCGCCGAAGTTCGAGTTCGAACGCACCGTGGAGGCCGTCGATCAGGCCGTCGAACGCTACCAGGTCGAGCACCTCGTCCTCGACGACCCAGACCTCGTCACCTGGCAGGCATACACCGCCCGAGCCTGGCCCACACTGGCCGTCATCGACCCCGAGGGCTACCTGGTCGCCACCCTCTCAGGCGAAGGCCACGGAGCAGGCCTCGGCGAAATCATCGAAGGCCTCATCGACGAGCACTCAGCCAAGGGGACGCTGCACTCCGGAGACGGCCCCTACGTGCCGCCACCAGCACCGGAGACCGAACTGTTCTACCCCGGCAAGGTCACCGAACTGCCTTCGGGCAACCTCCTCGTCGCCGATTCAGGACACCACAGCCTCGTCGAATACGACGCTTCCGGTCAGAACATCATCCGACGAATCGGCACCGGAGAGCGCGGAGCGAACGACGGGGACTTCACCTCGGCGAGCTTCAGCGAACCCGGCGGCATCACCGTCCTGCCCGATGACGTGGCCGCGAAGGCCGGCTACCACCTCGTCGTCGCCGACACCGTCAACCACACTCTGCGGGGCATCAACCTCGACACCGAAACCGTGACGACGGTCGCCGGCACCGGATCACAGCACATGGTCGGCGCGATCGACAATGTGGTCGGGACTCACGGAGAGCTCGGCCGCTACGACGGTCCCGCCCTCGACGTGAAGCTGTCCTCACCGTGGGATGTCCTCTACATCCCCGCCACCGCCGAGGTGGTTGTGGCGATGGCAGGCAACCACACCATCTGGTCGTTCGACCCGGAAACCGGCTCGATCCGCCTGCTCTCGGGCACCATGAATGAAGGACTGGCCGACGGTGAGGCCGAGGCCGCATGGTTCGCACAGACTTCGGGTCTCGATCTCAGCTCTGATGGCGATGTGTTCATCGCCGATTCGGAGACTTCAGCGATCCGTCGCCTCGACCCGAGCACCGGAGCAGTCTCCACTCTCATCGGCGAGGGGCTCTTCGACTTCGGCTTCCGTGACGGACCTGCCGCCGAGGCCAGGCTGCAGCACCCCCTTGGCGTGCGGAGCCTGCCCGATGGGTCGATCGCAATCGCCGACACCTACAACGGCGCAATCCGTCGCTATGACTTCACCACGAACGAGGTCTCGACGCTGGCTCGCGGGCTGCGCGAACCCTCCGATATCTTCGTCCTTGAAGCAGCCGGAAGCGCTGACGCCGCCACGGAGGCAGCCGATGCCGAACTCCTCATCGTCGAGTCCGCCTCGCACGCCCTGACCAGAGTGAAGCTGCCCAAGGACGCCCAGCGTGTCGACGAGGGTGCGCTGACCAGCAAGCGGCCGTCGACGGAGATTGCCTCGGGACCCGTGGGCGTGAGTGTGAGCTTCACGGTCCCCGCAGGTCAGAAGCTTGACGACCGGTGGGGCGACCCCACATACCTGCAGGTCTCATCCACGCCTCCGGAACTCATCGTCTCCGGCGGCGGGGGAGCAGAGGGGCTGAAGCGCGACATCGTCATCAACCCCGAACTCGAGTCGGGGGTCCTGCACGTGACCGCGCGAGCGGCCGCCTGCGATGGAGAGCCCGGCGGGGAGATCCCGCTGCACGCTGCGTGCCACCTCTACCAGCAGGACTGGGGCATCCCAGTCGACCTTGTCGACACGGCCCCGGCCGAGCTCACCCTCGACCTCCGCGGCGCCTGAAGACTCAAACGAGCACGCTCAAAGGCTCAGCCAAGCACGCCTGAAGACTCGCTCAGGCGCGCCCAAAGCCGTTACTTCACGGAGATGTCTCCGAGGCGGCGCGGATCGAAGCTGACCTTTGAGGACTTGACGACCACGGATCCTCCCATGACGAAGGAGAGCGTCTCGTCGAAGTCGTGTTCGGCGGCCGTGACGATATCGCGGTAGCGGCCCTGGATGCGCACCTCGACCGTGGACGGGGTGAGTTCGAGGTCGTTGCCCGAGGCGGTCAGGCTGACCTCGGGGTCGCGTGCCAGCGACCATTTCACGTCGCCGAGGATCTCATTGTCCGTGTCGTAGCCGAACACGCATCCGGAAGGGTAGAGGGTCTTCGACTTCACACACTTCTGCAGATGCTCGGTGATCTGCTCGTCGACAGCCTGCTCCAACTTCGCAGTGGGCTCGGGCGACATCGCGATCTCGGCGGTGTCGGTCGGAGCGATCACCTCGGCGCGTTCGGGCTTCGACTTCAGGTAGGTCGCATCGAAGCCGACGAGGTAGGTGGCCGGGAACAGCACGGGAACAGTTCCCGCGGAGACTCCATAGCCGTTGACCGTGGCCGTTGACGAACCTTCGACCTGCAGGTCGAGTGTGGGCCACTCCTTCTGCTCGATCGCCCAGCGATCGAACAGTCCGGCCCTCGCCGGAAGCTTGACCATGGACAGATCCACGGTCTGTGTCTGCGAGGACAGGACATAGCTCAGCGAGACCTTCGCATGATCGCCGTCCATCGACACCGTCGTCGCCTCGGGATCACGCGGCAGGTCGGGTGCGGCTGAGAGCACATCATGGTTGAGTGCCAGAGTCGAGGACGGAGTGGGGGAGGAGAGGTAGGAGAACGCCTGCTCGGCATTGGCGTCCTCGATCGCCGAAATATAGGCCTCTGCAGCTCGGGCAGGAGTGTAGACGGTGAGGTTGAGGAGCGGAACTGCGGCCACGGTGAGGACGATGATCAGGAGCGCCGAAATCAGAAGCTTGCGCGAAGTTCGCATTGCTCTCCTGAATCGGTGGGGGATGAGGGAATTTCAGTTTAATGCCAATCGGCCGCAGCGAAGCCCCATCACCGGCGAGGACACGCGGGTCGCAGTGACCAGACGTACGCCGCCGGGCATCATTCCACTGAGTAGGCGTGCAGCGCCGAGGTGTCGACCTCGACGAAGACATGGGTGCCGACCTTGACGTTGGCACGCAGCTCTGCGATCGACGAACCGAGGCTGGGGTGAAGCAATCCGAACCCGCCCACCGTTCCGGATTGATCGCCATCGGTGTCAGCGCCGGCGGTTCCGGCGCGGCGAACCCCGGCCAGGTCGGCCAGGTCCACGTCGAGTGCGAGGCCCATCTCCGTGTCCACCGGCGACAGCTTCGCCTGCAGGCAGGATCCGCGATCGCGCAGTCCGATGACGATGGCCTCGAACACCGTCGCCGAGGTGAACGCCGGGTCGTGCTCGTCCAGTGACAGGAGGGCACTGCGCCACCCGAGGGTGACGAAGACCTTCCCGTCGAGTTCGGTCCGAGCCTTCACTGCAGAGTGGCCGATCGACAGCCACCCTTTGCGCGCCAGCCCGGAATAGACGTTGACTCCGCTGAGCTCGGCGGGCAGGGAGCCCCTGGGCTCCGTGACGACCTGTTCCAAAGTGCCGAACGCGACGAGCTCGCCTTTTTCGATATCGGCCACGGCCGCCTCGGCGACGGTGAAGTCGGTCAGCGTATTCGAGGTGAAGACGATCCCGCGGCCGTGCGCGGCGGCCAGATCGGCCAGGCGACCGCGCAGACCTGCACGCACATGGCCCGGCACGGATGCGAAGGGGTCGATGAAGGTCAACCACGTCGCTCCGGTCGACCACGCCGCCGCCAGGCGGAGTTTTGCCTGTTCGTTGGCATCGAGTTCGCCGAACCGACGTGCCAGCACATCGGGTCGAAGCCCGAATTCCGTACACGCTTGTGCCAATGCCGCCTCCCCAGATCCGGCATTGGCTTCGCGAAGATATGACTTGACCCACCTGCGCACACGCATGAGACCCGACCGGATTCCGGTCGGGAACTGCGGTGGAGGTGCGACGTCGGAGCGCGCAGCAACGGACAGCACCACCTCAGTGGTGCTGTCCGTGCTGCCCATGAGACCGAGTATTGTCCCTGCTCGGAGACGACCGAGATCGATCTGGTGTCCGCCGAGGTGCAGCCCCGCTAGGGACAATTCATCGTTCAACGGATCTTAGAACTCCGCAGGATCGTCGGAGGCGGTCATCCGCCGACGGGTGATGACGACGGCTGCGGCACCTACAACGAGGAGGCCGACGCCGAGCGCGAGCCCGGTCATCTCTGCACCTGTGCGAGGCAGATCGCTGCCGTTGTCGCTGCTGTTCTCTCCGCCTTCGTCGACGGAGGTGCCGTTAGTGACGACGGTGAAGCTGCCGCCCTGTGGCTTGTCGAAGCTGTCAGCCTGAGCTGTGACGTTGTACGTGCCCAGCACTGCCTTGACCTTCGCCTGCACGCCGAAGGTCGCCTTGCCCTCGGAGTCGGCTTCCTTCGTCATGGTGTAGCGATCGACCTTGCCCTGAGCGTGTTCGACCGTGATCGTGATCTTCTCGCCCGGCTGTGCGCCGGTGATGCCGAGCTTGATGCCCTCGTTGAGGAAGTCCTCGGAGCTGATCTCGGTCGGATCGATGATGAGTGCCTGGGTCGCGGTGGCTGCGCCCTTCTTCTCACCTTCATCGGTGCCGGGGTTGGTCGGAGCGGTTGCCTCCGGGGTGTTCGACTCGGGAGTCTCGTCGGTCGTGCCCGCGGAATCGCTGGTGTCTTTGGAGCCTGAAGTGTCTGCGGATGTGTCTGCTTTGTCGTCAGACTTTTTGTTGGTGTCTTTGGAGCCTGAAGTGTCTGCGGATGTGTCTGCTTTGTCGTCAGACTTTTTGTTGGTGTC
>NZ_FXZB01000035.1 GCF_900169065.1 Brevibacterium aurantiacum | reverse complement strand
AATGGTTTCCCCGGGCTTCTTTCCGGTGAGAGCACCGGCATCACGAAGCTTTCGCCATTCAGCGATCTGCGAGGAATACAAACCCTGTTCCCGCAGAAAAGCACCGCCCTCCTTGCCGGTGCAGGCGCCCTCGTACTGGGTCAACAACTCAAGCTTCTGCGCGGGAGTGAACGACCTTCGACGGGTCGGTCCACCGGCACGCGGTCCGGAACTATTCATGGACCCATTTTGGCCTACTTCGGCCACAACGAGATTCGACATATTGATTGGTTTCCTGGTTCTCGCCCTACGTGGTCGGACTGATTTGCTCTGTCACCGTGGTCCCGCTCCAGCCTGACACGTAGGGCTGCTTTAATCCCGACACGAGCGAGGAGGCCAAGAACCCACAGAATCGGGAATGCCTGCGCATTCACCTGGGCAGAAGAAACCTCAATGGTTTCTCCGGACTGAGCATCTTCGAGAGTTGCGGTGAAGGCTTCATCACCTAAATAGGTGAAATCACGGACGAGTAGTTCGCTTTCAATGTCTTCACCATCGACGACTGCTTCAACCGTCACCGACTGGATCAGCTCATCAAGAGGAGCATCGGAATCCGTGGCGACATCCACACGCGAATCAATACCTTCAGCCTCAACCGAGGTGGAGACTGTGCCACCGACCGCGTCGACGTCTACAGTCGTATCTAGGTTGTCGCCGCCCTCATCAAGCGACTCAACACCTGAGGTCGCCTCATCAGGATCAACAGAGACACTATGTGTGCTGACGCTTGGTACTTCGGTTGGCTCGTCGGCCGCGACGGGTGAAATATTTGCCGTCGACAGCCCCACCGCTAACGCGGTCACCGCTGCAACAGCAGCAACGCTCTTCCTTAAAGAGACTTGCATTCCCTCGGATCCTTTCCTTGTTCTTCAATGGATTCTTCTATCGCTTGATCGACAGGAGTGTTCCTGCGGGTCTGATCAAGAGTGTGTGGAGCAATCAGTGGCCAGCACGCGGCAATCTTTCCCGCAGCAATCGCTGTTGCAGGAGACGTCCCTGAATACGGCTGGGCCCCACCTCCCGGGCTCTCAACGCGGATCTCCTCACCGGAAGCAAGGAGATTCGTTGCTCGAGTATTCGTGAATCTCAGGCGGCGGCCTGATTTGTTCAGTGCCCCCACTGAGATCACTCCCTCATATTGGGCTGGGTATGAGGCGAAATCTCCAATACCGTTCCCGGCAGCGGAAAAGATGGTCACGCCATCGTTTTGAGCTTGACGGACCGCTTCCTTCAGCTCTGGCACGTCCATTTCGGTCCCGAGCGCGGCGACGATCATATCCACATCTTGTTGCGTCGCAGTCGTGATCCCAGTCGCCAAGTCTTCAACTTCCCCGACACCAGAAACATCAAGAGCCGGGACATCGACGATCTCGATCGTCGGAGATCGTGTAGATGGTTTTGCTGACGCGCTTTCAACCATGATCGCGGCCATGGCTGACCCGTGTTCGCTCACTCTCGACGGGGCGCCCGGCACCGAACGAACCTCGATCTTCGCCTTATTCAATGCTGGGTAGGTGGGGTCAATTCCTCCATCGATGATTGCGACCCGAACCTTCGAAACAGTTTCTACTGGCGTGAAAACGATGAAAATGGCGGCCATGGCGAAAACGATGACGACGACTGCCACCAGGGCACGCTGGACCCACCGGCGGGGATGAACGGGGGCCAGGGCCATCCGGGAGTCTTCTCGCATGGTCTCGCAGTCTGTGAAGAAAGGTGGGGACGATCTTTCATGGGGATAAGCCGTCCTTAAACCTAACAATCCCTGAGTTGGCTTCCGGGGTCGCTCGTGTGAAAGCAATCAAACCGTTACCTGCCGCAGGTCCGGTCATACAGTGTGGGCGCCGCGGGCGCCTCGCACGAAAGTATGAAATTTCGAGAAAACTTCGGCCCAGCAGGCCGGATGAGTGCGATCATGTCAATCGGGTATACCCCTTTGACATTCGAGATCTCGGCCGGAAGAATGCTGTCAAACGGGTTGCGATTCCAGTGATTGGACACATATGCCTACCGACTCCGAGAACCCCTCAGATGCCCTGTTCGGACAGACCCTCGGCTACGTGCGCGTCAGTAGCGCCGATCAGAACCCTGGCCGGCAATACGAGACCATCGGTTGGTGCGATAAGACGTTCGAGGACAAGCTCAGCGGGAAATCACGCGCCAACCGCGCAGGCCTGAACAAGCTCATCGACTATGCCCGCGAGGGTGACCATATTCGTGTGGCCTCGTTGGATCGCCTCGGACGAGACACCCGAGATCTCTACTCGCTCGTCGACACACTGACCGGGAAAGGGTGCACGGTCACCTTCGTCTCGGAGAACATCACCGTCTCCAAAGATGGCAGCTCCCCTATGCAGGAACTGTTCCTCACGTTTCTGTCGGGCATGGCGCAGTTCGAGCGCGCGCGGATCCTTGAACGGCAGCGGGAGGGGATTGAGCTGGCGAAGGCTCAGGGGGTCTATCAGCGCAAGCTCACCGACGAGGACGTGCAAGCCTGCCGGGCGATGGTCGACATGGGGATCTCGGTGGCCGGGGTCGCCCGACGCTATGAGGTCTCTCGGCAGACGCTGTACAACGCACTCAAAGGCTCAGGAGCCTACACTCCTGCCGGGTGAAGTCCCTTGTCCATTCTTCTCGTTGCTTCAGCTAGCACGAGGATGGCCCGACTGTGAGCCTTGGTAGTCTCGTCGGCACTGCGGCCCATTGCAGCTTCGGCCGCCTCGGCGTCAATGCCTTCCTGCAAATCGTAAGCGCCAGTTACGACTCAACCTCTTTGAAGCTGAAACCACTCCCCTGAAGGTCAAACCTGGTGGTCCTCTAACTCCCTACGCCAAGAAGCCAGGGAGAGTCACCATCCCCAAGAATTACCGGTATTGCCCGAAGTCTTGCAAACCAAAGAGCTGGCATGACTATTGCACCTCCTCTCCAGACCAGCCTGTGGTTGGTAAGTATCGAGTCGATTTCCGTGGACCGTGTGCCCGACACGATATGAACATCCAAGCAATCATGGGGAAGAAAATCTCAAACTCTACTAAAAAGAAGCAGTGGTACAGCGCCAATGGAAAACTCAAAAGGCAGATGAAGCAGCAGTGCCAGCATCAGTTTTCCAAAGGTACGGTCTTCCGCCAGAACTGCTACATCACGGTAGGCGTCTACTATGCAGCAGTGACAGCAAATACTTTCGTCAAGAAGCTGTAGGGGCACTCAGTCGTGAATTCATCAAGAAGTCTTGTCCTCGGAGGGCTTGTTGCTTTTGTCGCTGCGATGGTGCTCTATGTTCTCTCTGTGCCAGCGTTCGTTTCAATCGTGCTCGTTCTGGTCTCTGGTGTACTCGTCGCTCTAGCTATCCACCGGTCACCAATAGCTCCGGTGTCAGCGAGGAAGTGGGTAGCTTCCGGCATGACCCTGACTGTTTTGCTGGCTGCCGGTCTCGTGTGGGCTGGCTACTTCAGTCCGATCACAGCAATTCTCGACGGCCTGATTCCTCTTTTGTTGGGGGTTGCAACAGTCGTCTTCGTTGTCATCGCGGCGGTCAAGATTTACCGGTCAACAGGTCCTAAGCAAATTTGATTGCTCTCCGTATGGGGCCGTCGCAGCTCGAACTTGGAGCAAGTACCTGTGACCCGTAGACCGACTTTCTTTGCTTTATCCGGTGCAGGATGCGTAGTGCTTGGTGCTGTTGCCCTCCTCCTCGATTTCACTTCCCCGGGGTGGCTTGTTGTCCGACAGGTACTGTCAGTGCTCCTGCTCGTTGCCGCCACTCTCGTTCTGCAGCTATCGATTCTGTACTCCGCGTGGGAAGCGACGAAGAAGCGGTGGATGGGCGTTGCCAACCTGGCGCTTGGTGCGCTTATGGTTGCAGAACTGGCCTGGCTGTTCTTGTCTAGCTCAATCGACTACCTACCGGCAATCGTGTTCATCCCTATGGTCTTACTCTATGTTTGCTGGGTGGTCATTGCTGTGGCTTTCGTGGCCAGGGATGGCCGGAAACGTCACGCTCGACCAAAGGCCTAAAAGGGACTGATGCAAAGAAAGGTGACAGTTTGAGTGTCAAGCTGCGAGAGCAGCTGGCTCTATGATTGCTTCGTACTCTACTGGTGTCAATCGACCGGCAAGACTCAGATAAACAGCCCGGATGCCACCCTCGGTGCCTCATATACTTTTGCCCGCGAAATGGTGGACCCTCGGAAGCTATGGGGAGTGAACTGTCGATGGCGACTCGAGCAGAGATCACCACGAAAGGGACTGATGCAAGGAGAGGTGACAATTCAAGTGTCACGCTGCGAGTGCAGGTGACTCAATGATCGCTTCGTACTCAATCGGTGTCAAACGACCCAACCGAGCTTGTCGGCGACGTCGATGATACGTCCGCTCGATCCACGTCACTATCGCGATTCTCAGTTGGTCACGGGTCGCCCATCGGCGGCGGTCGAGAACGTTCTTCTGCAACAGCGCAAAGAAGCTCTCCATCGCTGCGTTGTCGCCAGCCGCGCCGACTCTGCCCATCGACCCGATGATGCCATGACGGGCCAAAGCCCGAGTGAATTTCTTCGACCGGAATTGGCTGCCGCGGTCGCTGTGCGTCTTGCATCCGGCCACATCACCGCGCCTGGCCACAGCCATCTCGAGGGCATCAACAGCCAACCGGGCCTTCATCCTCGAACTGATCGAATATCCGACGATGCGCGAGGAGTAGGCGTCTTTGACGGCGCAGAGGTACAGCTTGCCCTCACCCGTGTGGTGTTCCGAGATGTCGGTTAACCACAGCTGATTCGGGGCATCAGCATGGAACTCGTGTCTGGTCCGTCCGTCGGCATCGACAAACGCGCATAGATCGTCGTGAACCGGTGGTCCCGGCTTCTTCCCGTTCTTCGCCCGCCCCTTGCCGAAGGCCGAGAACCAGGCATTGGACGAACACAACCGCCACGCAGTGCGAACAGCCATAGGCTGGCCTGCCGACTCCGCCTCATCTGCGAGGTACCGGTATCCGAATTCCGGGTCGTCGCGGTGGGCGTCGAAGAGTGCGTTGGCCCGATAGGCTTCGGCGACCTCGGCTTCAGGAACCGGTGCTGCCAGCCACCGGTAGTAGGGCTGGCGTGAGAGCTTCAAGACCCGGCACGACACCGCGACGGGGATCCCGTCGGCGGCGAGCTCTCTCACGAGCGGGTAGAGCCTTTTGACGGCAGGTTCGCCTGTGACAGATACGCGGCAGCACGGCGCAGGACCTCGTTCTCTTGCTCCAGCAGGCGAGTCCGCCGTCGTAGTTCTCGCAGTTCTGCTGATTCGTCGGTGGACTTGCCAGGTTTGTTGCCGGCATCGATCTCGGCCTGGCGGATCCATTTGTTCAGGGTGCCTTCATGGATCCCGAAGTCCTTGGCGATCTGAGCGATCGTCGTCTTCGAGTCCCGGTTCAAAGCGACCTGGATGACGTCGTCGCGGAATTCTTTCGGGTAGGGCTGTGGCATGGTGTCTATCCTTCCAGGCTTGCCTGTCAACAAGCCAGATTAGATGTCACCTAACCCTGCATCAGTCCCTTCTTCGTGGAGCCCTTGCCCGTCGCCACGTTCCTCAACGACGGAGGGGTCATTCGTTTCGTCCGCGCCCTCCGGGGGTTCCTCGACCTTCTTCGGTTCGCATCCAGCCAGGCTGGCGGTGAGGATGATGGTGGCCAGGAGGATGACTGGTTTCTTCACGTGTGTGGTCTTCATGGGTATTCCAATCACTTGGTCTTCGTGGTCGTGAGTTGCTTCATCACGAATGGCTCGAGTTCCGGGATCTCGACCGCACGGTCACCGACGATGGGCTTGAGAGCTTTGAACAGTGCCCGCATCGTCCGGTCCCGGTCATCGTCTGAGGTGTCGGGACGGCGCAGAATCTCTACGAGGTGCGCAGCATCGTCCATCACTCGTTTCAGCACTGGGTCCAGGGACGGTCCGCGACCGAGAATCGTGGCTTTGTGCTCACCGTCACGCAGCGCGTTGTCGAAGGCATCGACCGCGGTCTCGAAGTCGCGAAGAAGAATGTGATCGTTCTGGTCGATTTCCCACCGTTTCCGGGTCATCGCCGCGACTTCTGACCTATCGAGGATCCGCACTGCGAACTCTTCGTGAGCGACATCGTGGATCGCGGGAAATTCGATGAGGAGGTCGAGGTCAGTGTGCCACTGGCCCCAACGGATCTGGATCGCGTCATGACGGGCCACCGTCACCTCTCCCCGATCCCAACCCCACACGTCAATAGTTGAACCGTCAGAGTCCCGGAGCGTGCCTCGCGTTGAGCTCAACCCATGCGCTTCCTCGGCAGCAGCGTAAGCGTAGAGGGATATCAGATCGCTCCCTGTCCCACTCAGACCTGCGCGGGAATTTAGGCGACCGACCATAATGACTCCGAACCCGATCACCGCAAAGACAACGGCAAGCGCCAGACCAACGACCAGAATCGTTGAGAACGGTTGATCGTTTGCCCATGCCTCGATTGAGGGTCCACCAACGGAGGGTCCACGAACTTTGAGTGCCATCATGACCGACTCCGGGCGATGACTTGGAGGTTCGTCATGGTCTTCTTCATCGACCCGACGGTGTCCGAATGAGTCAGCGCGGCCTGAAACGTCGGGGCCGGCTGTGTGGCCATTGCCGAGAGCAGGTCAGAGAGGACCCCGAGTGCGTCGGCGACGTCCCGGCCGAGGTCTTCGACCTTGTCCCCCTCGAGCGTTCCGAGGTCGGAGACTCCCCCACTGAACGCAACCTCGAGCAGCTTGGACTGTTTCTTCACCATCGGCAACGGTGCAGCTGCTCCGTAGTGGAGTTCCCGGATTGCACGGACCACGTGCTCACGGCCAGGAGTGTTACTCGACTCGCTGAGATTCACCGACGCCGGTTCAAGACCGGACGATGAGACAAGGTCGTAGTCGGTGGGGTGGTCATCCTCGACGATTTCCGCGTCAACGATGTTCTCCCTCGCCAGATTTGGCGCGGACGTCGGCTTAGGAGGTCGTTCGCGATCGTATTGTTTCCCGTCCAAACCGATAACTGGCTCATCAGGTTCAGGTGATTCATTTGAATCACGTGGTTCGTTCAATCGTCGGACTACCGTTGGTTGGCTTAGATCTGTGGCTGATGCAATGCCTCGAGTGCTCATCCCTGCAGCCCTCAGTTCTGCGATTACCTGCTCTTCGAGCTCCTTAGGTGGCCGCAAACTTACATCTCGGAATTCTTCATCGAGGTAGTCCTGCCAGGATTCGTAATTCAGAGCAATCCAAATCCTGCCTCGCCACGCGGCCGAGATTTTCACTTGGAGTGCTCCGTAATCGGCTCTTAGTTCGTCGGTGAGCTCCCGTGCCTCATCTGCTGAGAAGTGGCTCACGAGATCGGTGCTCATGCCGTCACCGCCAGCTCAGAATCAATTCCCTCGACCAGCCGGGTGAACGGAACGTCGAGTGCCTTCGCAAGATCGACGAGTTCGTTCATCCTCCACTCCGTGCGGCCGTGGAGTCGAGACGAAAAGGTTGCTGCAGTCAGACCAATAGATTCTGCAGTTTTCTGGCCTAGCCAATCGCGACGCGCCATGGCTGCTTTGATATTGCCCCTCAGGACCACTTGATAGCTCATGGGGACGACGGTAGTCCTCAAAGGACTATTCTGCAAGCTAAAAATGTCCCGTGCCGAATATTTTTCTCCCAGAGACTATGTGCAAGTCCACGGAAGAGATAGAATTGCTACATGACTACATCATTCGAACCAGCCATTGACCTGGAGCGAACAGCCAACTTAAAAGTCAGTAGCGAGGTGAGAGCCTGGCTCGCCCGTCGCGGGCTGAAGCAGCTCTGGCTTGCAGAACTGTTGGGGGTTGGCCAGTCAGCAGTGTCGAAGCGGCTCCGCGGAGCCCTACCATTTACAGCCCCAGAGCTGATGATGATCGCGAATGCACTCGACATTTCACTGGCGGAGCTACTGGGTGAACTCGTGAATGAGAAGAACCCCCACCCAATGGATGGAGGTTCTTCAGGCGTAGCGGGAGGGAGGCTCGATCTCCCGACCTCACGATTATGAGTCGTGCGCTCTAACCAGCTGAGCTACCCCGCCCCAGCGCCGCATTTAAGCGGCACGAGAGCCCCGAAAGGGATTCGAACCCTTGACCTTCTCCTTACCATGGAGATGCTCTACCGACTGAGCTATCGGGGCAACAGGTAAGAATTTACACGGCTTCGCGCAGCGAGGGCAAATCGGCGTTCAGTGACGTCACTCACAGATCACGGAAGTTCACTTCACTGGGTCAAAGCGACCCGCCAGAAAACCCTGCAGACGCCCCGGGTGGTTGGTGATGATGCCATCAACCTCGGCGTCGAGGAGTTCGCGCCACTCGTTCATGGAATCGGCCGTCCAGACGAAGACGCCCAGGTCGTTGTCCCGAATCTCGGTGACCACGGACCTGCGCATGGAGAATCCCTTGTATGAAGGATTGATCGCAACGGCGCCCAGTGCCCGTGCGGTCTCGATGTCCTCGGGGCGTGGAACCATGCGCAGAAGGAACCGCGACACCATCGGCAGCATGTCTCTGCAGGCGGCGAGGGTCTCTGTGTTGAACGACTGCACGACCATCCGATCGGCAGTGCCGGTCTCGACGACGAGCTCTGAGATCTGGGCCACCGCTCCGGAGGACCACTCCCCCTTGAGCTCGAGGAGCAGCTCACCACCTCGGTGCTGGATATCTCGCATGACGGCCGCCAGCGTGGGAATCCGAACTCCGGTGAATCCCGGCCCCATCCACGAGCCGGCGTCGACGAAGGACAGCTCCTCCGCGGTCAGATTGGCCACCGGACCCTTGCGATTCGTGGTCCTGTCGAGGTCGGGGTCGTGGAGGATGACCGGAACCCCATCGGCGCTCGTGGAGGTGTCGACTTCGATGAAGTCCACGTCGAGGGCGCGGGCGGCATCCACCGCGGCGAGACTGTTCTCCGGGGCCACCGCGGAATAGCCGCGGTGGGCGATCACCAGGGGGCGCTTGGACGACCCTGGTCGTTCGGTGATTCCTCGTTCGTGCAGGAACTGCAGAAAGCTCATACGTCCAGCCTATGCCCTGCACCAGTTCTCGTCTCAATTCGCCCGCCGTGAAGCATTTTCAATATCTTGAATGCTGAGAAGCACATAGGCACCGGGACAGAACAGGCAATAACGTACTCTCTGTGAGCTACTTCATATCCTCACTGTCATGGATGTGACGACCGCACTCATGCTCCACCTACCACCTTTGAAAGGATCGCTATGGAAGGCATCTACGCTGCCGCGATCGTGCTCGGCTTCATCGCCGTCGGCGAATTGGTCTCGATCTGGTCCAAGGCCCGAGTCCCCAGTCTCCTCGTGGCGATGCTGGGCATCTTCATCTTCGCCAAGATCGGCATCGTCCCGGAAACCGTCATCGATGACTCGATGCTGGTCCAGGTCTACACGATTCTCGTCGCTCCGCTGCTCTTCCACATGGGTACGCTCATTCCGCTCCGGGTGATGCTCAAGCAATGGCGTTCAGTGGTCATCGCACTGTCCGGGATGGCGGTCGCCGTCGGCCTCATCTTCCTCATCATCGCGCCCATCTTCGGGTTCGAGACCTCCGTGGCCGGTTCCGGGCCCCTGGCCGGCGGCATCGTCGCCACCAGCCTCACAACCGAGGGCCTGACAGCGTCCGGAGCCGCCTCGGCGATCATCGTTCTCCCGGCTCTCGTGCTCATGCTGCAGTCCCTGCCGTCGATGCCGATGACGAATTTCCTGCTCCGTCGCTACGCCAAGAACCTGCGCGACAGCGGCGAACTCCACGAACTCGCTGCCGCTCACCACGAAGACGAGGCAGAGGCCGCCACGAAGAAGAAGCTCGTCACACTGCCGGCGTTCCTCGTCGACAACCAGCTGTTCATGCTCTTCCTCATCCTCGTCGGCGGCTCCATCGCGACACTGCTGGCCGTCCCGACGCACATCCCGTCATCGATCCTCGCTCTCATCCTCGGCATCGCCGCCACCGCAATCGGCCTGTCCCCGGACAAGGCGATGGAACGGTCGAACTCCTTCGGCATCGCCATGTCCGGCGTGATCGCAATCGTCATGGCCCCGCTGGTCTCGGCGTCGGTGCAGGACGTCATCAACGCGTTCCTGCCCACCATCTCGATCCTCATCGTCGGCGGCATCGGCATCGTCGTCGGCGGCTTCATCGCCACGAAGCTGCTGCGCTGGAAGGCCCCACTGGGAATGTCGGTGGCGCTGACTGCCATGTACGGCTTCCCTGCCGACTATCTGCTGACCAACGAGGTCGCACGCTCCATCGCCCGCGATGACGATGAGAAGGAAGCCCTTCTCAATGTCATGCTGCCGCCGATGCTCGTCGGCGGCTTCACCTCGGTCAGTGCCGGCTCGGTCGTGATCGCCAGCGTTCTGGTCGGCATGCTGTGAGCGCCCTCCTCACCGAAGCGAACACTCTGCTGCCGCAGCTGCAGGATCTGCGCCGGCGGCTGCATGCCGACCCCGAGGTGGGCCTCGACCTGCCGCACACGCAGGCTGCAGTTCTCGCCGCCCTCGAGGGCCTCGATCTGGAGATCAGTACGGGAGTTGAGACCACCTCGGTGGTGGCGGTCCTGCGTGGCACTCATCCGCAGAAGCCCGCGGATGCACCAGCTGTCCTCCTGCGCGGGGACATGGACGCACTGCCCATTCAGGAGCAGACAGACGAACCGTTCACCTCGGCGAATGCGAACATGCACGCCTGCGGTCACGACCTGCACACCGCAGGCCTCGTGGGCGCTGTCGAGCTGCTGCATGCGCACCGCGCCGAGCTCGCCGGCGACGTCGTCTTCATGTTCCAGCCCGGTGAGGAGGGATATAACGGCGCCTCGGTGATGATCAAGGAGGGTGTCCTCGACGCCGCCGGGCCTCGAGTGATCGCGGCCTACGGAGCCCACGTCCATATGGGAGCCAAGGGTGTCGTCTCGACAAAGGCGGGGCCCCTGCAGGCCGGGTCCAACGTCCTCAATATCACCCTCCACGGGCGCGGGGGTCACGGATCCCAGCCGCAGTCGGCGATCGATCCGGTCCCTGCCCTGGCCGAGCTCGTCACAGCCCTGCAGAACATGGTCAGCCGACGCATCAGCACCTTCGACCCGATCGCTTTGTCCGTGACACAGCTGCAGGCGGGTGATGCTGTCAACGTCATCCCCGCTTCGGCGAGCCTCGGCGCCACCGTGCGCACCCTGTCCCAGGAGTCGCTGGACATTGTGCGTGCCCAGTCGAAGCAGCTGGCCAGGGGCATCGCGGAGGCTCACGGATGCACCGCCGAGGTGGATTTCCAAGTGCAGTACCCCGTGACCGTCAACGACGGGGTGGAGACCGAATGGACTCTTGACCAGGTCCGCGGCCTGCTGGGTGAGGATCGGGTGGAGGTCTCCGCACACCCGATCATGCCCAGTGAGGACTTCTCATTCGTCCTGCACGAGGTTCCGGGCACGTATATGATGCTCGGCGCCAAACGCACGGACGTGCCCGAGGAACGGCAGGGAGACAACCACTCCCCCTTCGTCATCTTCGACGACTCCGTGCTCGGTGATCAGGCGGCGCTGCTGGCCCACCTGGCACTCGAACGCCTGCGCACCCAGCGCTAGCTCCGCTTCCGCTGCCACCATCGCCGAGGCGGTCGTTCCCGCTCCTGATCCCGACCATCCGTCGGAGTCGGGGGCGGGTTCGTCGCTAATGCAGTCTTCGCGCTTCGGCGTTGGCGCCAGGCCGCGACCTCGTCCTCGACCTTGCGGGGCGGGGTGAAGACGGGTGGGCCCTCCCGCAGGTCCATGATGGCGGCCCGGACTCGATCGTTGAAGCCGGCGAGATAGGCGCGGACGTCGGCCTCCTTTGAGAACGCATCGAGGGTGTCTTCGAGGACCGCGTTCTCCTTGCGCAGCTGGAAGGCGGCCGGGGCGACGCCGCTCATGTCTTCGCTGTCCATCTTCTGCTTGATCCACCAGTCGGGATCTTCCGAGTTGTGGAGACCGGACAGGGGCTTGCCCAGACCGGGCAGGTCGTCGAAATCGCCGCGTCTGATGGCCTTGTCCAGCGCGGATTCGACGATCGCGTTCCGGTCTTCGAGCGAGCTGATCCGGCGAGGAGCCTCATCCTCAGTCATGGCGGTGCCTCCATTGTCCTGGCCACGTGTCTCCACGCTATAGAGGTGGCCGGGGCTGCGCAATGGGGGTGAATGCGAAGAAGCCCTGTGATCAGGTGATGATCACAGGGCTTCTTCCGTCTGCGTGGCAGATGAAGGATTCGAACCTTCGAAGGCAATGCCGGCTGATTTACAGTCAGCTCCCTTTGGCCGCTCGGGCAATCTGCCGCAGTGTGTGCTCGATGAGCACTTGAAAATACTACAAGCACGACCCCCGAATCACCAACTCGATAGACGCAGGTCACAATTATGCGTCTCGACTACACTCGGTGACCAGATACCCGTCCATCCTCTCACCACACAAGGAGCATTCATGGCCAGCGAATCCTCATTCGACGTCGTCAGCAAGGTCGACCGGCAGGAAGCCGACAATGCCTTGAACCAGGCGGCCAAAGAGATCAATTCCCGCTACGACTTCCGCGGCACCGATGCCTCGATCGCGTGGACCGGTGAAGCGATTCAGATGAAGGCCGTCAGCGAGGACCGGGTGAAGGCGATCCTCGACGTCTTCCAGTCGAAGCTGGTCAAGCGCGGCATCTCCCTGAAGTCCCTCGACGACGGCGAGCCCTACCCATCGGGCAAGGAGTACCGCATCGATGCGAGCCTCAAGGAAGGCATCGACAAGGACAACGCGAAGAAGATCTCGAAGTACATCCGCGACGAAGGCCCCAAGGGCGTGAAATCGCAGATCCAGGGTGAGGAGCTGCGCGTGAGCTCGAAGAAGCGCGATGACCTGCAGGAGGTCATCTCCCTGCTCAAGGGCAAGGACCTCGATCTCGACCTGCAGTTCGTCAACTACCGCTGAGTCGTCGCTGTCGCTGAATCGTCGCTGTCGCTGAGTCGTCGCTTCTGCCGTCATGACGCAGCAAGTCACTGGCTGACTGTTCGAGTCGCTGTGTGACCTGGTCATGACGGCAGGTGACAGCGATGGTCTCCCCCCCACCGTCACCGACCCGAACCCGGCGGCAGTATGGCGGCATGCTCAGCACATTCCCCACAGCCACCATCACCGGCTATACGCACCTTGGCCCGAACTGTGAGCAGACAAAAGCGCTTAAGGACTATTGGGCCGGCCGCCTCGATGCCGAGGCGTTCTCACAGTCCATGCACTCCCTGCGGTTGAACACCTACAGTCACCTGCGAGTACTTGGTTTGGACGAGGACTATTCGATCCCCGCCTCCTACACCCACTACGACCATGTCCTCGACACTGCCTTAAGCGTCGGGCTCGTCGCATCAGAGCCGACCGGCACCGACTTCGACGTCGACGAATACTTCGCTGCGGCACGAGGCATGGGGCAACAAGTGCCCTTTGCCCCGGAGCTCGAGGACTCCACCCGGTTCAGGGCCCGCCCCCAGCATCTGCTCTCGCTCGTAGCGGAGGCCAAAGCCGCCGGTCACACGATCCGACCTGTCCTCATCGGTCCTGTGACCCTGCTGGCACTGGCGCAGACGAGCCCAGGCACAGGCACCTCGGCGTTCGAGCGGCTCGACGAACTCACCACCGCCTACGTCGACGTCATCAGCATTCTTGCTGCTGCCGGGGTCGACTGGGTCCAGTTGGACGAACCTGCCCTTACGACCGATGTCGACGAGCACTCCGACACCGAGCTCGCCGAGGCGGCCTCCCGTGCCTATGCCACCCTGAGCAGGGCGAACACGCGCCCGCAGATCTTCGTCACCGCTCCACACGGAAGCCTGCGAGGAGGATTGCCTGCGCTGGCACATTCGGGCATCGATGCCCTTGGTGTGGATGTCTCCGCGGCTACCCGCGCGATCGATCCGGACTACATCGTCCGCATTGCCGCGGAGACTCCGGCGTCGGTCCACCTCGTCGCCGGTGTCATCGACGCTCGCAGCGTTCTGGCAGACGACCTGCCGACCAGCCTGTCGGTCCTGCAGTGCCTTGGTCGCGAATCGCTCAGCGTCTCCACCTCGACGTCGCTGCTGCTGATTCCCCAACCGGTGTCACCCGATGCCGATCTGCCGGCTGCCGACTCAGCCCGGGCCTGCCCCGCCGAGGAAGATGTCGCCGAGGCGAAGGTCGCTGAGGTGAAGGCTCTGGCCAAGGCGCATGCCTCATCTCGAGTAAGTCGACCACATCGCCCGCTGCGCGAAACCGGCGACCCGCAGCAGCTCGTTGCGTCTCACACCGTGTTTCGCCTGGGCGGCCAGACCATGCCAGTTCGCCTGCACAAATCCAGCGACGGCATCAGCGTCGGTTCCTCCCAGGATCTCGCCCTCATCGATCGCCGTGGTGACGCGGTCGCGGAGGAGGCGTTCGTTCTTCGTCAACATGGTGGTGATGTCTCCACGCGTCTTTCGCGTCGCCGGAACCTCTGACATGACTGCGCTGGTGATGAGACAGCCAGGGTGTGAGTCCGGCGGCTGGGTGAACTCGATGACCGAGGACCTCAGCAGCTCATCGACGACGGTTCTGATGGACTGTGCAGCGACGGCCTTTTCGTACAGTTCCGTGTACCGCCGGGCGTAGACCCGAACGGATTCGCCGAACAGTCCGGCCTTGCTGCCGAATGCCGAGTAGAGGCTCGAGGTCGAGATCCCGATCGCCGAGCTCAGGTCCCGGGTCGACGTTCCGCTGTAGCCGAGGCGCCAGAACAGTCGTGCGGCCTCGAGCACGGCCCAGGCTCGATCGAACTCGGGAGGTCGTCCGCGGTTATTCGCTTCCACACTTGCATTGTAGAACGTCTGCTCCATAATTATTTATGAAGCAGACGCTCCATAAATGTACCGATGCCGAAACTGAGCCTCAGGGCAATGCCATCGGGATGTAGTAGAGACCCTTCGAATCCTCTTCGACGGTGGCTCGCAGGCGATCATCGACACTGATGAAGTCATTGACCTTGATCGTGCCCTTGGAGTCACTGAGTTTGCGAACCGCAAATGCAGGAATGAGACCCTGACGACCGTCACCGTCGACCGCCAGTGCGTACTTCGGTCCTGTCGCCCTCACCTTGACCTCTATCGTGTCATCGGCAGCGGAGGGGACGGTGGTGTCTAGATCCGGATTCGTCAGAGCAGAGAGCTCAACGGCGAGGGTGTCGGCCATGTCATCGACCGTGGCGAGCATGTTCGCCATTGCGCGGGCAAACTCACCGTGCAGCTCACTGGGCTTCATCGCCGCGCCCGGTTTGTACATATCTTCGTGAGTCAGTTCGCCCCATGCGTCCTGCAACCTGGTCTTGACCTGGATCTCCGCAAAGACAGGCTCCCCCTGATCGGAGGGGATCTGCAGCGTCACGTGGCAGGCCCGGTAGCCGCTTGGCTTCGGTGGGTCGACGTAGTTCTTCTGCTCGATGAGAGCGAAGGCGCCGAGCTGCTGGGGGTCCGTCAGAGAGTCGAACATCATCTTCTGGTCGCGCGGTGATTTGCACAGCACCTTGACTCCGACGATGTCGCGAATGTGATTCTCCACGTCCTGAGGTGTCGAGACCCGCAGATCGGGATCATCGGCCGCCTTCTCGACGAGCTTCGCCAAAGTGCGAGCCGGATCTTTGATTCGATGCCCGTCGACGTCGAGGCGAGAGATGTCCTTGTTCTTCAGCAGACCCTTCTGCTGCTGCTTGAGCCAGTGCTTGATCCGCACGGCGGCAGATTCCCAGGCGTCACGGCGCTGCGCATAGGCCTGCGAGACCACTTCCCTCATCGCCGAATCCGCACTCACCGTTCCTCCTCTGTCACAGGGATCGTCATTGCTCCCATCAAACCACGAGCGCGCCACCGTTACGGTGACGCGCTCGCAGATTTCTGTGTCGAGTGCCTGTCGAACTCAGAGTTTGTCGGAACCAGAGTTCGTCGGAATCAGTGCCCGGAGGCTGGCTGACTGGCGGCTTCCGCCTGCAGATGGCTGCGAGCCTCGGCCAGCATGCCCTCGCGGGTCGCAATCTTCACACGCTCGCGGCCTTCGGCCTCACCGAGAGCCTTCTCGGCGGTCTCCACACGGTGGTAGCCTTCCCAATCCACGTAGTCGACGCCCTTGGATTCGAGCAGTTCGACGATCGCAGAGTCATCCGGGTAGACGGGCTCTGTCAGCGCTCCGGCGGCGCGGTCATCGAGGATGTGGCCGATCGTCTCCAGGGCGTCGCCCTTGGTGTGGCCGATCAGGCCGACGGGTCCGCGCTTGATCCAGCCGGTCGTGTACACGCCCTGCACCACGTCTGCATCGGCAGAGGCTGCTTGCGCTTCTGCATCGACGACGCGGCCCTCATGGTTCGGAATGACTCCCTTGCCTGAGTCGAACGGCAGCTGCGGAAGTGCCGTGCCCGCATACCCGATTGCTCGGTACACGGCGTCGATCTCCCAATCGTGGAAGGTGCCGGTGCCGGCTGCTCCGCCCTTGCCGTCGAGCTCCATCCGTTCCGTGCGCAGCCCCGTGACCTTGTCCTCGCCGAGGATGGCGACCGGGGAATGGAGGAAGTGCAGGTGCAGACGACGCTTGGCACCGACAGGCTCACGCATCGTGAAGTCGGTCAGAGTCTTCGCGACCTGTTTGGTCTGGTTGTTCGACTCGATCGCGGCCAGCGAGCCCTCATCGAACTCGTAGTCCTCGGGGTAGACGATGATGTCGACGTCCTTCACATGCCCCAGCTCACGGAGCTCAAGGGGCGTGAACTTCGCCTGCGCCGGACCACGCCGACCGAACACGTGCACGTCAGTGACCTTTGAGGACTTCAGGCCTTCGTAGACGTGGTCAGGAATCTCGGTGGTGTGCATGTCATCGGCCTGCTTCGCCAGCACCCGGGCCACGTCGAGGGCCACGTTGCCGTTGCCGATGACCGCAACCTTCTCAGCATCCAGCGGCCACGTCTGGCCCACATCAGGATGCGAGTCGTACCAGTTGACGAAATCGGCGGCACCGTAGGAACCGGGGAGATCGACTCCGGGAAGATTCAGCGAGGCATCGATGAAGCAGCCGGTGGAGAAGATCACTGCGTCGTAACGGTCGGTCAGCTCTTCCAGCTTGATGTCGACGCCGTACTCCACGTTGGAGAACAGGCGGATATCACCGCGGTCGAGGACCTTGATGAGAGCGTTGATGATGCCCTTGATCCGCGGATGATCCGGAGCCACACCGTAGCGGACGAGTCCGAACGGAGTCGGCAGACGTTCGAAGAGGTCGATGCTGACCTCGAAGTCACGCTCAGCCTTGGTCAGCAGATCGGCCGCATAGATCCCGGCAGGACCGGCACCCACAATAGCCACACGGAAGGGACGCGTCATTCTCACACCTCTCTAGTAAGTCATCTCCGATTGTATCGGCAATGAAGGACCTCCTAACAAACACGTGACGAAACTCGCATCCCGACTCTCGGCCGCATCTCAGACAGCAGTCGCAATCACCAGCGCCCTGTGAGTTGCCTAGACTCGGCCTGTGAACGCCTCTGCACCTGAAGAATCTGCCTTTCGCCGCGTCGGCTTGGGATACGGAACCACCGCCTACATCATCTGGGGCCTCATTCCCCTGCTCTTCGCCGCCGCGGCACCGACCGGCGCGCTCGAAATCGTCGCCCATCGGATTATCTGGTCGCTGATCTTCTGCGCCATCCTCCTCTTCTTCGCCAAGGGCTTCGCCCGCACCTGGCTGGTGATGCGCTCGGGAAAGACCTTCTGGCTGCTTGCCCTGGCATCCGTGCTCATCGCCGTGAACTGGACGACCTACGTCTACGGCATCGAAACGGGCCGCCTCGTCGAGATCTCACTGGGTTACTACCTCAATCCGCTCATTTCGATCGGACTCGGTGTCATCTTCCTCAAGGAGAAGCTGCGCCCGCTGCAATGGGCCGCGGTCGGATTCGGCGCGGTCGCCGTCATCGTGGTCGGCCTCGGGATCGGACGCTTCCCCTACCTGGCGCTCACCGTGGCCGTCTCCTTCGGTCTCTACGGCCTGGTTAAGAACAAGGTCGGTGGGAAGGTCGGTGCTCTCGAAGGCATGACCGTCGAGACGGCCGTGCTCACCGTTCCCAGTCTTGCCTTCCTCGCCTACCTCGCCGCGCAGGGCGAGGGCACATTCATCGGCTTCGGGCCCTGGCACGTCGTCCTGCTCCTGGCCACAGGACCTCTGACTGCGATTCCGCTCATCCTCTTCGGCGCGGCCGCCAGGCGAATCCCTCTGTCCTGGGTGGGAATGCTGCAGTACATTGCCCCGACGATGCAGTTCATCCTCGGCGTCGCGCTCTTCGGTGAGGCGATGTCAACGACGAGGTGGATCGGATTCCTCATCATCTGGATCGCCGTCATCCTGCTGTGCACGGACATGGTCCGCCAGAGCCGACGACGCCCTTCCTTGGGCTGATGCCCCTGCTACCGGTGGCCCGACGACACCCGTGGTCGGGCAGGCTGCTGCGGCTCACTAGACTCTGTGTGTGATCGCAAATTCAGCCCCCGATGAGAACGCCTTCCGCCGTGCCGGTCTGATCAACGGCCTCTCCGCCTACCTGCTGTGGGGGCTCATCCCCCTGCTGTTCGCCGCCGCGACGCCGACCGGGGCCCTGGAACTCGTCTCACATCGCGTCGTCTGGTCTCTGCTCTTCTGTGCCGTCCTCCTGGTCTTCACCGGCGGATTCGCACGCACCTGGCAGGTCGTCCGGTCCGGTCGCACCTTCTGGATGCTGACCTTGGCCGCTGTGCTCATCGCCATCAACTGGACGGCGTTCATCTACGGAGTCGAAACCGGCCACCTCGTCGAGGTGTCGCTGGGCTACTACCTCAACCCGCTCATCTCCATCGGGCTGGGTGTCATCTTCCTCGGTGAGAAGCTGCGCCCCCTGCAGTGGACGGCGGCCGGATTCGGACTCATCGCCGTCATCATCGTCGGCCTCGGACTCGGCCGAATGCCGTACCTCTCGTTCACAGTGGCAATCTCCTTCGGACTCTACGGCCTGGTGAAGAACAAGGTCGGCAATCAAGTCGGGGCCTTGGAGGGAATGACGATCGAGTCTGCCGTACTGGCCATCCCCAGCGCCGCCTACCTGCTGATCCTCGGGGCGATGGGGCTCTCGACGTTCACCGGCCTCGGCGCCGGCCATGTCATCATCATCCTCATCACGGGTCCGGCGACGGCGATTCCGCTCATCCTCTTCAGTGCGGCGGCCCGAAGGATTCCACTGTCGTGGGTGGGCATGCTGCAGTACATCACGCCGACGATGCAGTTCATCACCGGTGTCTACATCCTCGGAGAGTCGATGTCGATGACGCGGTGGGTCGGCTTCTGCGTCATCTGGATCGCCGTGCTGCTGCTCTGCACCGACCTGATCCGCCAGAGCCGCCGCAGGCTCTAACCACGCTCCTAGAAGACAAAACTCTTGACGCCGCACCCGGTTCCATGGTTAGTTAGTTGAGTAACTAACCAACACACATGGAGCTGATGTGATCGACGAAGCCAAACCACTGTTCGCACAGATCGCCGAACAGGTCGAAGATTCGATCATCAACGGCACCCTGCCCGAATTGTCTCGAGCACCCTCGACCAACGAGCTCTCAAGCTTCTACTCGATCAACCCCGCAACGGCGGCCAAGGGAGTGAACCAGCTCGTAGCCAAGGGCGTCCTCGAAAAGCGTCGCGGCATCGGAATGTTCGTGAAGGAAGGGGCCCGAACGATCCTCATCAACGAATACAGGACCACCTTCTCGGACAATTTCATCGCACCGCTGCTCTCTGAAGCCAGCAGGCTCGGGCTCAACCGCGATGAAATCATCGCCCTCATCGCCGAGCGTTCGCAAGAATCCGGCACGTCACACAGCTTGGACCAGACCACCGCGAAGGGATAGAAGATGGCCTCCGTCATCGACACACGCGACCTCACCAAGAAGTACAAGCAGTCCACCGCCCTCGACAACGTCAATCTTTCGATTGAAGAGGACTCGATCTACGGTCTCCTCGGCCGCAACGGTGCTGGCAAGACAACCTTGATGTCCATCCTCACCGCCCAGAACTTCGCTACCAGCGGCGATGTCGAGATCTTCGGAGAGCATCCTTACGAGAATTCACGCGTTCTCAATCGGATGTGCTTCGTCCGCGAGAGTCAGAAATATCCCGAGGACTCCAATGCACAACACGCTCTTGCCTCTGCCCGCCTCTTCTTCCCCCGCTGGGATCAGCCCCTCGCTGAGGACCTCATCGACGACTTCCGCCTTCCCCTGAAGACACCGATCAAGAAGCTCTCCCGAGGGCAGCAGTCGGCAATCGGCGTGATCATCGGACTGGCATCCCGTGCGGAGATCACCTTCTTCGATGAGCCGTACCTCGGCTTCGACGCCGTCGCCAGGCAGACGTTCTACGACCGCCTCATCAGTGATTATGCGGAGTGCCCGCGAACCATAATCCTGTCGAGTCATCTCATCGACGAAGTGGCGGACCTCATCGAGAATGTCATCGTCATCGACCGCGGTCGGATCATCATGGATGAGTCCACCGACGAGGCACGCAACCGTGCGGTCAACATCGCCGGAGATGCTGAGCAGGTTCAGCGCCTCGTCGCCGGCCGAGAGGTCGTCCACCGTGAGACCTTGGGGCGCGTGACCTCGGCGACCGTCCTCGGTCGCCTTTCCGAAACCGACCGTGCGTTCATCGCCGAGGCAGACTTAGACCTCACTCCTGTCTCATTGCAGCAGCTCATTGTGCGCACGACCCAGGGAGCTGACGAATCCCAGCATGCAGACACAGACATCAGGAGTCTTCAGTCATGACCACGACAGCGCAATCGTTCGACATTCAAACACCAGCTCGACCGAGAAGCCGAACACTCGGGGTCGTCAGGTTCCAGTTCATGAACACTCAGACCTTCGTCTGGATGCCCGTCCTAGTTCTCGGCGGAGTCTGGCTGATCACCCTCCTGATCTATTGGATCATCTCCGCTTCCGGTGTCGAAGGACCGATGTACAGCGGCGGATCGCAAGCACCCCTCTGGTATTTTGCAGTCGTCGGCGCGCAGGCGATGAATCGGACCTTCTACTTCTCACAGGCGATGAGCCTGACTCGACGCGAGTTCTATCTCGGATCGCTGGTTGCAGCGGGCATCAGCGCAGTCGGAATCTCTGTCGTGTTCATGTTCCTCGGTCTCGTCGAACAGGCCACCGACGGCTATGGCATCAACGGATACTTCGCTTATCTGCCGTGGGTCTGGGTCGGGGGTCCGTTGGCGGCGGGACTGACCTATTTCGTCCTCACCATGCTCACGTTCATTCTCGGATTCTGGTTCGCCATTGTCCTCAAGCGCTTCGGCGTACTCATCCTCACGACTGCTCTGCTCGTCATCGCCCTCGCCCTGTTGGGCGGTGCCGCACTCATCAGCCTCAATACGGCATGGCCACAGGTCTGGACGTGGTTCGCTGACATGCAGAGCATGGGGCTGACACTCTGGGCATTGGGAGCCTGTGTTGTCTTCGCCGCTGGTTCGTATCTCACCCTGCGACGACTGACTGTCTGATTTGAGCTGAGCATCTCGGCTCTAACCTCAGCTGCCGAGCACGAGCACCGCGCCGGAGAGCACTCCGCCGAGAGCCACCGCCGTTCCCATGGCGGTGGTGGTGCGCCATCCTAGGGACTTTCCGACCATGACCATCGAGGGAATGCTCAGTGCCGGAAGCACGATCAGCAGTGCGCCGGTCACGCCCGCGCCCACTCCGACCGCCGACAATGCAAGGATGATCGGGATCTCGCCGCCGGTCGGGATCACCAGAAGCGAGCCCACGAGTGCGGCGATGAGCACCGCGAATCCACCGACCTGTGCTTCGAGACCGTAGACACCCGAGAGCCACGGACTGATGAGTCCGACGATGAAGACCAGGGCCAGGTGCTCGGGCACGAGGATGAGGGTGAATTTCGACAGCGACCGCAGGTAGCGCACGGGAAGGGCGGAGAACCTGGTCGGTTCAAGACTCTGCTCAGGGACCACCTCGGCGCGCCCCTTGATCCAACGGCCGATGAGGGCACTGGCTCCGACGACGATGAGGAGTCCGACCACGAGGCGGGTGAGGACGAACTGCCAGGGCAGAATCAGCGCGAGGAAGATCAGAACAGCGGGGTTGAGCAGCGGGTTGCCCACCCAGTACGCCAAGGCAGCGCTGCGCCTGACACCCGAACCGCGCAGGCCGGCAGTCACCGGAGCCGCGCAGCAGGTGCACATCATCGACGGCAGCGACATCGCCGCGCCGACGAGCGACTGACTGGTGTGGCTACGACGATTCATCACACGCCGCAGCCAATCGCGCGGCACCAGCGCGTCGATGGCAGCAGCCACCACGAGCGCCACGAGCAGTGCTTTCCACACGGCGGTGAAGTACACGAGCGTGAAGTCCCAGGCTCCGGACAGGGAGAACGTCTCCCCAGCGGCTTCGAAGAGCGGACTGCCGTCCCAGACCGATGTCTGGCTCAGCGTCCAGGCCTTGTCCCAGTAAGGCATCCACTTCGACCAGCTCAGCCCCACCACGAGGAAGAGCACGAGGACGCCAAGACCGATCCAATCGACCGGAGTCAGACGCCGCCGATGGGGGGGGCCTCAAGCGGCTGAGCCCGGACCGTATCCGACATGGTCAGGCGCTGCGGGTGACTACAGAATCAGCGAACGTGAACAGTGATTCCTTGACCACTCCGTCGGGCAGCGGTGCCAGAGCGGCCTTCGCATCGTCAGCCCAGCGAACCGCCTCGGCGCGGGCTCGGGCCGTCACCGGGTGGGCAGCCAGAGCGGCACGGGCGGATTCGAGGGCCTCATCCGAACTCAGATCCGCATCCAGAAGTTCGACCACCTCGGCGGCGGTCGCGTCACCGTCGGCTGCGGCGGCGCGGACGTAGAGCACCGGCAGTGTGGGAACGCGTTCGCGCAGGTCAGTGCCCGGAGTCTTGCCCGACACCGACGAGGTGGTCGTCAGATCGATGATGTCATCGGCGAGTTGGAAGGCGATGCCGACGCGTTCACCGAAGATCCGCACGGGCTCGGCCAGGGCCTGATCCGCTTGTGAGAACATGACCCCGAACTGCGCCGAGGTGGCGATGAGGGATCCGGTCTTGTCCGCGAGCACCTGAATGTAGTGCTCAATCGCATCCGTGTCCTCCGGCGGACCGGCGAATTCGTTGAGCTGACCGAGGACGAGACGTTCGAAGGTCTCGGCCTGGACCCGCACAGCCTCGGGACCCAGTTTCGCGGTGACACCGGAGGCCTTTGAGAACAGGAGATCGCCGGTGAGGATGGCCACGGAATTGCCCCACACCTCGTGCGCGGCAGGTGCACCACGGCGCACTGGAGCATCGTCCATCACATCGTCGTGGTACAGGGAGGCCAAGTGAATGAGCTCCACGGCAACGGCCGCATCGATGATCGCATCGCGGTTCGCCTCGCCGAGGCGGGCGGTGAGCAGCAGCAGGTTGGGGCGGGCGCGTTTGCCGCCGGCCGCGAGGAGATGTTTGGAGGTGGTGTCCGGCAGCTTCCGTGTCTGCTCGGTCACTTCGTAGAGCCTGCGCTCGACGGCTTCCAACTGTGTGGAGATATCCGCCGCAAGCTGGGCATCGGCACCAATAAAAGTCGCCGGAGAGGCTAGGTGGCTCATGTCCTCGTCATTCATCGTAGTCAGTGTTGTAGTCGCTGCTTGGCTCAGGCATTGCTGGTGGCCGGCACGATTCGGGTGAGAGCTGAAATCACCCGGTCGATGAGATCAGCCTCAGAGACCTTCGGGTCGCGGTAGAGGTTCGCCAACAATTTCACGACGAATTCCATCACAACGTCAACACCCATACCGTACTTGATTCCGAACTGCATGAGTGCAGGGTGGCCGATAATGGCGGAAAAAACGCGTCCCAGAGTGAAGTAGCCGCCCAGGGAGTCACCCACGAGCGCCGGGTATTCCTGCAGTTTCTCCCGCATCACATGCTTCGGGTAGCGGGAATAGGTGGAGATCACCTCGGCGGCCAGACGAGCGGACTCGAGGGCATAGTCGATGCCCTCGCCGTTGAAAGGGTTGACCATCCCACCCGAATCGCCGACGAGCAGGAGCCCCTTGTGGAAGTGCGGGGTGCGGTTGAAGGCCATCGGCAGCGCCGCGGACTTGATCGGCCCCAACGAGGTGGTCTCGTCGATGCCCCACTCGTGTCCCATGTCCGCGATCCACTGCCCCATCATGGTGCGGAAGTCGACGGAACCGAACTGAGGTGAGGAGTCCAGCAGGCCGGCACCGATGTTGATCGTGCCGTCGCCCAGCGGGAAGAGCCAGCCGTAGCCGGGCAGAACCTCGGACTCGCCCGCCGAATTGCGCGAGCGCATCTCGACCCAGCTCTCGATGTAGTCGTCGGCATGCCTCGGTGAGGAATGGTAGGCACGCACCGCCACACCCATCGGTCGGTCGTCGCGCTTCTCCAAGCCCATGGCCACTGCCAGGCGCGAGGAGACTCCGTCGGCGGCGATGACGATCGGGGCGCTGAAGTGCGCCTCGGGACCCACCCTGCGACCACGATGGTCGGTGCCGGAGGCGTGGACGCCCTGAATCCAGCCGTCCTCGCCGATGTCCGGGGACATGGCCTTGACCTGCTCGAACAGCCTGGCACCGCTGCGCTGGGCGTGACGGGCGAATGCCTCGTCCATGCCCATCCGCGGCTTCGTCAGCCCGAAGTTCGGGGTGCCGTCGATATCGGGCCAGTCGATCTCCAAGCGGTGCCCGCCGCCGATGAGGCGCAGTCCTCGGTTCTTGTGCCACCCCTCGGATTCAGGGGTCGCCATGCCCAGGTAGCCGACCTCTTTGACCGCGCGCGGGGTCAGGGCGTCGCCGCAGATCTTGTCGCGGGGAAACCCGGATTTCTCCAGGATGATGACCTCATGGCCGGCCTGCGCGAGGTAGGCGCCGATGGCCGATCCGGCAGGGCCCGCCCCGACGACGATGACCTCGGCGGAGAATTCGTTCACGGCTTGAGGGCGTGGTGGACGGCGACGATTCCGCCTGTGAGGTTGCGATGCTTGACCTGGTCGAAGCCGGCGCCGAGGATCTGCTGAGCGAATTCGTCCTGGTCAGGCCAGGCGCGGATCGATTCTGCGAGGTAGACGTAGGCCTCGGGGTTCGAGGACACGGCCTTCGCCACGGCGGGCAGGGCCCGCATCAGGTATTCCTTGTAGACGAGGCTGAAGGGGTCGAACGTCGGAGTCGAGAACTCGCAGATGATGAGTCGGCCACCGGGCTTGAGCACGCGCAGCATCTCTGCCAACGCGGTGTCCACGTCATTGACGTTGCGGATGCCGAAGGAGATGGTGACGACGTCGAAGCTGGCATCGGAGAACGGCAGGTCCATCGCATCGGCGTAGATGAAGTCGATCTTGGGGTGTCTGCGGCGCCCTTCGGAGAGCATGCCCTGTGAGATGTCGCCGGCGACCACCTCGGCGCCGTGATGGGTGAACGTCATCGATGACGTTCCCGTCCCGGCCGCGAGATCGAGGACACGTTCGCCGGGGCCGGCAGCCACCGAATGTGCGACAGTCCGGCGCCAGGTGCGCGCCAGGCCGAAGGTGAGCACGTCGTTGGTGAGGTCGTAGCGGGAGGCGACGTCATCGAACATCGACGCGACGTCGTCGGGCTGCTTGTCCAGCTGAGCACGGTTCATTCCACCATTGTCTCAACACCTGAACCCGGGGGCGAATTCGCGGGCCGTTTTCCCTGCTGTTCGCCGTGTGGAACTCGCCACAGTCAGTCCACTTCGGCGAATTCGCTGGGGCGGATGCGACGATTTTCTGGACTAGAGTGGGGCTGAAATGACTACGACCTTCAGCACCTCTGACATCTGCACCGCGCCCCCGCGCCTGCACGTGAGCTCTCGCTTCGTCGACGACGTCGAGCCGGGCCCGGGCTTCCCCTTCGAATCCGGGCTTCCCACCTCCGTCGAGGAGACGCTGGAACTCCTGCCCACCTCGGCGTTCTCCTGCTGGGTTCGCGACACCTCGGGTCTCATCGGCTTCGGCCGCACACTGCGCATCCGCGCCCGCGGCAGCGACCGCTTCACCGAGCTCTCCAAGGCATGGAAGGCCATCACGGATGCCGCGAGCATCGAGGACGAGGTCGACCTGCTCGGCTCGGGACTCATGTGCTTCGCCACCGTCGCCTACTCGGGAGAGTCCGAGGTCGATTCCCTCATCCACGTCCCCGAATTCGTCCTCGGACGCCGAGGTGGTCGCGTCTGGATGACATCGATCATCACTGAGGGCGCGACCCCTGTCCCGCCGGTGCTCAAGTCCGAACCGCTGCGCCGAGTCACCTCGGCGACGTCCTCCCCCGGTGATCTCGACAGCTCCTCGTGGGCGGACCTGGTCGCCAAGGTCTCGCAGATGCTCACCCCCGTCGGAGACTCCGCCGAGGTGGACCCCTTCACCGAGGATTCCACGCTGCGCAAGATCGTGCTGGCCCGGGACGAGCTGGTTACCTCCGACGATGACATCGATGTGCGGTCCGTGCTGGGTGAGCTCAACCGCAGCTACCCCAGCTGCTGGACCTTCGATGTCGCGGGTCTCATCGGCTCCACCCCAGAGCTGCTCATCGGGGTGGAGAACGCCCGCGTGACCTCGCGCGTGCTCGCGGGCACGTATCGAGTGGAGAACGACCCGACTTCGGAGATGCCGGCAGCCAGGAAGCTGCTGAGCGCGCACAAAGACAGCACCGAGCACGCCTTCGCGATCGCCTCCCTGCAGCGCAGTCTCAGCTCTGTCGCCGACGATGTCAGCGTCGACGAGCGACCGCACCTGCTGCCATTGGCCAATGTCATCCATTCGGCCTCCGACGCCTCGGCGCACCTGCCCGAGGACTCCTGCCTCAATGCCCTGGACATCGCCGCGGCCGTGCACCCGACCGCGGCTGTGGGCGGATACCCGCAGGCCAGCGCGGTCGCACACGTGGATGAGCTGGAGCCGCTCGATCGCGGTCGGTATTCGGGACCGGTCGGCTGGATGGACGATCGCGGCAACGGACAGTTCGGCATCGCCCTGCGCTGCGGACAGCTCGAGGATCGCAATCGGATCCGCCTGTTCGCCGGTGCGGGCATCATGCCCGATTCGGATCCCCTCGCCGAGGTGGCCGAGACCGAAGCCAAATTCGCTCCGATGCGCCGTGCGCTGGGGTTGGAATAACCGGCTCTTCGCAAACGAGAGTGTATACCGATGAATTTCAAACAGAGCGAGTCGCTACCCGGATAGACGTCGAGGTCTTCCGATGATGGAAGTTCTCACACTGCCCATCCGAAAGACCTCGACGTGGAC
>NZ_FXZB01000028.1 GCF_900169065.1 Brevibacterium aurantiacum | reverse complement strand
GTCAGCCATCGTGGGATGCCTTTCGTGAGGTTCTTGGCGGAACTACTAGCGGGATCCCACGATGGTTCTTCACATTTTTGGGGGTGAAGTCCCTGGTGGGAATGCCACCACTCTATGGGACTCACCCAATCAGGAGCCAGCAACCACTCATTGAAGAGTCCAATCGCCGCCAGGAGCCACGCTCCGACGATGACCAAGAACGCCTTCCAAGTATCGCTGCCGAGATTCGGGTGCCGTGGATTCGTCATGCATCGACTGTAGAGGGGTGACAACCGACTTCGTTGCTCTCTGCCTCCGATGTTTACGGAGGGTTCACGTACTCACGCCTTTGTGAGTGCAGTCTCCTCCGCCATCATCCACTCCACGATCGCCGCCACATGTGAATCGACCGAGTCGATGGCCGGCAGGGGAGAGGTCTCTGGTGGGACCACGAGACCGATCTCCGTACATGAGTGCGTGACTGCCTCGACGCCGCACCAGCTTTACCACAACGCAGGCACCTTGTCCGGCGATGCGGAGATGCCCGGAGGCTGGGGCAATAGCAGCAAGGCCGAATCCTCGGGCGCTGTCTGACACCTTCCGCCAGATCGCTGAGACCAACAGACTCGATTTCACCGTCGAGACCGATCAGATCGCCACATGCGAACCGGAGTCGGGCTGCGCACCGATGACATCGCCGTGGTGAAAGCGCTGCGGGAGTCCGTGGCTGCGGTGGAGGCGGAGACGGGCAGGCGCCCGCAGGTGCTCATCAACAATGCTGGGCGGATCGAGTCGACGGAGGTGGCGTTGTGGGACGCTGACCCTGAGAGCATCAAGGGTGTCGTCGAAGCGAATGTGGTCGGGGTTGCGTAGTTAATCAACGTGTTCGCTCCGGTGCTGATGGCAGGCAGGCGCCGAGGGCTGCCGTCCTAGCCGGATCATCGAACTCACCTTGGGTCAGGGCACGCCGGCGCAGGCAGTGTATTCGGCGTCGAAGGCGGCATTGTTCCGAATCGCCTATTCGATTGTTCGTTTTGGTCACGACAAGGGACTGCGGATCTTCGAGGTGGCTCCCGGTGTCGTCGAGACAGCGATGACGAAGTCGATGCCCGTCCACGTTTTCCGGCAAGGCGATGACTGGACCTCACCTGAGCCGGTTACAGGTCTTGCGTTGTCGTTGGGGCCCGCCCGCACCCTCGACAATGCCCCGGATGGCAATGAAGCGATCGAGCAGGTGTGGGAGCAGACGCCGGCGGTGACCTGCCACAACGAATTGGATCCCGGTACGTTCAATGCCACCGACGCCAGCGTCTGCTGCGCAAGCGTCTGGAAGTGCATGGCACCCAGCATCTGCCGCCGGTGCCCGGCACCGATAATCAGCCGAACGAGTTCTGCGACAGGTTTGTCCACTACCGTCCCGAAATGGCTCGGGGAGCCTATCTGGACGAGTACGACAGCCACGCCGAAGCTGTCGAGGCCGCAGATCGGACGTTCACCCCTGAGAGCATCTCACCGTCGGCTCAGGTCGAGGGCAAAGCGGCACTGGGCGATTGGATCTCGCACACTCTGGTGATGTCGCGGTGACCGGCGACGGCGAGGGATCGCGCACGACCGGCATGTGCTCTGTCGGGCAGGGTCTCGGTTCGTCCGGCCTCGGCGGTGTCGGCTTCGAGCAGCGCGGCAGCGTTGGAATCGAAACAGAACTGGCAGCTGGTCGGCTTGATGGGGCGCAGTTGCGCTACTCGGACGGTCGCACCATGTGGCCGGAGACCGATTTCCGAGTCGGGGACGATGGCTCATTTGTGTGGGAGTAATGAAGCGGATTCAGCGATGAGGTTCGAGGTGCTGGCCCTTAGCGAAAATCACCGCCGAACCTGAGAGTTTACTCAACAACCAATTTCGTTGAAGGATAAATCTAATTCTCCTCAAATTGCGGATTCCATTGCGGAATTTGCGGCCTTTCGGGCAATTTGCCTTCCTAGATGCTATTGATGATCGACCTGACCCGAACGCCTGAATCGAACACAATCTTAACCACGAATGAATGACCTCGACGCGTCTTGTGGTTTTTCAATATTCAATAATTGCAATCCACTTTGAAGCCTGACAGTTTGTTTCACGTGCGAAGCGCACACTGGTGCGGAAGTTCCGTACTGGAATCAAGGAAGAAGGAGAAGCAAATGTCCACGCTAATTAGCAAGTTGCCTCCAGCGGTTTCGACTGACTCTTCGAAGATCGTGTCTGAGGTTCAGGCGTTCGAGCCCACGGCCGCACGCTGCTCCTGCACGACCCTCCCGTGCTGCTGCTGCTCGGGCGGATGATTCCGTAAGAAGTTGCTGGGCATCCGGCGCTGATTCAGGTCGGGTGCCCAGCAGTTTCACACGGCCAACTAGGCTCGAAAATCTACGCACCTGGAGGCGTGAAGCGTGCTTCTCATTGCCATTGCGACTGCCGAAATTCTGTTCTGGGTACTACTGGTGGCCGGCCTGCTGGTGCGATATGCGCTCAAGGCGCCACGCATCGGAGCGGGATTGCTCCTAGCCACTCCGGTTGTCGACTTAGCCCTATTGATTCTCACCTATATCGACCTCAGTACGGGACGATCATCGAACTTCCTACATGGTCTTTCTGCCATCTACATTGGCTACTCAATCGCGTTGGGGCCGACGATCATCAAATCTCTCGATAAGAAGATCGCCAAGCGGTTCGGTCGGCCCGTTAATGCAGATGCTGACGAGTCCGCGCACCAGACTGCCTTGTCTACCTGGCGGCGCACCTGTCTCGCATCACTGATTAGCCTCATCCTTCTCGGTCTCGGCATAATCGTTGCTGGCATACAAGGGTCGTTTTGGCTGATCTATTGGGCGATTGTTGCGGTGTTCATTCCTGCAATGTGGTGGTTCATCGGGCCGCGACGAGCGAAGAAGGCCGAGGCCCGGAGACGAGCGGGTGATCCCTCCTTCCGCGCCGGGAACCCTGCGGTGGCGGACTAGTTGTGGGTAATACATCTGATCTGAGGCCGGAGGTTGACTCTTCACGAGAACGCGCCCGCTGTTGGTATCAACAGCCTGACCTTGTGCCGATTGCCCGAGCGCACGACGCGAAAGTCGAACCGCTCTATTCCGCCTTTGTCGCCGACAAGATCGCAGACCTCGGCCTCGACACTCCTGACATCATCGACATCGGCTGCGGAGAGGGCATCCTCGCAACGCTTATCGACGATTTCAACAGCTATATCGGGATTGATCCAGACGGCTCCGACTTGCATACCAATACAGTCAAGAGCCCCGACAACGTGCAGTTCGTTCGAGCAAGCGTCGAGGGTATCCCCTCAACTGTGCATTGTGCAGACGTCATCGTTTCATCTCTCAATGTTGCACTCTGGGACGACCCGGCTCGCCGTTGCGCTGAACTGCGCGGACGACTCCGCCCCAGCGGGCATCTGCTCATCGTCGACCTCATGCGCGTCGGCCCTCGCCTCATGCGTTCAGCCGATGAAAAGTTGAGCCAGTTCCTCATTGACCAGCACAACGTTTCACTTACGCGCGAAGATGTCGACGCCATTTGCCGAACTTCGCTTCCGGGCGCTGACGTATCAATATTCGAAGACAAAAGCGATGCGATCGTTCCGTCAGACGGCGCCACCTCGAACTACGGCAACCTGTTCCTTATCCACTACCGGAAGGCATAAACGTGACAGTCACCTACATCGGGTCTCGACAACACATCGCTGAGCTCGTCGGCGATTTCGGCGGAGCCAAATCCGTCGCAGTGGTCGACGCAGTGACGCTCAACCGGGAAGAGTTGAGGGAACAGTTAGGCGCTGCAGCAAGCTCAGATGCTCGATTGCTGATCCGCCCAGAGCGAGTCGCCGAAAGTATCTCTGAATGGGCCGCGGACTACATTTCGTGGCAGGACGACATTGAATCCACGTTGTCGGAGTTCGGTGGAGCCCAGGTACTCAATCTCCCCCGATCCGCCGAAGACTGGGACGATGACATAGACCAGACTATTGAGTACAGGGCCTTCTGCCTCGTTGAACCGGCCAAACAGATCAGCCTCATCAGCCGGCGTCAGCGCAACGAACTGGTGCAAGCTGCGCTCCAGTCCACTTCTTCAGGAAGTCCTGTTCGTTCAAGCGGGGTGCCTTCGACCGTCCCTGCGAAATCGGTCATCGAAGCCCTGAAATCTGAACTCGGCCAGGACACCGCCTCGGAGGGCGTGAAACCCGTTGATCTCTATGACGTCATGGTTGCTTCGGGAATGGCCCCCGACCTGAGCGAACGCGTGATCGCCGCTCAGCAACTCGTCGTGTCGAAAGAGCCAGGCGACGAATCCAATTGCGCGGAAGCCATCGAAGACCTCCGAACCTATGTCAACGCCAAAAAAGAAATGAGGCAATGATAGTGACTGAATCTCAGATCTATCAGGTCAATCCAGACCTTCGGGTCTCCCGCAACAGCGATCGCGTCGTTATCGAAGCCGCGGCGAACACCTACAGTCTGTCCGATGACGCTCTTTGGCCCTTCATCTCAGAAGTGATGTCAACAAACGAAGAGTTGACCGCTCCGAATTCGAGTGACGACCTTGCAGAAAGTGACATCGACAGGCTCCAATCAGCGTTTGAGATCCTTGCTGAGTCCGAAATTCTCGTGTCGTCCGAGCGCACCCGTTGGCCGGACACAATCGTGTCGCTGGCGAATCGCAGTGGTGGTCTCGTCACTTTCGAAGACATCGCCGAGCGGCTGAAGACGGCCTCTGTGACCATCGTCGACAGAAGCGGTTCGTCTGTTGTGGAACACCTGAAATCGCTATTAAAACTGTACCCGATTGCGGAACCCCAGGTCGTTGCTGAGCTGCCGACCGACGCATTGGCAGACTTAATGCTCGTCGTTGCTTCCGACGAGCATGATCCGATCCTCGATGCCGCAAACTCAATGGCGCTTGATTCCGAGATTCGGGTTTGGGCACCGGTCACACCTGCTCGCGGCGGTCGATTCCGGGTCGGCCCCTGGTTCTACCCGAACCAGTCTGCCTGCTACAAGTGCCTGCGCCTGCGCGCCGGCAGTACCATCCGCGAACCTGTACTTGCTGATATCGAGAGGAACGGTCAGTCCGCCCCTTCTCGACAAGACCGCTTCGACAGTCAGCCTGCAATGACTTCCATGATGGTGTCGATATTGGCGGACGCCATGCTGACCCATCTCGCGCTCGACGGAGCTCAAGGGCAGGCACCTGTCGGCGGTTTCGTCGATGTGACGTACGGGCTAGAGGGCTTTGAAATGTCGAACCACCGCGTATTGCGAGTCCCGCGCTGTCCAGAGTGCTCTCCAACGTCTGGAACGGGATACCCGCAGATCTGGTATCACGAGGAGTGAAATGACTACCCATACCGAGACACGACGCACTTCACTGACCGAACTACCGTCGGGCAACCGCTGGGCCACGCTGAAAGATGGGCTGCAGCGGGCACGCTTACTGGTATCGGATCGCGTCGGAATAGTCAGCCGAGTCTTTGAAAAGGTTCACGATATTGACGATTCGTACTGCTACGCCATCGGTTCCGAGACTGCTGACGGCGAGCACCTGATCGGTTCGTCGAACAATAAATTCAACGGTGGTGGCGCCATCTCGGAGGTCGGCACATACCTTGCTGCAGTTGGTGAGTGTGTCGAGCGATATAGCGGAGCGTGGGTTCCCTGGGACAGACTGCGAAAGGCCAGCTACGCGACTTTGAGTCAGGAAAAGACGCCCGGTGTCCATCCTGATCTGTGGACGCCATTTCATCCGCGTCAGTTCGACGACCCGAATTTCGACTACAGTCCGTTCACCGGTGACGTGGAGATGCATTGGTCGCCATTGGAAGACCTCGCCTCTGGGAAAGAAGTGTGGGTGCCTTCTCAGATGCTGTATCTGTATCCGACTGATCCACATCACGAACGATCTGCAGTGGGATATGCGACCAGCAACGGCCTGGCATTCCATTCGACCCCGGCAGAGGCGATCCTCGGCGGACTCTACGAATTGATCGAACGTGACGCATTCATGATTACGTGGCATTCGAAGCTCTCAATGCCTCTTATCGACATCGACTCCCACTCTGAGCTGTCGAAGTTCATGGGTCGTTACGTTGCGCCATCAGGGGTAGACGTTCATTTGGTCGACCTATCACAAATATCCAACATCCCGTCCGTGCTGGCAGTGGCAATCAACCGCCACACAGAGCATGCTCCCGTCGCGTTGGGCGCGGCGGCCGGCCCCAGTCTGCTTGCTGCCGCTAAAGACGCCGCAATCGAGTGCTTACAGACGCGAAATTGGGTTAAGGCTGAGCAGCGGGACGGAAACGCACTCGATCCGGACACACACGACCTTGCAGATGAGATTCGCTCCTTCGACGACCACATCAGGTTCTATGCGAATTCCAAAGCCCTCGACCGAGTGAACTTCCTCATTTCGTCAGAAGAGCGAACTGATGTCTCAACTGGCCCGGACTTCGCTGGCGACACGCCGAACGAAGAGATTCGTCTCCTCGTTTCAGCACTGAACGCACAAGGTATTGACGCGTTCGCTGCAGATCTGACCAGCCCCGATGTGATGGAAGCACGTGGGGCAGTGTTCAAGGTATTTAGCCCGCAGATGCAGATGCTCGATGTCGGATTCCACCGGCGCTTCCTCGGGTGTGAACGCCTGCGCACACGCGCACGTGAACTCGGGTTCCGATCTGCCGATATGAGTTACGAAGACTTCAATCCACTTCCCCATCCGTTTCCCTGAGGAAGGACTCCCTTGACATCAGCAGCCGAAGCAAGCCACAGCGCTAATCTCCGAGAGATCGTCTACAACACGGGCGTGCCGGAAGCTTTCGACCCCAGCGAAGACTACTTCGAAGCATCGAAGCTCACCAGGGATGGGTTGGCCTGGGAAACTCCCGGAATTCCTCCCCTTTTGCAGTCTCCGGAACTGCAGAAGATGAGCCAGCGTGCCTCGAGGCGTTACAGCTCTAGACCTTTCACAGATCTCGGTGAGGCCGAAGAGCTTCCAAATAGATTGGACTCTCTCCTTCGCACCCGACGCTCTTGTCCGCAGTTCGGTGGTGGAAAACTGTCGTTGACCTCGATTCATCAGATTCTCCATCACTCGTACGGCGCCTATCCTTTCGACCATGGGCATCAGTCACGCAGAAACGTCCCGTCTGGTGGCGCACTCTACCCACTCGATCTGTATCTTGTGTCCCGCAATGTCGATTCGCTGAAAGCTGGTTCGCTTCACCATTTCGACCCGTACCGCCACGGAATCGCGCATATACGTGACGGCGTAGATCTAGACGCCTTGGGAGAAGCACTTCTGCTGCCTGAGGTTGCTCAGGATGCGTCGGCGTTCATCATCATCAGCGCGACGTTCTGGCGTAGCCGGTTCAAATACGCCCAACGAGCACTTCGCTTCTGCCTCATGGAATCCGGACATGTGGCTCAGAACCTCGTCACGGTGGCGACGAGCATCGACGTCCAATCCCGAGTGTTCGGCGGGTTCATGGACAACGAGATCAACGAAATCCTTCCCGACCACAACGGGGTTGACGACGCCGCCCTATACGTTGTGCTTTTAGGCGCTGAGAATTGAGCTCACTGTCAAAACTCTTACATGTGGGTTGGACTCTCAAGGGGCCGGATCTGTTGAGTCACGCGCGAATGCGCCAACCGAGCGTGTTCCGACCTTCTGCAAGCTGGTATCACGACTACCCAACTGCAATCATCGCGTGCCTGTCACTATCAGAAGATCCTGCGCGGGAACGACGCTCTAAACTCGCTGACCGGCACTGCCTTATCGGGCTAGGAGCCGGTATGGCATGGCACATCCTCAGCGTCTTCGCTCTGGCCCGCAGGGTTCCCCGCTATCGGCTCCCGCCGCATTCTCGATCAGAGGTACGTGATCTCATTGCCGTTGCCGCTGCCGAAGAGGTGATCTGGCGGAAAGACGGAGACCTTTGGGAAACGCTTCTTTTCAGCGTCGGATTCGGATGCACACATCTGAAAATAGGGTCGGTTGCAGGAAGTGTCCACATGGGAGTGTTCTGTCTTGTCTCCAGATGGCTCGAGTCACGTTATGGGCTGACAGCATCGGTATTGTTTCACAGCGCCTATAATCTTGCCCACGCCTGCGACCTCGGCAGGAAAACTCAGTGATCGCATGATCAGTCCCAGCTCACTGAGCAGACCGAAGCGCGGTTGCGTTCTGAGCTCATAAAGCCACATACATTGAGGGCATGAGCGTATTTCCGAAGTTCAATCGCAACTTCAATCGCATCCCCAAAGGTGGCGAGTTCGCCGAGTATGAGCGCGGTGAGCTTGCATGAGGCCCGGTGCTCGGCGATGCAGAGGTCATATTATCGGACGTCTGTGAGGCCTCTGGCGCCAGCGGACGGCCATGATCAAGTGCTAGCAGGCCAGCATCCGGTCGACGGGGGTGCCCCTATGTTTTGAATCAAGGGTTAGCGACCAGATCTTGCAAGAACATTTGCTCAGGGTCAAATGGCCGGGGCGATCGGTCCGGGAACCATCTCCCGGACTTATCAGGAACCTCACTACGATTCGGTTCAGGCAGCAGTGGCCACCACGGATGCGTGAAAGTAGGCACCATCTCGCATAATGACAGCTGATGAGGTTGACAATGAATGTGTATGAATTGCCTTCACCTTATCTGAAGATTGAGGATGGAGTATCGCCTGATTGGCAGTGAGCGGCTTGTTGGGAGGACACTGAAGGTGGACTTCACTCCGCCATCATCCACTCAACAATCGCCGCCACATGCGCATCGACTGAGTCGATGGCTGGCAGGGGAGCGGTCTCCGGTGGGACCAACAGGCCGATCTCCGTGCATGACAGCGCCACCGCGTCAGCGCCGCGGGCCTTGAGGTCGTTCATGATCTCGACGTAGCGTGCCCGCGAAGCATCCGTGAAGACTCCCTGCGTGAGTTCGTCGAAAATGATCTGATCGACCTCGAAGCACGTCTCCTCATCGGGAACGAGCGTCCGGATTCCCTGCTCCTCGAGTCGTCCCGTGTAGAAGTCATCGAGCATCGTCCACTTCGTGCCCAGAACCGCCAGCGTCGAATAGTCCTGACGCTTCGCCACTGTCGCGATCGAATCGACGATATGGATGAGCGGCACATCGACCGCCGCCTCAATGGCCGGAGCGCACTTATGCATGAGGTTTGTGGCGATCGCGACCGCCTCGGCGCCGCCATCGACCAGGCGCTGCGCCGTCGCCACGAGCGACGCGTCGTTGCCTGCCCAATCCTCGGCGACCTGCATCTCACGAATATCGGCGAAGTCCGTCGAATCAAGGAGGATCCGTGCGGAATGATGTCCGCCGAGCTGACCAGCCACCGCTTCATTGATCTTCGTGTAGTACTCAATGCTCGAATGCCAACTCATTCCACCCAGCAGACCGATCCTGCGCATCTTCCACTCCTTGTCATCACGAAACCAGCTACATGATCCAGTCTGACCCGATACCAACGCGCTCGGTAGACCCAGTTCCCTCTGCTCTGACATAAGCTGTACTTATGTCTTCCGTGTTCGAACACGCTCTCACTCTCGGCGAACCCAAACGTCTTCTCATCTTCGGTGCCATCGCCGAAGCCGGCAGCATCGGCGCCGCCGCTCGCACACTCGGCTGGTCCCAACCAGCCCTGTCCCAGCACATGACCGCTCTCGAAAAGGACCTCGGTGTCACGCTCTTCGACCGCACACCCCGCGGCATTCGGCTGACCACCGCCGGCCAACTCGCCCGCATCCGCTCAGGCGAAGTAGCCGCCTCGGTGACGGGACTGCGCAGCGACCTCGCCAAAGCCTTCGGCCTCGGTGGACGCAATGTCCGGCTGGCCGGGTTCCCCAGCTTCGTCATCGGCCTCCTGGCTGCAGCCCTCGGTCGACTCGAAGCGAACGCCGGCAGTGGAACAGACTCGCCACTGCACCACTCCTATGAAGTGTCCGAGGCCGAACCGCCGGAAGCGCTGCGCCTACTCGACGACGGCGCCATCGACATCGCCTTCCTCTTCCACCACGAAGACGAAACACCACCTGAACTGCCCGGACGTACGACCGTCGACCTCGGCGCCGACCACCTCGACCTCCTCGTCCCCGAACGCTGGAACCGCGCCGGACAGATCCAACACCTCAACGACGTCGCCGACCTACCTTGGATTATGGGCTGCGTGCGCTGCCGCTCCACCGCCGAACGACTCTGCCGGCACGCCGGCTTCGAACCCCGCACCCGCCACATCACCGACAACCCCGGCGCCATCCAATCACTCGTCTCCAACGGACTCGGCGTCGCCCTCCTGCCCCGCAGCGCCCGTCGTTACTCGAAGGTGGCCGGCATCGACCCCATCGCCCTTCAAGAAGCCGGCGCCCGACGAGTGACCGCGATGATGCCCGACAGCCTGGCCGCCGCTTCCGAGATCGACGACCTCCTCGACGCACTCCGCGCAGTCGAAGTCACACCGAACTCCGGCGCCGAACCCGCGCCAGAGAGCTACAGTGACTCGTGATGTTCACTTTCAACAGAGTCCTCGACCGGTGGCTGACGGTCACCACGGCCGCCGCCGTCATCGTCATGATGCTCCACATCGTCACCCACGCCCTCGCGCGGTCCCTCTTCGACGCCCCGATCTCCGGCACCAACGAAATCGTCGAATACTGGTACCTACCGATCGTGGCTCTGCTCGGCATCCCCGCCGCCCAGCTGCAGAAGGAACACATCACCGTGACCATGGCCATCGAACGGGCGAGGCCCGCCACGGCCGCGGTGTTCACGATCTTCGCGTGCATCCTCGGCGCGCTCGTCTGTCTCGCCTTCGCTTGGTTCGGCCTCACCAGAGCGCTGGAGTACATGGCGATCGGGCAGACCGCCGACGTCTCCGACGTCATCACCTGGCCGGTGTACTTCCTCGTGCCCATCGTGTTCGTGCTGCTGGCCGTGCTCTACATCCTCGACGCCGTCGTCATCGCCCTCACGAGACAGCCCGACCCGGACATGGTCACCGGCGCACCCGCCGAACACGACCTCGAGACCCGGACCTACTGAGACGCCCGAGTAATGAACCCGAACACCGACACCACCGGCCCGACCCCACGCCCGGACGATCCAAACGCAGCCACCCCGAGCACCGCCGCCCCCACCACGCGCACCCTGTTCCCGAAGGACTCCCGCCGTCGCCAAGGCCCCGGTGCCCTCGCCCTGACCATCGGGTTCGGCCTAGTCGCCGTCTGCCTCATCGGTCTCTTCACCAGCCCGTCCGCGGCGATCGGCGGAGCTTGGTGCATCGGGATGATGCTCGTCCTCCTCTTCCTCTCCGTGCCCGTAGCCATCGCCTTGTCCGTGCCCTCGATCATCGGCGTCTACGCCGTGTCCGGGATCCCGGCGACGATGAACATCCTGGCGACCGCCCCGTTCAGCGCGGTCTCTGACTGGTCGATGAGCGTGCTGCCGATGTTCATCTTCATGGGCATGCTGCTCACCCAATCGGGACTGTCCGGCAAGGTCTACCGGGTCGCCGACCACTGGTTCTCCTGGCTGCCCGGCGGCATCGGCATCGGCACCACCTTCGCCGGTGCCGGGCTGTCGGCCGTCACCGGTTCGACCATCGGCATGACCTACGCGCTCGGACGCGCAGGCATTCCCGAAATGCTCAAGGCCGGGTACGACAAACGCATGGCCGTGGGCACGATCATGGTCGCCGGCATGACCGGCAACCTCATCCCGCCCTCGATCCTCATGGTCATCTACGCCGGCATCGCCTCCGTGCCCGTCGGCCCCGCCCTCATGGCCGGTGCCCTGCCCGGAATCGTGCTCGCCGTCTGCTTTGCTGCCTTCATCTTCGCCGTCGGCGTCTTCGTCCCGAGACTCGTCGGCCGCGGCCAAGCAGCAACCGATACCACCAACCCCACAACCCCAGAACGCCCCACGACAACCTGGCGCGACCGGTTCACCTCCCTTGCGAGCGTGTGGGGTTTCGCGATCATCCTCATCGTCCTCTTCGGCGGCATGTTCTCCGGCATCTTCACCCCCACCGAGGCCGGAGCCGCCGCCGCACTCTGCTCACTCCTGCTGTGCCTATGGGAGAAACGCAAGGACCATCCGTGGCGAAATGTCGCGGACTCGGCCATGGCCACGGTGTCGGCCACCTCGGCGATCTTCTTCATCATGATCGGCGCGACGATACTCACCAGCCTGCTGGCCATCACGGGACTCGCGCCCATCCTCACCGGATTCATCACCGGTCTCGGCCTGTCGACGGTGGGATTCCTGCTCGTGCTCATCGTCCTCTACATCATCATGGGCATGTTCTTCGACACCATGTCGATGATGCTGCTGACCATCCCGATCCTCCTGCCCACGCTCGAGACGATGGGAGTCAGCCCGCTGTGGTTCGGGGTCTTCGTCGTCCTCCTCGGCGAATTCGGCATGATCACCCCGCCGGTCGGCATCATCCCCTACATCGTCAACAGCATCATCAAGGATCCGGGCGTCAACCTCGGCCACCACATCACCTTGCGTGACATCTTCATCTCCCTGCTGTGGTTCCTCCCCGTCGCCGTTATCTTCCTCGTCCTCATGATCGCCGTGCCCGGGATGACCGAATGGCTGCCCGACCTCATCGAACGCACCAGCGGAGGAATGTCGGGCTGAGCCTCGCCGAGGTGGTCCCACCGTGCCGTCGACCGCGCCGTTGCGTGGCTTCGGCACAGTGTGAGGGGAGTCATGGTGAGGGTGGACTCATTCGGATCTATGATCGAAGGGAACTCACAGCCGCCGTTCAAAGGAGTCCCATGAATCGTATCCTCTCGGCGGCAATCCGCCCCACGAAGACCGCAGCAATGTTCGCGTCGCTGGCGTTGCTCGCCGGATGTGCCGGATTCGTCGGCGGCAGCGGTACGGACTCGGACACCGCGGGAGGCGAGGGTTTCGCTGATGACGCTGCGCAGGGCGAGATCGATGAGGCACTGGCCGACCTCGATCCGGTGACGTTGAAGTTCCAGCCGTCGTCGATGTCGGAGAAGTCGATCCTCGCGCCGAACGGGCTCGATGTGAAGAAGGCGATCGAGGAACGCTCGGGCGGGAAGATCACCGTCGACATCGTGTGGGGTCAGGCGATCGCCAGCTATGCCGACGTCGACGATGCCCTGGCCGACGGACGCGTCGACCTCGCCTTCACCCTGCCCTCCTACACCCCGGCCGAATACCCGGCCTTCGACGCACTTGGAACAGCCATGTCGACGTTGCCGTCATCGCCGGTGGCCAGTGATCTGGCGGCGAATGCGGCAGGTGTTCAGGCGGCGTGGGAGACGCCGGAAGTCCTTGCCGAGTTCGAGGACAAGGACCTCGTTCCGCTCATCCCGATGCTCGCCGCCGGTGGGTATTCCACAATGTGCTCGAAGCCGATGACGTCACTCGATGACTGGAAGGGCAAGCAGCTGCGCGTCGGTTCGGCAGCTGCAGGCAAGCAGGTCACCGATCTGGGTGCCACCCCTGTTTCGCTGTCCTTCCCCGAGACTTATGAGGCGCTGCAGCGTGGCACGGCCGATTGCGACCTCGGGCAGCTTGCCCCGAACGTCGAGGCCGGCACGTTCGAAGTCGCTCCGAATATCGGAGTCGCCTCCGATGCGGGAATCGCCCGTTCTGCCGGTGCGATCACCGCCGGGAAGAAGTATTCGGAGCTGCCGGTGGCCTATCAGCAGATCGTCTTCGACTCGATGTCGACGACATTTTCCACCATGATGGAGGTCGTCATCGGTGCCAAGGCGATGGCCGTCGAACAGGCGAAGGCCAACGACGGATCGGTTGAGCCCTTCGACGATGATGTGCAGAAGCAGATGGCGAAGTATGCCAAGACCCTGTCGGAGAAGACCGCGAAGACGGCTGGAGTTCCAGATGCCCCATCGACGCTGAATACTGCGGCAAACGATTGGCAGAAGAGCGTTTCCGAACTCGGCCTTGACGACAAGGGCGACTTCGCCGACCTCGACGAGTGGTACCCGAAGGACGTTTCCTACGACAAGCTCGGCGACGAGCTCTTCGACAACGTTATGGCTGAGCACCGGCCGAAGTGAGTAGGGGACTGATGCGGGGCTTGATGGCATGAACCGCAGCTGAGGGAGGCTGATCCCACAAGAATCAAGGACGTTGTCTGTCCTCGGTATCGCTCTTATGGTCAATGCCTTTCCCCCTGTGCTCATCACCGACGCCGAGGTGACCGGCTGTCCCAGCCACATCATCGATTTCCTGACTGGAACAAGTTCAGTGTCTCACTGCAGGATCAAGATTTTCGACGTTGCTAACGAGTTCGCCGGTTTGCGGCGGGACATCTGGCAGGAATATGAGCTCGTGTCCCGAACTCGCGTAGCGGTTGCGAAGCGGTGATGAGCTTATCCGACTCGTCGTAGTCGAGAATGTAGGTCGGTGACGCCCAAATAGGGCGAGTCGCCACACAGACAGAGGTCGAGGCCTTCCCCGGATGGAAGTTCTCACATAATCCAGACGAAATACCTCGACGTAGCCAGGCCTAAATTCTCCACCCCTGACCTCACGATATTCTACCGACTCGACACCCTCTATCTGTCCTGCATCGGCCAACACATCACCGCGACCAAAGCAGTCCTGGAGTGCCGACCGAATTCTATTGATAATTGGTGCCGGCAGTGTGGTGGCTATTGTGAGGTTCGGTACTCTGTTCTGCGTGGTCTGGCACATGAGCCGTTGGGCCACCGACCGGAACTGATGCAGAGGTTGGCAACCTCCATTCCTACGAGCGCCGCTGTTTATCTTTGGACTTCTATACAGGCGGGTTACCTTGACAGTGAAATCTCTTGCCTAGCGACTTTGCCGATAGTGCCCAGATGTCAACGGTCCACACAGGCATCACCTGTGGCTTAGTATTGGGCTATGGCCCGACTCTCAACGGACATGAACGACCTTGTCACGAAGCTCCTGCCGGGACTCTCTCGGAGCTTAGCCGAGCAGTTCAATATCTTTCGAGTGATGCACCACGGCACGCACGAAAAGCAACTGTCGAACATTTTTGCCTGGCTGTTGGCCACCGATACCACTCATGAACTTGGAGACGTATTCCAGCGCGCTTTCCTCGCGAGGGTCAATGACCAGTTACGGGACGACGCGCAGTTGCCGCCCAGCGGTTATCGCGTAATCCAGGAAGTCAACACCCTAGGGGATGAAGACATCGCTGACGGGGCTGGCATGGATATTGCCGACATCGTTCTTTCGAGGTCTGATGCGGCGATCGTCATCGAGAATTACGGTACCTCGGATGGACACGGCCATGACTACCGCCGGTATCTCGCCCACGGGGCCACGGACGGCAGGGCAACAGCCGTTGTTCTGCTCTGCCATCGCCATGAAGCCCACCGGCAACGAGACGGCTGGGAACAAGCCAGCATCGTCACTTATGCCGACGTTCTTTCCGACCTGCAAGCCCACGTGGAACGCGATGGGTCGTGGTGTCGGCAACATCCAGACCAGCTCTTCTTCATCCGACAGATGATTCAATACTTCGTGAAAGGCCCAGCGGCAGTGGACGTCGACGATCAAGTTTCCTTCATCAAAGCCATGTGCGAGACCGGCGAATCTGCACGGTATGGGTATCGGCCGCGGGACCGGGTAACGCAGGAGTTTGCAGAGCTAGTGGCCGAGCATGCTCGGCGACAATTCGAAGATAGCCGTACCACGCTGGCCGCAGTCAAGGATGGCTTGCGGCGCTTCGCGCGATCCGTCCTCGTGGAGCAGGTCAATGGGGCGGTCAACAAAGGGCGAATTGAAAAGGTCGTGACCAAGCTCGTTGGACAGTGGGAGTGGTCCGTCGAGCTGCAACGTGCTGATGCACAGCCGGCCTTCCGCCTTGAGTTCGGACCCACCGCCGCCGTAAAGAACGAGCGAGTGGCAGACCCAATTGACGACCCTGACTATTCTCGGGTGTTCGTCTCTCTTCGAGACGCTGAGCGGGGCGGCACTAGTCGAATGGTGCAGACCGAGGTGAGACTTGCCGAGGTCATTGGTGGCCTTTCGCGAGAGGATGGTCGACTGCGGGATGCCGTGCTGTCCTTAGAGATATAAAGGGGCTGGACTGTGACCTGCGTGCCCTTGTTGCTGCTCACGACTTTGTGTCTGTGAACGCTGCGAAGGTGCCAGTGGCATAGCATGCGCCGGATTCGGTGGTTAACTAACCTCCCCAGCCAGTACATCTAGAGTCGCGCTGCCGCAGCGTTGGAGCGCCAACTGACCGGCCTTGACGTAGGACTCGGGGCCAGTTCTCTGGCTCCCCGATGTACTGCGAACTCTCAAACTCCATGCCCTCCGGATCAACTAGGCTGGTGGAGGCGCGCAGCGGACACCGCAGTGTGAAATCCGCGCGCATCTGATCGAACGACAGAAGGGCTTGACGGGTGACGATCCTCTATTCAATCGGTTTGGGCCTCATCAACGCGCTCATCGTCGGGTTCCTCGTGCGGCGCATGATGTTCACCGGCACGGGGGCCGCCCGCAACATCATCGTCTCCCTGGCCATTGGTCTCTCCATCTGGCCGATCACCCTGCAGGCCTACCGGCTGCTGGGGGTCGCTGAAGGAGGCAATTATCCGACGCTGGACATGAGCTTCCCGGCGATCATGATCTTCCTCCTCCTCTTCGCATGGTTCATCGTCATCCAGATGTTCGTCCTACTCGCCATCGAACTCGTCATGCCCACCGGGTCTTTGACGTCATTGCTGCGCTCAGCGCCGAAGATTCCCACGTGGTACCGCCGGTTCAGCCGCCTGGCCCAGATCCAGAAGATCCTCATCCAGTTCGGTCTCTCCCGCTACCTCAAACCGCGAATCCCCACCCTGCGGGTCTCCCTGCGAGAGATCGCATCGACGACCCGAGATGCGCTCGCAGCGGCCGGTGTCACCTTCATCAAGCTCGGACAGTTCATCGCCACCCGCGGTGACATGATCCCGCACGAATTCGTCGAGGAGTTCTCTACCCTGCAGGCCGGAGTGCCGCCGGTGCCGTTCAGAGAGGTCAAGGACCAGCTCGAAGCCCAGTGGGGCAGGCCCGTCGCCGAGGTGTTCGAAGAGTTCGACGAGGTCCCCTTCGCCGCAGCTTCGGTTGCGCAGGTCCACCGTGCCGTCACCTGGGACGGTCGGGTCGTCGCAGTGAAGGTGCAACGACCGAAGATCCGCAAACAGGTTCGAGCCGATTGCGATATCGTCCTCACCCTCGCCGAGCGCCTTGAACGGTCCACCGATTGGGCGAGTAGGGTCGGCATCGGGAAGCTGGCCCGCAGCTTCGTCGATTCCCTGCAGGGAGAACTCGACTACCGCGGGGAGCTGGCGCACATCGAAGCACTTCGCACTGCCGACGAGACTGGTCGATCCACCTCAGGGACAGACTCCATGGTGCGCATCCCGCGGGTGTACAAGGAGTACTCCGGTGAGTACGTCCTCGTCATGGATCTCATTGAAGGCGTTCCTCTCTCGCACGCCACCGAGGTCATCGACAGCCTCTCCGAACTGGCCCGCAATGAGATCGCCCAGGACCTCTTCCTCATGGTTGTTCGGCAGGTGCTGGGCAAAGGCATCTTTCACGCAGATTTGCACGCGGGCAACATCGTCATCTCACCAGCAGGCCGAGCAGGCCTCGTCGACTTCGGCGCCGTCGGCCGCATCGACAAACGAGACCGTCGCGCCATCGCTCTGCTGCTCATGGCCTTCGACTCCCAGAACTCCCAGGCCGCGACTGCCGCAATCCTCGACCTCCTCGGCACTCCCAGTGACGTCAATCTCCGGGAGCTGCAGCGTGAGATCGGACAGATTCTGCTCAAATACGGTGACGGTCAGCCCGGGTCAACCTCGGCGGCTCTGTTCGGGGAGCTCATCGACTTCGTCGTGGACTTCGGGTTCCCGATGCCGGTGTCGGTGGCGACCGCTTTCCGAGCCATCAGCACTTTGGAAGGGTCGATCACAAGGCTCAATCCCGAATTGAACCTGCTGGCCCTGGTCACGCAGAATGGGCGCAGCCTGCCGCGTGAGGTCGGGGGACTGGGCGTCGACCGGCACGAGGCAGCCCTCTACGCGGCCGCAGTGGGTCCACAGATCGCGGAGCTGCCTGGTCAGCTCTCACGGATTGCCGGCCATCTGCAGGACGGTACCCTCGACGTCGGCACAAGTGGTTTGAACATTTCGATGATCAAGAACCTGCTCAAATCCACGGTCGAACAGTTCATCCAGGTGATCGTGTCCACGGCACTCATCCTCGGCGGCGTGATCCTCATGGCCGCGAACTTCGGTCCGCAGCTGGCACCGGAGCTCAAGCTGTTCACGTATTTCGGGGCGTGGGTGCTGCTGGTCGGCAGTGTTATCGCTGCTTTGGTGCTGGCACCGGCGCTGAGGCAACGGATGGCCTGGGACAGGTTGGGGTAAGGGCGCGAATGCCGCGGCCACCCTAAATCGTTCAAATACAGCGGATGCGCGATAATATGAGCATATAAGCACTACAGGCGCCATTCTCCGTCAAGCGCGGAAGGACGCAGTGCTGACTCAAAGTGTGCTTTCTCGGCGCGCCGGTTTCTCTCAAAGTTTCATCAGTGCTTACGAGCGTGGCAATCGAGAACCGTCGGTGGCAGCGCTGAATCTTCTTCTCAATATGGCAGGGTACAGCCTTGCCGCTATACCGGAACCGGAGACACTTCGCCTTGTTCGCTCTCACTCTCGCGAGCTGATTAAAGCGCTTGCACGACTTAGCGCCACGAACATGTCCGTGTTCGGCAGTGTTGCTCGCGGAGACGACCGACCGGACAGCGACATCGATCTGCTTGTAGATCTGGATGATTCTGTCGGTCTCTTCAAGCTCATGCGGATGAGGAGCCGAGCCGAGGAGATCCTCGGCTGCGCAGTCGACATGATTCCTCGCGAGGGGCTGAAGAAGGAAGCTGCTGTGACTGCGTCTCGAGATGAGGTCTCATTATGAGCCGCGATCCTCAAGACGGCATGCTCTGCGACGCGATAGGAGTCCGTCCGATCGAAATTGGAAAGGCCGTCAAAGACCTGCCGTCCCAGCTTCTCGACACTGCGCGCCTCAGGTGAGCTCGTCAACGAGAGTCACGCCCAGTGAGTCCGCCAGCCGATCGACAAGCAACCACCCAGACCCTTCTAGGAGTGCCCCCATGGACGAGAAGTTGGGCACGAGCTGCCAGTCTCCGCGGTCAGTCGGCACTCGATCGGCGAAGAGCACAAGCACTTCCGCTGCTGGGAGCTGATTGATCTCCGTTTGCCGGGAGTGCCAGAGAATACCGGCAATGTTCTGCCCTGAGGTGTGGATGCGTTTGGCCACTCGCCGCGTACAGGGGTAGTGCTCCCGCGGGCTCGAGGCGAGGCCAGCCCGGCCGATTCCCATGGCTTTCAGGCTCCGGTCCCGCAAATCCACGACGGAGAGATCAGTTGGAAGTTTGACTTGAGCGTGTGCCATGCCGAGGAGGGTGGAGACGTTCACTTCTCTCGGGGGCAGGATCGGGACGGCATGGAAACTGGTTTCGAGCAGGGCCGCCTCGAGTGTGTCGGCGAGGTACATGCTGGGGACGCGTGCCTGGGTCCCCGCTTCGTTGAATGGTGAGAACCGAGAGTTCCCTTTGCCCGGGTTGGGTGTGGCGTATCCGTCCACAGTATTGAACACCCTGAACCACTCGCTATCGGCTTTCAACACCGTCAATGGCAATGCGCCGGCCGCGACAGCATCACAGAGTTCGTCAACAGCGACGGGGCACTTCGCGGGATCGGGGCACCTGAGACGCTCTGGCGGCAGAATGATCGGGCTCATGCGGTCCGATCTTTCGCATCCCTCAAATCCTCTGCATAGAGCTCGGCAGCATTCACTGCCCGCTTCGGGCTCGTCTCCGCAACCTTTGCTGGGATCTCATCACTGAGCAGACCAGTGGGTGCGGTGAGCCAAGACCATAGTCCCCAGCTGCCTATGCCGACTTTGAGCAGCGGTGCAATCAGGGCGGTGACGTTGACATTGAGCGTCCCGCGATGGGTCAGCTGGACTTTTGGGATGAACGTCTTGCCCTCCACGTCGATGGTGAACATGTGGAGTTGCTCCCGTTGCCGTGCCACCCAGGTGCGAACGGTGCTCTGCGAAGATCCGCGCAAGGTTGCCAGGGATTCGTAAGTCTCCACGCCCTCCTCTTCAAGCAACCGAGCCCGGAATGCCACGCTGCGCTGCGCTTGCCTCTGGGTGGCTTCGGGAATGAGCTGAATGGTCCTTGTCAGGTACGAATGGGCCAAACGTTTGGACAGGGAGGAGCGCTCATCGAGTTGTTCCTGGACGATGGTCCGGTACAGCTCGAGGGCATTTTCAACTTCGGCTGGGCTCAGTCCCTCCACGTTGATCTGCGACCATTCGAGGTTCTGGGCCTGCAGTTGACGGTTCTGCGGAGCCCCATATGCGTGTGCGGTCATGGTGTGCCTCCAAACTGTATTCCAAGTGTAGCAGTCTGAATAGTGCAGAGTTAAGAGATTCGACTGCTACATTCAACCCCGGCAAGCGACACTTCTTGCATCAGTCCCCAGATTCGCGCGGTGCACTTGTTGGTCGAATGCCCAAATCCAGCTCTCCTCGAAGCATGATCACCGCAACGAAGCAGCACGCGAGGAAAAGCACTCCTCCCGCAGCAATCGGAATCCTCAGGTCGAAATCGGCCAGAATGCCACCGAGCGCGGATCCGACGGCCAGGCCAGAGAGTCCGAGCACTCGCGTGGCCCCACCGACTCGTCCGAGGAGGTCGTCTGGAACGAGTCGCTGCCGCAACGACAGCGAACAGATGTTCCAAACGACGGCGTGCAGGATATAGAGCGCCAACAGCAAGCCCGCGACGATTGGATTCTGAGTGAGCGCAAGGCCGCCGAGGGCAACTGCTCCCAGGATGAGGCTGGCAACAATCGTCCATCTGGACCCAAGACGCGCGCGGAGGCGCGATGCAAGCATTGAACCGAGGAGACCTCCGAGGGCGGAGAACGCGAGCAGCAGGCCGTAACCGGTGCCGTTCAGCCCGAGACGTTCCCGGGCGAAGAGAACGAGGATCGAGAACGGCAACATGTAGCCGATGCTTGCGAGTGCTCCGATGACGGCCAGGCCGCCGACGACATGGTGGCGTCGCAACCAGGCAATGCCATCGACAGCCTCAGCAAAGACTGACCGTCGGGAGGAATGTGCGTCAGCGGACAGTGTCGACGGACTCCGGGTCGGCAGAGCAAGAGCGATGACTCCCGCAAGCGCCCAGAGCCCGCCCATTGCAAAGGCGGGGACTGAGGCCGCAAGTGCGAACAGGAATCCACCCAGGGGAGGGCCAGCGAATTCATCGGCGATCAACTGCGTCGCTGCAATACGTCCGTTCGCAGATTCCAGTCGTTGGGTCCCGACAAGCGACGGCAGGATCGCTATTGCAGCGCTGTCTGCAACGCTTTCTAAAGCCGCGACTACGGCCATAGCCGAGTACAGCACGATGAGGGAGGAGACCCCGAACTGGATGGTCAGCGCGAATCCGGCCAGCGCACCTCCTCGCAGAATGTTGGCCGCGACGATCAATGTTCGTCGATCAAACCGGTCGACCCAGACGCCGATCGGCAAAGCAGCCACGAGTCGGATCACGGCATAGAGAGTGGCCAATCCGGCTACAAGGCGAGGATCATCCGTCATCGAGGCTGCAAGCAGCGGCATTGAGACGAACGCGAGGCCGTCGGCGAGGTTCGATAGCGCGCTCGTGCTCCAGAGAGCGTTGAAGCCACGACCGATTGCCATGTCCATCAGCCTAGCGGGATCGCTCTCGACGCCGACCATCTCGAACTGTTGAGGTGACGCGAGCCGACAAGTGGCAGCATCGATCGTAACCTGCCCCTCACCGGCACTGACAAAGTCCATGATGAGAGCTCGGCAGACTGTATCGTAGATGCGTCGACCGGTGAGCCAGGTGTGAAGGAGTCAGAGTGTACGTTCTGCATGCTTGTGCACTGCCCGATGCCCAGTACGGAATCGACATCGGCATGTGGGCCGAGGACTCCGCCCTCCCGGTCTCGAGCCCCAGCGCAGCAGTGCGCCAAGTCCGCGACCACCCCTTCGCCGTCCCCACCGACTCACTCGCCGACATTCTCGGGCGCTCAGAGGGGGCTCGCAGAACGCCCCAGACTCTCCTGCTTCCATCCCTGCAGCGCTCGCCCTTGGATCCACCCGAGATGGTGCGCATCCAGCCTCGGCGCCGGTCCTCTTCGGCTCCGTCTCTGCTGCCGTGGTCTGTGCCCGTGATGCGGATTCCCGCTTCCGAACTGTCCTCTGTTCTCGACTCGATCCTGGGGGATCAGTCGGAGGTCGACGTGCGACCGGCCGCCTCCGTTCATTATGTTGCTGAACTTCGCCGACATGGCGAGATGCTCGTGGATCGTTCCCGCGTGCTCCCCACCTGTGTCATCGTCGGCCGAGACGACGAAGACGACAATGACACCACCACCACCGAGGTGCAGGCCCGGTGGCGGGTGTTCGCCACCGGTGCCGACGCCGTGACGAACCACGGTCTGGTCCAGACCATGCCGCCGTCCTTTCGCGCCGCCGCACCGGAGACACCGCAGGCCGAGTTGACCCTGGGACTCTTGGACGGCGTCGTCGACGCCCTCGTGCGCCGGCGCCTGCCCGCAAACCTACTGGCACCTCGGCGGGGCCGTCGTCCCTCCACTCTGCCCGCCGCCGAGACGTGGTTCGAGTCACTGACCGGTGATGATGCACGTGTCGACATCGCCCCCGCCGCGGCGGAAGAACTCATCCGTGAACTCGACCCGTGGGTACGCGAAGGAGCGGAGTCACCTGGTCCGGCACAGTTGGTCCTGCGCCTGCGTGATCCTGAACCTGAAGGAGGCGCCCTCACCGAATCGGACGCTGCCGAAGTTCGCTGGCACCTCGACTTCCTCCTGCGCTCACGCAGCGACCAGAGCCTCGTCATCGACGCCTTTCGAGTCTGGGATGACGATGGGAGTCTGGCGAGGTGGCTCGACAAACCCCGCGAGGTGCTGCTGGCCGAACTCGCTCGCGCTCAACGGGTATACCCGGATCTCGAGGCGGGGCTGCGCAGGGCCGAACCGACGGAACTTGAGCTCTCCACCTCGGCGGCCTTCGACTTCCTCAATACTGCAGCGACCGGACTCGCCGAGGCGGGGGTCGAGGTGCAGCTGCCGTCCTGGTGGGGCACGACGCCCAAGGTCGGTCTCAAGCTCCATGCCACACCGACAGACGGCGACCCACAGGAAGCGAAGATCGGCAGGGACGGGCTGGCCAGCTTCGACTGGGCGCTCGCCGTCGGGGACCACGGCCTCAGCGATGACGAGATCGCGGCCCTCATCTTTGCCAAGGCACCCTTGGTGCAGATGCGGGGACAGTGGATTGTCGTCGACCAAGAGCGAATCAGACGTGGACTCGACTTCCTTAAGAACCATGAGGAGGGCCAGATGCCAATCTCCGAGGTGATGACGCTCGCCCTCGGCGATCCTGAGGAACTCGAGACGCCCTTGGAGATCACCTCCGTCGAGGCAGACGGGTGGTTGGGTGACCTGCTCGACGGCACTGCGGCCCAGACCATCGAGACAGTCGACCCACCTGAGGACTTCCGGGCCACACTGCGCCCGTATCAGGCTCGGGGATTGAGCTGGCTGGACTTCCTCGGACGTCTGGGAATCGGCGCCGTCCTCGCCGATGACATGGGTCTCGGCAAGACCGTGCAGCTGCTCGCCCTGGAGGCTACCGCCCGCGCACGCGCCAGCGCCGTTGCTGACCCTGATTCTGCGACCAGTGCCCCGACTCTGTTGCTGTGCCCGATGTCGCTGATCGGCAATTGGGAGGCCGAGGTTGCCAGGTTCGCCCCCAGCTTGCGCATCCTCGTCTACTACGGGTCGGCCCGTCCCCGCGGGGACGCATTTGATGCGGCTCTCGCCGAGTCAGACCTCGTCATCACCACCTACGCCACCGCATCCCGTGACATCGCCGCACTCGAACGCATCGGCTGGGTACGCGTCGTCCTCGACGAAGCACAAGTGATCAAGAACCGCCTCTCCCAGACCACCAAGGCCATCCGGCGTCTGAACGGGGGACAGAAGATCGCGCTGACCGGCACCCCGGTGGAGAACCGGTTGAGCGAACTGTGGTCGATCATGGACTTCGTCAACCCGGGAATGCTTGGCACCCCGGAGAAGTTCCGCGAACGATTCGTCCGTCCGATCGAGGTGAGGGCCGACGAGGAGCGAGCGCACCGCCTGCGTCGGATCACTCGGCCCTATATCTTGCGACGGACGAAGACTGATCCGCGGATCATCGACGATCTGCCGGAGAAGATCGAGATCAAACAGCACTACCGCCTCACGGTCGAACAAGCCTCGCTGTACCAATCCGTCGTCGCCGAGATGATGGGGCGCATCGAGGAATCGAGCGGTATCGAGAGACGTGGACTGGTGCTGGCGGCAATGACGAAACTCAAACAGGTCTGCAACCATCCTGCCCATCTCCTCCACGACGGTTCGGCGATCGGACAGAGGTCGGGCAAACTCGAGAGGTTCGAAGAGATCATGTCCGAGACCCTGGCGGAGGGGGATCGGGTGCTGTGCTTCACCCAGTTCACCGACTTCGGGGAGATGCTCGTGCCTCACCTTGCGGCCAAGTTCGACACCGATGTCGCCTATCTCGCCGGAAGCACCTCGAAGCAGCGTCGCACCCAAATCGTCAAAGACTTCCAGGAACCGGACGGTCCGAAGATCTTTGTGCTCTCCCTCAAAGCCGGAGGCACCGGGCTCAATCTCACCGCTGCCAACCAAGTCGTCCACCTCGACCGCTGGTGGAACCCGGCTGTGGAGAACCAAGCCACGGACCGAGCGTTCCGAATCGGGCAGAAACGCCGGGTGCAAGTGCGCAAGTTCATCGGCATCGGTACCTTGGAGGAGAGGATCGACGCAATTCTCGAGGAGAAGAAGGAGTTGGCCGATATGGTTGTCGGTGAGGGAGAGTCATGGTTGACCGAGATGTCGACGGACAGTCTGCACGACCTTCTCACCTTGTCGAAGGATGCCGTCGGTGAGTAAGTCATTCGGGTCCCGGTTCTATCCGCCTTCGAAGCCGCGCACGGTCGACGGCGGCATCCGTGCGAAATCGAAACGCGGTTCGATGGCCCAGGCCTGGTGGTCGACACGGTTCATCACCGTCCTCGAAGGCATGGGAATGGGCACTCGGCTGACCCGTGGCCGTAACTATGCCCGTCGAGGTCAGGTTCTCGATATCGACCTCGATGCCGGTCTGGTGAATGCGACTGTGCAGGGCTCGCGGGCTCGTCCCTACCGCGTGCGCATCGGACTGCGCGCCTACGGCAAGGCCGAATGGGCGAGCATCGAGGAGAGGATGAACGAGGACGCCTGGTTCGTCGCTCAACTGCTGTCAGGGCAGATGCCCGCCGACATCGAGAAGCTCTTCGACGATGTGGGCCTGACCTTGTTCCCGATCAAGGGCGAGCTCACTCTCGACTGCTCCTGTCCGGACTCTGCGGTGCCGTGCAAGCATGTCGCGGCCGTGGTCTATCTGCTCGCCGAACAGTTCGATGAGGACCCGTTTCGGATCCTCGCCTGGCGAGGACGCGAACGCGAGGACCTTCTCGAGCACCTGCACACCGGGTCGACGGCGGAGAACTCCGCCCCGGTGCCCTTGACCGAGCTCCTCGACGCGTTCTACTTCCAACCTGCTCAGATCGTCCCGCCACGACCGCTCGGGACGGCGGTCTCCGTACTCGAACAGGTGCCGCCAATCGACGTCACGGTGCGCAAGCAGCCCCTCGCCGAGGTGCTCCGTCCCGCCTATGAGGCGCTGGCCGAGGACGGCTGATCAGTGAGGTTGTCCAGAATTCCGCTCACTCCAGCAGCTTGTCACGGTCCAGCACCGTGTCACGGTCTTCGATGATGTCGGCTCGAGCCCACGAAGTCAGCAGTTCCGGTCGCCGGCTCATGAGCGAGCCCGCGGCGGAAGGCTGCCGGGTTGGAACTCGCCGTTCTGTTGAGGGTTCGCAGCACCACTGTGGTCATCTCCTGATCCTGGAAGTGGGCATCGGCGAGGCCGAGGTCGATGTGGTCGACCGGGATCTCGGGGTCAGTGCTGACTGACATCGATGCTCTTGTCTTGGCGGTGACTCCGCCGTCTTTGGGTGCCGGTCAATTACCATCGGGTAGCCTTCTTTAGGATGACGATTATGAAAGGTGCAAGTCAGGTGACGACAGCGGCGGACACGACTCGGATCGGCGATACAGCTCTGATCTTCGAGGGCGGTGGCATGCGGGCGTCGCTGACGAGCGGGATGGTCGTCACGCTGCTCGAAGCTGGCTTGGATTTCGACTGGGTCGCGGGTATCAGCGCCGGGGCCTCAAATGCGGTGAACTACTTGTCCGGTGACGCGCGACGCGCTCGTCGGTCATTCGTCGAGTTCGCCGCCGATGAACAGTTCGGCGGCCTGCGCTATTTCGCTCGTGGGCAGGGCATGTTCAACGCGGAGTACATCTACCAGCAGGCGGGCGGCCCCGACGAGGCGCTGCCGTTCGACTGGGAGTCATTTCAATCGAGTCCTGCAGACATGAGGATTGTCGCGTTCGATGCGGTATCCGGTGATGATGTTGTCTGGTCGCGGAAAGACACTCCTGAGATCGAGGATCTGATGGTCCGTGTACGCGCCTCCTCGACGATGCCTGGGCTGATGCCGCCGGTCCACTTAGACGGGCATGTGTACGTCGACGGGGCGATGGGCGAGGACGGCGGAATCGCTCTGAGTCAGGCACAGATAGAGGGCTTCGAAAAGTTCGTCATCGTGCTCACGCAGGAGCGCTCGTATCGAAAGGCGCCGCAGCGCTTCTCCGCAGTCTACCGGAGCATCTTCCGTCGGTATCCCGCATTGGCGGAGGCGCTGTTGACCCGGTGGGCACGGTACAACGAGACGCGCGAACGGATCTTCGCTCTCGAAGCGGAGGGAAAGGCACACGTCTTCGCTCCTGAGCGGATGCCGGTCGACAATGGCACCCGTGACCTTTCACGCCTCGCCGCTGCTCATCGCATGGGACTGTCCCAGGCCCGCCGCGAGCTGCCCGCGATCCGTGAGTTCGTAGGTGCGTCAGGCAGCCCAGTGCCATCGAGTCGATGAGGACGTGTGCTCCTCCCAATCGTTGACCACAATTGCGATCTGACAACATTTCGGTGATCCACTACAGTTCGTGTAGTCGCGTCAGGGCTTCCTGCTAGATTCACTGAGTATGAGCGACCACCCGAATTCCTATGAATCACAGCCGCCCTCGTCCGAGCAGGGCGCGACGAAGAAATCGAAATCCAAACCCGTCCTGCTCGGCATTGCCGCAGTTGCGGTCGTGGCACTCATCGCTGGAGGCTCCTTCGCCTTCTTCTCCGGGTACAACCCCTTCGGCGATCCGGAACCCGACTACGCTCAGACTCCCAGCCAATCCGATGTCATGGACTTCAGCGGTCTGAGTGCGGACATGCGCCTCAACGGCGCCCCGCTGACTGCCTCTGCCGAAGCCGGTGAGACCTCCCCAGAGATCCTGCGGTTCATCGGGTCAACCACCTCGATTCTTACCCAAGTGGGTGACGATGAAAAGCCCGCCTGGACGGTGTCGATCCCGCACCAGGACATCGACACCGGCGAGACCGCGCCGCTGGACGAGGCGCTCGGCCCGGACGCTTCCGACGACACCTCCGACGACGAGGAGAAACTGGCCGGCACTCCCACCGCATGCCGCGTCTCCGGCGAGGCTGTCCAGTGCGGGGACCGAGCGGTCGCACTCAGCGACGGGTCGATGACGACAGCTGAGAGCAAGGCCGATGTCGACCCCCATCCCGCATCATCGAGGGTTCCTCTCGACATCGAAGATGAAGGAGCAGTGACCGGGCCGGACGATCAGACCTATGACGGTCTGAATCTCGGACCTGAGGCCCATGTCTCGATGATCGCCGGTCCCCAGGCGGGGGAGACCGGACCGTGGGTGGTCTCCGATGGTCATACTCTTGCCGCCGTCGATTCCGACAGCGTCCTGTGGACGCAGGACCTCGATCCCTCCGCCGCCGAGGTGACCGGACTCGGTGACAAACGCGTCACCCCGTCGTGGACAGCCGTCGATGGTGTTCTCATCATCGGAACCTCGGGCGGGGTCAAAGGCCTCGATGTCTCGACCGGTGACCAGCTGTGGGCAGTGTCCGCACCGACCGACGGATTCGCCGTCACCGGCAGTCAGCTGCGCATCCAGCATGAGGGCGCAGTGAGCTCGTTCGATTTCACGGATTCCTCGGACGACGAATCCGTTACGGCGGACAAGGGATTCGATGAGAGCATCTCGGCGCTGCCGGCACCGAAGCTTCCGTCGGAGGACGACATCCGGAACGCGAAGCTGGAGGTCCCTCCTGCCTGTGCAGACTTAACTATGGCCGAGGGAGCGAAGCAGGCATTCGCAGACGGCAAAACCGCAGAAGGAGACTACGGGTCATCGATCGCCATCAATGACGTGACAACGTCGGTGGCCACACCGAAGCCGATGGTGGCTATCGACTTCGTCTGCTATCCGGGTGGGAACTGGGTGACGGATTCGGTCGGTGTCTATGACCAGAAGTTGAACCTCGTCACCTCGATCGAACCGTGGAGCGAGGACTCGGACTTCCAACAGCTTGCCGACTTCAACCGCAGCATCGTCTCCGCGATCGACCTCACCGGCCCCTATATGACAGCGACGGTGAGCAATATAGCCGTCTACGGCGACGAGGAATACAACGCCGCAGAGCGCACAGGCGAAGCGGAACTCCGCTTCGCATGGTCGAAGGGCGGATACGACCCTCAAGATGCGTTGTTCACCGCCGATGGAGAAACTGTCCGGGTGCCGGAGGTCGAAGCAGTTCAGAAGTTCGTCGATGCGGCCGCGAAAGGCGACGATGGCACTGCCGGTGCGATGGCCACTGATGAGGTCATGCGAGACCTGGATATTGTCATCGGGGATGCGTCTGCGAACCCACCGCTGACCTACCGCAACGTGGCTCTCCAGGACGGGACCGAAGTCGATACCTGCGAACTCATCGGAGTCGTGGACGAGGAATACGGGGACTACACCATGAGCAATGGTGTTGGCCTGATGGAAGGAATTGGCGGTTTCGGCGCCGATTCCATCAAAGCCGGCGACGTCATCTGCGGACTGAAAGGGCCAGGCGAGACAATCGACCCGGACGAAGAAGGCAGTTGGTACGCAGCGCACCTGTTGCTGAAGGGCAACGAGGCAGGAGCGGTCAAGGTGTATTCGGTGTCTTCATACACCGGATGAAGTCTGCACATTCGACAATGATCGACCTGCCCTGGAAACGTCGTCCGCCCCTGGAAAACAAGTGTAGCGTCGTACTACAATGGATTCATGAACAGGAGCAGCCAACCGACGAGATTGCCGGCAGACGTCTACGAGTCCGCTGTCGCGGCGGCTAAGGCCGCCTCGAGGACGGTGCCTCAGCAGATTGCGCATTGGGCTCGCATCGGGCGTGAAATGGAATCGTCGCCCACGGTCAACCATCGTCAGATTACGCAGGTCTTGGCCGGAACGAGCTCCTATGACTCGCTCGCCGAAAGAGAACAGGCCATCGTGCGCGAGGCGTGGGAAGAACGCACTCGCACACTGCGAAAGGGGCTGGATTACGCAGCCGGCTTCGACTCAGCCGGTGAGGAGTATTCGGAGCTGGACGAGGACGGCAACCTGGTCGTGCATCGTCCAACGACCTGATGCCGGTTCTGCATCTGCTCGCGGGGCCGAACGGCGCTGGGAAATCAAGCTACGTCCATGACGTCCTGGCACCTGTGACGCATCTGCCGTTTATCAACGCCGACGTCATCGCAGCGCAGAGATGGCCGGACACTCAGCTGGAACATGCCTATGAAGCAGCACGGATCGCAGAGAGGCTAAGGCGGGAATTCATCGCCGAGAAGCGATCATTCATTTCAGAGACCGTGTTCTCGCACCCCAGTAAGGTCCAGCTGGTCACTGATGCTGCCGATGCCGGATTCCTCGTCACACTGCACATCGTCATGGTTCCCGTCGACCTCACGGTTCAGCGAGTGCGCGAGCGTGTGCGTCGCGGGGGGCACGCAGTGCCGGAGCACAAGATCCGGGAGAGATATGAGCGTTTGTGGCAACATGTCGCGGAGACGATCGGAACGGTTGATTCGGCGAACCTGTACGACAACAGCAGCGCTCGCCGACCGTTCCACCTGTGCGCCAGCTTTGAACTCGGAGCACTGGTGGGCTCGCCGGACTGGCCGACCTGGGTCCCTGACCCGCTGAAGAGACTGGGAGAATGATGCCCTCGCAACCGATCGCCGACCGACTCAAGACCCACTTGAGCCGCGTCGGTGCGGACATCGTCCATGCGGCATCGACACGTGTGCCGCCCGATGGCCTCAACATCCTCATTGATCGTGCGCCGTTGTCCTTCCCCATCGGCGAAGACGACATCGCAGCGCTGATCTCGATCGCCGAACCCGCGCACTTCGGCAGTGGCGAGGACACCGTCTTCGACCCCACAGTCCGCGACACCTGGGTGATCGATCCGGCGCACGTCCACCTCGGCGACCCAACCGGCGCCGCGGGGACAGACAACTGGACGGGAGCGCTTAACGAGTCTCTCGGCTGCCTCAGTGCCGCGCTGGGAATTCCTGCCGATGCGACGGTCCGCGCCGAACTCCACTCGATGCTCGTCTATGGGGAGGGGCAGTTCTTCCTGCCGCATCAGGACTCGGAGAAGGACGACTCGATGCTGGCCACACTCGTGGTAGGACTGCCGACCACCCACACCGGTGGCGAACTCGTCGTCGACGACCACGGTGCTGACCGGATCTTCACCGGCGACCCGAACGACATCACACTCGCAGCGTTCTACGCTGACCGACGGCACGAAGTGAAGCCGGTGACGTCAGGTCATCGGGTGACACTGACCTTCAACCTCCTCGTCGACCACCCAGCGGCCGAAGACACGACGGACGACGACCACACGATGACAACCACAGCTGCCGACGACGCCGGCACCGGCGATCCCGTCGACAGCGAACTGAGGGCTCTGATCACCGAATACTTCACCACACCGGTCAAGCCGCGATGGGGTGGCGGGAATGCGACACCTCCCCAGCGGATGGTGTTCCTCCTCGACCACGAATACAGCCGACACGGTCTGAGCCGAACCACGCTCAAGGGCGGCGACCGCCTGCGAGCCGCATGCCTGCTCAGCGCCGCCCGATCTGCCGGCTGCGAAGCGATGCTCGGTCTGAGCGAGATCCACGAAACGCGCGAGGCTGCGATCGACGACCGCGGCGGTTACTACGGCAACCGGTGTGGTCGTTATTGGGACGACGAGAATGAACCCGACATCGAGACTTTCGACACCGATGGCGAACTGCTCGACGGCGTTATCACCTTGAACTGGTGGATGGTTCCCGACAAGGGGATCGGCGAGTCGATCGAATCGCGAGTGGGGGAGGAGGAGACGCTGGCGGTCACCTCCACCCGGCAGCTCACTGCTCATGCGGCCGAATACGAAGGCTATATGGGCAACTACGGCAACACCGTCGACCATTGGTACCGGCGGGCCGCGATCATCCTGTGGCCGATGGAATCGTCGTTCGTTGTTCGTGCCGAGGCCGGTTCTGGATGGGCGCTGCGAACCTTGGCCGATCGGCTGACTCAGGGGCAGATCGCCGAGGCGGCCGCCGATGCGCGGTCGCTCGAGCCGTTCTGGTCGGGAGCCGGTCCCGAGTCGCTCGACCTGGCATTGGAAGTGGCGTTGGGCGTCGAGGACAGAACAGCCGCGACCGTCGTACTCACCCCGTACGGAATTGCGGGTCTGGGTGCAGAGCAAGCGGAGGCGCTGGGCGCGCTGACAGAGAGGTACGGAACGACCTGGCTTCGTGACCTACTGGGTTCGTGGGCATCCTCCGGGCCGCGCTTCACATCGCCCGGAGTCCGTGCCCTGACCGAATGGGTGAACACCTCCATGGCGTCGACGATCGCTGTGTTGCGAACAGGCGAGTCCCCATCGGGTGCGACCGTCGCTGAGGTGTTGATCTCTCATGCGGCAGCCTTCATTCCCCAGCAGGTCGCTTCGGCGGCAAGGCAGATGCCGCCAGCTCAGGCGTGGAGATCATTGGCGGATCTCGGCGGTTTCGTCGCCGAGGTGGTGTCGGCGGCGACGAGGGACCACGCCGCAGCGATCGTCGATGGCCTCGACGGCCTGGGCGGCGATCTGATTCCCTTCTACGTGTCCGTTCTGCAATCGGCGGCGGACCCGGCCGACGAGAACTTCGCCCCCATCGTCGCCGAATGCCGGCGTCGTCTCGAGGCTGAAATTGCGAAGCCTGAACGCGCCGCCGATGACTGGTCGATTCCCTTCTCCGGCTGCGGGTGCGCCGACTGCGATCACTTGGCCGGATTCCTGGCATCGTCGGAGCAGCAATCGCTGACCTGGCCGTTGGCGAAGCCGCGCCGACAACACATTCACAGTGCCATCGATGCGCAGGGTCTGCCGGTGACACATACGACGGAACGGACAGGAAGCCCGCACAAGCTCAAATTGCATAAGACGGACTTGCTCATGAAGGAAGATGCCGCACGGCGGAAGTACTGCGCAGAACAGTTGGCCTGGGTACGGGGACTGAACCGGTGACACCGGCAACGACGACGCAGCGCACTCTGCTGTTTCGCTCGCTGCGTGGCCCGCTATGACGGCTCTTCAGTTTGTGCGACAGCTATCGATGGTCAGCCTTATGCGGGCTGCTGGAATCGTCCAAGAGGCTTGGCGTGTATGTCTGGAGAACCTCATCTGCGCGGATCCCACGATGGTTCTTCACGTTTTTGGAGGTGAAGTCCCTGGTGGGAATGCCACCACTCTATGGGACTCACCCATCTGCAATTCGGTTACCGGGCCAGTGAGAACGGTACAAAGGTGTTAATACTATCGGAAACTCGGCCTGACCGTCTGATTCGTTGCAGGTCAGAGCGCGTACTTTTCGCCTGAGCAGGAACGCAGTGGACCATAGAGCAGCAAATGATTGCGGGCGGCTGGCACCGCTGCCCCTCGGAGACGAGCCTTCAGCCTTTCTCCGCCCTATTTGTCACACTCAGTCGGCTGTGGGTCATCTCCTGCGGTCTGAAGCGTCGAATCGCTGGTCAGAGTTGCCGCCATCGATTTCTTCGGCATAGGCAAGTGGGTTTCAGCGAAGAATGAGTGTGCCTCGAACTGTTCCTTGAGCTTCTCAATTGACTTCTTCTCCAATTGACGGATGCGCTCACGTGTCACCGCGAACCGATTGCCAATGGCATCTAGGGTTTGAGGTGGCTCGCCATTCCACCCGAATCGACGACGAATGATCTCAGCTTCACGAGCAGGCAGACTGTCGACTACGGAGTTGACAGTCTCCAGCAGTTCCACATCGACGATCTTTGTCTCAGGGTCGTCAGTGAATACGTCTGGATCGGCAATGCGGTCGTCGAACGACATCAGGCTCTCGGCATAGTGTCCGTCCCATTGGAGATCGAGGTAACCCTCCAGGGAGGCCGGCTGCATCCGGAGTGCCTGCTCGACTTTCGAATGATCATGGTCGCAAGCGGCACGGGACTCATCATCCCTCATGCAATTCCAGAATTCTGAGACCTTCTCGAAGAGATGGATTGGGAGGCGAATTGTATTGGCAGCGTCCCCGATCCCGCGGTCAATTCCTTGACGAATCCACCAAGTAGCGTAGGTGGAGAACTTGTTACCCTTGGTGTAGTCGAATTTCTGGACCGCTCGGACAAGACCTAGGTTGCCTTCTTGGATGAGATCAAGGAACGCAAGTTTGCTGCGGTTGTATTTTTTGGCAATCGACACGACCAACCTCAGATTGGACGTCACCATCTCGTCATACGCGGCGGCTCCGTCGGCTTCAACCCACTCGAGTGACCTGCGTTCACGCCGGGTCTGATACTGCCCAAGGCTGAGCACGTGTGTCGCATACATGCCGGCTTCGATGCGTTTTGCGACTGCGACTTCTTCGGCGGCACTGAGCAGCGGGTATTGGCCGATCTGCTTGAGGTAGACACCGACGAGGTCATCAGTATCTGTGACACTGCGCAGAAGTTCCTGAGGTTCGTCGTCCGCTTCCTTGACGAGGACGATCTTCTTCGATGTGGGCTGCTCATCTCCGCCGCTCTGATCGGGGAGGTCTTCGGCGAGCAGAGGTGGTGGAACGAAATGCTCGACCGTCGTACCGACGGGCAGGGTCGGCTCTGACGCAGAGCTGCTACCGGGAGCTTCCGGCGGCGCAATTGGTGCTTCAGGCACCGGCCCCCTCAGGAATTTCCGCAGCTCGCGTATCTGCGTTTCGGTGAAATCAGCAATCCGTCGGGCGGAAGGGACAACTGGTCCGAACTGTTGATCGCGATTTTGAGTCTCGTCTTCAATCGTGTTGATCGCATACAGAACGACAAATCGTCCGTGTCGTCCGTCGTTCTTGCGTCGGATAATACGCCCGAGACGCTGAATGGTCTGGCGAGGCTGCTTGCTGCCGGAGAGCACAACTGCGAGATCCGAATCGGGGACATCGATGCCCTCGTCAAGGATGCGAGGAGCACACAGAACCTTCGCGAAACCATTGGCGAACTGCTGCATGGCTCCGCGACGTTCGTGCGGCTTCGACGCCGACGACACAGCCTTGGTCTCAATTCCCGCTCGCTGAAGCAGAAGCGCAGCTTGACTCGATGAATCGACTGTCTGCGAGAAGATGAGACTTCCCTTGGACTCGGCTATCACAGGCGCGATTCCCTCGAGGATCTTCATCTTGTTCTTCGCGTTGGTGAGCACCTGTTGTCGCTTCACGACCGCGTCCAGATACTTCCGGGCCATGAACACAATCGGAGAAGGATCATTCTTCTTCTTGGCGAAAGTTTGGATGGCGACCATAAATTGATCGAACGAAGCCTCCTGAAGATTCAGCTTGTTCTTCAAGGACATGCCGAGTTTGCTGATCGCTGAGCTGGCGACCTGATATTCGCCGCGCTCCGAGTCGGTCAAGCCGATCCCGACAAACGCAATGTCGAATTCGGCGATCACGCCGTCGCGCAGGGCACGCTCATACCACATCTGAAAGACGACGCCACCGAAATAGGGATCGAGAACGGCTGTATTCGCTTTGTCCGGCCTCTGATAGGTCGCGGTCAGACCGAGACGGTAGCGGAAGTCGGATCGCAGAGCCTTCGAAAAGGACTTCGCCGCGTACCGGTGGCACTCGTCTGCAATGAGCAGACCATCCGAATGCTCTTTCAGCAGCTCCGCCCGAGTCGCCGAATTGATGATGGCCACGAGAATGTCGCAAGCGCCGAGGGAATCTCGCCGCCCGTTCCCGAGCGTACCGACATCTGCCTGGGGCAGGGTCTCCATTAGGCGGCGTTGCCATTGTGACTGCAATTCCGCGGTCGGGACCAGAACAAGCACTTTGATGCCCTGGCGGAATGCCTCAAAGGCCGCGGTGATGCCGATCATCGTCTTGCCGGCCCCGGTCACGGCTTCGACGACACCTCGGCATTCTGACTGATGCCATGTGTCGAGGGCTTCCGCCTGCCAGGTCCACAGATGGGGGTTGACTTCGCTGCTGGGCCGGGACGACACGATTCTGACGAAGTGTTCCTCGGTCCGAGGTGCTCGTACGACTGCATCGACTGGTCCCGCCACTGAAGCTCCTATTCGATCAGCGGCCACGGCGGCGCTCGGGTCATCGGAAATGCGCGCAGGGCTGATCAACGTACGGACAGGGACCGGGTGAACAGAACGAGAAGTCATCGTTGTCTCCTTTGTGAAGTGCTTGAAACAACAGTAGACGTAGGTACTGACATAGGGTTTCCGGCTGCGACGTCTCGGCACGTGTAGGCGCCCATTTGCTCCAATTCGGCTGCTAATCGCAGCAGCCGGATCCGTTTCCGCTTGCTTCTGAGGAAGTCTCGAACAATTCGACTAGGCCCTGCTCACTCACGCGGATAGACAGTGCCGGCAGGTCGTCGGGGTGGGCTGTCTGCTGAGCTCGACAGTCGTTATTGCGAATACGCTATAGTGTTGCTATGTCGAGAGCCAGTGCGATGATCCGTCGGGCCCGGGAATACGCGGGTCTGACCCAATCTGTGCTGGCGGAAAGATCAGGGGTCGCGCAAAGCGTCATCAGCTCGTACGAAAAAGGGCGACGTGAGCCATCAGTCTCAGCATTGGACGTCCTGCTGACGGCGGCGGGATTCCGTCTCGTGGTTGAATCCGAACCGGATTCACTGCACGAGGTTCGAACCCACTCCGCTGAGCTCATCGCGAAGCTCGCCGAACTTGGAGGCCACAATATCTCCGTGTTCGGCAGCGTTGCTCGTGGCGATGATCGACCCGACAGCGACGTGGATCTGCTCGTTGACATCGACGATTCAGTCGGCCTATCCAAGTTGATGAAGATGCGATCTGTCGCGGAGCGCATCCTGGGGAGAGAAGTCGACCTCATTCCCCGGAACGGGCTCAAAGCTTCGGTTTCAGCGACGGCGCTGCTCGACGAGGTTCCGCTGTGACAAGTGACCCGAATCTGCGGCTGCTCGACATGCTTTCCGCATGTGAGGCCATCACAAGCTATCTGCAACGTGCTGGTTCTGACGATGACATGCTGTTTGACGCGATGAGAGTTCGGCTGATCGAAATCGGTGAAGCAGCGAAAGATGTGCCTCAGTCTGTGTTCGCCAGCGAGCCTTCGATTCCGTGATCTGAAATCATCCGGATCGCGATTCGCTCGCGCATCGATACTTCGACACATCAAGGACGATCGTCTGGGTGACAGCCCGAGACGACATCCCCGAATTGGAAGCAACAGTCCGCAGGATCGTCGCTAGCCACGGTCGGTCCTGAAGTCGGTGCCGGACAGCTAGAGCATTCGGAGAGTGAACTGGCTGGATATGGCGTCGATCGCTCACGCGGTGGGCTGACGACGAAGATGCACCGTGCCGTCGACGGAAATGGCCGCCCTCTGGCAGCTGTCGTGATCAGGGCGATTTGGACCTGGCAATGGCGATGAACGAGACATGCCGTAGGCGAATCACATGGCCAGACGCAAACGTGACGAACTTGATCGACTGAATGCAACAACCTAAAGATGTGGCGAACTGAGAGTCATCATTCTGGGCGGTCCGAACTCGGTGGTGACAGGTCGATTCTCAAGTTGGACGCATGAGGGCCCAGGAACCGGATGAGCTCCTCTTGCCGGGGTTGTCCTAGGACGAACCGGTATGCGCCGACGGTCCGCACGAGGGAGCGGTAGTGACGGCTTTCTCGGCTCAGAGGCATCGCCGGCACATACCGCTCGATTTTCGCGGCACCGCTCTTCACCCAATAGGGGTCGAGGAGGGAATCGCCCTCAGGTCGCGAAGCCTCGGCAGCCTGAAACATTCGTTCCCACGGATCCCCAGCCGGTTCTCCGACCGCGTGCTCCGAGTATTCGTCGGCAACGTTCTTCCTAACCGCATGGCCCTTGTACCTATGGACGCGACCTTCCCGTTGTTCAAGATCCACAGGGTTAGACGGAAGGTTCCAATGAACGACAGCATGACTATAGGTATGGAAGTCAAGGCCCTCCTGGCCGACAGAAGTGCTTGCGAGGACAAAAGGCCAAAACGGAGAGTTGAAGCCTTCTCTCACTGTGGCTTCACGTTCCGACGCACCTTCGCTTGATTGAACGCGGCCGAAGCGTGCCGCGATATGCGAATTCACCTGTCGCGTTTCGACGGTTGCGCGTCCATGCCGGACACGGATGTCGTGGACGCCGTTCGGCGCGGTCCGAATGGACGCGGCACGCTGAATCTGGTTCGCCAGTCTGTGCGCTTGCTCGGTGGCGGAGACGCCTGTCAGTTCTGCGCTGAGAGTGTGACTGTATTCGTCCAGAACGGCCTGAAGGTTACCGTCGAAACAATACCGAAGGACCTGCCTCCAATATGAATCAGCATCATTGCTCGAGTCATTTGTGGCGCCACGAACGATGGCCATTAAAGTCGGTCGATTGAAGAGGTTGCGCAAGCCAAGTGCTGCGTGCAGAGCGTGCTGCCGCACCTCTGCGTTGTACAGCGCAGAGGCGTCCTCGGATATGCGCGTCATTGCACGCAGCGCGCAGATTCCGGGAGCCGCGGCAGCGACCACTGTGAGCACGGTGGCCAGGTCCTCTGGCGGCGGGCCCATCTCCTCCAACAGCGGGTCGAGAGCCCATCGTGCATGATCAGACAGTCGGCCTCCACCGTCGCCCTCCGACCATGCATCATGGGGAATCTGTGCGGCCCACCCCTCACGGAGTGCAGCAGCGCGATCAAGAAGAAAAGGCGCGACACCGTACCAGCGACGGCGAAGTCCTTCTGCTCCCTTTCGAGGATGGATATCAGCGTCATACAGCATCGCTGTTATCCGGGTTTCCACGTGTTGTCCGTAAGCTTCAAGATCCAACGGCAGTCCCTGCCCAATTTCTTGCGCCACTGCAAGTGGGTCGCCTACTCGGGCAAGGGTGGGCGAAGGGTAGAGCACACTGAGGTTAGGCAGATTTCGAGGTAGATCTCGCTCCGTATCCCACCCGAACCTCAGAGGCGGGGATGCTGTTCGGTCATCGTACGCTCGTCCCCTCTGTGACTCAGAAGGTGATGAAGCAACGGCGAGTCTCTCCATCTCGTAACTTACAAGCGACGCGATTGTCTTTGGAACTACATTCCATGCGGAGAAGATCAGCTTCTTGGTGAAGCGCTGGGCTTCAGCGACCGAATACGCCCCACCTGGTTCGAAGTACGGCAGTGAAGGGCTGATCCATGCCAGCTTCCATGCTCCACTGGATGTGAGATCAGTGATCAGGGCACGCAGTTTCGGATTGGCGGGTTCGACTTGCTTGTAGTTGCGGATCGATGTCCATGGCAGTAGCGAATCTTTATGACTTCGAAGAGTGTTGAGCAGTTCTTCGTCATCAGCTTCCAGCTTGCTGAGGAACTTCTCCTGTGTTTTGTATCCCGTCGTGTCCATCATGTTGTGCGTATATGGGCCCGATCTCCAATATTCAAACGCTCCACCCGTTCCTATTGCACGAGAGATGTCGTCGAGGGCCCGCCATCCTTTGACATCTGAAGGAGTGAGAACGAGGTCGCCGAACACTTTTTCTTCAAGCATCCCGTCCGTGTCGGCAGTGGCGGCAAGGCGCTCTGTTCTGGACATGACTGAACGCAGAGCCTGTTCCGCATCACTTCGAGCACGTTCTGCTCGTTCCACCCCATCGTCACTGTTTAGCAGGATACCCTTCCTCATCAGGCTCAAGGACCGAGCGATCTCCTGCGCTTTCTCCCGTCCGGCCAAGAAGGAAACGGTGTCAATGAAGTCCCGGTAGTGATCGTCGCCATCAGCTTCATCGGGCAGTGTGTACATCTTGTACGGGGTCGCCGAAAGGACCAGGGTCTTGGCTCCTTCGCCGTTGATCACACGCTGTGCCAGCTTCTGGGCCTGAGGAAGGACAACAGAATCGTCGTCCGCGAACAGGTCTTTGAAGCGTTGGAACTCGTCCATAATCACCAGATCAGGCTGAAGTCGCTCAAGAGCCGCACTCGCCATGGCAACGCGCATGCGAGCGATGAACGGATACCGAGAACGACGCAGCTCTTCCGTCCGATGCGGAGTGCGCGCCCATCTCGATTGATGATCGAACAGCTCCTCAAGGAAAGACTGCCCTTCAGATCCTTGCTCATCTTCGAGGTGCGTGCGAAACGAAGCGAGAATGTCAGCTGGCACCGGTTCTTGCCTCTGTGCCCACGAGAGCTCGTCGTCGAAATTTTCGACAGCTGCCCTTCCCGCGAGGTATGACGACCATGATCTCCGTGAGAACTCCCTTTCAGGAAACGCGCCGGTGAGCATTTGGTGAAGGAGGACTCGCTCGGGCACTGTTCCGGCGCCAGTTCCGAAGTTCAGTGATGTTCCCGGTGTGAATGCGATGACCTGCACCCGCTGTTCACGGGCGCTCCCCATAGTTCGCGGAAGCATGGTGAGCCGGTCGGCATTCGTCTGCACGTCGCCGTCAGTGAGCTGAGCCAGTCGCACAAGATTTTGGCGTGCGATTTGCTGATTCGAGCAGATGTAGACGATCGTGATCGGTTTGCCAGTGCGTTCTGAGTCTTCCCAGAGATGGTCGATAGCGCGCGCGGCGACACCTTTCGCGACCATCGTCTTTCCAAGGCCGACCTCGTCCGCGACAAGGAATCTGTTTACTGCATCGTCGTCACTCCACAGGCGCGCATATACGTGTTCAACCGTTGCGCGTTGGAACGGTTTCAGCCCCGCGAGGATTGATTCGACGTCAGGACGCTCTTCACTCATGACAAGCCTTCCGGGGAAACTGCGGGTTAGCGGCATAAATGTGTGTACAGGATAGGCCCCTTCCCCAGTAAACAGTAAGGCAAGACAGGATTAAACATGCTCTGGAAGCATGTTCAGTGTCTCTTCCTAGGAATCAACCCAGGTGTGG
>NZ_FXZB01000057.1 GCF_900169065.1 Brevibacterium aurantiacum | reverse complement strand
GGGTTCCTTTCACTTGTCACGACTTCGATGTCGTGGGTGAAAGCAATCCTCCATGAGTGCTACCAGGTTCTTACATAGCTGCTACCACTTCGTTACACGTTCGCTACCGGAAGGCCCTTCCAAACAGTCTATCCTTCCAGGCTTGCCTGTAAACAAGCCAGATTAGATGTCACCTAACCCTGCATCAGTCCCGTGTTCACGGCGTTGGCTCTCGCGAGGTTCATGCAAGAAGCCACAGGGTTGTCGTTGAAGAAGGTCATCACCACGTTGCGGCCACTACGTGAGTTCGTGGGTGAGATCGATGGGCACGAGCTCGTGTTCCCACCCGAAGTCCCGCCAAACGTTGCCGAGCTAATTAGCAGCGTCGAAAGTTTCGGGCCCGGGCCGGGGCACTAAAGTGAAGCAACTCAGGTCAGATCCCAGTCAAGTTTGCCCATACCAGGAAAATCCGCGAAGGGAGGGCCTATCGGCTCTACCGCTGCGACGCCTTTGACTAAATCGCGTCGCGCTTCCGCGACTAACCAGCCGGCAGGGGCGCCAGCGGAGTGGGTCACGATCAATGAATGTCCCAACTGGTCCAGAAGGCGTGTGAGGCGGTCGCAATCTAGACTTTGGGAGTAGCCCAAGTCAGCGGGCGAAGGGCCCATTCCGGCAACTAGCTGATCAAGTTCATGGTCGCCAGGTTGTCCTCCATACGACCACTGGCAGTGCGGCTCAGAACCTGCGTCAGAAAGAAACAAGCCCTGCGCAGCCTGGTAGGAAAATGGAGCACCCATTTGTCCCATGGCTGTCGGATGGAAAGGCGACCGCCCGTGTCCGGGACGATCAACGACATAGACGGGGAACCCTGCCGCGAGAAAGTGGTCCGCCCACCCGGGGCGCCCATCCACCGTAGTCAGCCAATCTGTACCCTGACCACCGCCGTCGTGCACTAGCACGACTGGATAACGCCGTGTTACTTGCTCTGGAGCCTCCCACTGTACAAACATCGGCCCAGATTGCAACAAGCCAAATTCTGATTCAACGATGTCGCACGCTTTTTATATCACAACATAAAAATTTCAGCTCATTAAAGTAGCCAGATTTTGGCGCATTTCCTGCACCAGTCTTTCAAAGCCCCCTGCTCCCGCCATCCATGCAAGATTCACACTGAACGCGTAAATGGACTGTGGTTGTTTGGTGGACGCGGAGCCTTCTGGCCAGGCTACTGGCCACCGTCGGCTTTGAGTAAATGTGGACTGTGCAGGATAAACCAGCGCTACCTTATCCAACTTTGCCTGCGCCGCATAGTAGCAAACCTGATAGACGTCAGCTGCGCTGGGTGCTCCCGGAGTATCTTTAGTCATTCGGCCTAGCCTTTTGTACTTGGCATCAAGAATGGCCAAAGTAGCACCCCGGCGATGAACCACAACGTCAGGTTCTCCTCCAACAGCAATACTGGCTTCTTGCCTGAACGACGGTGATGTATCAGTTGGGTTCAGCAGGACTGGAATCTCAAGTTTGTTAGCATCAGCTCCTATATATCCAGCTGCAACACTACAAACCGCGCGCACAAAATCTTCGAAAACCGTTTCGGTCTTCCATACGAATCCAAAGGAATCCTGTTGCTCGGTTGCAGACAGCCCAAGAAAGTCTCCGGATGCAAGTATTTTCGCCGCTCTGATTGCATTGTCGAGAAACGAATACTGAATTGGTAACGTAATCGTCTCAATCTCGGAAGCGGTGGGCTTATCTGCAGGGATGTCATGCCAAAGCGTAGAAAGATGTTCGAGTTGGCTCCCTAAAGCCTTTGATATCACGCTGTGTCTAAGTCTAGTTGCAGCCCAGAGCAGAAGACGCACCGCAGGTGTGTCTGCACTGAATTCATCGTAGATAATCGGGATTCGCGTCGGATCAAGATAGATTCGCCACGCACGGTTTACGTCGAGTTGCCCTCTAAAAACACTTGAGTCCTCTGATTGTTGTAAGTACCTACGCGGCATGCCGTCATGCACTGCCTGTGCGAGTCCAGAAGCAACTGCTACACCAATCAGGTCCACAAAAGAGTCTGGCACGAGTCCGCCAACGACTCTGGGAAGACTGTCGAGACCACGAATATGTGCCAATACGGCTAGGAGCCCCTCTCGCCAGGAACCTTCAGAGTCGGCGGAGGCGAGAAATTTCGGCTGGATCTCAATTACAGCTTGCCCTATCGGAATTACTGGCTCATCGTAATTGAGAGTGTAGAACCGGTCTGAAGCCACCGGACTCGAGCAGACACCTGGCGATGTAGTGGGTGATGTTACGGAACCCCAGAGCAGACCCGCGGAGGTGTTCAAGCCTGCCGTTG
>NZ_FXZB01000042.1 GCF_900169065.1 Brevibacterium aurantiacum | reverse complement strand
CTATAATCATGAACGGCCCCACGGATCCCTCGACGGATTAACACCATCGAGATGCTGGGAACGCTGGAGCGCAGAGAACCAATTAGCTATCGCATAGCCGCTGGACTGCTAACGGGGACCCAATCACTGTGAAGTCGGGCAGTGAGAGTTTCCAAAACCGAACGAGCTGCCTGTCTCAGAAACCAAAAGGTTTAAGAGATTTGAATCGCTCTGAGTTTGGTGGAGGCTCGTGTTAATTGATTTCCGACAGCCAGTCGGCCGCTGTTTAGTCAGCATGAAGCGCCTCCTCGAATTCCGCAGGCGGCACGTCGCTGAGATACCCGTTGAAGCGCTGAGTGTTGTACCAGTGCACCCACCCGAGGGTCACCAGTTCCAAATCCTCGACCGTGCACCAGGTACCGGATCTGGCAGGTTCACGGAAGAGTTCGGTCTTGCGCTAGACCTTGACCGTCTCGGCCAGGGCGTTGTCACTCGAATCCCCGACAGTCATGAGCGAGACAATCGCGCCGACATCCGCGAGGCGTTCACCGTAGCGAATGGAAGTGAATTGAGATCCTGAATCTCTGCGACACCGCAGACCCTCGTTTCCAAAAACCGGAGCTTTCAACGGACCCAGGGCGCTTCAGTCGGGCGCGAACGCACACGTTGCGACACTTCCTTCTTACCCCACTACCTCCGACCTCTTGAACCCATGATCTCGAGAATACGGGTCCTCGGCAGCAGAAAGGCAATTGGACACCGCCAAAACGCTGCCACTAGGGGCTGAGTGACGCATAGTTGAATCTCGACCGTATAGACTCCCCACAGTTACCGAATCTAGAACCGACTTAATCATCAACCGGAAATACTCAACTTTCCACTCTCGAGATACAAACACATGAAGACAGTTGTCACCCACCTCGACTATGGCACTCGCCTCGCAACTGCCGTTGTCTTAGTCGTCGCAGTCGCACTCGTACCCCTGGTCATCGCACTCTGGCCGCACCCGGACAAGTCCATGGCAGGAACCTACACAAGTGCGGTACTCAGCGACGTCACGTATTCAGATTGCGACAATGTCACCGACGACGTCCCCTGCGGCGAAGCAACCGGCACGCTCGACGACGACAAGCAAGTCGAGGTCATGCTCTTCCGCGACGCCTGGCTCTCGCATGTCACCGACAGTGACCGCGCCATTGTCTATGCCTCCGAAAGCCCCGACTCAGGCACCGTTTACACCTTCCATTCCCACGACCGCGGGATCAAACTCATAGCCTCTACCTTCATCATCATCGCACTCGTACTCCTCGTGGTCAGAGGCAAAGGAATCCGCGCGATCGCGTCGCTGCTCGCATCGGCGATCTTCATTTGGGCGTTCCTCATCGGCGGAATCGCTGCAGGTGGCTCTCCTCTGCTCTACACGACCATCAGCATCATCCTCGTTCTCACGGGCGTGCTCTTCTTCACCCACGGCCTGACGACGAAAACGCTCGCCGCATGGGGAGGAACCATGTGCGGAGCCGCCACCGCAATGGCCGCAGGGACACTCTTGTCAACCTGGTTGCGCCTAGGTCCTGCCGATGAATCGGCCTCCGCACTCACGTACACCAACCTCAACATCGACCTTTCGACACTCTCTTTGTCTGCGTTGCTCATCGCATTGATTGGAATCCTCAACGATATCGCTGCGGCGCAAGCCGCGACCGTTTTCTCTCACACCGCCCCAGACACACGGCCCCAATGGAAAGTGATAGTCCCGACTGCCCTTTCCGTTGGAAGGGACCACTCTGCCTCAGCGATCTACACCATCAGCTTCTCAGTCGTCGGAGCGGGCCTCGCCGCGTTCGTGCTCGCCCACACCTACAATCAGCCTTTATCGGCCTTCCTCCAGACCGACACCGTGTCCACGACACTGACCCAGATGCTGGCAGGTGTCATCGGGATTATCATCACCATGCCGGCAACAACAGTGTTCGCGCTTCTCCTATCCCGGATTCCTTCCACAGCTAGTTCGTCTCGGGGTCCGAAGCACTAATCGGCTCGCATTATAACGATCGTTGGCCCAAGAGCCAGCCAAGCTCGAGGCGAAACCCGTGATCGATCGAGCATGTCGCGACAATACCCATGAAGACCATGAACGCGGCCCCCGGCATCTGAAATCATTGAACAACTTCAACTCGGCGGCCCTCTTCAGTCGAGGTCACGCTCCGAGGCCGAAGACCGATCTCCAGTATCAAACTCGATAGCGCCCTCAACGAATCTCGTCGACACCATCCCACCCAGCACTCATGAACGAACCCCTCGGCTATGCGAAGGACACTGCATGATTCACCTCAGGCCGTTGAAGTGAAGATCCAGCGGGATTGAGCCCATCAACTCCATACTCCCCCAACGCAGCACCAGTAAACCTAAATCGCTGAGCTTGTTGATCGACGCATTCGCTTCCCATCTCGTCACTGAGATAGCCACGCACTCACAACTACCTAGGCTGCATGGGTGGAATAGTCGATTCGATCGAACTGCGCTCGGCAGTGCTTGGTCCTTATCTCCTAAATACGTCTGTCGATGTCGTGCGACACTGACGTGACGCTTGACTGCGCACCGTAGCGCACTGTTCCTCGACCGTGTTATCACCTGAACATAGACTTTTGTTCGTCCAGCCGATACCCTGAACATGCCTTTCACGAACTTCCCCCGAGAAGGACATTCATGCATACGAAGCTACTCACACTTTCGGCAGCCGGATCCCTGGCGTTGGCGGTGAACATCGGCCTTCCACCCGCCTCCGCGTCGCTGCACTCCGGCGATCCTGAAGTCTCTGAGTCTCCGCTGTCTGGAATCAGCGCAACCGGGGCACTTTCGGCAGGGGCCAGGGACGCATCGTCGACGACGAGGTCAGTCACGCGGACGAAGACCACATCCCTGCCGCCGTTGCTGCGCGCTCCGCAGAGCCTTCGTGATACTTCGGCTCATTTCACCAGCGCCGTTGTCGCTCATGCACAGGACCAAGCCGTGACGAGCCCATCGTCGACCGAGAGCCCTCATGTGTCCAATGATCGTAAGGATGGGGACCTTGCAGCGCCAACGGGATCAGGTGCCGCTGAAACTACGGACGGAATCACGATTTCGGCATTGTCCGATGTCATCGATCTGCCGTCAGCGTCACCGAATGTCGTAGGAATCGCATTCGACGACGACGTTCGGGTCGAGTTCGAGATCAGAACTCACACGAATGGCCGCTGGTCCGGGTGGCAGCACCTGCATGCTTCGGATGCCGGGGAGGGCTCGCGCGGCACGGACCCCTACTACACCACTGATACAGACAGTATTCAGGTGCGTGTTCTCGGTGACGGCGGCAGTCCAGCCGATGCCAAGGTCGTCAGTGTCGCTTCGAAGAGGCACCCCGGCGATTCAGAACTGGTGGCAGAGAATGCGCCCAAGAGTTCGGAATCGGTTGATCGGGAGGTGTCGCAGCATGCCCACTCAATTGACCACGCCTCGGTACCACCTTGCACACGGACGGGCGGATGCACCTGTCCACTATGCGCAGCATCGGCGGCCAACGTGGCGAAGAACTCTGTTGTCCAGCCCGAAGTCGCTACCCGTAAAGACTGGGGTGCGAGCGAGAAACTGGTACGAAATTCTCCCACGATCGCGGACTCAGTCTCCGCCGCAGTGATCCATCACACCGATGGCAACAACGACTATGCCGCAGAGGATGTGCCTGCGATTCTACGAGGGATCCAGTCGTTTCACATCACGGGTCGAGGGTGGTCGGACATCGGCTACAACATGCTCGTCGACAAATACGGAAGACTCTGGGAGGGGCGCGCAGGCGGGGTAAAGAAGGCCGTAGTCGGCGCTCACGCCGCCGGGTACAACACAGGATCGTTCGGCATTTCCGTGCTCGGCGACTATGACAAGAAGGCACCGCCCCAACGCACTCTTGATGCGGTCGCGGAGGTGGTCGGGTGGAAGCTGTCCTTGAGCGGGGTGAAAGCGGGTGGCTCGACATCACTAGCCGGGGAGGAGATGAAAGCGATTGTCGGACATCGCGACGTTGGCCAAACAAGCTGTCCCGGCGACGGGTTCTACGCCAAATTCGACTCGATCCGTCAGGCCGCCGATGACTACCAAACTGGGAAGAAGGCGGGCGCGGGCGAAGAGGATGAGAACAAGGACGAATCTGACAGACAGCCTGACCTTGTCCCCGGCGTCATCGATAGCAACGCTCGTGATGCACGAACCTGAACGCAAAAACTGTGAAGAACCCAAGCAAACGGGCTGACGATCGGACGGATAGAACAGTTTGGTAATCTTCGACCATGTCCGTCACTGAACTCTCTGACAGCGCCCAAAACTATCTGAAAGCACTTTGGAGTTTGGGCGAGTGGTCTGATGCTCCCGTCACGACCACCGCGCTTGCCCAGAAGGTTGGGGTCAGGCAGTCAACGACATCCGACGCGATTCGCAAACTCTCGGACGAGGGGCTCGTCGCGCACACGCCGTACGGGTCAATTGCTCTGACGGCACAAGGTCGAGTCTATGCCCTTGCGATGGTCCGTCGTCACCGCCTCATCGAGACCTTCCTCGTCGAGGTCCTCGGATACACCTGGGACCAGGTGCATAACGAAGCCGAGACCCTCGAACATGCGGTGTCAGACTTCATGGTCGACCGTATCGCCGAACATCTCGACCACCCCGATCGCGACCCTCACGGAGACCCCATTCCAGCTGCAGACGGAACCATTGATCGCCCGGCTGCGATCCCATTGACACACGTCGGAACGGGAAGCCGAGTCCGTGTCGAGCGGATTTCGGATTCCGATCCCAACCTTTTGCAGTTTCTGGCTGAGTACGGCATTCATGTCGGATCGTATTTCAGCACCGAAGCCGGTCCTCCATTCTCTGATTCTATTGTAATTCACCTTGAGGGAGGCAATGGAGCTGGCGTGACGCTCGGGCGCACGGCCAGCGACGCCATGTGGGTATCCCCGTGCTCTGCTGCGTGAGTTGTCGTAAGAACGGCGCTACTGAATTGTTGAAGTTGCGTAGACATACTCGGAGGCATCGTCGCTGAGGACTACAACGTTATCGTCTGGCTCCAATGTGAGACTGCTCTGGCCATCAGGGTGTTTCTCGAGGGTGATGTGGGTGCCCGGAAGGATGTTCTTCCGCTCCAGTTCGAAGAGTAGATGCTCAGGGGCGCGTCCAATTCTCGAAACTTGAAGTAGGTGAGCAGTCGGGAGAGCGGCGAGAGGTTCGCCGTCTCCCGGTCGCAGATCGTCTACCTTTGTTGGTATTCGGTTGCCATAGGGATCGAGCTCGGGGCTGCAGGCAAGAGCAGCCATCGTCTCCACGACATCGGAGCTCAGTGCCATTGCCATCACCGATGCCTCTTTCAATACGCGGTGCCATGGAACACTGAGAATCGTAAAGAGGTGGCAGCGGCAAATTCTTTCTGCGCGCACAGCCGACAGCGCCCTGCACGCGCCGGCGTCGGTCAATGAAAGTGGCCCATAATGCTCCTGCCTGACCAAATTGTGACTGGCGAGGACTCGAAGGTACTGAGTCACTGCAGGCCGACTGCGTTGCAGAGTCTCGGCAAGCTGGGCCCGGGTCATGGACTTGTTTTTCGACTCCTCCAGCTCCCAGAGACCGCGGAGGTACTCGTCGATCACGGAACTTGAGCCTCTGCCGAGTGCCGCTTCCACTGGTCGTTGGTCCGGCGATGTTGCCGCGACTTGGCGATCAGCCCGTGGCTGGGGCTGAACAGGTAAACACCGGTGAAGACGACACCTTGGACAAGCACAACTAGACCGCCAGATGAGGCATCCAACCAGTAACTCAGGTAGATCCCTAGCACCGAGGACAACGCCGACATGATGGGCGCGATGAGGAGCATTCGATTGAATCTATCGGTGAGAAGGTGGGCGGTCGCTCCTGGAATGATGAGCATCGCCACGACCAGGATGACACCGACAACCTGAAGTGCTACCACTGTCGTCAGAGCAAGGAGTGCAAGCAGCAGCGCTCCGAGAACCCGCGGCGACAGGCCGATTGCGTAAGCGTGAGTCGGATCAAATGCGTACAGAGTCAGGTCGCGGCGCTTGGCAATCAGGACGGCGAACGCGATGACAGCAAGCAGCGCAATCTGTCGAAGGTCCGAAGTCGAAACGCCGAGGATGTTGCCGAAGATGATGTGATTGAGGTCGGTGTGACTCGGCGTCGTCGAGATCAGCACTAGCCCCAGGGCAAACAGGGTCGTAAAGACGATGCCGATGGCAGCGTCTTCCTTGATCCGACTAGTTCCTCGAAGAATGCCGATCGCTGCGACTGCGATGAATCCGAAAACCAGCGCACCGGCGGCGAAGGGGATCCCTGCGATGTAGGCAATGACGACCCCGGGAAGAACTGCGTGCGAAACAGCGTCACCCATCAGAGACCAGCCGACCAGGATCAGCCAGCACGATAAGAGTGCGCAGACGATTGCAGCGAGCACTGTGGTGGTCAGTGCTCTGATCATGAATTCGTAGTGGAGTGGTTCGATGACGAGACTGTAGAGGTTCATTCGGATTCTTCTGCCCTTCGAATGTCGAGACCAAATGCCAGTGAGAGGTTCTCGGGGCGCAGAGCATCGGCGACAGGACCTTGAAAGAGGATTGACTGCAGCAAAAGGATTGCCTCATCAGCCAGTTGTGGCAGAGCATGCAGATCGTGAGTGGAGATGAGCACGCAGTGCCCCTCATCGGCGAGTTCACGCAGCAGTTGAACGATGGTCGATTCGCTGCTCTTATCTACCCCAGCGAAGGGTTCATCAAGCAATAGCACGTTGGCTCCTTGCGCAAGTCCACGAGCGACAAATGTGCGTTTCTTCTGCCCACCAGACAACTGTCCGATCTGTCGAGAACCGAAGGTCTGGAGCCCGACGCGTTCTAGTGCCTGTTCGACCACTTGACGATCCGCCGACGTGGGCTTTCGAGTGAATCCTTGATACGCGTAGCGGCCCATCATGACGACATCGCGGACGCTGACGGGGAACGTCCAGTCAACATCCTCACTTTGTGGCACGTATCCCAGCAAGCCTTCTTTCCGTGCTTGCGTCGGTGTCCTGCCGTTGATCGATACGGTGCCTTGAACCGGGCGGGTCAGTCCCATGATCGTTTTGAACAGAGTGGACTTCCCCGACCCGTTCATTCCGATCAGACCTGTCACGGAACCGAACTCCACTCCGAGACTGACATCCTCCAGTGCCCTGACGTCGCCGTATTGCACTGTGACACCGTCAGCACGGATTGCTGAAGTCACTTGTTCCCACCCGTCAGAGCTTCAGTGATGGTGTCAGCGTCGTGCTTAATGAGCTCAAGGTATGTTGGCACAGGTCCGTCCGCTTCTGAAAGCGAGTCGACATACAGTGTCCCGCCAAACTCCGCGCCGGTGGCGTCAACGACTTGTCGCATTGGTTTGTCCGAGACGGTGGACTCACAGAATACTGCGGGAACGTCATTGTGCTTGACGAACTCGATAGTGGAGGAAATCTGCTGCGGGGTTGCCTCCTGCTCCGCATTCACAGGCCAGATGTAGCGCTCGTCGAGATCCGCGTCCCGGGCGAGGTAGGAGAAAGCGCCCTCACACGTGACGAGGGCTCGTTCTTTGTCTGGCAGTGTCGACAGCTCACCGACAAGGTCATCCTGAACGGTTTGAAGTTCGTCTTTGTACGACTCTCCATTGGACTGAAAGTCGGCGGCGTGATCTGGATCCAGCTCGCTGAAAGCATCGACCATGTTGTCGACATAGATTTGGACGTTGACAGGGCTCATCCATGCGTGGGGATTCGGCTTGCCCGCATAGGCGTCCTCGGAAATGTCGATTGGTTCGACACCCTCGGAAACGACTTCATGCGGGGCGTCGGTCTGTTCGACGAATTGCTCGAACCATGCCTCCAGATTCAGCCCATTGTCAAGAATCAAGTCGGCTTCTGACGCCTTGGCCACATCCTTGGGAGTGGGTTCATATCCATGGATCTCGGCACCGACTTTGGTGATCGATTCCACCTCCAGGTGTTCGCCGGCTACGTTGTCGGCAATATCGGCAAGGACGGTGAACGTCGTCAACACCTGAGGCTTACCTTCGGTCGACGACGACTCCGCGTTCCCAGCACCGCAACTTGTCAGGGCTAGCGCCGACGCAGAGATCAGAGCGAGTTTCGACTTCAAATTGATTTGCATTCCCATCACTCATTTCTCGATTCATGTTCTCAAAAGCTCAGACTGCGACAGAGTGGGCTTTCAGCGTTTATATGACGGACTTCAAATCGCGCAGTATCGCAACCGGCGCCGGCGGCCCCGTTCATCGATACCTGAGAGTAGGTGGAGGTTCCGCCCGGTGTGCGGCTTCTATGAAGTGGTCGATGTCCTCCGAGCGTGCGCTCCTGAGAAACAGGGACGTCAGACGAAAGAGGTATCCGAGCATCCGCTCGACGTCTGAGCACGTTCTCACTACTTCAAGAGCGCCATCGGTGTTGCCAGCGCGAAGTTCCTCGAACACGGTGATCGCTTCGATCCAGGTGCCCTGCGGTTGTGCACTCTCGTTCATCATCAATCCTTTCGGTTGGGGCGCCGGACACCGAGTCGCGCTTGAAGTTCGGTACGCCGAATCTATAGTATTGGTGTACCGAATTACAAAAAGCACGGCGGGGAAACCTCAGAAGCCTCAACTGAGGTACGCGCAGAAGGCTTGGCAAAAAGAGTTTCTAGTTCTAGGAGGGCTGTAGTGGTGCATGGACCGCGGCCACAGACGACCTATCCGATCCGAGAGCTGCACGAGGGTGAATCGCCGGACCTGGTGTATTTCTCCAGCGTCTCGGAGAACACCCGTCGATTCGTCGATAAGCTCGACCGTCCTGCCGTACGCATACCGTTGCGCCCACGCTTGGAGGGCATGATTCGAGTGGCATGCCCCTTCGTCTTGGTCGTGCCGACTTACGGCGGCGGGGAACAGGCGGGTGCGGTTCCGAAGCAGGTGATCGCCTTCCTGAACGACCCGGACAACCGCGCTCTGCTGCGCGGGGTGATCACCGCGGGGAACACGAACTTCGGCGAGCATTACTGCCTGGCCGGGCCCATCATCTCGCGCAAGTGCCGCGTGCCCGAGCTCTACCGCTTCGAGCTGCTGGGCACACAGCGCGACATCGAAACCGTCAACAACGGCCTGGACCGCTTCTGGGACCAGGCCAACAACGAGAGGACAACCGCATGACCACCATCGCCTCAGAGGTTCCCGTGCGCACCGGCATCGGAGAGCGGAAAGACTACCACGCGCTCAATGCCGAACTGAACCTGTTCGCCCCCGACGGCTCGATCCAGTTCGACAAGGACCGTCAGGCCGCCGCCGAGTACCTCCGCCAGCATGTGGTCCCGAACACCAAGGTCTTCTCCTCGGCGGCCGAGCGCCTGGAGTGGCTAGTGGACCACGATTACTACGAGTCCGAATTCCTGGAAGCCTACACCCCGGAATTTCTATGCGCACTGCACGAGCGCGCCCATTCCGTGGGCCACCAGTTCGCCACTTTCTTGGGAGCCTTCAAATTCTTCACCTCGTATGCTCTGAAAACCTTCGACGGCACCACCTATCTCGAAGGGTTCGAAGAACGGGTGGTCGCTACCGCGCTCTACCTCGGTCAGGGCGACGAGCAACTGGCCACCGGGCTGGTCGACGAGATGCTCTCCGGTCGCTTCCAGCCCGCGACGCCGACGTTCCTCAACGCGGGGAAAGCCCAGCGCGGCGAACTGGTCTCCTGCTTCCTACTGCGCGTGGAAGACAACTTAGAGTCCATCGGTCGCAGCGTAAACTCCGCCTTGCAACTGTCCAAGCGCGGCGGGGGCGTGGCGCTGTTGCTGTCGAACCTGCGTGAGGTCGCTGCTCCGATCAAACGAATCGAGAACCAAGCCTCCGGCGTGGTGCCGGTGATGAAGATCCTCGAGGACTCGTTCTCCTACGCCAACCAGCTTGGCGCTAGGCAGGGCGCAGGCGCGGTCTACCTGCACGCCCACCACCCCGACATTCTTCGCTTCCTCGACACTAAGCGCGAGAACGCCGACGAGAAGATCCGCATCAAGACCCTCTCCCTGGGAGTCGTCATCCCTGATGTGACCTTCCAACTGGCCAAGGATAACCGGGACATGCACCTCTTCAGCCCCTACGACGTGCAGCGCGAATACGGTACGCCGTTGTCAGACCTGTCGGTGAGCGACCACTATGACGAGCTCGTGGCGAACCCGCGGATTCGAAAGAACGCGGTCAGCGCCCGAGAGTTCTTCAAGACCCTCGCCGAGCTCCAATTCGAGTCCGGATACCCCTACGTGCTCTTCGAAGACACCGTCAACCGTGCCAATCCGCTGGCAGGTCACATCAACATGTCCAACCTCTGCTCCGAGATCCTGCAGACCAACACGCCTTCGACCTACGACTCCGCTATCGGGTACCAGGAAATCGGCCAAGACATCTCCTGCAACCTCGGCTCACTCAACATCGCTCAGGCCATGAACTCCTCGAACCTGGGGTCGACCGTGGAAACCGCGGTGCGGGCACTGACCAGTGTCTCCGACCAGACTAACGTCGATGCCGTCCCGTCCGTGGCGAACGGGAACGAGACCAGCCACGCAATCGGACTGGGCCAGATGAACCTGCACGGCTACCTCGCCTCCCAGCGCATCCACTACGGCAGCGAAGAAGGCATTGACTTCACTGACATCTACTTCCTTACCATCACCTATCACGCGATCCGCGCATCGAATCAAATCGCGATTGAGCGCGGTAAGACCTTCGCCGGCTTCGAGGACTCGACCTACGCCGACGGCTCCTACTTCGACAAATACACCCAACATGACTGGCTGCCCGCCACTCAGCGGGTGCGCGAACTATTCGCAGACGCAGGCGTGACCATCCCTTCCCGCGAGGACTGGGTACGGCTGCGCGAGTCGGTGAAACAGCACGGAATCTACAACGCCTACCTGCAGGCCGTCCCGCCCACCGGTTCGATCTCGTATGTGAACAACGCGACCGCTTCGATCCACCCGGTCACGGCGAAGATCGAGATCCGCAAGGAGGGCAAGCTCGGCCGCGTCTACTACCCGGCCCCGCACATGAGTGATGACAACGTCGGCTTCTATCAAGACGCCTACGAGATCGGCTACGAGAAGATCATCGACACCTACGCCGCAGCAACCCGACACGTCGACCAGGGGCTCTCGCTCACCCTGTTCTTCCGCGACACTGCCACGACTCGCGACATCAACCGCGCTCAGATCTACGCGTGGCGCAAAGGCATCAAAACCCTCTACTACATCCGACTGCGCCAACCAGCACTCGAAGGTACCGAGATCGAGAACTGCGTCTCCTGCACACTCTGACCCAATCCAGCCCATACCTAAGGAACCCGCATGACGACCACTAACCCCACCTGCCCGCTCTCCGAGACCTCGGTTACCCCGCCCAAATACCGCCACGACCCATTGGCCAGGCTGCGACCGATCAATTGGAACCGCGTCGGCGACGAGAAAGACCTCGAGGTATGGAACCGGCTCACCGCGAACTTCTGGCTACCCGAGAAGGTGCCACTGTCCAACGACATCCCCGCCTGGCAGAGGCTCACCGAGAAGGAACGAACTCTCACTATGCGTGTCTTCACCGGGCTGACGATGCTTGACACGGTGCAAGCCACAGTCGGGGAGATCTGTCAGATCCAGGATGCTCGCACCGAACACGAAGAGGCCGTCTACACCAACATCGCGTTCATGCAGTCGGTGCACGCCCGGTCCTACTCTTCGGTGTTCTCCACCCTGACGAGCACTCCGGAGATCGACGACGCCTACCGGTGGGCCGTAAACAACGACCTGCTTCAGCAGCGGTGCAAAAAGGTACTGAAACACTACTACGGCAACGACCCGCTCAAACGGAAGGTCTCCTCTACTCTGCTGTCCTCGCTGCTGCTCTACGCAGGATTCTACCTGCCATTGCATTTCTCCGTGCACGCCACACTGACCAACACCGCAGACATGATCCGCCTCATCCTGCGGGATAAGGCCGTGCACGGCTACTACTCCGGCTACAAATATCAGCGAGGCATCGAGAATCAGGCATCTGAACGGCAGAACGAGATGCACGAGTTCACCTACGAGCTGCTTGAAGACCTCTACGAGCTAGAGCTCGCCTACTCAGGTGAACTGTACGAGCCGCTGGGGCTGATGGACGACGTGGCAGTGTTCGTACGCTACAACGCGAACAAGGCACTGATGAACCTCGGCTACCCTGCACGTTTCAGCCCGGGAGAGACCGAAGTCAATCCGGAAATCCTCGCCGCACTGGCACCAGGTGCTGATGAGAACCACGACTTCTTCTCCGGGTCCGGTTCCTCCTACGTCATCGGCAAGGGCGAAGACACCAGCGACGCCGACTGGGACTTCTGACTTTTGTCGCCCGACCATCCTCATCAACTATGAAAGGCCCCTTATGACCAAGAACATCTCCGTGATCATCGGCAGTCTGCGCCGCGGTTCCTACGCTCGCAAGATCGCCCACCAGGTCATCAGGTACTTCCCTGACGGCTACAACGTGCAGATCGTCGAAATCCGCGACCTGCCGCTCTACGACTTCGACTATGACGACCCCGACGTCTCCGACAAACCAACCCCAGAGGCGTACACGCACTTCAGGGAGACTATTAAAGCCTCCGACGGCGTGTTATTCGTAACCGCTGAGAACAACCGCACTATCCCAGCCTGCCTGAAGAACGCAATCGACATCGGCTCTAAGCCCAACAGTGACGTCGCGTGGAAGAACCTCCCGGCCGGGATCATCAGCCATTCCGTGGGCCGCATGGGCGGCTACAGTTCGCAGAAGAACCTCCGCCTGGCCCTGTCCTACTTCGACATGCCTACCCCTGGCCAACCGGAAGTGTTTCTCGGCCAGTCGCCGAGCTTGTTTGATGAGGACGGGGCTATCGCTGCTGAGACGACTGTGGAGTTCCTCCAGAACTACGTGCAACGGTTCACCGAGCTCGTTTACGCCCACCCGCGCGGGTGAAGGTAGATTCTGGCTCTGACGAGCTGGTACTCTCCACCGCCGTTGAAGACCTTTGTAGCCAGGAGGCCGTCGATAGTCCTCGCCACTCGTCGGGCCGGATCTGTCCCGGTAGTGGCGGTCCCGAACTTGATCGCACGGCGGGCAGAACCTTTCGGTCCGAGCAATTGCCTATTCACCTACTTCAGGAAGCGATCACCTATGCCTTTGCGCGCACAGCATATCCGCACTGCTTTCCTTGACTACTACCAGGGACGCGGTCATACCGTCATTCCACGCAGTGGCCTCGTGGCGGAAGAAGATGGCACCACCTTGTTTACCGGCAGCGGCATGCAACCGTTAATGCCATACCTACTGGGTGAGCCGCACCCTTCGGGTCTGCGGCTGGCGAACTGCCAACCAGCAGTACGGGCACAGGACATGGTTGAAGTCGGCGACAATCGACACACTTCGTTCTTCGAAATGCTAGGGAATTGGAGCCTCGGTGACTACTTCAAAGAGCAGCAGATCCGCTGGTTCTTCGATTTCTTGACCCGCATTGTCGGGTTGGATCCCCACCGTTTGTATGTCACCGTGTTCGGCGGCGATGTTTCGGCACGTGTCCCACGTGACGAGGAAGCGGCGCAGATCTGGAAGCAAGTGTTCGCCGACGCCGGAATTGAAGCCCAGGTCGCGGTGATCGGGACCCAATCCGACGGGGACGCCCGTGGCATCAGTCCCGGGGAACGCATCTTCTTCTATGGCGACGAGGAAAACTGGTGGAGCCGAGGTAAGGGGCTGGCTGGCACTCCGGTTGGGGACCCTTGTGGGCCCGACAGTGAAGTATTCTTCGACTTCGGCCCTGAGCACCACGACCCGACCCATGGTCTGCCACATCCGGCTAGCGAAAGTGGTCGATTCATGGAGATCGGGAACCAGGTGTTTATGCAATATCAACGCCAACCCGACGGCACCTTCACCCAGCTGACTCACCGCAATGTCGACTTTGGTGGCGGCTTGGAAAGGATCACTGCGGCTGCGAACGACGACCCGGACATATTCCAAATCAGTGCCCTTCGCCCTATCATCGAACACTTGGAGAAGCTCAGCGGCCGCTCATACCGGGACGCGACAGTTGGCATGCGTGTGATTGCCGACCACCTGCGTGCAGCAGTGTTCATGATCGTGGCCGGGGTGCGGCCGGCGAACAAAGAACGCGGGTATGTGCTGCGCCGACTGGTACGTCGGGCGATCCGGTATGGGCAGGCAATCGGAATTCAAAAGCTCTTTCTGCCCACCACAGTTTCGGTAATCACCGTCCTCTACAATGACAACTATCCGGAACTAGACACGCAGCACAAGACGATCATGACGGTTTTGGAGAAGGAAGAACGCGTGTTCCTGCGCACGCTTCGCAAGGGCTTGGAAGAACTCCACCGACGAGGCCCAACGGGGATGACTGGGAAGGATATCTTCACCTTGTATGACACGTTCGGGTTCCCCACCGAACTCGCGGTGGAGGAAGTACTCCATTCTGGTTACAGCCTCTGTCCGCAATGGAGGGACACCTTTGACCGATATATGCAGCAACAGCGCGCTCGGTCCCGAACAACCGTTTCGCGCAAAGGCCCCGTCCAATGACTGACCTCAGGTTGGCGGTTGAACGATTGACGAAACTTTAGGCTCTCAAGCACCGGGTTTGATGGAGAGTTCTCTAATCATCGGCTCGTGCACGAGCTACGCAGCCCGCGGCAGCGCACTGAAAAAGTCTGATCGGAACGCAGAGGGAGTCGCTACACCAAGTGCTCCGGTGAGGCCGGTACGTGTTGAACCAGTGCACCCGCTCCGCCGCGGCGAGCTCGACATCATCAATGCCTTTCCAGGCACCCTTGTTCCGGATGAGTTCGGCCTTATAGAGTGTGTTCAGCGTTTCGGTGAGGGCATTATCGTATGAATCGACTTTAGACCCGACAGAAGCGACGGCGTCTTGCCCAGCTAGGGCCTCGCCATATCGGATTGCGCGATACTGGGCGGTCCCAATGGTGCACCAGCCCGAACAGGTCGCCACCTGCACGTTTGCGCTGATAGATTCCCATCTGCAAAGCGTCGAGGGCCAACTCGGTTTGTAGCGACCGCGATACCTGCCAGCCGACGATCTCGCGGTTGAACACGTCGGCGACGAACGCGACATGGAATTGCTGACGGTTTAGTTGACTCCGGGGTTTACGCCGCCAGAGCGACAGCCTTGTGGTGAACAAGCGCGTATTCAACCGGAGTCAGTTTACCCAAACGCCGATGACGACCTCGCTCGAGAGGGACTGCACGGGTCGGTCAGCACCGTCAGTCTCCCACGGGTGTCCGCACAGGGGCCAAGCGTCAAGCCAAGAGGCGTAGCATCCCGCGTCGACGAGCCCGACTACGTCGATTGGTCTCTCGTTCTTCAAAGTATTCGCTGCCGTCTCGGTGGTCGAACGGTGCTCGATATCGACCGTGTTACCTTCCCTGCTGGGAGGGTGAGTGCGATCCGAGGCGTCAAAGGTGCCGGAAAATCGACACTGGCCCGAATTATCGCAGGCCTGCAGGCCTGCGGAGGCACTGTGTCAATGGGCGATCGATCACTGAGTCGGAAAAGAAGACTACGGCAGAGCGCGATCGTCATGCAGGACGTTCAACGACAGTTATTCACTGAAAGTGTGATGGCTGAGATCGAACTCGCGGACACTGGCGCAACCAACGCCCCTGATCTTCGCGAAGTACTCAGTGCTCTCGGCCTCACCGACCTCTCCCAACGCCACCCGCTCGCGCTCTCCGGGGGTCAACAACAGCGCCTGGTCGTCGCCGCCTGTGTTGCTGGCCGCCGCATTGTCGTCTTCGGCGAACCCAGCTCCGGCGTCGACCGTCGCCACCTTACTTCCATCGCCGAGGAGATCCGCGCAGTCGCCGCCGGTGCGGTGGTCCTGCTCATCAGCGACGATGAGTACCGGCTCGCCCTGGCCGCTGATGCCGAACTCACGTTATGTGCGCTCGATTGACTGACGATGGTGACATGGATCTGGTGCCGGCCACGAGGATCGATCTTGAGGCCTATCTTGCCGTGGTGAAAAACGGAAGCATCGGGGCCGCTGCGCAGGAGCTTTGCTTTTCCGGAGCTTCGGTGCCGGCGCGGATCGGCGTGCGTGAAGTGGTCAGTCACTATGCCACTTGCCGATAAATTTCGTGAACACGTTGGCCATACCCCGATCGATCGATGCTTTAACCAGTCCCATGGCAGAAACGCGCGGATATCTTGGTCAGATCCTCGTCGGCGCTCTTGCAGCTGTGTTGGGAACAGGGATCGTCGCTGGGGTTGTGGCGCTCAGTAGGGCACTGCTGTGGATCGAATTCCACCATGTTCCGCATTTCTTTGTTTCTGGAACCAGAAACACTGGCGCTCCAGCCTTTAAATCACCCTCAACCTTGTGTGTGGGTCAAAATCGATCGATCTTGACCGACAACGAATCGTACTCTTATTGCCTGCAAGATGCTTCGATGAGCGGCGGTCTATTGGCAGCGCTCATTCGCGACCATGAACCACCGCGCGCAGAGATTAACTCTCCCGTTTCACCCTCTGTTCGATTTCGCTGTTGTGCATTCGAGTGTGAAACAGTAAACAGTTGTTTGACTCTGATCTTCGCCAGGGCGACAGCAACGCTATCGCCCTGGCGAATACCAGCTTCCTATTTTTTGCTTCGCGCGCGCCACCCTAGGATCAGGTCTACAAGGATGAAGCCGATCAAGCTGACGCCGAGCACGGGCAGGAACCACGCCACGAACCCAGCAACCGCTACCACCGAGACGATTCCCCACCAGGGTGACCGTCGCAGCACGCCACGAGCCGGGGTCACCCCGAACTTGCGGTTGGTGTCGTGTTTGGGCCGGCGCTGCCACCACATCACATAACCCCACACCACCATGCACGCGATCCCTGAAGCCAGGGCAAAGAGAACAAGCTGGTTGGGCAGCCCGAACATGTTGCCCATGTGCGTGTCGATTCCCCACCGGGTGAGTTTCGCCCCGATGTTGAAGTCCTTGAAGTCGGTGCGATCGACAACCTCCATGGTGGTACCGTTGACCGCGACCGAGTCAACCTCGGTGGGGAAGCTGCGCTGAATCTCACTAACGACCCACGCCGAGTTCTCATCCTCGGGTGGCTTGATCTCCACGAGCCCGGTGTTGACATTGACATCCTGCGCGACCGAGAGCACAGAATCGAACGTTGCCGGATTCGGCCCATCCCCAACTGGTTCCGCTGGTGCTCCCCCACCATGATGGTGGGCATGTTCACCACCAGCAGGTGCGGAACCGTCGAGTGATGTGCTCACGGCCGGGGTCGTCCAGTCGATGGCTGTCTGGATCTTATTGACGCTCTCACCGCCGTATTGGGACCAGGTGATACCGGTCGCAGACAGGAACAGCATCCCGATCGCAGCCCACACACCGACAGAGGCATGCCAGGAGAACGTGCGGCGTAGGCCCTTGCGTTTGAAGCTCGGGTGGAGCATCTCCTTCGCCTTTCGCGTTTTCACTGCCCGCATCACCCATAGTCCGAGACCGGCCACGGCGATGATGCCCAACCAGGAAGCGGCGAGCTCACTGTAGAGACGACCCACATCGCCGAGGTGGAGACTGCGATGGAGCTGATCAAGCCACGTTCGCAGTGGCAAGGCTCCACTGGTGCCGTAGACAGTGAGATCTCCTCGGACTTCCGCGGTTGCCGGGTCGATGAAGATCGCTCGGCTCTCGCTTTCTCCAAGGGAGTCATCGGCATACATCACCCGCGTCGTGTCGCCTTCTTTCGGGGCCGGTCTCACTGCGGACAGTGTCGCGCCACCGCCGATGAATGCATTGGCTGCGTCAATCTGCTCGGCCAACGGAAGATACGTGTCGGCCTTCGGGGCGTAGAGTTCGTGTGCGTAAACGGCCTTCTCGATCTGGGGGCTGACCGCGTACAGGGCGCCACTGATCGCAGCGATGAGAATGAACGGTCCAACGAAGATACCGGCGTAGAAGTGCAGTCGTCTGAGGAACTGCCCGAACCACCCCCGGTGAGGTGGCGGTGAGGTCGGTGGAGACGATGGAGATTCAGCTGGTTCTGTGGTCAAGATAGTCATGTAATAGTCCTTTGAAAATCAGTCAGTCGAAGAGGGTGTCGCCGATGAATCCGTTCTCGTCACACCCGGGTGGAATGGCGAAGACGGCGGATCCGATCGGGGTCGTCCATTCGTTGAGAAGGTCGAGTTCGTCGAGGCGTTGCTGGATCGGAACGAACTGTGCAGTGGCATCGGCCTGGTAGGAGACGAACAGAAGCCCCGAGTTCGAGATCTTCCCGGGCTCCGGAGCGTCGTCGTAGTTGTAGGCGCGACGATGGATCCGTTGGGACCGATCCGGGGTTCTCGCCCTGGCCATATGGGAGAACTCGGGAATCACCGGGAAACCAACCGGGGTCAGAGCTGTGAAGTCAGGTTCGTCATGCTCGTTGACTCCCGTCAGCGGGGCACCATTCGCGAGATTGCGCCCTACTGACTGCTCCCGTCCAGGCCGGTCCAAGCGATCCCATTTGTCCAGATTCATCGCGATCCGTCGAATAACCATGCTGGTCCCACCAGTCATCCACCCATCCCGATTCCACACAAGTTCCTTGAAATCAGTGTCATCAGGTTGCGGGTTGACCGTTCCATCGACCTGCCCGAAGAGGTTACGCATCGTCGTCCCCGACTTCTCCGAACCCTGGGCGCGGCGAAACCCTCGTTGCACCCAACGCACGTCCGCACTGGAGCGGGTGTCCTTGAGAAGCATCCGCACAGCATGGGCAATGGTGAAAGGGTCATCAGCGTTGAACTGGAGTAACAAATCACCGTCACACCACCGGTCCTCAAGCTGGTCGATCCCGAATTCCGGTAACGAGCCCAACCATTCCGGCAGGGCCGCATCCCCAGCGACTCGGGCGACGAGATTCGGGCCGAATCCGAAGGTGACCGTCATCCGGGCCGGCACGGTTCCCAGTTCCGGTTCCGAATCGGCTAACGCTGGAACCCCTTGAGTCAGGCGCGCAGCGTCGTCGGTGATGGTCTTGAGCATCCGCGCCAGATCCTTCTTGGCCACGCCCTTCTTCAAGTTCAGTGCCACATACGTAGCATGGGCTTGAGGTTCTACGGTGATGCCGGACTGGTGGGCTCCGTAGAAGGGGATGCGGACCTCACCGTTAAGTGATGGTGATTCGTCTGTTCCGCTTGCTCGTGCCCGCCTGCTGGCGTAGTCGGCGCCGAGGGCGGCCAGACCGCCGGCCCCGGCAACGCCTCCCCCGATGAGGAGGCGTCGCCTAGACCAACCCGCACCCGGTTCAGCAGGAGTCATTTGCTCCCACCACTGTGGTCCATGTCTTCCATATCGTGTCCCTCGTGCTCACCGGCCTCGTCATCACCCGATTCGTAGTTCTCGTTCGCGCCCTCATAGTCCTTCACGGGCGCACTGAACTCGAGTGTCGAATCATCGGAGAACGTCAGGGTGAACTCCACCTCGTCACCTGCTTTAATCGGGTCGGTGAGGTCCATGAGCATGATGTGGTTCCCACCAGGTTCCAGTGCCAATGATTGGCCGGCAGTGATGGTGAATCCGTTCTCCTTTTCCCGCATCACCATCTCGCCGGATTCGTTCTCCACGGTTTCGTGGAGTTCAAGCGCGGTCGAGGCCTGGGATTCGGCCGAGACAACCGTCGCATCCGTCGATCCGGTGTTCTCGATGCTGCCGAAAGCCGCGGACATGCCATCGTCGGCGGCTTTGACCCACGCATCGGTAACCTCGACAGAGTCAGCGACAGGAGCAGACGTCTCCGTCGATTCAGCCTCGGCACCGCCACCGCAAGCGGAGAGGAGAAGGAGAGACGTTGAGACGATAGCGGTAGAAATCAGGGTGTGTTTACGCACGGTAGTGCCTTTCAAAGAGTAAAAGAAGTGGTCACGCAACGGTCAGTCGAGCGTTGCTGAAAACGGCTGATCAGTCGTTATGTCGCTGTTTCCTGGTGCGAGTGACGAAAGCGAAGATCCCGAAGGCCAACCCCATGCCGATGACCGCCACGAGAACGGGCCGCACCCAGGAGGGGAAGCTCGGCGCGTTGTCTGCACCCTCGGAGGCAGGTTGAGCGCTTTGACTCGGGGCCGAAGACTCAGCCGAGGTGTCTTCCGCGGAGGCCTTTGGGGCGTCGCCGACGGTGAATGGCACGACACCACTGATGGGGTGACCATCCGACGACACCACCCGCCAGGCCAGCGAATAGGCTGCGTCGGGCAGGTCCTCACTGATACCAGCGACAACACGAGTTCCCTCGAACTTCGCCTCATCGACCGAGTACTGCTTCCCGGCCGAATCGGTCAGGCGCAACTCAGCACCCATGGTCATCACTTCAGCGGAGTACTCGAGCGTCACCTCATCGGGTGAGGCATCGAGTTCTTCACTAGCGGTTGGGGTGCTGCTGATGAGCTGGTCGTGAGCGGCAGCTGGCCCTGATGGGACCCAGTGGATCGCCATGGCAGCGAAAACGGCAATGAGCAAGCAACCAATCACGGTCGTCGTGAAAATGGTACGAGTAGGACGAATCACGGGAGGACCTTCCAAGACAGAAACGATCTGATCGTGAGAAAGCTCCGAACCCACGTCTATACAACTCACATATACCAGGACGCGCCCCGTCAACCGAGACTCTTGGACACCAACAATCGAGTTTGGTGGCTGCAAGAGCACCGGGATAACGGTGAGGAAGAATCGCCCGCAAAATCAGCGGGAAGAAGTGAAAGTAGTGGGTTCAGAGCGCGAACACGGGCGGACCACGCCTGAGGACAGGTGAACGGTCGACGTTTTGAGAACCAACCACACGGGGCTGTGCGCACGCCCGGTCTACCCGAGCGATACCGGTGAAAACGACAGGGATCGATACTATGGCGACGATCAGTGACCAGATGAGACTGATGAGTTGGTTGATGTTTGCCAGGATTGTTTCGAATCGGTAGATCACGGCGATCGTGAGCATGGCTGCCAGTAGGTGTGAGGCCAGCATCGTCGGTGATGTCAGCGAGTGGTCCATGCCCGCGTGGCCGGATGGCATCATCGCGGAATCAGGCATGGAGTGCATCATATGGTGGCCTGAAGCCAGCGAATCGGCTGCGATCGACGACGGTTCTTGGCGCATATTTGGTCCGTGGCCGAGGACTGAGAACATCCAGTGAAACATTGCCTGGCTGGCTATGACCGACGCTGAAAGTCTCCACAATGAGAGGGACGATCGAGCTAGGAGCACGCACACGAATACGGACAAGGCAATGACGACCGTCATGCCGAAAACGTTTGGTGCCGACCCGCCGGCGATGATGTGGGATGCCAGAGCGGTAAACGATGCGAAGACGGCGGCACCAACACCCCTGAGGGTGCGTGTGCGTCTCGCATTCATCGACATGCCAGTATCTTCCCAGATTCACGGGTCCGCGGCCAGTTGGCGTGATCCGATAATTGTTCAGAAGCAGACCACCCTCCGATCGAGGCGCCGGAAACGAAGGTGCTGCGGCAGCTCGGTCTCGCCCACCCGTTACATTCATTGTCAAGCAGCAACTGGGGTCTTCGCTTCATAGAAGGACCCGGCCTTGACCATAGCGAACATTACATTCAGCCGGCGACGAGCCAGGCACATCACCGCAGCATCATGCCGCTTCCCCTCAGCCCGTTTCCGCTCGTAATACGCCTTCGATAACGGATCATGACACGACGCCACCCACGCTGAGTGGAACAGTGCGTTTGTCAACCGTTTGTTACCCGCCCTTGATGGGAACTCGCCCCGAATCGAAGTCCCCGACCGCCGCGTCACCGGCGCGACCCCGGCATACGCCGCCAAATGCCCGGCAGTCTTGAACGCAGAGAAATCACCGGCTGCCAGGAGGATCTGGGACGCGGTCTTAACGCCGACTCCCGGCATAGACGTTAAGCCTTGATCCACCGATGCGAGTAGCCGGATCAAGCCGCGCGTGAAATGGAAATGCCCCTTCTGAACTGGGAAAATGATGATGTTCGAAGTCAACATTCCCGTTCAAGAAAGGGGCACCTCTCAGGTGC
>NZ_FXZB01000046.1 GCF_900169065.1 Brevibacterium aurantiacum | reverse complement strand
TTTGCCTACGTCAAGCAATGGCGGGGGTTAGCGACGAGATACGACAAGCTCGCCATCACCTATCGAGCGGCCGTCGTGATCAGCGCGATCCTGACATGGCTCCGCCAATAAAGGAGACATGCCCTAGTTCACGTGTGCAGTGCCGCAGTGGGTTAGTCTTGCATCACTGCAGTTCCGAGCATGATGACTCCTAAGGATTCGCGCATGGCACAATCTCATCCCGAAACCATCGTCCCCTCCCCACATCCTCGAACCGTGCTCGTGCTGGGGGCTACCGGTTACATCGGGGGACGGCTCGTCCCTCGTCTGCTCCAGGCCGGTCACCGAGTTCGTGTTGCCGTGAGGACACCGCAGAAGCTCGAGCAGGTGCCATGGGTGGATCAGGTCGAGGTCCATCGTGTTGATCTTGACGATGGGGACGGTCTCGTCGAGGCCGCCACCGGGGTCGACGTCATCCATCATCTCGTTCACTCGATGGGCTCGGGGCACGACTTCGAGAAGAAGGAGGCGGCGACGGCCCGTCGGGTCGCCGAGGCGGCCGAGGCTGCCGGGGTTCGACGCATCGTCTACCTCGGCGGGCTCCATCCCGACAAGGCGGACCTGTCCATGCACATGAGATCTCGGGCTCATGTCGGACGTATTCTCCTCGACTCGCCAGTGCCGACGATTGCGTTTCAGGCGGGCATCATCATCGGGTCGGGATCGGCTTCCTTTGAAATGGTTCGTCACCTCGCCATGACGCTGAGGCTGATGCCTGCACCGAATTGGGTCAACAACCGTGTCGAACCCCTGGCCGTGCGTGATGTCCTCTACTACCTACTCAAGGCCGTCGACCTCGATGAAGACGTCAACCGCGCCTTCGATATCGGATCACATGATGTCCACAAATACGCGGACATCATGAAGAGGTTCGGTGCAATTGCTGGCCTCAAACCCCGGCATGTCCTCGTCCTGCCGTTGCCTGCTCCGACCTTGTCGGGCATCTGGGTCGGTCTCGTCACCCCGTTGCCATTCACGTTGACCCTGCCGCTCGTCCAATCGCTGCAGGAGAACGCTGTGACCAAGGACAGCGACATCGACGAGGTCATTCCCCCTCCCCCCGATGGTCTGCTCGGCTACGAACAGTCCGTGCGCCTGGCCCTCCAGCGTGAAGCCGAGGGTGCTGTCGACACCAATTGGGCCGCCGTGGCTGGAGGACTCGACCAGGCGGCGAAGCCCTTGCCCAATGATCCCGATTGGGCAGGAGCACGCGTTTTCACCGATGATCGGACACTGCATTTTCCTGATCTGACTCCTGGACAGCTCTGGCCGGTCATTGAAGGCATTGGTGGGAAAAATGGTTGGTACTCGTGGCCGTTGGCATGGCGGGTACGGGGAGTATGGGACAAGATCGTCGGCGGTGCCGGCCTCAACCGTGGACGGCGACTACCGGACCGTCTTCGAGTCGGCGACCCCGTTGACTGGTGGCGAGTCGAAGAGCTTGAGTCGGGGCATCGCCTGCTGCTGAGAGCAGAAATGCGGGTATCTGGTAGGGCATGGCTTGAATTCACCATCAGCAAGGCCGGGGGTGGCAGCGACTTGAGGCAAAGGGCGATCTTCATTCCCAAGGGCATTCGCGGCCAGCTGTATTGGGCGTTTGTCTCGCCCTTCCACAGGTTCATCTTTCCAGCCATGGCGAAGAACATCGCTCGGGCTGCAGAAAAGCCCTGACAATCAAGGTCGCAAGCTGTTTCGTTAGCTAAGCTAGCAGTTATGTTCTTCACACGCAGCCGCTGCAGCGCCAGTGGTGTCAATGATGTCTCGACTCGCCTTGCCCACATTCGCTTCAACGCCGCCATGGCAGGATCAGAGTCGGTCGGAGGTGCTGCGCGGTGAGCAGCTCACCTGCCTACGACGTCTTCAGCCGAACGGCGCAACAGGCAGCCAAGGCCGTCATCTCGAACTATTCGACATCGTTCGGACTGGCTACCCGGCTGCTCGGACCTTCTCACCGTCATCACATCCGCAATATCTACGCTCTCGTCCGAATCGCCGATGAGATCGTTGACGGTCTTGCCGCCGATGCGGGCCTCGACACGAGCGAGCAGCATGAGATGCTCGAGAACTTCGTCGCCGCGACTCGCGCTGGACTCAGACATGGCGTCAGCGACAACCTCATCATCCACTCCTTCGCCCAGACCGCGAACGCGACGGGAATCACCGGCGATCTCATCGAACCTTTCTTCGCCTCGATGAGAGCGGACCTGGAAACCCCCAGTGAGCCTTTCGCCCCGGTCCGCGGGTTCGATCAGGACGAACACCGGGCCTACGTCTACGGCTCCGCCGAGGTGGTCGGTCTCATGTGCCTCAAGGTCTTCCTGTGTGGTCAATCCCGAACACCGGCCCAGATCGAGGAGCTCGAATACGGTGCCCGTCAGCTTGGAGCCGCATTCCAGAACATCAACTTCCTCCGCGACTTAGCCGACGACAGTCTGCGACTTGGCCGCAGCTACCTCACCGCTGAAACCCGACTCACCCAGACCGAGAAAAGCGCATGGGTGACGACGATTCGCCAGCAGCTGACCAACGCCGACGACACGATTGCACTGCTGCCAAAAGATGCCAGAGCCGCGGTGAGAAGTGCCGCGGCACTCTTCACCGCACTCAACGACAAGATCGCAGACATCCCCGTCGACCGTCTCTATCGGGAGCGTGTGCGCATCCCAAACGCCCTCAAAGCTCAACTCACGGCGAAAGCGCTGCTGGCCACGGCGAAGGAGAACAGAGCATGACTGAGCGCATCGGCGTCATCGGCGGAGGTGCGGCAGGACTGGCTACGGCAGCACTGTTGGCACGTGAGGGCCACAGCGTCGATCTCTTTGAACAGAACTCAACTCTGGGCGGGCGGATCGGTTCGATCGAAGAAGACGGCTACCGATTCGACACAGGACCATCGTGGTATCTGATGCCGGAGGTCTACGAACACTTCTTCAACCTTCTCGGTACGACGGCGGCCAACGAGCTCGACCTGCGCACACTCGATCCTGCCTACACCGTGTTCAGTCCCGCTTCGCAGGCTCGGCGGGAACAGTCGGTCACGATTCCTCACGGCACGGCCGAGATCATCGACACCTTCGAGCGAATCGAACGCGGCAGCGGGGCCACCTTGGCCAAATATCTGGACTCGGCCAAGGCCACCAAAGACTTAGCGATCGACTACTTCCTGTACAACCCCTTCACCTCCCCGAAATCGATTCTCAGGGCAGAGCTGCTCACCGCGCTCCCCGCGCTGGCTCGGCTGTTGACCACCTCTCTGGAACGCCACGCCTCTCGCTCATTCCACCATCCGGTGCTGAGGCAGATCCTCCAGTACCCGGCCATCTTCCTTGGCACCGACCCGAGGAAGGCGCCGGCCCTCTATCACTTGATGAGTGCCCTCGACCTCAGCGATGGAGTGCTGTACCCGATGGGAGGGTTCAGGACCATCGTCGATGCTCTGACCCGACTTGTCGAGGAATCAGGGGTGCGAGTGCGCACCGACTCCACCGTCACACACATATCCACCGTGTCAGAAAGTGGCCGACGACGATCTGCCAACGGCATCGCATGGAAGGATCAAGACGGTCGCGAACACTTTCACGACTGTGACATCGTCGTCTCCGCCGCTGACCTCCACCACACGGAGACGCAGCTCTTGGGCGAGGGTGAACGCAGCTACCCCGAGAGCTGGTGGCAGAAGGTGACAAGCGGGCCAGGCGCCGTCCTGGTCTTTCTCGGAGTCGAAGGCGAAGTCCCACAGCTTCCCCACCACTCATTGTTCTTCACCGAAGACTGGTCGACGAACTTCGACGACATCTTCGGGTCGCAGCAGAAGATCTCCTCTCCGGCGTCGGCATATGTGTGCAAACCCAGTCACACCGATCCGAACGTGGCGCCATTCGACTGCGAGAATCTCTTCATTCTCATCCCGGTGCCGGCAGATGCAGGACTCGGGGCGGGGGGAGACGACGGGCAGGGGGATCCGCGAATCGAGCGTGCAGCCGACCAGGCCATCGACCAGATCGCTGAATGGGCCGACATCCCCGACCTGAGAGATCGGATCAGATTCCGCCGCACATTGGGGCCGACGGATTTCTCCAGCAACTACAATTCGTGGCTGGGAGGGATGCTCGGACCAGCTCACACCTTGCGCCAGAGCGCAATGTTCCGCCAGCAGAATGCCTCCAAAAAGGTGGATGGACTCTACTACGCAGGTGCGACGACGGCGCCGGGGGTGGGCGTGCCGATGTGTCTGATCAGCGCTGAGCTGGTCCTCAAACACATTCGGGGGGATTCGAGTCCGGGACCGCTGCCGGTCACAGACACACGGGAGTAAAGACCGACTGTCAGTCGATGACCGGCTTATGCTCCGGTGCGCAGCTGATGAGAATATCCCTCTCGGTACGTTGGAAATTCCAAGGATCCGAGGAACTCGTGGAATCGGGTGTTCTCGAGTCTCTTACCCTCTGTGGGTTCCGCGGAGAGGTCTGGCGGAGGCGAGACGTTGAGCTCGGATGCCAGAAATTCGACGACTTCGCCCAGCTGCACGGGGCACGAGTCCACGGCGTGCATCAGCCGTGGAGCATCAGAGCTGAAGAGAAGAGCCTCGAGCGCCCGGACCAGATCGGCATGGTGGATGCGGTTGGTCCACCGTCGGTAGTTCACAGGCCGACCCGAGCGGACCCCCTCGATGAGTCGAGCATTCTCCCGCCCGTAGATGCCTGCTGCCCGAATGATCAACGCAGACGCGAAGGTGTCCCTGATGAGATTCTCGGTCTCCCAGAGAGTACGGGCGGGACTCGAGTCAGGGCGGGGTTGGGAGTATTCATTCGCAACAGCGCCCGGCGATGCACTCCCGAGGACTCGAGTCGAGGACAGGAGGATCACACGCTCAGGCGTGGATTCCAGGACACCGATCAGGCCCTGAACCCCGCGCAGATACGTCTGTTCATAACCGTCATCGGTGTACTCATCGGGGGTGAGAGTGATCACCACTGCATCGATGTCATCGATTTTGACCGTGCCGGGCCGGGTGAGATCGACCGCGAAGGGAGTGAACGAGGCGGGAAGTGACTCAGTATGTCGCCGCAGTCCGATGACCTCATGACCCTTGCGCACCAGATTCAGGCCCAAACGGGTTCCGAGATCTCCGCATCCTGCCAGCAGTACTCTCATGTTCGACTTGCCATCCTGTCGTCGTCGTGTGTGAGCCGGGGAACCTGTTTCCTTTGGTTCACCATGTCAGGACTCCCCGGGGTTGTCGCGGGTTGTGGACCTGTTCTTCATGTGGTCGTAGGCACTCAGGGCTGCCTGCCGTGATTGCCTGAGATCGACGAGGGGAGGCGGAGCTGTCGCCGGAGTGTAGGGGAGCCAGTCCTCGATGTAGGCGTCGTCGGGGTCGAAGCGTTCGCGTTGTCGCTCCGGGTTGAAGACTCGGAAATACGGCGCGGCATCGGCACCGCTTCCGGCGACCCACTGCCATGAGACCGGGTTGTTGGCTTCATCGGCGTCGACGAGGGTGTCCCAGAACCACTGTTCTCCAAACCACCAATGCTGGAGGAGATTCTTGGTCAGGAAGCTTGCCGTGACCATGCGGACCCGATTGTGCATCCACCCGGTCTGCCACAGCTGTGCCATTCCCGCATCGATGAGCGGATACCCGGTGGTCCCCGCTCTCCAGTGGGTGAGAGCATCGTCATCATCTTCGTAGGGAAAGTTGTGGAACTCGGGTCTGATCGGCGCAGAGTCGATGTGGGGATAGTGGTAGGTCAGGTGCCAGGAGAACTCTCGCCAGTAGAGTTGACGGATCCATGCCGCGCGGTCGTCCTGGGTGAGCGAACTGGTCGTCCGAGCGGCCTGGAGCAGCTGTCGCGGGGACAGTTCTCCGTGCCGCAGCCTGGGCGAGAGCCGCGAGGTGCTCGCCGCGTCAGAGGGCACATCCTTGCTGGTGGTGTAGCCGTCGATGATCGCGGACAGGTCATCGAGCTGGTCTTCAGCCGCGCGCAGGCCCGGCGACCAGTGGCCGGCGATGGTGTCCTGCCACCAGCGGGGGCCTGAGGCTGCGGCGGCTTCACCCGCTCCTGTCTCTGTGCCGTCGAGGAGTCCCAGCCCGTCGAGTTCCATCACCGCCGGGCACTCATGCGCTCTGCTGAGCAGTGTCTGGCTCAGCGGTGATTGTGCCTGCGGCTTCGGCAGCACGTCACCGACATCGCGTCCGGCAACGGCCTTCCAGAACGGGGTGAAGACCTTGTAGTGGTCACTGCTCTGCGGGGCAGCCGTCCACGGTTCGACGAGGAGGGCTCCGGTGTGGGAATGGACCGTGAAGCCCTGATCGTTGAGCACAGTCTTGATCTGGCCGTCGAGAGCACGGGAAGCGGATGCGTAGCGGCGCGTCCAGCGAACAGCGGTGACGCCGAGGCTGCTGGCCAGCTGCACAATGATCTTTTCCGCCCGGCCCGCGGCGAAGAGCAGAGGAATGCCGAGGTCGGAGAGCTCCTCGTGGAGCACGGTCAGCGATTCGTGTGCCCACCACCGGCAAGCTCCGCCCAAGGGCCTGGGCCCCAGACCCTCCTCGTCGCGGGTCTCACGGATCCAGACGGCGATGACGCGTCCATCGGCACGCGCCGCGGTGAGGGCCTCATGGTCGGCCACCCGCAGATCGTCACGAAACCACACCAGAGTGAGGTCCTCACCGCTTGTGCTCATCAGCGACCTGCTGTCCGGGTGCAACTCAGAGATCGAGGCATCTCATCTGGATTGAGTCTGAGGATCTCTCCATTGAGAACAGTCGCGAACCCCACCCAGGTCGCATAGGGGGTGAGCATGAGCGCTGCAGTCTTGTCGACGGCAGCCGCCTTCCTCAGCAGCCTCAGCGTCGAGGCCTCTAGGATCAGGGAGTCGACCAGCGACGCATCCGGGCGACGGGCGGAGAAGAACAGCCAGCTCCATGCGACATTGACCGCCATGTTCGCGCCCAACTCGCCCAGGTAGGCGCGGCGGTCCCGGCTGTTGGGCAGGCGCGTGAGCACCCGTCCGGAGGCGACTGCCGTCAACGTGTACAGGGTCGACCATGCGGGTCCGAAGACCCAGCCCGGGGGCTGCCACGCCGGTGTGGTGACACTTTTGTACCAGTCGGAGTCGACTCTCGTCCCGAATGCCCCGATTCCTGCTGCCGCAGCGCACATGGCGGCCGGAAGGAGATAGCGTTTCCACGGAGCTTTCATGGGTTCCTCTCGATGATTCGCAGTGATGGTCTTCGACGGGGCATGGTCATCGACGTCTCCTGATGAGCCCGAGCACTCCACGCCGAAGCAGGCCTCGGGTCGGTGGCGACCACAGGTCCGTCCCCTCGACCCTCCAGGTAGAGAGCAGGTGGTTGGCGGCCAGATAACCAGTCGTGGCGGCACGTTCCATCAAGGCCACAGGGGTATTGCAGCGCACATAGTCTCCGGCGACCACCAGCCCGGGGATCGGGGTGGACGGCTCGGGCCTGTCCTCCCACGGGCGGGTGTCAGTAAGACCGCAGTCCGCTTCGATGAGCAGCTCCTGGTCAACGATGGTCAGGGCTGCGGTTTCGGGGTAGACGTGATGCAGATCTGACAGAAGCCGCGCAACGATGTCCGCCCTCCCACGCTCGGTGTCGTATGAATCGCCTTCAAGGGCATAAGCGTGGAGTTCGAGGACCGAACCGTGGTGGGATTCGGACCACGCTCTGGCTCCGGCCTCGAAGCGCTCAAGTACGGACACGTTGTCAAGGAGGTCGTACCCGCTTGTCCCCAGGAAGGCCGGTCGGTGGTCGGCCACGGGCGTGCCGAGCCACAGTCGCAGCACTGCGAACGCGGGAGCGTTGGTCTGTGAGCCGATCGTCTCCATCCACCGTTGGGCCGCGGGTGCGCTGTCCACGAGCGAGTCATGGCTTGCGCTGAGCAGATCGCGGGCAGCGGCAGGATCGACTGCGAGCACGACGGCATCACTTTCCAGGTTCGCCTCTCCGGTCGTGGTCGTCCATCCGGACTCGGTGGGATCGATCGAGGTCACGGTCGTCCCCGTCTCGATCGTGACCCCCAGTGACTCGAGGTAGCCGCCCAACGGTGCCCATAGAGCTGTGTCGTAGTCATCGACGGGGACGTCGAAGAGCAGCCCTTCCGCTGAACCGGTGAAGTAGGTGTGGAACATGGCCACGAGCTCACCCGCAGAGAACTCTGTCGGGTCGGCGAAGAAGGAGCGGGCGAAGACTTCGAGCGCCAGATGGCGGGCTTCGTCGGGAAAGCGCAACCGGTCGAGGAAGTCGGCGGCAGATTCGCCGTCATAGTAGCTGTACGTTGCGGGGAACTCGACGTCGATGAGTTCGACTGCGGCAGCGATATCGACGTCGCGGAGTCCTCTGATCGGGAAGGTGGGGCTCTGCCAGACGAAACCGAGGAGATTGAACGGCGGGGTGCGGGGAATTGAGGCGAACGTGTCCATCGAGCCTCGGCGATGGATGAGCGGGTAGTCGTCGACGGGCCGCAGGCATTCACCTTCGGGATCTGCGCGGCTGAGCAGGTCGCGCAGGTTGTAGTACTGCCGGAAGAAGGCGTGGAATCCTCGGCTCATGGTCCGTTCGTCGTCGACCGGCCAGGCGCCCACTCGGCCGCCGAGGTAGTCGGTCTTCTCGATGACCGTGACCTCGGCGCCGTGTTCGGCCAAAATCGCGGCTGCAGCCAGTCCGGCGATGCCGGCGCCGATGATGGTGACCCGTTTGGGTCGAAGCAGTCGCGGCCGTCCCTGCGGGCCCTGGATTCTCTCGGCGAAGCGATCTCTGGGCCGGCGTCTCTGTGTCATTGGGTGTCCTTACGCGATCGGTTGAGTTGCCACTGCCACAGCATGAGCACAGATGTGATCATGGCGAACCCGAAACCGAAGTCTTCGATCGGGATGTCCCAGGGGAAACGCACGTTCAGAAACTGCGACGGGTTGTACCTGACGATGGGATCACTGAGTTTGGTCAGCCACCCATCGACCAGGCACTGGAAGGCCAGACAGATGGCCAGCGCTGCCCAGTACTGGCCTCGTCGGAAGATCCCGCTGCGGAAGACGAAGATCTCAAGACCGATGACGATGACGATGCCGACCACCGTCATGACAGTATATTCAGGCAACATCGCCTCCGTCCTTCCGGTTCCCGGACTTTCTGCCAGCCCTGGTTCCGGACTTCTTGGCCACGAATTTGAGTACAGTGCCGACCGCTTCGTAGCTGAGCAGGGCGCAGATCGGAATGACTATGAAGAAGACAAGCTCCTCCAGCGGCAGGTTGCCGATGTGAATGCCGGTGACGAACTGCTGGTTGTACGTCCAATGGTCTCGGTCAATTGCAATGATGTCCCAGAGGGAGAAGACGAGGATGATCGGGATGAGAGATCCGATGAGGAGCTTTGGGCGACGGTAGACCCGGGCGGAGAACAGCAGTTCGAGAGGAAGCGTAATCAGCAGACAGGCGCCCATCAGCAGCAGGTATTCGAAGGCGCTCATGTTGTCATTCTCGTTGTGACAGGGCGTGATCTCGTCATCAGACTCAGGTCCAAGCCACGCAGACGGTATCCTTCAATGACGTTGTCCCAGCTGATGGTGGGCTCCCGAAGGATGCGTGGGCGAGTAGCCAGGACCTTGTGCAGAAGGGCATCGGTTTCGTAGAGAGCCAATGGTTGACCCGGGCACGTGTGGGCTCCGTCGCTGAAGCTCAGCCCTGTCGCGGCGCTTCCCCGTCTCAGGTCGCGCCCAGGGATGACCGTCTCCGGGGCTGCCCCCATCGCCTGCGGGTCGGTGTTGGTCTGTCTCACGCACACATCGATCAGGTCGCCTTCGGGGATGGTGTAGGGGCAGCCGTTGTCTGAGACTTCGATGTCGGCTTGGGCCCGCCGGTAGAGGTGGCCGACGACTGGGTCGAGGCGGATGATCTCTTCGAGGATCTCCAGGCGGGTGGGCTGCGAGGCTTCGGTGTAGCGACGGCCAAGCTCGTCGTTCGTCAGCAGATGCCAGCATGCCATGGTGATGAATTCGCGAGTGGTCACCATGCCGGCTGTGCCGTAGGTTACGCATTCGACCAGGATGTCAGCGGTGCTGTAACCGGCGGACAGCAGATGCGAGAGCACATCGTCGCGGCGTCGGTCGCGCCGGGCGCGAATCGCCGGGCGCACATCGCTGATGTAGAACCGGCCGATGGGCACGAGGCCGTTGACGGCCGCCTGGATCCATTGGCGACGCGTTCGGCCCATCGCGGGGGCGGCGAGGTCGACAGGTGGCTGTCTGAAGAACCCGACGAGACGCTTGGCCATCGCGTCGATGGGGGAGTCCGTGAGGCCCACGATTTCGGCTGTGACTTCGACCGAATAGTTCAGAGCTGCCTCGTCGAGGCGCAGTCGACCGTTTGCGAGGGCGGAGTCGACGAGGGCTTGAGCACGCTTGTTGATGAAATCCCCGTACTTCGCAGACACCACGGCGGGGGCGAAGTAGCGGGCGACTTCTCTGCGCTGTACATCGTGATCGTCGCCGTCGGAGATCAGTATGGGGTGTTGCCGAAAGTACCCGCGCGGGATCTTTTCGGCGGTGAACCCTGCCTGAGTAGTCTGATGACGCGCACGCAGCACAGTTGTGGCGGCCTCGTAGGAGCGTATCCTCCACATGGTTCCGTCGTGGCCGACTCGGGGTTCGGTCTCATCATGTGTCCCCACCGCCTTTCGCATGCTCACCGAGTTCATGCGGTGCGTGAGCTGGCGTCGGAGGTCAGTTGGATCAGCTGGTTGCTCAACGCTGGCGGGAGGGCCGCCTCGCCGATGAGCCGATACAGGTTCTCGCAGCGCTGGGTGATCATTGATTCGACGAACACGAGTGCTCCTGATTCCTCGATGACTTTCCGCAGCCGATCACCATCGGCGTTGCTCAGCATCCTATCCCCGAAGAGGGTGTGAACCTCTGGCCAGGACGGATCGGAGCGAGCGAACGTGATCAAGAGGGTCTCCTTGCCCTCACGGAGGTCACTGACATTGGATTTCCCCGTCTCCCGTTCGTCACCGAACAGTCCGAGGACATCGTCGCGCAGCTGGTAGATCACACCGATCTGCCGGGAGATGTTCGCCAAATCGTCAATGAGGCCACTGTCGGCACCTGCCAGCACGGCCGCGATGAGCAGCGGTGCTTGAAACGAATACACTGCGGTCTTCTGATCGACCATGGCCAGGACGTCTGGAGAGTTCGCCCCTTCGAGATGCAGGCTCAACCACACATCGGAGTGTTCACCGGCGGCACTCTCAACGACTGTGTCATCGAAGATGTCGAGGATGGCCCGTCGTTTGGTGTCCTCGATGTCGAGGCGGGCGAGGAGCGAATGGGAGAGGGTGAGGATGAGATCACCGCCAAGAATCGATGTTGCGATGCCCCACGCATTGGCATCGCGTCGCAGCGCGCCGCGCGACATGGCTTCGGACGCGAACTCCCCGGAGATCGTCGCTTCACCGCGACGGATCGTGTCATTGTCGATCACGTCATCGTGGATGACGAGGGCGATGTGCAGCAGCTGCATGGCACAGGCTGCGTCGACGGCGGCATGTTCGTCTCTGCCGCCCAGGGCCGCGTGCGCGTCGAGCAGCATTCGTGGCCGGATCAGCTTTCCGCCCGTGGCCATGTGTGTGAGTGAGTCCCAGAGCTGTCCGTATTGTGCAGAGACGGTGCGAGACCGCTTCCGTGCCTCCGCGAGCACTTGTGCGAGCCGGTCCTCGAACGAGAATGCGATGTCACCGATGGGAGTGGCCGAGTCAGTCATCGTCTTCAGCTTCGACGATGTGTTCGGCAATGAGCGGCTGGAGCTCAGTGAAGTGTTCGACCAGCCAAGGGCTGAAAGCCCAGGGAGCCGCATCGATCGCCGACTTCAGTTCTGAAGAGCTCGTCCACTGAGCCTCAGCTACCTCGGCGGGGTTCGGTGTCAGTGACGATACGGCTCGGGCGATGAAGACAGGGCAGTGCTCGTTCTCTTCGATTCCCGAAGCATCACGGGCCACGTAGCTGAAATTGGGGATGGCGCAGGTGATGTGGTCGATGCTCAGACCGAGTTCGAACTCGGCGCGTCGGCTGACTGCGTCCTCAAGCGTTTCACCGGGGGCAGGGTGACCGCAGAAGGAATTCGTCCAGACTCCAGGCCATGTCCGCTTCTTGAGCGCGCGCCGTGTGACCAGGAGGCGACCCTGTTCGTCGACGACGTGACACGAGAACGCCAAGTGTCGAGGAGTTGACTGGCCATGGACATCGGCCTTGCTCTGGACGCCGATAGGATCACCCGCGTGGTCGACGAGAACAACCATTTCCATTGATGGACACCACTTTCGTTAGCCAGGCGAGAGTTCAATCTAGCATAGCAACGGTATTCTGTGTTCGTGTCAACCGTCGACGTGCCTCAGCTATTTTGAGCGCGTAGAACCAGGCGGTGCCTCAAAGACTTTGAGCGCGAACTCCCAACAAACGGGAGCAGGCTTGCCCTATGGAAGGCAAGATCCCGATGACCGCCAGACGC
>NZ_FXZB01000039.1 GCF_900169065.1 Brevibacterium aurantiacum | reverse complement strand
GTCCACGTCGAGGTCTTTCGGATGGGCAGTGTGAGAACTTCCATCATCGGAAGACCTCGACGTCTATCCGGGTAGCGACTCGCTCTGTTTGAAATTCATCGGTATACACTCTCGTTTGCGAAGAGCCACGAAACCCACTGGGACGACCCGGCGTTCAACAAGATCTTCGACAAGGTTCGCGGCATCCCCAAGGTCGAGAAGAGACGCGACCGCGAGCACGAACTGCAGAAGATGCTCTACGACGAAGGCGGCTACATCATCTGGGGGTTCGCCAACCAGGTCGATGCCTTCCAGAAGTACGTCGGCGGGTTGGTCAAGAACTCCACCGGGCGTCCTCTGGGCGGGTGGCGGTTCGACCGCGTATGGATTGGAAAGGTGTGACATGTTCGGAAAAGTCATCGGACGCAGGCTGATCTTCTCCGCCTTCATCCTCATCGCAGTCTCCCTCCTCGTCTTCGGCGCCACACTCCTCCTCCCAGGAGATGCGGCCCGAGCGATCCTCGGCCAGCAGGCTACTCCGGAACGCATCGCCGCCCTCAACGAGCAGTTGGGCCTCAACCAGCCAGCCTGGCAGCGCTACTTCTCCTGGCTGGGCGGCCTCTTCGTCGGTGACTTCGGCACCTCGACCGCCAGCGGCGGTTCCGTGGCGCAGCTGCTGAGCGATCGCATCGGCAACTCCTTCATCCTGATGGCTGCGGCCGCAATCATCTCGGTTCCACTCGGCATCGGCTTGGGCGTCTACTCGGCACTGCACCGCGGTGGTCGCCGAGATTCGGCACTGACGGGCATCAGCCTCGTCTTCGCGGCCATGCCCGAGTTCGTCATCGGCATCGGCCTGATCGCGATCTTCGCGACCTCTGTCTTCCAGATCCTGCCCGCGGTCACCCTGGCACCACCGGGCGAACCCGTGTGGGGTCGACCCGAGCAGCTGATCTTGCCCACCGTGACCCTCATCCTCGTCGTCACCCCCTACATCGTGCGGATGATGCGAGCGACGATGATCGAAGTCCTCGACTCCGGTTTCGTGGAGATGGCTCGCCTCAAGGGTGTTCCCGAAACTCGTGTGATCCTCCGCCATGCGGTGCCTCATGCCTTGGGCCCCGTGGCGCAGGTCGTGGCGATCCAGTTGGCGTGGTTGGCCGGCGGCGTGGTCGTCGTCGAGTTCCTGTTCCGCTATCCGGGTCTGGGCCAAGCCCTCATCGACGCGGTGACCTACCGTGATGTGCAGGTCGTGCAGGCGATCTCCATGCTCGTCGCCGCTGTCTACGTCGTGGTGAACCTGGCGGCCGATGTCGTCGGTATCCTCACCAATCCGAAGCTGAGGAGTGCAGCATGAGCACGAACACTAACAACCTCGACGACCTCAAAGGCAGCGCGGTCGACGGTGGTGAGGTGCCGAAGGAATCACAGACCACCTACACCCCGTTCTTCAAACGCGTGCTGGCGCAGAAGCAGGGCAAGATCGGTCTGACACTGACCATCATCGTCCTCCTCCTGGCCTTCTGCGGGCCGCTGCTGCTGCCCTGGGCCACGGGCAACACGGCAACTGAATTCGTTGCCAAGCCCTTCAGCCCACATGGGCTCTTCGGTTCGGACAACCTCGGCCGCGATGTGCTCTCTCGATTCTTCGCCGGTGGACTCACCCTCATCGTGTACTCGGTTCTCGCCACGGCGCTCGGCATGATTCTGGGCGCGATCATCGGGATGCTCGCCGCCTATGTGGGCGGGACCTTCGACGCCATCGTCATGCGTCTCAACGACGTCATCCTCGCCGTCCCACAGCTGGTGTTCGCGCTGCTGGCCATCACAGTACTGGGACCACAAGGGTGGGTTCTGGTGACCGTCATCGGCGTGACCCACGCCCCACGCATCGCCCGAGTCGCACGCTCGGCAACCCTGGGCGTCATCACCGAGGACTACATCCTCGCCGCGGAGATGTATGCGATGCCGCGGTGGAAGGTGCTCCTGCGAGAGCTGCTGCCCAACATCACCGGCCCGCTGAGCGTTGAGGCCGGGCTGCGCCTGACCTACTCGATCGGCTACATCGCGTCCCTGTCATTCCTGGGACTGGGCCTGCAGCCGCCCGCGGCTGACTGGGGTCTGATGATCAACGAGAACCGGATCGCGCTGAGCATCCAACCCTGGGGTGTGCTGCTGCCGGTGATCGCCATCGCGCTGCTGACCATCGGCACCAACCTGCTCGCGGACTCCTTCGCCAGGGCCACCGCATCGACTTCAGTGGAGGCATGATGACCACCGAGACAACCACCGTCCGCCATGATGATGCGAACCTGCCCAACGAGAAGATCGTCCTGCGCGTGACCGATCTGAAGATCGCGACGAACGCCGGCGACGAGATCCTCCATGGAGTGAACTTCGCACTCAGTCGCGGCGAGATCCTCGGCCTCGTGGGGGAGTCGGGATCGGGTAAGACCACGGCAGGCCTGGCCTGCATGGGCCACTTCCGAGAGGGCCTGAAATTCGCCTCCGGCTCCGTGAGCCTGTGGCCGCGTGGAGATGACACGGCCGTCGAGGTGGTCGAACTCGACGAGGTGGCCGTGCGGTCCCTGCGTGGATCGCGCATCGCCTATATCCCGCAGGACCCTGCACTCTCGCTCAATCCTGCGATGCGAGTGGGGGAGCAGATCCGTGAGGTCCTCGACATCCACAAGTTCGGATCCTCTGAAGCCGAACGCTCCGAGCGGGTGGCGGCGGTGCTCGTCGATGTCGGACTGTCCGGTGACAAGGCCTATCAGAAGCGGTGGCCGCATCAGCTCTCCGGCGGTCAGCAGCAGCGCATCGGCATCGCCATGGCCTTCGCTATGTACCCCGATGTGCTCATCCTCGACGAACCCACGACCGGTCTCGACGTCTCCACGCAGGCAGTCGTCCTCGACACGATCCGGCAGATGACAGTGGCGAACAACGTCGCTGGCCTCTACATCACCCACGACCTCGCGGTGATCAAGGACATCTCCGACCGGGTGGCTGTGATGCTGCGCGGTGACCTGGTCGAAGAGGGCCCGGTGGCGTCCGTGCTTGAGGATCCCCAGCACGAGTACACGAAGATGCTCATGTCCGCGGTGCCGGACCTCGCGGGTCGCAAGACCATCGGTGAGGGTGCGGCAGCGGAACCGGAGTCAGAATCTAAGGCCACGCACATTCTCGTCTCGGCGGGAACGTCGAAGTCTGATGACTCGACGGAATCTGGGGACGGTGCAGCCACCTCGGCGAATGCCCCGTTGCTGCAGGTCAAGGACGTGGCACTTGCCTACGGGAAGGCGCAGATCCTCGACGGCATCAACCTCACCCTGGAACCCGGCGACTGCACGCTGCTGCTGGGTGAATCCGGATCGGGCAAGACGACACTCTCACGGTGCGTGGCCGGCCTCAACGATGACTACTCAGGCACCGTGGCGCTGAGAGGTGCAGAGTTGGCGAGGTCGACGAGGAAGCGGACGAACGAGCAGCGGGTGGGCATCCAGTACGTCTTCCAGTCCCCGTTCTCCTCCCTCAACCCGCGCCGCTCGATCGGTCAGTCACTGACCGTGCCCTTGGAGATGAGCGGTGATGGCACTGCCGCGACGAGGAAGGCGCAGGTTGAAGAGGCCTTGGATTCGGTGCGCCTGGGGCGCAGCTTCTACCACCGTCGGCCGGGTGACCTCTCCGGCGGTGAGCGGCAGAGAGCCGCGATCGCTCGCGCGCTCGTGAACCAGCCTTCGGTGCTGGTCTGTGATGAGATCACCTCGGCACTGGACGTGAGTGTGCAGGCCTCGATCATCGGGCTGCTGCGCACACTGCGGAAGGAACACGATCTGGCGATGCTGTTCGTGACGCACAATATCGCGCTCTCACGCCATATCGCCGACAACCTCGCTGTGCTCAACAAAGGCACAATCGTCGACTACGGTCCCACCGCCGAGGTGCTCGAGAACCCGAAGCACGAATACACGCGCACGCTCATCGCCGACGTGCCGAAATTCTGAAGGGGTGACGGGTAAGATGCCCGACAGAATGCGCGGGCGCACAGCGTCTGTGAGCAGGTCCTGCGGGGAAGGTTCCGCGGACGCTGGTTCCTGAGGCACTCTGAGCTATGGCCAGACCGAGGAGTCGGGAATACGATGAGGCACATGGATGAACGCCCTCGCAATCATCTTGACCCGACCAAGATTGGTGATCAGGCTGCACTGCGCAGCTCGTCAGGCACAATATGGATCGTCTCGGGTGGACTATTCCTGCTCGCAGTCGCCGTTGTGCTGGTGTGGATCGCTGTCAGCAGCGCAACAGCAGCTCCGCTCGCGATTGCGACCGGAGCTGCTGTTGTGGCGCTCTACATAGTGCTGCTGCTCGTCCGTTTCTTGGTCCGACCCGGGAAGGTGCGATTGCGGATCATGGCCGCCGCGATGATCGGTATGGCACTGATCGCGGTCGTCGGACTGCTGGCGAGCGTGGGGGCCGAGTCAGCGCCCGATGATGCCGACGACCGTGCGTCTTCGGCGAGTTACTCAGGAGTTGGTCGAGTAGACCGTGCGTGAGCCGGAGCCCTGGCTGCGGTGGCGTCCCCGAGTCTCGGCGCTCGTGCCTCGGTTATCGGATCCGCGCCGGTTGCCGGCGTTCCCACGAGTGTTGCTGCGGGTACCTTCGCTGCGGCGGTTGCCTGAAGCACTCGCACCTGAACGACCGCCGCGGCCGTTCGCCGCGGGGCGTCCTTCCTGGGCATTTCCACCCGAGCGGCTGCCCTGCGAGTTGTTCCTGGCGGTGCGACCGCCCGAAGCGTTTCTGGAGTTGCGTCCGCCTGCTTGGCCGCCGCGACCGCTTTCACCGTTGCGACTGTTGTCTGCGCCGCGGCTGTTCTCAGCACTGCGTCGGCTGTTTCCGCCACGGCCTCCACGGCGACGCCCGGATGAGCGCTGTCCGCCCTGTGACTGTTCCGCCTTCTGCTTCTCGGCTGCGGCCTGGATGGCGATCTGCGGGTCGACATAGTCAGCGGTTTCGCCCACCAGGTCGGTCACCACAGGGGACTCCGCTGTGACCTTCTGCGGAGTCACTTTGATGGCTGCCTTGCGCAGGAGCGTCTGCGTGTCCCTGCGCTCACCTGGCAGCATGATCGTCACAACTTCGCCGGAGCTGCCGGCGCGTGCTGTGCGACCGGAGCGGTGCAGGTAAGCCTTGTGCTCGGTCGGCGGATCCACGTGGACGACGAGTTCGACGGAGTCGACGTGGACTCCTCGGGCGGCGACGTCTGTGGCGACGAGCACGCGCACGTTCCCCTCGCTGAACGCTGCCAGGTTGCGATCTCGTGCACCCTGGGACAGGTTTCCGTGGAGATCCACGGCGGGGATGCCCTGCGCGGTCAGCTGCCGGGTGAATCGCTTCGCCCGGTGCTTGGTGCGGGTGAAGAGGATGCGGCGACCGGTGCCGGAGGCGAGTCGCTGGATCAGATCGTTCTTGTCTTCATCGGCGACCTCGAAGACGTGGTGCGTCATGGCGGAGACGTGCGAATTGGGATCGTCTACGGAGTGGCGGATCTCGTTGTGGAGAAACCGGCGCACCAGTTTGTCCACGCCGTTGTCCAAAGTCGCAGAGAAGAACATCCGTTGGCCGTGCTCCGGGGTCTTGGCAAGGATGCGGGTGACACCGGGCAGGAAGCCCAGATCGGCCATGTGATCGGCCTCGTCGAGGACGGTGACCTCGATGTCGTCCAGGGAAACCAGGCCCTGCTGGAGCAGGTCCTCGAGCCGTCCTGGGCAGGCCACGACGATGTCGACGCCTGCATTGAGGGCGATTTCCTGGCGTCTCTGCTTCACGCCGCCGAAGATGGTTGTCGTCGACATACCGTAGGCCTGGGCCAGGGGATCGACCACGTTCGTGATCTGGGTTGCGAGCTCACGTGTGGGTGCGAGGATGAGGCCGCGTGGAAGGCGGCCCTTCTTCCGGCCGGCAGCCCCGGCCTCTGACAGGCGCGTCACCATGGGAATGGCGAAGGCGAGTGTTTTGCCGGAGCCGGTCTTGCCTCTGCCCAGCACGTCACGGCCGGCGAGAGTGTCCGGAAGAGTGTCCTTCTGGATGGGGAAGGCCTCGGTTTTGCCCTCCGCGCGAAGACGCTCGGTCAGGGCAGAGGGAACGCCGAGCTCGGTGAAAGTGACGGGAGCGGCATCTGACTTGTCCGCGACGGCATTCGCCGGCTCGGGGTTCGCGGCCTTCGGTGTAACTGGTCGTCGCTGCCTGGTGGAGGAAGAGACGGAATTCGTGCTGGAGTCATGTGGGGGAGTGATGGGATAGCCCTTCGACATGCCGGAGGACTCACCGATGCCACCGAATGGTGACGGGAGCCGGTTCCGGACAAGGTGTGGGAACGCCGTTTGGCGCTCTCGATCGCCGAGAGGAAACGGCTTCGGAAACACGCGCCGGATATTATTCACGGCCGCAGAGACGAGGCGTACTGTCGACGCAGGGAACCCGTAGACGGGTTCGCAGGTACTACCAGCATACATGCCTCAGAGGTGTCGGTTCGACGTTGCCGCCTCAACGTCAGTCATCTCATACTTCCGGATGCCCGCAGTGCCTCCCGTTGCAGGGGTTCCCTGCTGCGAACTGCGGGTCCACAATGGCGCGCAAGGCGATTTCTGGTCGCGCGCGCAGATGACCGCGTGCACAGAGGACCGTCTGGAAGGAGTGCAATCATGACCAGCACCATCAAGGATGTTTCGCTCGACCAAGCACAAGGCGCCGTTGACGCAGGGCGACGACGAGCCCTCGAATTGGATCTGCTGATGAACGTCGCCGTCGTCGACGTCGGCGGCCACCTCAAGGCCTTCGCCAGGATGGACGGGGCGTGGCTGGGCAGCATCGACATCTCGATCAAGAAGGCTCGCACCGCCCGGTATTTCGATATGCAGACAGCCGAACTCGGCCCCACCGTGCAGCCGGGGCAACCGCTCTATCACATTGAATTCTCCAACGGTGGACTGATCACCTTTCCCGGTGGCATTCCACTGACCCTTACCGATGACACCGTGATCGGTGCCGTCGGCGTGAGCGGATCCACCGTTGACAACGATCAGGCCGTCGCCGAGGCGGCCGCGGAGGTGATCTCCTGAAGAAAGCAGTCGTGTACAAAGGACCACGTGAGGTTGCGGTCGAAGACGTCAAGGACCCGGTGATCCAGGATCCGACGGACGTCCTCGTCCGCATCACCTCGACAGCGATATGCGGTTCAGATCTGCACATGTACGAAGGCCGCACCGATGCCGAACCCGGGATCACGTTCGGCCACGAGAACATGGGCATCGTCGAAGAGGCCGGCCAAGGTGTCTCTCGGGTCAGAACCGGCGACCGCGTCGTGCTCCCGTTCAACGTGGCCTGCGGATTCTGCGACAACTGCCGCGCAGGCAAGTCCGCGTTCTGCCTCACGGTCAACGAACCGGGTACGGCAGGCGGCGCATACGGGTACGTCGGAATGGGCCCTTACGGAGGCGGGCAGGCAGAGTACCTGCGAGTGCCCTTCGCAGACTACAACTGCGTACCACTGCCGCCGGGCGATGAGTATGAGAAGGACTTCGCGATGCTCGCCGATATCTTCCCCACCGGCTATCACGCCACGGAGCTGGCCGGTGTGCAGCCCGGTGAAACGGTTGCAGTGTACGGGGCTGGCCCGGTGGGGATTATGGCCGCGTACTCTGCTCGGCTGAAGGGCGCCAGTCGCATCTTCGTCGTCGACCATGTGCCCAACCGACTGGACTTGGCCCACGACCTGGGAGCGGAGCCGATCAACTTCGACGACGGCGATCCGGTCGAACAGATCACCGACGCCCTCGACGGCTACGGCACCGATCGCGGAGTCGACGCCGTGGGCTATCAGGCCACGGCCGCTGATGGTGAAGAGCAGCCGGCCACGGTGCTCAACCAACTGGTGGGGACAGTTCGCCACACCGGCGGAATCGGCGTCGTGGAACTCTACCTGCCGTCTGATCCCGGCGCCCCTGACGAGCACTCGGCCAAGGGGGAGCTGTTGGTCAAAATGGGTCGACTCTTCGAGAAGGGGCAGTCGATCGGCACAGGCCAGGCCGATGCTAAGCGCTACGCTCACCGGTTGCGCGATCTGATCATCGCAGGTCGTGCCGAACCCGGCTTCGTCGTCTCCCAGGAACTGCCGCTGAAGGATGCCCCCGACGCCTACGACAGGTTTGATCGCCGTGAGGAGGGGTATTCCAAGGTCGTCTTGCATCCCGGCATGGGATGATGGTGAGCAGTCCCCGGAGCTGAAGGAGCTGTCCGCCCACTGATGATCGACCTCAAAGATGGTGGCACGTACACGATGGAAGTCGACCAAGGCAGGGCAGATGGCCTGCTCCGGGCTGGGGCCCTCGATCGCCTGGTCACGGTGTTCCGGCATCACGCCGGGCAGTGCCAGGGCGGGATGGCCTTCAGCGTCTACCGTGCGGGCGAACCGGCCATTCGGTTCCGGGCCGGTGTCGTCGGCAAGCGCACAGACACCTCGGCGAGGGAGTGGGACGAACGGACCCTGGCGGTGTTCTTCTCCGGCACTAAGGGTCTGGTGGCAACGATTGCGGCCAAAGCGGCGGGGGAGGGGTTGCTGGATGTCGACGCTCCGGTCGCCGACTATTGGCCGGAGTTTGCGGCAGCCGGTAAGGGGGCGGTGACCGTCGGGCAGGTGCTCTCGCATACGGTGGGCCTGCCCTATGTCGATCCGGATCCTTCACTGGATGCGAACAACAGACCGCGCATGGACGATGCACAGTGGACGTTCCTCGACTCCCGGAGAATGGCCGCCATCCTCGCGCAGCAGAGCCCGCTCTGGGAGCCCGGGACGAAGGTCGCCTATCATGCGGTGACCTACGGATACCTGATGTCGGAGATCGTCCTCCGCGCTACCGGCCGCACCGTGGCACAGTGGCTGCAGGACGACCTCGCGCGGCCCTACGGTCTGGACCTGCACCTGGGATTGCCGACCGACGACGAGGACAGAGCGGCCCCGATCTTCCAGGCACCCGGCTACTCGGTCTCGACTTACCTCAGGAACGACCCCACGCGTCGGGCCGTCATCGACCGCATGTATGCCTCACTCCTGGCACCGAGCCTGCCGATGAACACCCGAGCCTTCCACGCCGCGGAGATCTCAGCCGGCGGCGGGATGGGCACTGCCGATGCGATGGCGAAACTGTACTCACTGCTAGTCACGCCCGGCCGCCTCGGCGGGGGCATCGTTTCAGCTGACGCGATGGACAACGCATTGCGGACACGCTCAGAGGGACTCGACGTTCTCAACGATCGGCCCCTGCACTTCGGTCTCGGCTTCGAACTCGCCGACCCGATCGGCACGTACGGTCCCGTGGAGCGAGCCTTCGGACACTCGGGCGCGGGCGGGAGCCTGCATGGGGCGTGGATCGATGAGGGGATCGGATTCTCCTTCCTGAGCAACGAGATGCTCACGGAGAACGTCGACCGGCGGGCGAAGGATCTGCTGCAGGCCCTTGCTGGGCGGAGCTAGATCATTCTGCCCACCGGGCCCTCCGCTGTGCAGTTCCGTACCCCCTTGTCAGGTGGTCAGTGGAGTGCCACGCTGAAAACAGCTCCTGCTCATCCTCAGGAAGCGAAGGAGAAGACAATGCTCATCATTTTTTGGGTCGTGGCGGCGATTCTCGCCGTCTCAGGCGTCATCTTGCTGTTCCGGAAAGAGGTTAAGTGGGGCATCATCTTCATCATCGTGGCGTGCATCGTCGGTCCCTTGCTGGCGAACTTCTTCGGAGGGCCTCCGGCAGGCCCGAGAAGCACAAGTGAGCCTTCCCCTTCGTCGGACGCCGCCATCGTATCGATGAGGCTGGTCAGCGAGGTCTGAGCGACGACCGGAACGGCACATCCTCTGTGGTCGTCTGCAGGCTCTGCCCGCTCTCCCAATGATTGGCTCCAGGATCGACCTGCGGAGTCGCGATGTCCTCCCGACTGGCTCGTTTGCTCCGGGTCGACACTCCGACTCTGGCATCTCTGGCCCGGATGATGTCCTCGTTCGCCTGTCCATCGGCGGTGAATCCCATCATCAGCTGCGGGACACCGTAGGGGAAGTCCTCACGGTCGTACTGCCACGTGTGGAAAGTCTTGCCGTAGGTCGACACCAGGTCCTTGAAGTAGGAATGTTCGGCGATCTCCGGCACTCCCGGCGCCGTGAGGATGCCTGACTTCACTTCATAGTGGTGACTGTGCCACAGCTTCTTCTCGTCAGCGGGGAGAGTGCGGAATCGTTCCTCGCTGATGATGTATTCGATGCCGATGAGTCGGGCGTCGGTGGCATTCCTATCGAAGATCACGCATTGGTGGAGGTCGTGACGAAGATGGATGCAGAAATGTGCGGCTTCGACCTGCCGCCCCATGTCATCGGCATACATGTGCAGTCCGTTGAGATACGTGCTCATGGCATCGATTGGGTATTTCGCTTGGAGCGCTCCGGATGCCAAGTCCAGCACACGGTGCTTGAGCGGATGACCTTTGCCGACTTTGACTTTCGTGACGAGCTGTCGGCCCAGTGTCGCACCGACCGTGACTGCTGCTCCGGTCACAACTCCGAGTCCGAGGGATTTCAGCTGGGGCAAGTTCATATCGACAGGCCAGCGTCGATCGGTCGGTTACGTAATCCCCCTCATTCGACCCGCATCAGTGGCTGGAGAACACCGTGGTCCCGAACGGTCAATCTTCGAAGGCGGTGATCGGTGCCGACTGACCAAGAGAGGCAACCAGGTCCTCCGCCAGTTCGCGCAGCTTGATATTCCGATGTGACGAGGCGGTCTTGAGGATGGTGATGGCTTCGTCCTGGCTGCACTGTGCCTGTGCCATGGTAATGCCCACAGAGATGTCGATGATCGTGCGCGACTCCATTGCGCGTTGTCGAGCGTCTGAGAGTTCCTCATACCTCGCAATTCTGACGGCCACGCGCAGGGCTCTCGAGACCAGGTCGGCGAATCGCTGGGCGGTGGCTGACCTCGTCTCGGTGAACGCACCGGGAACGGTGGTGTAGAAGTTCATCGCGGCCTTGGCCGTGGCATCGAGTTCGAGGGGGATTGCGAGCACGCTGCGCAGTCCATGTTCGCGCACCGCCGCCATGTAGTCTGGCCACCGAGTTTCGTACTGGACATCAGGGACCTGAACCAGCTCTTGATAGGTTTGGGCGTGCAGACAGGGACCTTCCATGAAGCCAGCCTGAACCTCATCCATCTTCCGGGCCTCGGCGTCGCTGCTGCCGACGATAATCGTGCGCTTGTCTCGTTCAAGCGTGATTCCGGCCAGTACGCGAAGATCTCCGGTTATTTCGCTCGCTGCCACTGCGGCCAGCTCATTCAAGAAATCAGCGAGCTCCCGGTCTGCAGCGAGAAGGTCGTGGAGCAGTTCAGCCGTTGACAGTTGTGCGGGCGTGGAGTCCATGGCGGCCTCCTTCCAGAAAGAAGTGCAACCCGTCACCAGGTCGGTTCACAGATTGGGCCCAAGCCTACGCTCCATGGTCGTTGGCTGCTGTGAACCTTCTGATGACCTTCAGGGTGATGGGGCAAGGAACCGTGATGGTCATTCGGCGACGTCGAACGTCGGCTGAGGCACGCCTCATCAGCTCTTTGCAATGGTGGGCAGCCCCAGCGTTTCAACGGCCTCGCAGTATCTGAAGCTTCAGAGTCATCGCACAATGTCTACATGACGCTCCCTCGGCAGGAGTGACGAGCGGGGACCGCATGCCGGCGGCCCCTGCTGCGTCCCAGGGCTGATCGGCCGAGATATGTCGTGGTCCGTTGCGAGGTCAGCCGGCTCCAGGGCCGCGAGGAAGGTTCGAACCCACCACCGGGCATCGTGGTCGGCGACGATCTCAGCTATCGAATCGATGCGTCGTCGTGCTTCGTCATCGGGTATCGCCGCTGCCCGCCATATGGCCAGTTTGAGTTCGTCGATGTCGTAGGGGTTGACCAGCAGCGATTGGTGGAGCTCCGCAGCCGCACCGGCAAATTCGGATAGGACGAGACTGCCCCCTCGGCCATGACGAGCAGCAACGAACTCCTTGGCGACAAGATTCATTCCGGCGCGGAGCGAAGTGGCGAGGAGAGTGTCAGCGGCGAGATAGATAGACACCATCTGCTCAAGCGAAGACGACCGGTGACAGTAGTAGATCGCGGCGCGTTCAAGAGTACTGAATCGACCGTTGATGCGTCCCACCAGCTGTTCGACCTCGGCACGCAGTTCGTCGTTCGATGTGTGGCCTTCTCGTGACGGGACAGCAATCTGGACCAGCGCCGTCGTCTTGGGGTCGATGGCACCCTCGTTCAGAAGCTCTTCGTATGCGAGCAGTCGGTGGACGATGCCCTTGGCTGGGTCAAGCTGATCGATTCCAACGAGGAGCTTCTCCGGGTTGCCGAAGCTCATGCGCATCCGACGTGCTTCCAGCTGAGTTGTCGCGGCCGCCGCAAGATCACGGATGGTGCAGGCATCGATTGACATGGGAAAGGTGCCCAAGACTTCGTCGAGTGCGCCAGACTCAACGTCGGAGAAGTGCAGTGCTGCGCTGCGAAAGTTATTCAGGTCTGAGTCCTGCTGGAAGCCGATCACATTCGCGCCCAGCAGCCCACGAACAATATCGGCCCGCCACGGCAGCTGAGCAAACAGTTCTCGCGGAGGAAAGGGGAGATGACTATAGAATCCGATGCGAACATCCGGACGTTGCGCGCGGATCATCTCCGGGACGAGTTGGAGATGATAGTCGTGGACCCACACGGTCGCCCCAAGCGCGGCTGAGTCGACTGCTGCCTGAGCGAACCGAGCATTGACCGAGCGATACGCGTTCCACCACGCAGCGTGGAACTCGGGGCGAACGATCACGTCGTGATACAACGGCCACAGTGTGGTTTTCGAGAACCCGTCGTAGAAGGCGAAGTGCTCCTCGGCGTCGAGGTCGAGCGGAACGAGCCTCACACCGTCGAGCTCGAACTGCTTGCACTGCTCAGCACTGGTCGAACCGACCCACGCTCCACCGCGATCCCGCAGCATCGGAATCAGACTTGAGGCGAGTCCGGGAGACAGAACCGAGCGCCCAGAACAGCGTTCGACCGGCAGCCGGTGAGAGACGACGAGTGAACGTTTCGCATCCTCTCCTGACATCATTGTCTCTGCGCCGACGCTGCGGTCGTGGGCAGGCCGTGTGGGAGGAGTTGTTTTGAACACCGAGCTTCACCCTCTCTGCGGAAGCGAGGAATCATGCTGTTCTGGAGTCTGAGTGTCTGCTCGGAGATGTTTGAGGGCGATCGGGCAGGTGATCGTCGTCTTCAGTCGTCGGTTCAGGCTCTCGTCCAATGCGCGTCGCATCAGTTCTCTGCAATGGCGCTCTGCCTCTGCCATCTCGATGGCTTCGCAGTAGATGAACAGCATTTCGTTCTCATCGATGGAGTAATGCAGAGAAGCGACGAGCTGGCCGGGAAGGTAAAGGTCGAATTTGGACGCACTTCGATTATTGAGCATCGTATACACACAGGCCCCATGAGATAGCGGGCCGACTGCTTGACCGGTATTCACTATATGCGCAGTTATCTTCGATCGGCAACCTTCGGTTCATCGCAGTGGCAGCCGCCTCCGTCATCCGTCTCCGATTTCGCACACGAGGGCTCACACTGAGACACCGTGCAGTGAGGGCGAAGAGCAATTTTAGCGGCAGATCGTCGATCTGGGGAGGGCTAGCAGGAACCGCCTGGATTTGGGACGGTTGATTGACAGGCCGCAACAGGGCCTCGGAAGCTCGGTTCCACGAAAGGAGTCATCATGAGCGCGAAATTCGCAACCATCAATCCCGCGACAGGTGAGACCGTCAAGGAATTTCCCACAGCTGACGATGCGACTATCGCAGCGCTGATCGAGGACTCGGATGCAGCATTCCAAAAATGGCGCACCACCCCGCTCGAAGACCGAACCGCGCCTCTGTCCAAGGCCGCCGATCTCATGGATGACCGCAGAGACGAACTCGCCGCCCTGCTGACACTCGAAATGGGCAAACTGCCCGTTGAAGCCCGAGCAGAGGTCGAACTGTGCGCAAGTATCCTGCGCTACTACGCCGAAGAAGCCCCGCGACTCCTGGCCGACGAGAAGCTGTCACCGAACAGCGGAGGCCAAGCGGTCCTCAAACACGAGCCGATCGGACCGCTGCTCGGAGTGATGCCGTGGAACTTCCCCTACTACCAGGTGACACGGCTGGCCGCACCGAACCTCGCGGCAGGCAACACGATCATCCTCAAGCACGCCTCGAACACTCCCCAGTCCGCGCTGGCCTTCGAACAGATCATGTCAGATGCACTGCTTCCGAAGGACTGCTACCGCAATGTCTTCGCCGACAACGATCAGATCCAGACGATGATCGCCGACGAACGGATCAGGGGAGCCTCCCTGACCGGATCGGAAGCTGCCGGCTCTGCGGTAGCCGGAGGGGCCGGCACGAACCTGAAGAAATCGATCCTCGAACTCGGCGGCAGCGACCCGTTCATCGTTTTGGACGCCCAGGATCTCGAGGCCACGGTCAGTGCGGCAGTGGCCGGACGCATGGCGAATTCAGGACAGAGCTGCATTGCGTCGAAGCGCTTCATCATCAATGAAGACATCTACGACGATTTCGTGGCGCTGCTGACGGAGAAGATGTCGCAGTTCGTCGCGGGCGACCCGAATGATCCAGCCACAACAATGGCACCGTTGTCCTCCGAGCAGGCGGCCGTCGATCTCATAGAACAGGTTGAGGACGCAATCGACCACGGCGCACATGTGCACACAGGCGGCAAACGCGTCGATCGCGCTGGCGCGTTCGTCCAGCCAACGGTGCTGACAGGAGTGACGCCGCAGATGCGTGCCTACTCGGAGGAGCTGTTCGGCCCGGTCGCGGTGGTCTACTCCGTACACGACGAGGACGAGTCGATCGCCTTGGCCAATGACTCCTCGTTCGGCCTCGGCGGGACCGTGGTCAGCGCCGATGTCGAGAAAGCACAACGAGTGGCAGACCGGGTCGACACCGGGATGGTCTGGATCAATCAAGCCACCTGGACCGAACCTGACCTCCCATTCGGCGGTACGAAGCGTTCAGGCGTGGGACGCGAGCTCGGGGCCGAAGGCATACAGGAATTCGTCAATAAGAAGCTCATTCGGACTCCCTGACCCCTCACGGTGGAGCCAGTCGGCTCCAAACAGTGAGAGGTCGTGACACCGGAGCCCGAGAAGCCGGCACAGAGAGCAAACCGGACAAAGAACTGCGAAGGTGATAGCAATGGCGACATCAGTGAGCGACTTCATCATCGATCGACTCATCGAGTGGGGGTTGCACCAGTGGTATGGTTATCCCGGCGACGGCATCGGCGGCTTCGACGGTGCTATGGGCCGTGCCCAGCGAGACGGCAAGGACTTCCGGTATGTTCGGCCCACCCATGAAGAGGAAGCCGCATTCATGGCCACCGCTCACGCGAAGTTCACCGGCGAAGTCGGCGTGTGCATTTCGACTTCCGGGCCCGGGGCCATCCACCTCATGAACGGTCTCTACGACGCCAAGGGAGACAACGCACCGGTCCTCGCGATCGTCGGCCAGCAGGCGCGAGTATCACTCGGGTCTGAATTCCAGCAGGAGATCAACCTCGAACGCATGTTCGCCGACGCCGCAGTCTTCGTCCAAACCGTGGCCACGCCCATGCACGCCCAACTCGTCGTCGACAAGGCTGTGCGGATGGCCAAAGCCTACCGGGGACCGGCCGTCGTGGTTCTGCCGGCCGACATCCAAACCATGGGTATGGAAGAGCCCACAACTGAGCATTTCGTCTCCCGCAGCGGCATCGGCTTTGTGGAGGATCGGCTGCGGCCCGATGACAATGCCCTTGTCAGAGCCGCAGAGGTGCTCAACGCCGGGGAAAAGGTCGCGATGCTCGTCGGACAGGGCGCCATCGGTGCCACGGATGAGGTGCTCGCCGTGGCCGATCGCCTCGGTGCCGGTGTCATCACCACGCTCCTGGGCAAACAGGTCGTGCCCGGCGACGTGCTCTACCACACGCAGCAGCTCGGGCTTCTGGGCTCACGACCGAGCTACGACATGATCCAGAAGTGCGACACCCTCCTCATGGTCGGCACGAACTACCCCTACGGTGAGTTCATGCCTCCAACCGGACAGGCACGAGGCGTCCAGATCGACCTGTCGCCGCGACATCTGGGAATCCGCTATCCGACCGAAGTGAACCTATGGGGAGATGCGCTGACCACACTCTCAGCCCTGCTGCCGCATCTGGACCAGCACAGCACCGAATGGCAGCAGAAGATCGCCAGCCAACAGCAGAACTGGAGGAAAGAGAACACGCGGGTGGCGCAGACCGAAGCCGACCCGATCAATCCCCGCAGCGTCTATGTCTCGCTCAACGAGAAGCTGCCGGACAACGCGATCATCACCGCTGACGCAGGAAGCACGGCCGACTGGTACGGCTTTCACATCGAACTCGGCCCCAACCAGATGGGCAACCTCTCTGGCCGGATGGCTTCAATGCTTGCGGCCATGCCCTACGCACTCGCGGGGAAATTCGCCCACACCGAGCGGCCCGTGGTGTGCACGATCGGCGACGGTGCCTTCCAGATGATGGGAATGAACGGCCTGCTTACGGTCAAACGGCATTGGAAAGAATGGGCGAGTCCCACATTCATCGTGCTCATCATCAACAACGGTGACCTCAACCAAGTCTCCTGGGAGATGCGCGAAGCAGGAGATCCACGGTGGGACACCGCGCAGATGGTGGAGCCGATGGACTACGCCGGATATGCGGAGCTGCTGGGCCTCAAAGGTGTGAGAGTGGAAGAGCCGAGTGAGATCGGACCCGCCTTCGACGAAGCATTCGCCGCCGACCGACCGGTCGTCCTCGACGTGAGATGCGACCGCAACACGCCACCGCTGCCCGCACATATCGCACTCGCACAGGCCCAGGGGCTTGCCGAATCGCTCCTGTCGGGCGACCCCGAGATCGGGCGCGTGGTCAATCAGAGTTCGCGTGCCGCGGCAGCTCGACTCTTCGCCCGTATGGGTCTGATCACAGATGACTGAACCACGGTCGGCACGCGCATCCCAGGAATGAGCCGATCACTCCACGAGCGCGACTGCGCTGACTAGGATTGGCACCATGACCGAGCACATGCGCAGACACGAGTACGACCACGAGATTCCGTGGTCCCTGCCGATCGTGGTCCGGCGGTCGAAGACGAACATCGCCCGCCACATCGACGTCGTCGAAGCCACCGCCCGAGCCGTCGTCGCCTTCCTCGACGACCCGCGCTCGCAACCTGAGGGCGAATGGCACGAAGCGGTCGAGTACTGGCGTGACGGGGCCATCCGCAAGGTCGTTCGCCGCGGAGACGGGCAGAAACTCGACGATGCACGAGCCTTGGGGTGCGTTAAGGTGGAATTCGGCGGCACGGATGACTTCGGTCCCGCCGAGGCGTTTGTCTTCCCTCCGGGTCCGGTCGAGCCGCTGCCGAAGGAGTTGAAGAAGCTGCAGGTCGGCGGCACCGAGTTCCCCGATGAGGGAGGCACCTCAGTGACCGCGGACATGGCCGTCGTGACGATCGAACTTTCACCGCTGGTGACGCTGACGACGGGGAAAGCCGCGGCACAGTGCGGCCACGGTGCACAGCTGGCCTACGAGCAGATGCCCGCCGAGGTTCGCGATCGGTGGCGCGAAACAGGATTCAGTCTGCGCGTGGTCACACCCACGAAGGCCGAGTGGGCAACAGATCATCGACCCGTGAGCGTCGTCGACGCGGGCTTCACCGAGGTGGACGGACCCACCGAGACCGTTCGAGCCTGGTGGTGAGGGGCGGCTACTCCGCGGCGTCCTCTTTCTCGTCGTCGTAGAGGGGACGTGTCTTCGTACCGTTTCCGAATTCGTCGAGGATGATCATGTGCTTGACCATCTCACCGGCCTCTTCATCCCAGACGTCGATGATGTCGCCCGGATGGGTCCCCGGCTGATAGAAATCTTCGTTGACTCCAGTCATTGAACTCACCTCCTGTTGTGCCTATGACGCTACGCCACTGTGATGCAAGTCTCAAGGATTGTGGGCGGCTGGCCGGGGATATCATTGTCCGGGGCCGCTCAGCAGGGAGCGGAATGGATGAGGGGATCGTGGTGCCCGGGTGACGTTCAAGGCCCAAGTAGTCTGCATGTTCTTTCCCGGAGCAATTCTCCTCCTCATCTGTGGAACATTGGTTCACACCCTGCCGGGCCTCGCCCAAGGGGTGGGGGCAATCGGTGCCCTCGCGCTCGTCGGGTGGCCGATCTTCACGATCGTCGTCCACGTCCGTCACCGCCGCCGCCTCGAACGTTGTCTCATTGCGCATGAGTCCGAACCCGTGAGCATCACCGAGGTGCGCAGCTCCGTCGAAGACTTCGGCGTCCGAGACCCGTTGCACACCTTCGTCACCAGTGTTGAGGCTTTCATCCTCACCATCGGTCTGCCGGTGCTCTTTCTTGGCGGCATTGGGATCTTCTGCCTGGTCACCGTCAATGACGACCCTGGCAAAGGGGCCTTCAAAGCCTTCGCCGGGGTCGGGGTGCTGGGCCTTCTCGGCGCCTATCTGGTCTTCCTCGTGTTCGGACGGAGCAAGCGCACGCTGAGAATCGGCGGCGTCGCACTGATCGTATTCGGCCTCGCCGGCACCTTCGCGGTCGCCTCGGTGCTGGTCGAAGAGGGGATCACCAGTGTGAGTGACATCGTCATGGCCGGCGCAAGTGTGGTGATGACTGTTCTGGGGATATGGCTGGTGGTCACCGGGCGGAACACCTTCAAGCGCACGGACTGATCCCGGCGGGCAGGGCGCTGCCGTCGCCTCGAGATCCAACGACACCCTCGAGATCCAATGAAGCGGCCCGCTGGAATGAACTGGTTTCCAGAAGCAGGCCGCTTCGTCGTATCCCTTGCTGTCACACGCTGGTGCGGGCCTTGCGTTCCTGATCAAGCCAGTAGCACAGCTCGGGCTTGCTCACTGCAAGACCGTTCGGGGCCCAAAGCACCTTTTCCTCGGCGCCGTCCTCTGACGTGCTCGTCGCCACTCCGAGGCCGGCCGCGGCCTGGCGCTCAGCTTCTTGTTCGGTGATGACCAATTCGATGAAGACGTTCGAGTTCTGCTTCACCGCGCGGACGTCGACGAGCTGTGACCAAGGGACGAGTCCCGCCTTGGCGGTCTTCATTGTGATGCCTTCGGGGGAGACCGTCAGCCCAGGAGTGCGGGCGAAGAGCCTGCGGACCATGACGATGAGGCCGAGGAGGAAGAAGGCGACCGCGACCCAGCCGAGGATCATCCACAGAATGGAGCCGCCGAACGCCATCGCAAGGCCGACGAGGATGAAGATCACACAGGCGATGATGAGCCCGATGGACTTGCCGCGGGAGAAGAGGAAGGGCACGGACTGTCCCTGGGCGAGAGTCGCCGCCCATGCGTCGACGTCTTTTTTCGGTGTGGCCATGAGGATGGGTCTCCTGAGGGTGAGTGGGCGCCTGAGTAGGCAGAACACCTCATGCTAGCCAACGCCGCCTTGTCGCTCCCGACCGGGGCGGCGATTCTGTAGGCTGGGGCCATCATGACGGAGAGACTGAAACTTCACACTGAGGGTGGACGCGACCGCGACGTCGCCGAGGCGGGTCAACCTGGCGAGGACGAGTTCCGTGTCGATATCGAACGGATCCGATTCTCCCCCTTCTTCTCGCGACTGGCCGCCGTCACCCAGGTCATCCCGCAGGCAGGCTCGGGCACAGTCATCCACAACCGATTGACGCACTCGCTCAAGGTCTCTGCCGTGGCCAGGTCGATCGCCATCACCTTGAATAACTCCGATGAGCGCACCCGGACGATGCTGTCCGAACTCGGGGGATGCGATCCGGTGGTGGTTCAGGCTGCCGCCGCAGCCCACGATATGGGCCACCCTCCGTTCGGCCACCTCGGCGAGAAGGAACTCGATCGTGTCTCACGATCGGTGCTGCGTCTGCCTGACGGTTTCGAGGGCAACGCGCAGACCTTCCGCATCCTCACCGCCCTCGACAGCTGTGACGCCACGGCGCGGGGGCTCAATCTCACGCGAGCGGTGAAGGCCGCGGTGTTGAAGTACCCGTGGGCGCGCAGCGATTGGACGCAGCATCAGCGGCTGAGCTCGGCCGAGATGCCCAGGGGAGTTGGTGACGAGGTGTCGCAGGGGGCGATGAAGTTCTCTGCCTACGCGACCGAGACGGCGGAGATGCACGATGCACTGTCGGTGTTCCCGCGGATGGGCCGGTACCAGCAGACGCTGGAGTGCGCGGTGATGGATGTCGCCGATGACATCGCCTATGCGGTGCATGACCTCGATGATTTCTACCGGTCGAACATCCTGCAGTACACCAGTGTCTCTGCCGAGCTGGGCCGGTGGCTGGGCGACTGCCGTGAGCTGGAGCAGCTGCATGACACGGAGCTGGATCGTCGCCGGCCGGGCCACGCGCTCGAGTCGATGTGGCGCCACATTCAGGAGAAGGACCCGTGGATCGCCGATGAGGATGCGTTCCGGCAATCGGTGCAGCGAGTCAATAGGGATCTTGTCGAGGGGCTGCTGGCAGTGCCCTATGACGGGGGACTGGAGGCTGACCGGGCCGTCACCGCGTTCACAAGGCGGTGGATCGATCGGCTCAAGGCCTCCATCGTCGTCGATGCGCAGCCACATGTCCGCAGCGGGCATGTGCGCCTGTCCGACACCGCCTGGCACGACGTGGTGGTGTTGAAGTTCGTCCACTCGAGGTTCGTGCTCGAACGTTCAGATCTCGCGGTGTATCAGCGGGGGCAGACCCGGATCATCGCCTCCCTGGTGGAGGGTTTCCACGATTGGCTGCGCGATCCCGACGAGGCGACCACGATTCCTCGGCGTCTCCTCGATTCGGTTGAGGCCGCCACCGAGGAGTACCAGGAGCTCTACGACAGGGATCCGGCCAGCCTCGGCGAAGAAGGCGCCAGTGCCATCGTCAGGCTGGGACGGGCTCGGGCGGTCGTGGACTACATCGCCTCCTTCACCGATGCGCAGGCCATGTCCGTCAACGCATTGATCACCGGTTCCTCGGAAGAGCCGTGGGAGGCCGGACGGGGCCTGTGACGGTGACTGTGTGAACGACGGTGACTGTGTGAACTGCGCCGTCGGTTTCAGACAGACGAAAGGCGGGACCGGAGTTTTCACTCCGACCCCGCCTTCTGCGTGGTATCAACCGTTCACACGGTTAAGAGACTCAGTCTCAGAGACCTGAGCGGTTGCGGCGCGTCAGGTAGATTGCGATTCCACCGCCGGCGACGAGGAGAGCTGCGAGCCCACCCAGCGCCAAGGTGCCGTTGGCACCGGTGCGGGGCAGGTCGCCACCGTCAGCAGCAGCCGATGCGCTGGCATCGTTGCTGGCGTTTGCGTCGTCAGCTGAGCTCGCCGAGGCATTTGCCTCGTCGTTGCTGTCAGCGGAGGCGTTGGCGTCATCGGTGGCAGCTGCGGAGTCATCCGCGTTGGCCGATGCGTTCACGTCAGCGTTGGAAGCAGCCGAGTCGTCTGCGTCAGCCGTTGTGTTGGCCTCTTCGTTGGCGGCAGCCGAGTCATCAGCATCTGCGGTAGCGGAAGCCGAGTCATCAGCGTCAGCGGTTGCCGAAGCCGAGTCGTCTGCGTCAGCGGTTGCCGAAGCCGAGTCGTCTGCGTCAGCGGTTGCTGCTGCGGAGTCGTCTGCGTCTGCAGAGGCCGAGTCATCGGCATCAGCGGAAGCGGTGTCGTCAGCGTTTGCGTCATCGCCTGGTGCTTCGTCGGCTGCGGTCGCACGGACCGAGGACGAGGCCAGGTTGATGTCAGCAAGTGCGTCGGCTGCCTGAGGGGCGGCCTGTGCGCCGCCCGCTGAGGGGACGCCGCCTGGCAGCAGCTCGAGGCTGACGGCGTTAACGGTGAAGCCGTCAGCGTCGGTGCCCTTGACGTTGCTGTCTTCAGCAGGATCGCGCTTGGTGGGCTGCTCGTTGATCGTCAGGTCGACGATCTTGTTGAGGCCTTCGAAGACGGGATCGAGACCCGAGAGGATCGGATCGACGGCGTCGGTGACTCCGCCGGTGACCTGATCGGCAGTGGTGTTCACGATTCCACCGATAAGCGGCTGGGTGACTCCCAGGAGTCCCTTGAGCAGGGGATCGGTGATTGTGTTGATCAGGCTGCCAAGGTCGACTCCGGCGACTTTGAGATCGGTGGTGATCTCCGGGTCGCCTTCGCCGGTGCCGGCAAGCTGGCCGAGGGTCGCATCGATGTCGATCTTGCCGTCAGCTGGGATGCCCGCAAGTGAGCCCTTAGCAGGCAGGGAGATCTTGGCATGAGCGTCGTTGAGGCCGTCTTTGAGAGTCTCGTTGAACTTGCCGCTCAGCGTGCCGAGAGCTTCAGCAACTGCGTCGGTGATCTTTCCGATGGTCTCGGAAGTCAGGACCTGGGTGTTGGGGTCGAGGCCGTTGAGGTCCTCGCCGTTCTCACCGTTGACGACCTTGGCGAGGTCGATCTTGATGTCACCGTTCTTGAGGTCGATCGAGGCGACGCCCGCCTTGTCTTCAAGCTTTTCGTTGACGACGTTCTCGACGACGCTGTTGAGAGCATCCTGAGCTTCAATGTCAACGGTGGTGCCTTCGCCGCCGAGGCTGAGGTCAGCCACACCAGCGTTGAGGTCGATGCCAGCGTTGGCCAGCTTGTCAGCCAGGCCTTCCTTGGCGATGACATCTTCGAGGGTGCCGCCGGCTCCGTCGACAACCTTGTTGAGCTCGTCTGAGAGTCCGCCGACTGCGGGGCTGGAGACAGTCATGACGCCATCGGCCACGACATACTCAGAGGATGGGTCTTCCGAGCCGTTTGCCTCTGCCGTAGATGCGACTGCGCCCAGGGAGAGCGAGAGCTCGTCGACGATGTTGTCGGTGACTCCATCGAGACCGGCCTGTCCCAGGACCTGCGTGAGGTCGACTTCGGCGTTGCCGTAGTCGCCGTTGTTGATGTCATCGACGTTGAGGGCGCCATCCTTGCCGACTGCACCGGCACTGGCCTTGGCGCTGTCCGCGGATGGCGCATTGCCGTATGCATTGAGTGCTCCGGCCTCGCCGAGCTTGAGGAGGCCCTCGCCGCCGGGCTCGCTGATGACGGGCAGTGAGACGCCATTGCCCAGATCCAGGTCGAGGGCGCTCAGTGCTTCTGCATTGAGGGGAGTCTTAGCTTCCTCCGGATTGCTGGGGAAGCTGCTGTACGCGCCAGCGGCATCGACGAGCTGATCGTCGAGGAGTTCCGACTGGACCAGCTGGCCAAGTGCTTCAGCCTCTTCGTTGGGGTCCTGCTCGATGGCGGCTGCGCTGGGCGAGGTGACCATGACGGTCAGACCCAGAGCGGTGACTGCAGCTGCGCTGCCGACGGCGATCTTACGCACGGGCGGTTGCCCGTTACGGAGCTTCTTCATACTTCTCCACTTCCATTTGTGAGGATCTGATTGGGTCCCCGTTAGCAGTCCAGCGGCTATGCGATAGCTAATTGGTTCTCTGCGCTCCAGCGTTCCCAGCATCTCGATGGTGTTAATCCGTCGAGGGATCCGTGGGGCCGTTCATGATTATAGA
>NZ_FXZB01000037.1 GCF_900169065.1 Brevibacterium aurantiacum | reverse complement strand
ACGCGTACCCGATCCGTCGTGACCAACACCGCCGAGCGCGGGAAGCCCACAGCAAGACTGCTACCGGTTTCCCGCACTCGTGCTACCACTTCACTCCACGTGCGCTACCGAAAGCCGCTTCTATACATCTTGGGGTTGAGCAGGCCAGAAGCGATCCCGAGACCGAAGTTCTTCACCCAAGTGGCCTGCTCGATAGTCATGTCGTCATCGTGACTGAGCCGGGGCGTTGATCTCATAAACGCGATTCCGATGAACACCAGAAAGGCACCGCCAGCCAGTTGAATCACGACGAGCACGGTCGGGTGCGAGATGATCGAGATCCCTGAGAATGCTGCCGCGATGAAGATCCCGTTCGCGGCGGCGATGCCCAGGCACGCGCCGGTGGCGTTTCGCCAACCGCTGGTCATTGCGGTGCGGGCGATGAGAAAGAAATCTACCCCGGGAATGAGCAGCGCCAGAAAGTGTGCGAGAGCCACTGCGGCAAACTGCTCCATACTTCCCCTCCGATCTTGACGGTGAACTCGTCAAGTCTCGGCGACGGTGAGGGGTGGTGTCTTGTACGTTCGTGCGGCTGCGGCTTACGTTGCGGAACGGTATTGGCCCGGTGGGGCGGCGACGTGGGCACGAAACACGCGGTGAAAATGGCTCTGGTCGGTGAAGCCCAGAGTGTGGGCGGTATCGGCGAGAGCATGCCCGTCACGGAGCATGTGCCGCGCTTCGATAATGCGGGCGTTTTGTCTCCACGCCAACGGTGCCAACCCGGTAGCGCGTTTCACCGAGCGGATCAGCTGGTGCCGCGACATCCCAACCAGAGCCGCCAGGTTGTCGAGGCTCGGGTTGGATTCGTCATATCGTAGGCGCTCCATCACCGGGTGTAGACGCTCACGAAGGTCGGGGTCAGCGTCGCTGGTCACCACATGGTCCGGTGCTGCAGCTGAGAGGTCACGCAACAGCATACGAAAATCAGTTTCGAGACGTTCTCGGCTCTCGTCCTCGAAGATGCGGCTGTTCCATGCGCTGAGCCTCGCGTGCAGGTTCGGGTGGCGCAGGACGGTGATGCTAGAAAATAGTGCCTGTGCAGATCCGTCGGGCGCGAGGTCTGTTGCCCAGCCCTGATCCATGTGGATCATTTGATAGACCCACCGACCACCATAAGGGTTGCACTGATGCACCTGGTCGGCTGCGATGACAATCACATCACCCGGGCGCAGGTGTACGCTGCCGCCGAGCGGGCCAGCGAACACCGAGGTACCCGAATCGATGAGCCCGATCGAGAACGTGTCATGCGTGTGTGGGCGGTAGCAGGAATTCTCCTGAGAGGAGCGTCTCGCCTCGACGTGTGGGATCGTCGTGCTGCGCGCGAACTCCGTCTCCAGTACTTCCTCGGTTTGCATCGCTCAGTCTCGTATCGACCTGAGGCCGCGGGACACGATGCGCGTGGTTTCGGGGGTGGGGCTTTCTTGAAGCCACCGATCAGCGAACTGCCCGACCCATTCGGGCTGGGTTTTCGAGGCATCATTGATCCAGTTCGCGACAGAGTCTTGCACATAGCGTGACGTGTCACTGCGTAAGGGTTCGAGGATCTGTAACCCCAGCTCAGGGTCGTGTTTGAGGGCGGCGATATGTTTGGCCCACACTCCTCGCGGGCATAGCGCTTCGCTCGTGAACCGGCGGATGCGTTCTGAATCTGTACCTGTCCAAACAGAAAGCACCGTGATGCTCTCGATGAGGTGCGCTGTGAGCGTGGGCCTGGCCGTCATCCACGCCCATTCCCGAACCGCGAAATGCTGATCATCGGCTGCTGGCCGTAACACTGGCAGCAAGGTTTCGGCGGTTTGGAAGATCGGGCCAGCAGCAACCGCGAAACATGCCCACCCACGCACCGTGTCTGAGCGGTGCGTAGCTCAGCGATCCGGGTCTGCAGTACCAAGATGATTGTGCAGTGCCTCGCCGATGGGTTGCATCCTCGCCAAAATTCCCTGGCTTTGCGTCGCACGTGCAGCGTCATGCAAACGTTCAGGAGCGTCAGGGAGCACATTGCGCAGCAACACCCCTGATCGATCGCTAATGCTTCGGTGGGCGTGCTCGTTGCAATACTCCCAGCCTGTAACTGCTGCAACCGTTCGGGCACAAACCCTGCAACCGTTCTAGGACGACTCATGACCCCCCTTCGTTGGTGCTCCTGATCTCAGGTTGTGCCGTAGCTGTTCCAGACTCGAGATAATGTCTTGCGGCGTCGCAACCTTGTCCGCGATCTGGCGCAACCACTCCTTGTATACGGGTACGAGTTCTTTCACAACAGCGACCCCAGCCTCCGTGAGCTTGATGTTGTGCGAACGGCGGTCTCCTGGCGCGGCCATGCGCACGACAAAGTCACTTTTGACCAGCCCTTCAAGAAGACCAGTGACCGTTGCGCGAGTCACCCCAAGCCGCTCGGCGATCCACCCGGGACTCGCGTCATCACGCTCGCTGACCGCGAGCAACACTGCGAACCTTCCCTCGGAAAGCCCATGCCGCGCCAGCAGGTGGGCGCATGCGTCATCGATGCGCCGCGCCGCAGACAGCACCGCCATCACGACTTGAGCAGACTCATCGTGATCAACGTGAGCCAGCAAAAAGTCGTGTTTGACGACCACACCCTTATTCATTAAGTGCCATACTATCAGGCAGCTAACTAGCCCTCTTTGTGCGGAAAAGGACATCCCAAGCTTTGCTGGCATCGGTTCACGAAGTCTGATCGCTCAGCGTGAGGAGTGTGTTCTTCTCGCCACGATGGAAGCGCGCGTAGATGCTCGGCGAGACCCCGTACCGCTGCTTAAACGACCGGGAGGCAAGCGTACTGGCACCCCAGCCTGCGCGTGCCGCAGCCTCGCTCACCGAAAGGTCCGTCGTGGCAAGAAGCTCAGCCAGCCGATCCGCCCGAAGCTGACGAAGAAAAGTCCCGGGAGCGACACCCACATGCGAGCGGAAAAGCCGGGTCAACTGTGACGATGACAGGGCAATCTCCCGAGCGAGTTCATCGACGCGCCAGGGGTGATTCAGATTTGCCTGTAGCAGGGCGACTGCCATGGTCACTTCTCGTCTTGGGAACGCCCCGATACGATCGGTGCTGCCTGAGGCAACGCCGGTCAGTTTTCCTACCGCATCGAACACCTCCGAGGCTCCTGCGAGCACGGTAAAGTCGCTCGTAGTAGTCTCAGGTTTGTGTGCGAGGCGGAGCAGGCTGGGAGTGAGTTCAAGCAACGCTCCCGGCGAGAGTCGCAACGTTCCGAGCTCAGAATTCTTGTGGAGAGCACGGTGCAGATGGTGTACCAGAGGGTGTGCTGCAGACAGCCACCGCACCTGATCGGCTAGAAATCCGGGATGAATGTAGAAAGTCACTGTTCGCATATGTTCTGCTGGAAACCCGCGACACTCAATACCATTTGGAATCGTCAAAATACTGCCCGCGCCCAATAGCTCCTCACCTGTTGGAGTGTGCAGGCGTCCCCATCCTGAGAGCACGAACACGACCTTCACCGCAGCCACACGCAACGGGCCGGACGGAACCTGCGCTGTCTGATCCCGCACTAACACTGGCAGCCCGCCTGACCCAAACAAATTCACTTCATTTTCACCAGAGGTCGTTGGTGTTCCGACCACTTGGTGCTCCGAGCGCAATGTGACCTGTCGGCTGCCAGGTTGTGTCCGCGTCGCGGTGAGTGACGACGATCTTCGTGCATGGGAGCGCGCGGATCGTTTCGGCGATCTTCGCTTCCGTGGCGGTATCGAGGGCGGAGGTCGCCTCGTCGAGGATGAGGATCGGTGCCTGTTTAAGGAGGGCTCGGGCGATCGCGACTCGTTGGCGTTCACCGCCTGACAGTGCGTTTCCGTGGTGGCCTACTGATTGCTGAATCCCGAGCGGTGATTGCTCGATGACTTGACCGAGTGCGGCTTGTTTTGCCGCATGGATGATCTCTTCATCGGTGGCCGATGGGTCGCCGAGACGGATGTTGTCGGCCAGTGTTCCGTCGAACACGACAGGATCCTGCGGCACATAGCCGATCCGTTGCGCGAGGTCTTCGTATCGCATGTCTGTGAGGTCGACCCCGCCGAGTTCGATACGCCCATTGTCAGGATCGTCGAACCGCATCAGCAGGGAAAGCAGGGTGCTCTTGCCGCTTCCGGTCGGACCAGTGATGATCGTCGTAGAGCCCTCGGGCACCTCGGTAGAGATCCCTTTCAGCACGGTGATGTGCGAGACATCATTCACTGTCATCGCATGGCCGACGCTCTGGACAGATTTGGTCGGCTCGGGTAAGACCGGGGCCGAGAGCACCGCGCGATACCGGTTGATCGTGGTACGCAATTCGTTGATCGAGACCCCCGCCAGGGCGAGAGCATCCAAAGGTGCAGATGCACGGGCGGTGAGGATGATGAGCGCCAGTGCCGTAGCCGGGTCATCAATGGCTGTCGACGCGATGAAGAGGAGGACACCAGCAAGCGGCAGAATGCTCGCGAGACTAGAAACGAAGGTCGCGGGAGTCGATACACGGTTCGTACGCGCGAGCGCAGCCTCTTCCGAGTCCCATCTGTCTTCCAGGCGCGCCACGGCTCGGTCTGGCCCTGCGGCGGTCCGCAGCAGTTCGAGGTGATCGATGAATTCCAGGGATGCCTCGGTGGTGGCCTGCTCGACAGTGTTTCGGCCTGCGTCTGCACGGCTGAGGGCTCGTTGAGCGAGTAGTTGTGCGAGGAACGCGATGATGACAAGCCCGGCCACCAGAAGCATGGTGAGGGGGCCAGCGACGATCGCGATACCGACAAGCAAGAGAAGCGGGATGAGCGGCGAGAGAATGAACGTCTGCAGCTGATGGGCGGGAACGCTCATCAGGGCGGGGATTGATTGTCCGGCGACCGTGCCGACAAGAGTTCGGTTCTTCTCGGTGAACCACGAGAGTTTGGCGTGGGAGAAGGCCGCGCCAACTCCTTGGAAGAGATCTCCGGCCAGCCTTGCCCCGGTGAGGTAGCCGCTGCGCGAGACGAGCACGGTGATAAACAGGGCGACGGCCGCAGTCGCGATCACCATTCCCGGTGGCTGGTGCTTTGCGATCGCAAGGGCGAGCACAGTGTAGGCCGTCGCCTCGGCCAGCGCGACGAGTGCCCAGCCAAGTGATATGAGTACCAGTCTGCGGCGAGCCGCTGCAGGAAGGGTCTGGGTGTGCTGCGTGTTCATCGGGTTCCTCCGGCTACCGTGACCGAGTTGCCGGTGAGCTTGAGCTGTGCTGTGGCGCCCTCGGCCAGTCCATGATCGTGGGTGACAATCAAGAGCGTCTTCGATTCCTCCATGACGAATGTGTGTAGCTCGCTGACGAGCCGCCCGCTCGTGTCCTTATCCAGCGCGCTGGTGGGTTCATCGAGCAGGATCACACGGGCATCGGTGAGGAACGCGCGGGCGAGTCCGACTCGTTGACGTTCACCGCCCGACAGGGTGGTCGTCGCGGTATCCAGGGGGAGGTCGAGTTGCGCACGTCGAAGCGCGGTGCTGATCTCATCATCGGTGGCCTCTGGGGTCGAGAGCGCGATATTTTCGCGGATCGTCCCGGAGAGCACATCCCCACCTTGTGGAATGAGTAACACCGAGTCGGGTGACGTCTTCTCGCTGTTCGTCTCCCTGTGGGGGTACCGGATCACGCCGCTTTCGAGCGTTTCCAGCCCGGCAATAGTACGTAGCAGCGTGGTCTTGCCGCTGCCACTGGGGCCGGTTATCGCGGTGACTAATCCTGGTGAGAATGTGTGGGAAAGACTGTGGATGAGTGTGCGGTCGTCCTGACCGATCCGCACGTCGACGAGTTCAAGTCCAGGGTCGTCACTGTGATCGGTTGATCCCGTGACGGTCGGTTCGCGGAGTACCGCTGCGATGCGTTCGGCCGCGGCGCTGCCCGCTCGTACATAGTCCAGGCCATGCCCAAGGCGCAGCGCCGGGGTGACCACGGCGAGCCCGAACAGCAGCATGGCGGCGAGCACTGCCGGCTCTTGGTCGTAGCCGATGGCGTAGGCGATCGCATAGGTTGCGACGGCCTGGAGCAGCGCCACCGCTACGGAAGAGAGTGTCGCGACCCGTCGCACCCAGGCGACCATGTTCTCGGTGAACCGGCGTGCTGCGTCGGCATAGTTGGCGGTTGCCCCGGCCTGTGCGCTGTAAATGCGGGACACGCGAATGCCGCGTGCGTAGTCGTCGACAGCGGTCCTGATGTCCGTCATCACACGGACCGTTTCGGTTCCGTGTTTCGCTGAGCTTCGCGGCACGATGAACAGATAGTAGGCTGCGGCCAGCAGGCCAGGGATCAGCGCAATCAGGGTAAGGGGACCCGCCACTGCGACCAGCAGAGTTACTGTCGCGAGGGGCACCACCGCAAGGGTCGCGATTTCCGCGGGCAGATGTGCGACGGTGTGGTGTAGCGCGGCAATGTCTTCGCCTACCAGACGACGCAGCGCGTCAGCGCCATACCGTGAGACCGTGCTCATCGGCATGTGCGCGAGATGGCGAGCGGTATCGCGCCGTAGCCGTGCGGAGAATCTTGCCTCCCCGTGATGTGCGAGCCACGACGAGACGGACAGGAGCAGGCCTCCAATGAGCCAGCAGACACACGCCGAAATCGCATGCGTCAGTGTCACCGCAGCGACGACCTGCACGGTGAACCATAAGGCTCCGACCATCGTGAGGCCACCAAGCGCGGCGGCGGTAACCGCTGCTGTAAGCACAGGGATCGCGGGGCGCAGTGCGGCCGCAATGGGTGAGGCCGGTGCGGCCGCAGGGTCATTGTTGAGTGCGGGCACTATTCGGTGCCTCCTTCCTTGATCGGAGTTTCCTTGTTCCGATGCCGGTCTCGTCCGAGCGGCACCACCTGCGGGGTTCCTGCGACGGGATCAGGAACGACGAGACAGCGCAGACCGAACACCTGCTCGACCAGGTCGGAGGTCAGTACCTCAGCCGGTGGGCCCTCGGCGACGACACCTCCGTCCTTCATCGCGACGAGATGCGTTGCGTAGCGGGCAGCCTGGTTGAGGTCGTGAAGAACGGCGACAAGGGTGTGCCCGGCAAGGTGGAGGTCGGTGAATAGTTCCATCAGCTCGATCTGATGGGTCAGGTCAAGGAACGTCGTCGGCTCGTCCAGCAACAGGATTTCGGTCTGCTGTGCCAGCGCCATCGCGACCCAGACTCGCTGTCGTTGCCCGCCGGAGAGTTCGTCGACGAGCCGGTCTGAGAGTTCATGGATGCCAGTTGCTGCCATCGCGGTAGAGACCGCCTGCTCATCGTCCGGTGTCCACTGTCGGATCAGTTTCTGGTACGGATACCGGCCGCGAGCGACCAGATCAGCGACTCTGATCCCATCGGGAGCGAGCGAGGTCTGCGGTAGCAGTCCCAACTTGCGCGCAACCTCTTTGGCCTTGTAGGAATGGATGTCTTGTCCGTCAAGTACCACCCGCCCTGATCCTGGTTTCAGGAGCCTGGATAGCCCGCGCAGAAGGGTCGACTTGCCGCATGCATTCGGCCCGACGATCACGGTGAAAGACTCATCGGGAATCGACACCGACAGGTTCTCGTTGATGACGCGCTTGTCATAGCCGATCGTGGCATTCACCGTCCACAGTCGACTTGTCGGTACGGTCAACTCGGCGGTGTTAGCAGTGGCGAGGGGGTGAGTGTCCACTCGTGTCATATGCTTCTCCTTGTTTCACGAATAAGGAGCCAGATTAGGTAGAGACCACCCAGGCTCACGGTGATGAGGCCAACCGGAACAGGCCGGTAGACCTGCGCGATCACGAGCGACAGCAACTGCGCGAGAGACAAGAGCGCGGCTCCCATGAACGCGGACGCAGCCACGGTTACCCCGGGTGTCCGTGTCAATCGCCTCGCGAGCTGTGGCGCGGACAGTGCGACGAACCCGATCGGACCGGCAGCAGCTGTCACCAACGCGGTCGTCGCAACTCCCAGGATCAGCAGCAGCGGGCGAGCAACGGAAGCGTTCACCCCCTGAGCGAGTGCCGCGTCGTCACCAAGTTCCAGTTGTCGCAGAGCGGGAGCCAACATCGTCACTCCGATGAAGACAATCAGGCCCCCGATGATGACGGGGACAAGCGAGTGCCATCCGACGCGACTGAGCGACCCGGCCGCCCAGAAACCGACGCTCATCGCATCGGTGATCTCGGCGCGAGTGATGAGGTACGCGTTGATCGATCCCAGCATCGCGGAAACTCCGATGCCGACGATGATGAGGCGGAAACCCTGCACGCCTCCTCGATAGGAGAGCAGATACACCACGATTGCGGTGAGCAGCCCGCCGACCAGAGCTGCTGCGGCGATGTACCAGTACTGATTCGCGCCGACGACAAGGATTGTGAGCACCACGGCCGTGTACGATCCTGCGTCGAAGCCGATTACATCCGGAGATCCCAGGGGGTTGCGGGTCAGCGATTGGAAGATTGCACCGCCGATCCCCAGTAGCGCTCCGAACAGGATTGCCGCGATCGCGATGGGCAGACGCCATTCCGTCACGATCAGGCGATGGAAGTCATCGCCCTGGCCGAAGAGCGACTGGACAACCTGGGCAGTTGTCAGTGGATAGTCACCGATTCCGAGGGACATCACCGCAACGGTCACCGCAACTACGGCGAGGATCGAGTTGATCGCAATGCTCCGTGCGCTGAATCTCAGCGCGACGGCGCGCTGAGTACGGATTGTGCGGTTCCGGTAACCGAAATCGATCTGTCGTGGGATTTGAATAGTGGATTTCATAGCCCGGATGCCTTTCGCCGGCGCACAAGTGCGATGAGGACGGGGGCACCGATGAGTGCGGTGAGCACGCCGGCCTCGATCTCGCCGGGGCGGGTGATCACTCGTCCCAGCACGTCTGCGATGAGCACGATGGAGGGTGCCGCGAGGGCGGTGTAGGCGATGATCCATCGCTGGTCGGGTCCGGTGAACCAGCGCACGATGTGCGGGACCATGAGACCTACGAACGTGATACCTCCGGTGAGCGCTGTTCCGCCACCTGCGAGGAGCGTCACGGCAATGATCCCCAAAATACGAGTGCGGGTGACGCTTGCTCCGAGTGCGGTCGCTTGGTCGTCTCCCAGCGCGACCGCGTTCAAGGAGCTGCTGATCAGTGCGGCTAACAGGATTCCTACCGCCAGAAACGGGGCAACCGAAGCGGTGTCATCGAGTGAGGCGCGCGAGAGGGAACCCAACCCCCAAGCCCGGAAGGAACGGAACGTCTCCTGATCCATCAGTGTCAGAAACGTTGAGAAAGCTGAGAGGACAGCGGCAAGTGCGATGCCTGCGAGCACGAGTGTGACGGGAGATGAGGCGCCTCGTCCCGCTGACCCGATCAGGTAGACGAGCACCGTGGCAAGGATCGCACCGATGAACGAAAACCAGATGTACCCGGTGATTCCTCCGACTCCGAACAACGTCACGCCAACGACAATGGCGAACCCCGCTCCGGCATTTACGCCGAGAATACCGGGATCGGCAAGCGGGTTGCGTGTGATCGCCTGGATGAGCGCGCCCGAAACACCGAATGCCACACCAGCAGCAATCCCCACAACCGTGCGAGGTACTCGTAATGTCCAGACAATGGAGCTTGCCTCGGAGCTATCTGGGGAGAGTACGACCCGCCAGATCTCGCTGATGGGTAACGGGTTCGCGCCGAATGACAGGCTTGCTGCCAGAACCACCACAAGCAACGCGAGCAGCACAATCACACCCGATATTCGACGGTTGCTTGTTGGGAGGTGCCCTTCTCCCAGCGCACTGCACGCCTCGCGCGCACCTACTAACGAAACAGTCATGACCGATCTTTCGTGTTGTTCAGCTATCGCGGCACCACGGACTGCTAGACCCGTGGTGCCGCGATAGTCCGTGACCCGAGTTAGAACACGTCCGCAATCTGGGGAACGACGCGTTCGACCGCCCAAGCATTGCCGATGGGTCCGCCGCTGGTGATTGCCCACAAGAGATCGCCGCCGTCGTCAGTTTTCGGCGGCAGCTGGACAAACTGACCGGACGATACCGCTCCCAGGTTTTGGAACAGGTCGCGACCTGTCAACTCCTGCATTTCGGCTTCGCTCGCGGCTGCGCTCTGTCCAAGGATGAGGACGTCGGCGTCAATCTTCGATAGAAGTTCATCACTAACCTTGGTATCCGTCACGAATTCCGTGGCGTTCGGGTTCTCGCTGAAACCGAGGTCGGCCAGGAATGCAGCGGGCGCGGAGCCAGGCTGTGAGAAGTACTGCAGTCCGTTTGTTGGGCCGTAGTAGATCGCCCAGGTCGCGGTGAGCCCGTCGAACTCGGGATGATCTGCACGCACTTGCGCGAAGCGTTCATCGTGTTCCGCAATGACAGCTTCGGCCGCGCCGCTAAGGTCTAGCGTCTCACCTAGGACGCGGATCGAGTCCTGCCAGGGAATGGTGCGTTGAGACGATTCCGGGCTTGTCACCACCGGGGCTATCTTGGAGAGTTGCTGGTAGTAGTCACGCAGTTCGCCGTAACCGGGCACCCAGCCTACGGTGACGATGAGGTCGGGGTTGCTCGCTGCGATGGCCTCGATGGGGATGTCTTCGCCCATCATGAACTCGTAGGTGTCCAGCTCGGCTGACCCATGCTCTTCGAGGTAGCCGCCCTCGCTTACGAAGTTCGAGGTCAACACAGGCGTGACCCCTAAGGAAAGCAGCAACTCGGTGTCGATCGCGTTCGGGACGATCGCTGCGATCCGCTCAGGGCGCTCCTCGAGGATCGTCTCTCCGTACGGTGATTCGAGCGTCAGAGGGTAACTGGTCTTGCCTTCAGCGGCAGGGAGCAGGCTTGATTCGCTTGCGCCGGGCTCTTCAGGACTGTCGTTGGAGTCCGGGCTCGTGGAGCAGCCCGCGATGAGCAGTATTGTCGCGAGGCTCGCCCCGATACTGGCAGCGACGCGGGAGCGTCTGGTCTTCTTCATTCGTGTTTGCCTTTCTATAGTTCAGATTGTTCATTGATGAGAGGGATGGTCATGAAGTCTTCGTTAGGACATCGGCGATGAGAGGAACGAGATAATCTGCGGCCCATTCCTGCCCGATTGGTCCGCCTACCGTGACCGTCCAGAGCAGATCTCGGTCGTCTTCGGTCTTCGGAGCCAACCGGACGAGATGCCTAGACGTGACAGCGCCCAGATTCATGAAGAGGGTGTTTTCGGTGACAAGCTCGTGCATTTCTTCATCGCTCGCGTTCACGGTCTGGCCCAGCAAGAGAACATCCGCATCGATTTGGGTCAGCAGTTCACTGCTGACCCACGGGTCGCCTACGAACTGATTAGCCTTCGGATTCGGAATGAACCCAAGCTCGCTGAGAAAGAGTTCTGTCCCCGATCCCGATGGAGACATATAGCGGAGGCTATTTGCGGCCCCGAAGTGGAGAACCCAGCTAGTGGTGAGACCCGCAAATTCCGGGTGTTCCTTTCGTATCTCGGCGAAATGTTCTTGGTGATGTGCGATAACTTGTGTTGCTGCGTCTTCGAGGTCGAGCGTCGATCCAAGGAGGCGAATAGAGTCTTGCCAAGGGATGAGCTGTTGCGACGACGTGTCGGGACTGGTCAGTACTGGGGCGATTGACGTCAATCGGTCGTAGTAGTCGCCAAGGTTGACGCCACTCAACCCGTCTGTCCATCCCACCGCCACGATGAGGTCAGGGTGGCTGGCGGCGATGGTTTCTATCGGAAGGTCTTCACCGGACACGAACTCGTAGGTTTCAATTTCTGCTGCCCCATGATCGTCGAGATAACCGCCTTCACTCACGAGACTTGACGTGAGAATGGGGGTCACGCCGAGGGCGAGAAGCAGCTCAGTGTCGATCGCTGTCGGGGCGACCGCTGCAATGCGTTCAGGCCGTTCCGGAAGAACAGTCTCACCGAACGGTGATTCGAGCGTCAGCGGATAGCTTGTAGTCTGCTCGGCCGCTGGCAGTAAAGATGCTTGCTCAGGGTGTCTTGTTGCATTATCGGATTCGGGCTTTGCCGAGCAGCTTGCAGCGAACAAGGAAATGGTGAGAACAACACAGATGCTGCTGAGGATGCGAGAAGGCTTAGCTTGCGAACGGCTCATGGTTTCCCTATCTGAATTGAGGATCGCTGCGTCCGGGCGACCGGGCTGAGGAAGATCGAAACGAAGAGAACGAGGAGGGGAATGACGAGCGCGCCACGCAGTCCGGCACGTTCGCCGACAAATCCGAGAAGGGGTGGAGCAACCAGGAACGCGATATATCCAATGACGGTCACGAAAGCAACACGCGTTGCCGAGTTCTCTCCCGATGCCCCAGCCGAGGAGATCGCTACAGGGAACCCCAGAGACGCGCCCAGACCCCACAACACAACTGCAACCCCCGCCACGACTGAATTGTCAACGAAAGCAACAAGCGAGATTCCAACAACGGCACTCAGAGCGCTCGCTCCGAGCACCCAGGCACGCCCGAATCGTTGAACAACCGGTCCTCCCAAGAACCGTCCTAGCGTCATCGCCGCGGCGAAGACCGCGAAGCCCGTCGAACTGAGTGCTGGATTCAGACCATGCCCATCGACCATGATCAGGGGAAGCCAGTCGTTCGCCGTGCCCTCCGCGAACGCCATTGCGAGAACGATGACTCCGATGAGCCAAAGAGAGGAGTCGCGCCATACTGCTCGCTCAGAACGATAGGCCGGTGTATTTGGTTTCTGTCGGCGACCGGTTGCGGGCGGTAAGAAGCGTATGCAAACTAGCAGGATCACAATGCCGGACAGTCCGATCGTCATCAGATGCGTGACAACTGAGAAATCCGCGGCGGTAGCCACAATTCCGAGTGCCGCACCGATAAGGGTGCCCAAGCTAAACGAACCATGTAACGCTGGCAGGAACGGTCTGCCAGAGATGGCTTCGACATCTGCGCCCTCAACGTTCAGTGCAATCTCGCTACCGCCCATGCTCAGACCGAACAACGCCAATGCCGCGATGACGAATCCGTCGATCTGGGCTGCCGCGCCAAGACCTATGAGGGGCACGCTCACGGCTACACCCAACGTGCCGAATGCGATCAGTGGCTTTGCGCCAAGTCGAGCCAACAGCGGCCCTGAACAGAGAATCCCCGCCATCGCCCCTAGTGATAGACCAAAGATCACGATACCCATCTGCGCGGTTGAGGCTCCGAGCAAATCGCGAATCGCTGGTGTGCGCGTGACCCAGGACGACATTGCCAGACCCGGCAATAGAAACAATGCACAAAGCGCCAAGCGGCGTGCCGCGAGGGTGGTTGACATTGACTGCCTTTCTTTATTGCTGGTGTGCCCGAGAACCACTGAGCGGGTGGGATAGGTCGTGGGTGAGGGATGCATGTTCCCTTCGCCTCACTGGCCGACGAGTCCGGCCGCGCCCCGCTTCCAGTAGCCCGTGAAATCGATGTCGGACTTTGGGACACCGCGTTCTTTGACCAAGAAGCGGCGCATCTTTTGCACTTCGGCCTGTTCGCCAGCGAGCCAAGCAAACGGCTCATTGTCGTGCCAGTTCACGCCTCGTATCGCGTTGAGCAGCGGGTGCCGCGTGCCAGTGTGGCGAGGAATCCAGGAGATCTCGATTCCCTCAGGGGCAGTGAGTTCTTGTCGGTGATCGTCTTCCGCAACATCGATGAGAACCTGACCGCGCGCATCGCACGGTAGTTCTTCGAGGAGCCGTGCAATAGCGGGAATCGCTGTATCGTCACCTGCCACAAGGAACCAGTCGCAACCGGCAGGCAGGCTCTGCGTCTTGCCCGGACCCGCGATATGGATCGGGTCACCAGGTCGTGCCCGCCGAGCCCAATCGGCCGCAACCCCGTGCCCATGCAGCACGAAATCAACATCCAGCTCACGCGATTCCGAGTCGTAACGTCGCACCGAGTACGCCCGTGCGATGGGGCGCCTCCCTTCCGCGAACGTTACGCGGCCATTTTCGATCACAGGCAAGACCGGCTCACTCTCACCTGGATAGGGAAACAGCAAACGAATATCGTCATCGAACCCCGGTGAGGTGAAAGCTGGTTGCAGATCTCCCCCTGGCGAGGTGAACTCACCCAACTGGCTCCCCGTCAGCGTGATCCGCTTCATCCCCGAAGTCACGTCCACAACGCGGCCTACAGCAAGTTCACGCAGCGCTACTGGAACCAAGCGCAACGTACGTGCAGACACACTCATAGACAATCTCCTTACAGCGACAGAACGGACCACCCCCACAAGCATCGGCACACATGGGCTCACTAAGTAAGTGTACCCTTACTTAGGTCGGATGATTTATCCGTAAGCGCAGAGTTCGCATACTCTGATGCTGATGCCTGACTAGTGAACAAAGGATCATGCTCGTGCTGTTCGACCCACCACCGGTGCCTACCTCCCAAGCAGTGTCTGTGCACAACACACGTGACCCCTCCCTCTTATGGGTGCACGCGGGAACCGCAGAGGTTCGCGCAGCGCAACAGGAGTACCTACTCTCCTCCGGGCAGGGCATATGGTTGCCTGCCGGTATCCCCTACACCGTGGAGGTGGGCGCTGACTCAGTCGCATTCCCGATCTTCCCAGCCGCAGGAACCCGCGCGCCGAACCTCGACCGACCCCAGCGCATCAATCTCTCAAACAGCTGGTCCGAGTGGCTCATCTACCAGTTCGCGCGGAGTATCGGCTACCTTCGGGGCGCAACCTCCGACACCAGCCTCCTCGATCTGGTTGCCGGGTCTCGCTACGCGACACCTAAGGAAGAAGCGCGGCCTATAGAGCAGGTGCCACTGCCTCCGATGCCCCGCTCACCTGAAGCCCTGACGGTCGCGCACTCGCTGCTCCAGGGACCCGATGATCCCTCCGAGACGACAGACCACGCACGAGCGGTCAATATCAGCGTTCGGACTTTGCAACTGCAGTTTCTGCAAGAGACAGGACTTCCATTCATACGGTGGCGCACTGCTGTACGTGTTGCGGCCTCAGCCGCCCTGATGGATGCTGGCCACGAGATCGGCCAAGCAGGCAGGCAGGTCGGCTTCTCCACTCCCGCTGGATTCACGAGAGCATTCCACACACAAACTGGAATGACCCCCCGCCAGTACAAGAAGGCGCGGCCTGTCATTCCCCGTCACGATGACACCCTTGCCACCGACTTCAGCGAACTGATGCTGCCTCAACTGCAACCTGAGGCGGCTCCACCTGAGGCTTCACCGCCGTCCGTCCCGGCAACGCAGACCTGGAATCGGATCAACGATTTCCACGTCCTGGTATGGCTCTACCGCGGTGCCGCGCGAGTAATGGTCGGTGAGCGCACTCGACGACTCCGACGCGGCGACGCTATCTGGCTTCCCGCAGGCGTTCGCAACAGCATTACACTTTCGCGCGGCTCGCTGCTACTCCCTCTCGGATCACGCCACGGCACACCGGAAACGCGACTTCCTCGCAACCTCGTCCAGCGATTTCCAGATGAGGCTGAGCTCTACCTGCTGCACACTTTCGTCGCCAATTACAGCCTTGTTCGCCCTACGTCGCACGACCCGAACCGGATCACGCACTCATTTCTCAAGCATGCCACGAGGACGCGAGCCGGAGCAGCCGAAGACTTGGCGGGATTTACGCCCGTTTACAAGATCATCCGCGCGGTGCGCAACAATCCAGCGGATCGACGAACTCTCACACGATGGGCGCAAGTACTCAATGCCGACGCAAGAGACCTCGGCCGCGCTTTCCTCGCGACCACAGGGCAGAGTTATGTGGCCTGGCGATCGGAGGTACGCATGACCGAAGCACGCCGCTATCTTGAAGAAGGGGTTGGTGTGGCGCAGGCGGCTCGTCGGCTTGGCTACGCACATCCATCAGCATTTACCACGGTCTTCACCCGAGCCCACGACATGTCCCCGCGTGAATATCAACGCAATGGTTGGCAACACACTGATGAGCCCCTGATCATCCGCTAGAACCGTCACCGGAACGACTTTGGTGATGCCCAGCCGACCCGCGCCATGGAGTAGGACCACCCCAAACTGTGCGCACCTTACCCCTGACAACATTTCCGCAAGAAAGCCTAAGACGCTGCCTACTGCACGGTTTCATGCACCGAGATCTGCGGCCGAGGATCTTTCAGGTCATCACCTCACAGTGAGTGAAGCGACACTGTTTATTGCCCACTGTAAAGCCTGTTTCTGAGCACGCTTGGGAGAGTCGTCCATGATGAGAGCGGCCAGTTGCGGGACGATGTGTGGCCAGGCTGCGAGCCCGATTATTCCAAACAGGATCGGTGCGGCTTCCTTCGTCTCGATGTTCAGACGTTGTGCCAAGGAAGTGACTTTATCCTGGTAGTACACCGATCTGGAATCACTCTCCGGTTCGACGGTGTCGGGTTCGAGTGCTTCCCATTGCAACAGGCGCAACAGGTCCGGATGCTTGGCATGGTAAGCATTGACTGCTTGTAGATACGCGGAGAGGAACTCTCCTGGCGGCAAGTCTCCTTTGGGATACGGGACAATTCCGAGCAGAGAATCCAGTGCGTCAGATAACACGGCATGGAACATGCCTTGTTTGCTGCCGAAATATGCGTAGATACGTTGCTTATTCACACCGGAATTCGCGGCGATTCTATCCGTACGAGCTCCGGCAAGTCCGTGCTTCGCGAACTCCTCACGGCCCGCCTCAAGGAGCGCTCGTTTGGTGTTTTCTGGTCCAGCCATGTCCCCAGCGTAGAAGCTCCACCACTGAGAAGCAACCAACCAGATAGTTGCCCAACTAACCAGTTGGTTGTAGCGTGATGTGTATGCCCACCTCCCGACCAATCATTTCTGACGCGCCACCCATGCCTGCCACCCGACCAAAAATTTTGGATCGAGCGCCTCTCTCGATCACGTTCTTTGTAGTACTTGCCCTGGTGGTGCTCTCACAGCTCTACGGTGCGCTCGTGCTCGGTCCGGCTTCGGCCCTCGACCTCGGTGCTGATCCGGGCACCTCGGAATTGGTGCAGTCCCTATTCGGGGTTGCCTATGCGATTGGTTTCCTCGTCTGGGGGCCAGCGGTCGATCGTTATGGTGCGACAAGGTGCTTTCTGATCGGCCTGACCGTACTGCTTGCAGCCACTGTCTTCGTGGCTTGTGCCCCGAGCATGTCTTGGCTTCTCGGTGGCAGGATCGTGCAAGGTGCCGCCGCGGCAAGCTTCGCCCCATCGGTTTTCGCATACTTCGGTGCACGCCTGCCGACCGCTGTCCGCTTAATCGCCGTGACCGTACTGACCAGTTCTTTTCTTGCTGCCGCGGTGCTTGCGCAGGTCCTCGCGCAGCTCGTCGTGTTAGCGGGCTCATGGCGCTGGTTCTTCATCCTCAGCGCGATCACCCTGACTTTAGGGCTGGTGCTTGCCATGCGTGGTCTGCGGCCTACTCCCGGCAGCGCAGAAACTGGTCAGAACGCCACGAGGATACTTGCAGGCCTTTTGGGCAGGTTGCGCATTGTCTTACTGTTAATCGCAACGCTGGCGATCCTTGGCCCATTCATCGCGCTCTACGCAGCCCTCGGGCACACCGGTCACTACCCGGACAGCGAGCTCCTGATGCTGCGCCTCAGTGCACTGCCCGCTCTGATCTGGGCTGGAGCCGCTTCACCCTGGCTTACTCGAATCCGCCCAAGTACACGCATGATTACCGCATTTACCGGCGCAGCGCTTGCAAGCACCCTGCTTGTTATCACCGGGCACAGCGTCCTGGGCGCAGGATTCGGCATGCTCCTCCTTGCCACCTGCGTGTCGGTGCTCGCCCCGGCAACAATCCAAACCCTCACCGGCATGTCCCCAGAACATTACGGCAGTGTCACAGCGCTCTACACCTTCGCACTCTTCCTCGGCGCCAGCCTTGCAGCTCTGCCAATCCCGGTGCTTGCAACATTGGCCCAAGTATCAACTACTGGGCTCGTGCAGGTCACGGCACTCATCGCAATCCCCATTTTCTTACTCGCCCTCACATTCACGATTTTCGGGTCTCGAACCCCACAGCAGCCTCAATAAATCCCTGAAAGGAACACCATGTCAGAACATCTTCTCCCTACCCTCAGAATCCCTGAAACGTTCACCGAGGTCACGACTCGGCAAGAACACCAAGGCACAACCCCGGTCACCGTAACCCGCCACCATCCAGGCACTGACCCGAAGTACGGGGGCGAACACGTAACCACCGTCTTTGGAGACGACCGCATCCTCTACGGCTACACCCGCCAAATCAGCGGTTTCGAACCTGACGCGATCCCGACAACTGGAGAAGCCCACCACACGGCATTCGAATTCCTGCGCAGCATCGATTCAGGCTTCACTGAAGGACTCACTGTGCAGTGGATCGACCGACATGACGAAACCATAAGAGGCGAAGACGAAGCGCCAACACTTGTCTCTGGGATGAAGGTCAAAACCCGTCATAGCTTAGGCCTCTATACCTGGGTCATTGTTGGTGCCGGTAACCAGATCGTCACTTACGAACGCGATATCGAGTGGAACAGCGGACACTCGCGCCGCAACACAGCAATGTGGTTGCATGACGCCTGGATCACTGCCCGAGACAACGGCGGTGATGAAATCGGCGGTCTATACGCACCTCTGAACGCGTAATTTTGGCCAAGGAGTGAGTCCTCGGTGAGACCCCGTCAATTGCGGCGTGGATGCAGGTCTGAGTTTTGAAGAGTGAGCGCACCTTCCAAGTGAGCCGGTGTTTCTTATGGAAGGAGTCGATGATGTCTACAGCTACGGATCTTGCCGAAATTGCGCGTGCGATCGCTGAACAGGCCGAGAAGCTGGACCGGGCGAGGGGTGCGTTACGTGAGCATCCGGAGCAGGTTGCCGATGTCGTGGATCCTCTTGTGGGCATGCTGTTGTCGATAGATCGAGTGATCGATGCTGCCGGCACTGCGTTCCAGGAGCATGGTGCGACCGCGGTCACAACATTCGGGGATCAAGCGCGTGGCTCGGCGCGAGCGATGTTCGATGGCGGTCTGTTGACGGCGGCTTCGGACCAGGTGCTGAGTTTGCGGAACACGCTGATGGGAGTCAGTGCGGAGTCGTCGTCTTTGGTGTGGCCAGAGCATGATCCGCTCGCTGCAGAGGAGCTTCTCAACTATCGACGGTTCCTCGAGCAGCGGGAACGTCAGCTCGACCCGGACGCCGAGTCACGGCCGACAGCTGCTGAGTCGCCGAAGCGTGGCGGGGTCGAGCGTCCCTGATTCCAGCCGTATCGGGCGATGTGCGGGGCGGTTGACGTGACAGTTTCGATCCGTGTGATGACCGCCGGTGACGGCTACCGGTACCTGCTGAACTCTGTGGTCGCCGGTGACGGTGACCGCGACGCGGCATCCGTCCTGACACGGTATTACCTCGAATCGGGCACACCGCCTGGCACATGGATCGGCTCCGGCATCGCGGGACTCTCTGATGACATTCTTCCCGGTGGTGCGGTGTCTGAAGAGCAGCTACGACGCCTCATGGGTTACGGCCAGAACCCAACCACGGAGGAGCAACTGGGCCGCCCTTACCGCAAATTCGCGACCGCAAGCGACCGTGTGCAGCGGCGCCTCACACGCTTACCCGAGAACCTCACTCCGGCCGCACTCTCCACACAGACGGCGCTCATCGAAGCAGAGGAAGCAAGCAAACCAACCGGTGCCCCAGTTGCAGGGTTCGACCTGACTTTCTCCGTTCCGAAGTCAGTGTCGACGCTGTGGGCGGTGGCCGATGGTGGAACGCAGACCCTGATCGCGCAAGCGCACCACGCCGCAATTCAAGACGTCCTGGAGCTGTTGGAACGCGATGTCGCGATGACGCGTGTGGGAGTGAAGGGCCCGCGTGGCGCGGTCGCGCAAACTGATGTGCGCGGTGTGATCGCCGCCGCCTACGATCATTACGACTCTCGATCCTCGGACCCGCAACTGCACACTCACGTAGTCGTGGCGAATCGCGTTCAAGGAGCACGGGATGGGAAGTGGCGCACCTTGGATTCCCGTGCCCTGCATACGGCGGTGACGGGGCTGTCGGAGCATTACAACGCGGTTCTCTCTGATCACCTCGCCGCGATCCTGGGTGTCGGGTGGGAGGCGCGCGACCGCGGGACGGGCAGATCGACGGCGTGGGAGATCACCGGTGTCCCACAGTCGCTGATGAACGAGTTCTCCTCCCGCACGCGCGGCATCGAACAGGTTAAAGACCGGCTCGTGGCCGAATATGTTGCCAAGCATGGGCGGCAACCATCCTCGAAACTGCTGTGGCAATTCCGACAGCGGGCGACGCTGGAGACTCGTCCGCCAAAGCAGAATCATTCACTCAGCGACCTCACCACTGCGTGGCGGGAGCGCGCCACCCGCGTGCTCGGTGAAGATGCTCCGACGTGGGCAAGCGCCCTCGTAGTGGGGAGTGTGCGGGAGCCGTTGCTGCGCGCGGATGATATCCCGCTCGATGACCTGCGCACGGTCGCTGAGAGTGTGGTGGCGCAGGTGGGTGACCGGCGGGCGACGTGGAAACGATGGAATTTGCACGCCGAAGCCGTCCGACAAACCATGGGCCTCCGGTTCGCCTCTGCGACCGACCGTGACCTGATCACCGGGCAAATCGTCGATGCCGCGGAGAAAGCGTCGTTGCGGTTGACGCCGCCGGAGCTCGCCTCCAGCCCACCCATCTTCCAACAACACGACGGACAGAGCGTGTTCCGGCCGAAGGCATCGACCGTGTTCTCCTCCGAGCGTGTGCTTGCCGCGGAAGACCGACTCCTTGCCGCTTCAGAGTCACGGATGGCTCCGACGGTGCCGTTGGCGTGGATTGAACATGCTGCGCGGTCGAAGAGTGCTGCTGGGCTTGTGCTGTCGGTGGATCAGGAGCAGGCGATCGCGAAGATCGGCATCTCCGGTCGCACTCTCGATGTCCTGGTCGGCCCCGCAGGTACAGGGAAAACGACGACCATGAGCGCCCTCCGCAGGGCGTGGGAGAAGAACCACGGTGCCGGGTCCGTGGTCGGCTTGGCCCCGTCCGCAGCCGCAGCGGATGTCCTCGCCCAGGACCTCGGCATCAGCACCGAGAACACCGCGAAATGGTTGCACGAGCACCGCCGCGGCACCTGGAACCTCACCGCTGGTCAACTGGTGATCATCGACGAAGCGTCCCTCGCGGGAACCCTCGCATTGGACACGATCACCGCCCACGCCGCCGACGCGGGCGCGAAGGTACTGCTGGTGGGTGATTGGGCGCAGCTGGCCGCGGTCGACGCGGGTGGAGCATTCGGGATGCTCGTCCGAGATCGAGGCGACGCACCGGAGCTGCTGGACGTACGCCGCTTCCGCAACGACTGGGAGAAACACGCCTCCCTGCAGCTACGCCTCGGCGACACCGACGTCATCGACACCTACCTCAAGCATGACCGCGTCACCCCGGGAACCTACGAAGACATCCTCGACGCCGCCTACCAAGCCTGGGTCAGCGACCAAGCCGCGGGCAAGACGTCGGTGCTGATCGCGGAGACCCTCGACACTGTATCCGAGCTGAATACGCGTGCCCGCACCGACCGAATCCTCGCTGGAGATGTCGCCCTGGATGGGGTGAAGTTGCACGACGGGAACGAAGCCTCCCGCGGCGACTTGGTCATCACCAGGCGAAACGACCGCCGCCTCTCCCTTGGACGCGGCTGGGTGAAGAACGGAGACCGTTGGCACGTCACCCACGCACACGACGACGGATCCCTCACGGTCCGCCGGGCACACTCTCGGTGGCGGACCACGATCATTCTGCCCGCAGCCTACGTTGCTGACCAGGTCGACCTCGGATACGCGATCACCGCGCACAGGGCACAGGGCTCCACCGTCGATACCGCTCACGCGATCGTCCACTCACCGGAAGTCACCCGTGAGTCGCTCTACGTCGCGATGACCCGCGGCCGAGAATCCAACCGCGTCTATGTCGCCACCGACCAGCATCATCTGGAAGAACATCAACACCGAGACGACCTGGAACTGAGCGCACGAAGCATTCTCTATGGCATCCTCCAACATGTCGGTGCCGAACAGTCCGCACATGACACCATCACCGCAGAACAAGACATGTGGGGGTCGCTCGCGCAGCTGGCCGCCGAATACGAGACCATCGCCACGGAAGCCCAACAATCCCGGTGGGTCACCCTCCTCGAAACAGCAGGCCTCGGCACCGCCGTCGTTGACGATCTTGTGGAGACGGACTCGTTTGGGATCCTCACCACGGAGCTTCGTCGCCTCGAAGCCGAGGGGCACAACATCGACGACCTCCTCTCACGCGTCATCCGCGCAGGAAACCTCGAAGACGTTGAAGATCTCGGATCGCTGCTGCGGTTCCGGATCCAGAAAGTCACGGCGACCTACCCCGCTTCGTCGCGCCAGGCTCCCGGCCTGATCATCGGTCTGGTGCCCCGGGCCACGGGCATCACCGACCCTGCCATGCGGCAAGCCCTTGAGGAACGGGAGCAGCTCATGCAGGCGCGGCTCAACATCCTCACCCAGGCGGTGCTCGAACACGCTGAGCCCTGGGTCACGGCGCTCGACATTGCTGACCCGGCGGTGCGGCAGAGCACGGTGCGGGCGGTTGTCGCGTATCGGGATCGGTGGGGCATCACCTCGACAAGCCCGCTCGGGCCAGTCCCGGCGGATGATGCGCAACGTATCGACTACCAACGCGCCCGCACCCGTATCCGTGAGTCAGAGCACACTGACCAGACATCTGGCGCAGCGACCATCCGTGATCAGAGTGGTCGAACCCTCCGATGAGCCCAGAAGTTGCCTCGATAAACTCAATGTATGACTTCTGTGAGCGGGAGGCGGATCAACCGCAGTACCCGGAACAATCTGCTCGACTGGCTCGCCCTATCCGAATACCGCTGGTCCGGACGGTTGGAGCACCCCGAATTCCTAGCGCGCCTCTACAAACTAGAGCTGCTGCCCAGCACGGATTCTCGATATAACACCGCCACTGGCGACATTTACCAGCACACCGTCAACAACTGGGATTGGGAAGACGATTGGGTCTTCAGCGACGACCGATTCCAGCTCCGAGACGGCACCGACGAGAACCTTCTGAACTTCCTTGTCGAAACGGTGCACCCAGTTGTGCGGGACGATCCTGAAGCGGCTGCGGCGATGGTGACCGCTTACAACGACACGCTCCGCCGCGACGGATTCGAACTCTATCCGGCGGATAACTTCGGCGACCGCGTCATCTATGCGTCACGACACATCGCTGCCTATCACGCGCCCGCAACGCTGACTCTGACCCAGACACCAGATCTCACTGAGAATGCGGTTCTCCGGCGACACCTGGACATGATCGACCGCGATCTGAACGATGACCCTGCTACCGCTATCTCCTCGTGCAAGAACTTGATCGAGAGCCAGTGCAAGATCGTCCTTACTGACCTCGGCGTCGAGTTCTCTGAGCGAGATGAGCTTCCCGGGTTGTTCGCGAAGGTCTCATCAAGCCTCAACATCAATGCGAATGCGGTCGAAGGTGACTCACGCGGCAGCGATGCCTTGCGAAAGGCTATGCGCGCGCTCACCACTACGGTGCAGTCCATCGCCGAATCGCGAAACTCCATCGGTAACGGACACGGTGCCAGCGATTTGAGCCCAGCCTCCCCGAGACATGCCCGCCTTGTGTTCAACTCCACAGTCGCCGTGGCACAGTTCATCGCCGACACCTGGCACGAACACTCCAATAACGAATAGACAGATGAGTGAGGGGCTGCACCATCCAGTGGCGCAGCCCCTCACTCATCATTTCTGCCCTGGGCTACTCCTGCGTGAGTTCCTCGAGTTCCGCGGCGAGATCCTCGTCGCGAACGTACCCGGTGCGCTCCCGATACAGGGCGAGCTTCCTCCCGAACCAGAGGATCCCGCCAGTCGCGGTCAGCATCAGCGCGGCGATAATCCCTGCCCAGGACCATCCGGCTCCAGTGACCGCAAGCGACGGAGGTCCAGACGGGGTCACCGGTTTCTCGACCACCTTCGTGGTCTCACCTGCTGCTCCGCACTCACCGCGGTGCAGCATCTCACCGTCCCGGTCGTAGAGCGTTTCGATCCAGAAGTACGTGCCCACTTCCTCGAACACCACTTCGGCCGACACATATTCGCCTGCCCCAGTGACCGGGATGAGTTCGTCGTGCGTGTCGAACACCAGGTTCTCGACGTCACACACCGCCTCAGCGCCGGTTTGGCGGTAGGCCTGGAACACGAGCATCGCACCCTCTGGCACATCGCCGGTGACAATAGCGACGTCGTGAGCTGGATCGCCGAGCGTCACCTCGGGGACCGCTTTCGTCGTCACGGTGACGTCGGTGGGACGTTCGTGCACGATGGTCGTTTCACCGGGCGCTCCGATGAAGCCCTCCGCGAGCACGGCACCATCTGGGGCGTGGAGCGTTTCGACCCAGAACACGAGCCCCGCCGTATCCACGCTCGTGACCCCGGATTCATACTCGCCAGCCCCATCCACCGGGATTTCGTCGGAGATGAAGAACGGTTCCCCCTCTTCACCCATCATCGGCTGCTCGGAGTATGGGCCGTAGGCGCGGAACACGAGATATGCGCCGTCGGGCACATGCCCTTCGACGATCGCGGTGTCGCTGATCGGGTCGCCGACGAACGCTTCCGGGGTCGCCTTCGTCGTCACCGTCACCTCCACACCCGGTGCGGGCGGTTGGGGTACGTAGAAGCGTTCCAGAATGTCCGCCGGTGAGGAGCGGAACGGTTGCACCCGGTCATCGCCTGCAAAATCTGAGACAATCACGTAGTAGCCCGGCTCGGTGGGGCGAATCTGATCTGCATCGGTATAGCCCAGCTGGTAGGTGCCGTTGCGTGCCGGAGTCGTGAGCACCGTCAACACCGGAGCGTCATCAACCACCAGTTCATCAGTCAGGACCGTGTCGGTGTCAAAGGGGCCGTAGACGGTGTGTCAAGCACCGGGTTTCGTAGAGGCTCCTTTTCTTGGTTTCCTAAGCAGCCGCGGGTTCAATCGCGGACTGGTTGATCCATTCCGAATGGACCTCGAACGGCGGGCGGTAGTCAATCGCTGAATGC
>NZ_FXZB01000036.1 GCF_900169065.1 Brevibacterium aurantiacum | reverse complement strand
TGGACATGGCATCATTGAAACCGTCGATGAATCGACTCCAAACGAATTAGTGAACCGTAAGCCTCACGCTCAAAAATGCTGAGGCACCAACACGGATCACGCGCTCACTCCTCAGTGAGGCACCTCGACTCACAGCGCATATGGTGCACAATGAGACACAGATCTCCTGACGTGCAACGATTCAGTAGCGATGTATAACGGTTTCGGAAAAACGGTAGGTGCATCCACTTGGATTCAATAGTATTGTCACGGTCCTATCCTCAATATCGTTCAAGGAACCCTGTACATGGCTCGTGCGCTGATCTCCGTCTCTCAGGACGGGTTCACCTATCTCACCCTCAACGGGGCGACGAGTCGCTACTCCGACACCGGACAGGCCATGACCTACCTTGGCGACTACGCCAGGGAGACCGCGACCCAAGTACCAGTGACCATCGACGACGGCAATCAGGAAGTCGACGTCGTCCTGGACGAGACCGGCAAGATCGCTCCCGCAGCTTCCGCATCACCGACTCCCCCTCCTGCGCAGGAACCTTCCTCCTCTCCCGCCGCACCCGCATCGGATGGGAACAGGTCGACGGATGAGTCCACGACCACCTCGGCGACGGACGGTGATCCTGCCGATGCACAGTCAGAGCGCCACCAACAGAAGAAGACCGACGCCGAGGCGGGCAATGGGGATGACTATCCCCTGGGCACTCCGTTCTCCGGACCTGCCGCACCCAACGCTCCGACAGTCAAGCGCACCCGAGTGCGCAAGCGCGCACCGCAGCACAAGAACTCACCACAGAATCGCCCCCAACGACTGAAGAAGATCACCGTTCCCGGACTCGTGCTCATCGGCATCGTGATCCTGATGATCGGGGCGTTCGTCATTCCCAACATCGTGCCTGCAGGCTCTCAGGACTCACCGCAGACGATCGAGTCGGAACAGCAGATCAATCCCGCGTCCGAACTCTCCGTGGACAAGACCGCGGACGTCGTTCCCGGCTTCGACAACTCGCCGACGTGGGAGACCAAGATCCCCAAAGACGCCTCGGTCACGGCCTCGGATCGTGGTGTCCTCGTCGTCGACGGCGGGAAGCTCGAAGTCCTCGACTCCGCGACAGGCAAATCCCGGTACTCGGGAAAGACCAGCGAAGCCCCGACCTTCGCCGTCGACACGATCATCGACGGCAAGCCCGCCCTGCTGTGGCAGGCCGGCGACACCGCCGAAGCGCTCATGGACGGTGAGGACAAGCCCAAGACCTATCAGCTGCCGGAGAACGCACGCATCACCTCGGCGGGCAAAAGCGTCCTCATCAAGTCGGGTAACCGTCTGTCCACCTTCGGTGTCGACGGCCTCGTGAATGTGCCGACTCCCGAATCGGGATCGACGCCGATGGCGATCGAGAACGACGAGCTCTTCAGCTCCGACTGGAACGGTCCGGTCAAGGCGAAGAACATCAAGTCCGGCGATGAGCGATCCGTCAAACTCGAAGCCCCCGCCGATGGACTCCAGATCATCAAATGGGTCTCGGCCGGTCATGGCAAGGCCGTCACGCTGTGGGGCGAACAGGGAGCATCGACGAACTCCGGTCACCGCATCCAACTCGTCGTCCACTCCTTGGAAGACGGTTCGATCCTATCGACTGTGACCACCACGACCGACATCGTCGGCGAGATGTCATGGGTGCGCGGCCAAGGCGGAAAGCGAGCCTACATCGGCCCGTATCTCTTCGACCTGGAATCCGGGCTGCTGCTCATGGACACCTCGAGCAAGGACATCCACCTCTCGGAACCGCGCGGCACGATCGTGCCCTGCACCGTCGACAACGACGACTCCTGCCTGCTGGCTGGCAAACACGCCTACCGCACGGACACCAACCTGCTGGCGCTGACCGACGACGGCGGCAGAGCCATCGTCGACGGCGCAGACTCGACGATCCGGGCCTACGAGAAGTCGTCCGACACGAGCGAGAAATGACCGAAAACTTTCTCACCCTTGATGTAGCCATTAGGATGGGGAAAGATGTGCCTGTCTGCCAAGTCCCCTTGCACGTCTGATGCCGGAGTCCCCACACCGAAGGAACACAGTGCCAGCTACACGCGAGTTCAGCCGCACAGCGGCCGCCCTCGGCACTGCTCTTGCCCTGGTGCTGCTCCCGCTCACAGGCACAATCGCTCCAGCTCAGGCCTCGCCTACCGCGGTCGCGGAGGCGTCTGTCTCTGACCTTGGGACCACTGACGTCAAGGCCGACGGTTCGACAGATGGCACGGATGCGGCGTCGGCAGCGGACTCGGGAGACTCGGACTCTGCGTCGAGCGAAGCGGATTCGAACTCAAACGGGTCCGATGATGGCGCAGACGCAGGAGCCGATGCCGCAGATCCCAATGCGGAGGCAGATGATGATGCCTCTGAAGACGACCCAAAGTGCGATGACCCCAGCGACGGTGGCGACACCACCACACCCTGCGCCGTCGAGGATCCGATCGATTCAACGTGGAACCCGTCGGATCAGACCATGCAGCTTTCCGACATGCCCGAAAGCTGGGAAGGTAAGAAATTCGCTGGCCCAAAACAGAACAATCGCTGGCCGGCACAGAGCACTTCAGAACCAGAGGGCACTACCGACGACAGTGGAAATCCCTTGCCCGAGGCGACGAACGACGCACCGAGTAAGTATTCGTTCGATGAAGACGGGTACGTTCTCAATGACGACACTGGCAAAAGGATGGAGTTCACTGCGTTCGAAAAGGCACCGGATCCTGTCTGGGCGTTCACCTCTGATGGCACAACCATCAGCGTCGTAGAGGGCGAGGCGTATCCGCCGCCAAGTGACGGCGACAACAGCGACGCGGGCGCAACCGCCGGCGCGAACTCGAACGAGACCGCTGATCCCGACGGCGGCACCGCAGACTCCTCCTCGGGCGCGGGCATGAGCGCCTCCGAGGATTCGGAAGCTAAAGACGACGGCTCGACTTCAGATTCAGATTCAGACACAGGCTCAACGGGGAACAAGGAGAATTCCGACAGCTCCTCGGATACTAGCGCTTCCTCTGACTCCAATTCCTCAGACTCCGCGCAGGCCGATTCGAAAGACACCGACTCCTCGACGACGGCCGATGCCGATTCGGCCCAGAAGGAATCAGATTCGAACTCTTCGGCATCATCGAACGACTCCGATTCCGGCAACTCCGACAGCGTCGGAAACGCCGACAAAGATGGCAGCTCGAGCAACGACAACGGCAAGGACGACAAGGGCTCGGCCGATCAGGACGGCTCGGGAACAACCTCGGGCGATGACGGCCCGAACCGCGAGGACACGACCCCCGACCCTGCGACCGGCAACGGCTCGTCCGACACTCGCGATGAGATTCCCGGCGATGTCGGCGACGACTGGATGCCCGGAAACGGCGACGCACCACCTCCGGACTATTCGGACCCAGTCCCGCAGAACCCGGACACACCTGTGCCCGATGATGACACCGACCTCATCACCGGAGGCAACACGCCAGAACCTCGCAGCGACAAACCACCGTCGACGTCGTTCGGTGAGTCGATCGTGTCAACGATTGTGAGTTCGTGGCCGATCTTCATCCTCGCAGCCTCAGGCATGGCCGCCGTCGGTTTCATCATCTGGATCGTCGGACGACGCAACAAGCAGAACTGAGTTCACGGTTGCCTTAGGATCGCAGCATGGACCTCTACGACTCGGAGTTACAGGTCGTCGCTGCCGCGCAATCGCTGGCTGCCACCCTGGGCGCGAATGTGAACCACACCGTGGCAGCCGCTGCGATGGACACCTACGGTCACATCCACACAGGCGTCAACGTCCACCACTTCAACGGCGGCCCCTGCGCAGAACTCGTCGCCATCGGCAACGCTGTCGCAGCCGAGGCCGGGCCCTTGGTGACGATTGCAGCGGCCGGATGCGGAGATCGGGGTCTGCTCTCCCCCTGCGGGCGCTGCCGTCAGGTTATCCTCGACCTGTACCCCGACGCACTCGTCGTAGTCCCGGGACCGGAGGGTTCGGGCTCAGCAGAGATCGCTCCGATCTCTGCCCTTCTCCCCTATTCCTACCGTCACCCTGACTCGGCACCGCAACGGCTCCTGCGGTTCCACCCCGGCTACTACGAGTCCACCGTCTCGGGGCAGAAGACCCTGACGGTGAGGTGGCAGGAATCCCACTCCCCCGGCCCTGCCTTGGCGTATTTCGAACACACAGAGCACGGGCCGCTCCCCGTCGACATCACCTCGGTCGACACGTGCCGACTGAGCGAGCTGACTCCACAGCTTCTGCACCTGCGAGAGGGCTCAAGCGTCGACAGCTATGTCGCGAACCTCCGGAAGCACTATCCGACGATGCCGCAGGACGCGACGGTCGACATCGTGACTTTTCGGCTCTCCGCACCCAATATCTGACACTGAGAGAATCAAGCGGTTAAGCTTGACACGAGGCACCGTGGCACCCCGTCACGTGCATGAACGTATTCTCGACCCGGAGGACCTGCCCCGATGACTGACAATGTCTACACCTCAGATGTGACCGTCGACTCAGCGTCACCCAGCCAGCTGGCGGAATCGATTCGCCTGCGCGAAGAGCGCATCGCGGACAACATCGATGAACTTGTGGGCCGTGTCCACCCGAAGGTCCTCGCGACTCGCGCCGCTAACAAGGCGAAGTACTCCGTCGTTGAAGAGGAGAGCGGCTCGGTCAAATCCGAGGCGGTTGCACTCGGCGTCGGAGTCGTCCTCGGCGTGGCCGCACTGATCGTGGGTGTCTCCGGCCGCAGCAAGCGTGGCTGAGTCCGCTCTGCCCATCCGCATGCTGCACGACCGGATCCTGGTGGATCCGGGCGAGGAGGCCGGGGAACGCAAATCCTCGGCAGGGATCGTCATCCCGGCAACTGCCAGCATGGGCAAGCGTCTCGTGTGGGGCAAGGTCGTCGCGGCCGGCCCACACGTGAGGCAGGCCAACCTCGGCGACACCGTCCTCTATGATCCTGAGGAGCTCGCCGAGGTGGAGCTGGAGGGGACGGCGTACGTGCTGCTGCGTGAGCGCGACGTCCACGCGATCTCAGAACCAGCGGAGCAGTCGCGGTCTGGGATGTACCTCTGACGTGCAGGTATGCGAGCTACCTCACAAAATCTGAAAAGGGCCGTTCTCAGTTTGCATGAACCCTGGGAACCTGAGTAATATTAATTCTCGTTGCGCGGCAAGCGCAGCTCGCACCTCTAGCTCAATTGGTAGAGCAACTGACTCTTAATCAGTGGGTTCCGGGTTCAAGTCCCGGGGGGTGCACCACAGCAAAGAAACCGCCGTTCGGATCATCCGAACGGCGGTTTCTTGTTTGTCTTCCGTAGCTGGCACCAGGGTCGGTGTCAGCTGGCTAGTGTTGGCGTCGAACCGGTGCCTTGGCCGCAGATCGGACTGGTGTCCTCGTTGCTCTGCGGGATCTGCCGTTCATCCGGATCCTATAGGGCTTGAGTGCATTCTCCGAAACGCCGCAGCCGTCTGCGCACTCGAGCATGGGGTTGAGATTCACTCCGTCACCGGGTTCCGCAGCAGCGGCGGTGTCAATGAGACGGCCGTAGCAGTCGGGACAGAGATATGGTGCATACTTCATTGCGCACTCCTTGCAGACCGACCACTGTCTGATCTGCCGATAGACATGCAGGCCTGGGCCGACATGGGCGTATGCAATTTGCACAAACACGTCTCTATGAGTCTAGCAGTCGGGCCTCAGCGGGCACTGTGCTGAGAACATCACGTTGAGAACGTCAGATTCAGAACATGGTGCTCAGTCCTGACCGGCGCGGGCGTAGGCGCCGAGGACCTGACGTTCGGAATCGCCGAGGTAGGCGCCGAGTTTAGCGGCCGCTTCTCTCGGGGTCTCATGCAGATAGGCATCGAGGACCTCTTGGTTGCGCTCGACGAACGGCGCATGGAGGAAGTCGAGGACCTCGACCTTGAGGAAGGCCAGACGCAGTTCGGCTAGGACATTGCCGAACGAGCGCATCAGCCGGGAGCTGTCCGAGAGTGAGACCACGGCATTGTGGAAGGACATATTCAGTGTTCCCACCTGCAGCCAGTCATCGGCGGCCGCGGCAGTCTGTGCGGCTTCCACGGCCCGGCGCATCTCCTCGGCGCCCGGATGGTTCTTCGGAGCGTTCTCCAGCACCGAGCATTCGATGTGGCGTCGCACCCGGTAGATGTCGATGACGTCAGAGGTGTTCGGCGAGGCCACCGAGACTCCGCGGTGCGGGATGTGATTGACCAGGCCCTGCTCCCCCAGCACGCGGAAGGCTTCGCGCAGCGTGTTGCGGGAGACGTCGAACTCCTTTGCCAGAGCGGCTTCGGACAGGCGGACGCCGGGCGGCAGCTCGCCGGCGATGAGGCGGTCGGTGAGCTGATTGACCAGGGACGATTCGTGATTCACGGTTCCATCCTAGTGACCGAGGCAACAAATAGCCCAGATTCGTGAGAACAATTCTTAATCCGAAATGTGACGCAAGTCTATTCTTGTTGAACAATCCATGTTAGATTGTCTAACGCTTCACCAATAGTGATGCGGACCACCAGCGAGGCTGGTCTCGTATCGCGCTCAAAGGCAGACCAGACGTCAGGCAACTTGGAGATCCCATGTCACAGCCGCAAGAAACAGCTACGAATCAACCAGTGAAGGTCAGTCGCAGTGCCATTCTGGGCGCGATCTTCCTCATGGCCACCTCGGCGATCGGCCCGGGATTCATCACACAGACGGCGACCTTCACCGCCCAGATGGGCGCAGCCTTCGCCTTCGCCATCTTCATCTCGATCCTCATCGACATCGCCATCCAGCTCAATGTGTGGCGCATGATCACGTCCTCGGGCAAGCGAGCCGCCCAGCTCGCCTCGAGCGCCATCCCGGGCACGGGCATCCTCCTGTCCGTCCTCATCGTCATCGGCGGTCTGGCCTTCAACATCGGCAACATCGCCGGCGGCGGACTCGGCCTCAACGCCCTCCTCGGCATCGACCCGAAGCTCGGTGGTCTGCTCACCGGTGTGCTGGCCATCGGCATCTTCCTGTTCAAACGCGCAGGCAAGGTCGTCGACACTGTCGTCATGGTCCTCGGCGTCGGAATGATCATCCTCACCGTCATCGTCGCGATCGCCTCCGACCCACCGGTCGGCGAAGCGATCAAGCAGAGCTTCCTGCCCGACACCATCAACTTCGCCACCATCACGACCATCGTCGGCGGCAGCGTCGGCGGCTACATCACCTACTCGGGAGCCCACCGCTACCTCGACTCGGGTAAGACCGGACCGGAGCATGCTCCCTCAGTGATGCGCTCGGCGCTCACAGGCATCCTCGTCACCGGCGTCATGCGCTACATCCTGTTTCTGGCCATCCTCGGCGTCGTGGCCTCGGGAGTCGCCCTCGACCTCGACAGCAACGTCGCCAACCCAGCCGGACAGGCCTTCGCCGCGGTCCTCGGCGATGCCGGAATGCGCATCTTCGGCGCCATCTTCTGGGCAGCGGCACTGAGCTCGGTGATCGGGGCGGCCTACACCTCGGCGACGTTCCTGTCAGCGTTCTCCAAACGTCTCGAGAAGGGGTGGCCGCTGCAGCTGGCCACGGTCGCATTCATCGCCGTCTCGCTCGTCATCTACCTCATCGTCGGAACCGCACCGGCGACCCTGCTCGTCTTCGTCGGCGGATTCAACGGACTCATCCTGCCGATCGGCCTGACGATCTTCATGTACATCGGCTGGTTCAAACCACGCCTGCTTCGCGTCGACAAATACCCCACGTGGTTGCTCATCATCGGCACCGCGGCAACACTGTTGATGTGGTACACGGCCGTTGAGTCGGTCGGCCCCATCTTCGCAATGATCGGAATCGGAGGGTGACAATGACATCTGCCATCGACCTCAACTCGGACCTCGGGGAGAACGTCCCCGACCGCGTCGTCAGCGACGATGCGGCCATGCTGGACTTGGTCACCAGCGCCAACGTCTCCTGCGGCTTCCATGCCGGCAGCCCCGAGGGGATCCGGGAGACCCTGGCAGCGGCGACGAAAGGTGGAGTCGTCATCGGGGCACACCCCGGCTACGACGACTACGAAGGCTTCGGGCGCCGCCCCCTCGACGTTCCTGCAGCCACCCTGCAGGCTCAGGTCGAATACCAGATCGGTGCCCTCCTGGGTCTGACCGCAGCCGTCGGCGGCTCGGTCGCCTATGTCAAACCCCATGGCGGCCTCTACAACGCCATTGTCCGTGACGAGGCGCAGGCCAAGGTCGTCGTCGACGCGGTCAAGGCCGTCGACTCCTCCCTGGTCTTCCTCGGTCTGGCCGGCAGCGTGGCCAACCGCGTCGCCGCCGAGGCGGGGTTGAAGGTTGCGGCCGAGGCCTTCGCCGATCGCTCCTACAACCCCGACGGTTCGCTGGTCGCTCGCACAGAACCCAATGCAGTGCTGCATGACCCGCAAGCCGTGGCCGCACGCGTGCTCAGACTCGTCCAGACTGGGCAGGTCGAGGCCATCGACGGCAGCCTCGTCGATGTCGACGCCCAGTCGATCTGCTTCCACGGCGACAGTCAGGGTTCGATCGACATGGCCCGCGCGGCGCGTGAGCTCCTCGAATCCTCGGGTGTAAGGATCGCTGCGTTCGCCGGTGCCGGTCGATGAGTCAGTTCGACGCTGCAGCCGGGGCGGAGGCCCGCGAGCGCATCCGGGCCGGGTCCACGGAACCGACCTCGGGTCTGGCTCCTGGTCTGGTTCAGGCCAACCTCATCGCGGTGCCTGCCGACTGGGCCTTCGACATGCTCCTCTTCGCCCAGCGCAACCCGAAGCCGTGCCCGGTCATCGATGTCCTCGAGCCCGGGCAGGTCGAATCCGCGCTGGCGTCGGGCAGCGATCTGCGCACCGACATTCCCCGCTACCGTCTGTGGGAGAACGGTGAACTCGTCGACGAGGTCGATGACGCCACCGCGGCCTGGGCACAGCACCCTGACCTCGTGTCCTTCCTCATCGGGTGCAGCTTCACCTTCGAGACCGGGCTGCTGGAGGCAGGCATTCCGATCCGCCATCAGCAGGCCGGGCGCAATGTGCCGATGTACTCCACATCGATCGCCTGCAGTCCCGCCGGTCGCGTGAGCGGGAACATGGTCGTGTCCATGCGTCCCATTCCCGCCGGACAGGTCGCCGAGGCGGTGCGCATCACCGACCGTTTCCCCGCCGTCCACGGTGGCCCCGTCCACATCGGAGAACCCGAGCAGATCGGCATCACTGACCTCTCAGCCCCCGACTTCGGTGACGCACCGATGATCGAGGACGGCGACATTCCCGTGTTCTGGGCCTGCGGAGTCACTCCCCAGGTCGCCATCCAAGCCTCGGCCCCACCGTTCGCGATCACGCACTCACCGGGCCGGATGTTCATCACCGACGCGCCGGAAGGCAACTACCGCCAATGATCGACACCCTCGAATTCCACACTGCCTCCCGCCGTCATCTTCTCGTCGAATGCCCGGATCTCGCGGCCACCATGCACTTACATCGTGCCCTGGAATCAGCTGCGCTCGAGGGCGTCGAAGAACTGATCCCGGCCGCACGGACGGTCCTGGTCACGTTCAACCCGACCCGCACCTCGGCGCCGGTGCTCACCGATGCCATCCACGGGCTCGAACACACGGGCACGGATTCGAGTGAGTCCCGTGAGGTCACGATCGATGTCCACTACGACGGTGAGGATCTCGCCGAGGTGGCCAATCTCCTCTCCCTGTCTCCCGCCGAGGTGGTGACCCGGCATCAGCGCGCCACCTGGCAGGTCGCCTTCTCCGGTTTCGCCCCCGGGTTCGGCTACCTCGCCGGTGACGACCCGATCTTCGACGTTCCCCGTCGATCCTCCCCGCGCACCCGCGTGCCCGTGGGTGCCGTGGCCCTGGCCGGGGAATTCACCGGCGTCTACCCCCGCGCCTCCCCCGGCGGCTGGCAGCTCATCGGCCGCACCGATGCCACACTGTGGGACCTCGACCGGGAACCCCCTGCCCTGTTTGTGCCCGGAACGACAGTGAAGTTCCGGGAAGCAGAGCGGGAGTCGGTCACGGTCGCTGAGGCGAGCGCGGAATCTGCCGTGTCTTCGCAGCCGGGCGCGGCCGCCTCGTCGCATTCCTGCACGGTCATCCGTCCCGGACTGCAGCTGCTCGTCCAGGACCTCGGCCGTCCCGGCTTCGCGGCCATGGGCGTCTCGAGCGCAGGTGCCGCCGACCGCGGTGCACTGCAGACTGCCAACCGTCTCGTCGGCAACGCCGAGTCCGCGGCCGGGCTGGAGAGCTTCGGCGGCGGGGTGAGGCTGGCCCTCACCGGTAACGGTGTGGCCGCGGTGACCGGGGCGACGGCAACGATCACCGTGACCTCTGCCGACGGTGCCGTGTTCCGGCACCACCTCGGCGAGGCCTTCTCACTCGATGATGGGGACGAACTCGAACTCGGCAGCACCGAGCGCGGGACTCGTGTCTATATCGCCTTCCGCGGCGGCATCGAGGCCGAGACTGCCCTGGGCAGCGCCTCGGCCGATACGCTGGCTGGTCTCGGCCCTGCGCATGTGGAGCCGGACACCACGATCAGGTTGGGGCGACCGGAGTCGGCGCCCCACCTCGTCGATCCCATCCGCAGCGCAGACGGTCAGCGGCGCCTGCCCGCACCTGGAGAGACGATCGAGCTGTCGGTGACCCTGGGACCCCGCGATGACTGGTTCACCTCCACTGGCCTGCAGACCCTGCTGGGACAGGTCTGGACGGTCACCCACGAATCCGATCGGGTCGGACTCAGACTGGCCGGTGAGATCCCACTCGAACGAGCCCGCACCGGGGAGCTGCCCAGCGAGGGTGCTGTGACCGGGGCTCTGCAGGTCCCACCCAACGGTCAGCCGGTGCTCTTCGGACCCGACCATCCGCTGACCGGCGGCTACCCGATCATCGCCAGCGTCGATGACACAGACCTCGCGGCACAGCTGGCACCCGGCGTCATGATCCGCTTCGTGACCGAGACCTCCCCGGTGGCCGACGATGCCACCACCACAGACCACACCCGCCATTCACCGCAGAACGGACACTGAATCATGCCGAAGATCCTCGTTGCCAACCGCGGCGAAATCGCCGTCCGCGTCATCCGCGCCTGCGCCCACTACGGCCACACCTCGGTCGCCGTCTACGCCGACCAAGACCTCGAAGCCATGCACACGCAGCTGGCCGATGAGGCCTACTCCCTGCCGGGCACCAATGCGGCCGACACCTACCTCAACATCGATGCGATCATCGCAGCGGCCAAGCAGTCCGGGGCCGACGCCGTCCACCCCGGCTATGGCTTCCTGTCCGAGAACGCCGACTTCGCCGCCGCAGTCGAAGATGCCGGCCTCATCTGGATCGGGCCCACTGCGGACACCATCACGGCACTCGGCGACAAGGTCACCGCTCGCCAACTGGCGCAGAAGGTCGGCGCCCCGCTGGCCCCGGGCATCGACCGGCCGCTCAAGGACGCCGGCGAGGTTGAGGCCTTCGCAGCCGAACACGGCCTGCCGATCATCATCAAGGCAGCCCACGGTGGAGGCGGGCGCGGTATGAAGATCGTCCACGACCTCGCCGAGGTTGCCGGAGCCTTCGAATCGGCCACCCGTGAAGCTGTGGAGGCCTTCGGACGCTCCGAATGCTTCGTCGAGAAGTTCCTCGAACGCCCCCGCCATGTCGAGGTCCAGATCGTCGGCGACGGTCAGGGACGCGTCGTGGCCGTCGGCGACCGCGACTGCTCGGCCCAGCGCCGCAACCAGAAACTCATCGAAGAGGCACCCGCGCCCGGCCTCAGCGCCGATCAGCGTGAGCGTCTGCACCGTTCGGCTGAAGCCATCTGCGCCGAGGTGAACTATAGAGGTGCGGGCACCGTCGAGTTCCTCCTCGCCGCCGACTCCACGATGACCTTCCTCGAGGTCAACACCCGACTCCAGGTCGAACACCCCGTCACCGAGGCGGTCTCCGGAGTCGATCTCGTCGCCGAGCAGTTCCGCATCGCCTTCGGTCAGGGGCTGTCGCTGTCGTCGACACCTGAGCCGCGGGGGCATGCCATCGAGCTGCGCATCAACGCCGAGGACCCCGGGCGTGGTTTCCTGCCGACTCCGGGCCGCATCGATGTGCTCAACGCCCCGGGTGGTCCCGGTGTGCGCTGGGATGCGGGAGTCCGGGCCGGTGACATGGTGCAGCCGGCCTTCGATTCGCTGTTCGCCAAGCTCATCGTCCAAGGCCCCGACCGTGCCTCCGCGATCGCACGCACCGTGACCGCGGCGAAGGAACTCCACGTCGAGGGCCCGGCGACCGTGCTTCCATGCTCCCTGGAGATCCTGACGGATCCCGCGTTCACCGCTGATGAGCTGGGAATCCACACGCAGTGGATCGAGTCCGAGCTCCTCCCCCGCATGACGACACAGCCTCGGCCGGCACCGGCGTCCGAGTCCTCGCTGACGCGTGTGAACATCGAAATCGACGGCAAACTCTCCAGCCTCGGGCTGCCGAGTGCACTGCTGGCCGCATTGGGCAGCGCCGGTGGCGGGGCTGCCGGTGCTGGTGATGGTGGAACTGGCTCTGATGGTGGCGCCGCGGAGACCGGTGGTGTCAGTGCTCCGGTGCCCGGCAACCTCGTCGATTATCTCGTCGCCGACGGCGCCGAGGTGGCCGAGGGTGACGATGTCGCTGTGCTGTCGGCGATGAAGATGGAGACCCGAGTCCAGGCGCCCAGCGCCGGAAGACTCAAGCAGCTCTCGAAGGTCGGTGACATGGTGGCCGTCGGCGAGGTCTTCGCTCGAATCGAGTGAGGCTGAACCGTGTCGGGGTCTCGGACTAGAGTGGACACTGAACTGAGAACTTCTGAGAAGTTCCGAACGAGAAGAGGAGACACTATGCCACGTCTGTCAGTCGGCGACACCGCCCCGGATTTCACTCTGAGCAATCAGGACGGGAAGTCCGTGACCCTCAGCGAGTTCAAGGGGCAGCGGGTAGTCGTCTACTTCTACCCTGCCGCAATGACTCCCGGCTGCACGACCGAGGCCTGCGACTTCCGCGATTCACTCTCGGCGCTCTCCGCTGCCGGCCTCGTGGTTCTGGGCATCTCGCCGGACAAGCCGGAGAAGCTGAAGAAGTTCGCTGAGAAGGAGAGCCTGAACTTCGACCTCCTCTCCGACCCCGACAAGACCATGATGGAAGAGTGGGGCGCCTTCGGGGAGAAGAAGAACTACGGCAAGGTCGTCCAGGGCGTCATCCGCTCCACGCTCGTCATCGATGCTGAGGGCGCCGTTGAACTGGCACAGTACAACGTCAAGGCCACCGGTCATGTGGCTCGTGTGCGCAAGGCCTTGGGCATCGACGCCGCCTGACCGGCTGCGTTATCTGATCGTTTCAGCATCGCGCCCTCGTCCTGCTAATCTTGAGGACGTCGCGCGCGAGTGGCGGAATTGGTAGACGCGCTGGATTTAGGTTCCAGTGTCTGCGGACGTGGGGGTTCAAGTCCCCCCTCGCGTACAGAGCGGAGAACGGCCTCTGACCTGGGGTTTAGATCACCGGGTTGGGGGTCATTTTCGTGCCATGTGCTGAGATATGTGCTAAGCCCCACCGAGATGGGCCGCGAAGCGGTCTGCTGCGGCTTTCTGCATCGTCGGGGTGACATGGCTGTAGATGTTCATCGTGGTTGTGATGGTGGAGTGCCCCAGGCGCTCCTGTACTACCTTGGGATGCTCGCCAAGCTCCAGCAGGAGTGTGGCGTGCGTGTGGCGCAGCCCCTTGATCGTCACGCGGGGCAGCGTCGGGTGTGCCTTGGCGAGCCAGTTCATGCGGCGATCCCAGCGGCTCGTCATGGCGTCGGGTGAGCGCAGCTTGCCCTCGTCGTCACCGAACACATACGCATCGGCTTTCGCCAAATCGAACGACACTTCGGCGCGGGCGACCTTGTAGGAGGCGAGCACTTTGAGGGTCGCGGCGTCCACGTCGATCACGCGGGCGGTGCCCGTTTTCGTGGTCTTGGTGGTCGTCCAGTCCTCGGTGTTCACCGCTCGCCGGATGCTGATGCGCCCGGTCTTGGTGTTGATGTCGTTCCATCTGAGCGCGAGAGCTTCGGAGCGTCGCATCCCGGTGTAGGCGATCAGTCGCCACAGTGGGAACAGTTCGTCTTGCAGTTCCTTCTCGTTCCAAGTGAGGAACGTCTGTAGCTGCTCGCCCGTCCAGGTCACGATTTCCGGTTTCTGCGCTCGAACCTGTGACGACTTCGGGGCGTTCACGGTGCGCTTCTTCTTTGCCGGGTTGACTTGGATCAGCCCATCGTCGATTGCGGCGTCGAGGATCGCGCCGAGGACGACGTGCACCTTGTGGATGCTGTTGGCCGAGAGTGGTTTGCCTTTGCCGTACTCGTCCTTGCGCCCGCTCTTTTCCAACTCCCGGTAGTGGGAGCCGATGCGGGTGGCGGTGAGCTTGTCGATCCTGATGCGACCCAGGTCGGGGGTGATGTGGTTACGGATGATCTTCCGATACCCCTTGATCGTGGAATCGGCCAGCCGCAAGCTCGACATCCAATGCTCGGCGTACACACCGACCGTGGGGGTCTTGCCCTGGAACTTCTCGTTCCTCGCTTTCTTTCGTAGCGCCTCGGTGAGCGCGGCCTGTGCTTCTTCGAGGTCGGTGAACCCGCCACGGGTGAGCCGCTTCTCGCCCAGCTCGGGCTTCTCCGGGTCGATCAGCACATAGATTTGGAACTTCCACCGTCGCCCCTTGCGGGTCTGGTAGTCGCCCAGCGATCCCTGATGCCGCGACCGGGAACGTCGCTGCTGCTTCTGCTTCACCCCCTCAACGCTGCTCGGTGCCGCCTCGTCCGGCGGCGGGTGACTGGCTGGTGCCATAGACCTTGCTCCTTTCTCTCGTGGTGGTTCGTTACTCGAACGCGAGTGAGGCGTTCGGGTCGAGTTGCAACAGCCTGCCGGTGGCGTGTTCCTCGCGGGCGGTCTGCACGTCGTAGCGTTCCTGGTACACCTCGCGCGGAGTGATACCAACCTGGCCGCGGTCGTACTTGGCGAGTATTTCCTCGGCCCAGTGCGCCGAGTTGATCGCTTGGAAGCGTTGCTCTTTCCAGTAGCGCACCAAGTCCTCGGTGGTGAGCTTCACGGCGCCTGCGACCCATGCCTGTATCTCTTCGGGTAGGAACGACTCGGGCACCCCGGTCAGCGTGACCGCCTCAGCAAGCGGGGTAAGAAGAGCTGCGGGTGTGGTGCGGAGGATGTAGGCGAGGGCGGTGAGGTCGTCCACGTCCACGCGCCGGTCGCCGTTCTCGATCTTGCTGATCCCCGACGGGGCGAGCTTTCGGCCCGCCTCGGTCATCAGCCGGGCGGCGGTGCGCACGTCCATGCCGATGGCCTGGCGTGCGGTGCGGAGGTTCTGGGCGACGTGCTCGTGCGTGATCCCGGCGGGGTTTCCCCGCACTCGTTCTGTTTCCATACTAGGAACGTACATGCCCGCTCTTGACTCGTCAAGCACCATACTGTACTTTATTGGGAACTCAGGACTCTTGATTAGGGACGGCAGGCAGGGCGATGAGAGACATATCGGTGACATTGGACGACTTACGGGCCTCCCGTAACGCGGTCATTACACGGGCGGAGGCTGCGGCGGCGCTCGGGGTCGATCCCCGCACGATCACGGCGAGCATCGAGAACGGGTCGATCCCGTCCGTGAAGCTCGGCAGGCGGGTCGTACGGAGACGTGGGGACAGATGTGGTTGCCGCTGTGGCCCCTGGCCTCTGACGATCTGCTCCAGGGCATCTATCGCACCAGCCGCCACAACGCCCTGGAGCTGCGCTACATCGAGGCCAACCCCCAATCCTTGTCGAATCTCCTTGTCGTCGACATCGACCACCCCGACGCGCTCATGCGCGCCATGTGGAACCGAAAAGCCTGGCAACCCAACGCCGTAGTCGAGAACCCTGCCAACGGCCACGCACACGCCGTATGGGCACTTGCAGAGCCAGTCACCCGCACCGAGTACGCCAGACGCAAACCACTCGCCTACGCCGCCGCCGTGACCGAGGGGCTGCGCCGGTCCGTTGACGGCGACAAGGGCTATTCCGGGCTGATCACGAAAAACCCCACCCACGAGCAGTGGGAAGCCTCCTGGCTGACCGATCACCTCTACAACCTCGACGAGCTCACCGAGCACCTGACCGTCTCAGACTTCATGCCGCCAGACTCCTGGCAGCGCACCAAGCGGAAAAACCCCGTGGGGCTCGGCCGCAACTGCACCCTCTTCGAAACCGTCAGGTGGGACGTGTACCGGGTCGCGCGCACCATCCGGAAGCGCAACGAACACCCCACGCCAGAGGACCGTCACGACCTCGAAGCAGCGATCGTCAATTTGTGCCAGGAGATGAACTCGACGTTCAGCGAGGCACTGCCCGCCAGCGAGATCAGGGCCACCATTCGCAGCTTCTACAAGTGGATCACCACCCGCTACACCGGGTGGCTCGACTCCCGCACCACCAGCGAAGAAAAGTCCGCCGCCTACCACCGCAACACCGGCCGACAAGGAGGCCTCAAGGGCGGCATTGCCAGTGGCGAAGCTCGCCGCGCGGCCACCCGCCAGCGCATTATGGAGGCAATCAGCAATGGCCACTCGTGAGCGAATCCCCCGTAATGGGCTGACTATCCGTGAGCTGGCAGAACGTGCTGGTGTGGACCCACGCACGATTAAGAGGTGGACATCGGACCCTCGTGAGGTCTATCTAAGCCGCGCGGAACAGCGGCGATTGCGGATTCGTGAGCTGCGCGAGACAGGTCTGTCGATGCGTACGATCGCCAACGAGGTCGGTTGCTCCGTTGGCACCGTTCACAACGCTCTCAAAGACCAGCCCGAGGACGAATCATGAGCACCTACGGGCAGAAGAAAAAAGCGTGGGCCAGCGAGTGGGCGAAACTGCGGAAAGAGTACCTGTCGGGGAAGCTCATGGACGTTCTCGTTCTCCCCGTCAACGGCGGCACCTCTGTCCGATGGGAGTGCCCGGCCTGCGGCGAGACAGGCACTCCCGTCGCCTCGGAGAAGCTGGCGCTCACCGCTGGTCGTGGGCACATGAACATCCACGTCACGCCCGAGGATATCCAGGCACTCGAAGACATGAAGGTGCGGCGGATGCCGCCCGAACTGCTCTCGCCATTTCAACGGCGTCGACGCGACGAGCTCGAAGCCCACGACCAATGACGACAGCAGGATCGCCGCGACCGTCCTGGAGCGTGCAACAGGCTGCGCGTGAGTGCGGGGTCTCTCCGGCCACGATACGTCGCCGCCTCAAGGACGGGTCTCTGCCCAATGCGGTCCAGGGTGCCCGGGGCGCCTGGACGATTCCGGTCACTGATCTCATTGCGGCCGGTCTCAACCCTGGTCAACCGTCTCCACCTGACCATGGTCAAGGGGTAGTCACCGACCTTACTCACGCCGAGAATGACCATGGTCGTGACTATGGTCAAAGATCATCGTCGCAGGTGAAAGCCCTCCACGACCTTGAGCAAAAGTTACTCACTGAGCAACGTGAGGTTGAGCATCTGCGTACCCATGTGAGTACCCTGCAGAACAATCTTGATGACGTCCGTACGGCCATGCGGATGCTCGAAGCCGGGCCTCGAGACCGGGCTGACCGGTCAGGTTCAGACGTGACCGAGCACGTCGACCACAACGGTATGACCGTGGACAAGCCTGCCCGGTCAGAGTCGGCGGCCGGCGGTTCGTTCTTGCGCCGGCTGTTTCGTAGAAGCAAGTGATCGGAGGACTGTTGGACGAAGACCAGATGGTTCAGTTCTATGAACGCCGAAGGATCTATCCGGAGTGCCAGTCAGGCTGGTACCCGCTCATTCTCGATCTCGATAACAAGATTGGCAGCATCGAACCTGGATACAAAGTCGATCAGATCAAGGAGAAGTTCGGGGGCCTACGGTTCTACTACGACCAGATGAGCGTCAATGACGACAACCGAGAACGTGTGGACAAACTCGTCGATGCAGCCGAAGCGAAGGCCTACACGACCTGCGAGGTGTGTGGCGTCTCTGACTCGACTGTCACTACGAGCGGCCCTTCCTGGGTGAAGACTCTCTGCACAACCCACAGGGGGAAAATTAGGTGAGGCACGGCCCTGGTTAGCCGGGGGTCTTGACCTGAGGCACTCCGGTTCACGGCGTCATGACGAAGTGGTCGGGCTTGAGTCCCGAAGCGTTCGCCCACTCTGCGTTTTGATAGTGGCCGTGGTTTCTCGATTTCGCATTACTCACGTTCAACACTGACATTGATCGAATCGGAAGCTATCTCTGGCTTCGTTGAGGCAATCACCTTGCTCAGTTCGTCGCGCCATTCGCGAACGGTCTCGACAGGAACTACGCGATCAACCAGCGTCGGAGAATCGCCTTGGGCAATAAGAGCAAGCATGACATGCTCCACCCCGAGGTAGTCACCCGGTGACTCATTTGCTAGTTGTACGGCCTCTCGAATCGCGGCCTCTAAGCGTGGAGTTACCCACCCATCGATGCATAGACGACCAACTTGCAGTTCTCCACTTGGCAAGCTCATACGATTATGATCGCTCCATCCCAGCGGCCGCCGAAGCATATACCGTTCAACGGGTACCCGCCTCCATTTCTGCACGTGGCTTCAGTGACCGCAACATAGGGATCTAACGCAACAACTTCCTGCTGCTCATGCGATGGGGAAGCCGAAGCACTAGCCGGGGCAGCTACTCCCAAAACTCCCAGGGCCACGACCGCCACAGCCAGAACGAGATGCTTAGCGCCCATCAGTCGAGTGCTGTCACCTTTGAGCATTTCACTCTCCTATCCTCGTGCCTGGCCAGATCCAAAAGGCAAGGCTAATTGGGCGACTGAGCATACTCCTGCTCTCCGACCGTGACAAGGTTCCGACGAGACTCATAGATAGTCCCCGCGTAGCCAAGGGTCGTGCCTCACATAAATTTCCCCGCCAGACTCTTCACCCGGGGACATAGACACGACGACGATGGGGTCATGGTCGACAAGGACGTTTCCATGAACACCAGAATCGAGATCACGAAGAAATACGCCACCGCGTATGCCAAGGCCGGCAGGCAACAAAAGTCGGCCATCCTCGATGCCGTCACCGACATCACTGGCTGGAACCGCGACCACGCTCGCCAACAGCTCATGCGTCGGACTCGCCAGCCCAAGGGCAGAGCCAACGCCACCGTGGCCGTGATCGATCGACGCAAGACTAAGGCCCGTAAGTACTCCTACGACGCGATCAAGATCCTGCAGTATGTGTGGTCAGTTGCCGGTGGAATCTGCGGCAAATACCTCGCCCAAGCTATGGTCGATCTCCTCAACTCCCTCGAAGCCCACAACCACCTCGTGCCTGGCCAGGGCCGCTACAGCACGAACGTACGCGACGAGCTGGTGTCGATGAGTCCAGCCACGATCGACCGATACCTGGCACCAGCCCGGGCTAGAGACACCCTGCGTGGGAAGTCGGCAACGAAGCCTGGCACACTGTTGCGCAACTCGATCCAGGTTCGTAAGGCCGGTGATGAAGTCGAAGCCGAACCCGGATTCTTCGAAGTCGATACCGTTGCCCACTGCGGACCGACGTTGAAGGGCGAGTTCATCCGCTCGGTCAATTACACCGATATGCACACCGGGTGGGTCTACACCCGAGCAGTCAAGAACAATGCTGCCGTACACATTGTTGCCGCGTGCACTCATTTCGTTGAAGCGGTGCCCTATCTCGTGACCGGGCTCGACTTCGACAACGGTTCAGAGTTCATCAATCACGACCTCATCGACTGGGCGGCCCAGCGGAAGATCTTCTTCACTCGCGGCAGGCCTTATACGAAGAATGACCAGGCCACGATCGAGTCAAAGAACAACCATCTCGTGCGTCGGTACGGGTTCTACTACCGCTACGACACGACAACCGAACTCGGACTCATGACGACGCTCTGGGCACTGGTCAATGACCGGTTGAACTACTTCACTCCGACGAAGAAACCCACCGGGTATTCCACTGATTCGGTGGGTCGTCGCAAACGTGTTTATGACACCCCGCGGACCCCGTTCGTGCGTCTGCTGGATTCCGGGATCCTCAACAGAAAGCAAGTCGCTGAGCTCAGGGCTTACAAGGCTGGTCTTGACCCGGTCCATATCGCGGCCGAGATCGATCGGATCCAGCAGAGGCTGATCAAGCTCGCTGCCGGGAAGACCGCGCGTATGGAACGTGAGATCGAGGCCAAGCAGGCATTGCCCGATTCCTCGGGTATTCGGGTCAGGCCGAGTCGGGTGGGGTGAGAGTTGTTCCCGGGGATAATTTGTGTGAGGCACGACCCTCATTAGCCGGGGGTATTGACATGAGGCACTCCGGGTTCCATCTGCCGGGGATCTGGGGTCTGGGGAAGAATCGCCCGGAAATTCACGCTAAGGAGTCAGCGGCCTGTTGAATGGGTGACATGGCGGTCGATTTTCTAAGTGATGAGCAGGTCGCAGGGTTCAGCGGATTCCCCGACGAGGTACCAGCGGAGGACCTGGAACGTTTCTGTTGGTTGGACGATGCCGATTTGTCGGTGGTTGGTCGCCGCCGGGGAATGCACAATCGCCTGGGATTTGCTGTTCAACTGATCACGGTGCGGGTAGTCGGACGTTTTTTGACGGATCCATTGGCTGTTCCGTGGCCGGTGGTGGAATCCCTGGCCGGGCAGCTGGGCATTGCCGATGCTTCCGTGCTCAAGCTGTATGCGCAGCGGGGACAGACCGGGTACGAACACGCCGCGGAAATCTCCACCGAGTACGGGTATGCGGATTTCTCCGATCCGGCCAGGTACGAAGAGCTGAGGCTGTTTCTGGAGGCCCGGGCCTGGACTTCGTCGGAGGGACCGGTGCGTTTGTTTGAACGGGCGGCGCTCTGGCTGCGTGAGCGCAAGGTCCTTCTCCCCGGCGTCTCTACGTTGACACGACTGGTTTTAGAGGTCCGTGCCGGAGCAAATGACCGCCTCCATTCCATGCTGGTGGACGCGGCCGGCCCCGCATTGATTCTGGAATTGGAAGGTCTGCTTCGCGTTGGGGATGGGTCGCGGTTGACCGCGTGGGAACGGCTGCGGACCGGGCCTTCGAGGGTCTCGGTGCCGGAATTCTTGCGGCAGTTGGAGCGGCTGGGCCGCTTGCGGTCCCTGGGTGCCGGGTCCATTGATGTGGAGATGATCCCCGAGGGCCGGATGAACGCCCTGGCCCGCTACGGATTGGCGGGCAAGGCCTCATCGCTTCGAGGACTATCGGGACAGCGCCGGGGTGCGACACTGCTTTGTGCCGTGCGCGCATTGACGTCGGAGGTTGCCGATGATTTGTGTGATGCCCTGGACGCCATTGTCAACGAACGCGTTCTGCGCAAGGCAACCAGGGAATCCACTGCCGCCCGGTTGAAATCCCTGCCCCGTTTGTCCAAGGCCTCACTGCAATTGGCGAAGGCCGCGAAAACACTGGTCGAGGTGTTGGACAACACGGAATATTCCGGCGCAGAGGCCGCCTCGGTGCTGGCCGATCAGGTTTCCTTGTCCGAGCTACGCGCCGCGCTGCAGGTGGTGAACGAAGTGGTGAATCCCGAGGGTGCCGAGGCTGATACTGCGGGGCAGATGCTGCGCCGGTTCGCCACCGTGCGCTCGTTCCTGCCGGCGTTGGCCGCGGCGGCACCCTTCGGGGCCACCGCGGGCGGGACGCCAACGTTGGCGGCGCTGACGGCACTGCCGGAGGTTCTGGACGGCCGCAAGAAAGACCCTGCCGAGGTTGATCTGTCTGTCCTCTCTCCGACTTGGCAGCGTCTTGTCACGGCTTCGGAGGAAATCGACCGCAAGGCCTACACGGTGGCGGTGACGGTGGCCGTCCATAAGGCGCTGCGGCGCAGGGACATCTTCGTGGTTGGCGGGCGGCGCTGGGGAGACCCTCGGGCGCGGTTGCTCACCGATCCTGCGTGGCAGAAAACCAAGACTGAGACTTTGAGGGCTCTCCAGCTGCCAGAAGAGCCAACGGAGCATCTGGCTGGTGTGCGCCACCGCCTTGATGCCCGTTATCGTGCGGCGGCTGAGCAGTTGGCCGACAATCCAACGGTACGGATTGATGATGCCGGCAAAGTCCACCTCTCACCCCTGGAGGCCAAGACGGTCCCGGAGTCCCTGACGCAGTTGCCGGGGCTGGTCTCCGGGATGCTGCCGAGGGTGGACCTGCCCGATGTGCTGCTGGAAGTACATTCCTGGACGGGATTCCTCTCGGAATTCAGCCACGTCTCGGAGACCTCCGCGAGGATGGGCCAGCTTGATGTCTCCGTCGCAGCCATCCTGGTGGCCGAGGCCTGCAACGTCGGACTCACACCGGTGGTAAGGGATGGCCACCCCGCCCTGACACGTGGACGCCTGAGCCACGTCGACCAAAACTATGTGCGTGCCGATACGCTTCGCGCAGCTAACGCCCGCCTGATCAAGGCCCAGTCCGGTCTCGGACTCGCACGGCGCTGGGGCACCGGCTTGTTGGCGTCCGTCGATGGGATGCGGTTTGTGGTGCCGGTGGCTACCGTCAATGCCGGGGCAAATCCGCGCTACTTTGGCCAGGGCCGCGGCCTGACCTGGCTGAACTATCTCAACGACCAGGTCTCCGGGCTGGGTGCCGTTGTGGTTCCGGGAACGGTCCGCGATTCCCTGCATATTTTGGATGGGCTGCTCGATCTTGACGGTGGCCAACGCCCCGAGATGGTCGCCACTGACACGGCCTCCTACTCAGACCAGGTCTTCGGGCTTTTCACCCTGCTCGGATATCGGTTCTCGCCCCGTCTGGCCGGGTTGCCGGACCAACGGTTCTGGCGCATCGACGCCACTGCGGATTATGGGAAGCTGAACGCGGTAGCCGGTCGCAACCGCATCAACCTGGATCTCATCTCGTCGAACTGGCCGGACATGCTTCGCCTTGCTGGGTCCTTGACGTCCGGGACCGTGCGCGCCTCCGAAGTCCTGCGGGTCACCCAGGGAGGCGGGGCACCGACGCTGCTCGGGAAGGCGTTGGCGGAGTACGGGAGGATTGCAAAGACCGAGCATCTGTTGGACTTCATCGATGCCGATGAGGGGTACCGCCGGCAAATCCATACCCAGTTGACTGTGCAGGAATCCCGGCATGCCCTGGCCAGACTCATCTTCCACGGGCGGAGGGGCCAAATACGGCAGTCCTACCGGGAAGGCCAGGAAGACCAACTCGGCGCCCTTGGCCTGGTTCTGAACGCCGTCATCCTGTGGAACACCCGCTACCTGGAAGCCGCACTGACCGGGCTCCGCGACCGCGGCCACAACGTTGCAGACGAGGACGTGCATCGCCTGTCGCCGCTGGTCTCGGAACACATCAATATGCTGGGCCGCTACTCTTTCACCGCAGGCGCCACGGGAACGGAACTTCGGCCATTGAGGAACCCCGATGAGGACCTGGAGACCTAAACGAGGCAACATTTCCCTGAACATATCCACGCCCGCAAGAGGAACCACCTGCGGTACAGCCGCAGTTAAGGTGTGTCTGCTGCTCAGTTAAGAATCTTGCGAATGTAGAAACAGTCGGGGAACCTGGTCGAAGCCGCTTCCCATCCGTCACTTGCAGCAGGCAAGGCGCGCAATGAAAAGATCGAGACTCGCGTGACTTCCCAAGACTCGTCGTCGAGTTCGAGTGCGTGTTCGCCGTGTAGCGAACGGATTAGCTTCCAGCCTTGTCTTCCGGCCGCATTGATCTGTTCCACTTCTTCATTGCGCGAAACAGGACCCACGATCCGCATGGTCTCCGTGGCTTGCATTGCCTCGGTTCGGCGGGTGTCGAAACGCTGCTGGGCAGCCTGGCGGGAAATTCCAAGCGCTTTGCCAATTTTTGCCCAACTCAATCCAGAATCTTGAGCTGTCGCAACCGCCTGCGATTGAAGCTGTGTGGATACACGGGCTATGTCGCCAAAAACGGCTACGGAGCGAAGGACGGCCTCCGGTGATTGCATGGACTCATCATCCGAGGGGCTTGGCTCCAGATCAGCAGCGAGTTTCGATAGTCGCACGGAAAGGGCGACGTCGGCTTCGTTGCTCATAGCTCTTCATTGTCAGCTGGACGCCAAGAGTTTGCACGTGAAGCCGCGGTGGATTTCTGAACGAGAACCACTATGAAGCCGATCAAGCTGGCTATCAGGGCAATCCACCCAGCCACGCTGATGATGAAACCCGGGAGCCCTAAGCCTATAAATGCTGCGAACACCACCATGCAGATGCCGAGCGCGAGGGCGACCAGGAGGACTTTTCTTGCAGTGCGAATTCTTGTTGATGGAGTCATGTGTCAAGGATAGGTTGACGCATCGAAGGTGTCAAGGAGATGTTGACGCTCTCGGGTCTCGCTCATTTGGCCGACGAAAGGACGCCCTTGCGCTCGGGTGCAGGTTGCCACAAGCAGACTGTCCCGTAAGCCGGTCCTCCACCGGACACGCCAACCGCTGACCTGCTGCTTTGCTAATGGTGACCTATGAAGTGTCCGTATAGGGTGTACGGTGAACTGTCCGGTGAAGATCCCTATGTGACACACTGATCTACATGTCTAAGATCATGGTCGGTTACGCACGCGTGTCCACGGAGGAGCAAGACCTCACCGCCCAGCGTGATGCCCTGGCATCCCTCGGCGTTGAACCCGAACGCGTCTATGTTGATCATGGCTTTACCGGCAGGAACAAGAATCGCGCAGGACTTCACGAAGCCCTCGCCGCCTGCCGGGCCGGAGATACCTTCGTCGTTACCAAACTCGACCGCCTGGCCCGGTCCGTCCGAGACGCCCACGAGATAGCCGACGGCCTCGCCAGACGCGAAATCAGACTCAGCATCGGTGGTTCCGTCCACGACCCCACCGACCCAATGGGCAAACTGCTGTTCAACGTCCTGGCGATGATCGCTGAGTTCGAAGCCGACCTCATCAGCATGCGCACCCGCGAAGGAATGAAGGTTGCCAAGGCCAACGGCCGACTCCGGGGAAAACAGCCAAAACTCACCGTGAAACAAGAAACACACCTCCTCGAACTGCACGATGCCGGCAAACACACCATGACCGAAATGGCAGAACTATTCTCCATCAGCCGATCCACCATCTACCGGGCCGTTGAACGCGACCAACGCAAGAAAACCGGCACAATCAATCCGTGACCTCTTCCTGCCACCACCGAAAGATGACGTGCGGCTCTCATCCGTTGCCCCACACTGCGAAAGCTTTGCGTCGGGCATTTCGCTTTTTCGCGAGCCCTATCCACGCCAGGATCGACACCGGGATGTCGTTAGCGTGAATTTCCGTACCGATCTTCCTCAGACCCCGATCTTGACATGAGGCACTCCGCAGAAGTTTTTGGATCGGCACTCTCCAAGCTTATCGACAGTCTGCTCCACACCACCATCGACGAGCATGTCGCCGAGGCGGTATTGCGCGGAGGTTAGGGACTGGTACACGGATAGGTGACACCCGAGCTGGCTCACCGAAGCGAAGGCCTACACGACCTGCGAGGTGTGTGGCGTCTCCAACTCGACCGTCACTACCGCAGGGGACAGATACTCGGTGAAGACACTCTGCGCGGTCGGAATTTTTCAAGTCAAGCGGTACCAGGGTGAGTGAGGCAGTGGTTAGGCTGCCTCTGTTTCGGTGCTCTCCTTTGGTTGGTTGATCCATGCCGGTCCGGGTAGGGCCAGGATCTTGGGATCGGTGGCCTTGCTGAACCTTTGGGGGTGTTTGGCCCGCGCGGCAGCCAAGGTCTGTGAGCGTTTCACGGCGACG
>NZ_FXZB01000032.1 GCF_900169065.1 Brevibacterium aurantiacum | reverse complement strand
TCTATAATCATGAACGGCCCCACGGATCCCTCGACGGATTAACACCATCGAGATGCTGGGAACGCTGGAGCGCAGAGAACCAATTAGCTATCGCATAGCCGCTGGACTGCTAACGGGGACCCAATCACACCAACTACCTCGACATCGCCTGGCTCAGCGCCGCGATGGGCGTCGTCGCCGGAGCCCTGGGCTCGACCTTCGACAGCGATGTCGATGTGAAGAACATGACCCATGCTCAGCGCCTGCGCTCACGTGTCTATGTCGCGGAAGAAGGCTGATCCTGACCGGACATGCCGGCAAACGCGTCGGACATATCGGCAAATGAGTACGGCGGCCAGGGGCCCAAGAATCGGATGGAAACGGCTGGCTGCTCATTCTGAATTGAGGTCAGCTCGGCTCCCAGATTCTGTATGCCTGGTTCAGTGACCAAACACGAGACCATGAGGATCGGAGTCTGTCCCGCTTCCCGAGGCGGGGTGCGGTACTCCTCGATGCCCAGACACTGTTCGGCGATCCGAGCTCTCAGTGAAGGATAGAGGTCGTCGGCCTCTCGGTCTGCAAGCTCCTTCTCGGTCTTCTCCAGACGCTTCTCCAACAGTCGACGGACTCCCGCTGGGCGGTCTTCCATATCGACTTTGATTCTCCGAACCTCGTCGTTGGCTTCGACGAAGGCGCTTCGGTCCAGCGAGATCTCGACTCGCAGCTCCGAGGTGCCGTGCAATTCGCCCAAACGCGCAGACAGCGCACCGTTGGACTCCTCCAACCACCTTTCGAGCTGAGCGGTCGACGTTGCTCCCGATTCGGTGTCCGGGCGCACGATCACATTGAAGGAGACCGGAAGCACGCTTCCTGCTCCCTGCCATCCGTCTTCAACGACCTCGCTGTGCTGCAGGATCCATCGCTTCACATCGTCATCGGGACCGTCGTAGGGTCCGCCAGTGTGCGTGTGGACCACCGCGCGGGGCCCCTCGGGGTTCCCGATCAGATGCACCTGCGAACCGTCGATGCCGTTGACCTTGGGCGTGTAGTCACCGGCGGGCACAATGGCGTAGACGTAGAGCTTGGGCGGCGCAGCGCCATTGGCGTCTGTCACTTGATATCCTTCGAAGTCTCTTCGGCCCACCTGGCTGGGTTGATGAGTTTGTCGACCACCTCATCGACGACGTCGTCAAGTCCGCGATGCAGATCGTCAACGGAGCCGGTGATGCCGTGCTCGGCCTTGATCTGATCCATGGCCTCATCGAGTTCTAAGAGTGCTTCGCCGAGGCGGTTCTGTTCGTCCTCGGTGAGGTCACCGCCTTCCATGCGCCGCACTGCCTGCGTCTCCAGCGCTTCCTGAATCACTTCGACGAGGGTGACGACCAAGGTGAGAACGCCGTGCTTGAGGCTCTCTTCATCCACATTCAGTGCCATGATTCTCCTTCATCATTCTTCTCCCCCGAACCGGTGGCAGCCAGGTCGTGGCGCTCGGATGCACTCCATTGTTCGAGTTCGTCGCACCAGTCGTCAATGTCATCTGCGGCCAGACGTATCGACGACTGCTCGGTCTCGACGAACAGAATACGTGCCTTGTTGGTGGGGTTGTCGTGCTTCTCCCAGCGCAGTTTCCGCACTTGCGAGGCAGAGACCCTCACCAGCGCGCGGCTGTCCATCGGAGACTTCCAAGTGAGGTCACGGCCTGTCAGGACTGCTTCCCCGCCCCGCCATGTTCCACCGCCCGACAGCGTCTCCCGGTACCACATGCGGCCCTGCTTCAGCGGTTGCGGCGACGAGCTCGAGACTCGACCCGTCGAGGGTTGCAGTGCCGTTCCTCGCTGTTCCTGAACCAGACGGATCAGGCGTTCGGGTTCAAGGGCGGACAGCTTCGATTCGCTGCCGTCGTCGAGTCGGACGAGGATGCGAATGCGCTCCTCGCCCCCGATCGAGGGCTCCGACAACGGCGTGATGGATTCTATTGAACTCAGTTTCGCCTGCCACAGTGTCTCCGCCGGATCGCGTCGGTGGATGATCAACCGCTGCGAGGTGAGGTAGGCGGTGCCTGGTCGCCAGGTGCGATAGAAGTTGTCCTGGTAATGTCCACCCGCCATCTTGGCGAGGATCTCTTCATCCTCGGCCAAAGGCAGGTGCGCGCGCACCGACTGCTGGACCCACTTTCGTGTGTCTTCATCCCATTGACGCATCATCCCGTATTCGAGCATCGTCTCGATCCCTGCGATGGTCGCGCGCAGGTTGATCCCGATGAGCGGTATGTCTGAGACGGAGATGATGAGGTCGAGATTCAGGTACACGCCCTTGTTGAGGAGCACCTCAATGAGGTCAGGCAGAGTCGCCCGTGGATCCCGGGTGGGCTGCATGATCGCGTCGTCGGCCATCAGTGACCTACTTGCGCTCGGATGACTTCTCGGACTCCGTGGAGGACTGTTTGAGTTCCGCAGCGTCGCCGGACTCCACTTGCTTGGAGTGAGCGCTCTGCCATCCGCACCAGGGGCAGTACGCGTTCATCAGCTGCGCCAGCTCGGCGCGCTTACCGCATTCCGGGCAGGTGTCCTTCTGCTCGATCGCTTCCTTCCAGGCCACAGTGTCGCGGTCCGTGCCGGCCGGGAAGTCCAGTCCATAGCGTGCAGCTGTCTCGAACGACGCCAGGGCCGCCCTGATCCGAATGCCGAGGAGTTCGACTCCTGCCACAGAGACCATGATGTCGGCGTTGAGGACCAGGCCTTTGTCCAGCAGCGTCTCCACCACGTGCAGGAGAGTCCCCTCCTGGCTGCGCTGTGGCTGCATCGCACTGTTCGACTGGTTTGCAATACTCATATCGTCGGCTTCCTATCGGCTGCTGTCCCGAGTGTGAATGTGTGGTCGTCGGTCTGGCCCTGGCCCTGTGGACACGAGCCAGTGGACCATACCGCTGAGGCTGATCACTCGGATGGCCGTCCTCGGACGTAGCGGTTCTGTCGGCTGTACTCGAGGAGTTCGCCCTGCCCGTCGAGTTGGATGTCGTATTCGGCCAGCAGATCGGCGGTGTCGGGAACGCGACGAGATTCCACGACTTCGAGTCGCACGGCCCAGTGGTCATCTACCCAGCGTGCACCGACGACCGATTCCGGGGACCGGCCAGTGAGTGCGCTGAACTGTTCGACGGCCTTCTTGACCGCCTGCACAGTCGAAACCCTGGCTGGTTCCGATGCCGCCGTCGTGTCCTCGGACTTCGGTGCGCTGGATTTCGGTGCGCTGGACTTGGGTGCACTGGACTTCGACGCGCTCGATGTGGTCGCGCTGGCCTTCGATTTCACGGGACGAGATTTCGACGACGCGGCAGTGGTCGACCGGCGTGGTGATTCAGACGAGGCTGTCCGCCTCGGCCGCCTCTTCTCGCCGGTGTCCTGCTCAGGCGTACCTTCGGACGAGGCCCCACCCTGTGCGGCCTGCTTCTCGTCCATGCTTGTCTCTTCGCTCATGGGTTCTCCTTCGATTTACGTCGACGAGTGGATTCCAGTAGACGCGCGACCAAATCTCGCTCCAGCTTATCGGCTTCCTCGTCGCTGATGGCTCCGGAATCTTTGGCCGCGGAAACCTCTTCCAACTGACGTCGAATCGCACTGGGATCGTAATACCGCTTCTCAGCTTCGCTGTGAACCTGTTCGGCCACCCAGACAGTCCCCTTGAGAGGGGCCAGAGGTGCACCGAGGATCGCTGAAAAAAGTCCCATGACGACTCCTACATCTCAGGAACGAAATCGTAGGGAGCCTGCGGTCCGACGAACCGAAACCGCATGCGGTCCTGATTCGCCTCCGCCAGCTTGTCAATGGCGTCGTCGAACTCCGCCAGCGACTCCTGGGCAAGCAGCACAGCGACTTCGAACACGTCTTCAGCCTGTCCACTCTCACGCACCGACATATCGGCGGTCAGAGGTTCGAGCTGATTGAGAATCGGTGGACCCTCCGTGGTCTTCCAACTCTCCATCGTCTTCACCACGATTTCGCCGAGGCGGATGCGTTCGTTTCGTGTCTCGTCCTCATCCGTGCCGGCGATGGTCTCCCTCAGCTCCGCAGCCTCCGGGTTGTCGAGAATGATCTCCCGAAGGATCGTGTCCCGGTCGTAGCGGACCAGCAGGGTGTACTGGGACAGTCCGGACAGTCCTTCCAGGGCTTCGACGTATTCGGCTTCGCGTGGGGCCAATACTTCACCGGCAATGTCGGCGTCGGCGGGGATGACGGTCCCGAACGCCAGAGGCAGCACTGGTCGCTCAGCGGCAATCCCGTCGAGGACCGCAATGTGGGCCTTCAGATCATCCGGGGTGCCCAGGATGTCTGTCTCAACGAGATCGGACACCACCGCGGCGACCCGGCCGGAACCGACGGCATGCAGCTGACTTGCCTGCACACCGCCGGTTCCCTCTGACAGGTCTGTGTCTGCCAGAACGATGCCGTAGAGATACTTGTCGCTGTCAGTTTCGATGTCTACGCTCACTCGGACTCAGAGGAGCTGCGAGCGGGACGTTTGGTCCGGCGACGTGGTTTCTCATCCTCGTCATCCGAATCATCAGGTGTCAGCGCGTTCTTGACGCCTTCCACGGCACCTTGGGTTTTGCCCTTGGCGCCGTTTTCTGCCATTCCGCCCAGCATCTCCGGCAGATCTCGACCGCCCTGCTGGGTCAGGTCGAGACGGTTGGTCGCCTCGGCGAAGCGAAGGTACGTGTCCACACTGGCGATGACGATGCGGGCGTCGATGGTGAGGATTTCGATGCCGACGAGTGAGACTCGCACATAGGCATCGATCACGAGACCTTTGTCGAGGATGATCTCAACGACGTCAGCCAAGGAACTCGAGGACGGACGATCGACATAACTGCCACGTGAACGTTCAGCGGTGTTGGTACTCATGCTCATTACCTACTTCCGATTGGAAGGACGCTCAGCTGCGTCCATTTTCGTCTTCGGTTGCTTCTTCGTACTCTTCTGGCTCACCCTCTTCAGATTCCACAGGCTCGCCTGCGTCGTCGATCTCCTCCTCTTCGACGGGCTCTCCGTCTTCGACAGGTTCCTCTTCGGCTGGCTCGTCAGCGTATTCTTCTTCGGGCTCCTCGTCGACAGGTTCGTCGGATGGCTCGTCGACGTATTCCTCTTCAGAGTCCTCGTCTTCTACCGGCTCAGAATCGTCTTCGGGCTCACCTTCCTCAGGAGGCTCTTCGCCCTCTTCGTAGGGCTCTTCCCCCTCGTCGACGGGCTCTTCGCCCTCGTCGTAGGGTGCAGCATTCTCGTACTCTTCCTCGCCAGCTTCGTCGGCCTCAGCCTGAGCCTGTTCTTCTTCGAGAGCGTCTTCATGTGACATCACAAGTTCGCTGTCTCGGATCTCACCACGCCAGCCTTCAACGCTGTCCTGATCGATCATGATCTCGTTCATCACGTGATGAACAAAGAACTTCAGTTCGAGCCGGAACCGGCGAGGCACCGTGAACCACAATGCACCGACTCCCTCGACGAATCCCTGTTTGTGGTATTCGCCGCTCGCGATGATGCGGGTCAGTCTTGGAGCCACCTCGTGGAAGGAAACGGCACCGCTGATGTAGCCCTTCTCGCCGGTCGATTCCCAGACGATATGCGAGTCCGGGACCTGCTCGATGATCGTGGCCTCCCACGTGCGGTGGGACCAGACAGCCTGGCCTTTGACGCTGATCTTCACGTCATCGGTGCGTTCGACGTTCTCGACCTTCTTCATGAAGTCGGGCCAGTTCTCAAACATCGTGAACGCGTTGTACGCGACAGACAAGGGCACACCGACATCGGCCGTCTCGATGATGTTCGAGAACTTGAAGTCGCCAGAGCCACCGGAACCGCCGGACGAGCCCCCGCCGAACACGCCTTTGATCTTGTCCTTGGCGCCTGCGGTCGCTGCAGAGAGAGCCGCCTTCGCCGGCGATTTCCCTTCAGCGAACTCTTCGGCACCGGCCTGAGCGGCCGCGCCCGTAGAATCCGATGATCCGTCAAATTTGTCAGACAGTTTGTCGACCTTGTCACTCGCGGACTTGATCGCCTTGCGGCCGAGGGTTTTGGCGTAGTCCGCAGCTTGATCCTTCAAGCCACTGAAGATGGAGTCATCACTCACCGGTGGCCTCCTTGGTCTTGCGTGAGGCGGCAGGCTTCTTCGCTGCCGTCGAACGCTTCCGCGTCGGTGTCGACTTGGAAGCCGATGCTGACTTGCTGCCTGCCCTGCGCTGGGTGCTCGAGCTCTTGGCTGCTCCGCTCGTCTTCTTGGAAGCTCCGCCAGAGCTTGTCCTCTTCGAAGTGCTGGTCCCGCCTGACTTGCTGGTAGACCGGCTCGCGGTCGAGGAACGCTTCCGAGCGGGCTTCTTCGGAGGTTCTTCCTCCGCTGCCGGCTCTTCTTCTGCTTCTTCGGTCTCCTGGTCAGCCTCATCTTCTTCAGGCTGCTCATCCTCGGCCTCTGGTGCCTCAGCCTCGTCGAGGTTTTCAGGAGCGTCGGCGTCCGCGCCATCGGTGTCCGGATCCTCCGGATCGTCGACCGAGGGGTCGAGGTCGTCTGCGGCCTCGTCCAGGGTGGATTTCATCTTCTCGGTCTGGTCCTGGAGACGGCTGCTCAGCTCGTCGATGCCCTTGGCTGCCAGAGCCTTAGCTGCACCCTTGCCCGAGTCGGCCAGGCGTCCGGTGATCTTCTCTTGAAGTTCTTTGAGCTCTGGAGTGGAATCCGCGAACTCTTTCAATCCTCCAAGAAGACTCTCGCGGTTCTTAACCACATTCGATCCCGCCAAAGTAGAGGCGATCGTCATGGCCATGCCCAACTTCTTCGTTCGGCCAAGCATGTAGCCCGCCAAAATCAGGCCTGTGAGTTTCATCTTGTCGTTCACTGGGTACCTCCGAATCTGCGCTTGTGGCGCGTGTGGTTGTTGGACCCTTGAGCTTGGCGATCTGTTGTTGCGATGAGCAGTGATCGCCAGCCGTGTCTCGATATGAATTGAGTTACTAGTCCCGGACGACAGTCAGCTGGTGTCGCGACTGGCCGTCGTCTGGATCGTTCGTAAAGCCCTCACTTCGTTTATTGACTTCTGACGTTCAGAAGCCGAAAGCAATCTGCCCTTGGAACCTCAATCTTCCGCGTGATTTCGGATCCGTCAAGGGGGGCCCAGGTTTTATGAGGCGGCTTTCAGCCAATCCGTGGTCCGATTATAGATATTGCCTGTTCAAGTACCCCACAAGATAGGAACAAGCCCCCATGTAAGGACATGACTGCCAGTTGGCCTGATGCTCGGTTTCGGAGACGCTCGACTGGATGCACCGGTCGAGGCTTCGTGGCGCCATCGAGCCTGATCAAGTCATCGGTAAGTCATGACTTTCCCGAGTGAAGCCGCCTGATCTGTACCGGCCAGTAGGTGGCGCTCCACCGATCCATCGCGTCGGCCCATCAACGAGAAACCCGCACACGACGATACCTGTCGGCGCCGTCAAGTGCGGGAACTCGGTCAGCCTTGGTCGGTCAACCTTGGTCAGTCGGCTGTGCTCAGTCGCCCCTGGTCAGTCGGCCAGGGCAGTGGCAGCGTCATAGCGCAGGATCGCCGCTATTCCGTCTGCAACGTCAGCGTCAACGAGTCCGAAGCCAGCGGAGGAGAGCACAGCGTCAGCCAGGATCGCTCCTTCGCCTTCGGAACCAACATCGTAGTTGAGGAGCACGGTCGCTACGGCCCCGCGCCCAACCGCTTGAGAGACCTTTTCCTGTCCTTCTACTGCAAGGTCGTGCGCCTTGCTGTGGGACAGGTTCTCCGTGTCTTCGTTCTGTTTGGCTTGAACCCGATCAGAGGCAAGCGATTTCAAGGCGTCGTAGAGGGCATCTTCTGCAGCGTCATCATCTGTGCCTCCCTGATCGGTCTCTTCGAGGAGTTCGGTGACTCGGGTCGACAGTTCGGCCTTCACCGCGGTCCGACCTTGAACTTCGCCGGCCACGACGACGAGGTCCGGTTCACGGGCACGAACAATCTGGTCGACCTGGTCAGCGACTGCGCGAGCATTGTCTTTGACGATCTCATCGGCCCGACGTCGGATCTGGTTGTGCGAGAGCGCGCCCTGACGTGGTGCGTGAATGTCCTCATCGTTGTCACCGCTGACGACTGACTCATCCTGCTGCGTCGCCTCGTGCTGTGGGGATACCCGCAGCTCGCGGATGGTCGCACCCTCCTGATTGGCGATGACGAGGACCATATCGACCAGGCGACATCCTTCACGGACATAGGCTCCCAGTTCAGGGACATGTCCGTAATGTGCGGTGTCACCGGTGCCGAGTGCGGCATCCCAGTGCTCGTCGAGGACGACTCCGGCCGCGTTGGCGACGACGATCCGCCCGTCGGTCTGAACTTCGGTGATGTCTTCGACGATCAATGTGTCGTCGAGGTTCTTGAGGATTTCGTCTGCCGCGCCGGCGCTCGCGAGGTTCTCACGGAGCTCGTCCCACCTCAGCCGCACCTGCTTCTCGGCATCGGCCGCAGGAGAACGCCCTTCCAGATACACGGTGGCGAAGGGACCCTGGTTGTCATATACAGTGCGTAGATTTTCGAAGTTCATCATCAGCTCCTCATCTGTTCTCGTCGACGTCTGCCGACGATCGCGGGAAGTTCTCGTGGGAAATTCAATGACGCCTGGGCGCTCGGCGAGAATACTCGACGGTCACCCCCAGCCGACTCACGGTGACTCAATCAGCTCCATTCGCCGTCGGTGCCACGTATTCGTGCGATCAACCCAGACTTACACCTATCCCAGTGCTTGTAAACACCCTCGTGGCGGCTGACCCCTCTTATGGGAACCTGCGTTCTGCGTTATTGTCGAATAAAGACAAGGGAAGCGATCAGCATACGTCCGCAACCGGACACTCGAGGCAGTGCTCGATCTTCTGAACTGGCGTGAGTGAACGGACGCTACTACACATCGCATTACTGGAAAGTAAAATGCGAAAACCAGGCGACGCTCGGGAGGTGCAGACGATGGCTCGTCAACGGCTCAGCCGCGATGACGTAGTTCGTGGTGCCGTCGCCTATATCGACAAACACGGAATTCAAGCACTCACGATGCGTCGGCTGGGCGCATCCCTCGGTTTCGAGGCGATGGCACTGTACAGACATGTCGACGGCCGTGACGAATTGGTCGCTGCTGTCGTTCACCAAGTCATCGACGATCTGTTCAATGACACCCTGATGACGGCCCAGCCGAGCTCCTGGGAAGACCTCATCCAGCATGTGGCCAATGCCCTACGCAATCTTGCACTTGAGCATCCAAAGATATTCCCGCTGATCACAGCGCATCCACCGGAAGCACCTTGGCTACGTCCCCCGATGCGCAGTCTGAGATGGGTCGATCATTTCCTTGCCTCTCTCCAGGACTTCAGTTTCTCGGATTCAGCTGCCGTCGATGCGTACAAGGCATTCACGATGCTTTCTCCTCGGCGCACTTCTGCTTCGAGTCGCTGCCTTGGGAGTGGCCATCAGCCCCGAGGACACATCGACGGTCGAGGAAACCTCGCTCGATAAGTATCCAACCCTCCAAGGGCTGCGGAGCGAACTCGCCGAAGACCACTCTCAGCGCGAATTCGACGATGGTCTTGACAGTCTGATCGAACGAATACGCACCACCCTGCAGTCTTAGGCCGAGGTCTCCTCTGACACGATGGTCCGACTTCCCGGCGGCAGATTCATAGCGGGGTCATCGAGGAATTTCAACGCGATAGCGCATGTGACAGTCACCTTCATATGGCGATTGCGCACATCCTTCAGCGATCTGGTCATGAGTTCCTTGCAGTGGTGTGCCGCTTCAGGGGTCTCTATAGCTTCGCAATAGATGAACATGACCTCCTTCTCGTTGATCGTATAGTGCAGCGATGCCACAAGTTTTCCCGGAAGATAGAGATCGAACTTCGAGGCTTCTTGATTATTCAGCAGTGTGTACATATTGAGTCCTCTGATCGTGGGTGCTGGAAATGGGCCCGCTCGATGGTTCTGAGGTCCTAGACTCGCGTGTCGGTGGCTTCGGCCGAAGGTCGGCGAGGAATGTTCGGGCCCAGCGATGGATGTCGTGACGTTGGACGACGTCGGCCATGGAGGTCATTCGCTTTTCGGCTTCCGCTGCCGACATTTCCACTCCAAGCCGAATGGCGGTCTTGAGCCCGGCAATGTCGTGAGGATTGACCAGCAGCGCATCATTCAGCTCGGCAGCCGCTCCGGCAAACTCCGATAGCACGAGGACGCCATTTCTGCGACGAGCCGCCACGTATTCTTTGGCCACGAGATTCATCCCGTCTCGCAGAGAAGTCACCAAGAGGACGTCGGCCGCGAGGTAGAGAGCCACTGTCGACTCGAAGGAATACGAATGATGGAAATAGTGAATAGCCGCACGATCCATCGCACCGAAGTTGCCATTGATGTTTCCGACTAACTGCTCAACCTCATCGCGCAAGTCCTGGTAAGACTCAAGCCCTTCCCGGGATGGCACCGCAACTTGAACGAACGTCGTTTCCTGTGAATCGATCACACCGTCTTCGAGAAGTTCCTCGTAGGCACGCAGGCGATGGAGGATGCCTTTGGTGTAGTCAAGCCGATCAACGCCGACGATGAGCGTTCGCGGATCACCGAGCTCCTCGCGCATCTGCTGCGCCCAGCCCTGGGTCTCCCCTGCTTCAGCGACCTCGTGAATCGCAGTCGTATCGATTGAAATCGGATAGTTCCGTACTGTGCTCGGCAGATTCTCCCCGTCGAACTCTGAGAACCGCGAGACTGCACTGCGGAAGTTCTTCACATCCGAGGCCAGCTGGAAGCCGATCACGTCTGCACCGAGCAACCCCTTCAGAATCGAATCGCGCCAGGGAAGCTGCGCGAATATCGTTTCCGCGGGAAACGGAATGTGGTTGAAGAACCCGATGCGAACGTCGGGCCGTTGGGCTCGGATCATCTCTGGAACGAGCTGCAGGTGGAAGTCGTGGATCCAGATAGTCGCCCCGAAGTCGGCGGCATCGACCGCCGCCTGAGCGAATCGGGCATTGGTGGAGCAGTAGGTATTCCACCAGGAACGATGGAATTGCGGCGGCACAACAAGGTCATGATAGAGCGGCCATAATGTGGCGTTGGAGAACCCTTCGTAATACTTATCGTATTCCTCTGCTCCGAGAGAGATGGGGACGAGGTTCATTCCGTCAAACTCGAACGGCTCGAATTCCTCTTCACAGGTTCCGCCCCACCCGATCCAAGCGCCGTGACTCTCCTTGACCATCGGTGCCACCGCCGACACAAGCCCACCCGGAGAAGGCGACCAGCTTCCCTCGCAGCAATCCGCCGGTAGGCGATTGGCGACCACCACCAGCGACTGATTTCCGTATTTCACTGCATTCACCAGCCTTCCGACGCGCGGATCGATCGCCCGAAGGTCAGACACCGACTGTCGCACCGAGTGCAGAGCTTCGATGCCGGACAAGGTCCTGGTCGAATAGTCGACACGAAACAGAAGCTTACTAAGTAAACGTCGTGTAGGTCACGTTACCACGATCAAGCCGGACGACATATCTTTCTGCTTCCCTATAGGGCGCTTGTTCAGCGGGACTGGATTTTTCTAGCATGAGGCCAGGAGCGGCTGGGCTCCCCACTTGAGTTGCTCTCACGGGGATTTTTCACCGCAGAGACCGTATTGTGGTCGCAACTCGCACAACGAGGCTCCTCATGGCGCCGGACGGAGAAGGCTCTGATGGCTGAATCGACAACACGATCAATGCATGTGCTCATCATCGCTGACCCTGGGGCTGCGAGTAAGAGGATCGCTTCGCTCACGGATGATTTCGAAGAGCAGCTGCAGCAGGTTTTCAATGTGGATGCCCACCTCGAGACCAGTACTCAAGTCATCCGAGTACAGCCGGACCATCAATTGGAGATGTCGACCCTCGACTCATTCATCAGTGTCTACGACAAGGTCGATGCGGTTCTCATGCTGACGGGGATCCCCCGCCACACGTATGGGAAACCTCTGGTCGCCGAGGTGCTGGGCGACAGGAAGGTTGCGGTGATCTCGTTCCCCACGCTGGGGGCATGGCCGTCGAAACAACGAGTCCACAAGATACTGACAAGCTGCATCAACCAATTCGTCCCATATGGTCTGCCCGCCAGCGCTAACCAGTCAGTGCCCCGGTGGGGACAATGGTCCGAGAAAAGCGACTCCGGGCATCAGACGCTTCACGCCCACACATTCACGGGCGGTCCGCGCCTCATTCTGGGGATGACCAGCGCCAATGATCCTGTGAGAATGGCCTCGAAGCTCTCGCGCGCAATGGCAGCGGCGTCAGCAACCGGAGCGTTCGGCATCTTCTACAACTCCATCTGGCAGATGTCTCACTACTTGTCGACAGCACGACTGATCTCCATCGGTCTGATCGCCATTGCGGTCATGGTCATTTGGCTCATCACGACGAATAGATTATGGGATCGCCCCGACCGCGAACGGTTGGCTCCTGTAGTCCTCTACTACAATCTGTCCACGGTGCTGACGCTGATCGTATGCGTCATCGCCCTGTACGCGACACTCGTCGCCGGAATTCTCGTCGGCGGCCTCATCGTCATCGACCCAGGCTTCATGAGCCTGACGATCCAGGCCCCCGCCGCCTTCACCAGTTACCTCGACATCGCGTGGCTCAGCGCCGCGATGGGAGTCGTCGCGGGCGCGCTGGGATCGAGTTTCGACTCCAACGCAGACATCAAGAACCTCACGCACGCACAGAGGTTGCGCACCCGTGTCTACTCCGTCGACGAATCTGAGTGAGCAGACACGGCTGCGCTCACATTTCGGCGCGAGCCCAAGTCCTATGTTCAGCGAGCGCAGCAATGAGTTGCTTCGTCACTTCTTCAGGTCCGCCGCCGCAGAAGATCCCTGGATCGTCGAGCCCGATCCCGGGTTCCTCAAGCAGGTGCTCAGCATCGTCGCAAGTAGCAATTGGCTTCAGATGGCGCCAGGCTTCGGAGATAAGCACGTCGATTGCTGTCGAAGTCTCAATGCCGCCGGCCAACACGACAGCGTCGAATTCAACTGACCGCATCGTGGAATAGGTGCGCTCGACCGCAACTGCTGTGTTGCCTTCGCCCAATCTGCCACCTCTCGGAGCGATGAGGAGGGGCACCATGCCTACGTCGCCAACAGCTTTCCGCACAACTGTGATCTGTTCAATGGGCGTGTTCGCAGAGGCAACGAGACCGACCTTCCTGCCTGCCACTGGCCACCGCCCGCTGATTTGGGACAGCGCTGGACTCGCAGTCACGTCTGCTGCTGGTTGCTCGGTCGTTTGCGGGACGTCCAACCCCAGCCCCTCAGCCACTGTCTCGCAGAGTCCTCGGTCGATGGCGGCGAGATTCTTCACTTCTCGTTGCCGAATGGTCTCTTCGTAGCATTTGCCGAGCTCGAAGATGAATGCTTCCGCCAGATGTTGGCGTTCGATACCGGTCAGGCTCAGCCAGAACAGACGTGCCTGGCTGAAGTGATCGTCAAAGGATGCTGATGCGCGGCGTTCCTTCACCGATTCGGCCACGGGTTGGGGAACGTCGATGAGCGCGTGCTCGCCCTTGCTGGAGAAGGGATTGCCGCCGTCAAGCGAATTCGGTTTGTACGGTGCGACGCCTTGGTGAACCGCCGTTTGATGCATCCCGTCGCGAAACATGTCGTTGACGGGGCACCGCGGTCGATTGATCGGCAATTCGCTGAAGTTCGGGCCGCCGAGACGGGTCATCTGTGTATCGAGATAGGAGAACAGCCGCCCCTGCAGCAAGGGATCATTGGTGACGTCGATTCCCGGCACAAGGTGACCAGGATGAAAAGCCACCTGTTCAGTCTCAGCGAAATAGTTCTCAGGGTTTCGATCAAGCGTCAGCATGCCTACAGACGTGACTGGAGCGAGCTCCTCTGGGATGAGCTTGGTCGGATCGAGCAGATCGATGCCCTCAAACGTTTCGTCCTCGGAGTCAGGCATCACCTGCAGGCCCAGCTCCCACCTCGGATAGGCTCCCGCTTCGATCGCGTCGGCAAGGTCTCGGCGATGAAAGTCCGGGTCGAAGCCATTGGTCAGTTGCGCTTCTTCCCACAGCAGGGAGTGCACGCCGTTCTCCGGTTTCCAGTGGAATTTCACCAACGAGGTTTCCCCAGCAGCGTTCTCCAGACGGAACGTGTTCACCCCGAAACCTTCCATCATGCGCAGCGAGCGGGGAATCGCGCGGTCAGACATCTGCCACATGGTGTGGTGGGTGGCTTCGGTATGGAGCGATACGAAGTCCCAGAATGTATCGTGGGCGCTTTGAGCCTGTGGAATCTCTCGATCGGGGTGCGGTTTCGCCGCGTGAACGATGTCGGGGAACTTCATCGCGTCCTGGATGAAGAAGACCGGGAAGTTGTTGCCGACGAGGTCGAACACTCCTTCGGAGGTGTAGAACTTCGTGGCGAAACCTCGTGTGTCTCGAGCAACATCGGGTGAACCACGTGATCCGACAACCGTTGAAAATCGTGTGAATACCTCGGTCTCTGCCTCGGGCTGAAGGAATCCTGCCTTCGTGACTGTGGATGCCGTCCCATATGACACGAACGTGCCGTGCGCGGCTGCACCACGAGCATGGACGACCCGTTCCGGAATGCGCTCATGGTCGAAGTGGGTGATCTTCTCGCGCAGATGATGGTCTTGGAGGAGTACCGGCCCACGTGCCCCTGCCTTGAGCGAATGATTCGTATCCGGAAGCCTGCCGCCTTGCGCCGTCGTATGATATTCGCCTTGCTGTGCCTGCTCGGTCTGCCCGTCAGCACTGTCGGCTCCAGTGGGCGTGGTCGGCCTGGGTCCACTCTGGTCCGGCTTCGACCCCAGGGGCCCTTGGGGACATTGTGGCTCCTCGAATTCCGGCGTTGCCGACGCTGGTTTTCCTGGGATGAACGGATTCTCTTCGGATGGCATCTTCGCTGTCCTCACCTCGGCGATTGAGACTCTTCGTGGTCACGCTATGTCCTTGTATCGACGAAGACAATCCCCCTTACGGGGAGCATTTATCTGGGTTATCCTGTCGACAACCGTGACCTCTACACGTGCGAGGAGATGTGGTCATCATGCCGAAAACCACCGCGTCAGGAAAGCCCAAGAAGTCAGAACTGCCCTCGACTCTTAAGAAGGCAGATCTCAAGGCACAGCGCACCTTCGCCAAGGCCTACGACTCTGCGATGGAGGAGTACAACGATGAGAAGCGCGCACACCAGGTCGCCTATGACGCTCTGAAGCACACTTATGAGAAAGTCGGCGACAGTTGGGAGCCGAAGAAGTCCTCCGGTCCCTCTGACGCGCAGAGCGCCGGCGGGAAGAATACGAATCGTGAGACCGCTGGCGGCGTTGATGCAAATGCGTCTAAAGACCATCTGTACAAGCAGGCGAAGAAGCTCGACATTTCCGGGCGCTCGACAATGACAAAGAAGGAACTTGTCAACGCCCTTGAGAAGGAGAGCAACCGGGCGACCTCGGCAGCAGACTAGGGCACAACCACTCGAACGCCTTCGTCACCGTCCCCGCGTTGCGAGTGTGTCGAGCTTGTCTAAGACGCAGGGCGGAGGAGAGTTGTCGCGACGTATCTGTTCGCTCGCTAGCTAAAGGATCACTGAGAAACGCGGTATTGCCGCGCAGAGCATAGGCGGCTAGAGCCCATCGAACTATATTCGCCTATTCGTACGTTTCCTTCACCGCCTGTCCCCCTCATACGCGTGAGGAGATCAGTGCAGCACGAGGCAGAACGGGCGTCCGATCGGGTCGGAATAGACTCGGAAATCAGGGTGTTCGTTTGAATCATCGATCAACGTACCGCCCGCGAGGAGGACAGTCGGCTCGGCGTCTTCATAGGATTCGACCCGGATGTTGATGTGCACCTGCAAAGGAACGGTGTTGTCCGGCCAGGTCGGAGCGACATAATTGCGTGCTCGCTGGAACGATAGAATCTGTCGCCCTGACGGCTCGAACAGGTTCACCCAATCAGTGTCTTCCTCCGGGGAGATATAACCGCCAAGAAGTGTCTGATAGAACTTGGCGTTCTCCAACGGAATGGGACAATCCAAAGCCGTTGTATTCAATGTGCCGATCATCGTTGGTCCTTCTTCCAATTGATTGTGTCCTGCCGTTGCTCATCATGGTCTGAGGCGCCTTCGCAGAGCCAGCTCAGTCCGGTGGCTCTGCAGAAGTGTCCTCTTCCTCCTTGGTGTCTCCACCGCGGAGGTCGCGCTCGTTGTCGGAGGGAGCGGCCCCGGCCTCGCCTGCAGCCTGTGCCTCCTTCGGGTCCTTCTCTATCGGTACGTCTTGCTCTGCGGCAATGCGCTCGAGTTGCTCTTCGGGACTCTGTGAGCTTCCTTCTGCTTCCGTCTCGGCGCTGACTCCGACGCCAGCAGCCTCAATGTCCTGCTCAGCGCCGTGTTCCTGTCCTGCTGCACCATCTGGCAGGTTCTTCTTCTCGTCGCTCATGGGGTTCTGCTCCTATCTGAGTTCAACGCAATCAAGCCACGCGATGATTGGACGGGTGCCCGCGAATGGGCACCACGATTCGTGTTCTCGACGCTAGACCCACCATGGCTTGGGATCAAGGCACCGACACAATAAGTCGGGACCGTCGCGGACTCGTTACCTGAGCCATTGGGGTCTGTTGCTCGGCGTTATCCCGTGTGAGAATGATCGAACACCGGCCATGCATCGTCAGGAAGGGATTGTTCATGAACAGAAACACGAACGACGAGTCGACCACCGAGTCGAAAGCGCGCGACGTTGCACAGAAGTTGGATGAGGCGACCGAGCCCCTGGGCGGCACCTCACAAGTGGAGTCGCGTGCGAAGGTCGGGTACACCGAGGAAGACGTCGAGAGCCGCGCTCAAGACACCGCAACAGAACAGGGTGTGAGCCTGCATCGCAATCCCGACGGATCGCATACGGCAGTCGATGCGACCCAATCTCAATCCGGCAAAGCACGCCATCATTTGGATGGAGCCGCTACAGCCGGCAACCCCGACAGCGGGAAGTTCGATAAGACGAAGCCGGAGGGTGAGTCCGCGACCGACGAACTCAGCCAGGCCGATGTCGTCAAAATCCTGCGCAGCGCTGATTCCGTGATGCTCGCGACCGCGCTCAATGACGGCACGATCCTCACCCATCCAATGGCGCCCCAGGAGATCACGGATGATGCCGACGTATGGTTCTACCTCGATCTCGGCGGCGATCAGACGGATGCACTGAGAACCAATCCCGCAGTCAACATCAGCATCGCCGAGGCGGGCAATTGGCTCTCCGTCGCCGGTCACATCGACTTCGTCGACGACCGCAATAAAATCAAAGAACTCTGGTCCAAGTCTGTCTCGGCCTGGTTCGCAGACAGCAATGACCCGAGCCTCGGCCTCGTCAAGGTCACGACCGAGTCTGCTCAGCACTGGGGCCTGCCTGGCGGCAAACTCTCCGGCCTGGTGAGAATCGTCAAGGGCAAAGTCGCCGGTGATCGCAGCCCAGGAGGCACTGCGACCACGGAGCTCTGAGCCGAGACCCTCTCACAACGAGGATTGGTGATCCCAGGAAGCATGCACGTTCTGTCGCTCCATGATCGTATGATTCTCGACCTGGAGGAGATGTCGCCAAGCTCGCGCCAATGAGACGATCTCTGTGTACGGATCGACCTACCCCGTGATCGTTTCGAGACGGTTCTCGAAAGGCTGGCCGATACGGATGCCGCCTACTCTTTTGCCCCGAGGTGGTTCGGGTGATCCGTCACAGCCGAGCCGAGAAATTTAAGTTCGAAAGAGGCCACGGGCGGTGGAAGACGAAGTATGGTGCTGCCCAGAAGGGAGCCCAGCTGCAGCCATCGGCGACCTCGATATAGGACCGAGGCCTGCAACAGGCGTTTCCGCCGCAGGCCTCGGTAATGTCCGTCACGAACAGACGTTCTGGCTGGGAGCTAGACTTCTTTGGACCCAGTAGCCTGCGTTTCGCGGGACGTCAATTGATCGCCGGAGTACAGCAGCACCCCGGGTATGCCTCTTTCAGCGAAGACTTTTCGCTGACGAGCGGCACCGGTGCCAAATTGCAGCAGTCGCCGGATTCCCGTCCGTACACGTTCCTCGTCGCCGTTTCGAAGCAGGTCTCGCTTCGCCCGATCGAACATGGCCCACGTCGCCGCAGCGGCGGGCACATTCCTCTGAGCTTCTGCGTCCATGAGATTGCCTGCCAACCCGAACCGTGCAGCTTGCCAGTGAGCAATGTCGACAAGATCAGTAGGAACCACATTCGCAACCGGGTGAGAGATTTCAGCATCGACAAGTCCGCGCATAAGCAACGCGAGCGTCAGGGCATCTTCGGTGTGCATCTGTACATCACAGGCCCTGATTTCCACGGTTTGGTGCCGAGGCGACAATCGAATCAGCCAGCCAACCATAGCCTCGTCATCAATCACTTCTGAGCGTTGGAATGCCGAGATCCGAGAATCGTAATCGTCGGCATTCTGAAAGTGAGGAGGAACTCCGCAGATGACCCATCGGCGGTACTGTATCGAGCGCCAGCTTGCAAAACCGCTATCGGAGCCGCGCCATAAAGGTGAATTGGCGCTCAGAGCCGTCAGTACAGGAAGCCATCTGCGTAGTCCGTTGAGCGCAACTATTCCGGTTTCCCTATCAGGGACACCGATATGTACATGCATTCCGTTGATGAACTGCTCGCTCGCAATCGCCGGTGCCAGCGCCGCCATCTCCCGGTAGCGAGAGCCGTCGCTGATGACCGGAGGGGCCCCCGAGATTTGAGGTGCAGTACCCAGTGCCGTTGCTAGCAGTCCAAGGTCATCGGCCGTCGAGGAAAGGTTCTTCCGGAAGGCCCACAGATCTTCGAAGGCTTCTGACGCGGTACTCAGCACAGGGGTGGCGTATTCGATCTGACAGTCAAGCCACTCGTCCGTAACACGCCCCCTGTGGGGCGAGAGCGTCATCAGTGCCGTCTTCTGCTGATCTGTCGGCGAAGCAGGCAACAGAGTAGAACGGCTGGCAAGGAGGAATTCCTCCTCGATACCGAAGGCAGTCATCTGGCCTCCTCTGGTCACTCACTCGAGTATGTCGCCCTCTTCGACCAGAGACAATAGTTCGTCCGTCGTCCGGTCGGTGACATTCATGTCTGCTTCGAGGGTTTCATCGATGGGCCATCTGCTGGCCGTCGTGATGCCCTGACCCGCTGGGGCCCTCGATCTCCCGACTCGCGCGTCGATTGCTGAGCGAAGTTGTAGGCTTCACCGAGCGTCGGAGCCTGCCCCACAACACCTCGGTTTGAACAGCACCCGCGGTTGAGGATCGCGCATGCTCGATTGGCGACGACCGCGCAGCCAGCGGAATCACCACGCCTGCAGCGTGAACGTGATGCAGGTGAACCGTCGGACGTACACGACTACGGAGTGCACGGCAACCCCTTACGTCCATTGATCATGGGGCTTATCGTGAGGTCTACTATGTTTTCTGCTAGAACAAGCGACGCGAGACGGAGCTGTTGTGTCCGGCCACCATAGGTCACGAAGTGACGACGATACGAACCTCAGGAAACAACCCTTACGTTGGGAGCGCACATGCGAGTAGCAGTCATCGGGGCCACCGGCAATGTCGGCACGGCCGTATTGGGCGTTCTTCACGAGACGTCGGAGATCACCTCGGTCGTAGGCATCGCCAGGAGAATGCCCGACACCTCAGTCGCCCCGTATGCCGATTGCGATTGGAAGTCGATTGACATCGCTGCGGCCAGCAGCGAATCAACCGCAGTCGGGCAGCTCACCGAGGCATTGACGGGTGTCGATGCTGTCATTCATCTGGCCTGGCTGATTCAGCCGAATGATGATCGTGATCTGCTCCGCCGAGTCAATGTCGAGGGAACGGCGCGGGTGGCTGCCGCAGTGGCGAAGGCCAAGGTCCCTCACCTCGTGGTGGCGTCGTCGGTCGGGGCGTATTCTGCAGACGAATCTCTCGACCGGCGTGATGAGTCGTGGCCGACAACAGGAATCACCACCTCGCACTACAGCGTGGACAAGGCAGCACAAGAGCGAGTGCTTGACCGATTCGTTGACGATCACCCCGAGGTCACCGTGACACGTTTGCGTCCGGCCCTGATCTTCGGCGCAGACGCTGCGTCTGAAATACAGCGCTATTTCCTCGGGTCCTGGATGCCGCTGCAGCTTCTTCAGTCCGGCCATCTGCCCTTCCTGCCGGTCCCGGCGGGTCTGCGTGGAGTCCAAGCAGTGCACTCCTCCGACGTTGCACGAGCTTACGTTGCAAGCGTCCTGCACCGCTGCCCGGGTGCGTTCAACATTTGCGCCGACGATGTGCTCGGTGCCCAGGAGTTGGCAGACTTGCTCGGTCATGGTCGATATGTGGAACTGCCGCCACGTGTTGTGCGCACGGCACTCGGTCTCGGTCACAGCGCCAAACTGGTGGCTGCTGATGAGGGGTGGTTGGATATGGGATTGGCCGTCCCGCTGATGGACAGCTCACGTGCCAAACTGGAACTCGGGTGGCGTCCGCAGTTCAGTGCCATCGACGCTGCGCGCGTTCTGCTCGTGGGAATGGCGACTGGGCAAGGGGCTGGGTCGGTTCCCATGCGGCCACGAAATCTCGACCAACCGCAGGCCGCACAGAGTCAAAGCAAAAACTATTCGGCAGGCAACCAAACCACTAGTAAGTCGGTTCCTGACATCGATATCGATCTGCTCGGGCTCTATATCAGCGACCATCTCACGGGCGCTACCGCCGGGGCCGAGAGAATCGAAAGGATGGCTGCGGACTTCACTGACACTCCAGTCTTTGCAGCATTGTCAGAATTGGCCGACCAGATCCGCAGAGAGCACGCCTTCATACAGCGCCTGCTCGAACAGCTGGGTCTTAAAAGACGGCCGATTGCCGAAGCAATCGCATGGACGGGAGAACGCCTCGGCCGACTTAAAGGCAACGGGGCAGTACTCAACCGCTCCCCCATGACCATGGTGCTCGAAACTGAGCTGATGCGAAGCGCTGTTATCGGCAAACTCGGTATGTGGCAGACGCTTGCCGATAATGCAGAAGGACTCGGATTGGAGACGTCTCAGTTCGCCGAGCTGAGTGAAAATGCTCTCCATCAGCTGTCGGTTCTCGATGCGATTCACGAATACGCACGGGGCAGAGCGTTTCGATCCGATCAAGACGTTTATGACCATGACTCAGATTCCAGCCCCATCAAAGCTGAATGAGTCCGGAAGGCGAACAGTTCACGACCGACAAATCCACCGTTAACCAGCGCAGGCCTATAACCTGCACAGCGAAGGAGAACCGATATGCGTGCACTCACCTGGCAAGGCAAACGAAATGTTTCCGTGGAGACAGTCCCCGACCCAATCCGCAAGAATGCCAACGAGGCCATTATCGAAGTTACCTCGACGGCGATCTGCGGATCGGACCTTCACCTCTATGAAGTGCTCGGGCCTTTCATGGATCCCGGTGACATCATTGGCCACGAGCCGATGGGTCGAGTCGTCGAAGCCGGCCCGGCCTCCAGCCTGGCGGTCGGTGATCGAGTCGTCGTGCCGTTTAATATTTCCTGTGGCCACTGTTGGATGTGTTCACGAGGTCTCTATTCTCAGTGTGAGACTACCCAGGTCAAAGAATATGGGTCCGGTGCCCAGTTGCTCGGCTATTCCCGGTTGTATGGCTCTGTGCCTGGTGGGCAAGCTGAATACTTGAGAGTTCCTCATGCCGATTTTGGGCCGATCAAGGTCGGCAACGATTTGGCGGATGATCGGTATCTGTTCCTCAGCGACATCCTTCCCACCGCTTGGCAAGCCGTGAAATATGCCGGCACCAGCGAGGGTATGACTTTGGGAGTTTATGGGCTCGGCCCTGTCGGACAATTCGCTGCCCGCATCGGGCAGCATCTGGGCGCGAAAGTATTCGGGATCGACCCGGTTGCCGAACGTCGTGGAATGGCTGAGCGCCACGGCATCGATGTTTTCGACTACGGCGAAGACACTCATGATGCTATTCGTGAGGCTACCGACGGCAGGGGCCCCGATGCTGTTGTCGATGCTGTGGGGATGGAAGCGCACGGCTCCCCGTTGGAGTCATTCGCTCAGCATGCCGTCGGGGTGCTCCCATCGCCGGCTGCTCGAAAGCTGATGGAAACGGGTGGAGTCGACCGTACTGCCGTCCTCCATGCAGCCATCGACTTGGTTCGGCGAGGCGGGACGCTATCGCTGAGTGGCGTCTACGGTGGCCAGATCAGCCCGATGCCCATGTTGGAACTCTTCGACAAGCAGATTCAAATGCGCATGGGCCAGTGCAACGTACGGGCCTGGATCGATGATCTGCTGCCGCTCGTCGAGGACCCCCAGGACCCGCTTGGCGTGGAAGATCTGGTCACACACCGATTGCCCCTCGAATCGGCGCCAGAAGCTTATGACATGTTCCAAAAGAAGACTGACGGCTGCATCAAAGTCGTTCTGGACCCGAAAAGCAGTGATCCCGGCACGAGAACTTCGTGAGCTGCGGGAGGCGGCTTCACCCTCTCAACAACACTCACTGCACGCGGTCCGAAGCGTTTGCCTCCTTGCTGGTGGCAGCTCACGGCAAGGACGGGCTAGTTTACCTCGGTCGGGTCGGGACTGGATTCGATGAGCATCAGCTACGTTCACTGCGAAAAGAACTCGAACGTCTTCATCGGTAGACGCCACCGCTGGACGTCCCTTCTGCAGAGTCCCGCGATGCTCATTGGGTGCGGCCCAGCATCATCGGAGAGGTCCGTTTCGGTCGGATCACCAACGTCGTCTCAGACACCCTGTCTGGCGCGGGCTCCGCGACGACATTGACTTCGACGATGTCACAAACTGAAATAGGCCTGCACTTTTCGACGTACATTCACCCATACGCCGAAAAACGCACTGACAGCACGCCGCTGGTTTTACCCACGTCGGAATATCGTTCACTCACACCACTACGAGGATCGTGCAGGGGGTAACCTGGCGACAAGGTTGGCCTCGAGGCGCTGAAACATGCGTTTGAGAAGATCGGCGACTAAGGGGAACCCAGAGAGCCCTCTGGGCCTTCCGACGCGCAAAGCGCCGGTGGAAAAAGAACACGAACCGTAATACTGCTGGTGGCGTCGACTCCAACGCTTCGAAGGACCACCTGTACACCGAGGCCAAGAGGCCCGCCGTGTCGGGACGCTCAACCATGACCAAACACGAACTCGTATGTGCTCTCGAACGGGAGAGCAACCGCGCGACTAGCAAAAGTTGTTGACACGGGACGTGGCTATAGCCTCTGCCTGCACACCCTTGGAGCGAGGATTCTCAGTACAGATATGATGCAGGCTTCAACGCGGCTCGTCGGTCGTGCCACTTATGGGTTCAACACCTATTGCCGACGTCTCACGTGGAGTCCGCCCTCGAATGAGCGGCCACCGACGTGCAGCCTTCGCCGCTCCCGCGATCAATTCGCCGAGGTTGTCGTCCGAGGCAGAAAGCGCTCAAAGTTTCGTGTCCGGACAGTTCCCCTTGTACGCGAGTAGAGTACGGACGTGACCAGCTACAAGAAACACGAGAAGAACGCTGCGAAGATAGCCAGCAGTATTCCCGAGCTGTGCGATGAGCAAGCCATTTGCCTCGCCGTCGCGGAGTCTCTCACAGGCGGTAAGATCTCCAGCCAACTCGCGGCCGCGCCCGGTTCGGGGAACTGGTTCGCGGGCGGAGTGGTGGCATACTCGAGCGAGGTCAAACACCGTCTTCTCATGGTGCCTCGCGGTTCGGTGATCTCCGCGGCCTCGGTTGAAATGATGGCTCGATCCGCGTGCAGTCTGATTTAAGCCGATGCTGCTGTAGCCGCTTCCGGCGCGGGTGGCCCTGATGGTCAGGACGGGCAGGATCCCGGGACCACGTGGATCGCGGTTCTCGTCGGTGACGACGTGCGATCCGAGCTGCACAGATTTCAAGGGGATCCAATCGACATCTTGTCCCTCACCGAGGAACGAGCACTGGCAATGCTGTTAGAAGCCCTCCAGGATCGATACGTCGATGTGTCTGAGTAGGCATCAGTAGGTTGGCAGAAAACTAATCGGCGACCAGAAGCGCTTGCGGTGCAGCTTGTTTCATTCTCGTGATCATCCATGTAAGTTGCTGATCTGTATCTGCTTCCGCGCTAGACGTAATCTCGCGCAGAACTTGATCGTGGGAGGCCAGTGCAGCTTGTTTGGCTAGAATCCAGGTGATGTTGACGTAGCTCGCTTGAGCGTAGAGATATTGTAAGCCCAGTAACAGGGCTAGGGGCCCTGACCGCACTTTTTTGCGCCCCGTTCCATTTGCGCACCGCATCGGCGCCATCGTCGTCATGATACTTGTCGAGGAGCGGCCGGATCGTCTCTCTGTGCGCTTCGCTTTGTTTCGCGAGAGTCTGCAGCAGAGAATGAACGTCAGCCTCCGCAGTGTAGCCAGACGAGATCACGCGATAGGAGCTGGCGGGGGTCTGCTCGAGTTGCGCGCCATCGCGGTATCCCAGTCAGTTTCTACCAACACACAGTCTCTGCGAATGAGGGGCTTCGTGAGACGGTCCTTGTGATTGAGGCCCTGCCAGCTGCCGAAGAGGCCTTTGGGCCCAAAGCGACCACGGTTAACTGCGTCCTGAAAACGACCACGGACTCCCACCATCTGCCCGTCTTTGACCGCTATGTCACAACCGCAGCCGTTACTGCATAAGACACAAGCGGATTGCACCCAACGACCGACGTCGTGCTCTTCGACGCCATCCTTCAGAGCTGGGTCAACTCGAACAGGCCATCGCGGACCTTTGGGGAAGGGAGTCCGCGAACCCCAAATATCTGCAATTCGGTCAACCACGAGCGTGCCTTCCTCGCGGATGTCGGTAAGCCTCGCCGTACTCGCCGCTGAACAAACCTGGAACCCTGCCCGCTCCACCGGCAGGCGAAATGGCCAGCCCGTAGTGGATGCGCATGGATGCGAGAGCTGAGTGCATCTGTCAGTCTGGGTCAGTTGGCTTCGGCGCCGGAGCTTTGAATCCAGTCAGCTTATGGGAACCGTCGCAGAGCGGAGGGATTCCCGTCATGCCACACCGACAAAGGGCCACAACTTTCCGGTTCGGCTGTTCCGGTGTCCTTCCCGGGGCCGCTGCGAGCGAGAAATTTCCTCGCACAAGAAGTGGGCCATCAGGGCACGCCGTCACGGTCACCGGGTCAGTGTCGTCATTCATTCTGGGCAGACCTTCCTTCATAAATCGTTCTCAACGTTACGAATGAATGTGCTGCGGTAGCAATCTCATCTCTGTGCCGGGATTGCATCGAGCCGCGGATGCATCATTCACCACCCGGTGAGTTTCTCAGCGCGGACTGGCCATTAGTCCATCTGTCGTGCATGAGCTGGCCCGCGAGGTCATCGACGAACAAGCACGCCGAGGCGCCAAAGACAATATCGGCAATGAGCCGTGGATCGTCGTCGGCGGCCCCTCCGGCAAGGTCGCGTCCGGCGATCTGCTCGTGCACCGCGTCGGCTTCGACATGTTCGTCAAAGTACCAAGTGACATCTTCGCCGTATCCGAGCCGAGCGAAGGCGCGGGAGTAATACTTGTTTGGAATCGACGAGGTCATTTCGAAAGCGGCCAGGTGACCGATGGTGGCGCCTCGCAGTCGCCTGTTGAGCCCGAAGAAGTTCATCGTGTTCACCGAACTGAGGATCACCGCTGGGACCACATCGAGGTAGGCATCTGGTCGATCGTCCAATCCGAAACTACGGAGGGTTTGAGCGAAGATCTCTGCGTGTATACGCTCCGGTCTGCCACCGCCGTATTCATCAGACTGGATTTCTACGAGCGCAGCCTTAGCTCGGCCCCTGAGTCGCGGGATCGCCCACGTGTGCGGATCGGCCTCGCGGAGAGTGTAGATGGACCGGTGAATCAGGAATTCCCGTAGTTGGTCGACTGTGGCGTGTCGAGCCATCCACGTCGCGAGAGTGGGCTGGGCTGCGTCTGCAGTCATTGAGAACAGCGTCTCAGCGACTTCCTCGCCATTGACCGGCAATGTTGTGGGCGAGGGGTTGTGCAACCGCAGCTCCTCTTCGAGTTGTCTTTCGATGAGATGTCGGATGCCGATCAGCTGAGGGTTCCATTCCCAATCGCCCTCGACGAACTCTGCAGGGCCGTAGTGCAGGACATACAGTAAGTAGAGCGTGAGCTGCAGGTCCTCATCGAAAAGAAGGTCGTCGGTTGCTTGGAGGGCGCTGGCAACCGAGCCTGCGAGTTCAACCAGATTAGCGTCTGTCGTCTGGCGTGCTCCGGTAAGGACGCCGATTAAGGTGTCGCTGACCGGGCCGCGCGCATTCGGTGCAGTACGGATGGGGTCGTCAGTTAAACGCGTCGTCATTGAAATACCCTCCTGATGTGACTGTATTGTCAGCTTAATGGGCCAGATGGCAACGATGTGCGCGTCTTTTTCGCTCTCGCCTAGGCTCTGAGCAGGTGCGCGGTACTCTGCGATGTCCATACACTGTTCTGCGATCCGATAATCGCGGAACAGAAGTCCCAGCTCAGCGCCTAGATCTCGGGTGCGAAGTCGTACGGCGCCTGGGGGCCAACGAGCCGAAATCTCAGGCGCTCCTGATTTGCTTCAGCCAAGCTATTGACTACGTCGTTGAACTTCGGGATCACCTTTTGGCTAAGAAGGACTGCCACCTCGGTGACGTCCTCGGCCTGCCCAGCTTCACGTTCGCACATGTCAGCGGCGAGAGGCCTCAGCTGCTCGAGAATCGTCGACGCTTCGGATGGTTTCCAGCTCTCCATCGTCTTCACGACGATCTCGCCGAGGCGGTTGCGCTCTGTTCGTGTCTCATCCTCGCTTGTGCCGACGATCATCCCCCTCAGCTCCGCAGCCTCGGGGTTATCGAGAATGATCTCCCCGAGAACGGTGTCACGATCGTACCGAGCCAGAAGTGTGAACTGGGCATGTCCTGAGAGCTTCTCTAAAGCGTCGATGCACTCCGCCTCGAGCGGGGCGAGTATCTCGCCGGCGATATCTGTCTCCCCTGGGACCACGGTCCCAAACGTCAGCGGCAACACGGGCTGCGTGGTGGCGATCCCGTCGAGCACCTCGATGTGGGTGCCCAGATCATCCGGAGTTCCCAGAACCTCTGTCTCAACGAGATCGGACACCACTGCTGCCACCTTCCCGAAGCTGACGGTGAGCAATTGGCCTGCCTGCACGCCGTCAATTCGACTGGGGAGGCCACTGTCTGTCAGCACAATGCCGTAGAGATATCTATCGCTGTCAACTGCGGTGTCTTCACTCATTCGGACTCCGTGGAATTGCGGGCGGGGCGCTTCCCCGACGAGCTTCTTTGTCTTCCGGCGTCCCGCCCATCAGCTCCGGCAGATCCGCCTCGTCGAGAGCCGACTTCATCTTGTCAGTGTGATCCTGGAGCCTGCTGCTCAACTGGTCGACGCCTTTAGCTGCCATCGCTTTGGCTACATTCTTACCGGAGTCGGCCAGGCGACCTGTGACCTTTTCTCGGAGGCTCTTGAGTTCAGGAGACGAATCCACAAGCTCTTTGAGGCCGCCCGTCAGCTTGTCGCGGTTGTTCACCGCCGTTGACCCAGTTACGGAAGTAGCGATTGTCAGCGCTAACCCCAACTTTTTTGTTCTGCCCAGCATATAACCGCTGAGTATCAAGCCTGTGAGTTTCATCTTGTCGTTCACTGGGTACCTCCGATTATGTGCGCATACGCACACCTGTGATGGGCCCCTTGAACACGGTAAGTCGGCGTTGAATCGCCGTTACGTTCGGAAAACGAGCACACCGTGCCGTGGCAATGTTCGTGCAGAAGATTATTATCCGACGTGACGTAGGGGTTTCGGAAATGTCTCTGCCCGTTGTCCGCGGTGATCGCAGATTCCTGACTGCATCTGCCGGCTTCTGATATGTCGCGGAAGTCAAGAGCAACCTGCCCTCTCCACAATGGTCGCCCCAGTCACCACTGATCCGTCAAGGGGGGTCAGGATTGACCGACAGGGGCTTACAGATGTCCACTTAGAGCGTTATGGTGGTCATCTACTCCGGAACCCGGAGAGATTGGAGCAAGTTTCATGGCAAAAACAGTCAATGTTCCCGAACCCCACGGTTCAGAGAAGACGCAGAGAGAAAACGCTGAACAGGGTTTCGTCGCTCCCGCTGCTCTGACTAAGAATCTGCAAAGCGTGCTGGTTGATTTCATCGCCTTGAGCCTTACCGCCAAACAAGCACACTGGAATATCGTCGGCCCGAACTTCCGCGATCTCCATCTCAACCTCGACGAGGTGGTGAGCATCGCCCGCGCCGGGAGCGACACCATGGCCGAGAGGATGCGTGCTCTCCACGCGTCACCTGACGGTCGGCCAGCTGTCGTAGCCGAGCAGACGCGTCTGCCCCAATTTCCTGAGGGTGAAATCACCACTCATGACGCCATCGACCACATGGTCAAGACTGTCGAGACCACGGTGGCAACAATGAGAAATTGCCACGATGAGGTCGACTCCACCGACCCGACGACAGCAGACCTCTTCCACGAGTACATGGCACAACTCGAGCAGCAGGCATGGTTCATCAGCGCCGAGACTCGTACGCCTCAATGAACCGATAGTTTGACCTGAATAGGCTCAGTAGCCCCATCTGCTCATCGGCAGGTGGGGCTTCTCAATGTACCGCAGACGCCGAAACAACGGCGTCCGCAGCAGCAGATGCAGACGACAACGAGACGGCAAACGCCGACAACACCGCTGCTGCTGAAGCTAATGCGGTAGCAGCAGCATCGGCTGCCTCGAACGACGACTCCTCCGCTGAGGCCTCCGCAGTAGCAGCGTCAGACGCTGATGCGGATGGTGCTGAAGCTTCGGCCTCCGCTGACGCCGATCCGGACAGCGCAGCCTCGGCTGATGCTGACCCAGAGGCATCCGCTTCAGCCGACGCTGACCCAGAGGGCTCGGCAACCGCTGCGGCTGACGCTGCAGAAGCCGAAGCAGAAGCAACCGCTTCTGCGGACGCTGATGGTGCAGAAGCCAGCGCTTCGTCGGATGACGATGCAGATCAGGCATCGGCTTCGGCAGATTCGGATCAGGCAGCATCGGCTAACGCCGGAGCTTCCTCGGACTCCGAGTCCTCGGCCAGCTCCTCAAGCCAGGCCAGCTCCTCGAGCCAGTCGAACGCTTCCGCAGGTTCGAACGCCTCGGCGAGTGCCGGTGCGAGCACCAACGCCTCGGGCAGCAGCGACGGTGGAGACCTCCCACGGACAGGCGCCGACGGCGCTCTGACCCTGGTCGGCTTCGCGGCCCTGCTCATCGCAGGTGGTGCGGCCGTGGTCTTCGGAACACGTCGCTACCGTGCCTCGGCAGCAGGTAAGCACTGATATATAGGAGACTCAGCCACTGAGCTGAACACCCGCGGCGGCGGGGACGGAGTGAAAACTCCGTCCCCGTCGCCGTCTATTCATCGCACGAAAACCCGAACCCTAGCTTTACCACCTGGTAATTTACGACACGCACTCGTGACAATTTCGTCATATTACGCTCCGTGACTCAACGCACTGAGTCAGGACTTTTGTTCGAACAAAAGTATCGACGTTTCAACAGCTGAGACACAAGGATGCCTGCCGGAGAAACGCGGCGTGAGTGCGACCCCGCAATCTCAAGGCAAAGCCCCGCTCCTACACCAAAAACTCCCCAGAAGACACCCTCCGGAGGCATTCACCGAACGTTCACGTCACCACCAACCACCTGGACACATGACCAGACCGTTATATTCTCGTTATATTTCACATTACTTTCGCATTATTCTCCAATGACCTTGTAGGGTGAATTTCGTTCGGCCGAAAAGCATCATGGCACCTTGTACGCAAACACCGTCGGTCGATCTGGTTGGGCCCCCGGGTAGGAGTCCGGTGACTATGTGAGTTTCGCATCCGATAATGGATGCAAGGAGGAAATTCACAGATTATGGCACGTAGACATACCCCGGATCAGGTCATCGCGAAAGTGCGT
>NZ_FXZB01000033.1 GCF_900169065.1 Brevibacterium aurantiacum | reverse complement strand
CACCACACCTGGGTTGATTCCTAGGAAGAGACACTGAACATGCTTCCAGAGCATGTTTAATCCTGTCTTGCCTTACTGTTTACTGGGGAAGGGGCCTATCCTGTACACACATTTATGCCGCTAACCCCCGTCGGCGCAACCGCCGGCGGGCACCGCCATTCGGTCAGCGTTCCGCTGACCCTGTGACTCGACAGTCGCCGATCCACCGAATCCAGGGGATGAGACATGCAGATCACCGTCTATGGAGCCACCGGCACATTCGGCCGCAGACTCGTGGCACACCTGCGTGAACGTGAGCACTCGGTGATCGCGGCCCACCGCGGAATCGGGGTCGACACCTTTGCGGGAGAAGGAGTCACCGAGGCGGCCGAAGGCAGCGATGTCCTCGTCGACTGCGTCAATCTCATGACGAACAACCGCCACAAAGCACTCGACTTCTTCTCCCGCAGCTCCCGGTCGATCGCCCTGGCCGCGGCAGAGAATCCGGGAGCAGCGATGGTGTGTCTGTCCATCGCCTTCAAGCCTGAGGTCGCGGCGTCCAAGCTGCTCGGCTACTACCAGGCCAAAGAACTGCAGGAACGGGTCTACCGCAGGCTGATCCCCGCCGACCAGCTCCTGATGTTCCGATCAGCCCAGTGGTTCGAACTTGTTGACACAATGACGTTCACCGCGGGTCCGGTGGCATTCGTGCCGAAGATGAGAGTGCAGGCCCTGGCCGCCGACGAGTCAGCTCGAATGATGGCCGAGGCCATCGATGCAGGAGAACGCGGAACCATCGAGGTCGCCGGCCCCGAGGTCAGCGACTTTCCGACGATCGCCGGCAGGATCGCGGCGGCCGACGCAGACTCGGCCGTGAGCGTCGGAGCAGGTCCGAGTGGCGGATCCCGTGCGAGGGGTATCCCGAAGATCGTCTCCGTTCCGATCCCAGGACCGATGTCCGGAAATGGCCTCATCCCCGATTCGCCGAGGCTCTCCGCCGTCACCGTCGCTGAATGGATCCGTTCCCGCTGAGGTGCAGGCATGACGTTGTAGTATCCAGTCGGGAGGAAATACATGGACTGGCTGGAATTCGGACTCGACGGCATCGATGCGGTGAGGATCGTCGTATCCTGCATTGCCTTCTACCTCGGCATCATTATTCTCGTCCGCGTATTCGGCCAACGGACCCTCGCGAGCCTCTCGAGTTTCGACCTTGCCGCCATCATCGCCTTGGGGGCGATCATCGGTCGTTCGATCCTTGGTGACACTCCGACTCTCATCGCCGGTCTCCTGGCCTTGGCCACCCTGCTGATCCTCCAGGCTCTGACCGGAAAGGCCCGGCGCTTCCACCGCATCGCAGGCATCGTCAACAGCCCCGCGATCGTCCTCATGGCCGGCAGTCAGCTGCTGATCGACAACCTCGCCAGAGCCCATGTCGACCCCGCCGAAGTGTATTCGAAGCTGCGCATGGCAGGCATCAGACAGCGCGCCGAGGTGGCCTGCGTGATCCTCGAGCCGACAGGTCAGATCAGTGTGACCAGGCGCGGCGCCCCGATCGATGAAGACCTGCTGCGCGGCGTCATCGGTGCGGAGAGAATCCCCCGCGAGAGCTGAGCCCCGCCGCCACACGGAGACTGAGATCTCTGCCCCTCAGCCATCGATTCTAAGGACGCGCTCAACCATCGAGCCCGAGTACCCGCGCTCCGTTGCGCCACAGCACCGAGCGCATCCATTCGTCGCCGAGGTCGAGTCCGGCCAGCCCCGAGATCTGATCCGCATAGGGGTAGGGAATGTTCGGGAAGTCCGAGCCGAGGATGATCTTGTCCTGCAGACCGGCCAAGCGTTCACGGTAAGCCGGGTCCACCTCGGCGGGGGAGGAGAAGAATCCTGACACGTACATCGTCGTGTCCAGGTGGACTCCGCTGTAATCCTCGGCGAGGCTGGCGAAGGCATCGTATTCGGGCATGCCCATGTGGGCGACGACGAACTTCAGGGACGGGTAGCGTTCGAGCACATTCGCCACGGCCTGCGGGCCGGTGTGGGCACCCGGCAGAGGTTCGGAGCCGGCGTGGATGACGATGGGCACCTGCGCCTCGGCGAGTGCCGCCCACGCCCGATCGAGCACCCGGTCATCGGGGGAGAAGCCACCCACCTGGATATGGACCTTGAACAGTCGGGCACCTGCTGCCAGAGCCTCGGGGACATAGTCGGCGGACTCCGGTTCGGCGTAGAGAGTCGCGCAGTGGATGACATCGTCATGGGCGGCGGCGAACTCGCGGTTCCACTCGTTGAGCCAGGCGGCCATGCCGGGTTTGTGCGGGTAGGTCAGTGCCGGGATGGCACGGACGCCCAGGTCACGGACGATGTTCAGGCGGGTTTCGGTGTCATAGCGGTAGTGGATCGGCCACGGATAGCCATAGCTGGCTTCGGCGGCGTCGAAGTAGGCCCATACTTTGTCGAGGACGTTCTGCGGCAGGAAGTGGATGTGGATATCGGCGAGGCCCGGGATGCCCAGCGCCTCGAGGTAGGCCGGGACGTCGGCATCGGTGCGTGGAGGTTCCGCCGCGGTCGCCTTGCTGTGATGAGTCGCGTCCTTGCGATCGGGAAGTGTGAAGTCGTCCATGCCCACCACCTTAGGCGGTGGACGCTGAGCGGGCCGAAACGGCGGGCAGCGGCTTGGCAGTATCGGTGCCTGCGAAGCGGACTCGTGTACGTCCAGCCCTCACTCATGACTCGAACTTAGACTGCCTGTATGGAGTTCACCGATCCGTACGAGATCGACGTCCCGCCGGGCACACGTCACGTAGGTGACGGACCCTTCTGGATGCCCGGCGACACCGTGACCTGGTCGTTTCGACGCTTCGACTTCGACCGTGACCACGCCGAGGTGCGTCGGCCGATGCACGTCATCGAGGACGGTCCCACCGGTGCAGTGCTGTGGATGGCAGGAGGCACCGAAACGGTCGATACGAGAATCGTCGGGTGGGAGGATTCCAATCCCCACGATGTTCCGCTCAAGGAACGTTTCCGCCCGTCCGCCGAGGCGCCCCGACGGATCAAGGCGCCCGGCAGCTGGCGTGGGCTCGGGGTGCTCAAGATCGTCCCGCCGCGAGTCCCGTTCTCCGTGTGGGTTCTGCTCAAACCCGGGGGAGCAGGGTCTGCTGCGGGTGACGCTGCTGCCGGTGGTTCTGCGGGGGTCCGCGCGGATTGGTACGTCAACCTCGAGGCCACCCACCGCCGCACGGGTGACACCCTGTTTACGAGCGATCACATTCTCGACATCACTTTCCCCGTCGCCAGCATGCCCCTGCACACGACATCCGGGCGTGCGATTCTCAACCCGAACGGAGCGGTGTTCAAGGACGTAGACGAACTCGCCGCCGCGGCGAACTACGGAGCCTGGCCACGTGAATGGTCGAACATCATTCGACGCAATGGATCGGAACTGCTCGACCACCTCGGCGAGTTCACCTGGGCATTTGACCCGAAGTGGGAGAAAAAGGCGCGAGAACTGGCGGCAGAATCAGCAGTCTCGAAATCTTCGCAGAATCAGGAACATCAGCGGATCCGAAGTGGTTGCTACAACAAGGACTGGATCTAGGCTCTGCCGCTTCGGCCGCCAACGATTCAGCCCCACAGACATCCCGCGACCGTGCGCAGACAGCGCGCGGCGTCGATGAAAGGAAGCATCTCGATGACGACAAACCACAGGATTCGCCTGAATTCTCGTCCAGTCGGAGAGCCGAAGGCGGAGAACTACCTCCTCGACGAGGTCGACCTGGGTTCGCCGCAGGACGGTGAGGTTCTGCTCCGCACTCTGTATCTCTCACTCGATCCCTACATGCGCGGTCGGATGTCAGATGCGAAATCCTATGCGAAGCCGGTCGAGGTCGGCGACGTCATGGTCGGTGCCACGGTCTCCGAGGTCGTCGAGTCGAACTCGTCCGACTTCTCCACCGGCGACACCGTCCTCGGCTACGGCGGCTGGCAGGAGTACTCCATCGAGAAGGCCGCACACCTGCGCCGTCTCGATCCCGAAGTCGCCCCGGTCAGCACCGCTCTCGGCGTGCTGGGCATGCCGGGCTTCACCGCATACTCAGGACTCCTGGAGATCGGGCGCCCACAGGAAGGCGAGACCGTGGCCGTTGCTGCCGCCACTGGCCCCGTCGGCTCCGTCGTCGGTCAGATCGCGAAGATCAAGGGCGCGAAGGCTGTCGGCATCGCCGGTGGACCCGAGAAGGTCGCCCACCTGAACGAGCTCGGCTTCGACGTCGCGCTCGACCACCGGACCGGCAACCTCAAGAACGAACTCAAAGAATCAGTGCCGCAGGGCATCGACGTCTACTTCGAGAACGTCGGCGGAGACGTGTTCAAGGCCGTGCTGCCACGTCTGAACACCTACGCTCGCGTGCCCGTCTGCGGTCTCGTCGCCAACTACAACCTGACCGAGCTGCCCGAGGGCCCCGACCGTTCGGGTGCGCTCATGGGCAACATCCTCACGAGGTCACTCAACGTCCGCGGCTTCATCCAGAATGAGTTCGTCGAGAAGCACCACGAGAACTTCCTGTCCGACATGAGCGGCTGGGTCAAGGAAGGAAAGGTCCGCTACCGCGAGGACATTCGCCCGGGCCTGGACAAGACACCCGAGTACTTCAACGACCTGCTCGCAGGCCGCAACTTCGGCAAGATGGTCGTGGCAGTCGACGCCGAGAGCTGAGGTAAGCTCCCTGCGTCGCAGCCTCCCAGCGGCGCTGTAGCCGCGCTGGCGGCGCAGAAATCACAAACGGTCGGTAAGTCCTGGTCGAATTTCGTATTATTTTCGACTAGGACTTACCGACTGTTTCAGTTTCAGGCCATCTTTCACGCCCGAATGTCAGTTACAGGCCGTCATTTATCCCCGAATGTCGCCGTTGGCTCAACCGGACATGACTGTGCGGCCAATTCGGGCCGCCGACAACCGGCACACAGCAGTGCGTTCTGCGAACCGCCTCCGACGACGCGGACCGTGTCGGCCGTTACCCCGGCCAACGCCTCGGCGGCATCGATGGTGCGGGCATGGGCCTCGGCCACGGATTCGGGTGGACGGTTGATCGACTACTCCGGGGTGGGCCAACCGTACTCGGCGAGTGACAAAGGGATGTTCAGGCGTCGTGCTGTCGAATCAATGCCGGAGGAGGAGCTCCTGGCTGACTCCCACGCTCACGCGAATGCCGCGAACACCTCGGCGGGGTCGAGTCCCAGGCTCAGCGCCAGGGTGAGGACGATGCGGGCCTTGCGGGCATCGAGGATTCCGGCGGGGATGAGCCCGGACTCGAGCAGCCCGATCTCACCGCCCGGATAGCCGTAGGTGTTCCTCAGGCTCGCACCCGAGCCCGGCCGCGATGCCAGGACGATGGGCATCGCCTCGCCGAGGCGGGCCACCGCTGGCAGCAGATGCTCGGGGACGTGGCCGCCGCCGACCCCGGAGATGACGGCACCGGCGAAACCGGACTCGATGAGCTGGGTCAGTGTCTCTTCGGGTTCGCCCATCCCCACCTCGGCGAGGGCGACCTTCGCAAGCGTCTCCGGGCGGGAAAGGCCCGCGAATGGGGACGCGTCCTCAGCCGTCGGCCTGTGGGGGAGGCGAACGGTGTCTTCGCTGATCCACCCGATCGCGCCGAGGACTGGGCCGGAGGAAAACGCCGCAGTCGAGGTCACGTGGGACTTGCGGACGAAACGCGGATCATGGATCTCGTCGTTGAAGACCAGGGTTGAGGGCAGTTCACTGCTCAGAGAGGAAAGCGCGGTCAGAGCGGCGGCGCGCACGTTCGCAGGGCCGTCGGCGCCGGGCAGTGTCGGATTGCGCATGGCCCCGGTGGCCGCGATGTGAGTGGCCGAGTCATTGAGCAGCCAGAGGGCGAAGGCGCTCTCCTCGAGAGTGTCGGTACCCTGCGTGAGAACGATGCCGTCGGCCTCGGTGGTGCGCGCGAGTTCGCGGACGTCGAAGAGCATGTCGAGGGTGACATTGGCGCTCGAGACCTGCGACACCTGTGTGAAGTCGGCCTGCAGGTCCGGCCAGATCTGGTCGAGGCCGGCGGCCGCGGCGATCTCCGCTCCGCTCAGGGCCGGGGCGACACCTCCGGATTGGTTCGAGGTCGAGGCGATGGTGCCGCCGAGGGCAGCGACGAGGAGATGAGGAGCGTTCTCTGACATGGGCACGAGTCTATCGGGCAGTTTCGGTGCTCAGCCCCTGATGCCGACGTTCTGTGTCATGGCTCTTTGCTAGTCTCCAAACATGGATCCCGACACCGTGCTCACGCTCGCTCATGACCAGGCGATCCAGTACCCGTCTGTGGAGATCGAGCACCCGTTCGGGCCCGAGTACAACGTGTACAAGGTGCGCGGGAAGATGTTCCTGATGGCCTTCGATCTGCGCGGTGTGCCCAGCCTCAATCTCAAGATCGATCCGCTGGACGGGGAGGTGCTCTGTGATGCCTATGAGGAGATCACTCCCGGATATCACATGAGCAAGAAGCACTGGATCACTGTGGCGGGAGCAGGCGCGGCCGAAGACGGATCCGGGAACATCCTTGATCCCGACCTTCTGCACGATCTCGTGCTCGAGTCCTACTGTCTCGTCGTTGCGAAGCTGCCGAAGAAGGACCGACCCGTCGACCCGAAGACCTTCGGCGGAAGGGACGAGACATGAGTCGGTAGACGCTCCACCCGTTAGGAAGCTTCGACGAGTGCTGGTTCCGCACGCTGCTCGGCGGCAATGGCATCGGCCTCTTTGCTCTGCTGAGCTCGTTTCCGTCGGTTGCCGGTGACCCAGGCACCGAGAGTGACAGAAGCCCAGCCGATGACCATGCCGGCGATGTCATCGAGGATGTAGTGCCAGCCGAAGTAGAGCGTGGCGATCACTGTGGCGCCGAAGAATATCCACGTCACTGTCTGCCACAGCGGCTTCTGCTTGGTTCGCATCATGAATAGGGCCGCTGCGAACGTCACGGAGACGTGCAGAGAGGCGAACGCGGCCACACCCTGGATCTGCCCGCTGCCGACCGGGTCGACAAGGACGTCGAGCCGAGTTTCGATGAGTGACTGCTGCAGCTCGGTGACCCCGGTGTCGGCCAAGCCGCGGTAGAGCTCGGGTCGGGCAAATGCAGGCCCAAGAGCGGGCAGGATGTAGTAGCTGACCGTGCCCAGCACCCAATTGAGACACAGCGTCGTGGCATACCAGGCGCCGATCGCGAGGTTGCGACTGAGAATGAGCACAGCGCCGAGGCTGATGGGAATGAGCGGAAGATAGGCGAGATAGACGACGGAGAGCACTTCTGCCATGAACCCGGTGCCGAACAGATTGTGCAGGAACACAGCGGGATTGATGCCCCCGCTGAACCACAGATCGGTATGCGAAAGCTCGTGATCGTAGATGACTCCTTCGCGGTAGGTCGGAAGGTCACTCTTGAGGTTTCTGTAGCTGAGATAGCAGATGTAGAAACTCATCATGCCCGCGGTGATGCACAGGACCCGACGGAGGCTCCATTCGTTTCTCACGACTTCGCGCATCCCGTTGGACAGATGCTTCCAGCCGCTCGTTCGCACGGCGTCCACGACGATGCCCACGCCGAAGAACAGCAGAGCCAGCAACGGCATCCGGATATAGGCGGGTCCGAGGAAGCCGTCCGGGTCCCTGAGCGGCCGCCCGAGGTAGATCGAAGAAGCAAGGGCGACCAATGCGACAGCTATGGAGAGCAGCATGGCAAAGGTGTAGGGCCATCGTCGTATCCGAGTCATCGGCACACGATATAACGATTCGATATCGGAATGGCGAATCCAGTGGCGAGTGTCACGAGCTGAACAAAACATGAATATCGGGCCAATAATCGACTGTCTGCAAGCCGCCCGAAAACGACCTGTGCGCCGCCCGAAGATGAGCGGTGCGCCGTATGAGAGGCATGCAAGCTGCGTTCCCGTGGTCCGCGCACCCGAACTGCACCTGAAATTGGCAACGGACCCCACCGGCGCAGACAATAGGGGACATGTCCGCCCTCAGCTCCGCACTCGCCTACCGGCGACTGCTCGATACGAATGCCACTCTGCGCATGCTGCGGGCAGACCATCTCCCGGTCATGGCGGCGACGCTGGGAACACACCTGGGTAAGCCCGGCACCCGAATCTCCACCGAAGACCTGCACGAGTCCATCGACTCCGATCTCGAGGAGCTGCGCGACCACTTCGATCTGTCCACGCGGACAGCGAAGGCCTACTGTGACGATTGGCGCCGGGCGGAGATCCTCGTGCGCCGCCCGGCCACCTCGGCGAGGGGCGAGACCTACGAACTCTCCGCGGCGGGATTCGACGCCATCCGCATGCTCGAACAGTTGCGCACCCCGCCGCAGACCGCGACCGAATCACGGCTGGTCAGCCTCGCCCAATCGGTGCGGCAGCTGGCCATCGACACTGACCCGGACAGCTCCCGCCGACTGGAATCCCTGCGAGCAGAACGCGACCGCATCGATGCCGAGATCGCCCGCGTCCGTCGCGGTGACCCCCGTTCGATCGTCCTTGACCGACGCCGGGCGAATGAGCGAGTCAGCGATATCCTCCAACAGGCGCAGGGCCTGCCCGCCGACTTCGCTCGCGTTCGGGCCCGCTTCGAAGAACTCAACCAGGAACTGCGGATCTCGATCCTTGCCGCCGAGGACTCCCAGTCCCAGGTACTGAACGAGGTCTTCCGCGGCGTCGACCTCATCGAATCCTCCGACGAGGGCAGAACGTTCTCCGCCTTCTCCCAACTCGTCCGCGATCCCGAACAGGCCTCGGCCTTCGACGAGGACATCGCAGCGATCCTCGATCGTGACTTCTCGGCCACGCTGACAGCCGAGACCCGCCGGTCACTTCGCACTCTGATGCGGCAGATGAAGGACGGCTCGCGCGAAGTCTCCGACATCCTGTCCGAGTTCGCCCGCGGTCTGCGCCGCTACGTCCACTCCCACGAATTCCAACGCGACCGCGTCATGCGCACCCTGATCCAGGATGCCCTGGCCGCGGCGGCCCCGGTCTCACAGGTGCGCAGACCCTACGACAACCTCGGCGTGGATCTCGAGCTCTCAAGCGTGGCATTGGGCAGCGTCGGTGAGGTCGTCCTCCACGATCCCACCGAATTCGATGCCGGTGCCGAACTGGGCGAGGCGACCGAGACCGAGGTCGACTTCGCCGAACTCATCGCCGTCGCCCGGGAATCGGAGATCGACTTCTCCGAACTCTCCGACAACGTCAATCAGGCCATCCACGGAGCCCAGCAGATCTCCGTCGCCGAGGTGCTCGACCAGTTCCCAGCCTCACAGGGCCTGGCGAGCGTCGTCGGTCTCTTGTCCCTGGCCAGCACCTACGGACATGTCGATTCCGAAGCCCGGGATCGACTCGAATGGGCCGGGGTCGACGGGATTCGACGCAGCGCCACGATCCGCCGCCATTACTTCACCGAAGGCATCACACTATGAACGATTCCGCAGACACACCTACCGAGGCCGAGGAGTCCGCGCACAACTCGAGTGGGCTGTGGTTCCAGGACACCGGGACCTTGGGTGAGCGCACTCGCCGGGTTCTGCTCGAACTGCTCAAGGGTCCCTATGTCTCCGGCGCACAGAGCCCGCAGCTGTGGTCGGCGCTGGTCGCCGACGAGTCCATTGTGCGCTCACGGCTGCACGACCTGTTCTTGGATCTCGTCATCGACAAGATCGACGAATTCGCCTTCACTCGCAAGGTCGTCACCGAGGAGATCGATGTGCCCGCGGCTGTGCGCAGCGAACGGCTGACCTTCCTCGATACCGCCATGCTTCTCGTCCTACGGCAGCTCCTGCTGGCCGCCCCCGGCGAGCAGCGCGTGATCGTCGATCGCGAGGAGGTCTACGAACGCCTCGCGATCTATCGCACAGGCGACGAATCGACGTTCCAGCGCAATCTCAACGGTGCATGGAGTCGCATGAGCAACCGCCTGCGCGTCCTCCACAAGGCAGGTGAGGAGCGTTTCGAAATCTCACCGATGGTGAAGTTCCTCATCGACGAGGACCAGGTGCACGAGCTCATCGACGTCTACGAGCGCATCGCTTCTGGAGAGGCCAAGGGCTCCATCGCCGAGGCGGGACTCAGTTCCGATGACACCGACGACACCGACGATCGCGATTCCGACGACACCGAGGAGGACGAAGCATGACCGAGGCCCTCTTCCCACTCGATGCCGCACTCATCGCGGACCAGGCCCGTGCCCGTGGAGCCGACCGTCCCGATGTCGGCAGCCAGTGGCGGCTGTCGGAGATCCAGATCGCGAACTGGGGCACCTTCGACGCTGACATCCACCGCATCCCCGTCTCCCACAAGGGCCACCTCATCACCGGGCCCTCAGGCTCAGGCAAGTCCTCGCTGCTCGACGGCATCGCCGCCGTACTCACCCCCGACAAGTGGCTGCGGTTCAACGTCGCGGCCCAAACTGCGGGCAGCCGGGTCGATCAGCGCAGTCTCGTCAGCTATGTCCGCGGCGCGTGGACCCGCACCGCGGACTCCGATGAGGACCGTGTCGTCAGCAAGTACCTGCGGCCACGCGCCACGTGGAGCGGCATTATCCTCCGCTATGACAATGGCACCGACCGTCCGCTGTCTCTGGCCAGGCTCTTCTTCATCAAGGGCTCGGGCACGAAGATGACCGACCTGTCCGACGTCTGCATCCTCGAACGGGCCGGCCTCGACCTCGCCGACCTGCAGCAGTACGCCCGCACCGGCCTTGAGACGAGGAAGCTCAAGACCGAGCATCCCGAAGCCCTCATCACCTCGAACGGGTCCCACGCCAGGTTCTACGCCCGGATGCGCAAGGTCTTCGGCATGGCCAGCGAATCGGCGCTGCAGCTGCTGCACAAGACCCAATCGGCCAAGAGCCTCGACAGTCTCGACCGCCTCTTCCGCGACCACATGCTCGAACCACCGGTCACCTTCGACCTGGCAGAGACCGCGGTCAACCAGTTCGGGGACCTCAAAGACGCCCACGACCACGTCGTCGAACTCCGCCGCCAACGCGACCACCTCCTGCAGCTGCGCGAGGCCTCGAACCGTTACGACTCCGCCCATGAGTCAGCGGCGAAGTCGATCGCCCTCAACGATGCCCTGCTGCCGTTCCAGAAACGACGCGAACTCGACCTCATGCGCTCAGACCTCTCAGCCCAGCGGCGGGAACTCGTCGAAATCGAGGTCGCCGCCGACCGGGCCAAGAAGGACTACGACGCTGCCGTCGACGAATACGACCTCGCCCGCCGAGCCACCCTTGACCTCGGCGGTTCGGAGGCCGAGCACCTGCAGCAGCGCATTGACACGGCCGAGACCGAACGCCGGGCCATTGCCGACCGTTGGGCCAGTCTTGAGCGACAGCTGAAGCAGGCAGACATCGATCAGGTGCCCACCTCGGCGGCGGAATTCGCCGAACTCCAGGCCCAGATCGCCGCCACCCTCGATAACGAGACACAGGCCGCGGGTCCCAGCCATGCCGACCACGACCGCTTCTCGAAAGCCCGGGCACGAGTCAGAGACCTCGAAGCCGAGATCGACTCCCTGCGTCGTTCCGGCTCGACCGTGCCGGGCAACCTGCTCCAGATCCGACAGGAACTGGCCGAAGGCACCGGACTGAGCGAGAAGGCCCTGCCCTTCGCCGCCGAACTCATCGAAGTCGACCCCGACCACGCCGCCTGGACTGGGGCGGTCGAACGCGTGCTGCGCCCGTTGGCGCTCACGGTCCTCGTGCGCAGCGAGAACCTTGGTGCGGTCCGGTCTTGGGTCGACTCCCACCGGATCAAGGGACGACTCGTCTTCGAAGAGATCCCCGCCCAAGCTCCGAAGCCCAGACCCGTCAACAGTGCGAAGTCCCTGGTCAACAAGGTCACTGTGGCCGAAACCGGATTCGGGGACTGGGTGCATTCCACCCTGTCCGAACGCTACGACTTCGCCTGCGTCGACAGCCCAGACGAGCTCGATGACCATCCTCGGGCCGTCACCATCAAGGGACAGATCAAGACTTCCCGGACACGCTATGAGAAGGATGACCGGCGTCGCATCGACGATCGCAGCCAGTGGGTGCTCGGTGACCGGGAGAGCAAACTCGAAGCTCTCATCGCCGCACTGAAAGAAGCCCAAGCGGAACTGGCCGAGGCTCAGGCCATCGTCGACGCCGCAAATGCAGAGACCGCACAGGCCCACCGCCGGAAGGGCATCCTCGCCGGAATCCGTGAACAGTCCTGGCGCGATGTGGACCTGGCCGGAGCCAAGGAGACGATCGCGGCCCTGGAGAAGGCGCTGCGCGAACTCGAGGACGCAGACGGCGACCTGCAGCAGGCGATCGGCGCCGAACGCGAAGCCCGCGCGGCGAAGGAGACTGCCGAGACTGCGACCCGCGACAGCGACTACGCCCTGCGCCGAGCGAACGAAGAGATCACCGGTCTGCGGGCCGGCCTCAGCCGACTCGAGGACGACGTCAATGCCGGACGCATCCCCGAAGTGGATCCGACGATCGCCGAACAGCTCGAGGCCCGGTTCACACGTATCCAGCGAAGCATCAAACGCGAAGCTCTGCCCGAGATCGGTCAGCAGGTCTCCCAGGCTCTGCAGTCGGAGAAGGACAAGGCACAGGCCATGGCGAGCGAGGCCGGTCAGGCCGTGACCAGACTGGCAGCTGAATTCAAGGCCGCGTGGTCCTCGGTCGCCTCGGACCTCACCGCCGATGTCGCCGATCGACACGACTACCTGGCGATGCTCGATGAAATCCTGGCCCACGGCCTGCCCGACCACGAGAACAGGTTCCGGGACCTGCTGCGACAGCGTTCCCGCGACCTCATCGGCGAACTCCTCAACGAGATCCACGCCGCCCCACATGAGATCGAGGACCGGGTCGCACCGATCAACTCCTCCCTCCTGCGCTCCCAGTTCGACGAGGGTCGCTACCTGCGGCTGAAAGTCAAGACCCGTCGCAGCCAGACCGTCAACGCCTTCATCTCCGACCTCCGCAAGGTCGCCGGCGGCACCTGGGGCGATGAGGACATGGAGACCGCGGAGGATAAGTACGACACTCTCGCCGAGGTGATGCGCCGGTTCGCCTCAAGCGAGCACGTCGACAAGGTGTGGAAGAACCAGTGCCTCGACACGCGTCTGCACGTGTCCTTCTTGGCCGAGGAGATCGACGACCACGGTCGCGCCCATGCCACCTACGATTCGGGTGCGGCGATGTCCGGTGGTCAGCAGCAGAAGCTCGTGATCTTCTGCCTCGCAGCGGCACTGCGCTACCAGCTGGCTGATCCCGACGAGGCGATCTCGAAGTACGGCACGATCATCCTCGATGAGGCCTTCGACAAGGCCGACACGAGGTATACGCGCATGGCGCTCGACATCTTCATCGAGTTCGGTTTCCACATGGTCTTGGCCACTCCTCAAAAACTTCTGCAGACCATCGAACCCTATGTTGGTGCGGCGACCTCGATCGAGAACCCGAGCCGCCAGAAGACCCTGGCCTCGACCATGGTCTGGGCCGAGGAGAGCGCTGATGAGAGCTGATCCGGGGAGGCGTCGATGACGATGCTCACCGTCGCAGAGGCGCGGGCGAAGGCCCGTACCCGCCTGAACAAGTCGATGTCGACCTGGGCCACCCAGCCCGGCCCTGTGGTCCTCGAGATCGCCCTGCACCCGCCGACGGAGAAGCAAGTGCTCGACGATCAGCGAGCAGCGATGGAATGGGCCGCTAGCTGGCGGACGATTGCCGCTCCTGCTCCCGCTTCTGCTCTCGCTCCGGATACCGACACCGCGATGCCGAAAATCTCCGACAATCCGGTCATCGACTGGACCGAACGCTCCTGGGCACGGGTCGGTCGGCAACAGGTCCCGCTGCGATTGCGGCTTGGAACTCCGGAGACTGTGGCGAACTTCGTCGGCGGTGAGGAGGCACGACAGTGGCGTCGGCTGCGGGACCGGACCGCGACGATCAGATCACGGTTCTGCGATAAGCGCCCGGCCACCTCGGCGAAGGTCGAGTATGTCGCGGCGAGCGTGGATCCTCTCGCCTCGGCGATCAAAGCACACGCGAAACGGATCCTCGGGTTGGGCCCGGCCGAGTTCACCACTCTGCTCGACGTCGTCGAATGGCTGCGCGATCACCCCGTGGGGACCCTGCGGCCACGCCAGCTGCCTATCCGCGGGGTCGACTCGAAATGGTTTGAGACACACAGGTCCCTGGTCACAGCATTGCTGGAGGCAACTGGGCGATCCGAAGCCGTCGACGTCCTTGATGCCGAACCCCGGATTCGGATGCGCATCCTCGACCCGGAACTCATACCGTCGGGGCTGAGCGACATTACCGCGCCAGTGACCCAACTGAGCCAGCTGGCAATTGCGCCACGGCTCGTATTCGTGTTCGAGAATCTCGAATCTGTGCTCGCGATGCCCGATTGGGACGATGCTGTGGCTGTCCACGGCTCGGGTTACGCGGTGGACAATGTTGCCCGCCTGGCCTGGACGCACAGGGCGCGAGTCATCTACTGGGGTGACCTCGACTCGCACGGCTTCGCAATTCTCTCGCGGCTGCGCAAGCACCTGCCGCACGTGGACTCGACGCTCATGGACGAAGCCACCCTCATCGACCACAGAGACCTGTGGGTGCAGGAGCCGAAACCCCACACAGGAGTGTTCCCGGAACTGACTGGGACCGAATCGCGGGCACTCGCCCGACTGCGCGCCGAGGGCGATGTGCGACTCGAACAGGAACGCATTCCGTGGGCCACCGCGCTCGCCGCACTGACAGCGAAAGCCACCTCGGCGGGGGAGTCTGCACCGATGACAGGGGAACAGGGGTGACCGACCGGCCACGCGGAGGTCTGGCCGCACTGTGCATCGCTGAGCTGTGCAGCTGGGGTCTGCTCTACTACTCCCTTCCGGTGGCGGTGACTCCGATCGCGGCCGACATGGGGTGGAGCCACACCACTGTGACCGCGGCACTGACCGTCGGGCTCATCGTCTCCGCGCTCGCCGGCGTCCGCGTCGGTAAGTTGCTCGACGCCCACGGGCCCAGGACGCTCATGAGCATAGGCACCCTCATCGGCATTGTGGCGCTGCTGCTCGTGGCGGTGGCACCGAACCTCGTCGTCTTCTTCGCAGCGTGGGTGTTGGCAGGATTTGCCCAGGCCGCCACCCTCTATCCGCCGGCCTTTGCTGTCGTCACCCGCTGGTACGGGGCCGAGCGAACCAAGCCGCTGACAACGATCACTCTCGTCGGCGGTCTCGCCTCAACGGTGTTCGCCCCGATCATCGCCTGGCTCATCGACGCCTGGGGTTGGCGACCGACGTATGTCATCCTTGCCGGCATCCTGGCCGTGACGGCTCTGCCGATGCACTGGTTCTTCCTCAACCGTGGCTGGACCGATGAGATGTCGCAGAATTCGACGGTGCCATCACGCGCGCAGCTCCGCAGCATAACGCGGTCCCCGAAGTTCGTCATCCTCCAGATCGCCGTCGCGCTGGCAACCTTCACTCTCTTCGCAGTCACGATCAACATCATCCCACTCATCATCGAGCGTGGAGCCGGATACTCGCTCGCCGCGATCGCCCTGGGACTCGTCGGCTTCGGGCAGGTAGCCGGACGATTCTTCTACCCGACGTTTCAGAGGCTCACGAGCTCACGGGCGCGAACCGTGCTGCTGCTCGGCGCCGGAGCGATCGGGCTGTGGCTGCTCGCCTTCGTGCCCGGACCCATCTGGCTGCTCATCGGCATAGCGATGATTACCGGTGGTGTCCGCGGGTGCATCACCCTGCTGCAGGCAACTGCCGTGGCCGACCGGTGGGGGACTGCGAACTTCGGTGCGATCAACGGAGTCTTCGTCGCTCCCATCACCGCCGGCACTGCGCTGGCACCGGTGGCGGGACCGGCTCTCGCCGGAGTCGTCGGCGGCTATCCGATGATGGCGATCGTCATGGCCGCGTTGCTGACTGGGGCGGCGGTGCTGTCAGCCAAAACATGATTCGGACCAAGGTGTAAGAGCCGGCGACTCGGACATGAGTACGTAAAGAAACGTGTAAAGAATTCGGCGATTTCTTTACACGTTCCACTGATGTGACAAATAGGTTGTCACATTTTCGCCTACGATGCGTTGCTTCTATGGTCGGTTGATTCCTTTAAGTGCGGCCAGCCGCTAATCTGTTTGCGTGCCTGATGCATTGTTCTCAGATCCGCGGCTTGCTCGAGTCTATGATCCGCTTGACCCGGATCGAGGTGACCTCGACACATATGTCGACGTAGTCAGAGGATTCGGAGCCAGAGTCGTTCTTGACGTTGGCTGCGGGACCGGGACCTTGATCTCCCGTCTTGTCGATCTTGGAATTTCCGTCCTGGGTATCGATCCCGCTGCCGCATCTATTGACGTCGCTCTGTCAAAGGTAGATTCCGACTTGGCTGAGTTCGTCGTGGCCGAGGCTCCTGACATCGCTGATGACCCAACTCGGCATAGAAACTTCGACTTAGCAACAATGACAGCGAATGTTGCACAGGTATTTCTCGAAGACGAGGACTGGCTTGCCACACTTCGAGCAATTCGCACTTGCCTTCGTCCAGGAGGACACCTGGTTTTCGAGACCAGGCGACCTTCCGATCGTGCCTGGAAACGCTGGGACAAAGAATTGACCTGGCGAGTTGTTGACGTCGACGGCGAGGGGCCTGTCGAAACCTGGGAGCAGGTCACCAAAGTCGATGATGAGTACGGCACCTTTGACTCACCGACGATCTTCCGCAGCGATGGCGAGCGAATCAATTCCACATCGACTCTGCGATTCAGAACTAAAGACGCGTTGCAGCGCACGCTATTGCAAACCGGGTTTGCCGACGTCGAAGTGCGTGACCTCCCCTATGCTCCAGGGCGAGGTTGGCTGTTCGTGGCTTCCGCTTGAACTGAACTGAGCTGCATTCCGCCCAGTTGATCACTGGCTCGTTTTAGACTGATGAACATGTCGATCTCCGGGGAGCGTCAACCGCGAAACAGCCAGCCCCCTCTGCGTCGGCACCAGCGCGAAGCTCTCGATGCTCTCGCCGACTCGGTCGCCGAAGATGCTCGCCGGTCATGGATCGTGCTGCCGCCAGGCGCTGGGAAGACTCGAGTCGGCATCGAACACGCGAAGAACCTTCTCGACGACGGGCACGTCGCTAGGGTCGTAGCCTTCGGCCCCAACACTGCGATCCAGACTCAGTGGGCGAACGCCTGGAACAGCCACAGCTCCGACGCCGCCGGACTCGACCGGAAACTCACCATCAGGTTCACCGCCCTGACGTACCAATCACTGGCCGTCTTCGACGAAGACCGTGACACCACGAACAGCCTCCTCAACGAACTCGCTCCGGGCGGTCGCGAACTCGTCGACCGCCTCGGCGAGGCAGGCCCTCTGCTGCTCATCCTCGACGAATGCCATCACCTGCTCGACGTGTGGGGCAGCCTGCTGACCGAACTTCTCGACCTGCTGCCCGGCGTCTGGGTGCTCGGGCTCACGGCGACACCACCGGGCACGATGACAACAGCACAGGCAGAGCTGGTGTCCGGACTGTTCTCCGACATCCGATACTCCGCGTCGATCCCCGCAGTCGTACGCGAAGGCGACCTCGCACCGTTCGCGGACCTCGTCTGGGTGACGACCCCGACGAACGAGGAGAACAGCTGGCTGTCGGGGCAGGCTGTGCGCTTCACCGAACTCATCACCGACATCCTCGACCCCACCCAGGGCACTGTGCCGTTCCTCGAATGGGTTGACAGACGGTTCCTGGGCACCCGAGAGCAGACTGTCAGCTGGGCGGCCATGAGCCGCTCGAAACCGGAACTGTGCTCGGCTGCGCTGCGGCTTCACCATGCACAGCTGCTCCGCCTGCCTCCGGGCGCCAGCCCCGCCGAACAGCACCGCCGCAACCCCGATGCCGCTGACTGGGCACTGCTCATCGACGATTGGATGCGCCACCACCTGATGGCCTCCGAAGACCCCAAAGACATCGAACTCGCCGAGGCGATCCGTCGTGCCCTGCCCGCAATCGGGTACCGCTGGACCCGGAACGGCATACGGGCAGGACGCTCACCCGTCGACCGCGTCATCGCCTACTCGGCAGCGAAGCCACAGGCAACGACCGAGATCATCTGCACCGAGGCGGCCAACCTCCAAGAACGCATGCGCATGCTGGTCCTCTGCGACTTTGAATCGCTGACATCGACACTGTCCGCCGACGTCAGCGGCGTGATCAGCGAACGCTCCGGTTCGGCACTGCTCGTTCTCGAAACACTCGTCTCCGATGCCCGCACCACAGGTCTCCGACCACTGCTCGTCTCCGGCAAGACCGTAGCCGGAGCACCGGAGGTAGTCAGTGAGCTGCGTGCACGCATCGCCGAATCCGACGAATCCCTGGCCTCCCGCCTGCGTGTGAGCGAACCGGCAGCGGGAATCAGCCGACTCGAAGGCCCGTGGAACAGCCGAACGTGGGTTCCCTATGTGACAGACTTCTTCACCACGGGCCAGTCACAGGTGCTCATCGGCACTCGCGCCCTCCTCGGCGAAGGATGGGACGCACCGGCCATCACCGGCTTGATCGATCTGAGCACCGCGACCACGCCGACCGCGGTGACGCAGACCCGCGGCCGCGCACTGCGGCGAGACCCAGATCAGGCACACAAGGTCGCGCTCAACTGGACGGTCGTCTGCGTCAGCCCCGATCATCCACGCGGGGACCAGGACTGGGGGCGTCTGGTGCGCAAACACGACGGCTTCTTCGGTACAGACTCCGAGGGCGAGGTCGTCGACGGCGTGGCCCATATCGATTCCGCCTTCTCGCCCTACGAGCCGCCTGCAACCGAATTATCCGACGAGATCAATGCGCGGATGATCGCCCGATCCCAAGACCGCCGGGAAATCGCCGGGCGATGGCAGGTCGGCAGCGACTATCGAGACGAGGCACTGCGCTCGGTGCGAATCCTTCAGCGCACAGACCATCAAAGCCCGGAACGGTCGGGCCCCACCTCAGCTGACCCCATTCGCAACGACGAGGTCAGCGTTGCTCCGCGCCACCTCGGCGGGGATCCGGGGCACATCCTGCCGTTCGGGATCAGGACTGCCACCGTCGTGCCCTGGATAGGGCTTGGGCTGGTTCTCCTGCTGCTGGGTGTGGCGCTCGGCGGCAGCGGAGGTGTGGTGCTCGCGGTGATCGGCCTTGGACTTTGGGTGAGCCTGCCGGTGGCGCTGTCCGTGGCAGGGCAACGACGAACTGACCTCTATGCGAAGCCGCCGACGGTGGGCCAACTCGCCGGTGCCATCGCCGATGCTCTGCACAACGTGGGGATGAGCAAGGTCGGATCGGAGTCTGTGCGGATTAGCGTTGACGCGCGCGGGGACCTGCGGTGCCATCTCGATGCGGATGCCCGGTCCGCGGAGGTCTTCGCGCTCGCCCTCGACGAGGCGGTGTCTCCGATCGCCGACCCAAGGTATCTGGTTTCTCGTTGGTCCCTGCCACAGACATCGACGGGAGCGCGCGGACTGTGGGAGCGTCTGCAGCTCGGGTGGTCGAATGCTCAGCAAAGTGACCCGGTCTGGCACGCGGTGCCCTCGGCTCTCGGCACGAGAAGAGAATCGGCGCTGGCGTATTCGCAAGCGTGGGACCGGTGGATCGGCGGCGGCGAAGCGATCTACACGAGGAACCCGGAGGGTGCTGGGGTCCTCACCGCATACCGCGGAACGAATCCGATGCAGCTGGCGTCAGTGCTGCGGACGTCCTGGCGCTGAGCCTCAGACCGTGAGCTTCAGGCATTGGCACCTGCTCCGTCTGACCTGTCTCTGACTTCACACCCGCAGACCGCTGACCTCGGGGGTAGACTGAAACCGCGGTACCAGCCTGTGTCGGCACTCTGACGGGGATGCTGACGGAGGTCCACCCCGGAGCTGTGAGAGCTCCACGTGTTCCAACGGAAGGAATCCTATGCCCACCGTCGCCGGAAACATTGTCGATACGCTCGTGGCCAGCGGAGTCAAGCGGGTCTACGGGATCCCCGGAGATTCGCTCAACGGCTTCACCGATGCGCTGCGCGTCAACCCGCAGCTCGAATGGGTCCACGTCCGCCACGAAGAGGCGGCATCCTTCGCCGCCAGCGGTGAGGCCGCACTGACTGGTGAACTCGCCGTGTGTGCAGGCAGCTGCGGGCCGGGAAACCTCCACCTCATCAACGGTCTCTACGACGCCCAGCGCTCTCGTGTGCCGGTGCTCGCCATCGCCGCTCACATCCCCAGCGATGAGATCGGCTCGAACTACTTCCAGGAGACCCACCCGACCGAGCTGTTCCGCGAATGCAGCGTCTACGTCGAGCACGTGGCGACCGCGGAGCAGATGCCGCGCCTGCTGCGCATCGCCATGCGTGAGGCCATCGAGAAGCGCGGTGTCGCGGTCCTCGTCATCCCCGGTGACGTCGGACTCGCCGATATCTCTGCCGCCGCCGAGGTGGTCCGGTCGTATGCGCCCCGTGTGATCCCCGCAGAATCCCAGCTTGAAGAGGCTGCGAAAGCACTGAACAAGAGCAAGAAGGTCACGATCCTCGCCGGTGCCGGAACCGAGGGCGCCCACGATGAGCTCATCGCCATCGCCGCCAAGCTGCAGGCACCGATCGTGCATTCGCTGCGCGGCAAGGAGTTCATCGAATACGACAACCCCTACGACGTGGGGATGACCGGTCTGCTCGGCTTCTCTTCGGGCTACCATGCGCTTAAGGACTGCGACACTCTGCTGATGTTGGGCACCGACCTGCCCTACCAGCAGTTCTACCCCGACGACGCGACAGTCATCCAAGCCGACGTGCGAGGCTCCCAGATCGGACGGCGCACCCGCGTCGACATCGGTCTGGTGGGCACCGTGGCTGACACCGTCGGCGAGCTCCTGCCGCTGATCAAACCGAGCCGCAGCAGCGCTCACCTGAAGTCGATGACCAAGCATTACGGTAAGACCCGCAAGGATCTCGACGAACTCGCAACCCCGTCGAAGCGGACCATCCACCCGCAGTACCTGACTCGCCTCATCGACGAGATGGCCGACGACGATGCCGTGTTCATCCCCGACGTCGGCTCACCCGTGGTGTGGGCTGCCAGGTACCTGACGATGAACGGCAAGCGCCGACTCATCGGTTCCTTCAGCCACGGCTCCATGGCCAACGCCCTGTCCCAAAGCGTCGGCGTCCAGGCCTCCCATCCGGACCGGCAGACGATCGCGCTCGCCGGAGACGGTGGCCTTGCCATGCTGTTGGGCGAGCTCATCACCCTGACGCAGAACAAACTGCCGGTCAAGACCGTCGTCTACAACAACTCCTCGCTGAACTTCGTGGAGTTGGAGATGAAGGCCGCCGGCTTCGTCACCTTCGGAACGGAGCTGTCGAACCCCGACTTCTCCACCATCGCCGAGGCGGTCGGGATCAAGGGCTTCCGCGTCGAGAAGTCGAAGGACCTGCCGAAGGTCGTCAAGGAATTCCTTGCCTACGACGGTGCGGCGGTCCTCGACGTCGTCACCGAACGGCAGGAACTGTCCATGCCTCCCACGATCACCGCCGAACAGGCCAAGGGCTTCGCGCTCTACGCCGTCCGCACGGTGCTCTCTGGCAAGGGCGACGAGCTCATCGACTTGGCACGAACGAACATCCGCCAGCTGTTCTGAGGGTCGCTGGCCGCTGGAGGCCTGCCGCTAAAGCCTGTGCGCGTCAACGGTTGGTAAGTTCTTCTCGACCCGGAGCTCCGGATCGAGAAGAACTTACCAACCGTTTGCCTATTCATCTGCCCCCGGCTGCAGGTTCAGGCAGGATTGTTCAGGTGGGTGTTGAGGAGTTTCCCAAAGGTCGCCAAATCTGTCTTCTTCGTGACTCGGAGGACGGTCCACCCCTCGGCTTCCAACAGTTGTTGCCGTTCGATGTCAGTGTTGAATTGCCCCGCTGACGATCGATGATGGTCTCCCTCATACTCGATGGCCAGCTTGAACTCTGGATATCCCAAATCGGGTTGCAGGATCACATTCTTTATCCGGCAGAGAACCTGCGGGTGAACTACAGGTTCGGGAAAGCCGTTGTCGATGAGCCACAGCCGTAGCCAGGTCTCACGAGGAGAGTCAACGGTCAGGCGGACGAGCGAAAACGCCTTCTCTATCCTTCGGCGGCTGCGGACCTGGCGGCGAGTGGCGAGTTCGGTTTGAAGCGATTCGACAGTGGTCTTCGGGCCGCCGAATCGCTTCGACACCGCTGCATCGCCGAATTGCACGAGTTCGAGCAGACTGAGGTGAGAGCCGAGTTCGACGAGAAGGTGCGGAACCGTGACCAATTGCAGGTCGAAGAAGTCGATCTGCTTGAGCTGACGATGTCGATGAAGAATGACTTGTCGCATATTGACTCGGGTGCAGGCCGTGTCTCCGGCGACGTGTAGATCCTGATCCCGGATTCGGTTCGGCACTGGCAAGCCATAGAGACGAGCCGCAGTCCAGAATGTGCCGGCCACGTCGGGGCGTCGCAGACGAAAGCCTCGTAGCTGCGTCGCAACTCTCTGCCAATTGACTCCTGCCCAAACCGGCGTGGGAGCCACGGTGTCCTCGGTTCTGTCGATCCAAACACCATGGACGAGCTGGATATACCGAGGATCATGCTGCAGTGCATACGAAGTGATCTTCCGAGCGGCTAGATCGGCGCGGGTGAATGGAGTCGGCATCTGCCTGAACGTCATCGGTTTCGAGTGCCAATACGACATGCTGATCAGTATCGGGCGGCCAGAGGCACACTTTCCAAGTGGCTCAGGGGCGTTGGGGATAACGACCCGGCATCCCCAGGGGAATTACGTCGAAGTCAGGTCCAGCTGTGGACTGATTCATACTCGGCTCAAGCAGCGATTTCCGCTGACCCTGAGCGGTGTTCCCGTTATCGCAGTTGTTGCTTACGGCCCCAGCACGAATCTCTCGGTCGCAAAATGCTCCAAAGCTCGGGCTCATCCACATCGCAAAGCGCATGAGTCGACTTTCGCAGGTCCAGCGAACCGGAATCCCGACATATTTGTGGACTCTTGTTGAAACGGTTGGTAAGTTCTTTGCGATCCCGAGCTCGGGATCGCAGAGAACTTACCAACCGTTGGCGTAGGAAGCCCCAGTCGCGCCCACTGCCGTCTGACTAGCCACGCTCACGTTCGCCGCGGCGACTGGCCGCTTCACATTTCACGCGATCGGGTACTCCGCCAGGGCTTGCGCAGTGACCAGTGCCGCGGTCATTGCCTCGTGGCCCTTGTCTTCTTGAGAGCCTTCGAGTCCGGCACGGTCGAGTCCCTGCTGTTCGGTGTCGCAGGTCAGCACGCCGAAGCCGACTGGTTTGCGGGAGTCGATGGCAACGCGGTTCAGCCCATCGGTGGCGGCTTGGCAGACATAGTCGAAGTGCGGGGTGCCGCCGCGGATGACGACGCCGAGGGCGACGACCGCGTCGAAGTGTGGAGCCAGTCGGGCTGCGGCGATGGGCAGCTCGAAGCTTCCTGGGACCCGCACCAGGGTGGCTTGGGCCCCGGCCTCAGAAGCCGCGCGCTGTGCGCCGTCGACTAGGCCGTCCATGATCTGTGTGTGCCAGGATGCTGCGATGATGGCGACTCGAGTATCGGCCGCAGAGACGGTGAGCTCGGGTGCTCCGGAATGTGCCATGGGATTGTCCTTTCGTGCCGGCCGTGATGGCCGGAAAAGTCAGTGGTGATGAGTGAGAATCGGTTGAAGTGCCTGATCAGCAGTGGCGCCGATCAGCAATGGTGCTTCTCAGCGATGGACGACGAGGTTCTCAGGACACGGCGGTGTCGGCCGGCCTCGTGCCGACGACCGAAGGCAGGGTCAGCGTGTGGTGCATGCGCTCGCGCTTAGTGTTCAGGTAGTTCGAGTTCTCAGGCCGCGCTGGGATCTCAAGCGGAACGACGGCCTCGATCGTGATTCCCAGTGCTTCGAGCGCCCGGGTCTTGTCCGGGTTGTTCGTCAGCAGACGGATGCGAGTCAGGCCGATGGAGCGCAGGATCTCCGCGGCTGCACGGTAGTCACGGTCATCGTCGTGGAAGCCGAGCTCACGGTTCGCATCCACGGTGTCCAGCCCCCGATCCTGCAGGGCGTAGGCGCGGAGTTTGTTGCTCAGCCCGATTCCGCGGCCCTCGTGACCGGTCATGTAGATCACGGCACCACCCTCATCGGAGATGCGCTGCAGTGCCAGATCCAGCTGCTCCCCGCAGTCGCAGCGGTGAGATCCGAAGACATCCCCGGTCAGGCACTCCGAATGCACCCGAACCAGAGGTGCAGGCCCGCGCAGTGAAGATCCCTGACTTGTCGACTTGGCGGCAACGGCGGCAGAGTCCAGCCCGGAAAACACGCCGAGGTGGTCGTGTCCGTTGATCGTGAATGCGCGGGCTCTGAAGCTCCCGTGCTTGGTCGGCAATGGAACTTCTGCCGAGGCTTCGATCGCTCGCGGGTTCGCATTCGCTTCTTGCGTCGAACTGTGAACCGTTGATTCGGTCTCGGATCCGAGGTTCGCCTCCGCTTCGTTCAGGTAGTCGATGAGTCCTTCGATCGAGACCATGACCAGCTTGTGGGCATCGGCGAACTCGCGCAGGGAGTCGAAGCGCATCATCGAACCGTCGTCATGGACGACCTCGCCGATCATCGCCACGGGAGTGGCGCCGGCCAGACGGGCGAACTCGACTCCAGCTTCGGTGTGGCCTGGACGTTCACGGACTCCACCGGACTTGGCGATGAGTGGGAAGACGTGCCCGGGGCGTGTGATCGATGCCGGATCGGGGACTGCTGCGGCAAGGTGGCGTCCGGTCAGGGCACGCTCGGCGGCACTGATTCCGGTGGTCACGCCGACCGCGTCGCAGCTGATCGTGTACGCGGTGCCCTTCGGGTCTTCGTTCGCGGAGACCATGGGCGGCAGTTCGAGTGCGGCGGCACGCTCAGCGTCCATGGGCGCGCAGATGACTCCGGAGGTGTAACGGACGAAGAAGCCCATGGTGGCCGCCTCGGCGAACTCGGCGGCCATGATGAGGTCGCCTTCGTTCTCGCGGTCCTCATCATCGACGACGACGATGGGTTGGCCCGCAGCGAACGCAGCGATCGCGTCCTCGATCGGATCGAGCCGCGCAGCGGTTGGGTCGGTATCAGGCATTGTCGGCTCCTTGTCGAGTGCTGTTGTCAGTTGAGTTGAAGAGAGTGGTTGTCTCGGCAGATGTGGCAGGTTCCGCAGGAGCGGTGACCTCTGTGCCGAAAGACAGAAGGCGAGCGGTGTACTTCGCGAGCACATCCACCTCGACGTTGACCGGATCGCCGGGGGCCAGATCACCGAACGTGGTGTGGGTCAACGTGGCCGGGATGAGTCCGACCTCGACCCAGGCGCTGGTCTCGCCGGGTTCTGATACGGCGGTCAGTGTCAGCGAGACGCCGTTGAGGGCGATGGAGCCCTTGGTGGCGGTGTAAGGAGCCAGAGAGTTCGGGATGCCGATGCGCAATGTCGACCACTCGTCGAAGTCGTCGCGGCTCAGCAGTTCACCGCACCCGTCGACATGTCCCTGCACCACATGCCCATCGAAGCGCCCCGAGGCGGGTGTGCACCTCTCCAGGTTGACCCGGTCCCCGGTGCGCAAGGCTCCCAGCCCGGTCAGTCGCAGGGTCTCGCCCATCACTTCGGCGGTGAAGGGCCCTTGCACCTCGGCGGTGAAGGTACCCGGCGATTCGCCGGGCGCATTGTCGGGCGGTGAGGATGCTTCGTCCCTGACCGAAGTCAGGCACACGCCGTTGACGGCAAGTGAGCCGCCGAGGCCGAGGTCGTCGACGAGTCCCTTGGCGTCGATGGTGATGACTGCCGAATCGTCCCTGTGGTCGATGGCTGCGACGATGCCGAGCTCTTCGATGATGCCGGTGAACATGTGCCCTCCGAGTGAGTGTGCGTTCAGTGAGTAGTTGGTGCGTCAGATGGTGTAGTTGTCAGTGGTGCCGACGCTGGTGTCGCCGCTGACGAAGTGGAGAAGTACGTCGGGACCGAGCCGCGCGACTGCAGGTTCGGCGGTCTCGTCGGGAACCAGACCGACCGCCTCACTCAGCGTCGACGTGCTCAAGCCCGACAAGCTGGATCTCCCCGCGCCCACCAGCAGCGGAGCCTGATAGCAGAAGACTTCGTCGACTGCATCGGCGGCGAAGAAGGCACCGAGCACGCTGGGCCCACCCTCAACCAGGATGTGGCGCATACCGCGGGCATGCAGTTCGCCCAGTGCTGCAGTGATGTCGCGTGTGCGAAGGTGAACCGTGTCGGGGTTGAGCGCGAGGAAAGATTCCTCAGGCAGGGAGGTCAGCCCGAGCACGATGGGCACCGGCTGGGTTTCCAGCGGTTCACCGCCTGGTCCCCTGGCATTGAGTCGGGGGTCATCGGCCAGGACCGTTCCGGTGCCGACGAGGATGCCGTCGACCCGCGACCGAAACTCATGTGAGTGCTCTCGCGATTGCGCCGAGGTGATCCACTGGCTGGTCCCATCGGAGGCAGCGACCATGCCATCAAGACTCTGCGCGATCTTCACCGTGACGAACGGACGCTCGGCATCGACGGCGCGACGCCACCTGGCGTTGAGAGCCGAGGATTCGTCATGGCCCAGGCCCGAGCGGACCCGGACCCCCGCCTCGGCGAGGGTGGCTCCACCGCCAGCGGCAACGCCGTTGGAATCGGAGAGAGCGAAGACGACCTCAGGGATACCTGCATCGATGATCGCCTGCGTGCACGGTCCGGTCCGGCCGATGTGGTTGCAGGGTTCCAGGGTCACGAACAGGGTGGAGGCGGTGAGGTCGACGCCGAGGTCGATGGCCGTGGTGATGGCGTCCACCTCTGCGTGGGGGCTGCCGGCACCGGCATGATGGCCGACGACGATCTGCGAGTCCCTCGTCAGGATCGCGGCTCCCACCAGCGGGTTCGCGCCCCGGTGACCGTTTCGCGCAGCCTGCAGGGCCGCGGACATCGCGGTCGTTTCGAGTTCGGTGAACTCTGCCTGCATGAAAAAACCTCCCGAGCCGATGCCGGGAGGGAGGATATTGCGGGTGCAACTATCAGAGCGTGCGAACGTGTGCGACAGCGCATTGGGATGCACCGGCTCACAGCGACCGCGGTCGCCATGCTCCTCCCATCCAGACTCTGACTGTCGGTCTCGGAATTTCACCAAGTCAACCATCTGCACGAATGCAGCCGGCTCGCGGACTATCACCGCCGGTACGGATTTTCACCGTCCCCGGAACATGTGACCACAGATTAGCACGCACCTCGCCGAGGCGGCCATGACGTCCGTCACATGAGAAACGCAGGTGCCCTGCCGTAGTCCCGCCAGGGGCGTTCTCCCGAACAGCGCCAGCTCCGAAGGTGGGATGTAGCCCTTGCGAAATTACATAACTTAGGTATATACCGGAGTTATGGATGATGTTGATTCGGCGGAGCTCGTCTCTGGCCTCGTTGTCGTGTCCTCCCGCCTGACCAGGGCTCTGAGGCGAGTGATCGGTGACGAAAGTGACCTGGTCACATTGCGTGGCCTCGGAGTGGTCGAGCAGTACCAACCCGTGCGGGTCGGTCATTTCGCGCAGGGTTACCTGTGCTCCCAGCCGGCTGCGACGAAGATTCTGGCCCGTTTGGAAGAGGCGGGATATGCGCTGCGCGAGGCCAGTGCGAGCGATCGACGGGCATCGCAGTTCTCGTTGACCGATGCCGGGCGGGCGCGGTTGGCCGAGAACCGCAACATTCTGGCCGAACGGATGGAACCCTACTTCGAGGCTCTGACTCCCAAGGACCGACTCAGCGTCCATCGGGCGCTGGGCCTGGTCTCGCAATACCTGCAGGATCAGCATCCGGTGGATGCCGATGAGGTTCAGCCAGACGACGAGCAGACCGGCTGACGACGTACCACCTCGGCGGCAATCACATCGAGCCGAGGAATCACATCAGACAAGCGACAGCGAACCACAACATATTGACGAAAGGGTGCGCAGGAACAGCAATGAGCGTGTCACCAGGTAATGAAGCACAGACGAAAGACGGGGAGGGCGCGGAAGCATCGATTCTGCGTCAACCACGAGCAGTATGGGCGGTCGCGTTCGCCGCGGTCATCGCGTTCATGGGCATCGGTCTGGTTGATCCGATTCTGCCCGCGATCTCGGCCGAACTCCACGCATCCCCGTCGCAGTCGATGCTGCTGTTCACCAGCTACCTGTTCATCACCGGCGGCATGATGTTCTTCACGAGTTTCCTGTCCTCGCGCATCGGTGCGAAAAAGACACTGCTGATCGGTCTCATCCTCATCGTCGCATTCGCGGCACTGGCAGGATTCTCCGGTTCCGTCGATCAGATCATCGGCTTCCGCGCGGGTTGGGGTCTGGGTAATGCGCTCTTCATCTCCACCGCGCTGTCGACGATCGTCGGTGCTGCTTCGGGTGGTGCTGAGAAGGCGATCATCCTCTATGAGGCCGCGCTCGGCGTCGGTATCGCCACCGGTCCGCTGTTGGGCGGACTGCTCGGCGGAATCTCCTGGCGTGGACCGTTCTTCGGCACTGCAGTCCTCATGGCCATCGGCTTCATCTCGATCGTCATTCTTCTCCCCGGTGGAAAGTCGGGTCTGAAGACCAACCCCGAGCCCATCAAACTCAGCGCCACCTTCCGCGCTCTCGCTCACCCCGGAATCCTCGCCCTGGGCATCTCCGCACTGCTCTACAACTTCGGATTCTTCATCATCCTCGCCTACAGCCCATTCCCGGTCGAAGCAGCGGCCGCGAAGATGGGCATCGAGAACTTCGGTGCGATGGGCCTGGGCTTCGTCTTCTTCGGCTGGGGCATCAGCGTGGCGATCACCTCGGTCTTCGGCGCCCCGATCCTGACTAAGCGGATCGGGCGCCGGCGCACTCTCGTCGCCACTCTCTTCGCGCTCGCAGCCATCCTCGTGGTCATGTCGTTCATCGTTGAGTCCTTCGTCGGAATCATCATCTGTGTTATCCTCGCCGGACTGGTCCTCGGCGTGCTCAACACGGTCTTCACCGAGTCTGCGATGGAAGCCAGCGATCTGCCCCGACCGGTGGCTTCTGGAACCTATTCGGGTGTGCGCTTCATCGGCGGCGCCGTTGCTCCGCTGGTGGCCGGACCGGTCTCCGAAGTCCTTGGCGTCGGGGCCCCGTACCTCTTCGGTGCGGCTACCGTGCTGCTGGCTGTCGTGGTCCTCAGCGTCTCTTGGAAGGCACTGCGTCGCGTCGATGGTCACATCGAGGAGGCTCCGGTCGATGAGGCCTATGCCATCACTGGAGGCGATGCCTGAGGTGAGAGCGTTGCGGGAGAGGGATCTCCTGTTCCGAGCGTTCGTCTGAAGCGAAGCGTTGATGGCGCCCGAGAGGCTTGATCCTCTCGGGCGTCTGTCGCGTCATGGCATCGCCGTAACGGTATCGATGGGCCATAGATACACACTGTTCATTTCACGTTCCAGATCTGGAACACCGCGAATGCGAGGATTCCGGTCACTCTGTAGCACAATTGATATCGCACTTCCTGTGCAGAGACGATATTTTTCCTACCACGAAGGTCACCATGTCCTACGACGCGAACAACGCATATCCCGCAGGCCCCGGTGCCACAGGTCCAGGAGCAATGGGCCCAGGCGCTGGTGGATTCGGCGGCCAGCCTCGCGGAGCTGCCAGCCCAGAAGACCTGTCCCTCCCTCTCTATGGTGCGTCGTTCGGCCAGGCCGTTAAGCCTTGATCCACCGATTCGCTTGATGGCAAGGGGCTCACTCGGATTCGAGTGCGAACGCGGCGCGAGGGCAGGAAGTAGTGTCCCGGTCTCTCACCGGTCTCTTCCACATAGATGATTCCCCGGGGTCTCCTCCAGACCCTGCGGCGTCGTGCTCGAGCAGGAGCGAATCGGTCAGGACAATGATCGTGTAGGTGGGCTCAGAGCCGCGTGCCAGAGTCGTGCGAATTCCGTCGCCCACGGCCACCGTCTC
>NZ_FXZB01000029.1 GCF_900169065.1 Brevibacterium aurantiacum | reverse complement strand
CAATGGTCGGCTCGAGCACCTTCGAGGATCGGCACTCGGGTTTCGTAACCTGACTCATTACATCGCGAGGTGCCTACTTGAGTCCGGTGGTTTCAGACCGGTTCTACACTCTTATTTACGATGAGCCCGATTATCGCCTGCTCCAGGCCAAGATCCGCCGCCTTCTGGGCTTGACATGATTCGCATTGAGGCAGTCCAAAATGAGACGGCTCGCGATCTCGCATCTCGAGCCAGCCATCAGCAGCGCTCTCGGCCATCAGCAGCACTCTCAGCCCCCGAGTTGAAATGTCACGACAGGGCAGAACTTCTTAGGTGGTCGAAATGGGCTGATTCGGACAATCGGAATCAGCCCATTTCGACCACTTTAGGCAGGCACACAACGAGGTCAGCTCAGGTGGTGCACATCCTGCAACCCGTACACCGGGGTATCCAACCCCTCATAGCGCGCCTTGAGCTGGAGCCCCAAGTACAGCGAGTAGTGCCGTGACTGGTGGAGGTTGCCGCCCATAAACCAGAGGTTCTCCTGCTGAGTGGGTTTCCACATGTTCCGCTCCTCACCCTCCCACGGGCCAGGGTCCTTGGTGGTATCGGAGCCGAGGCCCCAGCATTTGCCCACCTTGTCCGCAGTCTCCTGATCCACGAGATCGGCCACCCAGCCATTCATCGAGCCGTATCCGGTGGCGTAGACGACAAGGTCGGCAGGCAGCTCGGTCCCATCGGCAAGCACCACCGAGCCCTCGGTCAGATGATCGACGTCTCCCTTGGCTAGCTTCACCTTGCCGTCGGCGACGAGTTCTGCCGAGCCGACGTCGATGTAGTAGCCCGAGCCGCGGCGCAGGTATTTGAGGAAGAGCCCGGACTCGTCGTCGCCGAAGTCGAGATCGAAACCGGCGTCTTCCATGCGCTGGTAGAAGTCCTTGTCGCGTTCCTTCATCTGGTCGTAGAGCGGAATCTGGAATTCGTGCATGATCCGATACGGCAAGGAGGCGAAGATGAGGTCGGCCTTCTCGGTCGTCACGCCGTTGGCCAGCGCCTTCTCCGAGTAGAGGTCGCCGAGCCCGATCTCCATGAGGGAGTCGCTTTTGACGATGTGCGTGCTCGAGCGCTGCACCATCGTGACATCGGCACCGTGTTCGTAGAGCGCTCCGCAGATGTCGAAGGCGGAGTTGTTGCTGCCGATGACGACGACGTTCTTACCGGTGTAGGCGTCTGGTCCACGGTGTTCCGAAGAGTGCTGTTGCTCGCCCTTGAAGATATCGGCACCGCGGAACGTTGGGACATTCGGCTTGCCGGACATGCCCGTGGCCATGACGAGCTGTGTCGGGTGCAGAGTGACCTTCTCACCATTGCGCTCGACCTCGACCGTCCACTGCTGCGATTCTTCGTCGTACCTCGCCGAGGTGGCTGCTGTCGAAGACCAGTACGGAATCTCCATCACCTTGGTGTAGAACTCCAACCAATCGGCGATCTTGTCTTTGGGTGCGAAAACCGGCCAGTTGTCGGGGAACTTGAGGTAGGGCAGGTGGTCGTACCAGACCGGGTCGTGCAGGCACAGTGACTTGTACCGTGAACGCCACTGGTCTCCCGGCCTCTCCCACCGGTCGATGACGAGCGCCGGGACTCCCATCTGACGCAGGCGAGCGCCGAGCGCAATGCCGCCCTGTCCCCCGCCGACGACGAGAGTGTACGGCTGTGCGGTGTCTCCCCAGGCTGCGTCCTCCTCCGCGAGTTTCTCCGACCAGCTCTTCCGCTCAGGATCGACGCCATGCTCGGCCCCCTTGACTCGTCGGTCTCCGCGAGGCTCTTCATAGCCTGTCAGTTCCTGCAACGAGGTGAGCATGGTCCATGCCTTGGCCCCGTCCTCGTCGCTGAGCCGAACCAGACCCTTGCCGCGGCCGACAGAGGTGGCGAAGGTGAACCAAGCTTCGGCGACTCCGTCGGCGGTGGTGGCGGGATCGCTGAGCTCGAAATCTGATGGTGCGACCCGGTCCGCGTTCACGGTCAGCAGGTCCCTGACCCCGTCATGGTTCTCTACCGTATTGAGGTTCCACGTGAAAGACACGAGATCCCTCCAGTAGCTGGCAGTGGCGAACAGTCCCACTGCGGCTTCGACGTCACGCGCCCGCAGTGCGGACTCGAACTCGTTGAGCCATTCGGTCGCGATGTCATCGGCGGTGAGCTGCGTGCGATCAATTGTCGTTGTCATGTCACTCCTCTTCGTTGAGCTGTGTGTCCTCAAGCTATCCCGCCAAGAACAGCCGCGGAAGAGTTGCATCGAGTTGCATGGTCAGTGCCGACGACCGCACCTATACTCGTCATATGCCTCAGCCGGATCTGGCGCATCTCGCCAGAGATCTGACACGCATTCACGATGCCGTGATCACCGGCGCATCGCCGCCGGAGCAGCCGCGAGCGCTCGTTGCGCGCTCGTGGGATCGAATGCTGCGCTTGGGCCTCGACCCAGCGGGCAGTAATCGCAGAATCTTCGCCGCCGAGGCGGATGTGGAATCCCGAAGGCACCGTTCGAAGCTGCGCCTCATCGTCGAGGAGCTGAAATCCGTGTTGCTGAGGATGCCAGATGCAGGCAGCTTCATCCTTGTCGTCGCCGATGCTGAGGGCGTGATCCTGTGGCGAGATGGCGCCACCGCAGCCAGACGTCAGGCGGATTCGCTGGGATTCGTCGAGGGCGCCCACTGGTCCGAGTCCAGGGTGGGCACGAATGCCATCGGCACTGCTCTGGCCGAGGAGGCCGCGGTCCAGCTGTTCTCCGCGGAGCACTTCGAAACGTCGCAGCATCCCTGGTATTGCAGTGCGGTTCCCATCCACGATCCCATCGATGGCAGCCTGCTCGGCGTCGTCGACATCAGCGGGCCAGCACTCACCCTCCATCCTGCCGTGCAGTCTCTGGTCACAACTGCCGTCCATCTGGCGCAGGCGAGGCTCTCGCTCATCCAGCAGGAGCAGCTGAGCAGCCTGCGCAATCGCATGTCGACAGTCCTCAGCGGCAGTCACGGTCCTGCGCTGGTCGTCGACGACGATGGATGGGTCGCCTATCAGCAGGGTGTGCGCAGCCGCGATCGGATCGAAGTGCCGGCACCTGACCGCACGATCCTCATCCCCGGCGCTGGACTGTGCCTGCCGGAGAAGATCACCGGCGGCTGGCTGCTGAGACCAGCAGACACTGTCGACGATGCACAAGTCTCGGTCACGCTGCGACAGACAAGCCAACCCGCGGTGCTCGAGATCAACTCCGGCGGTGATCCGCTCACCGTTCCGCTCACGCCACGGCGTGCGCAGATCCTCGCCGCGATCACTTCTGCGGGGCCTTCTGGAATCAGCGCTGCCGATCTCAGTCGCACGCTCTACGGCGATGCCGAGCATCTGGTCACGGTGCGTGCAGAAGTCTCCCGCCTCCGCCGCTCGATCGGCGCGCTTCTTGCGACTCAGCCTTATCGCTGGGCAGAGGGCGTCAGCGCGAGACGCGTGTAGTCCAGCATGACCCGCAGGTGAGAAAGCACGTGCAGGATCAGTTTCCAGCCGCGTCGAGCCACCACCGATAGCGCATGCGCAGTGCTCTTTCCGTGCTGGCGAGCGCGGCAACGAGACCCAGACCGATCGACAGCCATAGGGGAAGGTGGATCAACGGCTCGACGGGCCCGATCTGTTCAGCAATCGGCGGAATTCTCAAGATCGGCACGGCGATCTGCTGCAGCAGCAGGCAGACGCCCACCAGCAGCGCAACTATTGAGACTATTCCGATCAGCCGGCTCAGTTGTGGCCGGCGCTCGTCGAGACGGGCTCGGCGGCCTTCCGCGGAATGAACATCGGGGCGCATTTGCCGTTCAATTCCGGCATCGGACACGAAATGGCAGCGCTTCAATCCGAAATTGCTGGCGGCAACTTCAATCGCTCCGCCCTCGACCGGGAAGACTGCGGGGGCCCGGGATACTGCGTGCTGGAGGCCATTGCGATAGAGAAACACCTTCACGTAGCCGTTCTCGTCCGTCTTCCACTGCCGCACGTCCACTGAGTATTCACTGCAGCGACCAGTCGAATCGGCGATGTCCAGGTGGAACAGTGACCTGCCCAGCAGCTGCCACCAACGGAATCTCTGCACGAGCCTCCCATCACCGGGCTCGATTCGTCTGACCGCTCGCCGCCTGCGCCATTGCTGAAACATCTGGGGCCCTCCCTGGCACTCGACACAGGACCAACACGGCGTGTTGGTAGAAACACCTGTACACTAACACAGTGTGTTGGTCGGATGAATCGCAGAGAAGAAGCCGGTATGTGAATGAGTAAACGTGAGTACTCGAACACCCGTGAGCGAATACTCGCCGCAGCCGCAGACATCATCGCCGAAGACGGCATAACGGCGAAGCTGAGCGTACGGGCGATCGCTGCGCGAGTAGGGGTGAGTACAGGGTCGCTGCGCCACCACTTCCCCACCCAGCAGGCACTGCGGGACGAAGTCATGCGGCGCGCCTATGACTGGATGCTGCCCGACACCGACATCCACAACTCCACACTTCCTGCCCGGGATCGGCTGGTCGAATGCCTTCGTCAAGTGCTGGCTACAGCCAGAGCCGGATCTGAAGCACGCGAGGCGATGACGGCGGTCAGCACTGCTTTCATCGTCGCGGACCAGAACGAACAGGTCCGCGAAACGTACCTCGCTATTCAGCGTGATGGGCAACGCAGAACAGAGGATTGGCTGCGCGTGCTCGCCGATGAGGGCGGGATCCCCAACCGAGGCGACATCCCACGCTTTGCGCGCTTCCTGTGCACCGTCCTCGATGGCATCGCCCTCGAACGGGCTCTGCCTGCCGAGGACTCACTCGCGCAGCTGGAGACGCAGACTCTCTACGTAGCGGCCGACGCAGTGCTCGGGCATCACTCCTGATCTGCGCCCGCACCCCGATACGTCCCGAAGCTCCACAGCACACCTTCGGGGTCGGTGACGCTGAAGTCCTTGGATCCGTAGTCCTGTTCGGTCAGCCCCATGACCTTCGTGGCACCGGCTGCGATCGCGCGATGATAGAGCTCCTCAACCCGGCCCGTGGCGATGTAGACCGAGCCGGCTGCGACTCCGGTCTTCGTCATGACACCGCCGTCATCGCGGACCGAACCGAGCATGACTCCCCCTCTTTCTGGCCAACGCAGTTCGGCGTGGTCGACTCGCTCGGGATCATCGGCGTTCGTGTATTCGGCGGCGACTTCGAAGCCGAAGGCGTCCTGTAGGAACGCGATCGCGGCCTTTGCATCTCGGTAGCGAAATGTCGGCCAGACATTGGTTCCGGTGGTCGTTGACATGATGTGTCCTTTCCTCGTCGTATCGGTCCACACCATCGTGGCCCCGGCGCCACCTCGGCGGCTTGGACATTTGGGAACTGCGCGGGCCGCGGAGACAAAGGGTGCAGCTGCACCGACGCTCGCCGAGGCGGCGCTTACCGATCCAGCGACCAGCGATCTCGGTCCTGCCGCACCACGGGGTCCTGGGTCAGCCACAGGGACGGGCTGGTCCCTGTGAGCAGTCGGAAGTCGCGGTTGAGATGGGATTGGTCGGCATAACCGCAGGTCGCGGCGATATCTGCCAACGTTCGAGACTGCGCCGAGATCATTCGTCTCGCCCGATCGAATCGCATGACCCGCGCCGCTTCCTTGGGTCCGATGCCGAATTCTGCACGGAACACTCCGTTGAGGTGGCGTCTGCTCCAACCGATCCGATTCGCCACAAGTGAGACGGGCAGCCCGCCGTGACTGCGGGCGATCTGCTTCCAGGAGCTGACCACCTCGGGCCGAGGCTGGGTGCCTTCGTGGACGGCGCGCACGAGGACCTCGTCGATGGCGTCGAAGCGGGCAGACCAGGTCGTGGCTTCGTTGACGCGTTCGTGCAGCTCGGCGGCGATGGGGCGTGAGATCTCGGCAAGGTCGTGCGTGCGGTGAGCGAGGTCGACGGCAGGGGTGTCGAAGAGGATGCGAGGAGCGAAGGGGGTGAAGTTGATCTGGATTCCGGCCATTGCACCGTTGTGCCTGATGAGGGTGGGCCGCAGATGCAGGCCTGCGAGCAGTACGTCGAAGGACTCGGTGCTTTCGGTTGCCGCGTCGTATTGGTGCAGCGGTTCGTCGATGGAGACGATGAACGTCAGGGTGCCCGATGGCAGCCCGAGATGTGTCCCGGCCGGGACGCCCGAAACGTCGTAGGCGACATAGTCACCCACGAAGGGGCTCAGGCGCGGGTGTGGCCTGCGAATGAGGTCATCCCGAGTCGCCGCGGACATGACAGCAGTGTAGACCCGGGGTCTGACACGGGCCTGGTCCACCGGCCGCTGTTCAGGTCTGCCCGCAGATCCTCAGACCGGGCACTTCACCCCTCAGCGGTCGCGCTCCACACCAGGTCAGTGAATTCCCTGTCGAGGTCGAGTCCGAATTCAGTCGACAGCACCTCGGCGAATTCCGTGGCATCAGACAGGGTCCGTTCGTGTCGGTCGGGTCGCACACCGCCGATCATGCGCCGCAGTCGGCGCCCCTCCAAAGTGACCCGGCCGCCGTCGGGAAGCGGCAGGGCGAGAATGGGCGGACCGGTGAAGCGTGACCCGGGCTTCGTCGAGGTGAACCAGTTCGCCAGCTCGAGATCCATCTGCTGACGAGGGACCTCACTGAAGGCGTAGACGGTGCGAAATTCCTGGTCATCACGGGTTCGTGATTGGAGCACCCAGTCGCTGTCAGCCCGCAGCTGCGGCGTGAGAGCAGTCCTCACGGGGACCAATCGGTGCTCGCCGTGAGGCGTCATTCTCGCGGCAGCAGATTCGGAGAGTTCGAGCGCGGCTTCCGGTGTGCCCCCGCCGAAGCCTGGATCGATGAGAAGACGACGGCCGTCGAGGTCGACGATGGTCGCCTGGTGAGTCAGTGCTCCCGGGGCAGTCTGCCCATCGCCGAGGTGGACCCGAGCCAGAATCGGATGTGCGCTCAGCCCCAATTCGGTGACGACCCCGCGGATGAGTGCGGCATGTTCGTGGCAGTATCCGCCCCGGCCGTCGGTGAGCAGTTTGTCCGCGGCTCCGTCGACGTCGATCGCGACGGCCTTGAGGTCACCCCTGGCGCGAAAGGCGGTGACATCGAGATTCTCAAAGCAGATCGCGTGCGTGTGCGCGACCAGGATTTCGTCGAGTAGGTCGACAATCTGCGCATACGATCCCTGCGCGCGTCGGCGAAGCTCGGGGACGGAATCACTGAGCACGAGCCGTTTCGCATAACGGCTGAGAAGCGATGCATGAGTCATGTGTCCACCTCCATTGGGGGCTGTGTCGGCCTCACTCCTGCAACGCAGACTCCGCCTGCAGTACTGACTCCAGCAGGCCCGGGAAACGAGCATCGATATCGTCTCGGCGCAACGTCAGGCGACGGTTCCGGCCGTGCAGTTCGCTGATGATGACGCCGGCTTCGCGCAGCACCTTGACCTGATGCGAGCGCGTCGACTTCGGCACATCCGGACCAAGAGCCGAGCAGTCAACCATGTCCAGCGGCCCGGATCGCAGCTGCTGGACCAGAGCCAGTCTGGCCTCGTCGCTCAGCGCGAATAGCACAGACGTCAGTTCGATGTCCTCACGATCGGGATGCGGCAGTTTCTCATTGGCAACCATAGTTCGATAATAGTTGAACTGTTTGAGAATGTCGTATAGCCTCCAAGAATGGTTCCAAAAGTTTCGAACACTATGGAAGAAGCTCCTGCTCCCGCAGTTCAGCCGGCACCCACCTATGTCTGGTGGTCGCGCGAGCGCTGGCGTCTGCGCCTGGTCCTGATAGCCACCTCGGCGATGATGGCCGGAGCGAGCGCTCCGTCGCCGTTCTACCCCGTCATCCAGGCCGATTTCGGCTTCGCCCCGGTGATGATCACGGTGGTCTTCGCCGCCTATGCCGTGGCATTGCTGGCAGCGCTGCTGACTGCCGGTGCCCTCTCCGACCACATCGGACGCCGCCCCGTCATCTGCGCGGCGTTCGTCGTACTCGCCATCAGCATGTTTCTGTTCTGGCATGCCGACAGCGCCGCGACACTAATTCTTTCCCGAGTGGTGCAAGGCATCGCCAGCGGAATCCTGCTGTCGACACTGTCGGCCACGGTCGTCGATTTGGAACTGCCGCACAAACCGGGCTCGGCCTCTTCGTGGAATGCAATCTCGGCAATGGCGGGATTGGCCATCGGCGGACTCTTCGCGGGAGCGACTCTCGCTGTATTCGTCGACGGCAACGGAGCCGCAGTGGTCTTCGGAACTCTCGTAGCAACGTATCTGCTGCTGGCTGGCATCATTTGGATCCTGCCGGAGACCTCGGCCCGACGCCGAGGCGCGTGGGCATCGTTGCTGCCGCGCGCGGCTCTGCCCCGGGAGGTCCGCAAGGCGTTCCTGTTCGCTGTGCCGGCCTTCATCGCCGGCTGGGCCACGGGAGGCCTGTACCTCTCGCTCGGTGCCAACATCATCACCAGCGAGTTCCATTCGAGTTCCCACCTGGTCAGCGGTCTCATCGTCACGATGCTAGCCGGGGCCGGAGGACTGGCCGGATTCTTCATGCGCAATCGATCCGCGCGCACCGTCACCCTCTACGGCACGATCTCACTCGCCGTCGGCAGCACTCTGACTCTGGTGGCTCTGACTCTCACTTCGCCCGAACTGTACTGCCTCGCCGTCATCATCACCGGAACCGGGTTCGGCACCGCCTTCCCGGGTGCGCTGAAGACCATCCAGGCAGTCGTGAAGCCGGAGGCCAACGCCGAGGTGATGGCTGCAGTCTTCGTCGTCTGCTACCTCGCCTTCGGCCTTCCCGTCGTCATCGCCGGGGTCCTCGTCCCCGCCATCGGACTCTTCGCAACCGCGTGCTGGTACGGCGGTTTCGTGGCCCTTCTCGCTCTCTGCGCGGCACTCCTGCGCTGGTTCAGCGGCGGAGGCCGGCATTTCGCCGACACCCAGAGCGCCTAAAATCCTGCCAGAGCGCTGAAGGTCACGCCCAGGTCTGTGGCTTCAGTCCGTGCTGGCCGCGGTAGTTCGGCGACTCGGGTTCGCTCCAATCGCCGAGGAGGTTCTCCGGCAGCGCATAGACCGTGACCTTGAGCGGGTGACAGTTCTCGACCGGGTCCTCGTTGCCCTCGCCGAACATCGGAGCGGAGAGATCTCCACCCGGGCAGGCAGAGAGTGCTGCCAGCAGGTCCTGCTCGGCGAAGAACTCGAAGTAATCCCCGGGCGTCGCCGGGCATGTCTTCATGAAGTATTCGTCGTTGTCGTTCAGGCCGGTGCACTGAAAGACGTTGAGCACATCGTGAACGTCGAACTCCGTCAGACCGTACGGCAAGATCGCACGCACCAGGTTCGAGTGGCAGTGGTAGTCGAAGTCGACGCCGTTGAGCATCGTGTTGACGTAGGGATCGCAACGCGTACCCAAAGTGTCATGAAGTCGACCGCCCTCGGCGTCAGTGCCGTAATCGGCCAGGGTGTCACCGACGATCGTCGCCATCGGGCGCAGGAACGGCAGCGTCGACCACAGTCGGTCGAACGTCGAGACGTGCGCGGCCTGCAGCTGACGGGTCCTCGAGGCCCAGAACCGTTCCCTGGGATCATGTCGGTTCCACAGGTTGAGGTCACCGACCTGCGGTCCCTCGACGGTCGAGATCCGGCAGACGTGGCCGGCTGGCACCTCCCAGGCCTGACCTGAACGGATCGGGATGGTGAACTCCTCGACTACGCGACGGTCTTCGACCTGCTGGCCGATGGGACCGTAGTAGTCACGGTCCGCCTCGAGCGCAGGGCCTTGGTAGGCGGCTTCGGTCAATCGCGGATTGTGCGACATGAGCGGTCCTTTCCTGGAATCGTCGGCGTCGGTCAAGCTCTCCGTATGCTCAACTGATGCGAGCCTATCGGGTCACCGACTCGTCGTCGGCATCGCTCTTCGACTTCCCTTGCAGCCGCTTACCCACCATCTGCTTCCACGGCAGTGCGGTCAGCAGAGCCAACACTGCGATGCCGAGGAACAGCAGAACGAGCGGTTGGGAGATCATCGCCCAGAAGTCACCGCCGGTCAGGCCGAGTGCCTGCTGCAGATTGCGTTCGAGCATCTCACCCAGGACGATGCCGATGACCAGTAGCGCCGGCGACATTCCCACCAGGCGCATGACGTAGCCCAGTGCACCGAAGGCCAGTGCAATGTAGACGTCGGTGACTGAGTTGTGGATGCTGTAGCAGGAGATGAGGGCGAGCATGAGGATCGTCGGCGCCATGAATGGCATCGGGATGGCGAGGATCTTCGCCAGAAGAGGCGAGGCCCCAATGTTGATGATCATTCCGAAGATTGCGCTGACAAGCAGTGCGCCAATGATCGTCCAGCCAAGAACAGGATTGGCCTCGAAGAAGCCCGGACCCGGGTTGAGCCCGTACATCATGAGGTAGGCGAGCAAGACCGCAGTGGTGCCTGAACCGGGAATGCCCAGTGTCAGAAGAGGGACCATGGAGCCGGAGACCGCCGCGTTGTTCGCCGCCTCCGGCGCGACCAATCCTCTGACAGCGCCCTTGCCCATGCCCGCCGATGCCGGAGCGAGGCGTTTCTCGAGACCGTAGGAGAAGAACGCTGCGATCGTTGCCCCCGCCCCCGGCAGCACACCGGCGATGAAGCCGATGATCGAACCACGCAGCCCGGGAAGTGTGCCCTGCTTGAGCTCGGCACCGGTCGGAAAGAAGCGACCGGTCAGGCTTGAGATGGCACGGGAGTCCTTGCTCATCGTCGTGCTGGCCAGAATCTCGCCGATACCGAAGACGCCGATGATCGCGACGATCGGTTCGATGCCCTCCAACAGGGTGGACGATCCGAAGGTGAACCGCGGCAGGCCAGATTGGAGCTCGATGCCGATGGTGGACATCGCCACGCCAAGGGCGACAGCAGTCAGCCCGAGCATCGGTGCCGATCCGACCAGAGTCGCACTGAGAACGAGCGCCATGACGACGACGGAGAAGTAGACAGCCGGACCGAAAGCGAGCCCCAGCTGCGACATCGGTCCGGCAAGGAACGCCAGACCCAGGAAAGCCAGGATGCTTCCGAGGAACGAGGCCAGCGCGGAGATCGACAGGGCTGTCGCGGCCTTGCCCTTGAGTGCCATCGGGTGGCCGTCGAGAGTCGTCATGATCGCACCCGGATCGCCGGGAATGTTCAGCAGAATCGCCGAGATCCGCCCGCCGTATTCGGCTCCCAGATAGAGCGAGACCATCAGCGGCAGTGAGAGTTCGGCCGGCAAGGTGATGGCCACTGGCAGGAGCAGAGCGATCGAAGTGGAAGGACCGACTCCGGGGAGCAGACCGGCTACGGTTCCCAGGACTACCCCCAGGAGGATGACAAGCAGCAGGATTGGTGATGTTGCGATGGAACCGAGCGCTCCGAACAGATCGTTGAGGGTGTTCACAGTCCCAGACCTCCGAACACCAGGTACTCCAGCCAGCCGACAGGCAGGAGCACATTCAGCCAAACGTCGAAGATGAGGAACAGGATCATCCCGATGATCAATCCGAGGAAAAGCACCCACACGGCCTTGCGCAGGCTTAAGCGGACTCCGAACACAGTCATCGTCGTGAGCACGGAAAAGATCGCGGCCGCCTCGGCGAACCCGATGAGGAAGATGGAGGCGGTGAACAGAGCAAACAGGACGATGCACCACAGGACGTGGAGGAGCTCACTTCCGGTGACCGGGCGAACGTCGGCTTTCCCGCGCAGCATCGACACGATGCCCAGCAGCGTGGTGCAGAGCAGGACGATGCCGACGACGAGGGGGAACATCTTCGGCCCGACGCCGTCGTCGGTTTCGGCGTTGGGCAATAGAAGTGCGTTGACGAGGTAGAACACCGCGAGGGCTGCGAGGACGATGGTAGCCACCGTCTTCGATGCCTTGGTGGTTCCAGCATCGCCCACTTCAGTCGGTGTCGCCGAGGTGGCTGCGCCTTTCGAGTTCATTTCACCAGGCCCACTTTCTTGAGCACTTCCGTGGATTCCTGTTCTTCGGGACGAATGATTGTATCGAGCCATTTGTCTCCGGGGACATAAGCTGGGTTGATACCCAACGCCTCGGACTGTTTGACGAACTCATCCGATTCGACGCTCTCCTTCAGCGCTCCCTGCCACCAGTCAACGGCCTCATCTGGCATGTCCGCGGGGCCGAAGACTCCGCGCCAATGGTTGATGGTGATGTTCATACCCAGGTCGTGCCAAGTGGGTACACCCTTTGCAGCACCGTCTTTCATGGTCTTGGGTGCAGACACAGCGATGATCTCAACGTCACCGCTTTCGACCAGTTCCACGGCTTCGGACATTCCTGTCGAGGCGACGTCGATGCGACCGCCGAGGAGTTCGTTGTTGAGGTCGCCTCCATCGGAGAAGGCAACCAGGTTCAGGTCGTTGAGATCCTTGACTCCGGACTGACTGGCGGGGCGGAGGACATTGAGCTGGTCGTCACTCGGGACGGTGCCAATTCCGAAGTTCACTGCAGCCGGATCGTCTTTGAGGCGGTCTAGAACAGTCTTTGCGGAGTCGAACTCGGATCCGGACTTGACCAGCCACACCTCGTAGTCGGTGGTGAGCTGGGCGATCGGAGTGAAATCGTCCAGGGACATATCAGTTGTGCCAGTGATGTTGGAGAGGAAGATGCGATTGGATTCGAAGACCACTGAAGTGCCGTCGTTCTCGCGTTGCAGGACAGCGGCTCGCGCGGGGTTCCCACCACCTCCGCCCATGTTCTCGATAGACATGAAGGTGTCGACGCCGGCAGCATCGAGTCCGTCCTTTGTGATGCGAGTGGTGAGGTCGAGACCGCCGCCAGGCGAACCAGCAGCAATCGCAGTCACTCGTGGAGGTGGATATCCCTCACCGCGGTCGATATCCGGCATACAGGCAGTGGTCGTGACCAAGAGCGGCAGGACCATCAGCGCAGCCAGGGGCCTTTGCGGTCGCCGTCGGAGGAACGGCGGGAAGGGTGTTCGCTTCTTCGCGAACGGGCTGAAGAACATAGTTTTTGACGCTGCCAGTCACGCCTTCTGTCCCTCAACAGATCTTGCGAAAATGAGATGAGCTTTCTGAGTGCTCAGTCCTCTAGACTCGCTCTTATTCGCAGGCCCTCACTCCTGGTCGGAGTTCGCCAGTTCGATGGTGTCGTCGAGCATGCCCGGAGTGAACGCGTCACCGGCGATCATGGACATCTGGCCCAGCGGCAGAGAGTTGAGCAGAGTCTCCATCGGGACACCGTCGGGCAGGATGCCGGAGAGCTCATCGGCAGCTCCGGACTGGCTCTCCAACTGCTCGCGCAGGACGGGTCCCGACTTGGGGTTCGCGAGCGCATCCCCCATCGTCGAGTACCGATCGATGGGCAGATGAACCTCATCCCCGTCGACCTGCACCTTCGCGCTGGTGCGCAGATCCCTGCTCGAGGCACCGACGTCGAACGTGTAGTCACCACCTTCGACGCCCCACCGGTATTCTCTGCGCTACGCACTTCCTGGCGAAACACGCTCTCCGGATAACGGAGTCATCGAGGTTCCAGTCTCCGATCCGATTCCGAAGAATGGAATCAGCGCGGCACTACCCACTGGGGTCCGAGCCTCGCACCGAAGCGAGGAAGCCATTCGCTATCTACGTCAGCACTTTGAGCATTGAAAGCACATCGGCGGTGACCTTCGCCAAGAAGATCACCGCCGATGAGACAAAGCCGTTGGAGGCCCGTCAGAAACTCAGTCCAGCAGGTCGTGCCGAACGATCGACTGTTCGCGGTCGGGACCGACGCCGATGACCGACATCCGGCAACCCGAACGCTCTTCGAGTGCGAGCACGTACTTCTGCGCGTTCTCGGGCAGGTCCTCGAACGTGCGGGCCCCGGTGATGTCCTCTGCCCAGCCTTCGAAGTATTCGAAGATGGGTTTGGCGTGGTGGAACTCGGTCTGCGACATCGGCATCTCGTCCTGGCGGACTCCGTCGACCTCGTAGGCCACGCACACGGGGATGGACTCGATGCCGGTGAGCACGTCGAGCTTCGTCAGCACGTAGTCGGTGAAGCCGTTGACGCGTGCGGCGTAGCGGGCGATGACGGCGTCGTACCAGCCGCAGCGGCGCGGGCGTCCGGTGTTGACTCCGAACTCACCGCCGGCCTTCTGCAGGTACTCCCCCATGTCATCGAAGAGCTCGGTGGGGAACGGTCCGGCACCCACACGCGTGGTGTAGGCCTTGACGATTCCGACGACCCGGTTGATGCGGGTGGGTCCGATGCCCGAGCCGACGCAGGATCCGCCGGCAGTCGGGTTCGAGGAGGTCACGAACGGGTAGGTGCCGTGGTCGACGTCGAGCATCGTGGCCTGGCCGCCCTCCATGACGATGACCTCGTCACGGTCAAGCGCGTCATTGAGCAGCTGCTCGGTCTCGGCGACGTAGGGTCGCAGTCGTTCGATGAAGGGCTTGAAGTATTCGACGATCTCCTCGACGTCGACGGCCCGACGGTTGTAGACCTTGACGAGGAGTTCGTTCTTCTGACGCAGGGAGCCTTCGATCTTCTGGCGCAGGATCGATTCATCGAAGATGTCCTGGACGCGGATGCCCAGGCGTCCGATCTTGTCCATGTACGCAGGTCCGATGCCGCGGCCGGTGGTGCCGATGGCGCGCTTGCCCAGGAATCGTTCGGTCACCTTGTCCAGGGTCTGGTGGTAGGGGGCGACGAGGTGGGCGTTGGCCGAGATCCGCAGCTTTGACGTGTCCGCCCCGCGGGATTCGAGGGCTTCGATCTCTTCGAACAGGGCTTCGAGGTTGACGACGACGCCGTTGCCGATGACCGGGGTGACATTCGGTGAGAGGATGCCTGCCGGCAGGAGTTTGAGTTCGTACTTCTCACCGCCGACGACAACCGTGTGACCCGCGTTGTTACCACCATTGGGCTTGACCACGTAGTCGACGCTGGTGCCGAGGATATCGGTCGTTTTGCCTTTACCTTCGTCGCCCCATTGGGCGCCGACGACAACGATTGCTGGCATGAGAGTTGTTCACCTCGAAGTGAAGGGAGGGGATGTCATTACCGCATTAGTCTACTGGGTCACTATGACACGACCGCGAGCAGGTTCTAGCGCTGAGTCCGCTGTGCAATGATCTGCTCACGCAAGATCTCTGCATGGCCACAATGCTGCGCCAGCTCACGCAGCATATGAAGGTAGATCCAGCGCAGCGGCATCGGCCCCGACCGGTGCCCGGTGAGCACCGTGTCCAGAGTCATCTCCTCCACCGCGTGATGTGAGCGCTCGACAGCCTGCCAATACGCCTCAGTGACGCTTTCCACCGTGTCCTCATCAGCAAGGATGAACGAGTCTCCGGAGTCACTCGGCAGTCCGTATTCGGTTCGGTACCGCCCGGTCACGACTTCCCCGAACCACACGGTCTCGACGAAGATCGCGTGCTTGGCCAAGGACAGCAGAGTCGTCCGGCTGGGCACCAGGGAACGGCGGGCCTCGTCCTCGCTCATCCCGTCCAAACAGGCCAGGAGCTTGCCCCGGTATTCGTCGACGAGTGCGGGCAGCTGTTCATCGATGGGTGCAGTCCTGATGTCACGCTCTCTGGAGTCGGCCATGGCCACCAGCATAGGCCTCACCCTCGCCGAGGTGGCCCGCCGTCGATCTGCCGACTCACCCGCCCAGCCACGCCTCTTGCCCCGCCGAGCTCGTCGTACTTATGCTGAGACCACCAGTAGTTCCGTCGTTCGGGCAAATTGCTCCTGAACATCGCCGGTGACGTCGACGTCAGGCTTGCAGCCCCGTTGGAGGTCGTCATGTCAATCGCGAGCCCGTCAGCTTCATCCTCAGCGTCATCGCGTCCCACTCTTCCCTTCGCCAGCCGGGCCGACAGCCTCGTCGGCTCTGTCATAGATTCCTCCGTGGCGATGCTCGCCGCCTACGACCACGACATCGTCAAGTTCGGCATGGGCTCACCTGCTCCCGATATGCTGCCGGCCGAGGATTTCGCTCGAATCGCGAACAGCGTCTTCACTCCGGAGAGCTTCACCTACGGGGAGACGCAGGGCGAGCCTGTCCTCATCGACGCGCTGCTGAACTACCTGCAGGAGACCGGGCAGATCCCTGCCGAGCACTTCGGCAACCGTGAGCGCCTGGTCATCACCACCGGCGGCATGCAGGGAATCGACCTCGGATTCAAACTCTTCGTCAGCCCCGGCGATCTCGTCCTCTGCGAGGCCCCCACGTACACGAACGGCTCGGCCACAGCACTGAGCTATGAAGCGGAGATCGCCGAGGTGCCCGTCGATGATGAGGGCATGCAGGTCGACGCGCTCGACGACATCGTGGCCCGGGCCGGTCGCGCCCCCTCGGTGATCTATACGGTCCCGACGTTCCAGAACCCGGCCGGTGTGACGATGTCCCTGGCCCGCCGTGAGAAGCTCCTCGAATTCGCCCACCGCCACAATTCGGTCATCCTCGAGGACAATCCGTACGGCACTCTGCGCTTCTCCGGGGAGGACATCCCCTCACTCAGCCAGCTCAGCCCCAATGATCCGCTGATCTTCGGTGTGCGCACCTTCTCGAAGTTCGTCGCCCCCGGCCTGCGCATCGGCTGGCTCGACATCGATCCCGAGCTGCGCGGCCTCATCATCAACGCCAAGCAGACCATGGACTCGTGCACGAGCCTGCCCACCCAGCACATGGTCGCGAAGTGGCTCAATGACGGAAACGCCGAGACCCACGTCGCCCACCTGCGCAGCTCTTATGGCGAGCGCAAGAACGCCATGACGTCCGGGCTCGAACGGCTCTTCGGTCAGGAGATCCGGTCAACTGATCCCGACGGGGGCTTCTTCCTGTGGGTGACGTTCAACGACGAGACCATCAACACCGAGGACCTCATGCCGGGGGCCCTGGAGGAAGGCGTGGCCTACATTCCCGGAACCGCGTTCTCCCAGACCGGTGACTTCACGAACGCGCTGCGCCTGTGCTTCGCCTCGGCGGAACCGCAGCGCATCGAAGACGGTCTGCAGCGTCTGCGCCGTGCCGTCGACAGGTACAACTCGGCTCGCTCACACGCCCGTCACTGACCCTGCCCTGACCCCTCACTCTCGCCGAGGCGGCCGACCCATTGGATGAGCAGCGCGGTCTCGGTCGTGCCCAGAATCTCCGGATGCGCTGCCGCACGTTCGATCACCGAGTGCCCTAAGTGCTGCCCATCATCGCCGGCCTGCGCTGTTCCGGTGATCGCGGCGAGCACGCCTTCACGCACTCCTGCTGAGAGATCCGGATCGGCTCGGCCCTGGATGATCAGCCGCAGTGTCACTCCGATATTCGTCGCCAGTATGTGGGCCGCGGCCTGCTCATAGCCAACCACCAGTCGACCCTGCGCCTCGGCCCGACGTGTCAGCGAACGAAGGATCTCACTCGGCTTCGACTGCGCCTCCGGTGAGTACCCCGGTCTGACCTTGCCGTACATGAGCGTGTAGAAACCGGGGTTCTCCAACCCGAAGGACACATGAGCATCCCAGCCCATCCGCAGGTCCTGGATCGGATCGCCGCTGGATTCGGAGGCGGACTTGGCAGACAGATACATGTCGAAGCCACGTTCGATGACGGCCTCGATGAGCCCCTGCTTGTTGCCGAAGAAGTGATACAGGGTAGGCATCTTCACGCCCACGGCATCGCAGACCGCGCGCAGGGAGAAGTCCTCCCCGGGGGTTGCAGCAATGAGGTCCGCAGCCGCATTGAGCAGCCGAGTCCGTGTATCAAGCGAAGCCGCCTCTGTCATGTCGCTATATTATCGTGTATTGTCGCTATAGTCAGATGTACCACCGATACAACGGAGATGCCATGACCGATCAATCACTCCAGGGCAAGCACATCCTCATCGCCGGCGGCGGAAAGAATCTGGGCGGGCTCATCGCCCAGCAGGCCGCCGAGGCGGGTGCCGATATCGCCATTCACTACAATTCCGAATCCTCCCGCAGTGAGGCCGAGGCCACGCTCGCCGCGGTTGAGTCGAGCGGGGCAAAGGGCGTGCTCCTGACCGGAGACCTGACCCGGCCCGCCAACGTCGAGAAGCTGTTCGCTGACGCCACCTCGGCGCTGGGAACGATCGACATCGCAGTGAATACGACGGGCAAGGTGCTGCGCAAGCCGATCGCGGACACCACCGAAGACGAGTACGACTCGATGTTCGACATCAACTCCAAGGCCGCCTACTTCTTCATCAAGGAAGCGGGGAAGCACCTTGCCGACAACGGCAAGATCATCACCATCGTCACAGCACTGCTTGCGGCATTCACGGACGGGTATTCGACCTATGCCGGCGGAAAGAGCCCAGTCGAGCACTTCACCAGGGCGGCGGCGAAGGAGTACTCTGAGCGTGGAATCTCGGTCACGGCGATTGCCCCGGGACCGATGGACACTCCGTTCTTCTACGGTCAGGAAACACCCGAACGGGTGGAGTTCCACAAGTCGCAGGGCATGGGCAATCAGCTCACTCAGATCGAGGACATCGCTCCGATCGTGCGGTTCCTCGCCACCGAGGGCTGGTGGATCACCGGCCAGACGATCTTCGCCAATGGCGGATACACCACTCGCTGACACACCGCACGCACAGCACATACCCCAAGAAGCTAAGGAGCACCCATGTCAGATCTGCAGATTCCCGAGCCCGTCGCCGGCTTCATCGACACCGTCAACGCCCACGACGCACAGGGCTTCCTCGACGCCTTCACCACCGACGGCACCGTCGATGACTGGGGCAGAGAATTCACCGGCCGCGATGCCATCAAGGCCTGGAGCGACAAGGAATTCATCGGCGCGACCGGCACTCTCACGCCCGAAGAGGTCAGTGTCAACGGCGATGAGGTCACCGTCATCGGCGATTGGCGCTCAACACATGCGAATGGGCGGTCCTCGTTCGCCTTCGCCGTCGACGGCGCCAAGCTGAGCCGGATGACGATCCGCGAAGGCTGAGTCACCACCCCCAATCAGGGGCCGTCGGATGTCAGTCATCCGGCGGCCTCTTCGCGTGCCCGTGTGGCAGAATGAAGAAGACGCCTGCGCGTCACGGCGGTGGGGCTCGCCGTACCCAACCTCGGTTCTCCGACAACAGTCCCTACCTCGACCGGCGTCAGCATGCCCAGAAGGTAGGAGTTCCCATGAGCAACGCCCCCAGCAGCAACAGGCCCGCCCATCTGCGCCAGCCCTATCTGGGATTGGCGCTCATCGGCGGCACGTTCGGCACTGCTGCCCGTGAGGCCATCACACTCGCGTTCCCCTCTGCAGACGGCATTCCGTGGGCGATCTTTGCCGTCAACATCCTCGGCGCCTTCCTGCTGGGGCTGCTTCTCGATGCCCTGGCTCGAATGGGTCCTGATGAGGGTCGCAGACGCCGGCTGCGGATCGTGCTCGGAACCGGGTTCATGGGTGGCTTCACCACCTACAGTGCACTGGCGACGGATACGGCGAGCCTCCTCGGCGAGGGTGATGTCGGTGCCGGGATCGCCTACGGTCTGGGCACAGTGCTCGTCGGTGGTCTGGCCACGTGGGCTGGCATCGCCACGGCAGCTGTCGCGCACAGTCGAGGTGCGAAATGACTCCGCTGATCTTCATCGCACTCGCACTGGCCGGTGGCATCGGCACCGCGGCGAGGATGCTGCTCGACGGGATCATCAAGTCTCGCGTGAGCAGCGGCATCCCGTGGGGCACGATCGTCATCAATGTCAGCGGCTCACTGGTGCTGGGTCTGCTCACCGGGCTGGCCAGTGATCAGATCCTTCCTGAGTCGTGGCATCTGGTCATCGGCACTGGGTTCCTCGGCGGCTACACGACCTTCTCGACCGCCAGCTTCGAGACCGTTCGCCTCATCCAGGAGCGCAGGTGGGCCCTCAGCCTGTTCAACTGCCTCGGCACACTGGTGTTGGCAACCGCAGCGGCAGGATTGGGGCTGTGGATCGGCGGGCTGATATGACGCTGGTGCGGGCGGAGTCGATTGCTCCACCCGCACCTATGCTCACAGTCTCAGACCGATCAGCCTACTTATGCGCCCGCAGGTACTGTGTCGGCTTGTAGTCGATCTCGTGACGCAGTGCGGCTGCAGCGCGAATAGGGAAGTTGGGATCGCGCAGCGATTCGCGGCCAAGGAGAATGACGTCGGCCTGCTCGGTCGCCAGAATGTGCTCGGCCTGGAACGGCTCGGTGATGAGTCCGACTGCGGCGGTGGGGATGTCGGCCTGCTTGCGGATTCCGGCAGCGAAGCTCGTCTGGTAGCCGGGGCCAACCGGGATCTTGGCCACGACGTTCGCACCAGTCGAAACGTCGACCAGATCAACCCCGTGGTCCTTCAACCACCCCGACAGCTGAGCCGTATCATCGAGAGTCAGCCCGCCTTCGGTCCAGTCCGTCGCGGATAGGCGTACGAGCACGGGAACGTCTTCGCCCACCTCGGCGCGGGTGGCGTCAACGACCTCGAGGAGGAAACGGGCCCTGTTCTCCGGGGTTCCGCCATAAGAGTCGTTGCGGGTGTTGGACAGCGGGGAGAGGAACTCATGGAGCAGGTAGCCGTGCGCACCGTGAATTTCCACGAAGTCGAAACCGGCTTCCATCGACCTGCGAGCTGAGTCCGCGAAGGCAGTGACAGTCTCAGCGATCTCTGCTTCGGTGAGCTCACGTGGCGTGTTCAGTCCGGGGAACGCCACTGCAGAGGGCGCGAGAGTCTCCCAACCGCCTTCGCTCTCGGACAGGCTGCCTTCGTTGCCGTGTCCCAAGTCGGGGTAGGTCGAGGCCTTACGCCCTGCATGGGCGAGCTGGATTCCGGCCGCCGCTCCCTGAGAGTGCATGAAGTCGACGATCGGCACCAGAGCATCACGCTGCTCGTCGTTCCACATACCCAGGTCCCGCGGAGAGATCCGTCCTTCAGGAGTGACGCCAGCGGCTTCGACGATGATGGCGCCGGCGCCGCCCTTGGCCATCGATCCGTAGTGGACGAAGTGCCATGGTGTGACAACGCCGTCGAGGTGGTCTGCCGAGTACTGGCACATCGGCGGCACCCAAGCACGGTTGCGGAAAGTCACGCCACGCAGGGTGAGTGGTTCGAACAGCAGGTTGGACATAAGACCTCGTGATCATCGGTAGTGGGCTCGAGTCGTGGATGCTGGACTCGAGATGAAGTACGAAGCTCCTCGTACTTCGACGTTTACCGTACTACGAAGAAAGACGTACAATCAAAGGACAGTGAAACAATGTGACAGGAAGATCACCGAGATACTCAGACGAGGAGGCTGCACATGAGAACTCTTGACCATCCCGAACGGGATGAGATGCGACTCGACACCGTGCTCGCCGCGCTCGCCGACCCGATTCGCAGACACATCGCCTGCCGCCTGAACACCGCCGACGACGATCACGCCTGCGCTGCATTCGAGCTGCCGGTATCGAAGTCGACGTCGACCTATCACTTCAGAACCTTGCGCGAGGCTGGTGTGATCCGCCAGGAGTACCAGGGTACGTCGATCATGAACTCGCTGCGCAAGGACGATCTCGACGCCCGCTTCCCCGGACTGCTCGACGCGGTCTTCACCGCCCAGAACATCGAAGGCGGAGCGGCAGTCATCTCAGCCTGAGGCACCGACCGCATTGCCCAGCACTCAATTCCCTTGATATGTTGCTTACACTGTAAACATTGATTACAGTGTAAACATCGAGAGGCCTCAGGCCTCGCGCCTCCCCGCACTATCAAAGGAAACTACCTATGGGCTTCATCGCTTACCTAGCCCTCGGCCTCATCGCAGGGGCTATCGCAAAGCTGATCCTGCCAGGACGACAGGGCGGCGGCTGGATCGCCACCCTCATCCTGGGCGTCATCGGCGCACTCCTGGGCGGCTGGATCGGCAGTGCCGTGTTCGGCGCGGGAGTCAGTTCGTTCTTCGATATCTCCACTTGGCTGTGCGCCATCGGCGGTTCACTGATCGTCCTCATCGCCTGGGGACTCATCACCGGCCGCAGTCGGGCCGCCAAGGCCTGAAGATCGATCCCTTCGATACCCGCACATCCCCAGTGCACTCTGCGCCCCGAACTCACCTGAGTTCGGGGCGCAGAGTCGTCTCCGGTGACCACAGGACCGCTAGGATGAATGCGGGCCGGGCCTCTTCACGGATGTCCGCCGATTCACCGATGTGAGGAGATTCCATGATTCGCCGGCGTCTGAGTCGCACCGATGTCGTTCAGGCTGCAATCACCTTCATAGACGACAACGGTGTCCAAGCCCTCACCATGAGACGGCTGGGCGCCGCACTCGGCGTCGAAGCCATGGCCCTGTACCGGCATGTTCCCGGGCGCGAGGAACTCATCTCTGCGGCCGTCGGTGAACTCATCGACGATCTCTTCAATGACGATCTGATGCAGGAGAAGCCTTCGTCTTGGGAAGGCTATTTTCAATTCGTTGCGAATGCGATGCGCAAGCTCGCGCTGACCCATCCGAAGATGTTTCCCCTGATGATCACCCAACCGCCAGATGCCCCGTGGCTGCGCCCACCCTTGCGCAGCATCCGCTGGGTCGACTATTTCCTCACGTCACTGAAGGAGTATGGGTTCTCCGACGATCGTGCCGTCAACGCCTACAAGGCCTTCACCAGCTTCCTCCTCGGCGATCTTCTGCTCCAAGTATCGGCCCTCGGCGTCAGTCCAGTTCCGATAGCGGAGAACAGCAGCGACGAGCAGGACAACGAGAATCTTGGTGATTATCCGACGGTGCAACGGCTGCAGAGCAAACTCGCTGAGAACCATTCCGCTCGAGAGTTCGACGACGGACTCGACGACCTCATCGAACGCCTCCGCACCGCAATGGACTCCTAGCACCCCTCTCTCTTCCGTCCAGGCACCAATTACCCCGAAGGAAACGACATGAGCAGAGACTCCATTAGTTCCGACTCAGATGTCTTCTCTCCACTGGCCCCCTGGCTCGAGCTCCCGCGAGCGTCCTCCCAGCGTGAGGCCCTGATTCAGCTGGTCACTGACGGCGCTGCCCCACCGACGAAGATCACCTCACTTCAGAACCATTTGGACCTCACCGGTACCTCGTCCCAACTGCAACAGTGGGAGGCTCTGTCGATGGTCGCGTCGATCGATGTGGCCGTCGCCCGCATGCTCGAGCCCCATATCGATGCCCTCGGCATCATCGCCGAGGCGGCCCTCGAGCCACCCGGAGACCAGACCTCATGGGGTGTCTATGCTGCGGAAGTCCCTGGAAAGGTCGTCACTGTTGCCGAAACGGATGGCAGCACCGTCATCACCGGCGAGAAGGCGTGGTGTTCCTTGGCATCAGAGTTGAGTCATGCCATCGTCATCGCCCATCGCAACGGACACGGGCAGGCCGTGGCGGTGGGCATGGATGATCCGCGAGTCCATCCCGACCAAACCGCATGGCCCAGCATTGGACTCCGCGAGATCCCCAGCGGGTCTGTGACTTTCGACCAGGCGCCCGCCGAGGTGGTCGGTCCGCCCGGCTGGTATCTCGACCGTCCCTCGTTCGCCTGGGGCGGGATCAGGGTCGCCGCCTGCTGGTTCGGTGGTGCCCTGGGCCTGGCGCAGAATGCGGCCCGCCGACATTTCGCGCGCCCCACCCCTGCACCGATGGGAGACCTGTGCCTGGGACAGCTCGATGCCGAGATCTTCGCCGCCCGCGCGGTACTCGCTCAGGCGGCCGAGGCCGCAGACGGTGACGAGGAATTCTCACGCGATGGTGCCTGGTCGTTAGCCCTGCGGGTGCGCAACATCGTCTATCGCGGTGCCCAGCAGATTCAGCTTTTGAGCCGAGAGCTCGCGGGGCCTGCTGCGCTCACCGGCGACAGTACCTTCGCGAAGGCCGACGCGGATCTCACCGTCTACCTCAGTCAACACCACGGGCCCCGCGACGAGGCGTCCCTGGGCGAAGCGCTCGTGAAGGATTTCACAGCACGATGAGCTTCAGTCACCTGGATGAGAGCACCAGCGAAGAGGCGTGGGTCCAGGCCGGAGCCCTCGACCTTCCCCTCCTGACCGACGATGTCTGTGCTGAGGGCGGGTCAGTCCTGGTGCTCGCGGCACACCCCGATGACGAAGCATTCGGCGCCGCTTCGCTGCTGTCTCACGCTCGGGCGTGCGACGCCGATGTGAGGGTGCTTCTGTTCACAGCCGGGGAGAAGTCGCACCCTCATTCGACCACGCACACCCGAGACCGCCTCAAACAAGTTCGCCTGCAGGAATTCGATGCTGCGCTGAGCACGCTGGGCCCGTCAGTGACGAGCAGATTCCTCGAATTCGAGGATGGCAACCTGGCCGAGCACAGCGACCAGATACTGCAGGAAATAGTGTCGGAGCTCTCTGCAGCTCAGGGGCCCGTATCCATCGTTGCCCCATACAGCCGTGATGGGCACGCCGATCATGAGGCACTTGGTCAGGCCGCTCTGGCTGTGGGACGGCGAAGCAGGGCAATGGTTCTCGAATATCCCATTTGGTATTGGCACTGGGCTACACCCGAAGACTCACAGTGGCGATCGTGGCGCTTCCTCCCTGACCCTGAGGGTCTGGACAGGCAGGAGGTCTTCGAATGCTACCCCTCGCAGACTTTGCCCCTGTCCGACCAGACCGGCGATGAGGCGATCCTCAGTCGGGCACAGTTGGAGCACTTCAACCGAGGCGGCGACACTTTCAAGGTGACGGATTTCAGCGCCGACAAGTCAGAGACAGCCGCCGAGGCGGGTGTCAATGACGCGCACACAGCCTCACGGGTCTTCGACGGCGTCCACATTGATCGCAGTGATCCCTGGGCCGTGCGTGATTCCGCATACGAGATCTCCAAACGTGCGACTCTGCTCGCTCACCTTCCGCAGACCTCGTTTGCCCATACGCTGGAGATCGGCTGCTCCATCGGGGTCCTCAGCGAAGAACTCGCTGAGGTGAGTGAACGCGTGACCGCTGTCGATGCCAGCAGTCAGGCTCTGACCATCGCCGAGCGGCACCGCCTGGACAACTCCCGAGTCAGTTACATTCGCGCCACGGTTCCATTCGAGTGGCCCGAGGGTCTCTTCGACTGTGTTGTCCTGTCCGAGACGGGCTTCTACCTGTCTCGAACCCAGTTGCATCAGACTCTGCAACGCATCAATGTGTCCACGACTCACAGTTTCGTGTTGGTGCTCTGCCATTGGAAGGGCGAGATCCGCGATTGGCCCTTGAATGCCGATGAGGTCCACGACAGCTGCCTGAGCTTCTGGCCTCATCACAGGGTCGAGTTCCATGCTGATGCGAAGTATCGTCTCGACATCCTCACTGTGACGAAGCCCCCGAACGGTTCTGCAGCAGCTGCCGGGGGCGACACCGATGATTGATGACTTTGCGGTCATCGTCCCGGCGCACAATGAGGAAGATGAGATCGAAGGCTGCCTCGAATCGGTGATGGCCTCGATTGCGTACGCACGGCACACCTCCACAGTCGTGCACATCCGGGTGATCGTCGTGGCCGATGCGTGCACGGACAATACGCTCGACCTGGTCACGGACTTCGCGTCTCGGAATCCGATTGTCGAGGTGGTCACTGTCTCGTTCAACAATGTAGGCAACGCTCGCAATGCCGCCGCCGAGTACTTCATCGGACAAAGGGGCATTCACACCCAGCAGGCGCTTGATGCGATGTGGCTCGCGTTCACCGACGCCGACAGCCGCGTGCCCGAACATTGGATCGCCTCCCAGATCCGTCATGCCGAGCTCGGTGTCGACTGCATCGTGGGCACGGTTGCTCCGCGACCTGAGACCGGGTCGTCCGAGCTCCTTGCCAGATGGCATGCCGCACATGAACTGGGCGAGGACCACCCGTTTGTCTTCGGGGCCAACCTTGGTGTCCGCGGAACCTACTTCGAACTCGTCGACGGAATTCCGCCCCTGCCATGCGGTGAGGACGCGGCCTTGGTGGCTGCGGTTCTCGAGGCCGGCGGCCGGGTGCTGCGCACAGACACCTGCCGGGTCCTCACCTCAGCTAGGCTGGAAGGACGAGCCGCAGGCGGCTTCAGCACCTACCTGCAGGAGCTGGCGTGACCCGGCTCCCAAGACTGCATGGGGCCGACCTCCCGCGATAAAGAGTTGTTCTAATGAGGAGCCGCTTACTCCCCCGCCGCAATCGCGTCGATGGCGGCAGGGTCGGACGAGCGCAGGAACTCTTCGATTCGAGCGGCCTCTTCACCCTCGCCGATGGCGCCAGCGGCACGGCCAAGGGCGTTGAGCGCGCGGAGGAACCCGCGGTTGATCTCATGCTTCCACGGGATCGGGCCTGCCCCACGCCATCCGGCGGCACGGAGGGAATCGAGGCCACGGTGGTAGCCGACGCGGGCATAGGCGTAGGAGTCGACGAGTCGCCCCTCACCGTGTGCTTCATCGGCCAGGATCGCCCAGGCCAGAGATGAGGCAGGCAGGCCAGCTGCGACATCGATGGGCTCTTCGCCGGCGTCGAGGCGCTTCCTCGCTTCAACGTCCGCATGGTCATCTGGCAGGTAGGTCGGCTGCGGGCCGAGTTGCGCGGCGTCGAGGTTGCCGATGTGTGATGGGTTGCCGATGGGCTGTGTCATGTCATCTCCTGGTCGTTGGTCGAGTGCGGTGTTCAAGTGTCGAGTTCAGTGTTTCAGTTGGACTTCACTTCTGAAGGCTGGATGGAGTACGGGTTGGTGCTCAGGGCTCCGAAGATCCCCGCCTCGGCGAGTTCTTTCAGCCGCTTCTCGTCCTTGACTCCGGTGGCCCAGATGTCGAGATCCGTGCCGGTCCACTTCGAGGCATCTGCCGCATCGACAGCCATCATCGTGTACCCCACCTCGGACAACGACTGCTGCGATGTAGCAGTCGGATCACCGGTGAACATCACGGCCACCTCGGCGTCGGATGCGGCCTTGGCGACCTCGGCATTGGAGGTGCGCACGATCGTCGATTCGGCAATGTCCGCCTCGGCGATCTTCTTCAGCACCGGGTCTGCCACCTGGGGCGATTCGATCAGGGGCATGAGCACGGTGGCTCCGGCCATCTCATCGACCATCTGATCCCAGGTGATGGGCTCACCGGGTGCGGTGTTCTTGCGCGGAGGCTTGATGTCCTGGTCAAGGAACGAATCACGATCCAGCGAGGACAGGTCGTCTTCGAGCTCCATCGCCTTGGGCGCGGACTTCGGATCCGCGGCGACGATGGTGCCATCGCCGAGTTCCGACAGAGTCGGTGCGGGCAGGTAGCCGAACTTCGCGTTCTCGGTGAAGGAGAATTTGGAGTTCGCCGGGTAGACGTCGGAACCGCCGTCGAGCGCGGCGACCACGGGCTTTTCGAGCGCGTCCACAGTCAGGTGGTCCTTGCTGCTGAACATATTGAACCCGAGGACGGCGACGACAGCGATGACGACGATGATGCCGGCCCACAGCGGTGCGTTGAACTTCTTCGGGGTCGGCCGCTCGGGCACCGGAGCCCGTCCACTCTCGATCGACTCTTCGGCAGGCTGCTCGCTTCCGGCCTGTGCACGAGTGTTCTGTTCACGTTCGCTGCGGCCGTACCGACGATTCTTCTTGCTCAACGGCTGCCGTCCTTCGTCGATCCGGCACCGGTGATCAGGCCCCGCAGGAAGCCGGCTCCCCAGCACAGGTGCATGGTGGGCAGGATGAGGCCGAACCAGGCGCGTTCGCGTCGTCCGCAGTCCTTGGCCGCCGAGGCGGTCGCGAGTATTGCCGACACGTATCCCAGGCTGGGCACGTGGACTAAAGAGGTGAAGCGGCGCAGGAATTTCGGCCACGTCTTCGTCCGCCCCGTGAGCTGCAGGAGGGCTTCGATGACGCTGGCTCCCATCCCGAGGACCAGCACCGGTGGCGCGAAGTAACGCAGCGAGTTGGCCGATCCGTAGCGGCGGATGAGTTCGGCGCGCCAGATGCCGGTGGCCCAGAACTGCTGACCGATCTTCGACCAGGAGTCACGCGGCCAGTAGGTGACCTCCATGTCCGGGTTGAACCAGATGCGACCGCCTGCGGTGCGGATGCGCAGGTTCAGTTCCCAGTCCTGTCCGCGTTTGATGCCTTCGTCGAACCCGCCGAGGTGGGCGAAGACCTCACGTCGATACACGCCGAGGTAGGCCGACTCGGCCTCCCCTGCTTCGTCACCGGAATGGTAGGCAGGACCGCCGAGTCCGACCGGGGACATGTAGGCCCGGGCCACGGCCTTCTGGAAAGACGTGCGACCGCGAGCGAGCATGAGCCCGCCACAGTTCGCGGCCTTGGTCTGGCGCAGGGTGTCGATGGCCTGCTCCGTGTAGTCGGTGCGCAGCCCGGAGTGTGCGTCGACGCGAATGATCACCGGGTGATGGGTCGCAGCGATGGCGAGGTTGAGGCCGATCGGCGTAGCAGCCTGCGGATTGTCAACGGTCTGGATCCTCGGGTCCTTGGCCGCCATATCCGCAATGATGCGGTTCGTGTCATCGGTCGACGGCCCGAGAGCGAGGACGATTTCCTTGTCTCCCTCATAGTCCTGGGCCAAGATCGTGGTGATCGCTTTGGCGATGTGCTCAGCCTCATTGAGGACCGGCATGATGAAGGAGACACCCGGGCGTTCGACCAGTGGCGGCAGACCCTCCGGGGTCAGGATCTCAAGAATTTTCGACACGCCTTCAATCTTCCCACATGGCCACGGTCTCGGTCTTGAGGGGTTGCTCAGCTGGGCAGGTCCCTCCACCTCTGCGCCACCGGGTCCCATTGGAGGTGTTCCACGCGTGACGCAAGTGCCGGATCGGCGAAGGCGAAACACGAAGTCAGCAATTCACGGAAGCTCTCCGGGGTGGTGCTCTCCAACCGTTGCCGCTTTCTCCAATTTTCCCATTTGAGCTGCACCAGTTCGGGCATTGCTCCCAGCAAGGACTCAAGCGGTTCAATCTCAACATTCCGATGGCTGGCGACGGCATCAATACCTTGCCGCAGGTCCGACCCTCGAATCCTGCGGGTGCGCGCAATCGCGACAATATCCGTGAAATCGCGCCAACGAGTGTTCAGTTCACCACGTTCGATCGCAGTCACGATCTTTTCAGCGAGCACCATGTGGTCTGGGTAACCAGTTAATCGCAGTGTGCCGCCGAGGAGAAGCGGCAGCTCAGTCTCTGTCGGGGCAGGCCAGATCGGGTCACCAAAGTTGATATCAACATGGAGCGCCACCTTGGCAGTTGCCAGTTGTGCAACGACCTTCACACGAACACCTGTGTAATTGGCTTCATCTCGAATCGGCTCGCCGCGCACCGAGTTCGAGTCGAATTCCAGGCCATCCACAATCGTGATCGCGGCAATTTCCCGAATCCGCTGCTCTACTTCAGGCACGTCGTTGGGAAAGCCAGATGCGGCCAGGTCTACGTCGCGTGTGGGTCTGCGAGAGGCAAAGGCCGCCATGAGCACTCCACCTTTGAGTACGAAGTCGGGTGAAAATTCAGAAGCCGCGATGCGCGCGAGGAGGCCTTCCAACGCATACAAAGTGATGTACTCAGCCGGGTCACGCTGATGCCGTTGCGCCAAATTGCGCAGATCGTTGTACGCCCGCCCCGCAGGGCTGTCTCTGGGTGGAACAGGAGGTGTCATAGCAACACGTCCAGTGCGATTCGGAGTTTCGGCAGTGCCTTCGGGAACGATGACGCAGTTTTCAGCAAGGCCGATGGAGTATTGCCACGGCGTCGCAGCCAGCGGCGAAGTGCCTCATGGGCAACATCGTTTCCCTCGATGTGCATGAGACGGAAGCAGTCGATTATGGTGCGCTCTGACGAATAGACCGAAACTGAAAGATCATTGTCGATCGTGATCTGCTCACGCCCAATACTGAAGGTCGATGAATCGAAACTGTGCCATTTCACGTTGGCAATCCCCGAAGGAGGACGGGTGCCGCGAGGCAGAGCAATGGTTGATTCGAACGGTATCGCATCGCTCAGATCGTGGTGAACGAGGGCACTGGTCAGACATAAAGTGGCGGATTCTTGCGCGACCGTCGCTGCTGCGAGGGACGTAAACGCGGGATCAATGACACCAGGGCGCATGTAGACCCCTCGCCCTACTCTCTCGATTTCGCCCTGCTCGAGCAGCGTGTACACATGGTGCTTCTGCACGCCGGCCAGGAGCGCGTCCTTGAGCGTGAAGGTGATAGGGAGTGCTGTATTCGGCATCGTTATTTCCTAACTGCTTACACATATAGCATATCTGTGCACAGTTAGTTTCACAATGAAAAATCAACACGCATGACGCCGCTCCTCCACCCGAGTCTCCCCCAAGGCTTGTGTCCGCGAACACATTCCCGTACATTCGTGACGCAGGACATCATACGTCTTATGTTTCACTCGGGATCTGCATCGACGCGATCCCGTTCGGACTCACGTGAGGAGGGAGCATGGACGCTCCGGGACTCGGCGGCCTGAATTGGGCCGTGATCATCATCTACCTGCTGGCAACGCTGGGAATCGCGGTCTGGTTCACCCGCAAGGCGAGCGCCGGCACCGACTCCTTCTTCAAAGCCAACGGTCGTATCCCCGCGTGGGCGGCAGGCTTCAGCATCTATGCGACGACGCTGTCCGCCATCACCTATATGTCCACGCCCGAGCAGGCCTTCCTCACAGACTGGTCCTACGCGGCCGGCAATATCGCAATCTTCGCGATCGTCCCACTGCTCGTCCTGTTCTACATCCCCTTCTTCCGCAAGCTCGACGTCACCACTGCCTATGAGTACCTCGAGGAACGCTTCGGACCCACCATCCGTGTTCTCGGATCACTCCTGTTCGTGCTCTTCCACATCGGACGCGTGGCCATCGTCGTCTATCTGCCCACATTGGCCATCAGCTCGGTGACCAATATCAGCCCCGTGCTCGTCGCCGCCGCGGTCGGCGTTCTCTCCGTCGTCTACACCTTCCTCGGCGGCATCGAAGGCGTCATCTGGTCCGACGTGGTTCAGGGCATCATCCTCCTCGTCGGCGCAGCCGTGATCCTCGTCTTCGGCATCGCCGCTCTCGATGGGGGTCTGGCCACAGTCGCCGCCGATGCAGCAGCAGACGATAAGTTCATCTCCGCCGACAATTGGAAGTTCGGTGGAGCGGCAGCGGCCATCCCGATCGTCTTCCTCGGCTCCGTGTTCAACAACCTTCACCAGTACACCGCCAGCCAGGACGTGGTGCAGCGCTATCAGACGACCGATTCTCCGAAGAGCACGATCCGGTCCCTCATCGTCAACGGGTTCCTCGCCCTGTTGACCATTCCTCTGTTCTACGGAATCGGCACCGTCCTCTACAGCTACTACCAGCACGCCGAGGCTCTGCCTGAAGGTTTCAACACTTCGGCCCTGGTGCCCTACTTCGCCGTCACCGCGCTGCCGGCCGGCATCTCAGGTCTGCTCATCGCCGCGATCTTCGCGGCCGCACAGTCGACGATCTCGTCGAGCCTGAATTCGATCTCCGCCTGCGTCACCGTCGATATCAGGGACCGTTTCTTCCCGCCCAAGAACGGCCTGGCACGCACCGGCGTCGGCTTCTCCCGACTGGTCATCGTCATCGTCGGAGCGCTCTCGGTCGGAGTCGCCCTCTACCTTTCCGCCACCGATCAGGCCCAGACCTGGGATCTCTTCCTGTCCATCACCGGACTCTTCGGGGTTCCCCTCGCCGGTGTCTTCGCGCTCGGCATCTTCACCAAACGGGCCAATAGCGCCGGAGTGCTCAGCGGGCTCGTGCTCGGTGCCGCGGTCGCCTGGTACGTCCAGGATGTCGCGGGCCTGACACCCTTCGCAGTCTCGGCAGTGGCCTTCGTCGGCGCCGTCGTCTTCGGCTACATCATCTCCCTGTTCACCGGCTCGAAGGCCCGTCGCGCCGACCACGACGTGACCGCACTGACGATCTACGGCAAACGTGACCAGTACACACGTCGCATCCCAACCTCCCCGACGACAACCTCGGCGGGGGACAGCAACAACATCAAGCAAGGACAGACCAATGAGTGAATTCCACGGCATCATCCCCCCACTGCTGACTCCGCGCACCGACAGTGGCGAGCTGGACCGCGAGGGCATTTCGGCCCTCGTCGAACATCTCGTTAACGGCGGAGTGCACGGCATCTTCGTTCTCGGCTCCTCAGGTGAGGTCCCCTATCTCACCGCGAGCGAACGCGATCAGGTGCTGACCATCGCGCTCGAAGCCGCCGCTGGTCGGGTCCCGATTCTGGTCGGCATCAGCGAACAGACGACCGGCCGCGTCCTCGACGAGGCCAAGCGCCTGCTCGCGATCGGCGGAGACGCTGCCGTGGTCACCACCCCGTTCTATGCACTGTCCGATTCTGCCGAGATCGAACAGCACTTCCGCACGGTCGCGAAACACCTCGACGTTCCCGTCTTCGCCTACGACGTCCCCGTGCGAACCCACTCCAAACTGCCCCATGACGTCACCGTGCGCCTGGCCCGCGAGGGTGTGCTGGCCGGGGTCAAGGATTCCTCGGCCGACGACGTGTCCTTCCGTCGCCTCCTCATCGAGACGAAGGATCTGCCCGACTTCGCGGTCTTCACCGGCCACGAGGTGGTCGCCGACGGTGCGCTCCTCGGCGGTGCCGCCGGGATCGTCCCAGGCCTGGGCAACGTCGACCCAACCGGATACGTGCGCCTCTTCGACGCCGCCCGAGCCGGTGACTGGACGACGGTCGCGGCCGAGCAGGACCGCCTGGCAAGGTTGTTCCAGATCACCGCCGCACCCACCCCTGGCCGCGTCTCCCCCGGTGCCGCCGGCCTCGGAGCGTTCAAGACGGCCCTGCAGCTCATGGGCGTGATCACCTCCAACCGCATGGCCGAACCGATGCTCGCACTCGATGCAGAGGAGACCGACCGCGTCAGGGAGGTCATCTCCGCCGAGGGGCTCCTGTGACCTCACCCCCAGTCGTCGCCGTCGATGTCGGAGGCACGAAGATCCGTGCCGGTTCCGTCATCGACGGCGTCGTGGACCACCTCCGGGAGGTGCCGACGCCGGCAGCCGCAGGTGCTCGCGCCATTCTCGGCACCATCGCCGAGGTGGCTCGCAGGGTCATCCGCGACACCGAAGTGTCGACTCCAGATGCTTCCACCCCCACCTGGCGCATCGGCATCGGATCCGCCGGGGTCATCGATCCGGACACGGGAACCGTCGTCTCGGCCACAGACTCCCTGGCCGGTTGGGCGGGGACAGCGTTGACCGCCGAGATCACGGCGCGTCTCGGGGCCGAAACGCGAGCTGTCAACGATGTCCATGCCCATGCTCTCGGGGAGGCTCTGGCCGGTGCCGCTTGCGGAACCCAGAGCTCACTGCTCGTGGCCGCGGGTACGGGCATCGGGGGCGGATTCATCGCGGAGAACCGCCTGCTCACGGGCCGTCATGCAGCGGCGGGGCACATCGGTCACCTGCCGGTCGCCGCCGCGCAGGGACTGCCCTGCCCTTGTGGCGGCATGGGACATCTGGAAGCGATCGCCTCCGGGCCCGCTGTGCTTTCGGCCTACCACCGAGCAGTTGGGGACCAAGGTCCAGGTGGGCCGCGGGTGTCGACGACACGTGAGCTGGCCGAACTCGCCGACTCCGGCGAGGCACCGGCACAACGTGCGTTCGAGCAGGCAGGCCGAGCATTGGGCTCGGCCTTGGGTGGTGTGGCCAATGTGCTGTCTCCCGAGGTCGTCGTCATCGGCGGCGGCCTGTCGGGAGCCGGTGAGCTGTGGTGGGTCCCGCTGCGGGAAGCGTTCGAAACCGAACTCATCCCCGCTGTTCGCGGGCTGTCTCTCCGCCCGGCACAATTGGGACAGGACGCTGCTCTCATCGGCGCGGCGAGCCTGTGGTCGAGCGGCCGGGTATCGACCGACGAGACCACTATGACCAGCAGCGGGGAGTTGCAGTGATGTTGACCAAGCAGGAGATCATCGACTCCCTTCGCGGAGGACTCATCGTCTCGGCCCAGGCCTACCCGGGTGAACCCATGCGGGATCCTCGGACGATGGCTCAGGTCGCGGCCTCGGCTGTGCGCGGTGGTGCGGCCGCCGTGCGTATCCAAGGCATCAGTGACATCCAGGCCACTCGGTCTGCGGTGGAGACTCCGATCATCGGCCTGTGGAAGGACGGTTCCTCCGGCGTCGTCATTACGCCGACCTTCCAGCACGCACACGCCGTCGCTTCAGCCGGCGCTCATGTGGTGGCACTCGATGGCACCCGTCGGCCACGCCCGGACGGCTTGAGCCTGGCTCAGACCGTCGCGCGTCTGCATAAGGAGACGAACGCCCTGGTCATGGCCGATTGCGGCAGCCTCGAGGATGCGCGAGCCGCGGCCGCCGCCGGTGCCGACTTCATCGGCACCACCCTGGCCGGATACTCCGGCGAGCGCCTGCCGACGACCGGTCCTGACCTTGAGCTTGTGCGTGAGATCCGGGAGGCGGCTCTGGGACCGATGCTTGTCGCCGAGGGACGCATCCACTCACCGGCCGACGCGGCAGCAACCATGGCCGCCGGTGCCGAAGCCGTCGTCGTGGGCACAGCGATCACCCACCCGTCGACGATCACATCCTGGTTCGTCGACGCGTGCCAGCCTGACTGAATGACTCCGGGTCTGACTAACTAGCTGCCAGCCTGACTGACTTCCAGTCTGCAGGGCACAACGAACCCTGCGCTCAGAGCCGCTGTCCCTCGAGCTTGTTCGCGTAGATGTGACGGTAGTAGTCACCCAGCTGCAGCCTCGAGGCGGCCTCCTCGTCGACGAGGATCGTGACGTGAGGATGCATCTGCAGTACGGTCGCCGGCCACATCGAGGAGACCGGACCTTCGACCATCTGGTGCACGGCCTCGGCCTTGTGACCGCCGGTGGCGATGAGCATGAGGTGACGGGCCTCGAGAATCGTTCCCAGCCCCTGGGTCAGACAGTGCTGCGGGACTGCGTCGACATCGTCGTCGAAGAAGCGAGCATTGTCGATGCGCGTCTGACGGGCCAAGGTCTTCACCCGCGTCCGTGAGGACAGGGATGATCCGGGCTCATTAAAGGCGAGGTGACCGTCGGTGCCGATACCGAGGATCTGCAGATCGACTCCCCCAGCCTCGGCGATGGCATGGTCATATTCCGCCGAGGCGGCCCTGAGGTCCTCAGCCGTCCCATCCGGGCCCTGCACCGCACCTTTCGCGAAGTCCACGCGGGAGGCGAATTCGGTGTCGATCACGTTGTGATAGGACTGCGGATGCGAGGCCGGCAGTCCCACATATTCGTCGAGCATGAAGGCGCGAACCTTCGCGAACGAGAGTCCGTCCTGTTCGTGACGCTTCGTCAGCTCATCGTAGACGCTGAGCGGGCTCGACCCGGTGGCCAGACCCAGCACGGGTGAGGGGTCCTCGCGAACGAGCCGCTCGATGGCGTCGGCGACCAGCGTCGACAGCTCGGGTTCAGGGGCGATGATGACTTCCATCAGTTCTCTTCTCTCAGTCGACGTCGCGGTCGAGGGCTCGGGCAATCGGATCATAGTGGACTGTGATCGCGGCGTGGAAGGCTTCGACATCTCCGGCCTGAGCCGCCTCGAGCATCTCTCCGTGTGCTTTTGCGGTCTGTTCCAGGTCGGCGGCCACGGCGACGTTGAGCCGGGGCAGCACTGCCGTGTGCACGTCCCAGAAGGCGGCGACGAGCTGGCCGACGAGCGAATTGTCCAGGGCCGACAGCAGCCCCGTGTGGAAGGCACGATCCTGCTGGGGAAACGATCGCCCTTCCTTGGCCATGGCGACCATGTCGTCGACAAGCGCTGAGAGTTCGGGGTTCGTTGTGCCCTGCAGACTCTTCACGATCGCCTCGGACATTCCGAAGTCGAGGGCCTGGCGGACTTCGACGACGTCGCGCAGTGCTCGCAGGTCATCGCCGGGGCTGAGGACACCGCGGAAGACCAGGGCTTCGACGAGCGCGTCGAGTGACATCTCGCCGACGTAGGTTCCGTGCCCGTGTCGGACGTCGACGATGTCGAGCGTCGACAGTTTGCGGATGGCTTCCCTGACGTTCGATCGGGAGACGCCGAGGCGGTCGCAGAGTTCCCCTTCGGTGGGCAGGAGATCGCCGGGCCTGAGTCCATCGGAGAGGATGAGGTCCTTGATCCGATCAGATGTCGTCGTTTTCGCCATCTTCGCCCTCCACAGATCGATCCGTACCTGACCTCCAGTATACGTCTGACATCAGATGTACTTCCAATGTAGAGACTGCGCCACCGGACCTGCTCAGAGAGACTGCTCAGAGCCCGCGGGAGATGAGCTCCTTCATGATCTCGTTTGTGCCGCCGTAGATTTTCTGCACACGGGCATCGGCGTACATACGCGCGATCGGGTATTCCATCATGTAGCCGTAGCCGCCGAAGACCTGCAGGCAGCGGTCAATGACGTTGGTCTGCGCGTCCGTGGCCCAGTACTTGCCTGCCGAAGCCTGTTCGGTGGTGAGTTTCCCGTCGATGTGCAGCTGAGTGAGGTGGTCGACGAAGGTTCTGGTGGAGAATGCTTCGGTGGCGCACTCGGCGAGGACGAACTTCGTGTTCTGGAACTTCATGATCGGCTGCCCGAAGGCCTCACGCTCCTTCGCATAGGCCACCGCTTCGCGCACGGCGGCCTCGGCAGTCGTCGCTCCCGCCACGGCAATCGCCATGCGCTCCTGCGGCAGCTGCTGCATGAGCTGGATGAATCCGCGACCTTCGACCCCACCAAGGACGTTGTCGACGGGGACGCGCATGTCTTCGAAGAACAGTTCGCGGGTGTCTTGGCCGCGCTGGCCGACCTTGTCGAGTACGCGACCACGGGAGAAACCGGGAAGGTCGGCCACCTCGGCGACGATGAGGGAGACGCCCTTGGCGCCGGGTTCCTCGCTTGTGCGGGCGACGATGACGAGGATGTCGCAGTGTGTCCCGTTGGAGATGAAAGTCTTCGAGCCGTTGATGACGTACTCGTCGCCATCGCGCACGGCCTTCGTCTTCACGCTCTGCAGGTCGGATCCGGTGCCGGGTTCGGTCATGGCGATTGCGGCGACCAGTTCGCCGGTGGCCATGCCGGGCAGCCACCGCTTCTTCTGCTCTTCGGTGCCGAAGGTGTTGATGTAGTGGGCGATGATCGTGGAGTGGACGCTGTTGCCCCAGGCCGCATCGCCGGCGAACCCCTGTTCCTGCATGATGATCGCCTCATGGGCGAAGGTGCCGCCGCCTCCGCCGTATTCTTCGGGAATGGAGATGCACAGCAGTCCGGCATCGCCGGCCCGGTTCCACAGTTCACGGTCGACCTGGTGGTTGTCGATGAAGGTGTCCTGGTGGGGCACGATCTCCTTGTTCATGAAGTTGCGCACGAGTTCGCGCAGGTCATCTGTTTCCTGTGTCTCCCAGGTACCGCGGTATCCGTCGAGAATCATGGGTGCTCTCCTTTGAAGTCTGTTTGTCCTCGGGTAATTCAGGCGCCGGGTGTCACGGGCAGGGCTGTGCCGGCCGAAGCCGCGGTGACCGGCTCGAAGGGAAGATCGTAAGCTCGGGCCAGCTCCATCCAGTCGCTCGTGGGTTTTGTGGCGAAGGCCGCTTCGAGGCTCGCGTGATCGCTGCCGACGTGCTGAGCCAATGCCTTAGCGAAGACGGGCTCGACGCAGCCGACGGCAATGGTCCCGTCAGCGGTGTCATAGGTCCGGTAGAACGGTGATCCCCCACCCAGTGGGCCCCCTGGTGAACTGAGACCATGCCGGGCTGGTCCTGCCGCCCGGGCTGCGGCTTCATCGAGGACGACGCGGCTGACGATGCTGGTCTTCTTCCCGCCGGTCTGCGAGTCGCGTTTGTGCAGTCCGGCCAGCGCTGCCGTCGCTGCACACTCGCCGCCGACGATGTCAGCGACGGGAACCGTCGGGGTCATGCCCGGAACAAGGGTTCCGTGGGCGGCCTGATAGGTGAGGTCGTGTCCGGGGATGTCTTCCCGCTCCCCCGCGAATCCGACGATCTCGACGTAGACGAGCCCGTAGCTCTCGACGATGGAGGGCAGTCCAAGCGACTGTGCCGCTCGCGGCCGCATGGCGGTGATGAGCACATCGGCTTCGGCGGCGAGTTCGTGGAGCCGGGCGATCCCTTCGTCATCTTTGAGGTTGAGCGTGAGGATTTCGTGACCGGCGGTCAGCTCCCGGTAGTACCCGGGGACGATGTGGGCGACCGGGTCGCCCGTCGGGGGTTCGACCTTGATCACCCGCGCCCCGAGGCTGGACAGCCGTGCGGCCGCGTAGGGGCCCGGCAGATTGATCGCGAGATTGATGACCGTGACCCCGGCCAGAAGATCGTGCTCGCTCATTGATGGTCCTCCCGTTGAACCCTGCTGGTGATCCTGCGAAGTTTTCCTCAACTCAAGAAGTACTTCCCTCGTATTGAAAGACTGTATAAGCTATTGAAAGATTGTTCAATGGCCTGGATGCGAGAATTGTCCAGGACACAGCGTCCGCGACAGACCGTGCAGACAGATGATGACCACCGATCACACCGTGAGGAGCGCCATGGCGGAGAACGAGGGCACCGGCCTCCCAGCTGCCGGCCACGACGACCTGACAAGTCGTGCCCGGATTCGCAATGCCGCCCTGCACCAGTTCGCGGTCAAGGGCTTCGCGGGCACCCCGCTGCGCGCCATCGCCACCGAAGCCGGCGTCGCCATTGGGCTCATCGGTCACTATTTCGGGTCGAAGGAGGGCACCAGGGAAGCGGTCGAGACCTGGATCGTGGGACTCTTCGCCTCCGCCCTTGATCGTGCCGATTCCACCTCGGCGGACACGGTCGCTGATGTCACCGTCCGCGACGAGACCGTGGCACAGATGCTCGCGGACAATCCCCTCGTCGTCGACTACCTGCGGCGTCAGGTCCTGGAGATGCCTGCTGACGGCATGCTCATCTCACGTCTGGCCTCTCTGACGATGGAAAGCGTCGAGGCCACGCGCAACGCTGGGCAGGCATCGGCCAACCGTGACCGTGTCGAACAGGTTGTCACCGCCATGGTCCGCCAACTCGGCAGGCTCTTCCTGCAGCCTCTCGTCGATCAGATCGTCGATTCCTTCCCTGAAGACGAACAGCCAGCCACCCATCCGGAACTGCGTGTGGAGATCAAAACGGCTCATCGTAATTGAGAGTGTAGAACCGGTCTGAAGCCACCGGACTCGAGCAGACATCTCGCGATGTAATGCGTGAGGTTGCGGAACCCCAGCGCTGACCCCCGTAGATGTTCGAGCCTGCCATTGATCGCTTCAGTAGGCCCGTTCGACGTTCCCGGTCGGGTGAAGAACGCGAGGACATCAGCAGCTCGACGCTTCAGAGTCCTTCCCAACCGCTTGAGCTCGACCAGTCCTGTCGGCAGATTCGTCGTCAGATCGTCGATGACCGATTGTAAGAGCTTCTTGCCCTCGTTGCCGTCGTTGGTTCGGTAGGCGCTCACAATGTCTTGATAGACGGCCCAGGTGACTTCGACGGCGGTGAAGTTGGCGTCGGCGAAGAGGCCTACGATCCTCTCCTGCTGCTTGGCCGTGAGCAGATCAGCACCGGTGTGGAGAGTCCTCCTCGCTCGATACAACGGGTCCGTCGCTCGTCCGCGATGCCCGGTGGTCTCCTGCTGAACTCGGCGACGTACCTCGTCGAGGGCATCACCGGCGAGTTTGACGACGTGGAAGGGGTCCATGACTTCGACAGCGTCGGGCAGTTCCTCAACTGAGGCTGTTTTGAAGCCGGAGAATCCGTCCATCGCGACGACGTCGATGCCATCACGCCAGTCCTTCGGACGGGCTTTCAACCATTGCTTGAACACCTGCTTCGAACGTCCGGGCACCATGTCGAGCAGACGTGCCGAGCCTGTTCCCTCGCTGATCGGGGTGAGGTCGATGATGACGGTGACGTACTTGTCACCACGCCGGGTATGCCGCCATACATGCTCGTCGACACCAATGACGCTGACCCCGTCGAACCGGGTCGGGTCGTCGATCAGCAGTCGATGTCCCTGCGCGAGGATCGCGGAGTTCGCGGTGTGCCAAGACACGGCGAGCTTGGAGGCGATCACGGACACGGTGTCGTGATCGATGACGAGGGCACGCAACGCCCAGTCGAGGCCGGTTCGAGAGATCTTCGCTCGTGGTGGCGCCGCGGCTGTGGCGTCTTGACGCCAGACGCGGCCACACTCGACGCATTTGTAACGGCGGAGGCGAAGATGAAGCGTGGTCGGCCGGTGACCGAAGGGTTCGTGGGCCAGACGGCGGACGACGGTATCGCGAACGATCCCGTGGCCACCGCACCGACGGCACCAGTCATCAGCAGTGTTGGGCCGGCATTCCAGAATCGCCTTGTGCCCGGTGATGTTTTGGCCGGTGCAGGTCAGATCGAGGGTGTCGAGTCGGCAGAATGTCGTGAGGCCAGGGGTCGAGAAAGTAGGCTTGGCCACGTCGAGGTCTTTCGGATGGATTGTGTGAGAACTTCCATCATCGGAAGACCTCGACGTCTATCCGCGCAGCGACTCGCCGTGTCCTGGAATCACCGATCTACACTCTCAATTACGACACTCCTATAGTGTTTCGTCAAGCGGCGGCCACCTCTTTTCTGGGATGAAGAGTCTCGACGATGAGGGGGTAGAGCT
>NZ_FXZB01000026.1 GCF_900169065.1 Brevibacterium aurantiacum | reverse complement strand
GACGCACTTTCGCGATGACCTGATCCGGGGTATGTCTACGTGCCATAATCTGTGAATTTCCTCCTTGCATCCATTATCGGATGCGAAACTCACATAGTCACCGGACTCCTACCCGGGGGCCCAACCAGGTGAACTTCGCCTCCGGCCGGTGGATGGTCTGGGCCATGAAGTCCGGGTCGATGACGATGAGGCTGCCCACCAGAATGCCCGCGACCAGCAGTATATAGAGGGCGCCTACGCAGATGATGAGGGTCAGGACAGTGGACAGATTGTAGTAGAAGACGACCTGGACCAGTCGCTTCCTGGACGGTCTGTCCCAGAGGCCGTTGACCGTCAGCAGCCATCCGACCATCACTGCGATCGCGATGAGTCCGATGGAGATCAGGCGCGCCGTGGACAGGTGGTGTGACATCTGCCAGATCGAACTGTAGAAGATGCCGAACGCCCCCGTCGCCGAGGCTGCGGCCAGAGCGCGCGAGAGCTTCCGTGCCATGCGCAGCGGTTCATTGGCCATGGTCATGCCCAGCACCAGGCGCGTGCCACCGGTGAATGTGTGAGCATGCAGGGTGCGGCGCCCGGAATCAGCCCGGCTCGACCATTGTCCCCACCTGGGCAGGCTGTGCTTCGGAGCCGTGTGGCCGTCGGGCAGCAGCTGATTCGTGCAGCTCATGAAGATCTTGAGCAGACGACGCCGGGTAGTCAATGCGCCGAGGGTGGGATTCGAGACCACAGCAACCTTGCGGTCCGGCAGCACCTCGGCGATGAGCGGTTTGTCCTGGGTGTGCCGAGGAATGTCGGTGAACATGATGACGAGGTCAGCGCTGGGGTACCTGTCCACGATCGAGTCGAGGGTCGACATCTCCAATTGATGATCTGCCTGCACCCGAATCGTCTCGGTGCACGTGTCGACGTGGACGTCGACAGAGAAACTCTGTCGCAGCAGCTCTTCGAACTCGTCCTTGATCGCCGCGACCCGACGACTCGGCGGGCCGGGATCAGCAATGAGGAGCAGATGCATCGCAACAAGTGCTTTCGTCCATGGTGTCCTCCACAGGGCAGGCATCGGGCGGATCGCCGACATTCTCACTCTCGCAGTGATGGGCGGCGTTGAACAGAGGCCGAGCTGACTTCGGGTATTTCCACACTGCTCATTCAGTGCGTCTTGATGTCTGGGAAGCCCTGATGTCGGGGAAGCGGGATGGTCACGTATTCTGATGTGGGTATGACGCAGCGTATCGACCGCTGTGAGAGAGCTAGTGAAAGTGAGATCGGCACATGAGTGTTCTGGTGACCGGAGGGGCCGGCTACATCGGCTCCCACGTAGTACGGCTGCTGTCCGAACGCGGTGATGAGGTCCTCGTCGTCGACGATTTCTCCACCGGCATCGAAAGCCGAGTCACCGGTCTGCCGATCGTCAGCCTCGACCTTGCCGCCGCCGATGCCGAGGACCGCCTCGTCGCTGCGATCGAGGAGCACTCGGTGGACTCGATCATCCACTTCGCCGCGAAGAAGCAGGTGGGGGAGTCCGTCGAAGAGCCCATCATGTACTACCGCCAGAACATCGGCGGACTCACGAACGTCCTCGCCGCGGCCGAACGCACCGGCATTGAATCCCTCGTCTTCTCCTCCTCGGCCGCAACCTACGGCATGCCCGATGTCGAGATGGTCGCCGAGGACCTCGACTGCCGACCGATCAACCCCTACGGCCAGACGAAGCTCATCGGCGAATGGATGATCGACAATGCGATCACCTCGGCGAAGATGCGCGGTGCGAAGTTCAACGCCGTGAAGCTGCGCTACTTCAACGTCGCCGGAGCCGGCTGGACCGAGCTCGCCGACACCGCCGTCATGAACCTCATCCCGATCGTCCTCGGACGCATCGCCGACGGCAAAGCCCCCATCATCTTCGGCGACGACTACGACACCGCCGACGGCACCTGCATCCGCGACTACGTCCACGTCAAGGACCTGGCAGAGGCGCACATCGCCGCGCTCGACTACATGAAGTCCGGCAACACCTCGGAGACGGTGTTCAACGTCGGCACCGGAACCGGAGCATCCGTGAAGGAAGTCATCGACGCCATCGCCGAGGCGACCGGACGTGACATCGTGCCCGAAATGGGCGAGCGTCGCGCAGGCGACCCACCCGCACTCGTCGCCGATGTCTCCCGCATCGGTGCGCTGTTGAGCTGGAAGGCCGAGTTCGACCTCGACGAGATCGTGCGCAGCGCGGTCGAGGCCGCGGGGATGCTGCCGGAGCAGACCAAGGACTGAACTCGCTGCCTCGGCGAGGGCCGCTCTCGACTGTGTGTGCGGCTCTCAGAGATGCAGTCGCTTGGCCAGTTCGAGGCGGACCTCCCGGCCCCGGGCAAGCTGCAGCAGCACCAGAGCGAGGATGCTGAGAGCACCGCAGACAGCCGACGGCAGGGGGTAGGTGACCCAGCCGAACGTGAGGAACCCGATGGGTGCCAGACCCAGGATTGCCGCCAATCCGCCGTAGATTATGTACTCCGTCGCTTCGAAGCGCATCGCCCTGACCATGATCAGCAGGGCGGCAATGGATGACGCACAGACGATCGGCACCGCGTACGTCAGCGACCACGCCCGCCAACCGGTGAGGTAGTCCCAGTACACGCAGACCAGGCCAATGAGGACGACGAGGTACACGGTGCCCTTGGCGACATTGCGTCGTTTGCTCACCGCCATGAGGACGACGAGCCACATGGCGGTCACCCCCAGCCAACCGGAGCGAAGCACTCCGAAGCCTTCGGGTCGGTGGCCAAACACGAGCTGGGCAGCGAAGGACACCGCGATCACGAAGAGCGATGTCAGGAACAGTCTCCTGAGCAGTCGACGCCTCGAGAACGTGAGGGGAACCGTCGGCAGCGGACTCGGCGCTGCGTCCCCCGCCGCGTCCACCTCTGCGGGTGCAGCACACAGCGGACATCGGGTCCACACACCTTCAATGGCGATCGAGCACTTGGGGCAGCGTCTCACGACAGCCCCTCCGCGATCTCATCCTCGGTGACTCGTTCCGCAGCGACCGTCACATCGATCCCTTCACTAGTGAGCATCCGAGCGAATTCCCTGATGTGATCGGTTTCGACGAACGGCGATGTGAAGCTGACGGTGAGCAGTCCTGCATGGGACGTCGCACAGAACTGAGGGCGGACTGCGGAGACGTGGAACAGGACGCGGCCCACATGTGATTCAGCCGGCTCGGGCAGGCTCAGACGACCCAGGTTCGAGACGGCGACGCTCAGACCGCGATTGCTGTGCCTGTTGGCCAGTCCAAGGATCACATCCTTGAGCGGGCGCGGCACGATCCGCAATCCCGGCATCCGCTCGACCCGGATGAACCACCGCAGCTTCTTCTCCAACGCCTCCTGGGTCACCTGGGGCAGGAATTGGCTCTCGAGCTGTTTGCAGATCGAGCCGAGATCATCCTCCCCCTGACCATAGGTGTGTTCGACGCGAACGGTGGTGAAGAAGTTCCGTGCAGACGGCGAGGGAAAGAATTGGCGCAGGTTCACCGGCACCGAGGCTGCCAGGGTGCGGGCCTTTCCCAGACCGCCCGAGGAGATGCGAATCGACTCGAAGAACAGCGCCGTCAGGTACATGGTCATCGAGACATCTGCGGCTCGCGCAAGCCCGAGCACCGCATTCGCGGGCATGGTGAGCTCGACTACGCGCGTGCGATTGTCCGGAGTGCGGATTCCTCGGACATGATGGACCTTCTTCTCCGCCGGACGGCGCAGCCGGCTGATATTCCTGTGCGCAGCAGACGACTGTGCGCTGTCATCGACGGTGAATGCGGCGGGACCGGCTGCACGACTGAAAGCGGACCCTGAAGCATGCGACTGATGCCGGCGGTGGAAGTAGTGCGCGAAGCTGTCGATGCTCAGGGCATGCTCGGGTTCGAGTGGTGCCTCGTCGGCTTCGCTCGTGTCTTCGAGCGGCAGCTTCCTGTCGGAGTCGGAGAACCGCCGCCTGCTGTATGCATTCACCAGGTCCGAGAGGAACCATGCCGCACCGGTGCCGTCGGTCAGCGCGTGGAAGACCTCGAGGCTGATCCGCCGGCGATGGTGGATCACGCGGAACAGCAGATTGCGCCGACCTGCCTGATAGATGGGGGCGCACGTGTGCTGCTCCTCTGCGGTGACGAGCGGGCGCAGTTCGCTGTCCTGCAGGTAGTACCAGAACAGACCGCTCTGCAGCACCGCGTGGTAGAGGCGGTACCGGTCATATGTTTCGTCGAGCGCCTCCTGCAGCAACTGCGGGTCCACGTCATGATCCGTCTCGGCGCTGAGTCGGAAGACTTTGGGGTCGGCAGCGCTGCGAGCAGCGAGGAAGATGTTGGAGGCGTTGTCGAGTCGCACCCAGTCCCGGTGGGTCATATCGGTTCCCGCCGGTTGCGTCGTTCGCCCTCGACCGGGTCACCGTCGAGGAATGCGTTGATCACCTCGTAGGCGTCTTGGACGGACTGGGAGATTCTGGGCAGCGAGATGAAGCCATGCAGCGCTCCCTCTACCCGATATGTCTGCGCCGTGTTCCCGGCATCGGCCAGAGCACGCCCGTAAGCCTCGCCCTCGTCGCGCAGCAGGTCCAACTCGGCAGTGATCACCAGGGTCGCCGGTTGGCTGGAGAGGTCGGGCGCCAGCAGTGGAGCGACATGAGGGTCGCGGCGCTGCTGGCGGTCGGGAACGTAGAGGTCGAAGTAGTCTTCGACTTCGGCGTTGGTGAGTCGATAGTCCCCGCCATGGCTGCGCACCGAGTCGAACGGGGAGGTCTCTGGATCATGGTCCCAATGCGTCACCGGATAGATGAGGATCTGGCGATTCGGTGGGAGATGTCCGCGTTCTCGCAGCAGCGATGAGATCACAGCAGCGAAGTTGCCTCCGGCAGAATCTCCGACCAGGATGATCTGGCCGGCATCGGCGGCCCCCACTCGATGCGGTTCGTCCAGCAGCACCCGGGCGACGTCATAGCAGTCCTCCAGACCCGCCGGGAACGGGTGCTCCGGCGCGAGCCGGTAGTTGACGGACGCGACGGCGCAGCCGGTGAGGTCCGCCATCCTGGCACACGCCGGAGTGTACGTGTCGATGTCACCGGTCACCCAGCCGCCGCCGTGGAAGAAGACGAGGACATCCTCGCGGCGCTTCACTTTAGGCTGGAAGATCCGGACAGGGACATGCAGGTGTTCGTCGCAGGGGAGGGGTTGCCAGCGCGATGTCCGATACGGCGGCATCAGCAGCGCGGCGACTCGACGCTGTATCCGACGGACCTTCTCGTAGTCCTCACGGATGTTGAGTCGGGGTGCGGCGAACAGGTGCAGCACCGCCCGAGACAGCCTGTTCACTGGCGGGGGACGGTTCGGGGAGGGGATTTTTCCATGCCCCCAGTTTAGAGGCAGGTCAGTCGGGTTTCCGAGCCACGACGAGGTGGCGAGTGGAGTGTGCGACGAATGGGTCGCCTCGGCGGAGTCGAGCATCGAGTTCTCGCAGCTGGGGCAGGTAGTCCTCGACGCTGAAGTCCGGCACCCACCAGGGGCATTTGCGCAGGATCCAGATGACGGCGCCGATATCGCGGAACTCCATGCGGCAGCGCGCAGTCCGAAGCGTTTCGAGTGCGAGTCCGGCCGCCTCGGCGTCATGGACCTCTGTGTCGGTGTGTCGGCTCCTGCGATTTGCCGGCTGGGGTCCGAGGAAGAACTCAATGAGTTCGAACGCCGAGGCCGGTCCGACGTGCTGAGCGAAGTAGGTGCCTCCGGGCACGAGGACCCGCGCGATCTCCGACCACTCGGGACGTACCGGATGGCGAGAGCTGACCAGGTCGAAGCTGCCGTTGGCGAAGGGAAGATTCTCGGGACCGGACTCGACGACATCGACCCTGCGCGGGCCCAGGCGCTTCCGGGCGCGGGCGACGTTGGGCGGGTGGGCCTCGGTTGCGGCCATGCGCGGTGGCAGCAGTGGAGCTTCGGCGATGACCTCACCACCGCCGGTGTCGATGTCGAGGGCGGCGCTTGCAGTGGACAGGCGCTGGGCGAGGAGTTGGGCGTAGCCCCACGGCGGCCGTTCTTCGGTGGCGCGGCCGTCGAGCCAGGAGAAATCCCACCCGGCGACATCGGCGGCCAGTGCCTCGGAGACCAGTGTGTCGAAGGTGCGCATAGTGCAATCGTTGCCTATGCGTCGAGTGCTTGTACAGGCGATCCTGCGAAATCGGCGGCAAGCCGGGCCCCACCTCGCGAAATGACCAGTGGTCGCCAAATCACCGGTCCATCCAATGCTCATGTCGGACCGCCTCGGCGGATGTTGCGGAGTGTGAAACTCAGCGCGCATTGCGCAGATTCTTAGCTGACGGGTGGTCACAAATCGACGCATAAGCGGCATGATGGCCTTATGACCACAGATATGGATATTGCGCTCAACGCCGAGCTCGACTCGATCATCGATATCGCCGCCGGCCTGGGCCTGGAATCACACGACATAGTGCCTTACGGGTGGACGAAAGCCAAGGTCCCCATCGACGTTCTCGACAAGGCTGCCGAGACCACAACCGACGGTCACCTCATTCTCGTCACCGCCATGAGCCCGACACCGGCGGGCGAGGGCAAGACCACGACGAGCATCGGGCTGGCCGACGGGCTCAACGAACTCGCACGGTCGAAGCCGGAGGTGGGCAAAGCGGTGCTGGCTCTGCGCGAACCCAGCATGGGCCCGGTCTTCGGAATGAAGGGCGGAGCAGCCGGCGGGGGATACGCCCAGGTCGTGCCGATGGAGGACATCAACCTCCACTTCACCGGCGATTTCGCCGCCATCGCCGCAGCGAACAATCTCGCCGCCACGATGCTCGACAACCACATCCACCACGGCAACGAACTCGACGTCGACTCGCGCCGCATCCATATCCGGCGCGTCGTCGACCTCAACGATCGTGCGCTGCGCGGCGTCGTCATCGGCCTCGGCGGACTCAACGGGGGAGCGCCGCGAGAGGACGCTTTCGACATCGTCGTCGCCAGCGAAGTCATGGCGGTCTTCTGTCTGTCCACCTCCTTGATCGACCTCAAGCAGCGGCTGGGGCGAATCGTCCTCGCCCACAACCGGAGTCGCGAACCGATCACGGTCAGTGACATCGGCGCGGCCGGGGCGATGACTGCGCTGCTGCGAAGCGCCCTGGCACCCAACCTGGTCCAGAGCCTCGAGCATTCGCCGGCGTTCATCCATGGCGGTCCCTTCGCCAACATCGCCCACGGATGCAACAGCCTGCTCGCAACGAAGGCGGCGCTGTCCCTGGGGGATTGGACGGTGACCGAGGCGGGCTTCGGCGCCGACCTGGGAGCCGAGAAGTTCCTCGACATCAAGTGCCGCACTGCGGGTATCTGGCCCTCGACCGTGGTCGTCGTGGCAACCCTGCGGGCATTGAAGTACCACGGCGGCATCGAGGTCGCCGAGGTGCAGACGCCGAACATCGATGCTGTCATCGACGGAATGAGCAACCTCGAACATCACTGCGGCAATCTGCTCAACATCTACGGACTGACCCCGGTCGTGTGCTTCAACAGGTTCCCCACCGATACGGACGAGGAGATGACCGCGGCGATCGAGCACCTGCGCTCGAAGGGCATCTCCGCGGTCGAGTCGACGCACTGGGCCGATGGCGGCAGGGGTGCGCTGGCGCTGGCCGAGGCGGTCGTTGAGGCTGCCGGTGGTGTCGGGAACGCAGGGGCAGCCGTCGACGACGGTTCGGTCTTCGTCGGAGGCGTTGCATCCGGCGACGCTGAGGCTCCTGCGGCGGGAGCGTCGTCTGAGGAATCGTCGCGGGCGCAGTACAGCTACGAACTCGACCGGCCTCTGGAGGAGAAGATTCGTACGATCGCGCAGCGAATCTACGGTGCCGCCGACGTCGACCTGCCGGCCAAGGTCACGCGCAAGCTCAAACAGTTCACCGACGAAGGCTATGGCGATGCCCCGATCTGCATTGCCAAGACCCAGTACTCCCTGAGCACGGATGCGAGCCTGCGTGGGGCGCCCAAGGACCACATCATCGAGGTCAAGGACGTGCGGCTCTCTGCCGGCGCCGGCTTCGTCGTCGTCATCGCCGGAGACATCATGACCATGCCGGGCCTGCCCAAGGAGCCCTCCGCACTGACAATCGACGTCACTGAAGACGGGAACATCACCGGTCTGTTCTGAGCCTTCTGCCTGAGACGTCGAGAACCGGTCTCTGCTCCGAGTACCGTACGCACGCACCCGATAGTCGGCTCCCCGTGCGGTTTTCGGGGCGGTCTGGCAGTCAGCGTCGGGGTTTCTGCAGCCAGGGGCGGAGCAGCCGGGTGCTCACCGGCAGGAATATGTATGTCATCAACGGCGTGAGAATGCAGATATTGAGCAGGACTGCGAGGGCGGTCGGCCAACTCTCCAGATGAGGAAGAAGGAGGAAGGTCGAGAGCAGGCTCAGCGGGAAGAACGGGAGGAAGATGCTCACCGCCTGTTTCCACCGAGGGGGAACAACCGTCTCAGGGATCGTCAGAGTCTCTTCTCCGCGAGGTTCGAACCAGCCCTCGATCCCGGTCCGATGCTCGACACGGGTGGTCTCGACGAGTTCGGCCGCGCTGTCGATCCACCACCGCCGGTCTTCGGACTCATCCCAGGCCCGCAGCGACTTCTCGTCGGCGAACCGGTAGAGCACATGCCACTCGTCCGACTCGGGCGCTGTCCTCACCCATCCGGATCCCAGGTACCCGGGTCTTTCGCGTGCCAGTTCCTGTCCCGCCTGCACCCAGGCATTGAAGCGCCGATGATGCTCGGGCAGGACTGTGCGAGTGATCGAGACTGTGATCGGGGAGTGTTGGGGCATAGGCTGATTTTAGCGAATTCAGCGCTCGCAGAATCCCATCCTGCGGGGCACCTCGGCGATCCTCGGATCCGTTCCAGCGGTGATCGCAGAGGGCCGGCGAGCACAGTGCGTTGCTGCGGAGTCCTCAGTCCTTGCCGGTCACTCGGGCGAAGACGCGGTCGAGAGAGGTCGAGAGCGCGGCAACGTTATTCTCGTCCATCCACTCTCGGTGAAGCATTTCGTTGAGTCCGCCGGGGGTCTCGTGCCCGGCGACGAGATCTGCGAACGAGGAATCGGTCGTTGAGAGCTTGTTGCCCAGGCCGGCGAACTGCCCGCGGATGATGCGATCGGCATCAACCCTGCCCCATCCCTGACTTACGAGCCAGTCGGCGATCGTTTGGAGATAGGCGTAGTAGGCTGACATCGTCGCGGTCGTAGCCGACAGCGTGCTGAAGAGCTGCTCCGTTTCCGCGACGACGGTGCCGACGAGGACGTCGAAGAACTCTTCGACCTGGGGGTGATCGGGATAAACGGCAGTGACGCCTTGGCGCTCTCGTACAGGCGGCAGGGGGATGACCCTCACGATTGAGGGCTTCTGCGGCAGCAGCGGAGACAGCGCCTCGACCGAGACGCCTGTGATCGCACTGATCAGCGTGCGGTCGGATGGAATGTCGAGTGCGGAGAGTACGGATTCGGTCTGCTGGGGCAGCACAGAGACGATGATGTGGTCGCTGCGATCGACCACGTCCTGGTTGCTCTCACAGACCTCGACCCGGTCGAAGTCACTCGCCAACCGTGCCGAACGCTCCGCATTCCTGGGGGAGAGGAAGAAGCCCGGGTGATCCCCGCTCGCACACGAGCCCTCGACAATCGCCGAGGCGATCTCGCCGACTCCGATGATCCCGATCGTTCTGCTCATGATGGTCCTCCCGCGTTCTGGTCGGTCGACGTTGCTCTGGTGCTCCTGTTCGGCATTGTTTCACCGCGTAGGTGACCGCACCAGCGGAGACTCTACGCCGGGATCAGTCTCAATGGCAGCGTCTTCCAACCGAGGAGCGTGTTGTTGATCTTCCTCTCGGGAGCAGTCGAGAATTCGATGCGCTCGATCTTCGGCACGAGCGCCTGCAGGAGGGACGCTGCCTCGAACCTGGCGACGTGCTGTCCCACGCACTGATGGATTCCCGACCCGAACGCGACATGTCCCGACGGGTCACGCCCCAAGTCGAACTCGTCGGGATTCGCCCACCGACGGGGATCTCTGTTCGCAGCACCGAGGAACATGAGCACCTTCTTGCCTTCAGGGATGACATGGCCGGAGATGGGCACATCACGAGTCGTCGTGCGGAAGAAGGTCTGCACAGGGGATTCGAGGCGCAGTGACTCTTCGATCGCAGCTCGAATCAGTTCGGGCTCATCGCGCAGCCGCTGATACTGATCCGGGTTGTCCGCGAGGTGATAGAGCACGGCGGCTATGCCGTAGACCGTGGTGTCGACCCCGGCCGTCAGCAGGGAGCGGACGATGAGTGGTGCCTGTGCCTCGGTGATATCGGTATCATCACTGGCGGCCCAGATATCTGCCCCGAGGCCGGATTCCGTGAGCGCATGCCTGGGGCACTGCTCGCCGACCCATTCCATCACTGGCCCGATCGTCTTCTGGGCTTCGGTGACGAGACGGTTCCTTGGGCCGAAGGCATTGAACGCGAAATTGCCGTAGGGGAGGAGGTTGTCCAGGCCTTCGCCGCTGAGACCGAGTGCTTCGGGGAAGACCGACAGCGGGAATGGTTCGGCGATGCTCGGCACAGCATCGATGACGACGGCCGAGTTCTCATCGCGCTCCCCATATTCAAGCAGACAGTCGACGAGCTGGTTCGCTGTCCTATCCCACTCATCCTCAAACGCTCTGATGCGGCGCGGCCCGAGGATCTTCTGCAGGACCGACCGGGGTGCGTCGTGGTGAGGTGGGTCGGCCTCGAGCAGGAGCGAGGGCGGACGCCAGGGCTCCTCATAGCGGAAGTTTGCGAGTCCGGCCCCAGCCGCACTGGAGAAGTCCTGCCAGTTCTCCAAGGTCTCGCGCACGGGTGAATAGCGCGCCACCGCGTAGATGTCGTGCTGAGCGAGGTAGACGAGGTCACCGGCATCACGGATGATCGAATGCATGTGGTGTGGCCCGGCGAGTACCTCCTCGTCGAACGGGTCGACATCGTCGAGAACAGGAACGGAGGCGTCCACCGCCGAGGTGGTCTTCGGTTGAGCAGTCATGACGGAGCCTTTCGTGGTGAGGTTTCGACCTCAGAGGTCGATGACGAGACGATCGCTGGCAGCGCGGGAGACGCAGGGGAACATACAGGTGCCTGCCGCTCGTTCCTCGTCGTCGAGAATCGTGTCGCGGTGGTCCACCTCTCCGGCGAGCACGCTCAGCTCGCAGGTTCCGCACACGCCTCGGGAGCACGAGGTGATCAGGCCGATTCCAGCGTCGCCGAGCGCCTCGGCGACGCTTTGATGCCCTTCCGCACGAACGGTCTCACCTTTGCGGTCGAGGACGATCTCATAGGGGTCGGTGCGGATCGGTGCTGAGTTCAAACTGTCGTTGGTGAAGTGTTCGACGCGGATCCTCTGGTCCGGCAGGCGATCGCATTCTGATGGGAGCGCATCGAGCAATGACTGCGGTCCGCAGGCGTAGACCATTGACGTGTCATCGACCTCGCCGAGCCATTCGCGGATGCTCGCACGTTTGCCGTGCGCGGTCGTATGGGTCCTCACCTGTGCGGGGTACCAATTCTCAAGGTCGCGGTAGGCCATGCGGAGTGGGTTGCGGCCCAGGTAGAGCAGCCGCCATTCGATGCCCATCCGCTCGGCCTGATCGATCATGGGCCTGATGGCGGTGATGCCGATTCCCCCGCAGATGAAGTGGTACTGCTCGGCCGGGGCGAGTCTGAAGTTGTTGCGGGGGCCGCCGAAGCGCACGTGGCTGCCTTCGGCGGCGACCTGATGGATCTCCTTCGACCCTCCTGTGCCGTCTTCTTCTCTCTGCACGGCGATGCGATAGCTGTGGCCATCCCACCGATCACCGCACAGCGAATACTGGCGCACCGTCCCGCTGGGAAGGATGAGGTCGATGTGTGCACCTGGTGACCAGTCCGGCAGTCGCGAACCGTCGGGTCGCCGCAGGGTCAGCTCGATGACGTTGGCGGCGACTTCACGCCGTGCCTGAATGACGAGTTCGTCGGAGTTCTCCGGGCGGCGGTTGGAACTGTCCGGGGAACGTCGGCCGACCTCGGTGACAGTCATGGGTATCTCCTTTGAGAAGCGTCGTTGCTCGTTCACGTCACTATGGCATGGGTCACGTTAAGCTTGGCGTACGCATTTCCACTCATCGGAAGTAACGGCAGGTTTGGGCAGTCAGTGTTGGACGGCAATTGTCGGGGAGGATTGATCATGAGCGGAGCCCGCACGAACGAGTCCCTGCTGTCGCGGCATCTGCGGATTCTCGATGTCTTCGAAGTCGGTGCCGCGTTCCTCAGCCTTTCCCAGATTGCAGAACGCTCCGGCCTGCCAGTGTCGACGACTCATCGGCTGCTGCGGGAGCTGGAGGGTGAGCGGCTGGTCGAACGGCTGCCGGACCGGACATATCAGCTGGGGCTGCGGCTGTGGGAGTTGGCGGCACGGACGCCCGGTGCGCTGGGGCTGCGGGAGATCGCGTTCCCGCTGATGCAGTCGGTCCAGAACTCGATTCGCCAGCACACTCAGCTGGGGGTTCGCGACGGTGTGGATGTCGTCTACCTTGAGCGGCTGTCCAGTCATGATGCCGTCATCAACGCAACCGTTATCGGCGGCCGGATCAATCTTGCGGCTTCGGCCATCGGGCACGTGCTGCTTGCTGCAATGCCCGATGAGGCAGTCCGAGCACTGGTCGACCTCGGCATCCCGCGATACACGGAGCGGACTCCGCAGACCGCCTCCGAGGTCGAGCGCATTCTCGATGCTGTTCGACGGCAGCACTATTCCTCAGGAGATGGTTTGGTCCACCGCGATGCTCGAGGAATCGCCGTGCCGGTGCGTGGACCTGATGGCGACATGGTTGCAGGCCTCGGTGTGGTGGTGCCCAACGATCGTCAACCTGTCGCTCCGACTGTCGAAGTGCTTCACCGGGCTGCAGCGGGGGTCGAGAAGTCCCTGCGCAGGGCATATGTCGCACCGGGCCATCCGCACGCGTTGCCGGGTGCTCGATACCGGCCGCTGATCAACTCGTCCTCGCTGTCGATGAAGTATTTCGACGAAACCGGGTCGGGTTACACGAACTCGGACTGGCGGGGCTGAGCCGCGGGCGGTCCTGGATCGTCAGAGTCCAAGTTGACCTTGATTCGCTGAACTGCACTTCGCCGACAGATCGATCATCTATCTCATCATTGCCGACGATGCTTTAGCGCGCTTCGATGACCCTCTTGATCGCCCTGAGGGTCTCGGGGATTCCCGAGCGCGCGGCTGAAGTTCGTTCGGCGATCTGCTCGGCGGCTTGGTCCCCGTATTTCTCGTTGAAGAATTCTTGCCCCTCCGGCAGGAACTCCCACGTTTCGGTGAGCCGTGTGCCGCCTTCTGCTTCCTTCATGCTGTATGTCCAGTGAACCCGGCCCGGCCCCACGCTCCACCCGAACGCACGCCCTTCATCGGCGACAATCACCTGACTTCGGGTCTGCCACTCACGATCCGGAGTGACGTTGCGCCCGGTGAACCAGGCTCCGACCCGCGGACCGTCGCCCTCGTCCCACCAGCACTCTGCGCAAATCGGTGACCACTCGCCAGTTCGAATCACGTCTGAAACGGTCGCGTAGACGGTTGCCGGGTCGGCTGCAACGAGGATGGAATCGGCGAAGGTGAGAGATTCGGTCATGCCGGCCACTCTACCGAGCAACCCTGCTTCCGTGCAGCCGGCGGCAGAGTCCGCACTCGGCGCCGACTCGCAGTGTGCCATCGCCGTGCGGATCGCACCACGCTGAGACGGCCCCTCATTCGAAGCTGCCGAGAACGGCCTCCGCAGCTGCCTCGACGATGGCCGGCCCGTCCTCGGACTCCGGGTCCTCGGTTTCCGTGAGCACGGTGATGACGATCGGGTCCTCATCCGGCGGATAGACGAAGGCGATGTCGTTCTGGATCGCATCGGAATGTCCCGACTTGTCCTTGACCGTCCAGCCCTCCGGCGCGCCCGCGCGGATGAGGGGGTCGCCGGTCTCATTGTCCGACATCCATTCGAGCAGCACCTTACGGTCGTCCTCGGACAGCCGCTCGGAGTCGAGCAGGCCTTGCAAATCAGCAGTGTAGGCAGCGGGTGTCGTGGTGTTGTCGGAGCTGCCGGGTTCGATGTCGTTGAGTTCCGGTTCTTCGTCGATGACCTCGGTGGTCGGGTCGCCGGCGTCTTCGAGTGCGGCATCGAGTCCCTGGGGTCCGCCGATCTCGTCGAGCACGATGTTCATCGCCGCATTGTCACTGACCCTCAGCGCGCTCTCGGCAACATCTTCCAACGGCAGTCCCGTATCGACATGCTTCTCCGTCACCGGTGTCCAGCCGGCGGCGTCGACATCGGCTTGGGTCCATGTCACCACTTCGTCGAGCTCTTCGGGCGAGGTTCCGGCAAGCAGCTCTGCCACCGCGAACACCTTGAGCGTCGATGCGAAGCCGAAGCGCTCGTCGGATCGGTAGTCCACCGATGAGCCGTCGCCGGTGTCGATCGCGCTAATTCCGACTCTCGCATCGTATTCATCCTCGACGGCTTCGAGCTGCGCGGTGATCTCCTGCTGCTGCGTTTGGTCCGGACTCGGTGTCTGACCATCCGATTCCGTCTGCGCGTCGGCGGGTGAGCAGCCGGTGGTCATGACAAGCGTCAGGGCTGCTGCGGTCAGAAGCTTCACTGGTCGTCTGTTCATATGTTTGATCCGTTCTCTCGTCGGTTCACATCTCACGCCGGGCTCGCCCCGTTGGGAACCACTGTTCACGACTTCTCCCATGCGGTCGAACACGGTTTCAGTGCATCGCATACCGAAAACGCATAACAGGACGCATACTATGGGGTGATGGACCTGATTGAGGCCTGCCGTACCTTCACCGCTGTCAGCGAATTGGGAAGCATGACGCTGGGCGCCGCAGCCAATGGAATCCCGCAACCGGTCGCGAGCAGGCGCATCGCCGGCCTGGAGGAACAGTTCGGTGCTCGTCTGCTCGATAGGACGGGCCGGGGCGTGAGCCTCACACCGTTCGGCCGTGACATGCTCGCCTCTGCGACCCACCTGGTCGAACTGGCCGATGAGATGATGCTTGATGCCGACAGAGCCAAGCTCCGGCCGGTTTCCCTCGCTGTCCCGGCATCGTGCGCGACGCGCGATCTCGCTGTGCTGGCCGCCTCGGCGAACTCTCGGGGGCTGCGCATCGACTTCCATCCGGGACCGCCCGGCCGAAGGGATGAAGACCTCACCGCTCGTCGGGTCAGAGCGGCACTGCGCTCCGTCCCCGCTCCGGAAGGGGCTTGGACGGTTCCGCTGGGGTGTGCTCACCGTTCCGGAACACTGAATCAGGTGCGCATCGCCGATCTGCGGCGGGCGCGGACACGGGTCCCCGGAGACGGCGCGAGGCTTGCAGGTCAGCGGCTCAGGCTGTTGAGCGAGGACAATGTCGCGCATGTGCGAGATCGTCTCCGCCGGTCCGCCGAAGAGTCCGGGCTTCTGCCGTATCAAGTGGTGACGGACTCCTCCGACCCCGCTGCCGTCGCTGGGGTCCTGGCAGAGGGGGACCTGCTGGTCTGCAGCGCGGACGAAGCCGCAGCACTCGAGCTGTCATGGGCCCCGCTGCTCGACCCGGTCATCGCGAGGGGATACGTCCTCGCAGCCACCTCGGCGGAAGACGTCTCGCTGCTCGGCGACCTCGACGAGGAGATCGCCGACTGCTTGGGTGCGACCTCTGGTCCGCGCGCTTCGGGCGCGACGGCCAGAGTCGAATCACCGACAGGGGCCACGTGAGCCGGATCCGAATCACCGACGGAGGTGACGCGTTGAGAACCGAAGCACGCCTGACCAGGGAGGTCAGCGACGAGCTCGAGGCCGCTGGACTGCGTGCGCGGATCGTGGTCCGCGACCTCGATTCGCAGGCTGAGATCTCGATCGCACACGACGGGCCGGTTCCGCTGGCCTCTGTCGTAAAAGTGCCGATCGCCCTCGCCATCCTCAACCGCATCGCCGATGGTCGGCTCGAAGCCGATCGCCAGGTCCACGTCGCGCCCGGCCGATTCGAAGGCGGGAGCCCGATGGGGACGAGTCGCTTCCGCCATCCCTCACGCATCGCTGTTGACGACCTGCTCATGCTCTCCGTGTGCTTCAGCGACAACACGGCTACGGACGCCCTGCTCGATCTCGTCCCCACCGAGGAGGTCCAGCGTGACCTTGACGACCTCGGGCTCGGCGGAATCCAGATCCGCCATCATCTCGATGCACTCGTCAGGACTCCGCTCGAGAGTCTTCCTCCTCCGGAAGCTCATCTTGCCTACGAACTCGCCCACGCGAACCCCACGCAGGGAGCCGGGCATCGGATCTGGCAACTCGATGTCTCGCAGGCGAATGTCGCCACAGCTGCAGGCCTGACCGATCTGCTTGCTGAACTGTGGCGTCCCGAACGGATCCAGACTTCGGCCGCCTCCCGGCTGCGGGAGCTCATGGCCGGCAACGTCGTGCGCCATCGACTGGCCCCCGACCTCATGTCGGATGCGGCCAAATGGTCGTCGAAGACCGGCACTCTGCTGCACCTCCGGCACGAAATCGGAGTCGTCGAGCATTCCGACGGGCAGACCATCGCCGTCGTGGTGCTCAGCGAATCGAGCAACTCCGCCGCTGTGCAGCCGGCTGCTGAGGCGGCTCTGGGAGCGGCCGCTCGGGCACTGCACGATCTGCTGAGGTGAGCTGATCGAGTCACCGGTCTCGGTCGTATTCGATCAACTCGGCGCCGATCCGTGCCAACTCCCGGCGAAGCTCGGGCGGTGAGATGACTTCGACTGTCCGTCCCCACCCGGCCAACTGTTCGGCCAGTGCGACGATGAGGTGGGCCCTCACCTCGGCGATGGTGAAATCTATGTCCTGGGAGACGACGGTGAAATACCTGCCGAAGTGTGCAGAGAGGATCGGAACGGTCCAGTTGGGACAGCGAATCGTCGCCGTGACGGATGAGCGACGCGCTTCCACCTCCTCGACATGCGCGGCCCAGTAGGAGGCGAGGTCGAACTCATGATCAGTCGCCGAGGCGGTAAGACGTCCCGAAGTCGTGCCGGGTTCATCGACATTCGGTTCCGCGGCCTCGGCCTCCGTGATGCGGTCAACGCGGTAGGTTCGTACCCTGTCGGTGCGGGCGACGAGGTACCAGGTGCCGGCCTTCGCCACGAGGCCGAGCGGACTCGCAGCGTGCATGTCGGTGGTTCCAGTGCGCCCGGTGTACCTGATGTCGAGGATCTGCTGATGCACGAGGGCGTCACGCAGGGTGTCGAGGAGTTCGTGTCCGTCGTCTGTTGGTGGTGCCTTTCCCCACGTGGTGTGGTCATAGTGGATTCTCGTCGCCAGCGTCTCGGCTTCGGATCGGAGTGACTCGGGGAGGGCGCGGATGAGCTTGCGGGTGGCCACGCGGGTTTCTGGACCGGATAGACCCGCGGTGCCGAGCATCCAGAACAGGGCTCGTGCCTCGTGCCCGGAGAATCCGGTGAGGTTCGTCCTGGCGCCGCCGATCAGCTGCCAGCCGCCGCCTCGGCCGGGTTGGACATAGACAGGCACGCCGGCCGTGGACAGTGCTTCGAGATCGCGGCGAGCGGTGGCGATCGAAATCTCGAGCTCCTCGGCGACCTGGGCAGCGGTGACCTTCCCGCGGGTCTGCAGGAAGAGCAGCAGGGCAAGAAGTCGGTCTGCGCGCATAGAAGAAGTCTCTCACCAAAAGTGCTCACTTGATGATCACTTTGACTGCGAGACTCGGAGATATCGCCCGCACCAGGCGGACGGAAACGCAGAGCGAAGGGCAATGACATGAGCATTCTCAAAGGGCTGACCACGATGGTTCTCACCGCAGACGACGTCGACGCCGCTGCCGAGTGGTATGCAGATTTCCTCGGGCAGTCTCCCTATTTCCGCCAGCCGCCTGAGGGACCGGCCGCCTATGTCGAATTTCGCATCGGGCCTGACGAGGACGAGCTGGGCATCATGGACCGCTCGTATTCGCCTGAGGGAACGACCGCGGGGAGCAGCTCGGTCACGCATTGGCATGTCGACGATGTGGAGAAGGCCCTCGCCGACCTGGTGGGCCGCGGCGCGACGGTGCACGCGCCGGTTACCCCGCGTGGACCGGAGTTCGTGACCGCTTCGGTGGTGGACCCGTTCGGCAATGTGCTCGGGCTCATGTACAGCCCGCACTGGTCGGGCCCGCACTGGTCGGGCCAGCACTGATCATGGCAGAACTGATCGCGTGGTGAGACCGAGGCGGCGTTGACGGCGGACTCAGGCGTCGCGGTTGCGCAGCACCAGATGCCCCAGCAGCAGCCCCGCCGCGGCCCAACCCAATAGCACCAGGACCGCGGTCGGCCAACCGTACGGGCCGGTCGTGTCGACGGCGAGCACGGTGATCGCCTGATTGGGCAGGTAGCGGACGAACTCGCTGATCGCATCACTGCCGAACAACGGCAGCAGATTGGGGATCAGATGGAGGAGGCCCAGTGTGGTGATGATGGTCAGGGATGCGCTGCGCAGGGCGGTGCCGAGACCGAGGACGAAGACACCCAAGAATCCCAGCCCGACTCCGGTGCCCACGATGGCCCTGAGCAGATCCGAGAACTCGAAGGTGCCGAATTCGGCGGCCGAGATCGCGGCCACCGGGGTACCGGCGAGAATCAATGCCGCCCCGAGCACCAGGCCGGCCGCGAATAGGACTGCAGTCTTCGACAGGAGCACGAGCCCGCGTCGGGGAACGGACTGCAAGGTGGTCATGATGGACCCGGTCGAGTACTCCCCAGTGATGGAGAAGGTGGCGAGCAGGACGATGACCATCTCGACGGCGAGCATCGTCTGGACCACGATATAGGGTGCCGGCATCGCGGAGTCCAGACCGTTGCGTCCGCTGGCCAGCGCCGAGGCACCGAACAGCCAGGTCCCGAGAAGGGTGGCAACGAGCGCGGAGGCGATGATCCACCAGGTCGAGCGGACGCTCACGGTTTTCGTCCATTCGAAGGCGATGGCGCCGGGCCAGCCTCCACCGGAGGCGGTGCGGGTGGGTGCGGCAGTGGTGTTCATCGTGTGTCCTCCATCTGCGTGGTGGTCGGCGCAGTGCTGATCGGCGCAGTGCCGGCTGGTGTGTCGGTGTGGGGCAGCGAGGCGGCCCGGTAGTCCGTGACGCCTTCTGTCAGCTGCGAATAGATGTCCTCCAGTGAGGCCCCGGTGAAGCTGAGCTCATCGATCTGCAGGTGGGATGCGTGCGCCAGTCCACCGATTGTGTCGATTCCGTCTCCGCTGACCTGCAAGTGGTCGGCAACGGTGGTCACGGTCATACCGGCTCGCTCGAGCACCTCGGCGAGGCGGGGCGCATGAGGTGAGCGGACCTGCGCCGTGCGGGTGACATCGAGCAGTTGGCGCAGCGGGGCGTCGGCGAGAAGGCGTCCGCGGGCGATGACGACGAGGTGGTCGGCGGTATCGGCCATCTCGCTGAGCAGATGGCTGGAGACGAAGACGGTGCGACCCTGCGCCGCGAGATCACGCATGAGGTGGCGGATCCAGCTCACTCCTTCGGGATCGAGGCCGTTGACCGGTTCGTCGAAGACGAGCACTTGCGGGTCACCGATAAGCGCCGAGGCGATGCCCAGACGCTGTCGCATGCCGAGTGAGAAGGTGCCGATCCGCGAGTGCGCGACGTCCTCGAGACCGACCATGCTCAGCGCCTCGTTGACACGGCGGGAGGGGATGCCGTTGCTGCGGGCCATGCCGATCAGGTGGCTGCGTGCAGACTGGCCTGGGTGGCCGGTGCGCGGTTCGAGCAGAGCTCCGACGGTGTGCAATGGGTGGCTCAACTGCTGGTAGGTGCGACCGTCGATGAGTGCCCGACCCGAGGTGGGGCGGTCGAGGCCGAGCAGCATTCGCATCGTCGTCGACTTCCCGGCTCCGTTGGGCCCGAGGAACCCGGTGACCTTGCCGGGAGCGATCTGCAGGCTGATGTCGTCGACAGCTCGTCTGTCGCCATAGACCTTGGTCAGCGATTCGAAGGTGATCATGACTGGAACCTCTCTTCTGGACATTCGGTGTCGTGGTTCTGCCGAGGTTCTGCCGAACCTCGCCGCTTCATGTCATTCAGCCTAGGAATTCTGTTCCGAAAGCGAACCGGTCGTGAGTCAGTGACCGTATCTGACCTTGGTCGGTCATCGCGGTCGCGCAGACCCTGACTTTCGTCAGTGTCGCCCTACCACGGGGCGTTGATAGCATTTTTCACAGACACCCAAGCGGGGAGGGCGACCGATGCGACGCAACGAATGGTGGCAGGCCCTCGTCATCTTCGCCTGCGCCACGACGACTGCCCTGCTCACGGACACCCCGTGGTCGCCACTGCAGCTCCTGCTCGTGGTCCCCGCATATCTCATCGGTCGCCGGTCCACGTCGATGCAGCCGGCTCTGCTCGGCTTCGGAACCGGACTCATCGCGCAGTTGGCATTGTCCTGGTTCGCGCAGCCGGCCGACTACCTCTCGATGTGGCTGACCGCAGTGGTCACCGACTTCGTCATTCTGCTCCTGCCCTGGTGGCTCGGCCGGGCCCTGCGACTGAGAAACATCCGGCAGTCCCAGGAGGACGCCATCATCACGGACCTTGCCCGGATGCGCGAACGGGCACGCATCGCGGAGGACATGCACGACCTCATCGGTCACGACCTCGCCCTCATCTCCTTGCACAGCGGGGCGCTGGAATTGCTTGCCGACGCCAGCGACGACCAGAGGGAGGCCGCCTCCCAGATCCGCGCTCGGGCCGTCGCTGCCACCGACAGGCTGCACGAGATTCTGGGAGTTCTGCGCAATGAGGAGACCGAGCCGCGACGCTCTCCTGGCGGCCTCGACCTTGATCGGATCGTGGAGTCGGCCGAGAACTCGGGAATGGACGTGAACTTATCCGTGTCGGGTCCGATCGCCGCCGAGGCGGTTGCCCGGGCCGTCGAACGCGTGGTCCAGGAGTCTCTGACGAATGCGGCCAAACACGCGTCCGGTGCACCCGTGACGATCACCGTCGACTCCCGAGCCGAGTGTGTCGACGTGCTCGTCGTCAACGAGCGGCCGGATTCCTCCCGTGCCGGGGCGGATGGTTCGCAGCCGGGCGGTATGGGACTCATCGCAGCAGAGGAACGGATCCGGCTGCTCGGCGGCACAATGTCGCCCAGGCCCCACCTCGGCGGCTTCCGGGTGTCCGCGAGCATTCCGCAGACCCCACGTACCGGTACAACGGAGGCGTGGACGAACGCCGGAGTACGGGGTGATCCGGAGACGAAGGACCGCCTCCGCAGTGTCTCTCGCGCTCAGCGCGCGAGCATGCGGCGGGCCGCCCTGGTACCCGGAGTGTGCGCGGCAGTGCTTGTCGCCGTGTTCGCGGTCCTCCAAGCGCTCACCTTCGCCAGCGTGGGACTGACATCGACAGATTTCGCGCGAATCCATGTCGGTCAGCCGGCGGCCGAGGCAGAAGCTGCGCTGCCAGACTCACACGTCGACCGTGCCGGTGTTCCGCCGACGAACCGAGTTCCCGAGGCACCACGGGGAGCCTCGTGCGAGTACTATCTGGCCAGGGAGCACGCCGTTGACTTCAGCTCCGACATATACCGCATCTGCACTCGCGACGGGGTCGTCGTGGCCGCGGACCGGCTGGCTGGGAAGGAGCAGTGATGACGAACCTCGGCAATGGTGACGAATGGCGTAGCGCCGGTGAGGGGTCGGCTGTTGGTTCCGGGCGGCGTAGCGCCGACGACGGGGCGGGCGGCGATAGGGCAAGCGAACCGACGACGGTTCTCATCGTCGATGATGAACCGCTGATCCGATCCGGCATCCGCGCCATTCTCGGCAGCGACCCGGGAATCGCTGTCTCGGGCGAGGCCGCAGATGGGCGAGAGGCGGTGTCGAAGATCGTCGCCCTGCGTCCACGGGTGGTGCTCCTCGACATTCGGATGCCGAACCTCGATGGACTCGAAGCGATCCCTGAGATTCTTCGGACGCGGCCGGAGACGAGAATCGTCATGCTCACGACTTTCGGAGAGGACGCCTATATCGCCCAGGCGCTGGAGACCGGAGCGGTCGGGTTCCTCCTCAAGGCCTCCGACCCCCGGGAGCTTCTCGACGCCGTGCACGCCGCAGCGGATGGCGCGGCCTACCTCTCTCCGCGAGTCGCGCACCGCGTGATCGACCGGTTCCGTTCCGGGCCCCGCCCCGATGCCGCGGCGCAGGAGTCCATCGCGGCACTGTCGACTCGAGAGCGCGATGTGCTTGCGCTGGTGGGAGCGGGCAGAGCGAACTCCGAGGTAGCGCGCGAGCTCTACCTCACTGAAGGCACCGTCAAAGGCTACGTCAGTGCGATCCTGAGCAAACTCGGCGCCGAGAACCGGGTGCAGGCCGCGATTCTCGCCCACAGGGCAGGAATCATCCCAGAAGTTGAGGAGTGAGCTTCGGCAGTGGCTCGCGAGGAACTTTTGGTGTGAAAACCTGACTGGATTTCACACCAAAAGTTCCTCGCGACGCGTGCTGGTCGGGTGGCGCGTGTCAGTTCGACGTCCCGTGTCAGCTGGACGACGTTGCGATCAGAAGCTGGGCAGGACCGATCCGTCGGACCACTTGTCTTCGATGAACTGCTTCACCTCGGGGGAGTGGAGGAGCTCGTCGAGCTTTTTGATGTTCTCGTCCTCCTTGTTCTCGGTGCGCACGGCGAGGAAGTTGCCGTAGGGGTTGTCCTCGGCGCCTTCGAGGAGGATGCCGTCCTTGGCCGGGTTGAGTCCGGCCTCCAGGGCGTTGTTGCCGTTGATGACCGAAGCATCGACGTCCTCGAGGGTGCGTGCCAGCTGAGCGGCATCGGCCTCGACGAACTCGACGTTCTTCGGGTTGTCCTCGACGTCGGAGAGCTTGGCGTCGACCGCGTCGACTCCGTCCTTGAGGGTGATGATCTTCGCCTTTTCGAGCATCTTCAGCGCTCGGCCCTGGTTGGCGGGATCGTTGTTGATGCCGATCTTCGCGCCCTTTGGCAGTTTCTTGACGTCCTTGACGGTCTTCGAGAACAGTGCAAAGGGTTCGAGGTTGATCGGCTTGAAGCCGGTGATCTCGTAGCCCTGGCCTTCGACCTCGGAGTCGAGGTAGGGCTTGTGCTGGAAGTAGTTGGCGTCGATGTCACCATCGGACAGGGCCTTGTTGGGCAGGGTGTAGTCCGCGTATTCGGTGACCTCGAGGTCGAGGCCGGCCTCCTCGGCGAGAGTCTTGTCGACGAAGCGCAGGATGTCGCCCTGCGGAACGGGAGTGGCGCCGATCGTGAGCTTGGTGATGTCGCCGTCCTTTTCACCGACGGTGTCGGTTCCGCCGCCCACGAGCCCGCAGCCCGACAGCAGCAGGGTTGCACTCGCAGCGATGGCGATGAGCTTGGTCTTCATGATTCTCCTTGGTTTCAGTTGATCGTCGGTGTGAAGAGTGTCGAGTGTTGGGAAGGCCCACCGGTGGCGTGCCGCAGGTAGGCCTCACCGGTGGTCGACGGCGCGGGCGATGCGGTCGCCGATGAACTGGATGAGCGTCACGATGAGCACGAGGACGATGATGCAGGCGATCATCGTGTCCGCCTGGTAGCGGTTGTAGCCGTACGAGATCGCCAGTGCGCCGAGACCGCCCCCGCCCACTGCCCCGGCCATCGCGGTGTAGGACACCAGAGTCACCGAGGTGACCGTTGCGGCACCGATCAGGCCCGGCTTCGCCTCGGGAACGTAGACCTGACGGACCACTTGCCCATTCGAGGCCCCCATCATCAATGCCGCCTCGACCTTCCCTTCCGAGACCTCACGCAGAGAGTTCTCGACGAGGCGGGCATAGAAGGGAATCGCCCCGACGGTCAGGGACACGACGGTCGCCTGCCACCCCAGAGCCGAACCCACCACGAAGCGGGCGAAGGGGATGAGGGCGATGATGAGGATGATGAAGGGGATCGAGCGCGTGATGTCGACGATGAACGACAGCACGCGGTAGAGCGCGGGACGGGCCGTGAGTCCGCCCTTCGATGTCGTGAACAGCCAGATGCCCAAGGGCAGGCCGAACAGCACCGCCAGCCCGGTGGACCAGGCGGTCATGAGCAGGGTTTCGATCGTTGCGGGCAGCATCTGCTGCGTGATCGCGGGGTTGTCGAACCACATCGGATCGTTCATCAGGCTGCCTCCTCCGCATAGATTCCCTCGGCTTCCAGGGCTGCGATGAGCTCCTTCGACTTCGCCGCCGAGGCGAGCGTGAAGCGGATCCGCCCGACCTGCCTGCCCTCAATCGTTTCGACGGCGCCGGCGAGGATGGCATCGGCGCTGACACCGACGGACTGCGCGCAGGTCAGGACCTGCGGCAGGCTGGTCCCGGCCAGCGCGACCTCGACGAGGCGGATCTGCACGCCGCTGGTGCCGGCGTCATCCGTACCGGCGTCATCCGTGCCGGCGCCATCCGCGCCGACGGCATCCGCATCAGTGGCTGGTCCGGTGTCGTCGAGACCGATGGGTGGAAGGGGGACGAGATCCTTGGCCAGGGTGGAGCCGGGCTCGGAGATCACCTCGGCGAGGGTGCCGGTCCTGGCCACTCGACCGTCGGCGAGCAGCGTCACCGAGTCACAGATCTCGCGGATGACGGACATTTCGTGGGTGATGATGAGCACTGTGATGCCCAGGCGATCGCGCAGGGAGCGGATGAGGCCGAGGATCTGATCCGTCGTCGAGGCATCCAGCGCCGAGGTGGGCTCATCACACAGCAGCACCTTGGGTTCGGCGGCCAGCGCCCGGGCGATGCCCACGCGCTGCTTCTGTCCGCCGGAGAGCTGGGCGGGGTAGTTGTCGGCCCGGTCGCCGAGTCCGACGATCTCGAGCAGCTCGTGTGCCTTGGCCAGGCGCTCGGCCTTGGAAACTCCGGCGATCTGCAGGGGATGGGCGACGTTGTGCACAGCGGTGCGCGAATCCAGGAGGTTCACGTGCTGGAAGACCATGCCGATGCTGCGGCGGGCCTCGCGCATTCCGGAGCCGGACCGGTCGGTGAGATCGGCGCCGTCGATGGACACCGTCCCCGAGCTCGGAGAATCGAGGCCAGTCAGACAGCGGATGAGTGTGGACTTGCCGGCTCCGGAACGGCCGACGATGCCATGGATCTCTCCGGCGGGGACCGACAGATCGATCTCCGCCAGAGCGACAGTGTCTCCGAAGACCTTTCGCAGACCGCGCAGCTCGATCACAGGCGTCTCCTCGCGTGGATGGTGATGTTGATTGGCGGCGTGGCACTGCGGTGCAGTGATGCCGACGATTGAGCATGCCAATACGGGAGTGCTGACCCCTAAGGAGTCGTCATAAAATGACGCACAACTGCGGATTCGTGATCAAAGACACGCCGATTCGGGGGATCGGATCCCTCAGTGTGCTGTCGAGTCGCGGTGAGGATTCAGACGGAGGTCTCCTCGGCCAGCTGCTCGGTGAGGCTGCGCGGCTTTCGCCCGAGGAGTTCGGTGAGCTTTGAGTGTGATCGGGAGAAGCGTCCGGTTCGCAACGCCTGGAACATCGAGAGGGTGAAGCGCGCTGTGGGCTCCGGGACGCCTCCTGCGACCTCATCGGCGACCCACTGTTCGTCGTCGACGACGATGCGGTCGATGTCTCGACCGGACAGCTCGGATGCCGCCGAGGCGAAATCGGCGAGAGTGACCGGCGCGGTGGCGGTCAGGTCGACCGGACCGTTGTAGGCAGCGCCCCTGGCAAGGATCTCCGCGGTTGCCTCTCCGGCATCGCGACGATCGACCCAGAAGAAGGGGCCGTCGGCCGGTCTGGCAATGGTTCCGGTCGTCTGCCATGGGCCGATGAGGTCGCCGATCGTGCCGTAGAAGCCGTGGCGCAGGGCCGTCCAGGCGACGCCCGAGGCGGCCAGGTGGTCTTCCGTTGCTGCGTGAATCGTCTGTGGCAGGTACGGAGAATCCGGGCCGACCGCGTGCTGGCTGGTGTAGAGGATGTGTCGCGCGCCGGCATCGACGGCCGCGTCGATCGCCTGTCGGTGCTGAGCGGCCACGTCCGCGGCGAGGTCATTGGACGAGACGAGAAGCACCTGGTCGGCGCCTGCGAAGGATTCGCGCAGTGCCGCGGGGTCGTCGTAGCTGCCCTGCCGCACTCTGATTCCCTGATCGGCTAAGTGTTCGGCGCGCTGAGGATTGCGAGCGCTGACTCCGATCTGGCTCGCGGGTACGCGCTTGAGGAGGTGGGCGACGGCGGCGCCGTTGAGGGTGCCGGTCGCTCCGGTGATGACGATCATGATGGGCCCTTTCGGAAGCGAAATTGACTCTCCGTGTCAATTTATGTCGATTACGATAGTGTCGAAGTTGACGCAATGTGTCAACTTGTCGATTTCGGGATCAATCAGGAGAGGCGGTGACGTGATGGCAGCCGGAGCTTCGTCGGTGCTTCGTTCCGACGCCCGTCGCAACATCGATCGGATTCGGTTCGCCGCCATCGATGTGTTCCGCGAGCAGGGTCTGTCCGCCTCGCTCGATGACGTCGCTGCGGCAGCGCAGGTGAGCAGGGCCACCATCTTCAACCGCTTCGGCGGACGGGTCGGTCTCATCGACGAGGTCATTGATGAGGTCGTCGCTGCACAGCTGCACGACGTCATCGAGGAATCTCGCTCGGTCTCAGGCGTCCGCGAACGGATCGGTGCGTACGTTCGCGCACTCCGGGACCTTCAGTACCGGCTGCCTGCTGTCAACGACGTCCTGCTGCAGGAGTTCCCCGATTCCGAAGGGCTCATGGCGCTGTGCCATGCCGGCGGGGCCTTCCACGACGAGCTTGTCGCCGACGGCCACGCCGACGGCGTCCTGGCCGCACAATTCCTGCCGAGCGATTTCCAGACTGTGGTCGCCGACAGCGCCCTCGTCCTCAAGCACCGCCCGCGACCTCCTCGCATCGACTATGACCGCCGCACCGACTTCATCCTCAACGGAATCTTTCGATAGGTGCGCGTCGAGGGCGTGAAGGCCGCTGTGGGCCCGTCCGTTGTCCCTGACGCTCGTCGCACTGTGACGAGAACATGAACTCTGGTCAAAACCGTGGGGTGGGACCGGTGCAGTTCGCACTCCCTTAACTTCATCGTCATGTGGTGCCCGTATTCCTGAGTAGCTCAAGGCCATGACCGCTTGCTGTATCGGCAGTGCGGTCGGGTGAGAACGACGAGGGGACCAGCGCATGCTCGAGGACACCACCAGGATCGCGGCGATCGTTCCCTGTCACAACGAGGAGATCACCGTGGCGACGGTGGTCGGCGATCTCAAGGCGGCCGTGCCCGGCATCATCGTCTACGTCTACGACAACTGCTCGAGTGACCTGACATCGCAGAGGGCCGCCGAGGCGGGCGCGATCGTCCGCAAGGAGAACTCCCCGGGCAAGGGCAACGTCGTCCGGCGCGCCTTCGCCGACATCGAGGCCGACATCTACGTGATGATCGACGGCGATGACACCTATGAGGCCGCGCATCTGCCCGAGATGATTGACACTCTGGTATCTGGGCCCTACGACCATGTACTCGGCGTGCGCCAGGACAACCAGGAATCGACGTCCTACCGGCCCGGTCACGAGGCCGGAAACATGATGTTCGACCGACTCACCGGCTGGCTGTTCCAGTCCCAGGTCACCGACATGCTCTCCGGATACCGCGTGTTCTCCCGCAGGTTCGTGAAGTCGTTCCCCGCGATCAGCAAGCGCTTCGAGATCGAGACGGAACTGACCGTGCACATGATGTCGCTGCGCCTGCCCAGCACCGAGGTGCCCATCGATTTCCGTGACCGTCCCGACGGCAGTGAGTCGAAGCTCTCGACGTTCAAGGACGGCTTCCGCATCCTGGGCCTGATCTCGGCGCTGGTCAGACACGAACGGCCGAGGCTATTCTACGGTGTCATCACTACGATCCTGGCCGCAGCGTCACTGCTGTTCGGGCTGCCCGTGGTCTGGGAGTTCTGGCAGACGGGTCTGGTGCCGAGGTTCCCGACCGCCATCCTCGCCGCAGCACTCATGGGTCTGGCAGCCCTGCTCGGCAGTGTGGGACTGACTTTGGATGGTCTGCGTCGAGCCCGTCGCGAAACCTCAAGGCTGGCGTACCTGGGTCTGCCGGCGGTCAGTGCTCCGGACGCGGCCTCCGGACTGGGCGTGCCCGACCAACACCACCAGCCCTCACCTGCAGCGAGGACCTCACTCGCCTCATGACGGAACCTTCACCGACGGATCGAGCGAGGGATCGAGCGACGCACGGTTCAACGAGTCGAACGATGAACGGTTCCCAGCGTCGAGGCCTCTTCGCCTCGGCCGCTTTCTGGGATGCCTTCCTCGCTCTGGTGACGATTGTGCCCGCTCTGGCCTTCACAGCGCTGTTCTTCCCGGGCCGAGCCAATGTCGACATCGCCAACCAGTACGCGCAGGCCACCGGTGACATCCCGTTCTCCGATTGGCACCCTCCGGTGATGAGCGCCGTGTGGCGAGTCCTCATCGGCCTCACCGGTGAGGCCGGCAGCCTGTTCGTCCTCCAAGTGGGCATCCTCGCGCTCGCCTGTTGGCTGCTCGGCGTGCTCGTGCACCGGTGGGGAGCACCTCGGTGGGTGTCGCTGGTCGGGCCCGCGATCATGGCGACCCCTTGGGTCGTGTCGCAGATGACGACGATGTGGAAGGACACGCAGATGGCCGTGGCCATTCTGCTGGCCGTGGTCCTGCTCGTCATCACTCGCTTCGTCCCGAAGACGTGGTTGCTCTGGATTCCGGCACTCCTGCTGCTCGTCTACGCGTTCGGTCTGCGGAAGAACGCCATCTTCGCCATCCTCCCGATCGCGGTCTATGTCGCCTGGCTGCTGGTGAAGCGGCTGCGTGACAGTCGGCAGCGCGGCAGTCGGGTGCTGTCGCGATTCGCCGCCAAGCGAGGGCTGGCCACGACCGTCGCTTCCCTGCTCGTCCTTATCGTCCTGGGCGCTGGAGTCAAGGCCACGGACCTGGCCATCGAGTCTCAGGAAAACGTGGCGGCCACCGGTCAGATCTCCCAGATCTTCCTCGACGATGTCATGTTCTCCGTGCCCGATGACGAGCTCCAAGCTTCAGATGCTCCCGCCGAGCTCAAGGACAAGATCAGCACCGCTCGGGACAAATGCCTGGAGAAGGGCGAGATCTGGGACGCCTACTGGAACTGCTACGACATGGGGGCGAGCGGAGAGCCGTTCTCGCCGATCGCCCACCAGGACGAACTCAGGGATCTCTGGCTGTCCGAGGTCATCACCCACCCCCTGCGCTATGCGGAGTACCGAGCCGCGGTGTTCTCCTTCTACTTCTTCTCCTCGGCTCTGGAATACTGGCCGGCCGATTGGCACTACGACGCAGCGAAGGTCGGCCTCGAGCAGGGCAACGACAAGGCCGACTACATCGTCAAGCCTTATGTCGAAGACTTCGCGCTCGACACATTCCCGATGCTGTTCAAGCCCTGGTTCTGGACCCTCCTCGCCGGCGCCCTGCTCGTCTTCGGGTACCGTGCCCGGCGGCGGAGCTCGACGAGCGTCAACACGGCGGTGAGAGCATCCGCTGGAACGACTTCGATGCCCGTCGAGAAGGTGATCTCGAAGACCGCCGACGCCCGAACCTTCTGGCCCGAGATCACGATGTTGGCCACCTCGGCGCTGTTCTATGTGTTCGGGTATTTACCCATCGTGCCGTCGAACCATTTCCGGTACACGTTCTGGCCGGCGCTGGCCGTCACCACCGCGCTGCTGTTCGTCCTGGCGATGTGGCGGACCAAGCGCGGGACTTCGCGGACCACGCGCGAGACGTGGCGGACCACGCGTGAAGAGGCCGACTCGGCCGGTGCGGAGGCAATGGACAGCGGGGACACCCGGGACCCGGAGGACACCCCATGATCACCGGGCACGCCGCGATCGGGGGCATTCAGCGAGTCCGAAACCTGGCCGATTAGACTCGGTGACTGTAATGAAAGAGTCATTGTCGGCCCGTATGCGGCGCCTTGCGGCGGAAGCGTTCAAGTTTCTCACTGTCGGTGGTCTGGGATACATCGTCGACGTGGGACTCTCCAATGTCCTCGCATACGGCGTGGGATCGATTCCCGCGCTGCTCGATGGCAGCCCGATCAAGTCGAAGATCGTCTCCACCATCATCTCGATGGTTGTCGTGTGGATCGGCAACAGGCTCTGGACCTACGGAGACCGGACCACCGGCTCGAATCTGCGCGGCATCTCGCTCTTCATCGCCGTCAACATGGCCGGAATGATCATCACCGTCATCCCGCTGGGTGTGACCTGGTACCTGCTCGACATGCGTGACCAGCTGACCTACAACATTTCGACGAACATCATCGGCGTCGGTCTGGCCATGATCTTCCGCTTCTACGCCTACCGCACGTGGGTGTTCAAAGAGGCATCTCCCGACGCCGAGGTGGTTGTCGAGATGGACGAGCACCACACCGTCCCCGAGGATCGGGACTGAGCTCGGACCCCGCCGAGAAACTGCTTGAGTTACGGGGCACGGGTGCACGCGCAAGGGTCTCGGCACTCAACCAGTTTCTCGGCGCGTCGTGGCCCTCAAGCGGCTTCTCGGCGCGGCCCCTCGAGCTGAGGGTCTTGTTCAGATCCCGGCCCGCAGCTTTCGGTAGGCGCGGACGACCGGGGTAGGGGCCATGGTTCGCAGCTCGGCGCGGATGAGCAGACGTTTCTGCTTCCACACAGCACTGCGCCGGTTCGGCAGCTGACCTTCCCTGGCTCGTGTGGCCAGCAGGCTCAGATGACGACGCAATCTGCCTTCGTCGGCATGGAAATAATTCTCGGCCAACCACGCCGAGGTGGGGAAGCCGATGTCCCCAGCCTCCACCTCGGCGAGGGTGCCGGTGGCGCCGGAATCGGCGAAGACCTCGTTGAGTAGGGCCCTGTCGAAGCCGAAGTCCGAGAACAGCAGGGTGGGAATGCCACGGTCGAAGGACTCCAGGGCAGCCGTCGATGACACCGTCACCAACGCGGATCCGGGCACGAGGAACTCGTCGAGAGGACCATAGCCGAGGCCGATGAGGTCGGCGCCATCAACGCCCTGCTGACGCAGAGAGTCGAGGATGTCGAAGTACGAGTGCTGTTCATGGTGCGTTTCGTGCTCCCCGGGCCTGGAACGCATTTTGATGACCACGCTCGAGCTTTGGTGATGCGAGGCGAAGCCGGCGAGAGCACGCACGATCGATTCGCGATCCTCCCGAGATTCGGGCACCTTGGCCTGCGGAGCGAAGACGAGAGTCTGGGAAACGTCGTCGTCGGAGGCGGCGAGCTGCGGAACCCCGTGTGAGCGCAGCATCGGCAGGCGGGCCAGGTAGATCTCACAGGGCACCTGCTTGCGCGCGCTGACCTCGGTGTACTGGGCCACCTCGGTGAAGGAATGGGCGATGAATGCGTCCATGAGCCGGCGGTAGTTCATTCCCTTGCCGCTGGCGGGCAGGCCCATGCCGGGCAGCCCCGAGATGAGAGCCGGTCGGTGCTCGAGCAGGTGCGCGGTGAGGAAGAGCTGGGCGACGATCGGGCCGGTGGCGGCACCGAGGACGATGTCGGCGTGATGGTCGGTGATGATCTGAGCCAGAACGGTGCGGGTCACGACGCGGATGCTGCAGCCGGCCCAGGCGGTGCCGGCGATGGCGTGGGTGATCTGCTCGTCGGTGGGCAGGATCGGGCTGTCGATGAGGTAGACGTGGGCCTCGACATCGGGCAGGGAGCTCAGCAGCTGTGTTGCCCACTTGAGGTAGGACTCGCTGTCGGAGACGGAGACGATGCGGATCGGCTCGTCGGTGCTCGCTGGATCCGTGCGCGAGAATGTGTCTTTCGCGCGTGAGGCTGGTGGATCAGGTATCGACATCTGCCTTGACCGATTGGGCGTTGAGGGACTTACGCAGACTATCGGCTGAGGCACCGGTCCACCATTCCGGCGGAATCTCGGTCACGGCGATCGTCACGTCGGGGTTGAGTGTGGCCAGGGAGATCGCTGCGGTGCTGGGCAGACTGCGGATGGTGGAGTTCGGCGGCAGGTTCACCAGGCGCAGCTCGATCGGGAGACCGACGTGTTTGATGCGCACGCGCTCGTCGCGGTCGAGCTCGGCGAGGAATTCGTCGGTCTCACGGCGGTGCGGGTAATAGGTGATGGGACCGTGGGCCATGAGCTCTTCGAGCCAGGCGCGGTAGGAGTCTTCGTGGATGAGCCCGTCGGCGACCAGGGCCGAGCCGATGACCGGGTTGTCCCTGGGGTGGCTGCCGCCGGTGGGCAGGGTCTGCAGGTGCTCGAACTTGTGGCGGGTGATCTCCGCACCGGTTTTCAAGAAGGCTTTGCGCATGGCCTTCGACACCGGCAGAGCGGTGTGCCAGCGCAGCTTTCCCGCCGGTGCCAGTCCGCGCAGACGGTCCGCGACGTGTGCGGCCATGACCGCACGTGAGGCCTTGAGCTTCTGCCGCGGCCGTACCAGAGGTCCACGTGCAGCCGTGAGGATCTCGATGGTCGAGTAGGTGGCCAGACCGTCGTCGAGGATGACGACCTCGGGCATGCGCCGCTCCAGGTAGGCCAGCGCGAGCGCCTTGTGGACCTGTCCGGAGCAGGCATCGCCGATGTAGATGCGATCGAAGTTGCGTTTGCGCAGGATCCCGGGCTTGGCTCCGACGCGTTCGAGGGAGACGTGCTTCGGCAGCCAGGCGAGGTCGAAGGCGTCGAGGAATGAGGTCATGCCCTTCGCATTTGCCCGCGCCCGAATCAGCAGGTCCTCATCGGATTCGTGTGTCTCGAGCGCGGAGAGGAACTGGAGGGGGGACTCGACGAAGGCGATCGAGGTCAGCCGAATCTTCTTCGACTGCTTCGTTTTCAGTGCTGATTTCTCGGCTGCCTGGCCTGGGGCCTGCTGTGCGGCCGCTGGGTCCGCTGCCTGTGCGGGGGCTTCTGCATCCTTCGTGACAGTCATTGTGACCTCGTCTTTCTTCGTCGAGTCCTTCTTGGCGGAGCTCTTCTTGGAAGCGCCCTGTTTGGCCATCATCACTCCGGCTCCGATCTGCGTGTCGGCCCCAACTTCGACCTCAGCCTCGACCCCACTCCTGAGTTCACGGCCGAGTTCAGTCGCGAGCTCAGCCTCGAATTCACCTGCGGGACGAGCTTCGCGCCGTCGATGGAGATCCCGTAGGTCCTCAGTGTCCGCTGAGTCCGCCTGGCCTGCGTGCGCAGGCGTCGTTTCGCCGAGCTCAACCCCCTGCGGTGCGGTGGAATCTCCAACTGTCCGGGCAGGTCCAGCTTCGTCAGGCGCTTGCGCTTGAAGTACTTCATGTCCTCCCCGCCGACGGCAGATTCGAGGAAGTCGATTGCGCTGTCTCGCAGATACGAGGCCGTTTCGGACTGCATGCAGTAGGTGACCGCATCGATGAGCGGCCTCAGGTCTTTCGTGCCGGTTGAGGCCCCACCGGCACCGGACTCCGCGTTCGCCGATCCGGGACCCACCTCGGCGAGGTCACCCGGCAGGACGTAGCCGCCTGTGTGGAGGGCATCGACGATGGTCAGCGGGATCCGGTTGCTGTTCTGGTACGGCGCCAGGGCGTGGAGCATCATCGAGGTTCCGATGGCGGCAGTGGCGGTGCCGAACAGAGCCCGAGCAGTCGCCAGCCCGGTCGAGTAGCAGGACACGACCAGCTGTGGCCGAGTGGTGGCGATGACGATCTCGGCCAACAGTGGCACGTCGGCGAGCACGAACTCCAGTCCCAGTTCGTGACTGCGCGTTCGCAGCGGTTCGGTCGTCGTCCTCGCCGAGGTGGGGTGCGGTTTGAAGATGACCGTGGACAGTCCCTGCGCTTTGACCTCATCGATCATCTGCAGGTGCAGTTCCAGCTCCTCCTCGGCGGTGATGAGGTCGATCTGGGCCAAGTACTGACCGAGGACGATCGCAGCCTCGGGGATCGGATCACCGAGTTTCGCCGCCGCCAACTCGGGGGCCACCTCGGCGGCCATGTCCTCGATGACTGATGTCAGGTCCGTAGGCGGCAGAGCCACACGATCGGGGGAGTGCTCGGCGAGCTGACGTGGTGTGATGCCCGGCAGGAGGTCCGTGTAGTAGATCGTGGTCAGGCGCTGGTACTGCGGCAGGGAGAGCGGATTGCGGATCGGGCCGTAGCTCATCAGCCCGTCGGAGTGCACCGAGATCGTGGCTGTCGTGAAGATCTGTGTGAGCACGCCGGCGGGATGGCCGGGGAGGGATTCGACGATGAGGTCGAGCGGTTCGTCGTCGATCGCCCATTCGGTGCGCAGCGACCTCGCCATGAGCGGGGCGCGTTCGCCGGAGATGCCGAAGGTCTTCGGATGGTTGGGCCAGATGGTGGCGTTCCAGTCCACGACGAGATCGAAGCTGGTCAGCAGGCCTGCCGAGCCGGGCATGGAATCCGCTGCGGGTGTGAGCTCGGGGGCGAAGGAGTTGTTGGCGATGACGAGGATCCGTCGACGGCCTGCCTCGCCGAGGCGCCCGGCCCGGATCAGGGCGACGATGTTCGCGAGCTGGTACTGGGTGGAGATCTGGATGATCTGGGTCATCAGCGGGCCCTCCTGACGATCGAATCGATCACGGGCAGTCGGTGCTCCCCGAAGTTGCGCAGAGCCTGGTCGATGACATCGGTGTCGACGCCGTTGAGCGTATTCACCGCGCCCAGGTTGAGCTTCGACCTGACCTCGTGGTTCATCGAGGAGCCGCGATTGTGGATCTGGAAGTAGAGGATGGAGAGGAAGTTGCGGACCGCCTTGCGCTCAAAGCGGTGGAACTCCGGCTTCTCCTCGAGCATCGCGAACACGGACCGGAACGCGGGAATGAAGTCGAGCTGACGCTCGTCGAAGATCGCCGTCAACGAGGTGGCGCTGCCCTTGCGATAGCACAGGCCCGCGGTGTCGACGACGGCGAAGCTGTCGGCCTCGAGGTGGTGGCGCCACGTCCAGGGGCGGTCCTCGCAGGTACGCAGGTCCGGGTTGAACTCGAGCAGCCCGCGCCGCGCCATGGAGCGGGAGTAGATGCCCGTCCAACACTCGGGGAAGTCGACCATCGTCGAGGCGTCGTGGGGGAGGATGTAGTTCCTCGGGCTGAGCGCTGTGTTGTGGGTGAAACAGGGGGCGTTGCGCAGTTTGCGGTTGAACCCGTTGACGATGAGGTAGTTGGTCTTGACGAAGTCGACGCCCAACCCGGTGATCGCATCGGTCAGGGAGCGCAGATGGCCCGGCGCGTACCAGTCGTCACCGTCGAGGTAGGTGATCGTCGAACCCGTGGCGGCCTCCAAGGCGGTGTTGCGTGCGGTGGAGACGCCGAGTGAGTCTGCATTGTGGATGGTGACGAGATTGAGCTGCTCGGCGAATTCGTCGATCACGCCCGCAGTGTCATCGGTGGATCCGTCGTTGACGACGATGACTTCCAGCTCGTCACGGGTAAAGCGCTGGTTGACCAGGCTCTTCAGGCTCCCGCCGATCGTTTCCTCGGCGTTCTTCGCGGCGATGATGACACTGACGACTGGCGCTGTCATTGGGTCCTTTCGCGGTGGTGCTCGTGACTCGTGGAGCTCAAGGCGTGTGCTTGTGCATGCACGCGTTCTCCTGGGCGGACGGGCTGTGTGGTTCGCATTCGATTGATCGTAGAATTCCTAAGCGAACGGTGGGTTGCGCCGAGGTTGACGGTTCAGACAGCGCGAATTCACCCGGTGTTCGCTTGCCGCCCACGGTCACGTCGTCAACCACTCATAGCCTGATGTGATGCCGAACCTGAAGCTCTTCCACTTCGACATCCCGACCTGGGGAAACTACGGCGACAAGGCACTGTTCCCCGTGGTCAGGGACGCGTTCCGGGTGCTGGGGGCCAGTGACGATGCGGTCGGCACCCATGTTGTATCGGGCCGAGCGCCGGGCCGGGCGTCGGACTCTTCGACGGTCGATCAGGTGGATTTCACCTCGGCGGCGGCCCTGCGACGCGAGGTGGACACGGCCCTGATCGAGCGAATCAACGCGCGGGCCGATGCTGTCGTCATCGGCGGGGGCGGGCTGTTCCTGCAGGACACGAACCCGAATCGGGCCTCGGGCTGGCAGTGGAAGATCTCCGCCGAGGCGCTCGCCGCCATTAAGGTGCCGTTGATCGTCTATGCGCTCGGCGACAATCGGTTCCCCGGCCAGCCCGAGTTCGACGAGCTGATGAGAACACATGTGAGCCAGGTCCTCGACCAGTCCGTGTTCTTCGGCCTGCGCAACACCGGCAGCATCGAGACGATGTCGCGGTTCCTGGGTGTGGACCAGACTGCGGGGCACACATCGGAATCGGAGGGATCGCAGGTGGGGAGGCTCTCGCAGTCTGGCCCGATCCGGTTCCAACCGTGCCCGACGACCATCGCGGGTCTCCTTTATGAGCCATTGATCGGCCGTCGCCCGGATCCTCGCCAGAAGGTTCTGGCGATCCAGATGCTCGTTCACCCACGCCAGATTGCTGCCGGCTTCGACGCCGAGGTCATCCACCAGGCGACTATTGATGCCGCCCGGATGCTTGTGGCCGGCGGGTGGCGGGTGCTGAGCACACCCTTTCACCCCGACGACGCCGAGGTGTCTCGACAGCTCGTCGCAGAAGTGCCGGAAGTCGAGGAAGTCAGGCTCTACGGACCAGGTGTCGGATTCTTCGCCGGCTTCGAGCTGTTCTCCTCCATTCCCTATGTGCTGGGCGGGCGCGGTCATGCGCAGATGATCCCCTTCGGTGTGGGCTCGATTCCGATCTCGCTGGACCTGCACGCGAAGCTGGGCTATTTCGCCCACGACATCGGACATCCCGAGTTTATCGTGCCTGTGGCACCTGAGGGCATGACAGTAGACGATGTAGACAGCTACAGCGATAGCACCGGCGATGACACCGACGGCAATGACACCTACAGTGCGAACCAACGGGCGCGCGCTTTGGCTCAGCGAATTGTCGACACGATCGAACAGGCGTATGCGCAGGGCAACGACTTGCAGGACGACCTTGCATCGATTCGGCAGAACTTCCTGGACATCACTCGAGAAAACCACCTTGAAATCCATGACGCGCTGCACCCCGGGTCGGGCGCGGGGAGCCTCCGGACGTATGCGCCTCGTGCTGCAACGGACGCGGTTCGCCGCACCGACGGACACCTCCGCACCGAAACGGACATCTACACCGAGGAATTCCACCTCGCGGCCGTGGCCGAAGCGGAAGGGTTCAGCACTGCCCAAACGCGAGAACTCTCGAAGGTTCGTCGCGAGCACAGGCAAGAACTCGAGAACTCCGCGTCTCTGCGACGCCAGCTCGACGACGAACGCGAGAATCTCCTCACGGAGCTCAAACAGAAGACGACACGGCTCGAGCAGAAGTCTATGGACCTGGACACCCAGACGACGGAGACGAATCGTCAGGCGGACGAAGCAATCCGTCTGCAGAGGAAGCTCGAGGAATCGAGCGTACAGCTCCGGTCGGTCAACGACCGCACTGCGATCGCCGAAGCCAAAGTTCTGATCGGAAAAACGGCCCACGGGCTGAAGTGGCGAGCCCGAAGACTCAGGCGGATGTTCAGTCGCTAAGCTGCGTCACCACCTCGGCGAGCGAGCACGCAGACGGCCTGACCACCTTGAGTTCAGAGATCATCAGCGGCATCCATAGCGACTCCTATCAGCGTTGGATTCAGATCCACAACAACGTCACCATCTCGTGGGCCCTGCTTCTCAACGGCCACGCCTATCAGAGCAAGAGTCCCTGCTCTTTGCCACGCGATCCTCGGGCGCTTCCTCTTCCAGGGTTCCTCCTTCGCCCCCGTCGCTCTGCCACGCTTTTACCGCACTTTCGGCCAGTGCTCGGGGAATGCGGACAGCGCTCCGAAGAATCTGTTGCGTTCTAAAGCTGCACCCAACTCGCCCAGGCTGTTCGCCTCTTCCAGGTTCTGATTCTCCGGTTGCGAATTCTCAGATACCATCACATCTTCGCCGAACCTCGAGTCCCTTTTTTTCGGCTCTTCTGAGTATGCCTTCAGTCAATGACACACACTGTGGCCACGAACGGTGCAGCCCTATTTATGAAGAGCCAGATAAATAGTTCCTGGGAGGGTTCTTACCCACTCGGGCTAACCGGGGCCAGGATTCCCTACGGGACCGGAGGAGCCTGCTTCGCCTCGACGTAGAGTTGACGTTGTTCAGTTTTACCAGAGACGAGTGTGCCCAATTGTTTTGGATGGCGTCGATCGCGACCGGATCAAGATCCGTTCTGCAAGCCTCGAGCTCAGCTACCTGGCTGTGATTGAGGATCCCGGATTCGAAGAGCTTTCCGAACGGGGCTCTCGGGGCGTCGTAGGCTCGCTCGCATCTGCAGACACTGTCCGTGAGGTACCCGATGGGTTTCTTCGTCGGAGTGAAGAACTTCAAACGATCGACCACGGATGAAAACGATCTTGTGGTCGGCTGCGGAGTTGATGTGGATGCAGTTAAGAATGTCGAGGTCTTTGTCGAAAACAATGCCGATGTGGGGAACGGAAACACATTCATCAAGTGTTCCAGAGCTTCAGGCACCCGCTTCGCGGCTTTGTTCTCTACCGAACGGTTCACCGTCCACCCCGTCGAAATGTCGGTCACTGTCGCTTTGGGTTACACCTCAACGCAAGTTCATCTCAGGTCGTTAGGAACTGGTTCTGCCAGTGGCCAAGATACCGACTCAGCTCGCACGCGCCGCCATGGAGTAAAGCTCTGCAATTCGTTCTGGGCGCTCCAGCTCCCTGCCGATACTCATGCGAACCATCGGCGAGTGCGAGCGGATGGCGCTGCCCGCGCCGCCAAGGGCTCCTATGCCGTGTGAGGCAAGCACGAGCAGCGCTTGTTGCTCGCTAATGACTGGCACCCAAAGACACAACCCGTCCTTACTAGACACCTCGATCCCGTACTGCGCTAAGAGCCCAGACATCGTCTTGCGACGTTCACCATATTGTTGTTTTGCCTCGGCGACCTGGTTCTTTGTCTGAGGGTCTTCAAGCATCCAGGCAAGTGCATTTTGCAGCAGACGGCTGGTCCAACCCGCGCCGAACTGACGAATACCCCAAGCACGCGCAACGGCGTCAGCGGACCCGCCGACTATCGCCAGCCGAAGATCGGGCCCATGGGACTTTGAGTAGCTCCGCACGTGCACCGTCTGATCCGGAAGTATCGTGCCAAGCCCGCAATACGGGACGGACGCAAGCTCACCTAGGCCATCATCCTCGATGATGAGCAGCTTGGACTCGCGTAACGCGGAGGCCAACTGGTCCCGACGTTCGGCATCAACAGAATCGCCGGTGCAAGAGCTCACGCTGGGTTCATAGACGAATGCGACTGGCTGCATCCGTAAGGCCAGTTCTAAGCTGTCGGGTCTTGGGCCGCTGGTATCCGTGGCGACGGGCAGGACCCTTGCCCCGACGTGTTCGAGAATATCTAGGATACGAGGCGCAGATGGATCTGCTACAGCTACGTAATCTCCCGGCACAACACAGGAACTAAGCAACAGAAGCAGCCCTTCATAACCCCCGTTCACAGCCAGCCAGGATTGCGGCTCCCATGGCCACGAAGCTTCAGCGGCTCGCTGCAGTCGAGCAGCTATGCGGGGACGTTCATAGAAGTTGAGTTCAGGGTCTTGTTCTGCTTGTTGCATGGCATGGACCGCATCGGGCAACAGCGCCGGATCCGGGGCCGCAAGCGTCAGGTCTAGCACTCCACTCTGCCAGAATTGGCGGATATTCTCGTACCTCGCGGGAGCTAATCGGCTGGGTTTATTCAGCACCCACGTGCCTTGCCGGCCCGAACCTTCAATTACCCGTTGTTTTCGGAGGGTATTCCAGGCCGCCGAAACCGTCGCCGGGCTCACACCCAGTCGAGCGGCCAATGCCCGGACCGTCGGTAACTGACTGCCACCGCCAATGACGCCGGAACGAATCAGTCGGCTCAGGGTCGATGCTATGCCTCCGGCCGAGGCTTCACTAAGTTGCTCGCACAGCCATGCTGCGGAAACTTGTTCCCGGCTCGTCGTTTCGGGGGCAGAATTCACGTAAACCTCTCTGAAGTTACGACCAGTAACATTTAACTCCATTGTGCCCTGAACTTAACTGAACGTAGCCTGAAATGGAAACCAAAAAACGCGTTTCAGGACTTCCAAATGCTCGAATGTCGGCTCTACCAGTGCCCGTCCGGGCTCCGGCTCACCGGCAGGGGGTGCCTGTAACCCATGAAACATTAGTTCCCGAGGCCCCCGGCACCTGCCTTCCCCTCACTTGTTTAGTCGCGGCGAAAGCAGTGGTGCCGTGAATGCAGCAGGAAGTGTCCCTGCACAGTTCCTTGTCCATGAAGCCGTGGTCGCCACCCCGCCAACGGTCCCGGGTAGAAGGTAATGGCGGATGACGTACTGAGTGCTCCAACGGGCGCAATTTTGAGCGTGCTGGAAGTCCACCCGCCGGTTGGCCGACGGGTGTTAAGCGACCTTGTCGGCCAGTCAGGTGGGCTGGGCATAACGGCCAGCCTGGGAGAGTCCTTCGGTGGGCTGGCCCGCGGTCCTGTATCGAGCTCTGTCCATTCCTCATCCACACAATTTCACGATCGCCTCTATTCATTGCGTTCGCAATTTCCCCGCCTGCTCTAAAGCGAACCCTCTGTCCGGCAGACGGGTCAGATTCACGAATATCTAACGGACAACACTAAATAGTTATGATCAGTAACAAAAATATGTATTGTATGTCACATCGCCTGAACATAATCTGTACTCTGTAATGAAGGCATATCCCACAAAACACCATGATGTAGCAACCACATCGCTTCGAAAGGCGTAGCACTATGGAAACGATCCGCATGGCAGCACGCCACTGGGATCATCTGAACCCCATTGCCCTGGGCGATGTGGCCGGAGCCGAGCGCTATACACTCGATCGCCGGGATCTGACCCCGGATTTGTGGACCGAGGCAGACGTTGACGTGGCCGAGACCTCCTTCAGCCGGTATATCCAGGCGCGAGCAGCCGGCGACGAGCGCGTCATCGCACTTCCTATTTTCGTCATGCGCGGTTTCCGCCATCGCTGCATCATCACCCGAGCGGACAGCCCCCTGGACACAGCCGAATCCCTGCGGGGTAAAAGAATAGGGCTGACGGGCTGGGGCGACAGTGGAAACACCTGGACCCGGGCCGTGCTGCGCGAAGCCGGCGTCGGCGTAGCCGATACCGAATGGAGAGTCGGTGCGCTGACCGCTGATCATCCGGTGATGGACCGGATTGGTTCTATCGCAGTGCCGGATAACGTCGCCGCGACGGAAAACGACGAACCGATGATGAAGATGCTCGAGCGCGGGGCCCTTGACGCCGTCATGACTCCGTTCATGCCGCCTGGATTCTACGAGAGTGGGTCGCCATTCCGGACCCTGTTCCGCAATTCGCAGCAGGCTGAGGCCGCGTATTTCACGCGGGTCGGTTTCATCCCCGGGATCCACCTGATCGGCGTGCGTGCAGAGTTGGCTGAAAACCGTCGACAGCTACAGGAGCTGATGGATTTGTTCACAACGGCGAAGAATATTAGCGCAGCACGGCGAAACAAACTGCTGGACGTCACGCCTTGGCATAACGAAGCTCTGGCGGCAACGACACAGGCCATCGGGCAGGACTGGATACCCTACGGATGGTCCGCAAACAAGGTGATGATCGACGCTTTCCAGACCGAGCTCGTCGAGCAGAGCATTATCGGATCGTGTATGGAGGCCAGCGAACTCTTTCCGCTTCAACTTGAGCCCTCACATCAACTAGAGAAAGTCTCCTCATGACCGATTTGAAAATAGCAGCTGCACAGTTCTCTGTGAGTTCTCAGTGGGAAGAGAACGCTAGAACGATTTTTCCGCTGATTGAGAAGGCAGAAGCAGACCAGGTAAATGTGTTGGTGCTTCCCGAGGGGGTGCTCGCTCGCTTTATGGGTGAGAAGGAACTTATCCGTGAGGCCGCTCAACCGCTGGACGGGCCGTTTATCAGCGAACTCCGCGCCGCGACTGTCGGACGAAAGGTCACCGTTGTCGTTGGTATCCACGAACATTTTTCCGCCTCGCAACCCTACAACACCCTAGTCGCCCTGCGCGATGGTGAAATCGTCCACATTTACCGAAAATTGCATCTTTACGACGCCTTTAGCGGTTCGGAATCCGACAATGTTCTTGCCGACGATGTGATTCCGGAGCTTTTGGAGGTCAATGGTTTCAAGCTCGGCCTCATGACCTGCTACGACGTTCGATTCCCTGAGTTGGCACGTTTGCTGACGCTACGCGGTGCTGAAGCGCTCATCCTTCCAGCCGCGTGGGCAAAAGGCCCGTTAAAAGAATTCCATTGGAGCACCCTGGTTAGCGCGCGGGCACTGGACAACACCGTATACGTGGTCGCATCCGGCGAAGCGGGGGAAAGCTGCATTGGCCGAAGTATGATCGTGGACCCTTTGGGTTTGCCTATTGTTCAAGCACTAGATGGCCCGGAGACTATTGTCGCCACGTTGACCAAGACGCGTATCACTCAGGCGCGAGAGCAGCTTCCAGTGCTAGAACACCGACGATTCGAGATTGATGCAAACCCTCGAACACCAGGGCCCGTGAACTACCCCGAACTCGCCATCACCCGATAAAGAGGAATCCCATGAGAAAGCTACGCACCCTTTCCGCGGCCATGATGATCACTGCTCTCGGCCTCACAGGCTGCACCGTTGAACCGGAGGGCGCCAACTCAAAGTCATCGTCCGACAGTGCATCTGAGACGGTCTTAGAGCCCAACCAGAAACTTCACGACGCACTGCCGGAAGACATCAAGAAAGAAGGAACCATCGCTGCCGTCAACAGCGGTTCCTTCCCCCCATACGTCGTGATTGACGCGAACAACGAAGTGACTGGCGCCACAGCGGAGGTCGGTGAAGCAATCGGCCAGATCCTCGACGTTAAAATCGAACACAACACGGTGGATGGGCTGGCCAGCGTCCTCGGCGGCATGGACGCGGACCGCTATGATCTTAGCCTCGGGCCCGTAGGCGATTATGAAGATCGTCATGCCCAGGCGACGTTCATCGACTGGGTCCAGGAATTTGTGGTGTTCGCCGTCGAGAAGGGCAACCCGAAATCAATTACAGGTCTTGACACCACCTGCGGTACCCGCATTGCAGTGCAAGCCGGTGGTTCCGCCGAGCGGGTCATCAAGGATCAGTCGAAGAAGTGCGCCGAAAGCGGTAAGGAGTCAGTCGACGTCCAAGCCTACAAAGACCAGCCCAGCGCGGTTCTGTCAGTTGAGTCCAGCCGCGCCGATGCCTTCTTCTCCTCGCAGGCACCCCTGACCTACTTCGTTGAGCAATCCGATGGTGCGCTTGAACTCACCGCAACCGGCAAGGCCAACGGATTCGATGACATTCTGCAGGGTGGCTTGGTGCCTAAAGACTCACCGTTGGAAGAGACGATGCTCGAAGCATTCAAGATTCTGTTTGAGTCCGGGCGATACGAAGAGATTATGACCGAGTACGGCCTCGAAGACAACATGCTCGAGAAGCCCGGTGTGAACATGGGCTCCTAGTTCGTCTGCTGGAACAGAAACAAATGAATCGATCAAGGTTCGAAGGGACTAGCAATGTATAAAGAGCGTTTGGACGTAGCCAACGCATCGCGCCGGAAACACCCGTGGCGGCTGCTTGCTGTGCTCGTTGTCGCCGTGCTAGCCGCGCAGCTAATCCAGCTGTTCGTGACTAACGAACGGTTCGCCTGGCCAGTTGTGGCAACTTATCTGTTTTCAAAGCAAGTCGTTGGAGCACTCGGCATCACATTGTGGCTGACAGTGGTCGCGATGTTGCTCGGTATCGTACTCGGGGTACTTCTGGCGATCTGCCGGATATCAAAGAACCCCGTCCTGCGGGCAGCGGCCAGCGTCTACATTTGGTTCTTCCGCGGCACCCCGTTGCTGGTTCAGCTAATATTCTTCTACAATCTGTCAGCGCTAATTCCGCAGCTCTCAGTTGGTATTCCCTTTGGACCCGAGTTTGTTTCTGTAGAAACCAACACTGTCATTACCCCGATGTTGGTGGCTATTCTTGGCCTGGGCCTGCACGAAGCTGCCTATATGGCCGAGATCGTTCGCGGTGGGCTACTGTCGGTTGCCGCGGGGCAGAAAGAAGCCGGACAGACACTAGGGATGACAGGTGCTCGTACGATGCGCCGAATTATCTTGCCGCAAGCCATGCGGTTCATCATCCCGCCGACGGGCAACCAGGTGATCAGTATGGTCAAGGCCACGTCGCTGGTCAGTGTCATCGCCATGGCCGACTTGTTCTACACGGTGCAAGCCATCTACAACGGCAATTTTAAGACTATTCCGCTGCTGCTGGTGGCCTCGATTTGGTATCTGATTATCACCTCGGTTATGAACATCGGGCAGTCATTCATCGAGAACTACTACGCTCGTGGCGCTAAGCAAGAGACGGAGAGCTTCTTAAAGTTTCTGGTGGGAACCAAATCACGCCGCGGTGCTGCCTCAGCAGGGGCACAGGCCCGGCTGTCCGCTGGTTCTGAAGTGCCGGTAAACGAAATTGGAGAGAAACGATGAGCCAAAATGCGACGATGAACGAGAGTGTGAAGAATGCCACGACCACCCCTCTACTGCAGGCTCAGGACGTGCGGAAGAGCTTTGGGGCCACCGAGGTGATTTCCGGAATCGACCTGGAAGTCAACCAGGGGGAAACCGTCGTCATCCTAGGTCCCTCCGGTTCGGGTAAATCCACCTTCCTACGGTGCATCAACCTTCTGGAGGATCTGAATGGCGGACGCGTCCTCGTCGACGGAGCCGACGTTGGCTTCGAAGTCCGTAACGGGCGACTGCATGAGCTGGCAGAGAACAAAATTGCGCAGCGCCGAGCCGACATTGGCATGGTGTTTCAGCAATTCAACCTCTTCGCGCATATGACGGTCCTGCAGAACATCATTGAGGCGCCAGTGGGCGTCAAGCGAGAGCCACGCCAGGAGGCCATTGCACACGCGAAGGAGCTGCTGGCACGGGTTGATCTTAACGGCCGTGAAGGTGCCTACCCACGCGAGCTTTCCGGCGGTCAGCAACAACGCGTCGCCATAGCCCGCGCGTTGGCAATGCGGCCGAAACTGATGCTCTTCGATGAGCCGACGTCCGCGCTCGACCCCGAACTGGTCGGAGAGGTGCTCGCCACGATGCGAAGTCTGGCATCTGAGGGACTAACGATGGTCGTGGTTACGCACGAGATCAGCTTCGCTCGTGAAGCGGCCGACCGCGTGGTGTTCATGGACGGCGGTGTGGTCATTGAAGAGGGCCCGCCGGAACAGGTGCTCGGTGACCCGCGTGAGGATCGAACTCGCTCTTTCCTGTCCCGCTTCCTGTAGTTAGGGAGCGAAATGTCGAGGGCCTCAGCGGCATTCTTGTCGCTGTGGCCTTCAGGCTTTATAAAACGGCGCACCATCTAAGTTTGAGAACATGCTGGTCGGGGGCTCTGGAGACCACACTCTTTGCTGTCTTCAATGACTGCTCCTGGCTAATGCTGAACAGCTTCACGCCAACTCTGTGGGATCACCAAATGTAGCGTTGGGTGGGGTAAAGTTGTGCAACAGGGACCTTGGGTCGTGATGGAGTCTTGAACACCTACATCATTGCACCCAAAGTCCCGTCCTGCTTCGAGCACGCTTCAGGTCTTCAACCGCCCTATTTATGAAGAGCCGCTACAGTCCATGCTCTCCAACCCGAACCGTTTCGGAATTGACCGAGTCCAATTTCCAGGGAACAGTGGGTTAGCGGCATAAATGTGTGTACAGGATAGGCCCCTTCCCCAGTAAACAGTAAGGCAAGACAGGATTAAACATGCTCTGGAAGCATGTTCAGTGTCTCTTCCTAGGAATCAACCCAGGTGTGGTG
>NZ_FXZB01000023.1 GCF_900169065.1 Brevibacterium aurantiacum | reverse complement strand
CAATGGTCGGCTCGAGCACCTTCGAGGATCGGCACTCGGGTTTCGTAACCTGACTCATTACATCGCGAGGTGCCTACTTGAGTCCGGTGGTTTCAGACCGGTTCTACACTCTTATTTACGATGAGCCAGATTCCCATGCAGACCCCACTCGGCAGGCTTGCACGTCTTCGCCAGTGAGCTTGCGCTGATAGACGCTTTGAGCTTTGGCCAGCTCGATCCCCTCGCGCTGGGGTTCGAGGATCCGCCCGCGCTCGAACTGGACTGCCCCGTTACTGAATATTTGCTTCGCTGGGGTCCACCGGTCGTGCCTCTGGGCGCCGGTGATCGAATTCAGCGTTGGCTCTTTTGGGGGCCATGCCCAATCGAAAACTTCTCGGCCCGGCGAGGGTAAACAAAGCTTTGCGCTGTAACGACCGGAACGCCTGTAGCGGCAACTACAGTGTTTCGCAGTGGTTGCGCCGAGAAGGCTCGCTACAAAATGCCCAGCCGCTGTGGAGTACGCCGGGGTCATGGTTGGCCACACCACGGTGCACGACGCCGCCCGGGCCCTCGCGCAGGCCTCCGCCAGATTCGTGACCACTCGACCTTCGAGTATTCCAGCAACGATGGAAGTCGGCGGCGCTGACCGACACCATAGTTGGTCCCCAAGGCCAATGTTGCCGGCCCCAAGCATAATATTGGCTGGCACCCACGGCTACAAATACTCACCAGTGGCCCCGACCGACACCACTCCTGGCCTCCAAAGGCAATACCGGTGGTCCCCTGAGGCAATATCGAGTGGCCTTCAAACCTCCAAATACTCAGTTACTCTAATGGGTACTGGAAGGAGCTGGTAAGGCCTTCCGATTACCCGGACCTGGAGTCCTCAGTAAAAGACCGGTCTATGGCTCCCTCCTCGCTTGGTGTCAAGATCCGGGTTTCGTAGAGACTGTTTTTTGGTATTCTGTGCGGCCACTGTCTCGGTGTCACCCTGCCTGATCCATACAGAACGAACCTCTATCAACCGACGATAATTAAAAGGTGAACGCAGCAGTTCCTAGATGTACCAAGCCACTCACTTCGAGTTCTCAGTCATCACGTCAATCAGCTCCGACCACCCCTTCCGAGAGATCAGCTCAGCCTTATCAACCGAATTCAGAGCATATGCTGATGTTGGCTTATGCTGAACTCCCGGGCGTTGTCTCCTGTCACAGCGTCATGGATAATTCAAAGGTCGGCATAACCAAAGACTGACATGCTTTTCCCGATCTTAGGAGAATGGCTATAGCCATGAACCGACAAGCAGACATAGGTTCTACCGACGACTGGTGGACAAGGCCGGGGATACGTCCTCGCCGCGATGGCGGCCCATTGAACCCGCTGATGAGAAAACTCATCGACTTGCTTTCCAAATAGGGGTACGCACTTACGACGTCGCATAACATTGTGCGCGCTGCACTCCGCCTCGGCGAGTGGATAAGTCGCGACGACATCGCGATCGCGGACCTTCAATCACACATAATCACAGCATTGATCCAGGCCGACAACGCTGCCCACCAAAGCCACAGGGTCGCGAACGAATCAACCGCGGCTGTCGCACGGTTCCTTCGCACCACGCAGCCCCTCTCACCCGTCCCCGCGGACGACGACATCGCCAAACTTGTGGATAAGGTTGTGGCTTGATGTCGGTCGTTCCCGAGCTGTATCCAAACGAGCCAGTTTAGATGTCACCAAACCCTGTATCAGTCCCGACCGATTCAGCCCCGATTTGGACCAGGTTTCAGAAGCGTTGGATGTTCATAGATCACAACGGTTCAGAAAGAAATGTGGGCAAGTGACCATTTCAACGGTTAAACCTTGACTCAGTAAGACTCTGACCAGGCAACTTATCGAATGTTAAACTGTGGGCCCAGAGGGACTTGAACCCCCGACCCTCTCGGTGTAAGTTCTCGAAACCGCGCTAATTCCAGCAATGTACTGTGTGCACGCGGTGATGTTGACGCATCTGCACGTACTCGATTGCACGGTCGGGGTGCGCCGGGGGTGCGTGCCACAGGGTCAAAGATTGCGGCCGAAGGCCGCGGGCCGGTGCCGACGACGACAAGGCCCGAGCACGGCCGGAGGCCGCGCGCAGGAGCCGCAGGAGGCAGCGAGCAACCGGCCCCCTCGGTAAATCGTGCCCAACTCTTCACTGCTGAGTCTGGTGATGCTCGTCTGGCCCGCCAGCAACGCCGGGCGGAGAAGTTCCAGCTGCGTTCGGATTTGCGTCGGTTCGCGAAGCGGAAGGCTGTGCAGTTGTGTGGGTCGCGGGTGTGTTCGTCGTCAGGTGTCGGTGTTCGAGTCACCGAAACCGCGTCGGGTCGTCGTGCCGGGTTTGCTGGCCTCTCGACCTGCGGTAGCCCGTGGGTCTGTCCAGTCTGTGCCTCGAAAGTGAGCGCGAGTCGTGCTGAGGACCTGAGCACAGTTCTCAACAATGTCCGAGCGGCTGGCTATGACCTGGCGATGGTCACGTTGACGGTGAGGCACTCGGCTCAGGACTCTCTCCGCGATGTTTGGTCGGCGGTGTCTCGTGGCTGGGGTCGAGTGACCAGTGGTAAGGCGTGGCTGGACGATAAGCGGCGGTTCGAGATTCCGGGTTGGGTCAAGGCGGTCGAGGTGACTCACGGCAAGAACGGGTGGCACGTCCATCTTCATTCTGTGATCGCCTACCGGGGTACACCTGCTGACGCGACTGCTCTGGGTCAGCGGATTTTCGGTCGCTGGCAGGCCGGTTTGAAGGCCACGAAGAAGCACAAGGGGTTCACTGCACTGCCCGGCTATGGGGTCGACGTCTCCGTCTCTGAACAGGGCGACCTCGGCAACCTCGGACGCTATCTCTCCAAGCAGGGCGCGGACCTTTCTGGGGTGTCGCGTGAGGTGACGCAAGGTGCCCAGAAGGTTGCTCGTGGCGGGAACCGTACACCGTTTCAGATTGCTCGGGACTTGGTGGCGCACGGCACGGCAGTAGATCGCGCCATTTTCGCTGAGTGGCAGGACGTGGCCCCTGGGCACCGACAGGTGTCGTGGGCGAAGGGCTTCCGTGAGCAGTTCGGGGTAGAGGTCGAGGCGACTGATGAGGAGATCGCCGCTGAGGAAACCGGCACCGTGGACGATACAGTCTGCGTCCTTCCTGCTGAGGAATGGCAGAAGGTCAAGCATCGCTCCTGGGAGCTGCTCGACGTGGCCGAGACTCGGGGGTCGGCTGGCCTACTGAAGTGGCTTGATAGTTGGGGCGTTGGTTGGCGACCAGCTCCCAAGCGAGCTGAGATTTCACGCTAGGGCGAGGGTCTGTGCGAAAATCCGCACCAACTATTGCATAGATACCACTATAGCCTTAGAGTGGAGATCAACACCGGAAACCGCGGTGTAAACGGTAACTATGAAAGGTTAGTCATGAGTTCAGAGATTACGACGCTTCAAGCGTTACTCCTCCAAACGGCGGCGGTACAGGTGCCGACTCTCCAAGTGGGGCTACTTACCCAGCTCTACAGTCCGAACCCGTTCGGACTTCGGTCGGATTCCGCGCGGGTGGTGTCTCCTCTTCGAGTGCATCGAGTATTCGGTCATCCACGCCGTTCAGTTCCGCAGACTCTTCACGCGCTCGGTGAAGCCGGGTTCCTAGACGTGGGTCTGGTGACTGGGGATAAGGGTGAGAGGATCTCGCCGACAGTTCGACTTCTCACGGATCGGGAGATTGTCAAGCGGATCGGGCTTGCCGAAGAAGCAGAGGAAGGATAAAGCGATGCTGTCGAGAATCAAAGTGGACGAGGGGTACGGCACGTATCAGCTGATGCGCGTGCTCCCGAGAATCGAGCGAGGTACCGGTGTTCAGCGGACGAATGCAGAAGGGGTACTCATTTACGACCTGGACTGCGTGTACCTCCCACCTGAAGGTGAAGGCGAGCTCGATCCGTTGAGGGTGAAGTTCGCGGGTACAGAGCCGAACATTCCTGCTAATTCTATTGTCCGACTTCTTGGCCTGGAAATCAGACCCTGGTCAATGGGTGATCGATCAGGGCTGGCTGCTTCCTGCGACGATGTACAGGTTGCCAAGCCGGTTCAGTCGTCTCAATCTGCGGAGCCTTCTAAGTCGAGGAGCGAATCGTGATGTGGATCGAGTGGCCGCCTGCGAACGGCTTCGATGTGTTCGGCTCGCTGTTCAACACAGGCGGACCTGCATGGATCTTAGTCGGTCTCGGCGTCCTGGCGACGGTCGTCCTGTCAGCGATGATTATGACCATCGTCCTCGTGGCTCGGGACCGTGGTCGCGCGTTTCAGCGTCAGGTGGATGCCGAGATTGAGCGTCGGGAGCGTCGACGTGGAGAGGGTAGCTCGGTTGGTCGCCACTGCACCCTCTCCACGTCTTCCGAATGGGGTTCCTCCACTCCAACTGGTTGGAAGGTGAACACCCATGATCAGTAGTCTATCGCGCAGCTTGCTCCCTTGGTGTGGCTTCGTGGTCAGGTCGCTGGTATGGGCCGTGGTCCTCGTCGCGATCTGGGGATCGGCGGGTCAGAGTGTATTCACCGGGTTGTTTTTCGTGCTGTTGTTCGTTGTTTCTGCGGCGCTGAGCCTCCCGATGCGTCCTCTCTTGTGGGCTATTTGGGTTTCGCGGCGGTCTGGTATCTCGGTCTCTCAGGCTCTGGCCTACGTCTGTCTGCGTCGGGAGTGGGATCGTATGCTCTGGCGGTCATCGGTTGGTGCGGTGCGTGAGGACGAACGGCAGGCGGGTCTGGTTGAGTCCGTGGTCCTTCGGGGGTATCGGCAGGATGGTGAGACTGTTCAGCGGCCTGATGAAGATCGCGACGTTCTCGTGGACTTCGTCCGTCTGGTGTTGGTCGTTGCGACGGGCTGGGCGCGTTGGTCGGACTTTGTCCGGTATTCAGATGTGCCTCGGATTGTTCGGGCATCGGTGACGAAGCACGGTGTTGATTTCACTGTGAGTCCGGCGGCGAAGGGGCAGACTGCAGCTGATCTCGGGTCGTCGGAGGCCATCGCGAGGGTCGAATCCTCTGCTCGGCTTGTCACGGGTTGCGGTGGTCTCGTCCTGCGTGCGTCAACATCGCGGACCTCCGCGTCGGTTGTTTGGTCTTTCGTATGGGCGGATCCCCTGGCCGTAGCCGTCCCGGTTCCGCCTGTGGACCTTGAGAGGTCTGTTGATCCGACTGCGCCGGTGCCAATAGGTCTCCACGAGTCTGGTGGCCTTTATGGACTGCAGGTGTACGGGAAAATGACCTTGCTGGTCGGCGGGACGGGCTCCGGGAAGGGTTCAGTGATCTGGTCGCTCCTTTTGGGGTTGGCTCCTGCGATCCGGGCCGGTGTGGTTCGGGTCCATGGGATCGATCTTAAGGGTGGCGTCGAGTTCACTACTGGCGTTGACCTGTTCCATCAGGTCGCCTACACGTACGCCGAGGCTAAGGACTTGCTGGCCGGTCTTGAGGATGCTCTGGAACAGCGGCTTGCCCACATGGTGGAGTCGGGTTCCCGTAAGCATGTCCCGTCTGCTGACCATCCTCTTGAGCTGCTGGTGGTGGATGAGGCGGCGAGTCTGACGTATCTCGCCCCGGATACGGCGACTTCGAAAAAGGTGGACGCCCATCTCAAACGTATCCTGTCGACAGGCCGCGCGGCTGGTTTCTCCGTGCTGGCCGCGATGCAGGATCCGCGTAAGGAGTCCCTGAGTACGCGGGATTTGTTCTCGAACCAGATCGCCCTTCGTCTGCGGACTGAGGATGACGCTCGTCTGGCCCTCGGTGCGTGGGCCGTTGACGCTGGTGCTCAGGCGCACATGATTCCTGAGACTCAGCAGGGCACAGGCTACGGAATCGACTCGGAAACCTCCGAGATTGTCCGGTTCCGTGCGTTCTGGTGCTCTGATGATGCGGTTCGGGGTGTGGCCGCCGAGGTCACTCTGTCCTTTATGGAAGGTGCGGACGATGAATTTTAAGCATCTAGCCGGTCGAAACCGGTATACGCCGCTCGATGACCTCTCGTTTGGCGACGTGCTGGAGGCGCTCAGAGAGGCGACTGTGAGTGTGTGTGAGGTCGAGGACCAGGAGCGTGTCCAGCGTCTCCTAGAGCGTCTCTCGTCCGCTGTTGATCTGGTGGTTGTAGAGAAGAACGAGGGTGATCAGCGTGGATGATCAGGTTGCCGGGGGTGCGCTCACGGACGAGGAACACGCGCTACTGGTCACCGGCCTGATTGCCCTGGGATTGCCCGAGGCTTGGGAGTTGATCGAGAAGCTTGATGAGGGCCGGCTGTTCTGGGTTCGGAGTGCTGACCAGGCCGAACAGTGATCTTTTATAGCCGGTGGATTGAGGAACGAGATCCGCGGGGTGCCGCGCACCGCGCAGGTGCAGGGATAGGAATCTGACATGAAAACCAAGAATCAAGAGCGTTTGCTCACACGTGCCGAAGCCGCCGACTTCCTTCAGGTGGATCGGTCGACGTTGAGCCGGTGGTTTCAGCAGGGTCGAGGGCCGAGGTGTCTCTATCTGGAGTCTCGAACTCCGCGCTACCGGCTCAAGGATTTGCTCGCGTACCTTGAGGGGGCGTGATGGCCTTCGTCCGTAAAACGTTGGCAGGCCGGTTCAGGGGTGTTGCCAAGTCGGGTCGGGTGAGCCTGGGTTCGAAGACGTTTGATCGTCGCCGGGACGCGTTGGCGTGGGCTGGGCAGGTGGAGACTGCTTCGGCTGGTGGTACGGACATTCGTGCCGGTCGGATGACGGTCGGGGCGTTGCTTCCGGTGTGGGTGGAGCATCGTTGGGAGACCGTAGCAGAGAAGACGGCAGAGACGGATGCCGAGCTGCCCGGTCACCTGTCGGCGGCGTTCAAAGCTCGCGCGGTGGGTGCGGTGACTCCCGCTGAAGTCTCAGCCTGGCTGACGAGGATGCTCAAGACGTATTCCTACGGGGCCGTGTCGAGGAGGCGTGACAGTCTCTCTGCCTTCTTCGAGTGGTGTGTGCGGGATCGTCGGATCGAGCGTAACCCGGTGCGTGCCGCGCCGATGCCGAAACGTCAGGCCGAGCAGGTCGAGATGAACCCGTTCACGGAAACCGAACTGACCGAAGTTGTTAAACAGATTAGGACCACATCGGAGCATTTTGCCGATGTGGTCCTTCTCCTTGGCTGGTGCGGCGTCCGGTGGGGTGAAGCTCGTTCCCTTCGTGTGAGTGATGTTCAGCAGGTGCCGGTGCCTGCGCTCCGTGTCCGGCGTTCCCAGTCGGAGGGCAAAGACGTGAAGACCACGAAGGGCCGCGCGGCGCGAACTGTCCCGTTGGCGAATGTCGCGGTTCCTGTGGTCGAGCGGCTCGCCTCTGGCAAGAAGGCAGACGACCTGCTCATTACCGGGCCGAGAGGCGGACAACTGTGGAACGCGAGATTCCGACACCTGACTGATTGGTCTGATCTGGGACGCGGTAGACGCCTCCATGACCTCCGTCACACAGCGGCGTGTATGTGGCTTAGTCGCGGTGTGGACTTGGCAACGGTCTCGGCCTGGCTAGGCCATTCAACAGTGACGATCACAAACGAATATTTGCACTACCTCGGCACGGCGGCGGACCGGGCCGCTTTGGTGCTTCTCAATGATGGGGGTGCGCCGGGGGTGCGCGATGACGAACAGGAGACGAACGATGACTGACATTCTTGCTGGTGGGCCCAGAGGGACTCGAACCCCCGACCCTCTCGGTGTAAGCGAGATGCTCTAGCCAACTGAGCTATAGGCCCCACAACAGCTCAGAAGCGATGCTCCCAAACGTGCTTGATCAGTATGCCATATGGCAGGCACGCAGACGAATTCTCTATTCAGGCACCGGCAGTCTCCAGCAGCTGAGCCGCAGTTTCTGCAAAGTTCTCACTGGCACGTCCGGACTCGATCCCGAAGAGACTGCGATTCTGTTCGATCGCCACTGCGCCCAGCGCGTATGCCATCACGCCATGGGAGACCGTCTCCCCCAATACATCGACGCTCAACGCGCCAGGAGTCACTTCGCCGGGGGCGATCGAGTAGCCGAGCAGCATGATCTCAGCACCGTCACGGTAGGTCAGAAGAATGTCTCGCAGAGCCATCGCAGTCACAAGCGGGTCAGAAGTCGACGGACATCGCGCATCCACTTCAGCATTCATCCGTGTGGCGATGAGGACGAAGAGCTCCTGCTTATCCTTGACGTGCCAATACAGTGCGGAGGGCTGAACGTCGAGCTCACGTGCGAGCCTGCGCATCGACAGATCGCCCAAACCGTAGCGTGAAAGGATGTCGAGGGCGGTAGTCGTGATGCTCCCAGCAGTCAGTGCCAATGAGCCGTTCCTTCCATTCGCAGATGGTCGACCGTGCCGATTTTTCAGAACGCGTCGCCATCGCTATAGTAGTTCCTGGTCGCGGGATATAGCGCAGCTTGGTAGCGCGCCTCGTTCGGGACGAGGAGGTCGTGGGTTCGAATCCCGCTATCCCGACCATGTAATGTGTCGCGACATCGTTCACTCGATGCCGCGGCACATTTTTCTTGCCCTTCGCGATCCCAATGGGATCTCTCCTGGTCAGGACCAGTGGAATCGTCACCGGGGCCGAGGCAGACGGTCAGCTGACATCGGTTCGAATGATCAGCAGGAAAGCAGAGTCCTCATGTGCCTGCACGGAGTGTCGCTCCGGAGGAATCGTCATAATGTCACCGGCGCGCAGGTCCCACGACTCCTCGGCTGACGACAAAGCCACACTCCCCTGCAGTACCTGCAGTGTCGCCTCTGGCGGAGAATCGTGTTCGGCCATCGTAGTTCCTGCCGTCAAGGTCAGCAGAGCCTGTTTGAGATAGCGCCCACTATAGACACTGTGGGCAGCCCGCCCACTGCTCGCGCCTCGAGCCTTCTGCAGAAGCTCCTCGGCCAACTCGCGGAGGTTCTGGATGTGTGGATTGTCAGTCATCATCTGTCCTGTCCTGCTCGTTCGACTTCTGCTGCTTCGACACCGTCCGTGACGAGTGGCCTGTGCTGTCATGCTCTGCCGAGAGGAAATCATGCATCGACCCGGTAGTCCTGATGCTAACTTGTAGTTGATCGATGTGTGACTGACTTTGGAGGTTGACCATGGCCGATGGCCCAGTACCCGAAACCGTTGACGTTCGGACGATTCCCAAGCCTGAGCGACATCCGCTCTTCATGGCGGCCTATCAGAAACTCGACGTCGGCTCCGGTCTGGTCCTCATCAACGACCATGAACCCAAGAATCTCAAGATCGAGATGGAGGCAGAGTTCGCCGAGGCGATGGCCTGGGAACCACAGTCCTCAGATGACGAGGACTTCCGGGTTCTCATCAGCAAACGAGCAGCAACGCCTCTCCCCCGCGTCCTTGCCGATGTGGGGGAACTCGGCGGGGTGGCGGAGACCTCAGGTTCTGTGTGGCAGCTCCAGCCTCAACAGCGTGATCTCGATGCGAACATCATCGCACTCTCGCCAGGGGGTGAGATCAAGGAACACGTCGGGCCGGCCCTCGATGTCCTCATCCACATCCTCGACGGCGGTGGAACCCTGGAGACAGAGCTGACCACGATTCCACTCGCGCCGGGTCAGATAGTCTGGTTGCCGTGTCTCTCTCGTCGACGCTTCCTCGCCGACGAGGCTCAGGGCCTGCGGTACTTCTCGGTCCATCAGCGCAAACAGGGACTGACGATCACCAGTCGACACTGACTCAGACGAAGCAGACGTGCGACGCTGCAGTCCAGGCTGCGGTCAGGACGCGGACTCGGGATCGTCGGGGCGCTCAAACGCAATGGTGATGAGTCTGCGCAGCACCGACTCGTCAATGTCTTCCAACTTGCGCACATACACGCACCCAGCGCCTTCGGTGTACGTGCCGAGGCTGGTCAGCAACGCCGCTCCTGCTGGTGAGTCCTTGAGCCCGTAAAGCGACAGCTGAGCCTTACGAGGTGAGAATCCAGTCTTGGGCCAGTGGCCCCGGTTGCGCGGATTCGACGGTGAAATGTACTGGTACTGCCCGTAACCCACGATCGATGGGCCCCACATCACCGGCTGCGTGCCAGTCACCTCGGTGAAGATCGCTGCGAGCGTGAACCCGTCCTCGCGGCGCTTGTTCGGAACGGCAGCTGCGAGGAACTCGTTGACGTCGACGTCGGTGGGCTGAGTCTTCTGACTAGTCATGGCTCAATTATGGGCTCTCGGCGGCGTTCAGGCACCGTCGGGAATCCAGGCGAAGCCGTCCTGAACCTTGTAGATGAGGTTGGTTCGCGTATGGGCGACTGCCGGATAACGAGTGAGGTAGTCCAGAACAAAGGACTGGACCGCCTCGGTGTCGGTGGCGACGATGTGGAGCAGATAGTCGTCAGCTCCTGCCATGTGGTACATCCGCACAACCCCGGGAAACTGCGGTGCTGCAGCGGTGAAGGCATCGATCTCCGCCCGGTCATGTTTGGCCAGACGGATGGAGATCAGGGCCTGCAATGGGATGCCCACAGCTGCGGCATCGATGTCGACGCGAAAGCCTCTGATCACGCCCAATGTCTTGAGGCGCTTGAGGCGAAGCGAAACCGTCGACTCCGAGATGCCCACCATAGATGCCAAAGCGATACCGGATGCTCTGGCATCTTCACTGAGAGCTTTGAGCAGCTGTCGATCAACATCATCGAGTTCCACTTTCTGCGACATGACTCACAGTCTGGCATATGTGATTCAAGAAGCTTCGATAGGAGTACACAAAATCACGGATTCTTGACTGATGATTGCAGTTAATAGCAGGAATAGCTTGAATGCTGATATGACCTCACTGCACCCAGAAACGCTCATGGTCCACGGCGGAATGAAAGGCCTCACCGAGGCAGGAGTCCACGTACCGGCCATCGACCTCTCGACCACCAACCCAGTCAACGATGTCGCCACCGGCGGTGACTCCTACGAATGGCTCGCCACCGGCCATACGCTCAAGGACGGCGACTCGGCCGTCTACCAGCGCCTCTGGCAGCCCGGTGTCGCACGCTTCGAGACCGCGCTGGCCGGGCTCGAACACGCTGAGGAAGCAGTCGCCTTCGCCACGGGCATGGCCGCAATGACTGCCGCACTTCTCGCGGCCGTCAGCGCAGGAACACCCCACATCGTCGCAGTGCGTCCCCTCTATGGCGGAAGCGACCACCTCCTCGAAACCGGACTGCTGGGGACAACAGTCACATGGGCAAAGGAAGCCGACATCGCCTCGGCGATCCAAGATGACACCGGACTCGTCATTGTCGAGACCCCGGCAAACCCCAGCCTGGACCTTGTTGATCTCGACAGTGTCGTCTCAGCCGCCGGCAACGTGCCTGTGCTGGTGGACAACACATTCTGCACACCTGTTCTCCAGCAGCCCATCTCCCACGGAGCGGCCCTCGTACTGCACAGCGCGACAAAATACCTCGGCGGTCATGGCGATGCCATGGGCGGCATCATCGCCACCAACGCCGACTGGGCGATGCGCCTGCGACAGGTCCGAGCCATCACAGGAGCCCTGCTCCACCCCATGGGCGCGTATCTCCTTCATCGGGGCTTGCGCACTCTGGCCGTGCGCATGCGCGCGGCTCAGACCACCGCCGGTGAGCTCGCTGAGCGCCTGGACGCGCACCCTGCCATCTCCGTCGTCCACTACCCGGGACTGAAAGGCCAGGACCCACGCGGACTGCTCGGACGCCAAATGTCCGGTGGTGGTGCGATGATCGCGATGGAGCTCGCCGGTGGATTCGACGCCGCCCGCAGCTTCGTCGAACACTGCAACCTCGTCGTCCACGCGGTGTCCCTGGGCGGCGCTGACACTCTCATCCAGCATCCGGCGTCACTGACTCACAGGCCAGTTGCGGCCACGGCGAAGCCCGGCGATGGTCTCATCCGACTCTCTGTGGGACTCGAACACGTCGATGACCTGGCAGACGATCTCATCGCTGCCCTCGACGCGAGTCGGGCCGCTGCCTGAGCCGGCCGACCCCGGTCCGCTGCCTATCCAAATTGGCCACGTGCTCACTGCCCTATTGACATTGACGCGACGTCAACTTCTAAGCTGATTGTCATGGACTGGTCCATACAGGAAACAGCGCGGATGACGGGGACGACGAGCCGAACACTGCGTCACTATGACGCGATCGGCCTCTTGCCACCGACGTACATTACCGACAACGGATATCGCTGCTACGACGAGACAGGGCTGGTGCGCCTGCAGCGCATTCTCCTTCTCAAGGAGCTGGGCATGCCGTTGAACCAGATCGCCGAGGTGCTCGAGAGCACCTCGGACCCGATTGCGGCACTGGGCGAACACGTGCACAGCCTCGGACGCGAGCGTGCACGGATCGAGCGGCAGATCGCCGCCGTCACCGCGACCATCGCACGATTGGAAGCAGGTGAACCTCTCATGGCAGAGGAAATGTTCGACGGTTTCGACCATCGCAAGCACAAAGAGGAGGTGACGCAGCGCTGGGGCCCTGAGGCCTATGAGTCGTCTGCGCATTGGTGGGAGTCCCTGAGGCCCGATGACAAGCAGTCATGGAAGGCGGCAGTCGACCAGCTGAATCAGGATTGGGCGAACGCCGCCGAGGCAGGGGCCGACCCCGAATCGGATCGCTGCCAGGACCTGGCTCACCGTCACGTTCAGTGGCTGAGAGCTGTTCCGGGGACTCCAGCGAACGATCCCAGCGGTGACATCGACGGATATGTCCGCGGGTTGGCCGACATGTACGTCAGTGACGCGCGCTTTGCCTCCAATTACGGTGGCACCGAGGGCGCGGAGCTGGTCCGAGACTCACTCAATCACTACCTCGAGGCGAACGCGGACCGCTGAGCGTGATCAGGACTGCTGCTCCAGGGCTTGCCGAATCTTCTCGGCAGGCCCTGCCAGCTGTTCAGCAGTCTGCATCTCAGCCCGATCAGAGATATCGAAGTCGGCGATCTTATTCGTCGGCCAGACATGGATATGCAGGTGCGGGACCTCATAGCCCTGGATCATCACGCCGATGCGCTCACAGTCGAAGGCCTCCTGCTGAGCACGTCCCACCTTGCGACTGACGGCCATGAGATGGTCCAGCAGGTCCTGGTCCGCGTCGATCCAGTGCGAGATCTCTTCCCGGGGTACGACCATGGTGTGGCCCTCGGTCATCGGCGACACATCGAGGAATGCAACGCACAGGTCGTCCTGGTAGACGAAAGTGCCCGGAATCTCTCCGTTGATGATCTTGGTGAAGATGGTGGCCATGTTTCATTCCTCCTTGCTGATCCGATGATCACGCTGATCCGATGATCACATCGACTCAACCGCGAAGTGCTCGCGCTTGAGCGACATCAACGGAGAAGTCACGCGTCTCGGTTCGTGCGACCTGTCGACTGGTCACGATCGTACCCGTTTGCGAGATGACGAAGACTCCGCGTTCGGCCACACCGTGATCGGCATCGAAGACTCCGTAGGACTTCGCCACCTCGCCATGGGGCCAGAAGTCAGAACCCAGATCGAGTCGAAGCCCACGCTCGCTCGACCATGCGGCGAGCGTGTACTTCGAATCCACGGACATGCCGATGACCTCGATCGGTGCGGACTCTGCGGCCAGAGTCTGCCCCAGGTCGTCCAATGCTCTGACCTCGTCACCGCACACGGGTGAGAAGGCGAACGGAAAGAAGACGAGGATGACAGCCGACCGGCGAGACACCTCGGCGAGGTGGATCGTGGACCCGAACTGATCGGGCACACGGAAATCAGGGGCCCGGTCTCCGGGCCGAAGGATCATGAGAAGTTCTTTTTGCCTACCAAACGGAAGCCTGCCCAGTGCTCGGCTGCGCTGACCGTCGAGGTCACGTGCATGCCTGCTGTGGGAGCTGCCTCGGAAATGTCGGCCGGGCTGATGTGGCCGGGGCGACTTGCCTTGGGAGAGAGGAGCCAGACGACTCCGCCTTCCTTCAATGTGACCTGCGCGTCGACGAGACCATCAATCAGGTCATCGTCGTCAGAACGCCACCACATCAGGATGGCGTCGAAGACACCGTCTTCATCGCCGTCCGCGATTTTCTCACCAATGATGTTTTCGATCGCCTGGCACAGGTCCAAGTCGACGTCATCGTCGTAGCCGATTTCTTGCACATAGTCTCCCGCAGCCAAACCAAGGTTGTGGCCCAGCTCGTTGAGGAGGGTCGACGTGGAAGATGTCCTTTCGGAAGAGGAGTTACTCATGCCCTTATTGTTCCGTCAAGTGTGCCGGAGGCGCAAATGGCGGCGCGTCAAGACGATGCAATCGGCTGCAAAGAGCATCCAAGACTATGAACTCGTCATTGAGATCACAAGATTTCGCCCCAGCGAAGATCGCGCGGGAGGACTAGGCTGATGGAAGTATCTGGTGGACCCTGGGCTCAATCATGATTTGACCGCCCATTCCACCTGACCCACCGGATCTTGACACCAACGAAGATCGTGGAGCTGAAGAGAGGACCACACCGTGGACAATCGGAAACAGGGCGGACCGATTCTCAATGGGCTGCCCAGCCAGGTGCCCGACATCGATCCCGAAGAGACTGAGGAGTGGCTGGCGTCGCTGGACGGCCTCATCGACGAGGGCGGACGATCACGCGCACGGTACGTCATGCTGCGGATGCTCCAGCGTTCGCGAGAGAAGCAGATCGGCGTGCCCAGCCTGACAGCCACCGACTACGTGAATACGATCGGTCCCGAGAACGAACCGTGGTTCCCCGGCGACGAAGAGGTGGAGCGACGCTACCGGCGTTGGAACCGCTGGAACGCCGCGATGCTCGTCCACCGCGCTCAGCGGCCCGGAGTCGAGGTCGGCGGTCACATCTCGACCTATGCCTCATCGGCCACGCTCTACGAAATCGGCCTCAACCACTTCTTCCGGGGCAAGGATCATCCCGGCGGCGGTGACCACATCTTCTATCAGGGCCACGCCTCACCGGGTATGTACGCTCGCGCCTATCTCGAAGGCCGGATGAGCGAACAGGACCTCGACGGATTCCGTCAGCAGCAGTCCCATCAGATCGACGGCAAACCCAGCGGACTGCCCTCCTATCCCCACCCGCACCAGCTGCCTGACTTCTGGGAGCACCCGACGGTGTCGATGGGCCTGGGACCGATGAACGCGATCGCGCAGGCACAGTTCGACAAGTATCTGCAGAATCGCGGCATCAAGGACACCTCGCAGCAGCAGACTTGGGCGTTCCTCGGCGATGGCGAGCTCGACGAACCGGAGAGCCGCGGCATGCTCCACGTCGCCGCCTTCGAAGAACTCGACAACCTCAACTTTGTCATCAACTGCAACCTGCAGCGCCTCGACGGACCGGTGCGCGGCAACGGCAAGATCATCCAGGAGCTCGAAGCCTACTTCCGCGGTGCCGGATGGAACGTCATCAAGGTCGTCTGGGGCCGCGAATGGGACGAACTCCTGGCCAAGGACCGTGACGGCGCCCTCGTCAACCTCATGAATGCCACCCCGGACGGTGACTACCAGACGTACAAGGGTGAGTCGGGTGGATTCGTCCGTGACAACTTCTTCGGTCGCGACCCTCGCACGAAGGCCATGGTCGAGGACTACAGCGACGAGAGGATCTGGAACCTCAAGCGCGGTGGACACGACTACCGCAAGGTCTACGCAGCGTACAAGGCCGCCGCCGAGCACACCGGTCAGCCGACAGTCATCCTCGTCAAGACCGTCAAGGGCTACTCCCTGGGACCGCACTTCGAGGCCCGCAACGCCACACACCAGATGAAGAAGCTGACGATCGACGATCTCAAGCTGGCCCGTGATCACTTCCAGATTCCGATCTCGGACAAGGATCTCGAGGAGAACCCGAAGCTGCCTCCGTACTACCACCCCGGGCAGGATGCTCCGGAGATCAAGTACATGCAGGAGCGACGTGCGGCACTCGGCGGGTACTCCCCCGAACGGCGCAGCAAGCACATCGATCTCAAACTGCCCTCCGACAAGGCCTTCGACGCCGGCAAGCGCGGTTCGGGCAAGCAGACGATCGCCACCACCATGGGATTCGTCCGCGTGCTCAAGGACCTGATGCGCGAAAAGGAGTTCGGCAAGCGCATCGTGCCGATCATCCCCGACGAGGCCCGCACCTTCGGTATGGACTCGTTCTTCCCGACGGCGAAGATCTACAACCCGCACGGCCAGAACTACATCTCGGTCGACCGCGACCTCTTCCTCGCCTACAAGGAAGCCACCGACGGTCAGCTGCTCCACGTGGGCATCAACGAGGCCGGCGCCACCGCAGCTCTCACCGCCGTCGGCACGTCCTATGCCACCCACGGTGAGCCGATGATCCCGTTCTACATCTTCTACTCGATGTTCGGGTTCCAGCGCAGCGGCGACTTCTTCTGGGCCGCAGGAGACCAGATGGCCCGCGGGTTCATCCTCGGCGCCACCGCCGGACGGACCACGCTCGTGGCAGAAGGACTGCAGCACGGAGACGGTCATTCCCATCTGCTGGCCTCGACCTACCCGTCGATCGTGTCCTACGACCCGGCGTACACCTACGAGATCGCCCGCATCGTCCGTGACGGCATCCACCGCATGTACGACCCGGCCGATGAACGCGACCCCAACGTCATGTACTACCTGACGATGTACAACGAACCGATGGTCCAGCCTCCTGAACCCGAGGACCTCGACGTCGACGGTGTGCTCAAGGGCATGTACCTGCTGTCAAAGGGACCGGACAACGGTGGCCCGAAGGTTCAGCTCATGGCCTCCGGAGTCGGTGTTCCGTGGGTCCTCGAGGCCCAGGAGCTGCTGGCCGAGGACTGGGGCGTATCCGCCGATGTGTGGTCGGTGACGTCATGGACCGAACTGCGTCGCGATGGGCTCAATGCCGAAGATGACCGGCTGCTCAATCCTGACGCCGAGGCCCGTGTGCCCTACGTGACTCAGAAGATGTCCGAAGTCGAGGGTCCCGTGGTGGCAACCTCGGACTTCATGCGTGCGGTACCGGATCAGATCCGGCAGTACGTGCCCAGTCACTTCACTTCGCTGGGCACCGACGGCTACGCGATCTCGGACACGCGTCCGGCCGCTCGCCGCTACTACCACGTCGATGGACCCTCGGTCGTGACTCAGGCCCTGATCTCCTTGGCCGATACCGGGGCGATCTCGATCGATAAGGCCGCCGAGGCGGCTCGGAAGTACCAGCTCGACGATGTCACCGCTGGTACTTCGGGTTCAACCGAAGGTGCGGGCGCCTAAGCACACCGTGTCAGGCGGTATGGCCGGAGTCTCCAAGACTCCGGCCATACTTGTCCCCAACGACAAAAACTTGTGTGTCGTGTACAAGCGAATTGTGTTGAAGCGTTTAAAGTGGAGTCCATGACAACAGACGCCGAGACGCTCCGGCGCCGCGCAGAGACGGCACGTCGTCTCCGGGCCGGAGTGGGAGTTCTTTCCACTGTGACCCTGCAGAGACTCGAAGCTCGGCTCCCCTGGTACCGCAGCATGTCGCCCTCGGATCGCTCCTGGGTCGGACTCTTGGCCCAGTCAGGCATCTCGTCCTTCATCGACTGGTATCGCAAACCCGATACGGATCTGCGGGTCGTCAGCGAGATCTTCAAGTCCGCCCCCCGCGACCTCATCCGAGCCATCAGCCTGCAGCAGACGCTGCAGCTGCTCAAGGTCGTCGTCGAGGTCGTCGAAGAACGAGTACCCGACATTGCGCGTGCGGTAGAACAGCCGGCCCTGCGGGAAGCCGTCCTCGTCTACTCCCGTGAGATCGCCTTCGCCGCAGCAGACGTCTATGCCCGAGCCGCCGAAGCCCGGGGCAGCTGGGACGCCCGCCTGGAGGCGATGGTCGTCGATGCCCTCGTCCGCGGTGACTCCGTCGACGAGTTGGCCAGCCGTACGGCGGCCTTCGGTTGGCAGTCCGAGGGACCTGTCAGCGTCCTCGTCGGACGGGCCCCGCAGCGGTCGGCCAAACGCGGCCTCGACGTCATTCGTCGCAAGGCCCGCAAATGGGCCGATGATGCACTCGTCGGCATTCACGACAACCGACTGCTCATCGTCCTCGGCGGTGCCACCGAACTCGACACCGCCGTCGAAGACCTCTCCGACTGCTTCGGACCCTCCGAGGTCATCGTGGGTCCCAGCGTGTCATCACTGGCCGAAGCCGCCACCTCGGCGAAGGCAGCGATCATGGCGCTCAAGGCCGCCACCGCCCGCCCCGACTCCCCACGCCCCGTCAGGGCAGAGGAGCTCCTACCTGAACGTGCCCTGGCCGGGGACACCGTCGCACTGGGAGAACTCATCAGCCGCTACTACGAACCGTTGACCTCGGGGACTGGACAGCTGCTCAAAACAGTCAGCGCCTACGTCGAATTCGGTTCGTCCTTGGAAGCCACGGCCAAGGCGCTGTCCGTCCACCCGAATACGGTGAGATACCGGCTGCGGAAGATCACCTCGGCGATCTCACTCGATCCCACAGTCTCCCGCGACGCATTCGTCATCCACATCGCATTGGTCTACGGGCGACTGTCAGATGCCGGGCTATTGTCGAACACCGACAAAACACACTGATCTGTACGATCCATCCACTAGATTGAACACCGAAGTCGAGCGAAAAGAGAACTGAGTGCTAGCAATCACCTGCCCGGGCCAAGGTGCCCAGAAGTCGGGCTTTCTGAGTTCCTTCCTGGAACTTGACGCCTTCGCCGCACAGATCGACGAACTCTCCTCCGCATCCGGGATCGACCTGCGAGAGCACGGAACCGAATCGGATGATGAGACCATCAAGGACACAGCTCTGGCGCAGCCGCTGCTCGTCGCGTCAGCAATCGCGTGCGCAGCGGAACTCGGAGTCAAGGCCGACTATGTCGCCGGACACTCCGTCGGTGAGATCGCGGCAGCACAGATCGCTGGGATCTTCACAGCGTCTGACGCCATGCGCTTCGTCTCTGTCCGTGGTGCCGGCATGGCATCCGCCGCCGCCCATACACCAACGGGAATGTCAGCCGTCGTCGGCGGCGACCCCGAGGACGTTCTGGCCGCGATCGAAGCTGCCGGGGCAAGCCCGGCCAATGTCAACGGCGGCGGGCAGACCGTGGCAGCAGGATCGAAGGAGAGCCTCGGCAAGCTAGCCGAGAACCCACCGGAGAAGGCCCGAGTCATCGCCTTGCCTGTGGCCGGTGCCTTCCACACCGATTTCATGGCTCCGGCAACCGCTGAACTGGCCGCCACCGCCTCGGCGCTGGAGATTGCCGACCCGGGCACGAAGATCCTCAGCAACTCCGACGGCACCGTCGTCGAGGACGGACAGGACTACGTCGGCCGTCTCGTCAAACAGGTCACCAACCCGGTCCGCTGGGACCTGTGCCAGGAGACCCTCCTGAACGCGGGCATCACCGGAATGATCGAACTCGTCCCCGGTGGAACTCTCACCGGCATTGCACGACGCGCCATGAAGGGCGTGGAGACATTCGCCATCAAATCCGCCGCAGACCTCGACGGGGCGCGTGAGTTCGCCGCGGCCCACGCCTGATCATCAAAGGAAGACCACCATGCCAACACTGAAGACCGCAGAGCCCGGAAGCTTCTCCAAGATCACGGGCATCGGCGCCTACCGCGCCGAGAACCTCGTCACCAACGACGACATCGCCGGCCCCATCAACTCCTCCGATGAGTGGATCCGCCAGCGCACCGGCATCATCACCCGCAGGCGGGCCAGCAAGGACGTCGGCGTCCTCGACATGTGCGAGGAAGCAGCCCTCGAGGCAATCGCATCTTCGGGCCTCAAACCCGAGGACATCGGCGGCATCATCATCGCCACCGTCACCTTCGAGTACTTCACACCGTCAGCGGCAGCGGCACTGACCGATCGCCTGGGAACCGGCCACATCCCGGCCTGGGACATCAGCGCCGCATGCGCCGGCTACTGCTACGGCATCGGACAGGCCGACGCACTGGTCCGCTCCGGAGCCATGGACAACATCCTGGTCATCGGCGCTGAGAAGCTCTCCGAGGTCATCGACCCGGAGGATCGTTCGATCTCCTTCATCCTCGGTGACGGAGCCGGCGCTGTCGTCGTCTCGTCCTCCGACGAGCCGGGCATCTCGAAGACCGTCTGGGGTTCGAAGGGTGAGAACTGGTCGACGATCCGTATGACCGAGTCCCTCTATGACGTCCGCGACGACCGCGAGACCCCATTCCCGACCCTTCGCCAGGACGGGCCGACCGTCTTCCGTTGGGCCGTCTGGGATGGTGCCGAAGTGGCCAAGGAGGCCCTTGCCGAATCCGGCATCGAAGCCTCTGACCTGGCTGCCTTCATCCCCCATCAGGCGAATATGCGCATCATCGACGAACTGGCCAAGCAGCTCAAGCTGCCCGAATCAGTCGTCATCGCTCGAGATATCGCAGACAACGGCAACACCTCCTCGGCGTCGATTCCCTTGGCCACCGAGCGTCTGCTGCGCGAACAGCCCGAACTCAGCGGAGGATTGGCACTGCAGATCGGTTTCGGAGCCGGTCTGGTCTTCGGTGCACAAGTGATCCGTCTCCCTTAAACGGGTTCATTCACGGAAAACTCTCCGTGAATGTCCTAAGATATTCGGCGGGACACTCGTCGAAAAGTTCCTCAACCAGTCGACCAACCCTCGGCTGACACTAGAAAGTAGGAAAGTAATGGCATTCACCGAAGCTGAAGTCCTCGCTGGACTGGCAGAGATCGTCAACGAAGAGACCGGTTTGGCTGTGGAAGCAGTCGAGGCCAACAAGTCTTTCACCGATGACCTCGACATCGACTCCATCTCGATGATGACCATCGTCGTCAACGCTGAGAAGAAGTTCGGCGTGAAGATTCCGGATGACGACGTCAAAGACCTCGTCACCGTCCAGGACGCTGTTGACTACATCAACAAGGCTCAAGAGGCCTGAGAAACTAGCCGTACACGGCCCGTCCACCGACGGGCCGTGTCCACACTATCGACGAGGTTTGTACCATGACACCTAAAGTTGTCGTCACCGGGATTGGTGCGGTAACCCCATTGGGCGCGACGGCCGATGCCACGTGGCAAGCCATCCTGGCCGGCAAGTCCGGCGTCCACACAATGGACAATGATTGGTCCGAGAAGTACGGCCTCGCCGTCGACTTCGCAGCACAGGTCGACCCACAGGTCGTTCCCGAGAATCTCAAGCGCGTCCAGGCCAAACGCCTCGACCCCTCCTCCCAATTCGCATTGATCTCCGCCCGAGAGGCCATGGCCGACGCCGGCCTCGAGGAAACTGACCCAGACCGCACCGCCGTCTCCTGGGCGACCGGAATCGGCGGAGTCTGGACTCTGCTCGACGCCTGGGACACACTCCAGGAAGAGGGCCCTCGCCGGGTCATGCCTCTGACCGTGCCGATGCTCATGCCCAACGGGCCAGCCGCAGCCATCGGCATGGAGTTCAAGGCCCGTGCCGGAGTCCAGACCATGGTCTCCGCTTGCGCCTCGTCGACCGAGAGCCTGGGCCACGCCTACGACGTTGTAGCCTCAGGTCACGCCGACATCGTGATCGCAGGTGGCTCCGAAGCCGCGATCCACCCGATCACGATCGCCTCATTCAACTCGATGCAGGCGCTCTCACGTCGGACAGACTCCCCTGAGACTGCGTCACGCCCATACGACACCGGCCGCGATGGTTTCGTCATGGGTGAGGGTGCAGGAACTCTCATCCTCGAGACCGAAGAGCACGCCAAGGCTCGTGGTGCGAAGATCTACGCCGAGGTCTCCAGCTGGGGCATCTCAAACGACGCCTACCACATCACCGGTGGTGAGCCAGGCGGTCAGTACGCGCTGCGTGCGATGCAGAGTGCGCTGGACAACGCGGACCTGAGCCCCGCAGACGTCAAGCACGTCAACGCGCACGCCACGTCGACACCAGTGGGCGACATCCCGGAGTCCTTGGCGATCAGCCAACTGCTGGGCTCTCACGTCGGAGATGCTCTCGTGAGTGCGACCAAGTCGATGACCGGTCACCTGCTGGGCGGAACCGGCGCAGTCGAGTCGATCCTCACCGTCAAGGCCTTGGAGACTCGCACGGCTCCCCCGACGATCAACATCGAGGAAGTCGACCCGGACGTCGTGGGCATCAACATCGTGCGCGACAATCCTGCAGAACTTCCCGCCGGAGATATCGCAGCGATTACGAACTCGTTCGGCTTCGGTGGGCACAACGCCGTCGTCGCCTTCAAGTCGGTATAAATCAGCGATAGAGCTTTGTGATGCGATAGCACTTCACGAGGCGGCGTTGCTCCTGCACTGGTTCATCGAAACCAGTACAGCCTCTGAGCAGCGATCAGATCGGGGCCCCAGCAATTATGCTGGGGCCCCGATCTGTATCTGGAGCACCCTAGAACGAGACTGCGGCAGCAGCGTCGAACTCGAGGCATTGCAAACTCTCACACGTGAATACGACTATGGGCACACCCGAGGTAGGAAGGTGTGCCCATAGTCGTTTACCGCAGCTTCAGGGACGTCATCGGATCAACGTCGCAGGAAGCTGTGTGAGAGTCTCAGCCGACCTTTGTCAGCCAGCGCACTGGTGCGCCCTCGCCAGCGTGGCGGAAGGCATCAAGCTCCTCGTCCCAGGCTTCGCCCAGGGCCAGCGCCATCTCAGTGGAAAGTTTGATCGGATCACCGGAGGCGCGTTCCATGACGGAGCGGATGCGATCTTCGGGAACCAGAATATTGCCAGCAGAGTCGGTGACCGCGTGGTAGATACCGAGCTCCGGAGTGTGACTCCAACGGCCTCCGTCGACTCCGGCAGATGGCTCCTCGGTCACCTCATAGCGCAGTGAGTCCCATCCGCGAAGTGCGGATGCGATGCGAGCACCAGAACCCGCTGGCGCTCGCCAGCAGACCTCGGCGCGCACAAGACCTGGCGCTGCCGGCTGGGGTGTCCAGTCGAAGCGTGCCTGTGCACCGATTGCCCCGCCCGCTGCCCATTCAATATGCGGGCAAAGCGCGCGAGGTGCTGAGTGGACGAATAGTACGCCCTGTGTCATATCCATTTGTGCCTCCTACCTCGGATACGTCTTCCCCTACGATCCGAAAGGAGGTGCTAGAGCCTATGATAGACGAGTTTTTCCTGTGCGCCAAGCACCGAAAGACCTGGTGGCGTCGCGTGTAGCCGAGATCTGCACCAGCACAGGAAGGGAGCCGGTCAGCTCAATGCCAGCTTCCCGGACACGGAAGGTCGTTGGGGACCAGCCACCTTGTGCTCTACGATGGCGGCATGACGGATGAGAACTGCACAACCACCACCGTGCGCATGTTCCCGGACTATGCAGACACTGTCCTGTGGCTCGTCTTTCCAATTGACTATGAGGACACCGGCCTGTCCCCAGACCTGATTCATCAGCTCGACGCGTGGGAACAGTCGTACTACGAAGCGTTGGATGCCGACTTCAACTGGAAATCAGCGGAAGAAGCTCGAACCTTCACGCAGACAGGCATCGATCTGGCCGGGCAGGTCGCGAACGAACTCGGCGAGGAATTCGTTGTCGAATTCGCCTCGTACGAACATCACGCACCGACGTACACGGTTCAGAGCCGCAGCCCAGCAGACAACGACGAGGCTTTTGCCGCATTTTCCACCATCGTTGCTGAACTCGACGCTGAGGACGAACGCGCGGCACAGCTGGTGGCTGAGGCCGGTCCCGATGGCGAGTGGACGGCATACGCGCCGCTGTCGGGAGAGACATTCACTCCGGGAAAACACGTTCCTCGAACAGAAGACGTTGACTGACACACAGCGGCGAAGACTCTATCGGGATGGTCGGATCATCCGGATCTCGGTGACACCATCATCATCGTCGGTGCTGCGGGAACCGTCAGGAGCGAATCCCATCTTGCAGTAGAACGCCTGCGCCCGCGGGTTGGGGTCAGCGACCCACAAGGACACAGACTCATCTGGTGCAACGACTGCCTCCAAGAGCTTGGCACCTGCACCTTGGCCGTGGACCGATTCGTAGGTGTAGAGGACGAACAGCTCCGACTCCCCCTGACGGTCTTCGTCGTCAGATGGCCCAGACATAGCAATTCCGACCAGCTGACGATCGTGTTCAGCGACCGCGATAGTGAGTTTGCCTGAAGTGCCGCCAGCCAGAAGTGAGTTCCACATGTGTTCTCGGCGCTGGAGAGAATCTGGTGCGAAGAGGACGTCATCGGGCATAGTGCCCTGGTACGTTTCCAGCCATGTCTCGACATGGACCTTGGCCATGGCCGTGGCGTCTTCGATGACTGGGGTACGAACGACAATCGTCATGCACCGATGCTATATCAGTGGTGCCCCCGGTCGGACTTGAACCGACGACCAAGGAATTATGAGTTCCCTGCTCTGACCAGCTGAGCTACGGGGGCGAGCAGAAATAAGATTAGCACCAACTGACGGCCCGGACCCATTCGGCTCACACGCAGCGCAGCCGCTGGAGCCCCAACGTTTGCCCGACGGGGGTTGAGTCCTTCAGCTGGTTGAGGACACCGGCGAAATGCGTGTCAGCGCACTGCGCGCGGCGTCGACGCAGGTGTAGCGTTCCGTCGTGATGTAGACGTCGAAGACAGTCTGACCATCACTGCCGGGATCGTTGCGTTTAGACGCGGCAACCAGACCCGACCAATCGGGACCGACCACGACGACACCGTGCTCATTGCGCATGGGATCCGACGCATCGACGACGCCTGTGCGTACACCAGAGATCGGCGGTTCGGTGAACCCACCGGAGAACATCGCGGTCAGTCCCACCGTGTCGCGGATGCGTTCATAGCGATCGCGGGTGGCTTGGGAGAAGGTCTCGTCTTCGCCGAAGACTCCGAGGGTGATTGTGGCGGCACCTGAAGCCAGGGCGCGTTCTTCGAGGGCAGCGATCTGAGCGATCAGCAGCTCACGATTCATCACCAGAGGTTCACGCCGCAGACCCTGGGCGATCGAATAGGGAGTGCCCAGTGCCGGAAGGTTACGCGAATGGTGATCGACCAGACCGTCCTCGATCGGTTCTGCGAATGGTTCGGGTTCCTTGGTCGCGGGGCCGAAGTACGGTCCTGACATGAAGCGTGCGCCCAGAGCTCGCACCCGGTCGAGATCATCCTCGGTGGTGACCCCTTCTGCAAGGATCACGGCTCCAGTGCGTTCGAGGTGAGCATGAAGAAGTCGATTGAGCTCGGCCAGATGCGATTCGCAGTCGATGCGAAGAACGTCCGGGTGAAGACCAACGACAGACGGATTGACCAAAGGCACGAATGAGGTGCTCCGCAGGTCAGCACCGACCGAGGACATTCCCACGCCCCAGCCCATCGACCGGGCCTGACGGACCGCGCGGAGGACGGACGCTGGTGAGGACGACACGCGGGAGGCATCGAGCTGCAGGATGACTGAGCGGTCGGGTTCTTCGGTGCGATCTTCAAGGGTGGCGAAGGATTCGCCTTCTGCGTGGAGGAAGAGCCGGTTCGACTTGGGCAGTCCCGCCGCCTCGGCAGTCCTCAGAGCTGTTGCCCGAAGTGAAGCATCGATATCGCCGATCATCGCCGAGGCATGCATCTCGCGGCGCAGATTTTCGGATTCAGCGTGCCCGAGTGCCGGGTCATCGATGGGGGCCTGGAGGATCTGATATCCCACTTTGTCGAAGGTGTACGCATCGACGACAGGGGCGAAATAGGTTTCGATCCCACCTGAGCGCACCAACTCTTCGAGAGCCAGGTCCAGATCGTGTACCGCCTCAACCACCATATGTCCTTCCATGGGCAAACATGCGTTCACAGTCTTCCACATGAGAACAGACGCGATTGTCTAAATTCCGTAACATTATTGCGCTCAGAGCTGACGGCGCCGGCCTCGTCTGACCTCGGCCAGACCGACGATTCCGGCCAGGATCACGATGAGCGCAATGGCCGCGAACGAGGCGATCATGCCGATGTTCCAATCGCTGATCGCCGTGACGGCGAAGGCCAGCGCGGTCATGATTGCCAAGCCCATCGACGTGCCGATGCGTTGGCCCGTCTGCAGGACTCCCCCGGCCGATCCCGCATACTTCAGCGGCACTTCCTGCAGCGTCAGGGTCTGGTTCGGGCTGATGACCATTCCCTGGGCAGCTCCGATGAAGCTCAAAGTCAGCAGCATCCACCATTCGCTGCCGATGCCCTGTGTGAGGAGGAAGACGACGCCGATCGTCGAGACGAGGCCCACCAGGCAGGTGACGATCCCCCAGACGACGAGTCGGCGTCCGATCTGGAACACGAAACGTCCGGACACATCTGCCGACACAGCCGACAGCAGGGCGGCCGGAAGGCCGATCATGCCCGCCGCCAGCGCGGTGTGGCCCAACCCCTGTTGCATGTACATGGCGATGAGCACCCAGACGCTCGTCACGCCCATGAAGTACAGGGTGATGATGATCGAACCGTTGCTGAAGCTCCGAATGCTGAACAGGTTCAGATCGACCATGGGAGCGTGTCCACGGGCGGAGTACCGGCGCTCCCACCGGGTCCAGAGCCAGATCGTGATGAGTCCCAGAGGTAGGCCGAGCCAGATGAACCAGCCGACCGAGGACTCGACGAAGGGCAGCAGCACAAGGAGGACTCCGACACCGAGGAGGATGACTCCGACGGGATCGAGGTCGCGCTCCCTGTTCGGGACGTGTCCCCCGTTCGCCGAGGCGGCCGTCGGGTTCGCATCGGACCCGTCGTTGGCGGCGATAGGGTGCCAGGCTGATTTCGGCAGCCAGCTTTTGGCGAGTATGAGGGAGATGACTGCGAAGGGGACATTGACGAGAAAGGCCGCACGCCAGCCGAGCTCAGGGCCGAAGAGAGCGAGGAAGACACCGCCGAGGATCGGACCTGTTGCGACGGAGAGGCCGACGGTGGTGCCCATAAGTCCGAAGGCGCGCCCGCGCTGCGGCCCTTGAAAGTACTGCTGCAGCAGTCCCACGACCTGCGGATTGAGCAGACCTGACCCGAGCCCCATGAAGACGCGAGCAATATTGAGAGTCAGTGCACCGGGGGCGATGCCGGCAACGAGTGAGGCGAGGCCGAACAGGCCCACTCCGATCATGAACAGTTGGCCGCGGCCGAAGACGTCTCCTGCTCGTCCTGCTGCCACGAGCACGACGCCGAAGGACAGGGCGTAGCCGGTGAGGACCCACTGCAGGGCAGAGGACGAGGCCTGGAGATCAGTCTCAATGGCCGGCAGGACGACGTTGATGATTGAGACTGAGAGCAGAGACATGAAGAGCGGGACGAGACCGATGAGGACGATTCGTCTCTGAACCTGATTCATGCGCTGGCCGTCGCTCACCTGATCACCTCTGCTCGGACCGAATTCCGCACAGAGGTCACCGTGCGGAACCTAGTCGATTCGACAGTCCCCTTTGTGGGAACTGTTTCATCATACGTGTCCGTGCTCGCGCCCCGGGGAAATCACATCGTCGAGCCGGTCACCGGACCAGAGGTGTTGGGCTGCCATCCCAGGGCCGGAGCGACGTAGCTGGCGAAGGATTCCAGGATGTGGAGGTTGTAGTCGACTCCCAGTTGGCTCGGGATCGTCAGCAGCACCGTGTCTGCGGCTTCGACGGCAGGGTCGGCCTTGAGCGCTTCGATGAGTTCGTCGGGCTCGCCGGCGTAGGTCTTGCCGAAGGTCGAGCGGGTGCCGTCGATGATGCCGATCTGATCACCTTGCCCGTCGGAGCGACGGCCGAAGTAGAGGTCATCGAGGTTTGTGGTGATCGGAAAGATGCTGCGGCTGACGGACACGCGCGGAGTCCAGTCATGGCCGGCGGACTTCCACGCTGCACGATAACGATCGATCTGATCGCGTTGCAGTTCGCCGAATGAAGCGCCGGTCGCCTCGGTCAGCAGGGTCGAGCTCATCATATTCACGCCCTGAGCAGCCGCCCATTCGGCGGTCGCTGCGGTTCCGGCGCCCCACCAGACACGTTGGTCAAGACCGGGCGAATGAGGTTCGACACGCAGCTTCCTATCGGGTCCGAACTGCATCGGATCCGCAGGCGCGATCTCATCGCCCCTGATGGCGGACAGGAATCGTGCGAACTTGTCGCGGGCCATGTTCGCCGCTTTCGCATCATCGCTGTCGCTGTAGCCGAAGGATTCCCAGCCTTGGTCGGCTGGTTCCGGTGATCCGCGGCTGATGCCCAGTGCCACACGCTGATCCGAGAGCAGGTCAAGGGCTGCGGCTTCCTCTGCCAGATAGAGAGGGTTCTCGTAGCGCATGTCGATGACACCGGTACCGACCTCGATTCGAGAGGTCCTGGCCGCGATCGCTGCCAACAACGGCATCGGCGAAGCCGCCTGCTCAGCGAAGTGATGGACTCGGAAGTAGGCGCCGTTGACGCCGAGATCGTCGGCTCCGACACCGATCTCGACTGCTTGCTGCAGCGCTTCCTTCGCCCCGTACTCCCCTGGAGCACTTCCCGACCCGTAGTGACCGAAACTCAAGAACCCGAATGCCTTCATACCCGAGACAACCTGCTTGATCGATCAACTATTCCCGTTCCTCGCGAGCGCGCCGACACTGACTGCTTCAGAATCGAGGGCACGACAAAGGCCCCGTCTAAACGGACGGGGCCTGAGCTGCTCCCCCGGCTGGGCTCGAACCAGCGACCCTTCGATTAACAGTCGAATGCTCTGCCAACTGAGCTACGGAGGAATGTCGCAGTTGCCTGCGCACGTTGTGTCAGCTTAGCAAAGACCCAAGGTCTGCGACAAAGCGGACAACAGTGCTTTAGCTCACAGTTCCGGTTAACCCCACCACCAGATACCGTGGAATCCGTACAGTCAGGACAAACCCAGTCAACAACCACCTCGGCGAGGTGACCGCACTGTAAAATCAAAGGGATTCCTCTCCCCATCCATGCAGCGGAAGAAGAGCACGTGACCTTAGTGGCAATCGCCCTCGCCGTCCTGGCGGCGGTGGCTCTGGCCTATGGAGCGCTGTACCAACATGAAGCCGTCGCAGGTCAGAATAACTCCCACAACGGGCTGAGCTGGGCTCATTTCAAAGAGCTGCTGAGCAACAGGAAATGGCTGATCGGACTGGTCATCACCGGCCTGGGCACTGTGGGCAATATCGTCGCTCTGGCGCTTGCCCCGGTGATGGTCGTCCAACCTGTCGGTGCCTTCTCCCTCATCGTGTCTGTACTTCTGGGTGTGCGCCATCGTGGACTCAAGGTCAATCGGCGTCTTGTCCAGGCAGTCGTCTGGTGCACCGTGGGTGTGACCATCTTCGTAGCGCTGTCAGCCACCACCGCTCGTACAGAGGTGCATCTGGGCTCCGACGCGCTGCCGCTGGTCTGGATCACCGCTGTCGTCGTCGCTGCCGGCCTGTCCATCATGGTCTTCTTCCGGAGCGCGCCCCAGCTCGTCCTCATCATGGCCGCAGGCCTGCTGTTCGCGTGTGTGGCCACGAATACCCACCTCGTCAGCGTCCAACTGCTGCGGGCAGGACTGGACCAGGTCACATGGCTCAACGTCGTCGGCCTCATCGTTGCGACGGCGCTCGGGTCCTGGTTCGTGCAGAATGCCTATGCGGCCGGCCCCCCGGAGATGGTCATCGCCGGCCTGACTGTCGTCGACCCGATCGGTGCTGTGGTCCTCGGCTCGGTCGTCTTGGGCGAAGTATCGGCCGCTCCGGTCTGGCTCATCGTCGTGATCGCAGCCACCGGATTGGTCGCCTGTCTGGGCGTCGTTGTATTGTCGCGGTATCACCCCGATGTCAAAGATCGAGAACACCAGCGTCGAGTCGCTCGTCGCACAGACCAGTTGACCGACACCGAGGAGAGTTGAATCCTGTCCGCCCACAGCCACACCCCAGCCCGCCGTATTCTCATCCCGACGGAGACCTACGCTCCCGAGGTCAATGGTGCCGCGAAGTTCGCGGAACGTCTGGCTGCTGGGCTCGCTGCCCGCGGCAACGATGTTCACGTCGCCTGTCCCTCTGCAACAGGCAAGGCCTCAGTGAGCACCGAGGATGGTGTCACCGTCCACCGCATGACCTCACATCGGTGGCTCCTGCACCCCACCTGGACCATCTGCATGCCGTGGGAGACGAAACCGGAGCTGTCCCGCCTCCTCGACACTCTTCAACCCGATGTCGTTCACACACAGGCACACTTCGTCATCGGGCGCTACGCATTCTCTGAGGCGAGCAGGCGCGGCATTCCCGTAGTCGCCACGAACCACTTCATGCCCGACAATGTTCGCCCGTATCTGCGGGCGCCGAAATCGCTTCTCGACGGAGGCACCGCTGTCGCCTGGTGGGATCTGCGCAGAAAATTCCAGTCCGCGGACTTCATCACCGTGCCGACGCAGCTGGCCGCCGACCTTCTCACCCAGAATGGGTTCACCTCCCCCATCCGAGCAGTCTCGTGTGGCATCGACCTGGAGCGCTTCGCGCATCTGCGCGACGATGAAGCCGTTCAGCCTGCGACAGTGCCTGATCCCGTTTCGGGTTCAGCGCCACCGCGAGTCCTCTTTGTGGGCCGACTCTCCTCAGAGAAGCACGCCGCCGACATCGTCGAAGCGCTCGCGAAGACTGATCCGGCGCTCGGACTCGAAGCCGACATCGTCGGTGGCGGGGACCAGGAAGAGCCGCTCAAGGAATTGGCTGCCGAACTCGGCATCGCCGACCGCGTCCATGTCTTGGGCAAGATCAGCGACAAGGAGCTCATGGACGCCTACCAGCGCTGCACGTTCTTCTGTATGCCCTCGACCGCCGAGCTTCAGTCGATCGCGACGCTGGAGGCGCTGGCCTCCCGAAAGCCAGTCGTCCTCGCTGACGCGGTGGCCCTGCCGCACCTCGTCAGAGACGGGATCAACGGTTTCCTGTTCCCGCCAAGGGATATCGAGGAGTTGGCTTCGCGCTTCACGCAGATCTGTGAGCTTTCCGAGGACGACCTCGACACGATGGCCAGGGCCTCACTCGATGTGGTGGCCAAACACGACATCGAGTACACGCTTGACACCTTCGAATCCATCTACAGCAAGGTCATCGACGAGAACATCGTCTCCGCGGCCTGACCCTGTCAGCCGAGTGCTTCAGAGGGCGGAACGAACATCGTCTCGTCGGTGCGAATCCGATCGAAGTCGAGTCCTGCCACCATGTCGTCGATGGTTGACCATGATCCCTTGGCGCCGATGACACCGAGGGACGTGGCGATCCAGGAATAGACATCATCTGGTGTCCATCCCAGTGCTCGCAGCTGCTGATAGGTGACCGCGCCATCGCGTTTGGCCAATCGGCTGCCTGCGGTGTTCACCACCAGTGGAACGTGCAGCCACGACGGCTGCGGCAGTCCCAGCAGGTCGGCCAGATGAGCCTGACGTGGCGCCGAGGTGGCCAGATCGTCGCCCCTGACCACTTCGTCGACACCGCTGGCAGCGTCGTCGACGACGACGATGAGGTTGTAGGCGAAGACCCCGTCACCGCGTTTGAGGACCAGGTCATCGACCGGGGCCGTGATCTCACCCAGCAGTCGATCCTCGACGGTGACCTCGACATTGTCAGTCCGCAGACGCAGCGCTGGGCTGCGTCCCTGCTGTTGGAGGCGCTGTCTGTGCTGTTCTCGTTCGGACTCCAACAGATCACGACAGGTCCCCGGGTACGACCCGGGCGGAGAATGGGGTGCAGACGGCGCCTGCTGGATGTCCTTGCGGGAGCAGTAGCACTCATAGACAAGCCCGCGCCCCTCGAGGCGATTCAGCGCTTCGGTGTAGATGCCGAGCCGTTCGGACTGGATGAGCGGTGGCTCGTCCGGTGCGATCCCCAAATCGGCGAAGACCTCAAGCTGTGATTGCGCCGCACCGGGCTGGACCCGGTCGAGGTCTTCGATGCGCCAGAGAAACCGTCTCCCGGTCTGCCGCGCACGAACATATGCCAGCAGTCCTGAGCGGATGTTGCCGATGTGCAGGTCCCCGCTGGGGCTGGGAGCGAAGCGACCTGCCCCAAGCTGCACAGAGTTGAGCCCTGCGGCCCGTGGAATCGAGTCTGTGTGTGGTGTGCTCAAGCTTTCGCCACGAGGTCGGCGTACTGCGGGAATCGTTCAAGGTAGTCCTGGACGTAGCTGCAGGTCGGGACGATGCGACCGCCTTCGTCCCGGATCTGATCAAGAGCACTGGTGACCAGTGTGCGAGCGAAGCCGCGACGTGAGAAGCCTTCGGAGATGATGGTGTGCTGGAGCTCGACCGTGTGTTCGTCGATGACGCGATAGGCAAGGAAGCCTGCGAACTGTACGGGATCCTCGGCGGTGAAGATCTCGAAGCGTTCGCGACCGGGGTTCTTGACCACCGTGACGGGGGTGGAACTGGGTTCGGGCTGCATGTGGGACTCCTTGTCAACGGCATCGTCCTTGTCACGAACATTACAGGGTGGCGCCGGTATCTTCACTCACCGACGCCACCCGTCTCAGCTCGTCTATGCGACAGTCTTCGCCGACAGGCCTTCCGCTCCGACGGGAGCGGTGGCCTTTCGCTGGAGACGCTTCTCCAACCACCGGGCGATGCCGGCGACGTTCATGTTGATGATGATGAAGAGCACGGCACCGACGAGGAATGTCGGGAGCAGATTGTTGTACTCACGGCCGATGAGATTCACCTGGTACAGCAGGTCCTGATAGGTGACGATGAAGCCCAGGGCCGAGTCCTTGAGCAGCACGACGATCTGGGCGATGATCGTAGGCATCATGGCACGCAGCGCCTGCGGCATGAGCACCAGGCTCATCACCTGTCCCGGGCGCAGACCGATGGCCATGGCGGCTTCTCGCTGACCCTTCGGAACGGCGAGGATACCGGCACGGATGATCTCGGCCAGAACCATCCCGTTGTAGAGCGTGAGGCCGATGACGACTGACCAGAATGCTCCGATGGTGTTTCCGAAGATGAGGAACATCGCAAAGATCAGCAGCAGGACAGGGACTCCGCGGAAGAACTCGAGGACGATGGTTCCCGGTACCGAGATGACCTTCTTGCTCGAGAGCCGCAGCAGCGCGAATACGACTCCGACGACCAGAGCCAGCAGGGAGGCGACGACCGCGACCTTAAGGGTTGCGGCCATGCCTTGGAGCAGGACCAGCTGAATCTGGGAGAACGTGAATGGATACCATTTCGCCGCGTCCAGCTGTCCGGCGTCGGCGAACTTCCAGATGATGAAGGCGATGAGTCCGGCCAGCACAAGGGCCGAGACGATCGAGAGGATGATGTTGTTGCGACGAGCCTTGGGACCGGGTTCGTCGAACAGGACCTGTGTCGGTGCGCTCATCGCAGGATCACCAGTTTCCTCTCGAGGTAGTCGAAGACGCGACCCAGGATCAGCGCCAAGATCAGGTAGGCAAGAGCGGTCCCGAACAGCAGCGGGATCACCAGGTCGCCCCGGACCTCGATGGCATTGCGCATGGCCGAGATGAGTTCACGGTTGTTGAACGCCGAGGCGATCGAGGTGTTCTTCAGCAGCGCGATAATGACGCTGCCCAGAGGCGGGATGACGGTGCGAAACGCCTGAGGCAGAATGACCTGGCTCAGGGTCTGGCCGAACGTGAGCCCGACGGCCCGAGCTGCTTCGGCTTGGCCGACGGGAATCGTCGAGATGCCCGACCTGAGAGTCTCGGCGACGAAGCATGCCGTATAGGCAGTGAGCGCCAGCGTTGCGTAGATGAAGGAGTTGAAGGAGCTGGTCGAGCCGAAGCGGATGTCGAGGAACGGCAGTCCGAAGGCACAGAAGAACATCACCAGCGTCAGCGGTGTGTTCCTGACGACGTTGATGTAGGTCGAAGCCGCGATCCGCAGGACCGGTGTCGGTGAGACGCGCATTCCGGCCAGGATCGTGCCCAGTACGAGGGCGCCGATCAGGGCGACGGTGAAGAGTTTGACGGTGCCCCAGATGCCTGAGAGGAACATCTCGAGAAGTTGCAGAAAATCCATTCCAGATTCCTTAATCGATGCGAGGGCACCGTTGGGTGCCCTCGCATCATGTCAATCTGAAGGCTGGTCAGTAGCGGTCGATTTCAGGCATTTCGACATCATCGGCGGAGCCGAGGGTGTATTCGAATGCCTTCTTCCAGTCCCCGTCGTCCATGCCCTTCTGCAGGGCATCGTTGACAGCATCGCGCATCGCGTCATCACCCTTGGGCAGACCAACACCGTAGGGCTCTTCGGTGAAGGGCTTGCCGACGACCTTGAACTCGCCTTCGTACTGCTTTGCGTAGCCACGCAGGATCGCGTCGTCGGTGGTCACCGCGTCAACGGAACCTGACTGCAGGTCAGTGACACACTTCGAGTAGGTGTCATAGGCCACGAGCTCTGCCTTGTCGTATTTCTCTTCGATGTTCTGTGCCGGTGTCGAACCGTCCACCGAGCAGACCTTCTTGCCGTCCAGATCGTCGGGGCCGGCGATGTCGGAATCTTCGGCGACGAGCAGGTCCTGACCGGCAACGTAGTACGGTCCGGCGAAGTCAACGACCTTCTTGCGTTCGTCGTTGATGGTGTAGGTAGCCACGACCATGTCGATGTTGCCCTGCTGCAGGAAGGGCTCACGGTTGGCAGAGACGGTCTCGGTGTATTTGATCTGGTCTGGGCTGAAGCCCAGCTGCGCGGCCACCATCTTCGCGATTTCGATGTCGAAGCCTTCGGGCTGTTCGGATCCGGCCTTGACGTTGCCGAGTCCCGGCTGATCGTACTTGACGCCGACCTTCAGCTCGCCGGCGTCTTTGGCGGCCTTCCAGGTCTTGGAGTCTTTGAAATCGGCGCTGTCGTTGACTGTGTATTCGGGTGCTTCCGCCTGGGCGCCGTCGCCTTCGGCAGGAGCATCAGGGGTTCCACCTTGGCCGCAACCGCTGAGTGCGAGCAGTCCGATCGCGACAGATGCGATTGAGAGTCTGAGCTTCTTCATCGTTTCTCCTTGTGAGTGTGGTGCTGTGTGAGGTGGTGCAGGACTGTGCGGTGACGAACGACTTCGTTCGCTGCGATCAGCGGGTGAGGATCTTGGACAGGAAGTCCTTGGCACGTGGGGTCTGGGGGTTGGTGAAGAACTCTTCGGGCTCGGCGACCTCGACGATCTCCCCATCGGCCATGAAGACGACCCGGTGTGCGGCTTTTCTGGCGAAGCCCATCTCGTGGGTCACGACCACCATGGTCATGCCTTCTTCGGCGAGTCCGACCATGACGTCGAGGACTTCGTTGATCATCTCCGGATCCAGCGCCGAGGTGGGCTCATCGAAGAGCATCACCTTCGGTTTCATCGCCAATGAACGGGCGATGGCGACTCGCTGCTGCTGCCCGCCCGAAAGCTGTGCGGGGTATTTGTCGGCTTGGTGAGCGACCCCGACGCGTTCGAGCAGGGCCATGGCCTGTTGTTCGGCTTCGGCTTTGGACAGTTTGCGGACCTTGATCGGTCCGAGTGTGACGTTTTCCAGGATCGTCTTGTGGGCGAAGAGGTTGAAGGCCTGGAAGACCATTCCCACGTCCGAGCGCAGGTGCGCCAGAGCTGCGCCTTCCGCAGGAAGTTCCTTCCCGTCGATCGTGATCGAACCGGAGGTGATGGTCTCCAAACGGTTGATCGTCCGACACAGGGTCGATTTGCCGGAGCCGGAGGGACCGATGACGACGACGACTTCGCGTTCTTTGATGTTGAGGTTGATGTGCTTCAGGGCGTGAAAATCACCGTAGTGTTTCTCGACATCTGTGACGGACACCAACGGTTGTGATTCAGCTCTCATAAGAGTTGATCTTAGTGAATAAAGGTCTCACATGAAAAACGTGGATGCTTGCCAGAAAAACTGCAACCGACTTGTGACCTGGGCCAATCGTCGGTTGCAGTCTTTCACGGACGTGCGGGTGCGGCCCTCACCGAGGACTATCGCACCGATTCCTCAGACGAGGCTCGTCTTCTGGATGATCTTCTCGCCTTCTTCACGCAGCTCGATCTTGCGGATCTTGCCCGACACGGTCATCGGGAATGACTCTCGGACCTCCACGTAGCGCGGGATCTTGAAATGGGCGAGTTTGCCGTTGCAGAATTCCCTGACCTCCGCTGCGGTCAAAGAGTCGAAGCCGTCTTTGAGGATGACCCAGGCCATGAGCTCTTCACCGTACTTCTCGTCGGCGACCCCAACGACTTGGACGTCCCTGATCGACGGATGGTGGTAGAGGAACTCTTCGACCTCACGGGGGTAGACGTTCTCTCCGCCGCGGATGACCATATCCTTGATCCGTCCGGAGATGTCGACGTAGCCGTTATCGTCCATGATGCCCAGATCACCGGTGTGGATCCACCGGGATGCATCGATCGCCTCGGCGGTCTTCTCCTGATTTTCCCAGTACCCGAGCATGACCGCGTAGCCGCGGGTGCACAGTTCGCCCTTCTGTCCGCGCGGGACAGCTTGCCCGGTGACCGGGTCGGCGATCTTGATCTCGAGGTGGGGCATGACGCGGCCGACGGTCTGAGTGCGGGCTTCGAGGGTGTCGTCGACGCGGGTCATCATGGACACCGGCGAGGTCTCCGTCATGCCGTAGCAGATGGCGACCTCGTCCATATTCATATCGGAAATGACGCGCTTCATGATCTCGACCGGGCAGGGAGAGCCGGCCATGACGCCGGTACGCAGCGAGCTGAGGTCGTAGCTCGAGAAGTCCGGATGCTCGAGTTCGCCGATGAACATCGTCGGCACCCCGTAGAGCGAGGTCGCCTTCTCCTCTGAAACTGCGCTCAGCGCCGCACCCGGGTCGAATCCGGGCGAGGGCAGAATGATGGCCGCGCCGTGGCTGAGAGCCGCGAGGTTTCCGATGACCATGCCAAAGCAGTGGTAGTACGGAACCGGCAGGACGACAGAGTCCTTCGCAGAGTACGACAGCAGCTCTCCGATGAAGAAGCCGTTGTTAAGGATGTTGTGATGGCTCAGCGTCACCCCTTTGGGGAAACCTGTGGTGCCCGAGGTGTACTGAATGTTGATCGGATCGTCCATCGCCAGTTCGCCCGCAAGCTTCTCCAGCCGCACCGAGTACTTGGCTGCGCCGTCGTCGAGCAGGTCACGACCGGTTCCGATCAGGTGAGCGAAGGATTCGCGTTCGCCGATCACCGCATCGCCGAGGAGGTCGGCAGGAACCGTGTCGATGAAGACCAGTTCGAGGCCCGCCACTTTTCCGGCAACCTCGGTCGCGATCGCATAGAAGTCCGAGTGCGGAGGTGCCGAGATCTGGGAGATGAGCATCGACATGCCCGACTGCTCGGCGACGTATTCGAGCTCGTGACTGCGGTAGGAAGGATTGACGTTGACGAGGATCGCGCCGATCTTCGCAGTGGCGTATTGTACGAGAGCCCATTCGGCGACGTTCTGCGCCCAGATTCCGACCCGCTCGCCCTTCTTCACTCCGCGCTCAAGCAGTCCGATCGCCAAGGCGTCGGTGTCGCGGTCGAACTCGGCATAGGTCCACCGCCGCTCGGAATGCCGATCCACCAGCGCCAGCTCTTGGGCATGTGCGGCAACTGTGGCCTTCAGATTTGCGGGAATTGTCTGCCCCAGCAGAGGTGTCTCGGATGGTCCTGAGGAATAGGAAAGTTCTGCCACGACGCTGTGCTCCTTAGTGCAGTTTCAAAGTAACTACTGTGTCGTAATGCACATTATTCCTTCTGCGTCCGTGGCGCAAAAACTGGTCAGGAACTCGTGACCTGGCATGTCTGGGCCTGCGTCGGAGATACGCTGCCCGATCTGCTCCACCGGTGCCACGGTGGCCACAGACCCGGAGTCGATGTGCACCAGGGTGGTCGCCAGAACGGTGACATCGGCGGCGTCATGCGTGATGATGACGGCGCTGCGGCCAGCGAGAGCCTGTGCCAGAACTCGCCGGGTTTCGACCTTGACGTCGACGTCGAGAGCAGCCAGGGGCTCGTCGAGCAGCAACAGCTTCGGATCGACGACAAGGGCCCTGGCCAATGCGATCCTGGCCGCCTGTCCACCAGAGACTGCCTCTGGTGCCCGACCGGAGCAGTGGCCGACTCCGAGCCTGGTGAGCATGTCCTGCGCACGGGAGCGTGCTTCCGTGGTGGTGAGTCCTTGGGCCTTGAGCCCGAAGGCAACGTTGTCGATCACATTCAGATGCGGGAATAGGAGAGGTGTCTGTGCGAGGTGGACGATTCCGCGCGAGTGGACAGGCGGCCAGCTGCCGTCCGCGATGTCGAAGATGGTGTCCTTCCCGATGTGCAGGGAGCCTGAGTCGGCGGGGATGGCGCCGGTCATCAGCTGGAACAGGCTCGACTTGCCTGCCCCGTTCCGGCCGATCATCGCCGTCGTCGACGAGCCGGGAATCGACAGGTCGATGTCAAGGCCACGATCGGGAACGGATGCTCTGAGGCGGATCGTGGCTGCGCTCGCCGTCGTCGGCCCGAGACCGTCAACGGGCAGGGGTTCACCGGCTGGCAGCGTCTCATTGACCGAGCGTGTCGTCGACTGCGGTTCGTGGGGTTTGGGTGCCCGGAGTCTGGGGGCGTGAGGGGAACGATAGGCGAGGACGATGATGACCAAGGCGACGACAATGAGGAGCAGGGACAGGGCGATGGCAGACTGTGGGTCGGTTTCGCGGACCAGGTAGATCTGCAGCGGCATCGTTCGGGTGACCCCGGAGAGGGAGCCGGCAAAGGTCAGGGTGGCACCGAACTCCCCCAGCGCTCGAGCGAAGCAGAGGATGGCGCCGGTCATGATCCCCTGCCGCAGCAGCGGAAGGGTGATGTGGAAGAACACCCGGTTGGGTGCGGCACCGAGCTCAGCGGCGGCAAGTTCGAAGTCATGTCCGCGTGCGGCGACGGCAGTTTCGACGGACATGACCATGAACGGCAGAGCGACGAAGATCTGGGCGAAGACCACTGCCGCGGATGTGTAGGCCAGCCCGAGTCCCATGTCCGTGAGCAGGGATCCGAGTGTCGCGGTTCTCCCCCAGGTGTAGAGCAGCGCCAGACCGCTGACGACCGGAGGCAGCACGAGCGGAAGCAGGATGAGGGTGCGCACGACTCGCTGCCCGCGAAAGGTGCGCGTCGCGAGCAGGTATCCCAACGGTAATCCGATGACCACACAGCACAGCGCCGCAATCAGAGCAGTCAGCAGCGACAGCCCCATCGCCAGCCGTGATTCAGGTGCCAGGATGACCTCGCCGAGGTGGCCCGGATCGATGCGTGCGACCAGCCCGATGATCGGGACCAGGAGGAAGGCGATGCCGAGAACTGCGGGGATCCATAGCCACACCGGTATCGCCGGATGGGCGTTCCGTCTGCGCGTCTTCGTCATCTGCGCACCGTCATCTCATCACGGTGGTCTGCGAGGAGTGCCCTCGGGAATGTTCTGTCATGGGGTCGAGAATCCTGCGTCTTTGAGTCTTTTCGCTGCCACGTCTGACTGCAGGAATGTCACGAATGCATCGGCCGCGTCCTTGTTCTCGCTGGCGTCGACAGTGGCCGCAGGGTACTTGTTGATGACCTTATCGGCTCCGTCGAGTTCGACCTCTTCGACATCGCCGTCGGCACGTGCCACGTCGGTGACATAGACGATGCCGGCGTCGGCCTGCCCTGCGCTGACCTTGCCGAGCACATCGGTGACGGAGTTCTCCTCGCTGGCAGGGTCAAGTGTGACAGCGTTCTGCTTCGCCCATTTCTGGGTCGCGGCCCCGCAGGGCACCTGCGGGGCGCAGACGACGAGATCCTTACCGGCGAAGTCCTGCGATGAGGAGATGTCTCCTGGATTGCCTTCGGGGACGGCCAGAGTCAGCGTGTTCGATGCGAAGTTCGATGGTTCTCCGGCCAGCAGGTCATCCGCTGCGAGTGTGTCCATGGTTGTTTCATCGGCGGTTGCGATGACGTCTGCCGGCGCTCCTTCGGAGATCTGGGCGACCAGGTCTGAGGATCCTGCGAAGGAGAACTTCACGTCGACGCCTGTCTCTGTCTTGGTGAAGTCTTCCGCAATGTCTTCGAACACCTCGGTCAGAGAGGCTGCGGCGAAGACGGTCAACGTCGTCTTCTCCCCCGATTCCGAGTCTGATTCTGTCCCGGAAGAACAGGCGGTCAGTGAGAGCACTGCGACGATGCAGGCTGCAGACAAATACTTCATTCGCCCATTAAACCCGCATCTGCGCGTAAATGGCTAATCTGACTCAGTGTTTGCGGAACTGATGTGGCTTGTTTGGAGAGCCTCGGTCCCGGAGAAAAGCAGCCGGTGAGCAGTTTTCAGCGAGTACCCGGGGAGTCGATGGAGACCATTGTGGCCTTCACCGAGGCGGTGGCCAGGCTGCCTGGCTCTAGTTCGAGCTGCCGGCAGGCCTCAGCCGACATCAGCGACACAACCCGGAACGGGCCGCACTGGAGGCTGACCTGGGCCATCACGCCGTCGATGACGACGTCGGTGACGAGACCGGCGAATCGGTTGCGGGCGGAGCTGACGACACCCGTCGGATCCTCGAGGGCACCTGAACCCGTCTGTGCCAGGGCAGCCAGTTCCCGCCCCTCGACGACTGCCCGGTTGGAGGCGTCCTTGTGCTGGGTGAGTTTCCCGTCGCTGATCCAGCGGCGGATGGTGTCGTCGCTGACTCCGAGGAACCGGGCCGCGTCGTTGATGCGCAGTTCGGTCATTCGAGAGCCCCGACCCACTCGTCCTCACCGTCGGCGAAGAACTGGTGCTTCCAGATCGCCACACGCGCCTTGACCTCGTCGACCAGCTCGGAGCAGGCGGCGAAGGAGTCGTGGCGATGTGGTGAGGCGACGACCGCGGCCAAGGCCACATCTCCGATCTCGAGGGCACCGACGCGATGGACGACGGACAGACGTACGGCCGGGTGTTTGGCTGCGATCTCAGCGGCCACCTCGGCGATCTGCGCGCTTGCCACCGGATGGGATTCATAGGTCAGTCGATGGACCCCGCGACCCTCGTCGTGGTCGCGGATGACACCGGAGAAGCTGACCACAGCACCGCAGGTGTCATCGAGGACATCCGCCTCAAGTGCGGCGGTGCTGATCGGGGTCTCGACGATGTCGGTGTGGATGACGCTCATGTGTCCCGGCTCCAATCGCCGCTGCGGCCACCGGACTTCTCGATGACCTTGATGTCGCCGATGATCGCCTGGTTGTCGACGGCCTTGATCATGTCGAAGATGGTCAGGGCGGCGATGGACACTGCGGTCAGCGCCTCCATCTCGACACCCGTCTTCGACACGGTCTTGACCGCGCCCGTGATGCGAACGGCGTCGTCGAGGAGTTCGAAGTCGACATCGATGCCCGTCAGCGGCAGCGGGTGGCACAGTGGAATCAGGTCACTGGTGCGTTTGGCGCCCATGACTGCGGCGATACGGGCCACGGGCAGGGCATCGCCCTTGGGCAGGCCCGCTTCGGCGATCATGTCGATCACCTCGCTCCGGGTGGTGATAAGTGCGGTGGCGACGGCGCGACGTTTGGTCACGTCCTTGTCTCCGACGTCGACCATATGGGCGGCGCCGTCGTCGTCGATGTGCGTGAGTGTCATGTGATCTTCCACGTCTTCAGCCTATCGTCTGCGCCGGGGGCGAGCTCATTCGTGTGCGCACCTGAATCGGTTGGCGGGATGAAGACCAGATGCGAACTCTGAGCATAGTTGTGGAGCAGATGCGAGCGGGTACCGCCGACGAGCTCAAGGCCGTCGGGGCCCATCACGGCACGCCGCACCTGCAGCTTTCCGCTGGGCGGAGCCTCGTCCAGGCCACCGAGCAGACGGTGGTATTCCGTTTCGCGAGGTTCCTCATCGACGTCCAGACCCAGCAGTGCAGGGCGAATGAACATCTCAAAGCTGATCAGCGCACTGACGGGATTGCCGGGCAGTGCCACCCATGCGGTGTCGGCGAGGCGTCCGCATCCCTGCGGCCCGCCGGGCTGCATGGCGATGGGTTCGAAGACCATGCTCGAGCCTTCGTCGAGTTCGGCGGCGAGCTTGACGACCTCGTGGGCGCCTTTCGAGATCCCGCCGGTCGAGACGACGAGCTCGCAGTCGGCTGCTCTGACTGCGTCGAGCAGAGCCTGGGGATCGTCGGGCACGGTGAGGAGGGTCGTTTCGGCGCCGAGGCGGCGCAGGCTGGCCCCCAGGGTGATCGAGTTCGCGTCGTGGATTCCGGCTGCGGCAGCGGCGGTGATCTCATCCCCTGTGCTCACGATGAGCACGCGCGGCAGGGTTTGAACCTCGAGTTCGGTGATTCCGCAGGCGGCAGCGACGCCGAGGTGGGCCGGCGTGAGCATCACTCCGGCGCTGAGCACTGTGGATCCGGCAGCAACGTCGCTGCCGCGCGAGCGGACGAAGGCGCCCGGCTCAGCGCCTGCATCCGTGGCCGGCAGGGTGATGGTGATCTCCGGGGATTCGAAGCGCCCGGGGTGGGTGTCCTCGATCTTGATCACCGTGTCGGTGCCGGCAGGCAGCGGAGCCCCGGTCATGATCTCCACTGCGGTTCCGGCCGCCACCTCGCTGCCACGGGCTCCAGCCGCAACCCGGCCGTGGACCGGAATGGGGCCGTAGACTGTCTGTGGTCTACCATTGTCGTCGGTGGCGTGACTCTGCTTCGCATCGCGAAGCGTGGTGGCGGCGACGGCATATCCGTCCATGCTGGAGTTGTCGAAGCCGGGAACATCGATCGGTGAGCTCAAAGTGGTGCTCAGGCGACGAGGTGTATCGAGGAGTTCGCCGATCGGAATCGTCTGCGATTGAAGCAGCGGGCCGATCGTGTCGAGGACACGACGACGATGCATGATGGCGGTAGTCATGGGACGATGATAACGAAGAAGTTGATCAAGGAGGATGGCAGAATGCGCAAGATCAGCCTGCCCACACCCGTTCTGAGAACCCCGACAGTGGATCCGGGCGAGACGTTCACAGCCCATCAGGAGGATTCGCTCCTGGACACCTTCGGTCGACGTGCCCGCGATATGCGCATCTCACTGACCGACTTCTGCAATCTGCGCTGCAGCTACTGCATGCCCGAGGAGGGTGTGGAGTTCATGTCCCGCGATGCGGCCATGACAGCCGATGAGATCATTCGCTTCGTGCGCATCGGCGTCGAGAAGTTCGGCGTCGACCAGGTCCGGTTCACCGGTGGCGAACCGCTGACCCGAAAAGACGTCACCGACATCATCGCCGGTGTCGCCGCCCTTGAGCCCCGCCCCAATATCGCACTGACCACGAACGCGATCGGCCTCGACAAGCGGGCGCCGAAGCTGCGGGACGCGGGCCTCGACCGCATCAACGTCTCCCTCGACACCGTCGATCCCGAGACGTTCGCGACGATCACTCGCCGCCCGTTCCTCAATCGGGTGCTCGACGGGATCAAGGGCGCCCAGGCCGCCGGTATGGATCCGGTGAAGATCAACGCCGTTCTGCTGCCAGGTGTCAACGACCATCAGGCTCCCGAACTGCTGGCCTGGTGCCTGGAGCGCGGGCTCAAGCTGCGCTTCATCGAACAGATGCCGCTCGACGCCGGGCATTCCTGGGAACGCGGCACCATGATCACGGCCGCTGACATCTTCGCCCTGCTCGAACCCGATTTCGTCCTCACCCCCGACTCCGCTCCCCGCAACGGTGCGCCAGCGGAGAAGTTCCTGGTTGCAAGCAGGAACGATCCGGACACGATCATCGGCGACGTCGGCATCATCGCCTCGGTGACCCGGCCTTTCTGTGCCGACTGCACCCGCACCCGTCTGACGGCAGAGGGACGGGTTCGGACCTGCCTGTTCTCGCACACGGAGGTGGATCTGCTCTCCGCGATGCGCGGTGGTGCCGGCGATGAGGCGATCGCGAACCTGTGGAAGGGCGCGCATTGGAAGAAACTGGCCGGACACGGCATGGATTCCGAGAGCTTCGAACAGCCCCAACGTCCCATGAGCGCCATCGGAGGATAAGTGCCCCAGATCAGAGTCCGCTTCTTCGCAGCCGCACGAGAGGCCTTCGGAACCAAGGAATCGACCGCGGCCGCGTCAACCATCGACGAGCTGATGACGACCCTGACGAAGGACGCCAGCACCGAGGCGACAACAGTCATCTCCCGTTCGAGCTTCCTCGTCAATGCGGTCGCCGCCACAGACCCGCAAGCGCCCCTGAGCGAGGGTGACACCGTCGACGTTCTCCCGCCCTTCGCAGGCGGCTGAGACCGGCTGGTTCCGTATTGCCGATGTCGCCAGTTCGGCTGAGTTTGTCAGTGCGGCAGTGACAGGTATGCGAGGTATCCCCCGGAGACCGAGCTGACCTCAGTACCCTGCGCGCGCAGTTGGGCGCACGCCCGTGACGACCGCACGCCCGAACGGCAGTAGAGTGCGACCAGTTCGTGTCCGGCGAGCTGTCCGGGATCCTCCAGGAGAGCGTCCATCGGTATGTGCTGGGCTCCCGGGACCATGCCCGCCGAGACCTCGTCGTCGTCTCGGATGTCGACGAGGTGCGTGCCGGGTGCCAGCGACGCCCATGTCACGCTCGGATCCGTCCCCTCGGACGTCCCGGCGGCGCTCTCATCACCATGGCTGCCGAGTGTGTCACCGTAGTCGCCGAGGTGGCTCTCCAGGTCCGTGATCGGCCGGCGATTCGGTATCCGTCCGACCGGAACGGTCTCCCAGCTGGCGTCGAGGCTGCTGTGGATGGAGACCGCGTTGCAGAGCGGCGTGCCGATGCCGGTGAGGACCTTGATCGTCTCCATCGCCATGGCAGCACCGATACTTCCGCACAGTGCGCCGAGGACACCGGCTGTTGCACAGTCCGGGACCGACCCGGGTGCTGGCACGACGGGGTAGAGGTCGCGCAGAGTCGCCCCCTGCCTCGTGTCGAAGACGGCAACCTGGCCGTCGAATCCGAGAATCGTGCCCCAGACGAGGGGCTTCTCCAGAATCTCGCAGGCGTCGTTGGCAAGGTATCTGGTCGCGAAGTTGTCGCTTCCGTCGATGACGATGTCGGCAGCACCGATGAGTTCGAGGGCGTTGTCCGGCGTCAGCAGCACCGGGTGGGTGGTGATGTCGATGGCGGAATTCAGCTCGCCCAGCCGATGTTTCGCGGATTCGACCTTCCGCTGCCCCACACCTGTCTCGGAGTGGATGAATTGGCGGTGCAGGTTGCTCAGTTCCACTGTGTCGGGGTCGATGATGCTGATGTGTCCGACTCCGGCGGCTGCCAGGTAGGTGAGTACCGGTGCCCCGAGTCCTCCTGCGCCGATGACGAGCACATGGGAATCCAGGAGCGCGGATTGGGCCTGTGGTCCGAAGCCGCTGAGGCGGATCTGACGGGCATAGCGTGCCGTGTCCGCGGAGCTGAGGGTTTTGCCTGACATGCATCCCAGTCTAGTTTGCTTCAGCAGTCAAGGACCCTGATGACCTCACCGTGGCGAATGATCCCGGGCGCTCGAGGGACCCGGATGATGACCTCGGCCCCGGCGAAGTCTCGCAGTCGTGACCGGTCGAACGCTGCGATCTCTCCCCCAGCGGTGAAACGACCCGGCACCAGGCTGACCGCTGTGCTGTGGCCCGTGATTTCGGGACCGGTGTACACGGCCTTCCTCCACCTCGATGCGAGGGGCCGCGCAGCGATGACCGAACGTGCAAAGAGGTGGAAGGACAGAAAGGCCCCTGTCGGTGTGCCCGGGAAATGCAGCAGCGGTACGCCGGCGATGCGTCCGTGCCCCTGCGGCCCACCCGGTCGCATCGACAGACGCAGGAACGTCGAATGGTCATCGCCCAGTTCCTGCCTGACGACCTCGAAGGCACCGGCGCTGATTCCGCCGGTGGTGATGATCAGGTCAACGCTGTCGCGCAGTTCGTCGACGATCTGTCGAAAGACTGCTGGGTCGTCACCGCAGCTGCGTTCGACGGGGATCGCGCCGGCAGCGGCGATCGCGGAACTGAGCATGGGCAGGTTCGAGTTGTGGATGAATGGCTGCGACGAGGTGGCGGAATCGGTGACCAGCTCATCTCCGGTGACGATGAGACCGATGTTCAGCGGCCGGCGCACGCGGATGGTCTCGCGTCCCATCATCGCCAGCGTGCCCACACCGGCGGAGTTGATCACCTCACCGGCGGTGATGACGGTATCTCCGCTCCCGGCGTCCTCCCCCACTGCTCTGATGTTCCAGCCTGGTCGCGCGCCCTTGGGCCAGGAGGAGATGCGGATTCGGTCCGGGGCCGGCCCCGTGCGTTCGGCATCGGTGTACTCGACGGGAACGACCACCTCGGCGGTGGCGGGCACCTGGGCCCCGGTCATCACCCGCACGGCGGTCCCCGGTGTGATGTCCACGGGCCTGGCACCGGCGGGGATGTCACCGCGCACATCCACCTCGGCGCCGGTTCTGGCACTGGTCAGAGCCGTCTCGTCGAGTGCAAAGCCGTCCATCGCCGAGGTGGCGAAGCCGGGAATGGGGGAATCGGCGATCACGTCTTCCGCGGCGATTCTGCCATGGCCTGACATGGTGGGAATCGTCTCTTCGGTGCGCTGGGGAGCCGAAGCGAGGATGAGTCGGCAGTATTCCTCTGGTTCCACGGGTGTCCTTTCGTCTGTTGGGAATCCTACGAGGAGTTGCCGCTTCGGGCACTCGCGTTCGGACAGTGGTGACTTAGAGTGGCAGGCGTGGACACTCAAACACGATTCGACACTGATTCTCGCCGATTCGACCTCGTTTCCTGGCCAGGCTTGGCCGCGACGCTGTTGGCACTGTCCGCTTTCGTCCTGTTCGGACTGGGAACCACGTTTCCTGAGGTGAGAGCCTTCGGGTATGTACCGATGGTAGCCTCCCTCATCGTCGCCTGGAGCGCCGACCGGGAATTCGCACGCGACCTCAGCGTCATCGCCGGCTGCCTGGGTCTGATCTCCTCGATCTCGGTGGCCGCCGATATCTCGTGGTCCAATATCGCTCGCATGGGGGTCGTGCTCTCTGCCGTAGTGATCGGGCCCTGGCTGATCACCCGCTACGGATTCAAGGACCGCACCATCGTCTTCCCGCTGCGTCGGGGGCAGCGATGGTCGCGTCTGGAGTGGGCGTGGCTGCTGTTCGTGATCGTCGTCGCCTGGCTCGTCCTCCCCCAGTACTTCATGCGCACTGGGGTCTATCTCAACTGGCCGCCGGTGACGCAGTGGGATGAGATCGTCCGTCTCTTCTTCGGCGTCAACGCCGTCGGCATCTGGGATGAGCTGTTCTTCATCTGCACGGTCTTCGCTCTGCTGCGCAAGCACTTCGCCTTCTGGACCGCGAACGTATTCACCACCGTCATCTTCGTGTCCTTCCTCTGGGAGCTGGGCTATCGGTCGATCGGACCGGTGCTGACGATTCCGTTCGCACTCGTCCAGGCCTATATCTTCACCCGGACGAAGTCGCTGCCATACACCGTGACGGTCCACCTCCTCTTCGACGCGCTCGTCTTCCTCACGATCGTCCATGCCCACCATCCCGACGCGCTGCCCATCTTCATCGGAGTATGAGAAAACTCCCCCGCTCACACTGTGTGAGCGAGGGAGTTCGCTGCAGCTCGAAGGAGCCACGATGGGACTGCTAAGGGTCAGCGGATGCCGCGCAGAGCCTTGAGCATCGGCTTCGTCAGGGTCAGAGCCAGCAGACCGAGAACGATCGACGCCGCGCCGATAGATGTCCAATACGGTGTCTGATTGTCGGCCGAGTAGTAGCCGCCCAGCACACCGGACAGAGCCGTTCCCACGCCCGAGGCGAGGAAGAAGACGGCGATCATCTGTGACTGGAACACCTTCGGGGCAACCTTCGAGGAGAAGGACAGACCGATGGGTGAGATGAGCAGTTCTGCGAAGACGAAGAGCAGCAGGATGAATGCTACCCACAGCAGCGGTGTCTCATGCTCGCCGGCATTCGCATACGGCAGGAACAGCAGGAATGCGATGCCGATGAGGATGAGCGAGAGCCCTGCCTTGACCGGAGTCGAGATCTGACGTGCGCCCAGCTTGAACCAGATCGCCGAGAACACCGGAGCGAAGGCGATGACGAAGATCGGCGGGATGAGTTGGAGCCAGTTGATCGGCATCTCCCAGCCGAAGATCTCACGGTTCATCTGCGTGTCGGAATAGGCAGTGAGCGTTCCGAAGATCTGCTGGTAGAGGGACCAGAAGACAACGCAGGTGATGAAGAAGGGAATGAATGCGAGCACCCGTGAACGCTCATCGGCATTCGTCTGCGGGCTGACACCCATGACGATGAAGTAGCAGGCCGCTGCACCGGCTGAGATTCCCGCAATCCACCAGTCGAGATTGTCGGGGTTGACGACACCGGAGAACCAGAGAATCACGATGAGGATGACTGCGACGACGATGGCCGCCAGGAAGAGGTAGAGCTTCGAGGTCGCCAGCGGGTTGACCGCACCCCGCGATTCGTCGGGCAGGTTCTTACGACCTGTCGCATAGATGATCAGACCCAGAGCCATACCGATTGCTGCGGCGCCGAAGCCGAAGTGGAATCCGATCTCCTTCTGCAGAAGGCCGGTGATCAGCGGTCCCAGGAGGGCCCCGATGTTGACGCCCATGTAGAAGAGGGTGAATCCGGCATCCCTGCGCGGGTCCTTCTCGGTATAGAGCTCACCGACGAGAGCGGAGGCGTTGGCCTTGAGACCACCGGATCCGAGTGCAACGAGGATGAGACCGGAGGCGACGCCGCCGAATCCGGGGATGAGCGCCAGGCAGATGTGGCCGACCATGATGATGATCGCCGAGTAGAAGAGGATTCGCTCCGCACCGAGGATCCGGTCGGCAACCCATGCACCGAGGATCGTCGCCAGGAACACGGCGCCGCCGTAGGCGCCGACGATTCCGATGGCGGTTGGCTGCGGCATTCCCAGTCCGCCCTCGGAGACCTGGAAGTACAGGTAGAGGGCGAGGATGCCGTTCATGCCGTAGTAGGAGAACCGTTCCCACAGTTCGAGGCTGAACAGCTGCATGAGCGGAAGCGGGTGCCCGAAGAATCGGGTATCGTTCCGCGCGGCCTCAGTGGTTGAGGTGCTTGATGACATATCGTGCTTTCCGTTGTGGCGTGCAAACGCGCACTGTCGTTCTGGTGCGCGATTCACTGTGAACAACCGGCAATGCTACTCCCGGATATTGCTCAGGTCACACGCTCCCAATGCTGGGACACGCTGTCCCAATAAGCGGAAACTACGAGTGAACCAGGTCTCTTTTTCGGGCTTTTCTGCCGCAGAGGAGGTTGAGCAGGCCCGCGACGAGCACAAGTGCGGAAGCCGCCATCGGGACAGCCATTGCGGCCGAGGTTCCGGCCTCCTCGGCGAGGATTCCGTTGACTGCCGATGCCACCGACTGACCGACGATGATCGCGGACCCGGCCATCGACATGACCGTGGCAGAACGACCGAGCGGACTGCGTTCGGCGGCGAGGCTGAACAATGTCACCAGCGTCGGCCCGACCGCGCAGCCCATGAGCAGAAGCGCGATGACCACGGTGACCATCGAGGTCGAGGACGCCATGATCACGGAGCCGATGAGCATCAGCGGTGCAAAGGACAGCAGCCTGGCCCAGAGGGCGTAACGTGGTGAGAACAGCGCGACGGTGATGGCCAGAATCGCTGAGCCGATGCCCATGACGCCGTAGACGATTCCCGCTTCCTCGGGACGTCCGAGATCGTTCGTCAGCGAGGTCAGCGCCGTCAGCGTTGACCCGAAGACGAGTCCGATGCCGAAGACGCCGAGGACGACGACGAACACGCCGAAGGTGAACAGTTCCTTCGCCGGTGCCTGGGCACGAGGCTGTGTCGACGTGCTCACGTGCGCACGGCCTGTGGGGTGGATGGCGAATGAGGTCACGAAGACCAAGGTCATGATCACCGCGCCGATGATCGGCGCCACCGGGTGGAGGGTCGTGGCGAGGAGACCGACGATGAAGGGACCGAAGACGAAGACGAACTCATCGGCGGCCGACTCGTAGGCCATCGTCGAGTTGAGCGTCTTCTGCTGTCTGGGGCCCGCGAGCTTGGACATGATGATCTCGACGAGACGCGAGCGTGACATCGGGGCGACCTGCGGGGCGGTGGCACCGATGGCGAAGGCGGCGATGAGCACCACGGAATCGGGCAGGGGGCTGAAGACCACCCAGGCCATGAAGATCAGTGCGATGCTGTTGAGCAGGCCGATGGTCAACAGCACGCGGCGCTGGCCCCAGCGGTCGGCGGCGGCCCCGATGAAGGAGCCGAAGATCGCCGTTCCCAGTCCGACCATGGCGGAGTTGATTCCGCCGAGGCTCAGCGAGTCTCGGCCGGCGACGACAAGGGTGAGGACACCGATGACGACCATGGCGTAGGGCAGGCGGGCCACGAAGGCGATCGGAAAGTAGCTGGGGCCCACGATCTTGAGCAGCTTCGGTGCTGCCGTCTCGTCAGGTCTGATGCGGGTTTCATTGCTGGGCATATCAATCCAGTTTCTCCCCCATCATGGTGATGGGGATCGGTGCCGCCGTGGTGACCTGGATCAAATCACTCGGTAGATGCACGCTGCTGTCACTGTCAGCGCTCAATAGGCGCTCCTCCCAGGCTACCGGGATCGGACCGCGTGCACGAGGGTCCATAGGCACTTAGTCACTTGAGCTTGCTCACCATCGGCATCACACGGTGTGCAATCCTGTCGCCCCCACGCCTCGGCGAAGACCAGGAGACAGGCCGCCGGCACGGACCTCATTCTCACCCGTGACTCAGAAAGAATGCAGACGAGAATGCGACGATATCTCTATGAATTTCCTCTTGAGAGTTGTCGTCAACACATGTGCGATCTGGGTTGCGGCTTGGATTCTGCCTGGCGTCGCCATCGAAGGAAACCAGGTTGTCGAAGACCAGACCGGCACGATCGCCGCCACGATCATCTCCTACCTCGTCGTCGGGTTGATCTTCGGTTTGGCGAATGCGTTCATCAAACCCATCCTCAGCTTTGTCTCGGCACCGATCACGTGTCTGACCTTGGGTCTGTTCTCGATCGTCATCAATGCGGTCATCTTGGCTCTGACCAGTTGGCTCAGCGGCTTCACCCCATTCGAGTTCACCATCGACTCCTTCTTCCCCTCGGCCATCATCGCCGCAGTCATCGTCTCGATCGTCTCCGCTCTGCTGGGTTGGCTGGTCCCGGAGCGAAGCACCGAACGCGACTGACGGATAATCGCCGCGACTTCGGCGACTGCCAGCTCCGGAATCTTCTCTACGACATGTAGACTTACGTGCAGTGTGTGTGAGCCTGCACCCAATGACCGTCGGAGGAGAATATGTCCAATATCGCCACAACGAAGAGAACTCGGAACTCAGCATCGTTCGCTGACGTTATTGTCTTCATCGTTTCGTTCGCCCTCTTCATCTTCGGGCTGTATCTCTTCGGCGCAGGATTCTTCGGAGCACCTGGCACCGAGTTCTGGCTCTTCTGGGCTGGACTGCTCGCCTCCTGCCTCGCCTTCCTCGTACCCATCGTCTACCACTGGGTCAGCGACCGCCCCCAGATCTGACGGCACGAGCAAAAGGGCCGATGCGTTGATTCGCATCGGCCCTTTTCTCTGCCATTTCTCAATGCGCTGCCGTTGTCGGGCTCATCGTCGAGGCTCGGTGACAGGTTCAGTCCCGACCGCGACAGAAATCCATGATCGCCGAGGCGGCTGCATCCGGTCGTTCGTAGTGCACCAGGTGCCCGACCCCGGAGAGTTCGACGAACTTGGCATCGGCCAGGTCTGAGACGAAGCGGCGAGTCGCCGCGATCGGTGCGATGGCATCCTTGTCCCCGGCGATGACGAGCATGGGCATCGACAGCTGCCCGGCCACCTCGGTGACGGTGTGAGCGACCGAGACGTCGAAGGCCTCTGCCAGCGAGGTCCGATCGCTGAAGGTGGAGAAGTGACGAGCATGCTGATCATGGATATAGCGTCGCAGCCCGCGGTCTCGTGTCGTGGCCATGACCTCGCTCATCGCACGCACGATCACAGGGTTGGCCAGCAGCTGGTGCCCGATCGTCTCCGGCAGCCGAGCACCGAGACCGTAGTACAGACGGGTCAGGGCAGTCAGCACCTTGGCCGAACCCTCGAGAGCGGGCGTGGTGATCGGATTGATGAGGATGAGCTCAGGCGCCGTGGACGGTTGGCGAGCGGCCATGTGCGCGACAAGGATGGAGCCGAAGGAATGCCCGAGAACGATCGGGGCAGCCTGCCACCGCCGAGTCACCTCGGCGACGAGGCCAGCCAGGTGATCGCAGTAGGCATCGAGGCTCAGACCGGACGCCAGCGGAGGCGTGAGCCCGAAACCGGGCAGGTCACCGACGATGACATCACGGTCTCGGATGGCGCCTGCGATGAGGTCCATTCCGTGGTGGTCGCCGCGGAAGCCGTGGACCATGAGCACAGGACGGGCGCTTGAGCCTGAGGAGTGCACCCATGCTGCGGTCGGGTGACCGTCGACGGTGAAGTTCGTGCGCGTCGGAGCTGAGGGACTCACGGCGGAGTGATAGCGCTGACGGCTCTGCGGGGCACGACGACCACGGGGACTGGCAGAACACGCAGCAGTCGGCGGGCTCGTGCGCCGATGAAGACGCGCCCGCCTCGCCCGAGCCGACTCGATCCGATGAATGCGATTTCGCCCGGTTGGAAGTCGACGTGGGCGGCGGCGTCTTCGATGTCGGCTCCGGCCTGTGATTTGACCACGGCTCGGCCCGATTCGAACATCTTCGCGGCACGTGCAGCCAGCACCGCTCCCCCGTATTCTTCGGCGAATTCCTGAATCTCCGCGGTGTCGTCCTCGCCGAGACCATCGTTTTCGATCAGAGACAGGAGACGGAGATCTACGTCGAGGGCATCGGCGGACTGCACGGCCGCACCGATGAGCGCCGCAGCGCCTGGTCGGGCGCCGAAGAGGGTTGTGATGCGTGAGATCGGGCCGATGTCCGAGTTGCCGGCTGGCGCCAAGACGACAGGGACCTCGGACGAGTGCAGCAGTGAGGTCGCGACAGTCCCGATGCGGAACGAGCGCATCAATGTGGTGGCTCGCGCACCGATGACGATGGCCAGTGCACCTTCGGCCTCAGCAACCTCCATCAGCCCTTTGGACTCGTTCGACGAGGTGTGGATGACGCCTCGAGCCGTGACATCGTCCGGCACCAGTGCGAGAGCTTCGTCGAGCCAGTCCTCGAGCTGCTGTGAGACGATCCCGGACCCATCCTGCGGAATGGAGTTGCCGGCGGTGAAGGTCGAGGCTTCCGGACGGACAATCGTGATGATGAGTTCGGTGCCGGCCGATCGTGCCATGGAGATCGCCAGAGCGATGGCGTCACGTCCGCGGTCGGTGGCGATGTATCCGACGACCAGTCGTCGAGCAGTAGCAGGTGCCTGTGACATTGTCTTCTCCCAGTAAGTCGCGAGTCTGAGAAGATTCTACGTCGCTGCCTGGGGATTCCTCGACTGCGCACCCCGAGTCTGGAAACACTGGGCTGGAGATCAGATCTCCCCTCCCCATAATCCGCGATTAGGCCACCGTGCTCATTAGTCGCAGAAGTTTCACAAAAAGAATGCCCAGAAACCACACAGAGTTCTTCATTTGTGATAAATTCGAGATTGCAATTACGGATTCGCACAAACCCCACAATTGCAACCATTCATTCTGAGCGCTGACGCCGCTCAAACGAGATCCAAGACCAAGAAAGGAGCGCAGGAGAATGTTGAAACTCATCGCATTTCCCAACCCCCAGCATCGCTGGATCGGAATCACTGCCTGCTTGACTGGCGGACAAGGACTCGTCGGCTGAATCCAGCCGCATCTCTCGTCTTTCTCCACCGGTCACGTGAACACCGGTACGTTTCTCCCGCAGGGTCGTCCTGCCTCCACGCCGCACTGACGCCACCGTTGGCGCTAATCCGCAGCATCGAGGCATGAGCCGAGCTCGCGTAGGACACTGGAGTTCTACAGGTACGTGCTTTCACGAACCTCACCGACCCTTTGGGCTCTGGACCCATTTCACTGATCACATCTGCCGACGGCAGTCGCCGTGACATCGCCGGAAACTTACTCGCGCCACAGGCGTGCCTCGGGCGAGTTTTCATCGACTGTGTTCGGCAACAGCAACGGATCCAGATTCCGGACGTCGCTTTCACTCGGTTCATTGAGTTGTTCTGCAGCTCTTTGATATCGGACATTTTCCCTAACTCTCATTTGGGCATTTCCCCTGCCCGAAAACATTAAGGAATCGTTTTGTCTACGGCATTTCCATTCACATATCCACGGCGTATTGCGCTGAGTGCTGGGCTCAAGCTGATCCAATGGGCCCGCCGTCCACCAGAGACCACCAAGGATCACGATCGGATCGCGTTGGAGCGTCGCAACGCGCGGTTCCGCAGGCTCGCTCGAGATGAGCGGCTGCAGGAGCAGCGCGAACGTGAAGTCACGAGATACCTCTATCTGGTGCGCCCGATGATCTGATGATCGCTGACAGATGACCGGGGCCGGGATCACATCCGACCCCGGTCATCGTCAGAGACCACGCGCTTGGCGATGCTCACTAGAGTCAATGTGGTCAGCGTCACTGTCGCCCGATTTGTCGTCGTGGGTGCACCTGAGTAATATTGATCGAGCAAGCGGGGGTATGGCGCAGTTGGTAGCGCGTCTCCATGGCATGGAGAAGGTCAGGGGTTCGAATCCCCTTACCTCCACCGCACGAAGGACCCGGTCTCATAAACATGAGGCCGGGTCCTTCTTCGTGTGCACCGGATCCTTCTTCGTGTGCGTGGGTCTGCGGATGATCTCTCCGCGACTGGTTGCTCCGAGGCTGTTCTCTCAGTGGCTGTGTGAGCTTCAGCGATAAATGGCGGTCTTATGACAACACTCAGTGGCGGGGCGAATCTCATTGACTGCGTGTTTGAGCTCCAGCCGCAAGGAGTCTCGCATGACATGGGTTTTAAGACAGGTAAGTTATGAGACAGGCTGAGGCTGCGAATCGCCCACTTTTGAGAACTAACAACGAGCCAAGTGATCCCGCTATGCAACGCGCACCATTTCGGACCGATGTCAATGGCCACGGCGTAACGAAAGTCCCGCCGCTCCGATGCTTCTGACAAGCGACGGAACCTTCATTTCGCTTTCGGATGACTACTCTCCTGCGTCCCTAAGGCTCTGAGCTTTGAGCGCCTCAAAGTCCGGATCCCCCATTCCGAGGGTGAGAGCACCGGAACCACTGTAGAACTCGGGGTTTTCATCGTCGCTTTTCGCCTTGGCCGACGTCATTTTCAAGACTTCAGGTTCGGTAACGACCGATGGCCACACTTGGATGAGTAAGTGGTCTCTTGCGGGAAGGTTGGGTTCGATCAGCTCGTCGGTTCCCGAATCATCTCGGCCACGCACATGAATGCGGACGCGATATTCTTGACCGCCTTCGAGCACTGCCGCGCCGGTGTCGTTCTCGTCGACTTCAACACTATCGCTGAAGATTCCAACCAGCGCCAACGGTTCGGAGTCAGTTGCTCGTGCACCCAGCTCGACAACGTCTTCCCATGCACCGGCTGATTCCCCTGGCGATTGATCAAGCAATTCGAAGCTTGCGCTAACCGGCCCATACATCGCTCCGGTATGGAGTGTAAGCGTTCCCTCGCCATCGGCTGAGACTGTCCCGCCCAGAACTGTCTCAGCAATGGAAGAAGCCACCAAAGGGATGAGGCGGAGCCGCCAGTTCTCAGTTTGAACTACCTGCGTGTACATGTCAGTCAACTGTCTCTCAAAGAATTTGGGACTGATGCAAAGAAGGGTGACAGCGTGAGTGTCATGCTGCGAGAGCAGCTGGCTCTATGATTGCTTCGTACTCCACTGGTGTCAATCGACCCAACCGGGCTTGTCGACGACGTCGGTGATATGTCCGCTCGATCCAGGTCACGATCGCGATTCTCAACTGATCCCTGGTGGCCCACCGGCGACGGTCGAGAACGTTCTTCTGCAACAGAGCGAAGAACGATTCCATCGCGGCGTTATCGCCAGCCGCGCCGACTCGTCCCATCGATCCGATGATGCCGTGGCGGTCCAGTGTGCGAGTGAATTTCTTCGATCTGAACTGTGAGCCTCTATCGCTATGCGTCACACATCCGGCCACGTCACCCCGCCTGGTCACAGCCATCTCGAGGGCATCGACAGCCAGCCGAGCCTTCATCCTCGAGCTGATCGAGTAGCCAACGATCCGCGCCGAGTAGGCGTCCTTGACCGCGCACAAGTACAGCTTGCCCTCATCGGTATGGTGCTCCGAGATGTCGGTCAGCCAGAGCTGATTCGGGGCATCGGCTCGGAACTCGTGTCTGGTCTTCCCATCGGCGTCGACAACCGCGCACAGATCGTCGTGGACGGGCGGGCCGGATTTCTTCCCGTTCTTAGCCCGGCCCTTGCCGAAGGCCGAGAACCAGGCATTGGTCGAGCACAACCGCCACGCGGTGCGCACCGCCATGGGCTGGCCACTCGCTTCGGCTTCGTCAGCGAGGTACCGGTATCCGAACTCCGGGTCATCACGGTGGGCATCAAAGAGGGCGTTGGCCCGATACGCCTCGGTGACGTCGGCTTCGGGAATCGGTGCTTCCAGCCACCGGTAGTAGGGCTGGCGGGAGAGCTTCAAAACCCGGCACGACACCGCAACGGGGATTCCGTCGGCGGCGAGCTCTCTCACGAGCGGGTAGAGCCTTTTGACGGCAGATTCGCCTGCGATAGATAAGCGGCGGCACGGCGTAGGACCTCGTTCTCCTGCTCCAGCAGGCGGGTCCGCCGACGCAGTTCTCGCAGTTCGGTTGATTCCTCGGTGGTGTTGCCGGGTTTGTTGCCGGCATCAATCTCGGCTTGGCGGACCCATTTGGTGATGGTGGCTTCGTGGACGCCGAAGTCCTTGGCGATCTGGGCAATTGTTGTGTTCTTGTCGCGGCCCATCACGACGCGGACGACGTCATCGCGGAATTCTTGTGGGTAGGGCTGTGGCATGGTGTCTATCCTTCCAGGCTTGCTTGTGTACAAGCCAGATTAGATGTCACCAAACCCTGCATCAGTCCCTTTGACACTTGTCATGTGTATTTTGATCCTTTACGTGGGGTGATGGCTTCGAAATTCTATAGTTCGATTACCTCGTTGACATCGCACGAACGAGGTAGATTCCCAACTTGATTCTGAAGCCATTCACACGTGCCTAGTGTTTGCTACGGCCGATTACTAGTGGGGTGCAGTGTCGGGGACAGCCCCCTGAACTCAGCAGCGTAGAGGACTGTCGCGTATCCCTAGGGTTTGTAGACAGATCTTGTTGAGGCTATTTGAAGAATCGAACTAAGCGATATCCAGCGACGCACAACGAAGCAAGGAGGCAACCGCTTGCAAGAATGAACAGGAAGAGAGCTGGGCCGAGCCAGTGGATTTCAACCTGGTCGAAAGTGGCGGTTGCACTATTGACTACCTGGTGGCATGCAGCCGCAGGAGGCAACGGGTTCATCGTGACACCATATGAAGCTACTTCAGTACCCGGTGGCGGTGTGGCGCAACCGCGCCCACCCGCAATCCCATTCAACATGTGAGTCTGAATGTAACCAGCGACGTATGAGCAGACAAGAAATGCAATTCCGATTCCAGCCAGCGGCCATGGGGAAAAGAGGTGCTTCCACCTTGCTGATTGATGTTCCAAGGCTTTGGTCATTTCAGTGCTTTCGGTCGTTTATCAGCGTACTCGTCCCACGAGAAGTGGGTCGGTGTCCGCCAGTTGCGGTTAGCATTCAGCAACAGCATGTCGGTTGATTTAGGCCCTCCGAGGCTGGCTGGCCAGTTTCGCGCTGGGTTGAGGCCAAGGCCCATGCATTTCGTTCCTGCGGGCTGGGGATTGCAGTTGTTCTGCACATACTTAGTCGCAGCCGATACGTGGCTCCATGAGTTCTTTCCCGGCTTGAGCCTCATGTCGACATACACGGTCTGGTGAGTTGTCGTCTTCCCGTTCTTAAACTTCATGTCGGGCATGGCCGCTGGTTTGCCGATGCCGAACCCGATTGCTCCTTTAGAGCACTCATCCGACGAGTGCTCTTTGTCGATGTATGTCTCCATTTTCTTCAGGGAGCTGTCTCCCGTACCGTCGTTGACGACCATGGTCATTGACGCGCCTTTAAGGCGAGCGTCGGCCCAAAACCGATCGTCTGTATCAGCAGGGCAAAATGGGCGGACCTTCTTGGATGACAGTTTCTTGTTGTGCTGGTAGAGCTGAGTTTCGGATCCCCACCAGAAGGGCGCTTTCTTGGCGTTGGATGAATTGAGCCAGCTCTCCATGACGATGAGTTGCCTTTTGCCTTTTACATTGTCCTTGGTTTGGAACCAAGTCACATTGGGGTGTGCTCGTGTGGAGGGCTTGTTGGGGTCGGCCGCTGCCTGGGCTTCTGCTTCGGCTGCTTCCTGAGTACCAATCTGTGCGTCTCGAACCTTGGCAAGATCAACATCTCCCGCGTCCTGTTCTTTCTCCTGTTCCGCGTCTTCGGCCACTGACTCGGTCAGATCTTTGTCAGGAGTGGTAGAGCGCGCATGGGGGCTTGAGTCTTGCTCTGGGATCTCGAAAGTGATCTCTGTAATCGCTGGGGTACCGCCGGGAGCTTGGTCCGCGAGATTTTCAAGTGCCAGGGATTCATTGGCTGAGAGTGAGAGGTCGGAGTCGTAAATATAGTGACCAATACCGTTGCCGATCATGAACTCGAAAGATTCGACGGTGGCCTGATGATCGGTAGCAGAGTCTTGAGCAATAGTCAAAGCACCGCCGAACGCTATAGGGTGGTCGAGATCAACAGTGACTTGAGAGCTGTCGTTGTTCGCGTTCTCTGTCGACGATGCCTGAGCGGGAGCAGAACTCATTACACCTGATGCAAGAACAAAAACATGCCAAAGGTGAGTGCCCTTCGGTAGGGCTTTGTGAGCCGATCGCTTGCTAGGGGTCTATCGGAGGGGATCAAACGAGAAGCCTTTCCAGAGGGGGAGGGGACGAATCTTAATGCTACCTGAGAGTTCGTCGGTGGTTGATATGGGCGGTCGCTGGGTTAAAATCTCGTCACCCCGCGGTACCTGATGGCGCCAGACAAAGTCGGTCGTCCTTGAGCCGGGAAGCAGGTTCGTGTGTGCAGGCGAGGTCTGAACTCTTTGCAGCCCACTTCTGAAACTGACATAGAAATCGCGGAAATCGGTTCACCGTGAAAGCGCAAAGCTACGACGCCGGTGAGACGTCTCGTATTCCTAGGGATACGCGACGTCTCATCAATACACCGATTCTGAGCTTTCGGGCCGAACTGAGTTCCGCGAATTCTCAGCTGTGTTGGCCAGGTGAGAAATTCTTATAACTATGTCTTGTAACCTGAGTGATGAATCGGTGTACTGACCGTTAGTTATGAGACACATTGGAGCACTCGTATGGCGAAACTCATTGGATACGCGCGCGTATCAACCCGCGATCAATCTACCGACCGACAACAAACCGACCTCCTCGCCGCCGGCGTTCGCCGCGATGACCTCTACGTCGACCACGGCGTCTCGGGCGCACGCGCTTCACGACCCGAGTTCAATCGAGCCCTCGACGCGCTCATTGACGGTGACACTCTCGTTATCACCACGCTCGACCGCTTAGGCCGCTCGACGCAGAATATGCTGACCTTCGCCGAAGAGCTCCGAGGCCGTGGTGCCGGTTTGCGGGTGCTCAACCTCGGCGGCGGAGATGTGGACACTGCGACGCCGATAGGATCGATGCTGTTTACGATCATGGCCGCTTTGGCACAGATGGAACACGAGATCAAACGCGAACGCATCACTGACTCCATCAAGAAACGCCGTGACGCCGGCCTTGATCTGGGCGGCCGACCCCGCCGTATCACCGATAGCCAGGTCCGCAACGCTATCCGTCTCATCGAAGGCGGTGAACCGGCTGCGCAAGCGGCGCGAGACCTCGGAATGTCCAGGGCAACTTTCTACCGACGGGCACGCTCGCTCGTCGAATAGCAGGAACACCCATTGTTCACAACGGCGTCCGTTCCCTGCGGATGACGGGGGTGCGCCCGGCTCTGCCATCACACTTCGACTGGGCCAGAGGGTCGAAAGTTCTGGCGGCTTGCCGATGACGGTACAAGGTTGCTCTCGACCAGCCGAGAAGACAGCTGCGCCTTCGGCAGTGCGCCCTTAAATATGGTCGCCTCTTTGCCAACTCTGGTGCTGCTGATCGCTCATCCTCGAAACTTACCAGGACACGCCGGGACCATATAGTGCCTGCACCGCCACTGTGCGATGGAAGGGTGCCGCCAATTATCGCCGAAGCTCACAGGCCCTATTTATGAAGAGTCATTAATCCGCACCCTTAAGGCAATCCGCATAAGCTCTCATTGCATTCGAATAACATTGCGCTCGGTCTTGTTTTGCAGTATTAGTATTCCCCGGAAAGCGCTTTTTGCAGCTATCGATATTGTAGTTATATTCGTTCTCGCAGGTTTCTTTCGCTGTCATCGGCTTGACGTCACCCGCTGCCGCAGCAGCCGTTCTAACCTCTGAGCAGATTAAATTGGAAGCGTTAGAGCTGGAAGAGGCACCTTGAGGCGATGCCGAACCCCCAGCGCCACCGAAAATCAGTAGGATGCTGGCTGCGGTGGAAATAATTGGCATGAAACTCATTATCTCTCCAAACTAAGTTGACGCTCGAATAATTAGCGGAGTCTTAAAGGGGTTGCTTAGCTAACAATAAGTTCAGGATCCATGTGCTTCATCTGAGCGCGAGCAATAGTGACAGCAGCTTCGATCGCCTGGAAGGGGTCAACGCCGTAAGCATTCATTGAAGTGTCAACCTCTGCTTTGGCGCATTGGATATTCACAGTGCAATAATAGTCACCATCATGCTGTTGCTGCGGGCGATCCATCGAAACACGAACTGAAGCGCCGTGAAGATGAGAATAAAATATATGAGTAAACACAACGCAACTTCCCTAAGTGTAACGAATAGAATATATTGAGACTATCCTTAGAGTGTATTACTCTAATCTATCAGCTATCAGCTATCAATGACAGTGTCGATGGATTGATTCGAGGAAATCTGCGTAAAAAGCGAGGGGCCATGCGGCGTCGCCCACACAACCGCCATCGCGGCCATCCTCCGGGTCGCCGCAGGCAACTTCTTCCTCGTGGACTGACTGCTCACTCAGATCTAGCGGGTGCAGACCGTGATCGACCTCGACGAGTTGTCACCCGAGGCTGTAGAGGCAGCTCGGCAGGCTCCCCCTCATCGGCCACTAGGTGCCGCGAAAAACGTGCCATTTACCGCTGCGACTCACATCGCTCAGGACAGCTCGCCGGTGGCCCTAAAACCTGAGTTCCACAACTGAGTGACGTTTTGGCGAGTTGTGTTGCGTTCGTCCTGGTCACAGACTCGTAAGGTCCGTTTGTGGGACACTAACCGGCTGTCTACGATAGGTTCATGTCGCCTCGCCTGCGGAAAGTCACCACCGGATCTGGAGCTACGGCCGTGCAGATCGTGCGTAAACACCGCGGGAAGGTCTCCGTTCTCGAACACCTCGGATCTGCTCATACACCAGCAGAACTGTCCGCGCTGCTGGCGGCTGGTGAAGACAAACTCGCCTCCTACGGTGCAGCCCAACAGCTCGAACTCGAACTGGGGTTGCCCACTGAAGATGCCACGCCCCCGCGAGCCAGAACTGTTGTGGGCTCACGCTCTTCCATGCTCATCGACGCGATCGCCGAGTCCTGGAAGCGACTGGGCTTCGGCGAGGTCGTCGATGATCAGGCGTTCTTCGACCTCGTGCTGGCGCGTCTGGTGGAACCGACGTCGAAGGCCGATAGTATCCGTGTCCTTGCCGAGCTCGGCATTGATCCGCCTCATCACAACACATTCCTCAACTGTTTAGCCCGAGCACGCGACCGCGATTACCGGGCGCAGATCGCTGGCAAGTGTTTCGACCACAGTGTCGCAACGACAGGGATCAGCCTCCTCCTTTATGACGTCACGACTTTATATTTCGAGGCTGAGAAGGAAGATAACCTGAGGCAGGTTGGGTATTCGAAGGAACGCCGTGTCGATCCTCAAATCGTTGTCGGCCTGCTGGTTGATCGGACCGGGTTCCCACTCGAGATCGGCTGCTATGAGGGGTCGAAAGCCGAGACTCACACGATCATTCCTGTCATCAAGGCGTTCCAGGACCGGCATGGTGTCACCGATATGGTCGTCGCCGCCGATGCCGGCATGCTGTCGGCAAAGAACCTTACCGAACTCGACAAGGCCGGGCTGCGATTCATCGTCGGGTCGAGGCAGACGAAAGCACCGCACGATCTGGCGACGCACTTTAGGTGGAACGGCGAGTGGGCTGCTGACGGGCAGGTCATCGACACCATCACCCCGAAAGGGGCCAAGCGGCTCGATCCGGAGAGGGTGAAGAAGAAGCGAGAGCCCGTCTGGTCGGCTGAAGCCTTCCCAGATGCGTGGCGGGTGGTGTGGCAGTACCGGCGCAAGCGAGCGATGCGCGATGAGCAGACTCTGAACCTGCAGAGGAACAAAGCACTGGAAATCATCGAGGGACAGAAGCCGGCGAAGAAGGCCCGGTTCGTCAAAGTCACAGACGAGGAGAAGGCCTTCGACGAGTCCTCGTACAAGCGGGCGATGAAGCTATCAGGCTATAAGGGATACGTCAGCAACATTCCCGCCGACGTCATGTCGGCAGTCGAGGTCATCAGTAGTTATCACGACCTGTGGCATGTGGAGCAGTCGTTTCGGATGTCGAAGACCGACCTCAAAGCCAGGCCGATCTTCCACCGCACCAGGGACGCTATCGAGGCTCACCTGACTGTCGTGTTCACGGCGTTGGCGGTAGCTAGGTTCATGCAGGACGAGACTGGGGTGTCGTTGAAGAAGATCATCACGTCCCTGCGGCCGTTGCGCGAGTTCACCGGGCGTGTGGGTGGCCAAGATATTACGTTCGATCCCGAGGTCACCGGGCCGGCGAGACTGATCGCGGCCGCGTTACTGCCGGGCCGTTTTCCGGGGCACTAAAATTGTGGAACTCAGGCGAAAAACGTGCCATTTACCGCTGCGACTCACATCGCTCAGGACAGCTCGCCGGTGGCCCTAAAACGTTCGTTATCTTGGGTCTTCTTGCGCGGAGAGCCTCTTGACTGAGTATTTGAAGCTTTGGGGGCCACCCGATCGTGCGGTTGGGGGCCACCGATATTGCCTGTGGGGGCCAGCAGCCGTGGACGTCGGGGCCACTGGCCGCCCATCAGCTCATCGTCACTGGTTCAAAGCAGCATGTTCTCGCATATTGTGACTGCCGGTCTCGACCCAGACCGTGTTGTGCACGATCCGGTCCATGATCGCATCCGCGTGGACTCCGGACCCGAGTCGTTGATGCCAGTCCTTCTTCGCATACTGGGTGCAGAACACCGTCGACGCACAGTCGTAGCGGCGTTCGAGCAGTTCCAACAGCATGCTGCGCATCGACTCATCAGGATGATCGAGCAACCATTCGTCTATCACGAGAACGCTGAACGCGGCGTACTTCTTCAAGAACTTCGTCGTGCCCATCGGTTTGTCCAACGCCTGCGCCCAAGCTTCTTCAAGATCAGGCATGCGAATATAGTGCGCACGGATCCGGTGCTGGCAGGCCCGTTTGGCCAAGGCGCACCCCAGGTACGATTTCCCGGAACCGGTGAACCCTTGGAAGACGACGTTCTGTCCCCGATCGATGAAGCTGCAGGTCCCCAGCTGGGCGATCACATTCTGATCCAGGCCGCGTTCATCGACCTTGTCGAGTTGACGCAGGTCGGCTGCCGGGTAGCGCAAGCCGGCCCTGCGGATGAGTCCCTCGATTTTGGCGTGATTGAATACCGAATGGGCTTCATCGACGACCAGTCGCAACCGTTCGTCGAAGCTCATTCCCATGGTCAGGTCCTCGTCTTGGGACTCGAGTGCCTCCAGCAGGGCCACCGCGCCCATTTCGCGCAGTTTGCGTTTAGTCTCTGTATCGATCGAGGTCACCGAGTGCCTCCTGCGTAGTAGGACGCACCGCGGACGTAGCCGCCGTGCTCGACAGGCTCGGTCCGGGCTGGTCTGGCCTGGTCCTGACCGGTGGCAAGGATCGGTTGCACATGCGCATACCGTGGCGACCGCACCGGCCCCGCCAGCGTAATCCGGCAAGCGGCTTCGACCCGCTCCGCTGAGTAGCGGCGGGAGAGTCTCAACACCGCCAACGCCGGGTTGAGTCCTTGCTCGTCGATGGCTACGGACTCGAAGATGCGATTGATGACGACCAGCGTCGACGCCCCGATCCTCTCGGCCCATTGGCGTATCCGGGCCGCGTCCCACGGATGGTATCTGTCCCCAGCAGGAAGGTCAGCATCATTCGTGCGATACTCATTGACCGCAGTCTCTGGCAGCAGCAGGTGAGTCGTGACTCGCTGGTCCCCGCGGTAGACTTCGAGGCTGCGGTCGGTGATGCGCAGATCGACTTTGGATCCGATGTGCTCAAACGGCACCGAGTAATAGTTGCGCGCCCAGCTGACATGCCCGTTCCTGGCCACACGCCGCCCATAGATCCACTGACTGATCTCGTAGGCCTGTCAAGCACCGGGTTTCGTAGAGGCTCCTTTTCTTGGTTTCCTAAGCAGCCGCGGGTTCAATCGCGGACTGGTTGATCCATTCCGAATGGACCTCGAACGGCGGGCGGTAGTCAATCGCTGAATGC
>NZ_FXZB01000010.1 GCF_900169065.1 Brevibacterium aurantiacum | reverse complement strand
GAGGAACTGCCTGATGCGGTGGAAGTCATGGACCCGTTCCACGTCGTCAAGCTTGCTGGTGATGCCCTCGATGACGTTCGCCGCCGCGTCCAGCAGGAGACAACTGGACATCGTGGACGAGCGAAGGACCCGTTGTATCGGGCAAGGAGGACGCTGCACACGGGCACGGACCTGCTCACAAGGCGGCAGCAAGAACGGATTGTCAGTCTCTTTGCTGATGCGAACCTCACCGAGGTCGAAGTCACCTGGGCCATCTATCAAGACATCGTGGCTGCTTACCGGGCTGAGGACCGTAGCGAAGGCAAGAAGCTCTTGCAGGCTGTCATCGATGTCTTGTCGGCAGGACTGCCTGCTGGTTTGATTGAGTTGAGGCGGTTGGGAAGAACACTGAAACGCCGCGCAGCGGATGTATTGGCGTTCTTCACCAGGCCCGGAACGTCGAATGGGCCCACCGAATCGATCAATGGTCGGCTCGAGCACCTTCGAGGATCGGCACTCGGGTTTCGTAACCTGACTCATTACATCGCGAGGTGCCTACTTGAGTCCGGTGGTTTCAGACCGGTTCTACACTCTTATTTACGATGAGCCCGTTTGTCGCTTTGACAACGCTCACGTGACTCCTCCTTACATTCTTGACTCTCCGCAAGAACGCGAGGCTTCACCCCCGCTTTGCGATGCGGTGGTGGTCGATCCGAACTGGGTCGATCGCTCACTCGCCTCACCGCACACGGATATCTCATTCCCTATTGTAGTTTTTTTCAGAATTCTCGTCAGTAGTTTTGTCGATAGAACGCGGTGTTGCGAACTTGACGACCCACTTGACCTGGGACGATATAGATCTATGCGTTACTTGATTGTTACAAACCGCTCTTGACGCATATAGATATGTGCTTATCCGATTTGTTACATAATGTGGTTTGTTGATGCGGAACGAGGCTGTCTATCCACTGAAAATTCCCTCACACAGATGCAGTGCCCAGGGCAGGATCAGGAGCCGGCATTCAGGAAGTGGTACTCAGGAATCCGAGGACCTCGGGGCTGACCACCTCGGCGAACTCTTCGAAGAAGCCATGCCGACCACCAGGGCAGATGAGGATCCGGGAGTTCGCTATGCGCTCATGCAGCAGGTGGGCGTTGTCGACGGGATTCATGAGATCGTCGTCGCCGTGGACGATGAGCGTCGGCGCAGTGATCTCCGGCAGACGTTCCCAGGCATTGTGTTGGGCGCTGATGCGCAGATGGGCAGCGGATTCATGGGCGGTCATCGTGTCGTCGCCGAGCAGTTTGCTGTACCTGGGAGCCACGGTCCAGTTCGGGGTATAGAACAGCGAGAACAGGTACTGGGTATGTTCGCGACCGCGCAGCCGCGCCAGGGACTGGCCCACCTCACGGGGGCGTTTGACCGAATTCGGGCCCCCGGGGGTCGTGCATCCCAGGACAAGTGCGCCGACGTGCTCGGGGAAATCCAGTGCCAGCATCTGAGCGATGCGCCCGCCCATCGATGTTCCGTAGACGGCAGCGCGGGCAATTCCGAGATGATCGAGAACCTCGGCGGCATCAGCGGCGAAGCTCGCAGTCGAGAGATCGGTCAGTTCGCCACGGCTGCCCCCGGTGCCGCGGTAGTCGAAGGTGACGGTGCGAAACTGCGGTTCGAAGTCCGCGCGCAGCTCGTCCCACCAACGATGAGAGTTCGACTGCCCTTGGAGGAGCAGCAGAGCCGGTGCCTCTCGTGGCCCGCTGACCTGGATCTCGAGTGGGAAACCGTCACGAGCGGTGATGGTGAGCTGGTCCCTGGTCTCCACGTGGTGTACCTCTTCACTGGTGTGAGGCCCGGGCACCTAGGCTTGGGCCATGAAGCAATTGCCGTTTCTCAATGATGCCGCAGATCACCGTGCGGCTGTCGACTCGTCCACGCCAGCAGCGACGCCGGCGGCTGCGAACCCACGGCGACCGGCCATCATCGTTCCCGTTCAGGCAACTGCCGCCGAAGAGATCGCCCGGCAGTGCGGGGCCATCGCCGATACCGGCGCCGTCGACGTCATCGAATGGCGCATCGATCCCGTGATCGCCGCTGTCACGAGCGTGCGGAATACAGATTCCAACGCGGCTGCAACCGCGGATTCTGCCGAGATGGAACCCCGGGACCTCGCCGAGGCTGTCCTGAACCTGGCACCGTATGTGACCGCGGCAGGACTTCCGGTCCTCATGACGCTGCGGACAGGGTTCGAAGGAGGGCAGGCCGAGGTGGGCGAAGACGTCTACACGGAGGTTCTGAGGACAGTCATCTCCGGTCTTGCCGAAGAGGCCGGACTGCCGGAGCCGGCGAAGCGGAGTGCGGGAGTCACGTGGGCACTTGATGTCGAGATCGAACGCAGTGGTGCGACAGAGCTGATCGAGGCGGCGCAAGATCGAGGGATCTCAGTGGTTGCCTCGCACCACAATTTCGCCGGAACGGATTCGGCGGAAGCGATGGGCGCCACGTTCACCGCGATGGCTGATGCCGGGGCGGATGTGGCGAAGATTGCGATGATGCCCACGAGCGGTGCCGATGTCGCAGAGCTGCTGGGGGCCACGGCGCGAGCAGAAGAGACTCTGGGGATACCGGTGCTCGGGATCTCGATGGGGCAGCTGGGCCGAGCCAGTCGGATCATGGGCGCTGATTTCGGAAGCTGCGCAACGTTTGCACAGCTGGGGGAGTCGTCGGCGCCCGGCCAGATCGCAGTGGCGGATCTGGCCGGGGTGATCGACGAACTCTACGGCTGACGCGTCAGCGGGACCGAGCGATCAGTCGACGCCCTCTTCGATCTGCTTGCGGAACTTCTTGGGCAGAGCGTCGTCGCCGAAGCTGTTGCGCACGGTGCTGGCGGCGACGCGCTGCACGACGAGCTGCGCCACTGCGACGCCGACGCCGGAGACGATGGTCCAGGCCAGCGCCTCGGACATCGAGATCTCGTCATCGACTGGGTTGTTCGGTGCGGGACGCTTGGTCGACTTCTCCCAAGCGAAGGTCAACGCCTTGCGAGCCGCGAATGCTGCCACGATGGGCGCTCCGACGCCGATGACCTGCCATGCGAGCTTTCCCATGCTCGTGTCCTTTCGTTAGACGTTGTGCCTGCGGCGATGATGCGCCGCGCAGATGTCGCTGGGGTGCGAATCCGTACGTGACCACACTAGCGCAGGAGAGCCATTCATACGCAGGAGGCAGAACTTCATACTTTCGAGGGATGTGGCGCGCGAATGCGAGCGATAGATTGAAGCTTCAGCGCACGAGAGGAGCTGGAATGCTCAGCAGATGGAAAGTCGCGGTCATCACCGGGCTGTTCGCCTTCGGCGCGCTGAGTTTCGTTCTGGGCCTCTTCCCGCTGCTCGCCGACATCTTCTGGATCCTGTGGTTCGCCGGCTGCGGAGCCTGCATCCTCGCGCTGGTCCTGACGGTGATCGTGCCGTCTCCTCGGTCCGCAGCGAACCGGTATACACCGAGGTCTTCGGCAGCGGATTCGGCCGACGGCGTCAGCCAGCCATGATCAGCCTCTGAAGCTCCGCTGTCAGCTCCTCGTCTCGCGGGATGGGGTTCCCGTCCAGCTGATTGAGTGACACGGCCGTGCGCATCGACGACACATACCAAGCGCCATCGGCCTCGACCACCTCGCTCAGGCCGAAGTCCGCATATTCGGCATTGAGCCCGAGCTCTCCCGCATGGTCGAAGATCAGGCGCTGGGTCGTGCCCGAGAGCAGACCTGCTTCCGGATTCGGCGTGAGGAGGCGGTCGCCTCGGCGAATGATGAGGTTGGACGTAGGTCCTTCGAGGACGACTCCATCATGGGAGACGAACAGGGCCTCGTCTGCGCCCTGCTCCGCCGCATATCTTCCAGCGGCCTGGTTGACCGCATAGGACAAGGTCTTCGCCCCGATGAGCAGCCACGGTGCCTTGCTTCCCAGGTAGGCGTCGTAGCCGCGATCGAGGCTGACAGCGGAGATGCCGTGTGCGCGTGCTCGCGTGATCTTCTCGTCGACGGGAACGTTGAAGGCCCACCCTCGTGGGCTCTGGGTTCCGTCTGAGTTCTGGGTTCCGCGTGACAGCGCGTAGCGGACCCCGAACTCGGTGAGGCTCGGATCGGCCGCGCGCACCTCGGCGATCACGGTGTCGAGCCCGCGGCTCCACAGCTCCGGTTCCGGATCGGGCAGGCCCAGCGCTGAGGCGGATGCGCAGAATCGTGTGAAATGGCGATCACGAGACACCACGGTCACGCTGTCGCGGATGCGCACGAGAACGGTCTCGAAGATGCCGTCGCCGCGATGGGCCGACAGGTCCGTGACGGGGAGCTGCGGGGCACCGAGATCGGCCACCTCGACGGTGGACGCGGCTGGGTCGATCAGGACAAGTGCATCGGTCATACGGACAGTCTAGGTTCTCGGAAAACCTGATGCCGCGCTCAGCCTGTGCGCAGCAGAAGCCGTGGTCAGCCTGCGCTGACGCCGAACAGGAGGCCGAGAGCGTATGTCACGGCTGCTGCACCGAATCCCACTGCCAGCTGTCTCAGGGCGCGGGGTCCCGGAGCGGTTCCGGAGAGCAGGCCGACGGTGCCGCCGGTGAAGAGGAGTGCGATGCCGACGAGGCCGGCAGAGAGGAACACGGCGGGCAGACCGGACATGCCGAAGATATAGGGCAGGATCGGGATGAGGGCGCCCGAGGAGAAGAAGGCGAAGCTCGACAGCGATGCCCCCAAGCCGGTGCCCAGCTCGTCGCGGTCGACGCCGGAGTCGAGGCTGGGCAGCTGAGGAGCCACGTTCTTGTTCTTGGCTGCTGCGATCGTCCGATGTGCCCGAGCATCGGCTTCAGGGGAGTCCATGCCCCTGGCGCGGAAGACGAGAGCGAGCTCGTTGGCGTCGATGTTGAGATCGGCCAGTGCATGGCGCGATTCAGGATCCGGCGTCGAGGCATCGAGCAGCTCGCGCTGGGACCGCACGGAGATGTACTCCCCGGCCGCCATGGACAGGGCTCCGGCGAGCAGGCCGGAGACGCCGGTGAGGAGAATGACGTGGTTGCCCACCCCAGCGGCGCCCACGCCGAGGACGAGTGCGAGGTTGGATACGAGTCCATCGTTGGCACCGAAGACCGCTGCACGGAAGTTTCCTGACAGGCGGGCTCGGGAACGGGCCGCGAGAGCACGGACAACCTCGGCGTGGATCCGCTCATCGGCTGCCATCTCTGCCGACGCGGCCTCCTCATCGTCATACGGTGAGCTCGTCTCCGACTGCTGTGCCAGCGCGAGAACGAAGACCGAGCCGAAGAGTCGTCCCAGGAACGCGAGGCTCAGAGTGATGAGATCGGGGGTCCGCTTCTTCTGCGCATGCTCGCCGAGGAGGCCGATCCAGTGTTCCTGATGTCGGGACTCGGCGGTGGCCAGGGCCAGGAGAATCTCCCGATCTTCGCCTGAGCGGCGGTCGGCCAGATTGCGGTAGACGCGCTCTTCGAGACGCTCATTTGCCAGGTATCTCTGCCAGCGTCTGATGGTCCTGCGATCGGGCTCAGGACGCGCTTCGGGGGCTGTGGATTCGTTGTTCATCACTGGTCTGATTCTACTGGGAGTAGGCATCTGAATTCAACACTTGCGCAATCGACTAAGTATTGGTTGTTATCAATTCGTTACCTCAATCGGCCAGGGGGTAGACTAGATTAAAGCTCAATGTGAGTTGTGTCACCGTTTCGTTATAGATGTATGTATTTCGTTACCAATGACGAAGTCATCGCGAAACGTGAGAATCAAGCTTCCCCTTGAGCTCGACAGGTCGGCACCGCTGCTGTTGCGAATTTCTGACAGCGTCGGTGCCTCCGGTTCGCGCTCAGCTATTTGTGTGCTGCGATTACCCCGTGGGTGACGTCCGGTCGATGACCGGACGCGGTCAGAGATGCCCGCTCGCAGTCGTGCGCGAAGAGCAATCATGGTTCGTCTGGCACCTGAGGAGCGAAAGGAACTCCATGAAGTTGCGTACTAAAACCTGGTTGGCGGTCACCGCTGCCACCGGTCTGGCTCTCGGCGGATTCAGTCCGGCCCTGGCCGCCGGGAACGCGGGACCGACCGAGCACACCGATATGGGCGTCACAGGCGACGCCGTGATGGATCATCTGCAGAAGATCTCCGATATCTCGACCTCCCACGCCGACGAGGGATTCCGCGCGTTGGGAACGCCCGGCTATGAGGAGTCCGTTGAGTACGTCGAGCAGACGCTCGAGGCCACCGGCGCCTTCGACGTCGAACGTCAGGCCTTCGAGGTCGACAACCAGACATTCGGCGAGGTCGCTGTCAATGTGGACGGCGAAGATCTCGAGGTCACCGAGGCCAGCTACACCGAAGGCACCGAGGAACCACTGACCGATCTGCCTGTGGCGCTGCCGGTCGATGATGACTACAGCGACCTGGCCGGCGGACAGCTCGGCTGTGCTGCCAGCGACTTCGACGACAGCGCAGAGGGCGCACTCGTCCTCGTCGCACGCGGCACCTGCTCCTTCGGAGAGAAGACCCAGGCAGCCACGGACGCCGGAGCCGCAGCGGTCATCCTCTACAACAACGACACCTCCGCACCCGATGAGCCACTCAACGCCACTCTCGGCGAGCGTATTGAGAACGGCGCACCCACCGTCGGTGTCAGCTACAACGTCGGCAATGATCTGCTGACGAAGATCGAGGCTGCGGCCGAGGGCGAGCCACTGTTGGCGGACTTCACGCTCGAGACCGAATACACCACCTCGACGACCTGGAACGTCATCGCCGAGACCAAGGCCGGCGACCACGACAACGTCCAGATGTTCGGCGCTCACCTTGACGGTGTCGCCGAAGGTCCAGGAGCCAACGACAACGGTTCGGGATCGGCCGCACTGCTGGCCAGCGCCGAGGCATTGGCCGAGCAGCCGACCGAAGCCGACAACGCCATCCGCTTCGGCTGGTGGGCAGCCGAAGAGGTCGGACTCGTCGGATCGACCCACTACGTGGAGAACCTCGGCGAGGCAGAGTTGTCGAAGGTCAAGTCGTACATGAACTTCGACATGATCGGATCCGACAACTACATCGTCGGCACCCTCGACTCCGACGGTTCCGATGTGCCGATCCCCGACGGGGTCAACGTGCCCGAAGGGTCCGCGGAGCTCGAAGGGATCTTCACCGACTACTTCGCCGATATCGATCAGCCCAATGTCGGAACGGACTTCTCAGGACGTTCTGACTACCAGGCGTTCATCGACAACGGCATTCCCGCCAGCGGACTGTTCTCCGGCGCCGATGGCACGAAGACCGAACAGGAAGCAGAGTGGTTCGGCGGTACGGTCGGCGACAAGCACGACACGAACTACCACCAGCCCACAGACACGATCGAGAACGTGAGCAAGGAGTCCGTCGACATCTTCGCTCCCGCCATCGGCTTCGCAGTCCACACGCTGGCCTATGATCTGGTGGACGAGCCGACCGATCCTCCGACGGACCCGACGGATCCACCGACCGATCCCACGGATCCGCCCACTGATCCCACGGATCCTCCGACCGATGACCCGACGGACGATCCGACGGACGACCCGACCGATGACCCGAGCGAGCGCAGCCTGAACATCGATCCGACGACGATCGAAGTGGATGACTTCGTCGGGAAGACCGGCGTTCAGGTCGCGGCTGCCGGCTGCACCGCCGACACGACCGCAACGATGACCGTCGATCCGCAGAACGGAAAGATCGAGAAGTTCGAGCAGACCGCGACGGCAGATGCCGATTCTGTGGCGAAGTTCGGAGTGCGCGGTCTCGAAAAGTCGGCCGCAGATGACTACATCGGCGCCTACGATGTCACCGTCGACTGTGAGGGCGGAGATCCGCTGACCGGTTCGTTCGACGTCGTCGCCGAAGGTGACGGCCCCGGTGCCGGCGACGGTGGGGGAGACCTTCCGCGTACCGGTAACGAGGCGCTGCCTCTCGTGATCTCGGCCGGAGCACTCATCCTGCTCGGTGTGATCATGACCATGGGAGCTCGCCGCCGTAAGGCCTGAGCCTCCTCCGCAGACCACGCGGGCCGGTGACTGAAAAAGTTCACCGGCCCGCGTGCCCATTCACCTTCTGTGGTGAGACGCTCCCGCTCAGTCGGCGGAGTTCTTCAGCACCTGCCCATCTTGGTCAGGCAGAATGGACTGCTGTGACTCCCAAACTCTTCTTCAAGACCTTTGCCATCGCAGAGACCATCACCTGGACTCTGCTCATCATCGGCATGATCCTCAAATACACCCATGTCACCGAGATCGGTGTGCGCATCGGCGGCGGAATCCACGGGTTCGTCTTCATCTGCTTCGTCATCGCCGTCATCGGCGTGGGAACCTCGCAGATGTGGAGCAAGAAGCGCATCGCCACGGGCCTGGGCTCGGCCATCATTCCCTACGCCACGATTCCCTTCGAGCGATCGGTAGAAAAGACGGGTGCACTCGAAGGCGACTGGGGACTGGGCGCAAACGGACGCACACCGCGGAACTGGTTCGAGAAACTCACCTCCTGGGCAATCCGCTCGCCTCTGCTGGCCATCGGCGTGGGGGTCATCGTGGTCATCGCCATCTTCAGCGGGCTGCTCTTCCTCGGTCCTCCCGGTGAATGGGGCAAGTGAACCTCGGGCCCACCTCGGCGCTGGACTGACCCGGCGCCATCTCGGGCTCTGGTAGGTCTGTCCAGGAAAAGCAGACTCGCATAGGATGAACACCACAGGCGCTGTGGTCCCACTGCGCCTTGTCCCTTCCACTCCAGAATCTCGGAAAGGCCCAAGTGGATTTCATCCTGGGCGCCGTCGTCATCGGCGCTATCGTCATCATCGCCCTGATCGTGTTCTTCGTGATCATGCGCTCGATCAAGATCGCCTCCCCGTCTGAGGCCCTCATCATCACCGGACGGAACGCCAGCAGTTCGGGTGGCACCGGCCGCATCATCATCGGCGGTCGCGCGGTCGTGTACCCGGTCGTGCAGAAGGCATTCTTCCTGTCGCTGTCCTCACGCCAGATCGCAGTCGCCATCGACGGCATCTCAATGAACGGCATCGCCTTGCGCCTGCACGGTGTTGCGCAGGTCAAGGTCGGCGGCACCGAGGAAGATGTGCGCAAGGCAGCGCAGCGCTTCCTCGATCAGCAGGATCAGATCGAGCCCTACAGCACGGAGATCCTCTCCGGCACCCTGCGCGCCGTCGTCGGCACGCTGACCGTCGAGCAGATCATTCAGGATCGGGCCTCCTTCGCCTCCCAGGTGCAGGAGGAGTCCGCGCACTCGATGAACAACCAGGGCCTGGTCATCGACACGTTCCAGATCTCCGCGGTCGAAGACGAGGGCAGCTACCTGAAGGATTGGGGTCGCCCACAGGCGGCCGAGGTCGCGAAGAATGCCGCCATCGCCGAGGCGAACGCCGGTCGCGCATCGGCCGTTGAAGAAGCGCTGCAGAACGAGTCAACCCAGAAGCAGCAGGCCCTGACCGATCAGGCCATCGCCGAACAGCAGCAGCAGCTTGCGCTGCGTCGTGCGGCGCTGAAGGAAGAGGCTGATCAGCGTCAGGCAGCAGCCGATAACGCCGGTCCGCTGTCTGCCGCGGCCGAGAAGCAGAAGCTGCTCGAGCGCGATCGCGTGGTTGCCAAGGAAGCTGCAGAGCTGCGTGCCGAACAACTCGATGCCGAGGTCAGGCGTCCTGCCGACGCTGAACGCTACCGTCAGCAGGCCGAAGCCGATGCGCGTGCCTATGATGTCGAAGCTCAAGGTCGCGCCGAGGCTGCCGCCGAACTGCACCGCCGGTCGAAGGACGCCGAGGCCATTCGCCTCGAGGGTGAGGCCCAGGCCGATGCGATCAAGGCTCGCGGTGAGGCAGAAGCCGGAGCGCTCCAGGCTCAGGCTGAGGCCTATAAGAAGTTCAACGATGCGGCCGTGCTGTCGAAGGTCCTCGAGGTTCTGCCGACCATCGCCGGTGAGCTTGTCGCCCCATACGCGAACATCAAGGATCTCTCGATCGTCTCTACCGACGGAGAGTCCAAGCTGGCGAACTCCGTGTCGAACAACCTCGCTCAGGTCCTCGAGGTCGTGCGCGGGACGACCGGCATCGACCTCGGAAACCTCGTCGACAAGGCCCAGAACCAGGGCGGCTCGAAGTCCGCGAACGGTTGGGTCCGCGATGACTCGACCACGTTCGATGACAGCGGTGACTTCGCCGGGACTGGACCCGCGGACGATGGAGCCGACGGCCAGGATCAGGTCGTCGAAGGTGAGATCTCCGAGGGTCACAGCGGCCAGTCAGGCCGCGGCGATCGCTCGGGTCGAGGAGGATCGAAGCCCACTGGTTTGGGAGATCCCAGCGCGTGGTCGAGCGGGAACTTCGACCCGAAGGACTACCTCGACGAAAATGGTGAACTCGACCTCACGCACATCGGTGATGACGTGAAGAAGGCCACCGGAATCGACGTGCAGGCATACATCGCCGACGCGCTGCGCCGACGCGATGGCCGTGACGGCGACTTGGGCGGCTCGGGCGGCTCAGGTTCGAATGGGCCGAAGGACGACGGCGGTCCTCAGGACGGCGGACCCGGTAAGAAGTAGTTCCACGTGTGATTGACGCGCGCAGAATGCGTACGCGTCCAGCAATCGTTGCTGGGCACGTACGCATTCTGCGTTCGGTGCCACTGCCCGGGGCCAGCCTCGGCGTCATATTGATTCATAAAGACATGCGCATATGTTAATGTGATGGCGTAGGAGGTTCCCATGGCCCACGACCACACGCACAGCTCAGGATCGCGTCGACGCTTGGCAGTCGTCTTCGGCATCGTCCTGGTCATTTTCGTCTTCCAGGTGATCGGCTCGATCATGACAGGCAGCCTTGCGCTGCTGATCGACACCGGACATAACTCCGTCGACCTCATCGGCATCGGAATCGCGCTCTTCGCCGCCACTCTGGTCCGGAAGCCGCCCAAAGGTCAGAAGACCTGGGGGTTTCGTCGGGCCGAGGTGCTCGCCGCCGGAGCGCAGGCGACTCTGCTGCTGGGGCTCGGTGTCTACAGCCTGATTGAGGGCATCCGCCGTTTCTTCGTCCCGCCAGAGGTCCCCGGACCGGAGCTGCTGTTCTTCGGTGTCGTCGGTTTGGTCGGCAATATTGTGTCGATCATCATCCTCAGCTCATCCAAGGAGCAGTCACTCAATCTCCGGGCCGCATTCCTCGAGGTCATCGCCGATGCGTTGGGATCCGTCGCCGTCATCCTCGCTGCCGTCTCCATCTGGCTCTTCGACTGGACCCGCGCCGACGCGGTGGCAGCCCTGGTCATTGCCGTGCTGATCGTCCCCAGGGCCTTCACTATCCTCAAGGAGACCGGCTCGATCCTCCTCGAAGTCGCTCCCAGGGAACTCGACCTCGACAAGGTCAAAATGCACATCGAAGGAGTCGAGCACGTCCAGGAGGTTCACGATCTTCACGTCACGCGCATCGACTCCAACCTGCCTGTGCTCACCGCACACGTGGTCCTCGCCGACGAGTGCTTCTACGACGGCCACGCGCCGCGCATCCTCGTCGCGCTGCAGGAATGCCTGGCTGAACACTTCAAGGTCGCGATCGAACACTCGACATTCCAGTTCGACCGGGCGAAGGACGCAGCCCAGGAGACACACACCCACACCTGAGGTCGTTCCCTGGCCGTCGGTCGCCGTAGCGCGAAACGGTCGGTAAGTCTTGGTCGAAAAAGTTGATGCTTTCGACGAGAACTTACCGACTGTTAGGTCTGGCGTCGAGACTCGGCGGCTCAGCTCTGCGGCAGGATCTCCACTGAGTCGGTGCGGAACTTCTCAAGCTTCGCGGGATCGATTGAGACGCCGAAGCCGACTCCTGTAGGCACGTCGACCTTGCCGTCGTACATGACGATCTCTTCGGTGATGTCCTCGTGGAAGAAGCGGTTCGATCCCGAGATGTCTCCGGGCAAGGTGAATCCGGGCAACGATGCGAGAGCGGCATTGGCGGCACGTCCCAGACCGGTCTCGACCATTCCGCCGTGCCAGACTGCCACACCGTGAGCGGAGCAGAGGTCATGGATCTTCTTCGCCTCGATGAAGCCGCCGACTCGTCCTGGTTTGATGTTGATGACGGCCGCGGCTCCCATGGAGATCGCGTCGGCGGCGGCCTCGGCGGAGTCGATCGACTCGTCCAAGCACATCGGTGTCTCCATCAGCTTCGCGAGTTCACCGTGCTGACGAATATCGGCCTCACCCAAGGGCTGTTCGATGAGGAGAAGTCCGTACTCGTCGAGCCTGCGCAGGTGGGAGGCATCGACGAGCGTATAGGCGGCATTCGCGTCGACCTGGAATCCGAAGTCATCGCCGAAGGCCTTGCGCACCGCAGCGATCGGTGCGATGTCCTTGCCCGGTTTGATCTTGAGCTTGATGCGGGCGTAGCCCTCTTCCAGGTAGCCGCCGATGACCTTGACGGTCTCTTCGACAGAGTCCTGAATGCCTACGGAGACACCTGAGGGGACGGAGTCGACGACGCCGCCGAGGTAGCTCTTGAAAGACTGGTCGTTGAGCTTGAGCTGAGCCTCGATGACCGCCATCTCCAGCGCGGACTTCGCCATCGGATGACCGATCACGTGGCGCAGATGCCAGGACACGGTTTCCGCGGTGAGATCGTCGACGTCGAAGAGGATCGGTGCCAGCCAGCGTTTCGTGACATCGATGCCCGAGGCTACGTACTCAGACGAGTAGAGCGGGGAGATCATCGCCACCGACTCGCCCCAGCCCGTGATCTCACCCTTAGGGGTGTCGAAGGTGGCCTCGACGAGGTAGCAGTCCTTCTCCGTTTCCCGCATGAACGAGGTCTCGAAGGGGGTGACGAGGGGAATGGACACCTGGTGGAGAGTGATCGACTTGAGCTTCATGCGCCATGCACCTTCTTTGTGTTCGGGCTGATGATCCTGTGACCCAGCCTACAACCACTCGCCGGACCACCTCGGCGGGTGTTGGAGTCTGGGACATGGGCGAACGTCCGAGGCGCGAAGCCGACATCGATCGCCCTCAGAATGCTTCGGCAGGACTCCTTGTGATCATTGACGGCCCGTACTGACCGTCTCACAGGTGTGACACTCCTAGAACAGGGGTTCTCGACATTGGTACTGTGAGTCAAAGATCGCGCTCAACGTGAGGGAGAGCTACGTGAACGACTACCTGCGGACTTTCAAGGGCCGGAAGCAGAAGTGGTTCGGACTCAAACTGCCCGTCAAGGCTGCTCTCGCACAGCCGTATCTCCACCCGCTGATGCGGACGGTGGCGCCCCACATCAACGGCATCAAGGTCGGCAGACTGCCCGCACCGATCGGACTCACCGAGGTGCGCGGGCGTGCCGGAGGCGCTGGCTTCTACCTCGTCGATCCCTTCCGCTGCGAGATCGCCAAGGAATTCTACTGGGGCAAGGGCCGCCGGACAGAGTCGGAGGACGCCTTCGCACTCGACCTTATGGTCGAACTGTCCCGCGACGCTGACGTCTTCCTCGACATCGGCGCCTACACCGGGGTATTCACGATGGCAGTGCTGGCTGCGAATCCGGCCGCGGTCGCCCACTCCTTCGAGATCATCCCCGCCGTCGTCACCGGGCTGGAGAAGAACGTGGCCCGCAACCACCTCGGCGATCGGGTGACTGTCCATCCGACGGGAGTCGGCAAGCCCGGCACCACGATGCAGGTGCCCACCGGCGACGGGGGATCGGCGCTGCCCTCGTTCTACGGGACGGGGATGGACTTCGACTCCGGCGCCGAGGTGCGCTTCACCTCTCTCGACGAACTCCTCCCGGACCTGCCGGAGGGCCACCCCCTGGTGACGGTGAAGATCGACGTGGAGGGCGCGGAGAACGACGTCCTCGACAACGGGCGGGAACTGCTGGCCACGTTGCGACCGGACATTCTGTGCGAGATCCTCGACGACCGAGCTCAGCCCGAGCAGCTGATGCGCATCCTCGACAGGCTCGACTACCACTACTACCTCGTCGGGACCGATCATCTCATTGCTCATGATGAGATCGTCCCGGACCCGCATTTCCGTGACTGGCTCTTCACCACGAAGAACCCGGAGGACATGCGAGTCGCGGGCTACCCGGTCAGGTGAACGACCGAGTCAGCGCAGCGCGCTGAGGCTCGCTCAGCCCTGGAGCTGATCGGCGATGAGGGCCGCGAGCAGGGCGGTGCGTGGGGCGATCTCGTCGATGACCGCGTGCTCGTGCTCGGCATGCGCACCATCGCCCACAGCGCCCAGGCCATCAAGGGTCGCAATGCCGTCGCCGGCGGTGAAGTTCCCGTCCGAAGCGCCGCCTACGGAGACACCTTCCGGTGCGGGCAGACCGAGTTCAGCGGCCAGGGCAGTCGCACGCTCGAAGAGCACCGCCGACTGCTCACGTTCGAAGGGCGGACGATTGATGCCGCCGAGGACCTCGATCGACGACCCCTCCAGCTGTGGACGAGTGGCGAGTTCACGAATAGCGGCATCGACGCGGTCGAGTTCGGCGGCGGTGCGGGCGCGCACATCGATGTCGACGCGTGCTTCGGCCGGGACCGTGTTCGACGTGGTGCCCGCACTGATCACGGTCGGCACCACAGAGGTACCCGCCTCGGTGTCGGCGAGATCCGCGACGAGGGGCAGATGCAGGGCCAGCGCCATGCCCGCGTTGATCCCCTTCTCCGGTTCGAGTCCCGCATGGGAGGCCTTGCCCGTGAACACGAGGACGTAGTTGCTCGTGCCCTTGCGCTCGAGTTTGAGTGCACCCCCGGCGCTCGCCTCCATCACATACACGGCCTTCGCCTCGGCCGCCTCGGCGCGGATGAGATCGGATGATGAGATCGACCCGATCTCCTCATCACCGCTGACCAGGATCGACAGACCATCAAGTCCACCCTCGCCGAGGTGCTCGCGCAGGATCGCGCTCGCGTGGATGCTCATGATCGCCCCGGTGAGCATGTCGAAGCTGCCCGGACCGCGCAAGATGCCGTCGTCGGTGGAGAAGGGAATGCGGTCTAAGGTTCCGTGCGGCCAGACCGTGTCCTGGTGGTTGAGGAGGACCACGCGGGCCGGGCCCGAACCGAAGCGCAGGCGCACATGAGCGGTGTCATCGACGGTGATGACCTCAGCGGTGGCCCCGAGCCGTTCGCGCAGCAGTTCGACGAAGTCGGCAGCACCGGCGGCCACGGCCTCTTTGTCGTGGGAAGGAGTCTCCTTCGTGATGACGCGTTCGATGTCTTCGAGGATGAGGGGGAGGCGGTCATTGGCCTTCGCCACGAGGTCAGCGGACTGGAGATCTGAGGTCTGAGAGGTGGTCATGACCAGATTCTACGATGGGGCCCGCAAGGCCGGTTGCGACGTCCGCATCATGCGACGAATTCGGCATGCGCAAACGCGAGTGACTGTGGTTTGCTTGACCTATGGGTGAGGAAGTCAGTTCCAAGCGGTATACGCCGGAAGAACGCACACTGTACCGAGAGAAGCTCGCGGAGAACCTCGAGCTCTTCGACACATACCTGCGCCATGCGGAGTTCAAATCTGCGGGCACGATCGGTCTGGAGCTCGAACTCAACCTCATCGACTCCGACAATCAGCCGAGTCTCAACAACACGAAAGTCCTGGAGCGTCTCGACGATGAGTTCCAGTCCGAGATCGGCGGGTTCAACCTCGAACTCAACCACCCTGTGCTGCAGGTGGCCGGGCGCGGACTGAAGACCCTGGAAGCAGGAGTGGCGCATCGGCTGGACAAAGCACAGAAGGCCGCCGAGGCGGAGGGACTGACGGTCACGTCGATCGGCACGCTGCCGACCCTGAGCACCCAATTCCTCACCGAGGAAACGTGGATCACCGAGGAGAACCGCTACGAGGCGCTGAGCAACTCGATCGTCGACGCCCGCGGTGAGTACGTCCGCATCGAACTCGACGGTGAGGAGAAGTACAAACACGAATTCGCCGACATCGCACCGGAAGCCTCATGCACGTCCATGCAGCTGCATCTGCAGGTCGCACCCAATAAGTTCGCCGAAGCCTGGAATGCCTCCCAGGCGATTGCGGCGGCACAGGTCGCGATGAGTGCGAACTCGCCGCTGTTCGTCGGCCGCAAACTCTGGCACGAATCACGGATCCCCGTGTTCACCCAGGCCATCGACACCCGCACTCCCGAACTCGTCAACCAGGGGGTTCGGCCCCGGGTGTGGTTCGGAGAACGGTGGATCACCAGCGTCTTCGACCTGTTTGAGGAGAACGTCCGCTACTTCCCGCCGCTGCTGCCCGAGATCAAGGACTTCGTCGAATTCAGTTCCGCCGACGCTCCGAAGCTCTACGAACTCAACCTCCACAACGGCACCGTGTGGCGCTGGAACCGACCGATCTACGATTCCTCCGACTCCGGTGCCGACATCCGTGTGGAGAACCGACTCCTCCCGGCCGGCCCGACTCCCGTCGACATGGTCGCCGATGCCGCCTTCTACTACGGTCTCGCCGAGTTCCTCGTCGGAGAGAATCGTCCCGTGTGGTCGCGGATGTCCTTCCGCGAGGCCGAGGAGAACTTCTTCGCCTGTGCCAAGGACGGCATCGGCGCCCGCGTGACCTGGCCGAAGATCGGCCACATCGATGTCGCGGACCTGGTGCTCGACGTTCTCATCCCGCAGGCGCGGAGAGGCTTGAGCCGTCTGGGCATCGACAAAGACGTCATCGACGAATACATGTCGATCATCGAAGGCCGCGCCGAGCTGCGCACCAACGGTGCAACCTGGCAGCTGAAGATGCTCGACCATCTGGCACCGAACAGCGCCCCGGATTCCCCGGAGCGTCGCGAGGGACTCAAAGCGATGATGGACGCCTATGTGAAGAATCAGGCCTCCGGCGAACCCGTCCATACCTGGGACGTCCCGGTCTGAGGGCTGCTGCCTGAGTCAGATGTCGCCTGAGTCAGAGGCTGTCAGAGTCAGAGGCGTTCGACCTCGACGAAGACGACGTCGGCGGTGCCGTTCGGGTTCGACACCTCATGCTCGGCTCCAGCGGCACGGGTGTAGCTGACACCGGCCTCGAGCTCGGCGACGATCTCGGTGCCGTCGGAGTTCCTCACCCGCATCGTGTCGGTGACCATGGGCACGACGACGTACTCGTAGTCATGCTTGTGCATCGGGATGACACCATCGGGTTCGATGGTCCACTTGGTCACGCGGAAGACTCCGTTGTCGAGCTGAACCTCACCTGTTGAGCCGGTGCTCTCATCGCTCATGATTCCACTCCTTCAATCGTCATCGATGGTCTGTTCCTCACCCTAGCCCTCAGCGCAGCAGCATCCCAGCTCGATCCGTGACCCGCGGCACATATGACGAGTCTTCACGGTTAGCATGAGCAGTATGCGATACCCCTACGCTGACATCGACGATGTCGAAGACGATATCCGAGAAACGATTCTGGCCGTGTCGGAGAAGTCGGGCTTCGTGCCCAACGTCTTCCTCTCCCTGGCTCGGCGACCGGCCGAGTTCCGCGCGTTCTTCGCGTACTACGACGCGCTCATGGAGAAGGAGACCGGGAACCTGACCAAGGGAGACCGGGAGATGATCGTCACGGCCACCTCGGCGGTGAATAACTGCCTCTACTGCGTCGTCGCACACGGAGCCGTGCTGCGCATCATGGAGAAGAAGCCACTGGTCGCAGACCAGGTGGCAGTCAACTACCGGCAGGCCGACATCACCGACCGGCAGATGGCGATGCTCGACTTCGCGATGACGGTCTGCACAGAGCCCTGGACACTCTCCGACGCTGACTTTGCGGCCCTGGCCGAGCACGGATTCGACGACGAGGACGCCTGGGACATCGGCGCCATCACCGGATTCTTCGGCCTGTCCAACCGCATGGCACACGTGGGCGGAATGATGCCCAACCCCGAGTTCTACCTCATGGGACGCGTCCCGCGCGAGAGGAAGTGACCACTGACCATGAGCACTCAAACGAGCGCACCCCGCGTCTCTGACCGCGCCGGACTCGTCCAGCCCTTTGCCGCCATGGGCATCGTGGCCAAAGTCCAGGAGATGTCGCGCAACGGCCGTGACACCATCGCCATGTGTCTGGGCGAGCCAACTCAGGGTGCACCGGGACCGGTGCGCAGAAGAGCCGCCGAGGTGGTCGCCGACGGGACGAACCTCGGATACTCCCCGATCTTCGGCATCCCCGAACTGCGCACAGCCATCGCCGGGCACTACCGCGACTGGTACGGCGTTGAGGTGCCCACGGAACGCATCGCCATCACCACCGGTTCCTCCGGTGCCTTCCAGACGGCCTTCCTCACCTGCTTCGACGCAGGCGACCGCGTCGCGCTCGCCCGCCCGGGCTACGGCGCGTACAAGAACATCCTCGCCGCGTTGAACTGCGAGATCGTCGAACTCGACTGCGGTGGCGACCACGGGTTCCAACCGACCGTCGAACTCCTCGAACAGGCACACGCTCAGGCTCCACTGAAGGGACTGATGCTCGCATCGCCGGCGAATCCGACGGGGACGATGATTTCGGGCGAGCACCTCGGCGAGCTCATCTCCTGGTGTGCCGAGCACGGTGTGCAGGTGATCTCCGACGAGATCTACCACGGCATCTCCTACATCGGCACGCGCGGTGAGACCGCGCTGGCCCATGACGACAATGCCATCGTCATCTCCTCGTTCTCGAAGTACTGGGCGATGACCGGGTGGCGACTCGGCTGGGCGATCCTGCCCGAGTCATTGGCGTCGGCGGCACAGAACGTGACCGGGAACCTCTCGCTGTGTGCCCCGGTTCCTGCCCAGTATGCGGCCGTGGCGGCGTTCACCGAGGAGTCCTATGCCGAATGCGAGACCGCGGTCGAATCCTTCGCCCGAGCTCGCAAGCACGTTCTCGACGCCACCGCTGACCTGGGGTTCTCCGATATGGCCCCGCCTGATGGGGCGTTCTACATGTATGCCCGCATCGATGAGATCCTGCAGCGGTCGGACGCTGGCATCGACACCGCGACCGATTGGTGTCAGTCTCTGCTTGAGACCACCGGAGTTGCCTTGGCGCCGGGTGATGACTTCGACTCCCTCAACGGGCCTCGTTCGGTGCGGCTGTCGCTGGCTGTCGGTGCGGACAAGACCGCCGAGGCGCTCGACCGGATCCTCGACTTCATGAGATGACTCCGAATTCGGCCGCGGCCTACGGCGAGGGACCGCCTGCGAAGCCACCCGTGTCGGGTTCATCCGCCGGTTCGGTCCCGCCGTCCTCCGGTCTGCCGACGCTGGGCATCATCGTGTCCGCACTGCTCTTGGGCTCGGCCGGTCTGTTCGTCATCCTCGCCGAGGCGAGTGCCCCGACCGCGGCATTCCTGCGCTGTTGGATCGCTGTCTTCGTCTTAGCCCCACTGGCAATCCTCGAACTCCGACGCCATGGCCTCCTGCCGTCCCGGGCACTTGTGGTTGCGGCGGTCTCGGGTGCGGCACTGGGCATTGACTACGTGCTGTGGGCCCAGAGCGTCCTCGACGCTGGAGTCGGTGTCTCCACAGTCCTCATCAGCGTCCAGGTCATCGTGTTCCCGGCCCTGGTCTGGGTCTTCGGAGGAACGCGGCCCGGGTGGCTGTTCATCACGTGCATTCCCATCATGATCATCGGGATGCTGCTCACCGGAGGCGTCTTCGGCGCCGATGAGGGAGCAGCGAACCCGGAGCGCGGCGCGATCTTCGGAGTGCTGTCTGGAATTCTCTACGGCGTCTACATCTTCGGCATCCACCACTGTCGCAAGGCAGCACCGAACTTCGTGGTCGCGCCGGTGGCAGTGGGCACGATCGCTGCAGGAGTCATGACGGCGATCGCCGGTCTCTTACTCGGCGGGCTCGACTTCGACCTGGGTTGGGACGGTTGGGCGTGGATGGTGGCGCTGGCGGTCTTCGGCCAGGCTCTGTCATGGGTGCTGCTGAGCATCTCCAGCCCGTTGGTGTCGGTGTCGCGGACCGCAGCCCTGATGCTGCTCCAACCGCTGTCGGCCGTGGTTCTGGGCTCGGTCATCGCCGGAGAGCGGCTGCAGCCGGCGCAGTGGATCGGCGCGGTGCTGGTCGTCGTCATCGTCTGGATTGTCGGTGGCGGCCCGGAGGCGCTGCGCAGACGACGCTGACGTTGGCGCAGACGAGGTTGCCCCTGGTGCAGACGACGCTGATGCTGGTCGGGTCCTGGCGACTTATGCGCTCAGTGCTCGTGACCTTCGACGGTGTGGGCCAGAGCGTCGAGGATGATGTGAGCGACGTGGTCGTCCTTGAGTGAGTAATAGGCTTCGCGGCCGATTCGGTTGACCCCGACGAGGTGGAGGCCACGCAGGAATTTCAGATGTTGGGAGACCAGTGGCTGCGAAAGCTCGGTGGACTCGACGATATGCGTCACGGTCGCCTCGCCGTGAGCGAGGACCAGCAGCATCTTCAGCCTCGACGGCGTGGCCAGTGCCTTGAACAGGTCGGCGGTCTCAGAGATGGCTTCGAGATTGCCCTCGGGGTCGCGCAGGAGCTGATTGACTGCGGCATTGACCGGGGTGGAATCTGAAGTGGAAGCCATGGATAGAGATTACCGGAAATTCTGCGGTGATCTCACTGTTCAGCTGAGGGCTTCGACGTTGTCCTGGGTGCCGATGAGGTCGTCGGCCAGTGACTCCCACTGCTCATAGGCGTCGGGCAAGGCAGATCGTTGGACGGCCTGTGCCGCCTCGGTGGGGGCCATCGTGTGCCAATTCTCGATCTGCACGAGTCCCGGATTCTCGACGTCCGGGTTGATTCCGTAGAAGGACTTCGTGGCATAGATGGGGTCGTTGAGGCGCTCGGGTTCACCCCACCCCTGCGAGGGGCGCTGCTGGAACAGGCCGACCGAATCGCGGTCACCCGAGTCGAGGTTCCGCAGCGAGGATTCCTGGAGCGCGGTCATGAGAGCGATTCTGATCGCGCGGTCATCGAAGTCGCCGCCGCGACCGATGCCGATGATCAGTCGGGCATTGTCGATCTGCTGCTCGGACAGTTGATTCACTGAAGCCATCTGCATCTGCCTGATCGTCGTCGAACCGAAGGAGATAGGCGAATTGACGATGATGACGGCGGCGAGGACCAAGGCCATCACCGCTGCCCCGAAACCGATCAGGGCACCACGAAGTACGGACCGAGAGCCCTTGCGGTGTCGAGTCGTTTCAGCCATGAATATAACGATAATGCAACAAACTGAGGGGTGCATGTGTCCACGCCGTGCCTTTTGTCACAGAACGGTCACGGAAGTGAATTTTTTGTGTGCGTCGGTGGTGACGCGTCATGTTCCAAGTCTGCGTCATCTCCTCAGGACGAATCGACTGGCCCGCCGTCTAGGATCAAAGCATGATCTTCGTGAGACGACGCAACCCGAGACCTCCACTCTTCGGGTGCCTGGTGGGTGTGATCGCGCTGTTCGTCATGGGGGTCGTGGTCATCGCAGTCGTCGCCGCAGTGGTCCTTATGAGCGCTGACATCGACAATTCGATTGAGGACTCGGGCAGTGGCTCGAGCGGGAATGGTGCATCGAGCAGTGCCCCAGCTTCCCCCGGGCAGTGGTCGAGCGGCGGCTGAACGGCGGTTGAGCGACTGAGATGACTCAGTTCGCGGTGCTTCTGCCGGCGGCTGTTGTCTGCACAGGCTGACGCAGAACCGTCCGCAACTTTTCCGGAGCCGTTCTTCGCAGGTCGCTGAGGTAGATCTCGTGGTGTCTGCCGGTCATCTCGAACCCCGCGGCCGGGATGACGTCTGTGTGCATGAGCTCGAGTACGGGTCCTTCGGTGTCGAATGGCCCGATGTGCAGGGTCTGAATGCTTGTCCCCTCGTGCAGCGTCGTCATGCGGAGGTCGCCGAGGCGGGGGAGGGTCTTGCGTTGTGCAGACAGTGTGGAAGCGTGGTCGAGATGGGACTGGTCCAGCCAGTCAGGCACGAGCAGCATGAGCGTGAAGTCCCACTGAGACTTATCGCGGGCGCTCGTGAACGTGGACATGTCCTCTGCCCACCACAACCCCTCGAGCGGCGGGACGACGTAGTCACGACCCAGCTCGTTCTTGCTGAAGAACTTCAGGGCGTAGGCCAGCGGATAGAGCGTCTCAATGGCCGAGGTGAAATCGGGTGACGAATTCGGGTCGCCGTGCCCGTCGACCATGAGGTACTGCAGTGGTGGCATGGTAAGGGTGTCGAAGACGCCGTGCTTGGCGCGATAGCCGCGCAGCGTCTTCTTGAAATCGATCTTGTTCAAGGCGCATTCCGATCCGGCAGAAGTGACTATCCGATTCTACGAGGCGAGCCTGATGCTCAATGGGGTGTCTCTTGGTCCCGACCTTGACCTTGCCACGGTGTCAAGGTCTTCACTGGTCTCAAGGAGGTGGAACCAATGACCAATCCACACAGCATCACGCAGAGCCGTTCGGATCAGGAGCCCGTCATCGCGGCACTGTCGTCGCCGAACCCACAGCAGCGGCTGCAGGCAGCACTGTCAGTCGGAACCACGGCCGAGGACCGCCACCTCGGCGCCCTCATCCAGCGGTGCAGAACCGAACCGGACTTCTTCGTCCGTGACATGCTCACCTGGGCGATCACACGGATGCCTGCCGAGGCGACCGTCCCGCTGCTCATCGCCGAGCTGAGCTCCAAGGTACCGCAGGCCCAGAGCCAGGCCCTTCACACGCTGTCGAAGATCGGTGATCCCCGCGGCTGGGAGGCCATGGATCCGGGAACCATCGGAGACGGCCTGATCGCCCATGCCGACACCGAGGTGGCCCGCAGTGCGTGGAGGGCCGCAGTGGCACTCGTCCCCGGTGATGAGCGGGAGAAGTTGGCATCGTCCCTGGTCACGCAGCTTGGACGAGGTGATGTGGAGACGCAGAAGAGCCTCAGTCGAGCCATCGTCTCCCTCGGAGAGGATCTCGTGTCAGTGCTCGATGGAAGACTGCAGGCAGAGGAAGAAACAGTGCGGACACACGCCATGGCTACCCGGGACATGTTCACCGATCCGGATGCCGGTTTTGCTCACGCCTTGAGTGAAGCCAAGCGCGTGGTCGCACTGGGGTCCGAGGCGTCAGCATAGGTCGATTTTGGGAAGGGTCGACCGAGGCAGCGTTGCCGAGCGGGGCAAGCTCGCGCGGCGCTGCGTGCGACACCTCGGACTCCTTCCTCCGAAGCTCAGTGCTCTGTCGGCCGAGCTGCAGCAGTGTGACCTGTCTATAGTGGAGACGGGAGAGGGGTGCCAATGCGGATCGGCGAAGTTGCCAGACGCTCCGGTGTGAGCGCTCGGATGCTGCGACACTATGAATCCTTGGGCCTCATCGATCCCAGCGAGCGCACCTCGAGCGGGTACCGGGAGTACTCCGCGGCCGATATCGGTCGCATCTTCCATATTGAGGGGCTGCGCAAACTCGGAATGTCGCTGTCAGAGATCGGAACCCTGCTCAGCGATCCGGCGTTCGATCCCAGCCGGCTGCTTCACGAGCTGGTCGAGACGACCAAGCAGCGCATCGCAGCCGAACAGGAGCTGCTCTCCCACCTCGAACGCATCGACCGCCTCCACCATGCCGATGGTGAGGCGCTGCTGCTGACCATCGATCTCATGCGCTCCCTGGAATCTGGTGACGTCATCCAACGGCACAAGGCGGCTTTGGGCAGCGGCGTCGACGGAACGGTGCCCGTCGAATCCCTGTCGACAGCCGTACTCAATGAACCCGTGCTCAACGCCGCCGGGGCCATGCGCTGGGCCTTGGCACAGTCGGGATCCGAAGCGGTCCGCTATTTGGCGAAGGGCATGGACGACCTGTCCGTCGACGTCCGACGCAATGCGCTGCAGGCCCTCGACGAGATCCGTCGCAATACAGCGAGAGACGAGCTCGGGCCCGTCGCTGAGAAGATGATCACCGCGTCCCTGCACTCCGGCCTCGGCGACCCAGATCTTCAGGTGCGCAGCAGTGCGGCGCTCATTCTCGGTCAGATGGGGGATCCCGTTGCAGTCTCAGATCTGCTCGAGATCGCGATGGATGGGCCCAAGGACATCGAAGCCGCCGAAGCTCTCGCCGCATTCGTCAATGAGGCCCCGGAGGAAGGGGCACGGGCAGAGGTCGCGTCCCGGATCATGGCGGACCTGCGTCGCCATGCCAAGTCACCTGAGGCGACGGTGCGTTTTCGAGTGCTGCAGGTCCTCATCGAAGCTACCGGTGCCGAGGCCGATGACTTCATTGCAGAGCTGCGCACCGACGAGAGCTTCGAAGTCGCAGCCACGGCAACCGCAGCCCTGAACCGACGCCGCGATCATTAAACTTGTCCCATGACCTCCGGAACAACGACGCCCGATCCTGGGCCAGACCGATCGGCCGCCTCCCCGAAGAGACGGCAACGGCAGCCGTTCGCGTTCCGGCGTCACCATTTCACGGTCACCGGGGTGCTTGACTACCTCTTCTTCCTCTTCGCCGGAGCCTCGTCGACCTGGTTGGCGGTGCTGATCCTGTTCAAGGGATTCTCACTGGGCTGGTGGCAGGTGCTGACTCTGCTCGTGTTCTGGGTGGTGGTGTCTTACCTGGCACTGCCACGGCTGCACCGCATCCTGTCCCAGATCTACGTCCCCAACTACTTCATCGGTCGAGCCCGGACGTCGGACGGACTGCTCGGCGACCCGGTCAACCTCGCATGGCGCGGCGATGAGGCACAGATCCACCACGCGATGAAGGCCGCCGGGTGGATCCTTGCCGACAGCATCACCCCGGCCTCGACCTGGGAGATCATCACATCCACGCTGACGAGGCGAAGCTATCCCAAGGCGCCCGTATCGCCTCTGCTGCTGTTCGGCAGACGGCAGGACTTCGCTTATCAGCAGGAGGTCGACGGCGATCCCGGGCAGCGACATCACGTCCGATTCTGGAAATGCCCCACCGGCTGGATGCTGCCCGGTGGGCACCAGGCGGACTGGTTGGCGGCGGGCACATACGACAAGAGCGTCGGAGTCTCTCTCTTCACATTGCAGTTCACCCACAAGATCGAAGAGAACACCGATGTCGAACGTGACTACATCGTCGACACGGTGTCTTCGGCCGATGAGGCGATCGTCGTTCAGCACATCGAGGACTTCTCGACCGGCTACCACTCGCGCAACGGCGGCGGAGACGCGATCATCACCGACGGAGACCTGCCGATCATCGAGGTCACCGAGGTCACCGCTGACGAATCCGACTCCCCGGATCGTCTCGACCTCGCCCTCGATGCGACCTCGATCTACGCCGATGCCAAATCAGTCAGGGAGGTCACCAGGACTCTGTGGCACAGGCGGCCGCTGCAGACTGTCGTCGGTGCCGCACTCGTTCTGATTCTGCTCCTCTTCCAAGCATGGGACGTCCTGGGCACCGTGCTGGACTGGAACGGACTGCGCACTGAAGTCGTCGACTACAGCAAGGACATCGAAACCCTCGGAAACGAGGTGGCGACACGGATCGTGGCGGGCGTTCTCATCGGACTCAGCCTCCTCATCGGATGCCTGCAGGTGATCGCGAGCATCTCCGTGTTCCGGGGCAGCAACCGGGCGAGGCTGTGGATTCTGACTCTGTCCACAGTGTCGGTGATCGTGTCGATGACGAACTACTTCACCGGAGATCGCGACCTCGCGACCAACATGTACGCGTTGACGACGATCGCCATGCAGGTCGCTGTGCTGTTGTCCTTGTCGAGTGACTCGTCGCGGTTGTTCACCCGTTTCAGCACCGCAGCACTTCGTGCCGAACGCCAGGATCGGGCACTCGAGGACTGAGTGCGCGCGCACTTGCTGAGTGTCTGCGCACAGAGGAGTCGTGGACTCCCTGCCCTGTGTATCCTGATTGCGACTGCATTCCGAGGCTGCGTACCTGCCACCGGAACCGGATCCAAGCGAAGAGGCGCAATCCCATGACCGAATCGACATCCCGCTCATCTGCTCCCTCCGACGGGGCTGAGGCTTCTGACGCCTCTGTCTTCGACACGATCGATCCGGGCCTCAAAGTGGTCAGCGTCGAAGTGGAGATCGCCGCCCCGGCTGCTGAGATCTTCGAGCTCATCGCGGACCCTGTCCGCCAACCCGAGTGGGATGGCAACGACAACCTGGGCACAGCCGCTTCAGGGCAGAGGCCGACCAGCGTCGGAGGTTCCTTCATCACCACCCTGACCAAGGGCGTGGACCGTGAGAACCACATCGTCGAGTTCGAAGAGGGCAGGCTCATCGCCTGGAAGCCCTCCGAAGTCGGCGGGGAGCCCTTCGGGCAGAAGTGGACGTGGGAGATCGAAGCGACAGGAGAACGCTCAAGCCTGGTTCGCCAGACATATGACTGGACCGAGTTGAGAGACCCTCGGCGACTGCCCCGGGCACAGTCGACGACCTCGCAGAACCTGCTGGCCTCACTTGAAGGACTCAAGGCGCTCGCCGAAGGCTGAGACGCAAGCCAGCAGCACCTCGGCGAGGCCACGGCTCAGCCGCGTTGAAGCACAAGCTCCAGGTCATCGAGCACTGTCCGATCCTCGATCGTCGAGGGCACGGCCGGGGAGTCGACTCCGTCAGCGATCTCGCGCATCGTCTTGCGCAGAATCTTCCCCGACCGGGTCTTCGGCAGTGCAGTGACGATATCGACCTGCTTGAATGCGGCGACGGGGCCGATCTCCTTGCGCACCAGTGCCACGAGCTCGGCGATGACCGCCTTAGGATCGGTCGCCTCGGCGGAATCACTGAGAACGACCAGCGCACGCGGACTCTGCCCCTTCGTGTCATCGTGAACACCGATCACTGCGGTCTCTGCGACTGCGGGGTGGGAGGCGATGACGGCTTCGATGACACCCGTGGACAGGCGGTGACCGGCGACGTTGATGACATCGTCGGTGCGACCCATGACGAAGACATATCCGTCTTCGTCAAGGTATCCCGAGTCGCCGGTGAGGTAATAGCCGTCGAAGGCCGAGAGATATGAGGACACGAACCTGGAGTCATCGCCCCAGACGGTGGCCATCGTTCCCGGCGGCAGGGGCAGCTTCATGACGATGAGACCCTCCTCGCCTGCCGGCATGGGCTTGCCGGCTGGATCGAGGACGCCGACCTGGAAGCCCGGCACCGGCTTGGTCGGGGACCCGGCTTTGAGGGGGAACTGCGTGAGGCCGAGTGGATTGGCTGCGATCGGCCACCCGGTCTCTGTCTGCCACCAGTTGTCGACGACGGGAATGTCCCGACCGGTCGCCTCGGCGAGGATGTTCGTCGTCCACTCATAGGTGTCGGGATCAAGACGCTCACCGGCGAGGAACGATGCCCGCAGGCTGGAGAGATCGTACTTCTTGATGAGTTCGCCGTTCGGATCTTCTTTGCGGACCACACGCATGGCCGTCGGTGCCGTGAAGTGAACGTTGACCTTGTGGTCTTCGATGATGCGGAAGAAGGTGCCCGCATCGGGGGTGCCGATCGGTTTGCCCTCGAACAAGACCGAAGTGACTCCGGCCAACAGCGGCGCGTAGACGATATAGGTGTGCCCGACGACCCAGCCGACGTCGGAGGCTGTGAACATCGTGTCACCGGGATTGAGGCCGAAGATGTTGGGCATCGAGAATGCCGAAGCCACCGCGTAACCGCCGGAATCGCGCACGATGCCCTTCGGCTTTCCCGTCGTGCCGGAGGTGTAGAGAACGTAGAGCTCATCGGTGGCCTTGACGGGGACGGGATCAATGCCCTCGGGGGTGTTCTCGAGGAGCTCGGCGTAGTCGAGGTCATTCTCGCCCATCTCGCAGCGATGCTCGTCGCGTTGGACGATGACGGTGAACTCAGGTTTGTTCTCGGCGATGTCGATCGCCTCGTCGACCATCGGCTTGTACTCGAGGATGCGGCTCTTCTCGACCCCGCACGAGGTGGAGATGACGGCCTTCGGAGAGGTGTCATCGATGCGAACAGCCAACTCGTTGGGGGCGAACCCGCCGAAGACCACCGAGTGGATCGCGCCGAGGCGGGCACAGGCGAGCATGGCGATCGCAGCCTCGGGAACCATCGGCATATAGATGATGACCCGATCGCCCTTGACCACACCCTTATCGGACAGGGCCCTGGCGAAGCGGGAAACCTCGTCGAGAAGGTCCGAGTAGGTGATCGTGCGAATCGTGTCGGTGACAGGCGAGTCATAGATGATTGCCGCCTGATCTCCGCGTCCGGCCGCCACATGGCGATCGACGGCGTTGAAGCACACGTTGAGCTCACCGTCGGGGAACCAACGGTAGATGGGGGCGTTGGCGTCATCGACGGCGCGAGTCGGCTCGGTGATCCAGTCGACGTGCTTCTTGGCCTGGTCGAGCCAGAACTCTTCAGGATCGGCAGCGATGCGGGCGATGACATCGTCGTAGCTGGGGGATTGGTCCTGTGCGATCGTGTCCATGATTCCATTGTGACCCATGGCACAGCGGCCCGTACCGGCAGATTGCGTCGATTTTTGGGTCTGTGATGGTTGCGCGCGAGCCGTTTCGACGCTAGAGCGACGGAGTTCTCTGACTGCGAGAGTGCCACTTGAGAGCACATGGTGAGACGGTCTTGTTGAAAATGTCCCCTGTGCCACACTGACGCCATGACTCAAACACAGGACAGCACGCAGAAGGTAGCAATCGTCACCGGAGCCTCTTCGGGAATCGGCGCGGCCACAGCAGCCGCACTCGCACAGGACGGTTGGCAGGTCATCGTCGCCGCCCGCCGCAAAGACAAGATCGAGAAGGTCGCTGCCGACATCGGCGGCACCGCCGTCGAGCTTGATGTCAGCTCGGACGAATCCGTCGCCAATCTCGCAGCCCAGGTCGATCGGGTCGATCTTCTGGTCAACAATGCTGGCGGTGCCCGCGGACTGGACCCTGTGGCAGAGGCCGACCTCGAAGACTGGCAGTGGATGTTCGACGTCAACGTCCTCGGCACCGTCCGAGTCACCAAGGCTCTGCTCGACAAGCTCATCGCCTCGGAGGGCCACATCATCAACACCGTCTCCATGGCCGCCTTCACCCCCTACGCCGGTGGTGCAGGCTACAACGTCGCGAAGTTCGGCGAGGGCGCACTGACCCGGGTACTGCGACTCGAGCACGTCGGCGACCCCATCCGAGTGACCCAGATCGATCCGGGACGGGTGGAGACCGACTTCTCCCTCAACCGCTTCGACGGTGACGCGGACAAGGCCGCCAAGGTGTACGCCGGCAAGCTCAACCTGTCCGCCGACGATGTCGCAGAGTCGATCCGCTGGGCCGCTTCTCTGCCGAGCCACGTCAATATCGACCACATCCACATCATGCCGCGCGACCAAGCCTGAGCTTCCCGGTCGCGCGTCGGCGCTCGGCGCGCGACCGGTGGCCACCGGCCAGCAGCTGTTCGGGCAGGCCGTACGTCGGCCCAGCCTGCGCAGAGCGTGCATGAACTCAGCTGTTTCACAACAGGTATTGTGCCGAGAACTCCTGATTGTCATCGCAGACAAGGCACAATGGGGACATGAGATATCTTGTTGCTCTGATCATCGGCATCGGCGCCCTGTTCGGCATCAACGCCTTCGCCGACCTCTTCTCGATGCCACGCCCATGGGGTTCGCTGCTGATGTGTGCGACCGTCGGAATCACGATGGTCGTCGTTCTCCTGATCTGGGAAGTCGTCAAACCCAGCAATAAGGACGCCGCCCCCGCGAAACCGGCGATGAGCGAGGAAGAGCGCGCGAATGCGCGTGCGGAACGTCGCGCCCGTTTGGCCGCCGAGGCGGGGGTGAGTCTTGATGACAACGGCGAGCCCGAGTCGCAGAGTGAAGCGAAGACCTCCGAAGCGAAGCCTTCCGAAGCCGAACCTGCGCCGGAGAAGACCACCGCGACTGAGTCGAAGATCACTTCGCCCGGAAAGACCGCTGTGCCCGGGGCGACCGCTGTGCCGGAATCGAAGACCACTGAAGACTCTGTGCCTGAGACGGCCCCGCCGATGCGATCGGCGGCAGAGGACGACACGTCACCGGAAGCCGACGAATCCTCGATTGAGGCGGAACCGGGCGTGGCCCCAGGCACCGATGCCGAGCGGAACTACGAAGAACCGGAGACCTTGTCACCGGACGAATTCAACGAAGAGGCGACGGGATCGTCCCTGGAAAGCCCTCCGACCGGAGAACCCGGAGTCTCCGTGGACTCGCTGGAAGCCGCTGAATCCGAGACCGCCGAGGCAGACGGAGTATCCGGTGACGACGAATCGGCAGACGCCGAGGAGTCCTCGGATGACGACGGGGCCGGAGAAGAGACGATTCCCGGCGGACCAACACCTAAAGGCTGATCACGGCAGCTGACTGCCGAAGGCGCTGACTGAGGAACAGGCCTCGCCCCGGCATCACTCCGTGTCTGAGGCTGCCCCCGAGTAGTGTGCGGCGAGGATCCTCAGACCCTCTTCGATGCTGACGCGCGGCGTCCACCCGAGAACCTTCTGGGTGCGGCGCTGGTCGAACCAGTGCGCGGTGGAGAGCTGCTCGGCCAAGAACCTCGTCAGCGGAGGCTCATCGTCGTGTTCTCCCAGTTCCCAGGCCTTCTCCACGACCGAGCCGGCGGCCAACGCGGGCCCCACGGGAATGCGCAGCTTCGGCACCTCGGCGCCGCCGGCGATCGCGATCCGCGACATGAGTTCACCGATGGGACGCGGCTGACCGTTCGTCACGACCAACGATTCGCCGTGCGTGGCCGCCACAGCGTCTACGGCGGCAACGATCGCCTCGACTGCGTTGTCGACGAACAGGGCGTCGACTAGCGGGGCACCCGATCCGAGAATCGGCATCCGGCCCGCCCGTGCACGGTCGATGACGCGTTCCGTCAACTGTGTGTCGCCAGGACCCCACATGAGGTGGGGGCGGAGGACGAGGACCTTGAAGTCCTGCGAATCGGCATCCAGTGCAATGAGCTCCCCAGCGGCCTTCGTTCGCGCGTACTCGCCGCGTGCCAGCTCGGGGGAGGCCGGACCTGCTCCTGCGCCGATGATCGAATCACCGGTATGGGCCACCGACGGTGAGGAGATGTGGACCAACCGCTTCACACCAGCTGCCTGAGCAGCATCGACGAGGGTCCGCGTGCCGCCGATGTTCACGGCCTCGAACTCGCTGGGGTCGCCCATCATGGATACCTTCGCTGCCAGGTGCACGACCGCCTCGGCGCCGGTGAGGGCTTCGGCAGTGCGGCTCGGATCAGTGACCGAGCCGATGACATCGCGGGCACCGGCCACCGAGGAGGGGCGACGCTGCAAGGTGGTGACCTCGTGGCCGTCTGCCACCAGCGCACGAGCGACGGATGACCCCAGGAGCCCGGAGGCGCCGGTGACGGTGATCTTCATGAAGACTCCTCAGACGGACGGGAAACGGACGGAATTCAGACCTTGGTGCGCACCGAACCGCCGGATAAGACGTGGTCGGCCCAGGTCGCCAAACGAGATCGATCGATCTTCGAATTGTGGCGGATATCGGTCGGGAATGTGGGAGCGATGAGGACCGCTGTGAGGTCGTGTCCGACAGTGTCGGCAACGAGTTCCCGCAGGCGCGCGGTCAGGTCCAGCGGTGCCAGACCGGGAGACAGCTCGGTCCCTTCAGCATCGAGGACGGCCACCAGCGACTGCGTTCCAGCCGGGCCGATGCCCACGATCGAGGAGCGGCTGACCTGCTCATCGGAATCGATGAGTGCCTCGAGGCCACCGGGACCCACAGGTCCTCGCGGTGTGGTGACCACATGCTGCAGGCGACCTTCGAGCCAGACGCGTCCCTCGGCGTCGATGTGGCCGATGTCGTTCGTCCGATGCCAGGTCCGACCGTCGAGGTCATCGCGTGCCGAGGCCGCGGTGGTGGCCCAGAGGTTGTCGTAGCCGGATTTGATGTGAGCGGCGCTGACGACGAATTCGCCCAGGTGTCCCTGTGCGTCAACGCCTTGTTCCAGCACATCCGCGGATGCACCTGAGTCGTCGATCGGAGCCAGGGCCAGTTCGACGCCGTCGATGGGGCGGCCCACGCACACGCCGAGGTTGGCCGTGGCGTCCGCGGCGGCCACACCGGCACGGTCGATGTCGGTCAGCAGGAGACCCTCGGTCATCCCATACGGCGAGTGGATGCTCGCGTTCGGGAACACCTCGGCGATGGAATCCATCAGCTCCAGCGGCACGGGGGCACCTGCCGAGAGCACGAGTTCGACCCGCGCGCAGGCGGCCTTCTGCTCCTCATCGAGGTCAGAGGCGGTGGCCGCGACGTTCTTGTACGCGGCAGGGGAGGCGAAGACCATCGTGGAATGACCGGCGATGATCGCATCGGAGATTGCGCTGGCCGTCAGCGTCTTCGGCTTGGTCACGGACATGTCCGGAGTCACCGAGGTGGCCCCGATGGCCGGACCCAATAGTGCGAACGGTGGGAAGCCGGCGACCAGGCCGGTGCCTTCGCGGACATCGAAGACGCGGGTCAGCACTGCTGCCAGGGCTGAGATGTCGCCGTGGGTGTAGCGCACGCCCTTGGCCGGTCCCGTCGATCCGGAGGTGAAGAGGATCGCCGCATCGTCGGTGGCTGCCGGGGTTGGCAGCTGTGCGTGGTGTGTGGTGCGCGAAAGCGCAGTCAGGCTGGTTTCGACCTTGAGGAGTTTGGCCTGCACCGCTCCCAGCGGGGATACGGAGATGCGGCGTCCGGGCCAGTTGAAGGCGCGGGCGAGGCCCAGTCCCGGCAGTTCCCCGATGATCCACTGCGGATCCGCCGAGGTGGTTGCCCGGGTCATGCCCTTCGGTCCGAGCCCGGCGTCGGCGACGACGGCGACCGCACCGATCTTCAGGCAGGCGTAGAGGGCCGCGGTGAGGTTGTTGCCGGGTGGCACGAGCATGGAGACCCGATCACCGGGGCGCACACCGAGTTCGAGCAGACCGCCCGCGATGCTCGTCGTCACGTGCCAGAGATGGCGCCAGGAGATCTGCTGCGCAGGGTTCTGGGCGAAGTCCACCGAGGCGATGGACTCGTCATCGTGGCGTGCGTCGAGGATCGCGGTGACCCCGCGTGCCGGGGGTTCTGCGTCCGGTGACTGCACGTTGTCGGCGTTCGTGTCCGTCGAGGCAGGGAACTGCGTCTCGAGCCAGTCGGTGACGACTCCGGCGACATCGTAGTCCTCGCTGACCAGGTGCGAGCCCAGTTCGAAGCGGTGCACATCGGCCTGGGGCAGGCGCTGACGCAGATCACGCAGGTAGCGTTCGAGGAACACCGGGTCCTTCGGTCCCCACACGAGGAGCGCAGGGTGCTCGTTGGCGGCGATGTCGGCACCCACGCGCTGGAGCTCGGAATAGGACGGGTGGTTCTCATCGACGGGGATGTCGGCGACGAAGCCACCGATCCCGTGACGCAGAGAGGCGTTGTCATAGGGGGAGCGGAAGGCGTCCTTGATCTCTGGATCGAGATCGCCGAGGCTCATCGTCACCCGCAGGAATCCGTCGGTGACCACGGTGGCAGTCGGGAGCATGGGCCCGGCCAGTGTGGCCCGCAGGGGTGCCGGTATGGGGGCGTCCTCGGGCTGGTGGACGGCCGTGTTCAGGCTGATGGAGGCAGAGACGAGATCGGTGTTGCGTGAGGCCCAGCCCAGGGACAGGACGCCACCCCAGTCGTGACCGATCGTCACGATCGGATGATCGACGGACGTAGCTCCGTCGTTGGGTGCAGTCCCGGCGTTGGGTGCGGCACTGCCGGCAACCTCGGCGAGGAGGGGTGTGACGACGGCATCGAAATCGGTGATGCGCTGGGACATGCGACGGACCTCGGCACCGTGGGGAGTCGGCAGCGACTCATGGCTCAGCCGCTCTGAGAACCCCATATCGAGCTGGTCGGGGGCGATGAGACGCCACACGCGACCACCGGACCGGGCGATGTCCACCGTCGCCTGCGCGAGGTGTCGCCACAGGTATGACCAGGTCGGATTGCCGTGCAGGGCAAGGATCGTGCCGCTTGGTTCCAGCCCTTCGCCGCGCAGCACCTCAAGGGTGTCGAGGACGTGGAAGGAATGCGGCCCGTCGGGAGTCCTGGCCTCGACGATTCGGGACCAGGCAGGGTCCCACTCGGGCAGCTTCGGGGGAGTCTGAGCCGGCCGTGCAGGAAATCTCATTGAACCTCTACCACTCGATTTCGGTCATTGCGGCGTTGAGTCCCGACCCGACTCCCATGCACAGGATGCGGTCGCCGGGTTTGAGGTGTGATGCCTCACGGCTGAGCGTGATCGGCAGGGAAGCCGGTCCCACATTGCCGAGTTCGGGATAGGTGACCGGAATCCGATCGGGATCGAGGTTCGCGGCCTTCGTGATCGAGTTGACGTGCACGTCGGAGACCTGGTGCATGACGTAGCGATCCATCTCGCGCCAGTTCCAGCCGTCCTCGTGGGCTTCTTCCCACGCGGCGACGACGAGTTCCATCCCGCCGGCCAGCAGACCCTTGGTGTCGGTGAACATTCCGTTGTGATCGCCCACGCACAGTTCGTGGTGCTGGGTCGCGGCGCGGGTGATGCCGCCCAGGATGCGGTGGCCCTCCGGGTGCTTGTCGGCTGGCCCGAGGACGGCGGCGGAGGCACCGGACCCCAGTGTCAGGGAGGCGAACTCGTTGAGGTATTCCTCGCGGCTGATGCCGGGACGGGTCAGTCGGGCCAGTGTGGCCTCTTGGACGCGGGAGGCGTCTTCGCCGGCGACGACGAGGGCGTATTCGATCTGACCGGCGTCGATCATGTTCGCGGCCAGGGTCATTCCGTTGACGAAGCCCAGGCAGGCGTTGGTGATGTCGAAATTCATCGCCTGCGAGCCCAGACCGATGCCCGCGTGGACGCCGACGGCCACAGAGGGTTCGAGGTGCTCACGCGTGACTGAGGTGTTGACCATCAGTCCGATCGACTCGGGAGAGACCCCCGACTCGGCGAGAGCCTTCTTACCGGCCGCGATCGCTCCATCGGCGAACTGGCTCGGCACGTCCCAGTTGCGGCGTGCGTCGACACCGGCGACGCGCTGCAGAAGGCCCGTGGGCAGATTGAGGGTGGACAGGGTATCGGCGAGGCGCTCGTCGAATTCTTGAGAGGTCACTTCGTTCGGGGCGAGGATCTCGGTCAGGCCGAGAAGCGCCACGTTCGAGTGCCGGAATGTTGCGTTGCCGTTCGCCAATTGAGGTTTTCATCCCTTTGCGGGTCGTTCGTCGTCGTCTGCTGAGGGCCGATGCGACGCACTCTTGGAGCGCGCCACGACGGGGAAGTCCGGAGACTATCTTATATCCCTCAGGCTGAATTGTTTCTCAGCGAGTGAACCAGGTGAATCCGTCATAGGCCATTCCGGTCGCGCAGAGGACCGCGATCCCGGCCAGAATGATCGACGTCACGGTGTGCGAAACCTTCGAAGACTGGAAGCGAACGGCACGCGAATGGGACATGGGGCGGTCGGTGACGAAGCGTCCGAACTGGACGAAGATGCGCCAGTCCATGACGTCGATGAGTGACTTGGCCGCCAGAGTGAAGACGATGATGCAGCCGACGCCCATGAGGATCAGGAAGATGAAGCCCATGAACCCGAATTCGCGGAAGAACTCGACGACGCGATCGGCGATGGCGGTGGCGAAACCGGTGAATCCTTCGCTGAAGGGCAGTGCGGCGAAGGAATCGGTGATGCGGCCCAGTGTGAATCCGTCGCGTTCGGTCTGCTCGGCACCGATGAACATGGCGACGGAGGCGGCCAGGGCCACGAGGAGGTTGATGATGGTGATCGTCGAATTGTCCGGCCAGAATTCGAGGGACTTCAGCGTGTAGGTCGATGCCAACGCCACGCAGATGATCGCGCCGGCCAGTGCGCCGACCGTAGCGGGGAGGAGGAGATTGTTGAAGAACACGAACGCGATGACGGCGATGAGAGCGGCGCCGAAGATATACGTGAACACCGCCAGCGTGTCACCGTTCGAGGAGGTGGCCGCGCGACGGTTCGTCTCGACCATCTGCCCCGACTGGCCGATGTTGTCTCTGAGTTCAGCCTTCGTGGCCCGTGGATCGGTGTCGGCCCCGGTCGCGGGCAGCACACGAGTCTCGTCCTCGCTCATGCCGTAGACGCGCTCGGGCTGTTGGGGATAGGCGCGAGTCGTCTGATCATAGGCCTGCGTCGGCTGAGTGTAGGCACGCGTCGACTGATCGTATGAGCCGCCCCGTGGCCGTGAACCCGGTGCGTGGCCCGGCTGACCGGTGCCGCCGGGACCGTAGCCTGGCTGCGTCTGCCCGCCTTGTGGCCCACGCTGCGGAGCCGGCTGCCATCGCCCGATCCGAGCCGCGATGATGTAGATGATGAGGACGACGAGTGCTGCGAGGACTCCGATTGAGATGCTGGCGCCGAGCTCGCTCATGAAGGACTTCCTGGGGATGGACAACGATGGTCGAGTACTCAGTCTAAGGAGGATCGGGGCGGTATTCACGTTCACCCACGGGACGGGCCGCGAATGTAGGGTGAGATCACGACCTGCAACGGCCTCCCGAGCAGTGAGGACCGCCCAGCATTCGAAGGAGAATCGCGATGAGCAACGCCCAGGCATTCACATCATCGGCTATGCCGCTTGACCAGCAGATCGTCCTCGTGACAGGAGCCGGGCGCGGTGTGGGCTCGTCCATCGCGAAGGCCTTCGCGCACGAGGAGGCCGCGCTCGTCATCAACTACCGCTATTCGGCCGAAGCAGCGGAGGAACTCGCCGAGGCGGTCCGGGCCCGCGGCGGACGTGCGGTGGCGATCGAGGCCGATGTCACCGACTCACGTGCCGTGGACGCCATGTTCGCCGCCGCACATGCGGAGTTCGGCGCGCCCGTGTCGACGGTGGTCAACAACGCCCTCGTCGACTTCTCCTTCAACGGGGAGGAACGACAGCCGGCAGACGAGATCGACTTCTCCGATTTCACCGACCAGTTCCGCGGCGCCGTCGGTGCCGCGCTCAACACCGTCCAGGCCGCGATGAGCGGATTCCGTGAGATCGGATCGGGCCGGGTCATCAATATCGGATCCAACCTCGTCCAGAACCCGGTCGTGCCGTACCACGACTACACGGCGGCCAAAGCGGCTCTACTGTCCCTGACCAGGACCTTTGCAAAAGATCTCGGCCCCTCAGGAGTCAGAGTGAACATGGTCTCCGGTGGTCTGCTGCGCACCACCGACGCCTCCTCGGCAACGCCGGAGGAGGTCTTCGACCAGATTGCGGCACAGACTCCGCTGGGTCACGTGACGACTCCGGAGGAATTCGCCTCGGCGGTGGTGTTCTTCGCATCGCCGGCCTCACGCGCGGTGACGGGCCAGAACCTCGTCGTCGACAACGGCCTGGTGATGGGCTGACCCGCCGGCAGCCGAAGTCAGGAGCGACTCCGCACCGGCTCGTGAACTTTCGTCGAGAGCCGACCGTAGCGGCGGCGGGCGACTTCAGGGAGTCGGCTTTGGCTGGTGCGGTCGGCTCTCGGCGATGTGCTTCTTGATGGCAGTGAACATTTCGCTGCGAAAGAGATCGGCCCAGACCAAATTGAAGACTGTGAACCCGGCATTGGCGAGCCGCATGTGCCGAGCATGGTTGTCCTTGCTGGCTCAATCTGGTCCGGACTCATTGAGGTAGTACTTGCCCAGACCATGGAACTCCACGATCAACGGAAGTCTTGCGTGCTTGAAGTCGCATCTGCCGAGAAACTTCCCAGCGCGATCGTGCACTGTCACCTGCGGAATCATCTCTCCGATGGAGAATCTGTGGAATTTCACCGCACAGAGTGACTCGCCCTGAGACTCATGCAGCGGGTCGGACAGCTCGATGCCTTGCTTCGCAACTCTGCACCCTCTTCGACGAATCTTCATCTGCTCGAAAAGGTCGGACTTGCTGATGTTGCCGGCTCGAAGAGCCTCGGAGATCATCGGTACGGATATCTCCAATGGGTAGTCATGAGCGATGTCGGAGAGCGTGCGCGAGAGATCTGTGACCGCAAAATCGCCGATGGTGGTCTGGTCTGCCGGTGGAACGATGCGGTTATAGATGCGCAATGTTGGGAAGTTCTCGTGATAACCGGTACGGATGATCTCGGCCCTGTCGGTTGCAGGGAACGGCGGGCGAATGCCGTGAATCAGAGCAGCCGAGATGTGAGAGAAGACGTCTCCGGAGCGGAGCTCGTGCAGTCGCGAACGAATCAAGGGTTTGAGGTTCTCGCTCTGGTCTCGGATATCGCCGAAAGTCTGGGGATAAGAGATCGGCTCGGCAGCGCCAGGCGAGTGCAGAACGGCATGATGCGGTGAACTGCAAGGGCGGACCACAGCATAGTGCCCACGCCGAATCTTTTGCAGGCAACACTGCTGCGCTCGGCGGACGTCATCATCGGTCAAGCCGAATCTGAGAAGGTCCTGTTTCATGTAAACCTGAACCATCTAACGATAATGGCATCAAACGATACTAAACGCAATGAAATGCTAAGTATTGAAGCGGATGCAATCGCAGATTCTGCTAGTCCGGAGAATGCGAATTCGCCGAAGGCCGACCGTAGCGGCGGCGGGCGACTTCAGGGAGTCGGCTTTGGCCGGTGCGGTCGGCTCTCGACGATTGATCGGACGGCTCTCGACGTTTGTTGGGTGGGAGCGAGCCGAGGGCCTCAGACCTTGTCGAGGAACGCCAGACTGCGGTCGAGGAGCAGCTGCGCGCTGTCCCCTCGGTAGTCAGCGACCAGCGGATCGCTGAAGAGGTGACTCCCGCCCGGGTAGAGGAAATACTCCGCCTGCGCCCCCGCTCGGGTAGCCGACTCCAGCAGAGTCTGTGGCGCAGCTGCGTCTCTCCACTCGTCATCGACTGAGAAATGGATCTGGACGGGCACATTCTCCTGCCATCGCGTGGGCTTGGGGAAGCCGCCGCCGTGGAAGAGGAGCGCGCCCCGTGCCCGCGCGTCGTTCTTGCCCATCTGCTGGGCGATGCCGGCACCGAGGGAGAGCCCGGCGAAGACGATCTCACCAGTCAGGTCAGCACAGGCCGCGGCAGCCCGATCGACCAGCTGAGAGAACCCGACGTCCTGCGAGTGACCGACCCCGGCCTCGGCGGTGGTGAACGTGCGTCCCTCGTAGACATCGGGGGTGAGCACGGTGTGCCCGGCGGCTCTGTATCGATCGGCGATCGCTTCGACGCCGGGAGTCTTGCCCAGTGCGGAATGGAGCAGAACGAGGGTTGCCATGGCGATCTCCTGTTGTCTCAGTTGAATCCAGCACTGCCGCGGCTCAAGGTATGACTCAGCGGCTGTGGCCGTGTGGGATGGCGAAGGAGTCTGCTCGGGCCGTCTCCCAGTCGGCGGCCCAGTCAGCGGGAGCGCCGCTGAGCAGCTCGCCGGGCTTGAGCCAGTCGTAGAGACGAGCGTAGGACCAGGACTCAGACTCCGAGACATTGCGGCGCAGCATCGTCGGTTCCAGCTCATCCGGATGGGCCACGCCCATCGACGCCATCAGGCGCACGGCCTCGGCGACGGTGCCGTCGTGGTAGTTCTTCACGCGAGTCGACTTGTCGGGAACATCGATGGCGCGTGCACGGCGAGGATCCTGCGTGGCCACGCCGACGGGGCATTTGCCGGTGTGGCAGACCTGAGCCTGAATGCAGCCGACGGCCATCATCATGGCGCGAGCCGCCATTGTGAAGTCGGCACCCTGGATGAGTCGCTTGACGATGTCGGAGCCGGCCGCGATCTTCCCTGCCGCACCGATCTTGATGCGATCACGCAGCCCCGCACCCTTGAGCGCGTTGTGCACGATCATCAGGCCCTGGGTCAGAGGCAGGCCGACGTGGTTTTCGAATTCGAGCGGCGCAGCTCCCGTGCCGCCTTCTGAGCCGTCGACGATGATGAAGTCGGGAGTGATGCCGGTCTCGACCATGGCCTTGCAGATGCCGAGGAATTCGGTGCGCGAGCCCACACAGAGCTTGAAACCGGCAGGCTTGCCGCCGGAGAGCTTGCGCATCTGTTCGACGAACTGCAGGAGTTCGATCGGCGTCGAGAATACAGTGTGGTTCGGTGGGCTGACACAGGTCTTGCCGACGGGAATGCCGCGGATCTCTGAGATCTCCTCGGTGACCTTCGGGCCGGGCAGGACGCCGCCGAGGCCGGGTTTGGCACCCTGGGAAAGCTTGAGAGAGACCATCTTGACCTGTGGGTCCTGTGCTTTCTGGGCGAAGACGTCCGGAGCGAATTCGCCCTCGGGGGTTCGGCAGCCGAAGTAGCCGGTGCCGATCTCCCAGATCAGGTCGCCGCCGAACTCCTGGTGATAGGGCGTGATCGAGCCTTCTCCGGTGTCCTGGGCGAACCCACCCAGGGCGGCGCCTTTGTTGAGCGAGCGCACCGCATTGTCACTCAGCGATCCGAAGCTCATGGCCGAGACGTTGAGGAGCGAGATGTCATAGGGCTGTGTGCATTCCGCCCCGCCGACACGGATCCGCGGGGGAGTGGGGGAGCTCGTGATCGGAACATTCGAGTGCATGAGGGCCTCGTAGCCCGTGCGATTGACATCGCGTTCAGTCCCGAAGGCGCTTTCGGAGTGCTTGCCTTTGGCGCGTTCGTAGATTATTGCGCGAGTGTTGCGATTGTACGGACGGCCATCCCAGTTCCGCTCGATGAAGTACTGCTGGATCTCTGGGCGAATCGACTCGAGCAGATACCGTGCGTGACCGGCGACCGGATAGTTGCGCAGGATCGAATGCTTCTTCTGGGTCACATCCCAGGCGGCGAGGGCGCCGAGGCCGAGCGCTGAGACGGCGGCAGCGGCCTGAGCCACGCGCTTTCCTGTTGAGTCTCCTCCGAGCTGGCTGACCATGGGGTACCGACCTTTCCTTGAACTTCTTCGGTCTGTGCTTGATGCGAGCCTAAACCGAGAACACGGGGATTTCAGGAAAGGGTGGGCTAAAGTTCCGCCCGTCTGGCTCAGAACACTCGTATGAGCAGCGCCTGAACAAGTTCGTCGAGCTGGAGGGAGTAGCCGATGATGAGGAGGAACCCCGTGGCGATCCACGCGACTTCCTTCCAGGAGTCGTAACCGCTGAGGGGACGGTTGTCGTAGCGAAGCCCGCCGGCCATGACGATGACGAGGTCGAAGACCCACCACAGGCCCAAGCCGCCGAGGCTGACCAGCTTGAGCCCGCCGGTGAGGAAACGTCCCGTGTAGAGGCGGTCGGCACCGAGGAAGCCCAGCAGGAGCGATAGGAGCCAGGTGACGAAGAAGGAGCGGTTGGGATGGTTGTGCTCGGCCTCATTGTCGGAGTTCGGTCGTTTCACGGAACCCGGACGTTCAAGGGAGTCAAGGGAATTGAGGGAATCGAAGGGGTCGATGGAGGGCAGTTCGGGGACCAGAGGCGACACGGACACGGTGTTCTCCTTCTCTTGCGTCGCCGCTCTCCGGGGAGCGATCGACGTGATGTGATCGACGTGCCGCGGAGAACCGGGGGATGGGCGTCAGGTGGGGGATCTGAGTACAGCCTAGGAAGCACGTGAGTGTTCGCGCATTGGGGTTTTCCCCAGTATCGGCATAGCGTTGGATCTATGAGTACTGGTGAGCCGAGCGCGACGAGTACTCGGCGAACCATCGTGGCGGTGTTCTTGGCCGGAGTCTCGGTCTTCCTCGTGCTCTATGAGACGCAGGGACTGCTCCCCGCCATCCGCGGCGCCTACGACATCGACGCTCCCACAGCGAGCCTGACGGTCTCCGCCACCAACGTTGCCATGGCCGTCTTCCTCATCCCGTTCTCCGTGCTCGCCCCGCGCATCGGGCATGCCAGGCAGATCGCCGGCGGCGTGGTCCTGGCCGCGCTCCTCGCGCTCATCCTGCCGTTCATGCCGAGCCCCGAACTGCTCATCGCGGTCCGCTTCCTCCAAGGCGTGGCGATCGCCTCGGTGCCTGCCACCGCAATGGCCTATCTTTCGCTGCGGCTGCCGGCGAAGGCACTGCCCGGCGCTATCGGTGTCTACATCGCCGGCAACACGATCGGCGGACTCTCCTCCCGGCTCCTGACCGGTCTTGCCGCGGAGGGCCTCGGCTGGCACGGCGGCCTGGCGTTCACCGCGGCAGTCTCTCTGGTCTTCGGGCTCATCGTGGTCTGGCTGCTCCGCCACGATCTCTTCACCACCTCACGAGTGATCGCCGCCCGCGAATCGTCGACGACTGCGCCGGAACCGGCGGCGACAGAGCAGGAGTCGACGTCCGATGCAGAATCCTCGGCAGCAGCGGACACCGCGCAGCCACCTCGGCGGGCGATCATTCCGCTGAGATCGGGGCTGTGGCGGATCTACCTCACCGGCTTCCTGTGCATGATCGTCTTCGGCGGCTCCTTCACGATGCTCGGCACTCGGCTGCAGCATGATCCCTGGCGGCTGAGCGAAGGCGCAGTCGCACTGTTCTTCCTCATCTACCTCGTCGGCACCGTCGTCACCACGTACTACGGTCGGTTGGCCACGAGGCTCTCGCGCACCTCGTTGACACTGATCGGGATGGTCACAGCACTTGTCGGCGCCGGACTCACTCTCGTCGATGATCTGCCGGTGATCATCATCGGCATGTCCCTGCTCACCGGCGGCTTCTTCCTCGGCCACACGGGCGCATCCGCGTCAGCCAGCGCCTCACGGCCCGGTGTCGACTCCACCCGATCGGCGGCCATCTACCTCACCGTCTACTATCTGGGCACCAGCCTGGGCGCCTGGCTGTCGGCGGTTCTGTTCACCGATTTCGCGTGGCCGGGCGTGGTCGTCATGTGCATGACCTCGTTGTTCGCCGTTCTCATCTTGACGTTGACCGGGGCTTCGATAGGGTTCAAGAAACGCAGCTGATCATTCGTTCAGCTTAAGAACCGGAGGACTTCATGCCCCACGCAGCACATTCGAACGTCACCTATACGATCGACCGGGGCGTCGCCCATGTGGAGATCGACCGCGCCGAGAAGCTCAACTCACTGACCAGAGAGGTGTTCGAAGACCTCGTCGAGGTCGGCCTCGCGCTCAGGGAATCGACTGAGGTTAGGGCCGTCGTGCTCTCCGGCCGCGGGCGGGCGTTCAGTGCTGGCCTGGACTTCACCGAGATGTCCAGGCTCGCGGAGGAAGGCACCGCGACGACCTCCGCCGAGGCGGGTGCGGGATCCGAGTCATCGACCGAAGGCGCCGTCGACGTCGGTGAGCGGCTCGGGTCCGCTCGGGCGCTGGCGCAGAAGGCCGTGCACGTGTGGTCCCTGATCGAGGTTCCGGTCATCGCCGGACTCAGGGGTCCGGCGCTCGGCGGCGGGATGCAGATCGCGCTGGGCACGGACATCCGCATCGCCGGACCCGACGTCCAGCTCTCGCTGATGGAGATCAAATGGGGGATCATCCCGGACATGTGCGGGACTCAGCTGCTGCCGCGCCTGGTCGGGCCCGGAACGGCGAAGAAGCTCATCGCCACAGGCGAGGCCATCGGCGCCGAGGAGGCGCTGCGGATCGGTCTCGTCGAAGAGCTGGCTGAGGAACCGGTCGAGCGAGCTCTCGAACTTGCCGCCGACATCGCGGGGAAATCACGCTCGGCACTCGTGTGGGCGAAGAAGCTCGTGGACCTCTCCTATGAGGCTGACCTGGCCACGGGCCTCGATGCAGAGCAGGAGGCGCTGGCCTCACTCATCGGCACCGACGAGCAGCGCGAGGTCGTCACAGAACGGCTGGCGCGCATGGCCAAGCGGTCGAAGGGCTGAGGCGCAGCGACGCAGTTGTGATGTGCCGGCCGCTCAGCTGACGGCCCGCCGCCGCTCAGCTGACGGCCCGCCGCGGCTCAGCTGACGGCCCGCCGCGGCTCAGCTGACGGCCCGCCGCGGCTCAGCCGTGACGACCCGGCGAGGCTCAGCCGTGCTTGCCGGGGAACTCCGGGCGGACCGGGTCGATGCTCCGGGCGGATCCGACCACCTCGGCGGCGGTGTCGAACGTGTCGAGCTCGCGCATGAGCACGAGTGTCGGGCGCATAAGCTTAAGACGCTCCTCGGCTTCGGCGGTCAGGATCTGGGCCACCGACATCCATTCACTCGAATGCGCCTCGGTGGTCTGATGGTGGGCTGACTCGAGGTCACCGGCCGAGAGGGCATAGAAATAGGTGTCGAAGCGTTTAGGCCGTCCGGCCGGGGTGACCCAGTTCGCCCATGGCTTCAAGCCGGCAGGGTCGAGCACGGCTCCTGTCTCCTCTTCGACCTCACGCACAGCGGTGGCGAGCAGGATGCGCCAACCATCGGCCACCTCGGCGATGGTGGAGTCCTTCCACGCTGCCTGATGACTCTGCGGATCGGGGACCGCGATGGAGGCCGCAGTCTGCTCATCGATGGGATCGACGCGGCCGCCGGGGAAGACGACGACGCCGGCGGCGAAGTCCATCGTCGACACCCGATGCTGGACGAAGACCTCGAGCCCCGTGGCACCGTCGCGGATCATGAGCACGCTGACGGCGGGTTTGATCGGCACGGCGTGCGGGTCGGGCACATCGGGCCCGCGGCTGGAGGAATCGGCGAGGTCCGAACGGTCGGACCCCTCGGGGGAGATTTCTCGAATCACTGTCAGCACCTTCGCCTCTGTGTCTGCTCGTCACCTTCCATTATGACTGTGACTGTTGTCCTCGGCGGAGGCGGGGTGTTCCGCTGGGGCGAACTCATTGGAAATCAAGCGGCAGGATACGATGGTGCCAGACGAGAGCGACGGCGAGTTTCTCAAGGCAGCTTGAGCTCTGGTGCCTGGGAGTCTGAGCGCGGCACCCGGCGTTGACGGCCCGCAGACCGGAAGAGTAAGGACATGACCAGATTGGAGAACTATCTTTTCTTCTCAATCGATCAGGCGTGGCCGAACTGGCTGATTGTCACACTTCTGGCGATCGACATGATCATCCGCATCGTTGCGCTGGGCTGGATTCCGCACAACCGCAGACCATCTGTCGCGCTCGGCTGGCTGCTCGCAATCTTCCTCATCCCCTACGTCGGAATTCTCGCGTTCCTGCTGCTCGGCTCGGCGAAGCTGCCGAAGAGGCGGCGGGACAAACAGGTGCTCGTCAACGACATCTTCCGGGACCAGACCGATGATCGGGCGATCATCGGCGACTCCGCCCACATGCCCGAACCGCTGAGCACCGCGGCGCAGCTCAACTTCGAACTGGGCGCGCTGCCGATGACGCACGGCAACGCCTTCGATCTGCAGATCGACAACCACGCCTGCATGGAGGCGATGGCCGACGAGATCGATGCGGCCACTCGGTTCGTCCACTTCGAGTTCTACATCGTCGCCATCGATGACACGACGAGGCGGCTCTTCGAATCGCTGCTGGCCGCGCACGAGCGCGGGGTTCGGGTGAGAATCCTCATCGACCATCTGGGTTCACTGGGATATCCCGGCTACTCGGACCTGGTCAAGCGGCTCAACTCATCGGGAGTGGCGTGGCGCCGAGCCCTGCCGATCCGTCCCTGGAAGGGCGAATACCAGCGACCCGACCTGCGCAACCACCGGAAGATCCTCGTCGTCGACGGCGAGGTCGCCTTCACCGGGTCGCAGAACATCATCGACCGGTCCTACAACAAGCGACGCAACTTGCGGAAGGGCTTCCAATGGATGGACCTGTCGCTGAAGTGCAGCGGCCCAGTCGTCGATGAACTCGATGCGGTCTTCATCACGGACTGGTATTCGGAGACGGGGGAACTCTTCGACGAAGCCTCGCAAGGGGAACTCCGGGCACCGCAGAACGGCGGCATCCAGGCGCAGGTGGTGCCGTCTGGACCAGGGTTCGAAGACGAGAACAATCTGCGTCTGTTCAATCACCTCATCTACAACGCGAACCGCAGCGTCGTCGTCTGCTCACCGTACTTCGTGCCCGACGAGTCGCTCATGCACGCGCTCACGACAGAGGCCCGGTCCGGAGTCGACGTGCGCCTGTATGTGGGGGAGACGAGCGACCATTGGGTGACGCAACGGGCCCAGCAGTCCTATTACGCCGATCTGGTGCGGGCCGGAGTCCGGATCTTCCTGTACCACGCCCCGACCGTGCTGCATTCGAAGTTTCTCATGATCGACGATGAAGTCTCGATCATCGGATCCTCGAACATGGATGAGCGATCGTTCGCGATGAACATGGAGGTCACCATGTTCATCGTCGACAAGGAGTTCACCCAGCGGATGTACGACCTCGAAGCGCAGCGGTACGCGCCGAACTCCGTCGAGCTCGACGCCGAACGCTGGAACGATCGGCCGCTGCTGCACAAGTATGTGGAGAACGTCGCCAGGCTCACGAGCTCGCTGCTCTGAACTGGACAGGATAAGACAACGCTCCCGCACACCGATCAGTGTGCGGGAGCGTCGTCGCTTACGAGCCTCAGGTGTCTTCGGAGAGTCCGGATGGGCCTTCGTCATCGAGATCGCGCATGGGGTCAGCCATGACATCGTCCTTGACCTCGGGGGTGCCCGTGGACGTGGCACCTGGGGTGCCGGCGGACTTGCTGCCCGTGGAGGCTGCACCGGCTCCGGCAGCGGAGTTGACCTTGTCGGCTGCAGTCTGGACAGCATCGGCGACAGCCGGTGACTTCTCGCGGATCGACTGGTTCGCCTTCTCAACGGTGTCCTGCACTCGCGGGTCGGTCCAGAGATCCTGTGCCTGGGCCTTGAGCTTCTCGTAGCTCTGACGTCCGGTGCGTGATCCGAGTACGTAACCGACTCCCAGACCAGCCAGGAGAATCAATCGCTTCTTCATTTTCCTGCTCTCCTTCTCAGCTTGCCGTGACTGCATGCAACACGTGTGAGTGCTCGGACCGACGGTGAACGGCGGTCGTGCGCATCGGCACTGTGTCCTGGTTCACCACCTTATACTGCAGATGGTTCCCTCGTGAAAGAATATCGTCTCAGGTTTGTAGAAAGCACACAGTTCAGCGGCGTTCAGCTCACTGTGGCCTGCTGCTGGGTGATGCAGTGGATTCCTCCGCCGCGAGCATAGAGTTCGCGAGCGTCGACGCCGACGACCTTGCGGCCCGGGTACACCTGCTCAAGCACGGACACCGCCTCGGCGTCCATCGGATCGTCGAAGGTGCAGGCGATGACCCCGTCATTGGTGACGAGATGGTTGACGTAGGAGTAGTCGACCCACCCCTCGTCATCGCGCAGCACCTCGGGCGCCGGGATCGCTACGACCTCGAAGGGCTGGCCCTCCGCTGTGGTCTCGGCCCTGAACTGGGTCTTGAGCGACTGAGAGAACTCGAAGTCCGGGTGTTCGGGATTGCGCTGATCGTGGATGAGGACGACACCAGGGCTGGGCATGGCCGCGACGATGTCGACGTGGCCGCGCGTGCCGAAGGTCTGATTGTCGCGGTAGAGACCGTGGTCGAGCCAAATGACCTTCTTCGCCCCGATGGTGCGGGCGAATTCGGCCTCCACATCGGCCTCGGTCAGGTCGGGGTTGCGGCCCGGATCCAGCTGCACGCTGCGCGTGGCCAGCACCGTGCCCTGCCCGTCGACGTGGAAGCCACCGCCCTCATTGCGCAGCTGGGAGTCCAGGATCGGGACGCCGGCCTGGTTCGCAACGAAGCGGCCGATGTGCTGATCGTGATCCCATGTCGCCCATTCCTGAGCGCCCCAGCCGTTGAAGACCCAGTCCACGGCGTGCAGCTTACCGTTGTCGTCGACGACGAAGCTGGGACCGATGTCACGCATCCACGCATCATCGAGTTCTGCGTTGACGACGGTGATCGGATGGCTGATCCCCTCGCCGAGGTGGCGGTGGGCATGGTCTGTCTGCGACGTTGACACCACCACAGTCACCGGCGTGAACTCGCTGGTGGCACGGGCCACGGCGGCCCAGGTGCGGCGGGCGGCCTCTGCCTCATCTTCGGTATCGCCCAAGGCGTATCCAGAGGATGGGAATGCCATCCAGATGCGGTCATGGGCGGCTGTTTCCGCGGGCATGTGAAACGTCATCGTTCATCCCTTCGAGTCTGAGGAAGCGTGGCTTGTCCCGAGTGTAGCGAGATTCGGCTCCTGGGGGTCAACGGATTTCGCACCACTCTGGGCGATGTAGGCACCACCTCGGGCGGTGAGGGGCGGGTCCGTATAGTCTGACGTGAATGACAGGATTCCTGGATGACAGGGTTCGAACTCGCCATGGGAGGCAGTACGTGGAACAGCAGGATCTGCAGGAACTCTTCTCTCGCTCGGGCACGGGCCCGTTGTCGGGCGTGGTCGTCGCTGACTTCTCACGAGTGCTCGCGGGGCCCTACGCGACGATGATGCTCGCGGACCTCGGGGCCACGGTCATCAAGGTCGAGGGCAGGACCGGTGATGACACTCGGCACTGGGCGCCACCTCGGCGCGGGGACGATGCGACGTACTTCCTCACGGCGAACCGGAACAAGCATTCCGTGGTCCTCGACTTCAAGGACGAAGACGACCTGGGGCTGGCACAGGAACTGGCCCGGCGGGCGGATATTCTGGTGGAGAATTTCAAGGCCGGTGGTTTGGCCAAGTACGGGCTCGACTACGAGACCGTCAAGGCCGAGAATCCAGGCATCATCTACGCTTCGGTGACCGGGTTCGGGCGCGACAACCCGCAGCCCGGCTACGATCTGCTCATCCAGGGGCTGTCGGGTTTCATGAGCGTGACCGGATCCCAGGAGTCGGGCCCGGTCAAGGCCGGTGTCGCCGTCGTCGACGTGTTCACCGGTCTGCACACCACGGTCGGGATCCTGGCCGCATTGGCCCACCGCAAGGACACCGGTCAGGGGCAGCTGGTTGAGACGAACCTGCTGTCCTCGGCGCTGTCGGGACTGGCGAACCAGACCTCGGCGTACGTTGCCGGTGGCGTCGTTCCGCAGGCCATGGGCAACGCCCACCCGAGCCTCTACCCCTACCAGCCGATGCCCACTGCCGAAGGGCAGATCATCATCGCCGTAGGCAATGACAACCAGTTCAGATCATTGGCCTCCGTGCTCGGCCACCCCGAGTGGGCCGAGGATGAACGCTTCGCGAACTTCTCCGACCGCAACGAGAATCGTGGAGAACTCGAACCCGAGCTCATCGCCGCACTGAGTGAGAAGACGAACCAGGAATGGTTCGACATCCTCTCCGCGGCAGGTCTGCCGTGCGCCCCGATCAACACGATCGCCCAGGGTGTTGAGCTGGCATCGTCGCTGGGACTTGAGCCCGTCGCCGAGGCGGGTGCCGGGGATCGCGTGATCCCGACGGTGGCCAATCCGATCCGTCTGTCAGAGACTCCGGCCAGCTACGATCTTGCGCCGCCGACCTTGGGGGAGAGCACCGACGCGGTCAAGGAATGGCTGCGCGGTCAACGATGAGGGCAGTCACTTCACCGTCACGACCAGAGTCATGGTCGACGTCATGGCACTAGTCATGACCCTGGGCGCATGAACTCTGGCTGCGGCAGGCGTGGGAACAGGGTGGGTTCGTAGAACACCTGGGTTGTTCGGGCTGAACTTCCGGATTCACTGACGTACCCTAGAGTCTGTATGAAAGCACCCTAGTCACTGGGGAGATCCTGAGCAGTCCACTTCTGGTCAAGGCGGATTTCGCGAAGTGGCGCCCATAATCCAGGACTGAGATGGACACAGACAAGACTGAGACGAAGGCCGCCGGGAGGCCGGTCGTCAAACGCGTACTGATGGTTGTGGCCATGCTGCTGACCGCGTTCCACCTGCTCGCAAGCTTCCTCTGGATCGCCCCGTCGTCGACGGCGCGACAGGTGATCCCCGGGAACCTGCTCTCGGAGTACATGATTCCCCTGTGGGGTCAGTCATGGAGCGTATTCGCTCCTGAGCCGATCAACGGCGACTACTACTTCGACGTCCGCGCGGTCGTCAAGACCGACGGCGGCGGCGAAGAGGTCACCGACTGGGTGCGAGCCACCGATGTCGAACTCGACCATTCGACCTACAGGCCCTTCCCGCCGCGCTCGGCCGGCCTGGGCATCGGAGTAGCCTCCGATATCAAGGGATCGTGGGAGGACCTGCCCAATGATCAGAAGGCAATCGTCAAGCTCGACTACTTCAAGGGTGATGACTCGGTCGACCGACTGACGACGAAGTTGAAGGAGTACGAGGACCCCGATGGTGCTGTGGGCGGATATCTCGAGAGCGAGCACCTGGCCACGGCGTATGCGACACAGGTGGCCAAGGCGATCTGGGGCGAGGACGTCCAGCGCGTCCAGTACCAGGCGGCTCGGCAGAACGTCGTCCCGTTCGCGCAGCGCAATGACGATGATGCCGAACGACCGAACATCCAGCCGGTTCCGGTCGGGTGGCGAGCACTGGTGAGCGAACCACACCAGTCTGATGAGGAGTTCGCGAAGTACTTCTGTGCCTCCGATGAAGTGAGGTGTGCAGATGAGCAGTGACAGGAACACCAAGGTCAAGGGTGACGAACCCGAAGTGGACTCACAAGCGCAGACGCAGGCGGATTCGAATGAGAACATTCCGCTCGCCTCACGCGTCCTAGGCAGCATTTCACGCGGGTGGAACTGGCTGGAGGAAATGCTCACCGGGCGTTACCACGCCACTTATGGTCTCGCGGTGACCCGTATCCTCATCGGCCTGACCGGGCTCGGCATTCTGCTGACGAACTTCAACGCCCGGCACTACACCTTCGGCGTGGGCAGCGCCTGGAACGGTGAGATCGCCGAACCCAAGAGCGACTTCCCCAACATCTGGCTGTTCTCCCTCTTCCACCGCGCAGTGACCAACCCTGCCTTGTTCACCATCATGATGATCGGTCTGGCGATCCTCGCCGTCGTCATCGTCCTGGGATGGCGGACACGCATCGTCCTGCCCTTCTACCTCGTCCTGTGGGTCAGCTTCATCGAGCTCAACGACGGTGCCGGGGATCAGGGTGACAACGCGTATCGCATGTTCATGATCGCGATGCTCTTCGCCGACACCACTCGCCGATGGTCATTGGACGCCAAACGCAAGAGAAAGCAGAACCCGGAGTTCCCCGACACCGATGGCGGCAGTTATCGCTGGGTCCTCATCATGGCCAACAACTTGGCGATCGTCGTGCTGGCCTTCCAGGTCTGTGCGATCTACATGTCGGGTGGTCTCTACAAGGCAGGCGGTGCCGCCTGGCAGCACGGATTTGCGGTGTACAACCCGCTGCAGACTCAGCAGTTCGGTACCTGGCCGGTGCTCTCTGACCTGCTCACCGCCTGGGGGCCGATGGTCGTGGCCATCTCCTGGGGTTCGGTGCTGTTCCAGTGCGCGTTCCCGTTCATGCTCTTCAACAGGTACACGCGAATCATCGGCCTCCTGGGCATTCTGTCCTTCCACTTGGGCATCGCCCTGCTGATGGGACTGCCCTGGTTCTCGCTGACGATGATCGCCGTCGACGCCATCTTCATCCGCGACCGCAGCTTCGAAAAGCTCCACAAGCTGGTGAGTCGCTGGTGGAAGTCGACGAGCGACGGCATGGAACGGGCGAAAGCGAAGTCCTCGCGCTGACCTCTTAAGCGTCGCTTCGCGGACACAGCGGAAGGGCCCCATCGAAGTTTGAGAGCTCGACTTTGAAGCAGAGCTCTGAAACGTCGATGGGGCCCTCACTGCTCGCCTACGCGGCGCCAGCGCTACGCGGCGCATCACCGACTACGCGGCGCGTCACCGCTTGGGGCGCAGCTCCAGCCCGGTGGACTCCGGGTCCTCGGGCAGGCCGATGACGATGTCGTCTCCGTCGGCCACGTCGCCGGAGAGCAGCGCGCGGGCCAGCTTGTCACCGATCTCGCGCTGGACCAGCCTGCGCAGCGGTCGGGCACCGAACGCGGGATCGTAGCCCTCGAGCGCGAGCCAGTCCTCGGCGGCATCCGTGACCTCAAGCGTGATCCGCCGTTCGGTCAGGCGAGACGCCAGACGCTGGATCTGCAGGTCGACGATCGAGGACAGCTCCTCGGTGCTCAGTGCATCGAAGAGGACGATGTCGTCGAGGCGGTTGAGGAACTCGGGCTTGAACGTCGAATGCACGACGCCGAGCACCGCGTCCTTCTGCTCCTGCGTGCTCAGGGACCTGTCGACGAGGAACTGCGAACCGAGGTTCGACGTCAGGATGAGGATCGTGTTCCGGAAGTCGACCGTATGGCCCTGACCGTCGGTGAGGCGGCCGTCGTCGAGGACCTGCAGCAATATGTCGAAGACGCTCGGGTGAGCCTTCTCCACCTCATCGAGGAGGACGACGGAGTAGGGGCGACGGCGCACAGCCTCGGTGAGCTGACCGCCCTCGTCATAGCCCACGTAGCCCGGAGGGGCACCGACGAGACGGGACACGGTGTGCTTCTCCCCGTACTCGCTCATATCGATGCGGATCAGGGCCTTCTCATCGTCGAAGAGGAAGTCCGCGAGAGACTTCGCCAGCTCCGTCTTGCCCACGCCCGTGGGGCCGAGGAACAGGAAAGAGCCCGTCGGACGGTCCGGGTCGGCGATGCCGGCACGCGAGCGCCGGATCGCATCCGAGACCGCGGTGACAGCGTTCTTCTGACCGATGAGACGTCTGCCCAGCACATCCTCGGCGCCCAGCAGCTTCTCGATCTCACCCTGGAGCAGGCGTCCCGCGGGGATGCCGGTCCACGACGAGACCACCTCGGCGATGTCATTGCTCGAGACCCGATCACTGACCATCGGATCAGTCTCGGTCTCAGCGTTGGCCTCCTCCGCCTCGGCGATATCGATCTCCTTCTGCACCGCGGGGATCTCCCCGTAGAGCAGACGTGAGGCGGTCTCCAGGTCCGTGTCGCGCTGGGCCTTGTCCGCCTGGGAACGCAGCTCATCGAGCTTCGTCTTCAGCTCACCGACACGATTGAGTCCGGCCCGCTGGGATTCCCAGGTGGCCTCGAGGCCGTGCAGCTCCTCTTCCCGATCGGCAAGATCGGCCCGCAGAGCGCCGAGGCGTTCGATCGAAGCCGTGTCCGTTTCCTTGGACAGGGCCATGTCCTCCATCTTCAGCCGATCCACCGCGCGGCGGAGCTCATCGATCTCGACCGGAGCCGAGTCGATCTCCATGCGCAGTCGGGACGCGGCCTCGTCGACGAGGTCGATGGCCTTATCCGGCAGCTGACGCCCGGTGATGTAGCGATTGGACATGGTGGCCGCGGCGATCAGGGCGCCGTCGTTGATCGAGACCTTGTGGTGGGCCTCGTAGCGTTCCTTGAGGCCACGCAGAATCGCGACCGTGTCCTCGACGCTGGGCTCACCGACGTAGACCTGCTGGAACCTGCGTTCCAGGGCAGGGTCCTTCTCGATGTTCTCCCGGTACTCGTCGAGGGTGGTTGCGCCGACGAGGCGCAGTTCACCGCGGGCGAGCATCGGTTTGAGCATGTTGCCGGCATCCATCGCCGAGTCACCGGTGGCTCCGGCTCCGACGACGGTGTGGAGCTCATCGATGAACGTGATGATCTGACCATCGGCGTTCTTGATCTCTTCGAGGACGGCCTTGAACCGCTCCTCGAATTCGCCGCGGTACTTCGCTCCGGCGACCATCGCGGACAGGTCCAGGCTGATCAGGGTCTTGTTGCGCAGGGATTCGGGCACGTCTCCGGCCACGATCCGCTGAGCCAGTCCCTCGACGACGGCGGTCTTGCCGACACCTGGTTCGCCGATGAGGACAGGGTTGTTCTTCGTCCTCCGGGAGAGAACCTGGATGACCCGTCGGATCTCCTTGTCGCGGCCGATGACCGGGTCGAGTTTGGCCTCGCGGGCGGTGGCGGTGAGGTCGACGCCGTACTTCTCCAGCGACTGCATCGTGTCCTCGGGATTTTCCGAGGTGACCTTCTTGCCTCCGCGCAGCTCGGGCAGGGCGGCCAGCAGTGCATCGCGTCCGGCGCCGTTGGCTCGAAGGGCTTCGCCTGCCCCGTCCTTGCCTGCGGCTGCCGCGAGCAGCAGGTGCTCGGTCGACACGAACTGATCGCCGAGGCTCGTCATCTCCTCCTGCGCGAGATTCATCATCTCGAGTCCGGAGCGCGAGAGTCCCGGCTGGGCGACGGTCTGCCCGCTGACGGTGGGGAAGCCGTCGATGGTCGAACGGACAGCGGCGAGCACGGTCCGGGGGTCGGCGCCGACCTTGGTCACCAGGTTCGAGGCCAGTGAGTCGGGCTGATCAAGCAGCGCCGCGACCACGTGGGCGGGCTCGACCTGGTTGTTCCTCCTGGCCACGACGTCATTGATCGCGGACTGCAGCGTCTCGCGTGATTTGGTTGTCATCTGTGCGTCCATGCGCATCTCCTTCACAAGTGTTCCGTGAACAGTAATTGCTCTCGAAGAGTTCAACACCAACAAAGTTGAGTCTATTCCACTCAACTTTAGAAAAACCCGAGAATCCGCCTCCTCGCGGGGAGCATATCACGCAGGCGCACCGCGGGGAGTGACTCGACGCAGCAGCTCACCTCAGAAGCACGGATTGGAGGTCGAATCGGCGCAGCACCCTGTCGGCGACCTCCGGATCGGTGCCGCGTTCGCGCCGGGCCTTGAGCACTTCCGTGCGGGCCGACTGCAGCGCCCGGGTCTGCACCTTGGCCATGACCTCGCGGTTCTCCTTCAGCGTCGTCGCCTGTTCAGAGCTGGCCTGGTCGTCAGTGGTTCCCAGCAGCTGCGCATAGAGGCCCTTGAAGCGGGCGCGCAGAGGGTCGGCCACCTCGTCGGGCAGAGGCGGGTCGTTCTTGATCTGGTGGAGGGCGGCTTTGTAGGCCCGGGCCGCGATCTCCTTCGTCGCCTGGCGTTCCTTCTCCGCCTCGTCGTCGATGCCTAGGACGTTGACGATGGTGGGGAAGGTGAGGCCGGCGAGCACCAGCGTCACGAGCAGGATCACCGCGGCTGCGACGAGGATGTAGGAACGGCCGGGGAAGGGTTCGCCGGTGTCTGTGGTCGCCGGAATCGACAGGGCCAGTGCGATCGTGGCCAAACCGCGCATGCCGCCCCAGGTCATGAGCGTGGCATCCCTGATGTTCAGCGGTGCGGCATCCGGGTCCTCCTCCCTGCGCTTGTTCTCCAGCACGGTTCCGATGAGCAGCCAGCCGAACCGCACGGCGATGACGATGAGCGCGATGCCCAACCCCACGAGGACGGCCTTTCCCAGGTCGGCGTGCTCGGACTCGACGACCATGCGCAGATCGAGGCCGATGAGGCCGAAGGCGATTCCGGTGATGAGCATTTCCAGGACCTGCCACGTCGAGGCCTGGGTGACACGTTCCGCCGAGTTGCCTTCGACGTCGCGCCTGCGCACCTCGAGCGCGGCCACGACGACGGCGATGACTCCGCTGGCATGGAAATGTTCGGCGATGAGGTAGACGCCGAAGGGCAGCATGAGCATGAGCGAGGAGCGGGCGATCGTATGGTCGATCTTCTCCATCACCCACCACACGATGAACACGACGACGAGGCCGACGGTGATGGCGATGACCGCGGAGATGAGGAAGGACAGGGCCAGCTGACCGAAGTCCACCTCGGTGCCGGACATGGCTGCCGCCATCGCCGTCTGGAAGATGACGAGGGAGGCGGCATCGTTGAACAGCCCTTCACTCTGCAGGGTCGACATGATCCGCCGAGGTATCGAGACAGTTCCCGCGACCGCATCGACGGCGACGGGGTCAGGCGGGGCGAGCATGGCGCCGAGGGCCACCGCCGCCGCGATCGTGATCCCGGGGATGAGGAGGACCGCAGTTCCGGCCACTGCCGCCACCGTCACCCCGACGAGAGCGACCGCCATGCCCAGGATCGTGCGCCAGCGGATGGCGAAGAGAGCCCACGAGGTCTTCTGCGCGGCGGCGAACAGGAGGGGTGGCAGGAACAGAGGCAGAATGAGATCGGGTTCGATGGTGATCTCGGCGAACGTGGGAATGAACGCGCCGGCGATGCCGATGATGACCATGAGAGCCGGCCAGGGGAGGCGCAGCTTCTGGCCCATGCCCACGACCACGCTGGTTGCGGCACCGAATCCGATGATCATCAGCAGAGTCGTCATGCTCGTCTCCTCGATATGGGTGGCATGAATGCACACCGGTACAACGGCATCGATGTCAGGAAACATCGTCTCCATGAGGGGGCGCCTGGTAAGGATTCGGAAAGAGATCCACATCAGGTTTCCGCGCCGGACCAACGATATTTTGGCAGAATACCCTTATGTCTGACTCAATTGTATTCTCCCTGGAAAAGGACGCAGTCGCGACGATTTCGATCAACGAGCCTCAGACTCGGAACGCGCTGTCGCGCTCGGTGATGAAGGGTCTCATCGACACCCTCGCCGAGGTGGGTCAGCGCACCGATGTCCGTGCCGTGATCCTGTCCACCGCAGGTCACGTCTTCAGCTCCGGGCATGATCTCAAGGAGATCAGCGGGGCGAAGCTGGAATCGCAGCAGGAGACCTTCGCACTCTGCTCCGAACTCATGCAGCTGATCCAATCGATCCCGCAGCCGGTCATCGCACAGGTCCAGGGCGTGGCGACCGCCGCCGGGTGCCAGCTCGTCGCCAGCTGCGACCTGGCGGTCGCAGCAGCGTCGGCTCGGTTCGCCACCCCAGGGGTGAAGATCGGCCTGTTCTGCTCCACACCGATGGTGGCCCTGACCCGGGCGGTGCCGGCGAAGACGGCGATGCGGATGCTGCTGACCGGGGACTTCCTCAGCGCAGATGACGCACTGTCGTTCGGTCTGGTATCCGATGTCGTCGCCGATGACGAGCTGGAGGCCTCGACCCTGGAATTGGCGCGGAAGGTCGCGTCAGCCTCGTCAGCTACAGTGGCAATAGGCAAAGCAGCGTTCTACGAACAGCGCGATCTGCCTCTGGCAGAGGCCTATGAGCACATGTCGGAGGTGATGGCGCACAACGCCGTCGCAGCCGATGCGCAGGAGGGGATCGACGCTTTTCTCACCAGAAGAGAGCCTCAGTGGCAGCATCGGGACTGACAGTGTGATTTCCTATGACAGTGTGCTCATTCGGATGGACCGGATGAGATGCTTCAGATGATGATGGAGGATCAGACGTGGCGGTAATCGTGACCGGAGCCAGCGGCTTCATCGGTGGCGCCATCGCCCGTGCCCTGGCGAACAGGGATGAGACGGTCTATGCCTTGGGTCGACGCGATCCCGAGATTCCGGGTGTGAATTTCCAGGCGTGGGACCTGACCGAACCTGCGTCGGAAGCGGTGAAGTCCCTGGCGTCGAAGGCCACGGCGGTCTTCCACTGCGCCGGAATCGCGGCCGTCAATGCTGATGACGATGAGCTCTACAACGTCAAGGTCACGGGGACGAGGAACGTGCTCGACGCATTCGCGAAGGCGCGAATCGTGCACATCTCCTCCACCACCGTCTATTCCACGAACGCACCCCATGCGGACCTGTGGGAAGAGGCCGGACCCAAAGATCCCAACGACTTCCACGACGCCTACTCGAGGACGCATGCTCTGGCCGAGCAGCTGGTGATGCGGATCCGTCCCGATGCGGCCATCCTCCGGCCCGCCGCGGTCTACGGACCCGGCGAGACGATGCTCATGCCCTATCTCAGCCAAGTGGCGAAGAAGGGAGTCCTGCGACTTCCCGGCGGCGGTCGGCAGAAGATAACCCTGACCCACATCGACAACCTGGTGCGAGCGGCCATCGCCTGCGTCGACGTGCCCTCGGCTTCGGGCCCGTTCAACATCGGCGATCCGACTCCGTACAAGCTCAAAGACGCCGTCTCCACCCACTTCGCGCGCATGGAGTATGAGCCTGTCGTCATCGATGCGATCGCGAAGGACAAGGCGCTCTTCGCCGCGAAACTGGGCCTGAAGATCAAGACGTTCTTCAAGCGGGGCAACCGGGCGGAGCTGTTCCTCGTCGAGTACCTTCAGCACGATCGCACGTACAACCTGACTCGTCAGCAGCGAGTGCTCGGAATCTCCACCACGCAGTTCCTTCTGCCCTCACGGTTCCAGTAGCCGTTCAGGCAGTCAGCCACTCAGCGGCGCAAGATCGCGGAACTCATCGTTTGAGCCCGTGCTGGGCCGCGACGATCCGTGACATCACCGCGCGCGGGAGCACCCGTTTGAGCAGGAACGGCAGCGGTGCCCTGCTCCCTACGGCATAGAATTCGCGAGGCCTGGCCGCCTCGATGGCCGTGACGATGGTCGTGGCCACGGTCTCGGCCGAGATCCCGCCTCGTTCATTGTCATCGAGGTGCTCAAGCATCGTTCTCACATCCTCGGTGTAGACAGAACCGGGAGAGAGGTACTTCGTCCGCCGGTTGCCGATCCCGGTGGCGATAGACCCGGGTTCGACGACACTGAGCCAGACTCCGAATGGCGAGAGCTCCTGGCGTGCGGCCGTGGTGAATCCGCGCAGGGCTGCCTTGGAGGCGACATAGGAGCTGCGGTGGGCCAGGGGGAAGCTGGCGAGCATGGACCCGACCATGATGATCCGGCCGCGACCACGCTCGCGCATACCGGGCAGGACGAGCTGACTCAGACGCACCGGCCCGAAGACATTGGTGTGAAACAGGCGGTCGATGGCATCGGAGGGCAGCTCCTCGAAGGGACCCGACTGGCTCTCGCCGGCATTGTTGACGAGGACGTCGACGGTGCCAAGCTCGGCGCCCAGTGACTCGACGCTGTCGAGATCGGCGAGGTCCAATTGAAGATAGCGCACCCCGGGGATCCGCTCGGACTGCGGAATCCGCTCGGGGTCCCGACTCGTGGTCAGCACCGTGCAGCCACGGTCTGCCAACTTCCTCACCAGCGCGGCACCGATGCCGGAAGTGCCACCGGTGACTAACACCGTGAGTTCCGAGTTCATGCTGATCACTGCCCCACTTGATCGACGTCGGATACCCCGGACTCAGCGCCGGCCCCACCGGCAACAGCCCCGGCAGTTCCCACCACGGCACGTCCGGCACGCATCCCGGAGAAGATGCACCCGCCCAGGAAGGTTCCCTCAAGTGCGTTGTAGCCGTGCATCCCTCCGCCGCCGAATCCCGTGACCTCGCCGGCCGCATAGAGTCCGGTAATCGGTGTGCCGTCTGCTCCGATGACCTGGGCGTCGAGGTTCGTCTCCAGCCCACCCAGGGTCTTGCGGGAGAGCAGACTCAGCCGCACAGCGATGAGCGGACCGTGGGCCGGGTCGAGGATCTTGTGCGGTTTCTGGACCCGCACGATCTTGTCGCCGAGGTAGTTCCTGGCATTGTGGATGGCTTGGACCTGCGCGTCCTTCGAGAACGAATGGTCCATCTGCCGGTCACGTTCGATGATCTGGTCGACGAGGTGGTCATGATCGATGACGGGACCGCGGGAGCGCTCGTTCATCCCGGCGACCAGCTCCTCGGTGGTGTCGGCGACGACGAAGTCGGAACCGAACTTTTTGAAGGCTTCGACCGGGCCGGGAGCATCGGAGGACCGGGCGCGATCCAAGGTCAGGCGCCAGTCCTTCTTCGTGATGTCGGGATTCTGCTCCGAACCCGAGAGCGCGAACTCCTTGCGGATGATCGACTCATTGAGCACGAACCACGAGTAGTCGTGACCGGTCGAGAGAATGGTCTTCATGGTCCGGTTGGTGTCGAACCCGGGGTAGTTCGGTGCTGGGAACCGGTTGCCTTCGGCGTCGAACCACAGTGACGAGGGTCCTGGAATGATGCGGATCCCGTGGTTCGGCCACACGGGGTTCCAGTTTTCGATGCCCTCGGTATAGGCCCAGATCCGATCCCGATTGATCAGGCTCGCACCCGCCTCCTCGGCGATGGCCAGCATGCGCCCGTCAACATGGGCAGGGACTCCGGCCAGCATCGTCTGCGGGAACTCGCCGAGGCGTTCGGCCGGCCAGAACTTGCGCATGAGTTCGAAGTTGTGGCCGATGCCGCCGCTGGTGACGATGACCGCAGGGGCACGCAGCTCGAAACCATCGAGCTCCTCGCGATTCGACTCGACCCCGCGGCCGGTGTGGCTGGGGGCCAGTCTCCGCCCGCGAACCCCGACGACCGAGGCACCATCCCCGCTGCCGCTGCCGCTGCCGCCATTGTCGACGATGAGCTCATCGACACGATGCCGAAACCCCATGGTCACGAGGCCTGCCGTTTCTGCCCGCTCCACGGGCTCGCGGAAGACCCGGACCACCTCGGGGCCGGTGCCCCAGGTGAGGTGGAACCTCGGCACGGAGTTGCCGTGCTCGGAGGCACCCGACCCGCCTCGCTCTGCCCAGCCGACGATCGGTGTCAGGCGCAGCCCCAGGTCATGGAGGTAGCGACGTTTGTCTCCGGCGGCGAACTCGAGATACGCCTCGGCCCACTGCCGTGGCCAATGATCGTCTTCCCGGTCGAAGCCCGCCGAGGTGGCCCAATCCTGGCGCGCCAGGTCGAGGGAGTCGTGGACGCCGAGTCGGCGCTGCTCAGGGGAGTCGACGAGGAAGAGTCCACCGAGGGACCAGAAGGCCTGACCGCCGAGGTTGGCCCGGTTCTCCTGGTCGAGGATGAGCACTCGCTTCCCGGCGAGGCTGAGTTCATGGGCGGCGACGAGTCCCGCGAGGCCTGCCCCGACGACGATGGCGTCATAAGCCTCATTCGGGTGAGGGGCGGCGGTCGGAGAGGTGTTTCCCATGGGCGACTCCTTCGTCGAAATGTGGGTCTGGCGACCCGTGCATACTCAGACTACTGGCCGCAGAGTCTGTCTACTGTCCGCGGTGTCTGCCTACTGTTCGCAGGGCTTGCAGTCGTGTCTCAGCGGCCCAGCGTCGAATCGAGCCAAGCAGCGGCGGCGGAGAACGAATCGTCCGTGGTTGTCGGGTCGAGTGGCACACCGGTCTCCACCGCACTGGGGTAGCTGCCGAGGAACCTCAGACTCCTGGTCACACGGTGGACTCCCTGCAGCGCATCGGCCATCCGGGCCTCGTGCACGTGTCCCAGCAGGTCGATCGAGAACTGGTAGAGCCCGAGTCCGTCACCGGTGGGTCGGGATTCGATGCGTGACATGTTCACCCCGCGGCTGGAGAACTGCTCGAGCATCTCCAACAGCGCACCCGCACGATCGGAGCGCAGCGAGGCCACGATGGTGGTCTTGTCGGATCCAGTCGGTGCGGGAATAGCACCGGGGCGAGTGACGACGACGAACCGGGTCTCGGCATCCTGACGTTCTCCGATGTCATTGGCCAGAACCTCAAGCCCGTAGCGTTCAGCCGCCAAGGCCGGACACACGGCCGCCACATGGTCGGCGGCATCGTTAGCCAGATCTCGTGCGGCCGCGGCCGTCGACGAGGTCGGCAGGTAGACGGCATCGGGGAAGTTCGCAGCCATGAACGTCCGCACCTGCGCCTCGCCATGCGGGTGGGAACCGAACGAGGTCAGCGTGCTGGGATCGGTCCCCGGCTTCACCGCCAGGACGAAGCGCACGGGCACGACCACCTCGGCGATGATCTGCAGCTGACCATGATCGGTCAGGGCATCGATCGTGGCCGGCACGCCGCCTTCGATGGAGTTCTCGATCGGCACGACCGCAGCCAGGCAGTCACCGTCGAGGACGGCCTCGAGAGCCGCGGCCCCGTTGCGCATGGGCTGGGTCGATGCGTTCGAGCGCAGGCCGTGGGAGTCGAGGTACTGCAGCAGTGCGGCCTCGGTGAATGTGGCTTCGGGGCCCAGGTAGGCGTAGCGCTCTGCGCTCACTGCGTAGTCTCCTTCTCGGTACTCGGCGAGGTGCCGTTCTGCTTCTTGGCCCGGAGTCTGCGCACGAGGATCGCTCGGGCGACGTCGCGGTATTGGGCGGCACGGTGCAGCTGTGCATTGAGGTCCTTGCCCGTGACCCGGTGGTGGAGGTCGCATTCGACCTCTTCGACGCGCAGGCCGGCATTGACGACATCGATGGTCATGGCCGTTTCGACGCCCCAGCCGGCGGCGAAGGGCAGTGCCGTGTCGAAGGCCTCGCGGCTCAGGCAGCGCATTCCCGACAGGGGCTGGGTCGCGTCGAATCCGCTGAGTTCGGCGATGCCCTTCTTCGCGAGACCGACGACGAAGCCGAACCCACCGCCCTTGCGTTTCTGTGCGGGCAGGATCGCGATCGTCATATCGGCCTCACCAGCGAGGACAGGTGCGGCGAGCGGGGCCGTGTTGAGGGCTGAATCTTCCAAGTCGCCGTCGATGAAGAGGAGGGCGCGGTGATTCGGGCGCTGGTTGGGATCCGAGTCGGAGATCTCACGATTCCTGATCGCAAACGCGCCGGTCATCATGGCCGCAGCCTTGCCCTTGTTCTTCCTGTGGGTGACCACCTCGGCGCCGGCCCTGCGGGCGCGGACGCCGGTGTCATCACTCGAACCGTCATCGACGACCATGATGATGTCGACTCCGGGGATCTGCTTGGCGCTTCTCACGGTCGCTGCGATCCGGTCGGCTTCGTCCATCGCGGGGATGACGGCGGCGATCGCGCGGGGTGCCGTCTCCGAAGACGGAACTGGGGTGTTCGACTGTTCGGACATGGAAACTCTTCTCCTGTCCGCCTCACGCACCGGCGAGTGCGCGTCGACGCTCGCCGGTGGTCGTGGCGACGGAACTCAGTGGATGGTCAGCTGACGAGCGACGATGCCTGAACGTGCACGGCGTGCCTCGGTAGACAGAGACTCGCCCGAGTTCATGGTCGTATCGAGGCGCTTGCCGAACTCCGCGATGGGCTCCTCGATGTCGTCGACCTGTGTGCCGAATTCGAGTTCCCAGACGGGCACGATGATTCCATGGGCACGGAAATACCCCAGGAAGGTTCCCGGACCGCCCAGGTCGTTGAGCCCTTCGACCTGCAGGCTCGCGAGAGCGTCGACGATCGCGTCCTCACCCTCGGGGCGTGCCCAACGGACGTAGGTGCGGCCCGACATCTCGGTCCAGTAGGCGGACTTCACCGAGGCGAGCTTCTCCGTGGGGGAGATGGAGTCGTTGGCCTGTTCGAGCGCCGCAGCAACATCGGAGTCCGTCTCGGCCTCGGGCAGCTTCCAGTACTCGAAAGTCTCGAGGACGCGGATGTCGAACGGGTGGTCGGTGTCGAGGATGTCCTGCAGACGTGGACCCTGACCTGGCTCGGTGGTCGCCTCGACGGTGGTACCCGGCTCCGCATCGACTGCGGCCAGGATGCCGTGGGCGACATCGCGAGAAGCATCGGTCGAGGACACAGGCACCTGCATGCCGGCCAAGATTTCACCGTCTTCACGGTGCCAGGCCTGCCATGCTGCGGGCAGCAGGGAGGTGATGGTGATCTCCTGACCACCGAACTCCGCTTTCAGCTTCGCCGAGGCGGTCGCCGCCGGCACCAGCTCACGCAGGCAGATGAGGTCCGCCTCGAACGGCAGCCCCTCGAACGGACGTGCAACGAAGGCCGTGGCCTCTGCACGTGCCAGACGCTTGGCAATGACATCTTCTTTGGAACGCTTCGACTTCTTACCCATGGAAGACAAGTCTAGACGGTCTGGCGAATCGGAATGCATCCCGTTCGCCGGGGCGATTCAGTGCTGCCCGGCGACCGGGATGAAGTAGCGCGTGGTGTTCGACTCGTCCATCGTCACCTGCAGTTTGTCACCCGGGTTCGGGAACGCCGAGTGTTCGGGATTCTCCGGCGTCAGTCCCAGGTTCTCCAGGCGGATGATCCCGTGCCGACCGACCTCGTCGGCGGCGAGGACATAGGAATGATTGAGCTCGCGGATGGTGACCTCGATCGAGGGGACCTCCGCTGCAGCATCGACATTCGTCACCGTCCGAGGCGGTGAGGCGTTGCCCATTCCCAGGTAGGCACTGACATCATCGGCGATATAGGCGGCAACCACATCGGCCTGAGCCAGGAGCCCGGAGAGGACGACGGAGAGCCGCTCCTGCTGGGCATCTGATTTCAGTGCCTGACCGGGTTTGAACAGATGCTCCTCGGCGAGCACACACCACGCATCCTGCATGATCGTGCGCAGCTGGAGCTCGACGAGCACTGAGGGTTCGGCGTCGAAGGGAACTTCGATGATGAGATGGCGTCCGCAATAACCGGAGGGCTTGGGCTGGGCGGAATAGTCCCGCACCTCGGCGATGGAGAGGTTCGAACTGTCATTGCTGTCGGTGAGCAGATCCCACAGCGCGGTCTGTTCCCGCTCGGTGCGGCACACCGCCCGGGCACCGACAACATCGATGACCTGGTTCTCAACCTCGACGGCCTCATGGATCTCGTCATTGGCGTCGGCGAGTTTGCGGCGCAGCTTCTCCCCGGCTCGGAGTCGGTCCTTGATCCGTCCGCGGCCGACGGTGACTCGATCGCCTGACAGCAGCGCGGAGCCCGAGCATGCGGCCTCGACCCAATCGTTGACCGTCTCCAGGGCGGCCCTCCATGTCGACTCGCGCCTGTCGTAGGCTTCGTCGACCAGTTCGCGGACTGTTGCTGACATCCTCGTCACCTTCCTAGCTCCTGATTCAACTTCACCAGAAGACGGGGTGGATGTCCATGCTTTACGCGCGAATGAGACGAGCTTTCCTCCGGGAGGTCATCACGGGAGCCTCCGGGGACTGTTCAGGGGTCCTGCGATGCGCGCCGCAGACTCAGCGCTCGGTGGGAAGGTACCCGTATTCGTAGCCGCGGGCCAGCGCATCTCTGCGATTGCGGACGCCGAGGCGCGCGTAGAGATTCGACAGCTTGTTCTTCACAGTTCCTTCGACGAGGCTGAGCTCAGCGGCGATTGCGGACACCGAGGACTGGGTGTCCAGCAGCGCCAGGAGCTGTCTCTGCGAGGGGCTGAGCAGTGTGTGACCGGCGCGGATGCGAAGTGTCTCCCCAAGATCCAGCAGCCGCTGCCGGAGCCGTTCCCCGGCACCGCGATCGCCCGGTCCGCCGATGGCGCCGTCGGTGGCGTTGGATTCGCTCGCGAAGACCGGAGCGATCAGGTCCCACTCGGCAGCGCTGGAGCTGCGCGCGATCAACTGATCGCGCAGAGACTTGGGAACCAGCGCCACGGGAATGAGGCTGGCTGCGATCCTGCAGTACTCGAGTGCGTCGACGAACGCGGAGTCTGACTCTGCCAGTTCTCCTTTGCCCAACAAGCTGGCAGCCTGAATCGCACGTGCCGAGGCCCTGGCGTGCAGGTCGAGTGACTTCTGAGACAGCACTCTGTTCGCCAGGTGCGCCGCGGTCCCGTGTTCACCGATGGTCAGATGGAGTTGAGCTCTGGCCAGGATGATGTACGGCGATTCGGTCTCGGCGTCGAGCAGGACATTCTGGGCGAGATGGGTCTGGCCCTGAGCCAGGTGGAGGGAGACCAGCATGAGCTGGAGTGAGTGGAGCAGGAGTCCGTCGGCCGGCAGGGACGATCGGTTGGTGTCGATGATCTGCTCCAGGCGCTTGCCCTCGATCCCGACATCGCTGCGCAGAATGCCTAATAGCGATCTGTACTGAACGACTCCGAGCCACGAGTGATGACCTAGTGAGGGGTCAGTCAGGCGCGCCGAGTACCGGCTTGCTGCGTCGAGGTCCAGGCCGTCCATGGCGCGAATCATGCGAGCCAAGGAATAGGCGGTGAGCGTGTGGGGGTTGTTGAAGCGAGTTTGCTCCCTGAGCTCGTCGAAGTGACGCAGGTGCGCGTCACTCGATGGCCCGTTTCCGAGCATCGCGTACGCCAGGGCACTGTAGGCATGTGCGGGGAGCAGGAGATAAGGAGAGGACGCAGAGGCGAGCTCTGTGATGATGATCGACCGGCGCAGCAGTTGGACACTGCCCGTGAGATCGCCGACGAACATGGTGGTGATCCCATATTCGAGGTGGAATCGTGCTTCGCAGAGTCGGCTCGATGCTGACTGGAAGTGTCGGCTGTCGTTGATGAGCTCCTGGGCCGTCCGGGCCACTTGCAGACCCTGGTCCGACTGGCCGAGCACCTTCTGGCGCCGCATCGATGCGATGGCCATGATCAGGATGTCATCGACGGTGAAGTCACCGTCCTTGATCCGTTCCAGCTGCGAGTCGAGCGTCGGGACCGCCGAGTGCTCGAAGTCGACCTGGCCGAGAACGGTGAGGGCGTCGCTGACGCGAAGGCGCCGTCTGGCCTCACCTGCTTGCAGGCAGTCGCCCTTCGCCTCGGCCAATACCGCCGAGTTCTGAGTCTGCGCCTCGGGGACCTTCGAGAAGGCCTCGAGAGTCGCGTCGAAATGATCGACCATGAGTGCATGGCCGCGGTTCGCCCAGAGATCTGTCAGTGCGCTCCACTCTCCGGCCTCCGCGACCTGCAGGAGTGCCTCATCGAAGCCCTCCGAATGATAGGAGGCTGGCGCCTTCAGCCATTCCGCGGCGCTGCCACCAAGTGCGCGTCGCGACCGCGATTCGCTGTGCCGATCCCGGTCGTCGTAGAGCCGCCTCAGGATCGCTCTCATGACCGGCGGAATCGTGTATTGACCGGTGTCTTCCAGCGATGGGAACAGCAATCCGTCCTCGAGCAGATGTGCGCTCAGGTCAGCGATGTCGAAGGTGTCGCCGCCTTCTGGGTCGATGGGGACGGCAAACGACCCCAAGTAGCGCATTGCTCCGGCGGCGATGGCCAGAGTGTCGGCGTTGATGTCGCGTACGAATGAGAGCAGATGGGCAAACCTCAGCTCGGGACTGTCCGGGGCCTGGCTTCTGATCTGAGTCAGAACCTCGGCGGATGGCAGATCCGAGTAGTGGTCGGCATCGACTGTCGAGAGGTCATGGCCCATCGAGTCGGCGCCCTGCAGAACGGCTTGGCCTGCCAAGATATGGCCAGATGTCTGCAAAAACAGACTCTTCCACACTGGTTCGGGCAGCTCGGGCGCGAAATCGGCGAGGCGAGTCGCGAATGCGTGAGCTGTCGTCGAGCGCTCGCCGGGAAAGACGCCTGCACCGGCTGAGCGGTCCGTCGGGGGAACGGGAGCGCCCTGGTCAGCGGAATCATGCATGGGTGGGGACCTCTGGCAGTGGGGATATGGGGATTTGGGGATTGACTACCATTAAGTAATCTATCTGATCTCTTTGAGAGAATTCCGGTTACACAATGTGGCAGCTATGTGATTTTCACTAAGTCTGCGTTTGTCTGCGTTCAACTTCACTCAATCTGTGTTCAACGATGCCGTTGCGCATTATCGGGGAGTGAGCAGCGGCACGTTGTTCTTAGGATCACTTGTGAAGTGGTGTTTCGTCAATATTGATCTGTAGCGGCGTGGGGGAGTGCCGAAGCAGGCTCAAGACGTGAGGTTTTCGTCGGGTACTGCTCACACCTCGTAGTCGACGATGACAGGAGCGTGATCCGACGCGCCCTTGCCCTTGCGCTCCTCGCGGTCGATCTCGGCACCGGTGGCCTTCTCAGCCAAGGACGGTGAGGCGAGCTCGAAGTCGATGCGCATGCCCTTCTTCTTCGGGAATGCCAGCCTCTGGTAGTCCCAGAAGGTGTAGACGCCTGGGCCTGGTGTGAACTGCCTGGTGACCTCGGTGAGCCCGGCGCCGAGGAGGGAGTTGAAGGCATCGCGCTCGGGCTCGGACACATGGGTGAGTCCGTCGAACTCCGCCATGTCCCAGACGTCCTCATCCAAGGGTGCGACATTGAAGTCGCCACAGAGGACGAGCTTCTTATCAGGTGTTTCACTCAACTGTGCAGAGATATCGGCAGTCAGGGCCCGATACCATTCGAGCTTATAGGTGTAGTGCGGGTGGTCGAGTTCACGACCATTGGGAACGTAGAGCGAATACACTCTGACTCCGCCGCAGGTGGCTGAGAGTGCACGGGCCTCGACCACGGGCTCTTCGCCGAATGAGGGAATGTCGGTGAATCCGATCTCGGGGTCCTCGAGTCCGACTCGGGAGGCGATGGCCACACCATTCCACTGATTGAGGCCGTGGAAGCTCACTTCATAGCCACGGGAGGTGAACAGGTCCTCCGGGAACTGTTCGTCCTTGCACTTGAGTTCCTGGATGGCCAGGACGTCGACGTCGGAGCGATCCAGCCAGGCGCCGATTCTGTCATGTCGGGCGCGGATCGAGTTCACATTCCAGCTCGCGATTCTCACTCTCCCACCATAGGCGGTCCCGACCGCAGGCCCAAGCTCAACAGGCAGAAGGAAGCCGGTCACCAGGAGGAGTCAGCAGGCGCACCCCGTGGCCCCATCACCTCGGCGCCGGTTGGCTACCGATAATCTGGGGTCATGCCTGAAGCACTCAACGAACACCTCGGCCACGATGGTGCCGCCTGCCCCGACTCCTACTATGTGCGCACGGGGCCGGAGACCTTCATCTCGACGCTGCACAGTCAGGGCGCCTGGCAGCCGGGCGAACAGCATCTGGCCCCAGCCGCAGGACTGGTGCTGGCAGAGATCGAACGCCGACTGCCCTCGGACAAGTTGGTCTCTCGGATCAATTTCGACATCCTCGGCGTCATCCATTCCGGCGAATTCACAATCGACGTCAACGTCATCAGGCCCGGTCGGACCATCGAACTCATCGAGGCGAGCATGCGCCATGGTGAGCGCACGAGCGTCCACGCCAGAGTCTGGCGCCTGCTGCCCAGCGACACCACCAGCGTCGTCGGCGACGAATGGCAGGCTCTGCCAGAGCCCGAAGAAGCTCCTGCCATACCGTTCACCGGCCGCTGGGGCGGAGGCTTCATCGCCTCGTTGGACGGTGGTCAGTTCGCCGACGTCCGCCCCGGATTCGCTCGTTCCTGGATTCGGTCCCCCTTTCCCCTCGTCGACGGTGAGGACGACCCCGCGACCGCGGCCTTCGTGAAGCTCGTCGATACAGCCAACGGGCTGGCCGTGAGAGAAGATCCGAAGACGACGTTCTTCCCCAATGTCGACCTCACCATCCACCTCACCCGAGTCCCCGAACCAGGCTGGGTCGGCTTCGAGACGAAGGTGGCGTTCGGCCCCACCGGGATCGGCGAGACCACGAGCGTCCTCAGCGATGTCAAGGGGCCGATCGGCACCGCGGCACAGTCGCTGACAGTGCGGGTGGGCCAGGGCGCGAAGTGACGAGGCCGCGCGCTCTCGTCACCGGCGCCAGCTCAGGGCTGGGGCGTGGTTACGCCCTCAGTCTCGCCGCCGATCACTATGACCTCGTGCTCGTGGCCCGCGATGAGACGCGCCTGCGGGAGCTGGCGACGAGCATCGAAACCGAACACGGCACCCACGCCGAGGTTGTCGTGGCCGATCTGTCCACCCGATCCGGCATCGACATGGTCCGGACTGTGGTTGAGACCTCACGGATCGATCTGCTCATCAACAACGCCGGATACGGACTCAAGCAGGGTCTGCTCGACTCGGATGCGGCCGAGCTTGAGGACCAGGACATGGTGCTCACCGGCGCCGTGCGCGAGCTTTCGCTGGCCGCGGTCAAGCAGATGCGCGAACGTGGTCGCGGCGGTCTGATCAACGTCTCGTCCATGGCGGCACTGACGACCATGGGGCAGTATGCGGCATCGAAGATGTCGACTCTGGTCTTCACTGAAGCACTCGCCGGCGAACTGCGAGGTACCCCGGTGACGGTCACCGTCGTCCTGCCTGGATTCATTCGGACCAGATTCCATGAACGACTCGGCGTCGACCGGCCCGGGCCGGGTTGGATCTGGCTGAGTGTGCAGCAGGTCGTCACCGCGTCCCTGCGCGATGCCAGGCGCGGCAAGGTGGTCTCGGTCCCCGGGGTGAGCTACGCGCTGGCGGCTCGAATCGCCCGCTTCGTTCCGCGTTCCCTGGTGCGCTGGGGGTCGACGGGATTCTCTCTCAGCAGACGAGACGATCACTGAGTTCGCGGCAGTGACAGTTGCGACCCGCCGAATGAAGTTGAGTCTTGAATTATTTTCAGCGAGGCCTGTGACCTGGGGTTCTATCAGGTGTTCAGGGTCGCCGAAAGGCGCCCTTGCGGCTTAGGCAGGGCGGAACAATCTTTACAAGTAGGATCGATGTGTGATCCAATAATGGTGTTCGCCCGGTGGGGATCGGGTGGACACAACGGACGTATGGGGATGCGTCCGGGTACTCGAGGGGAGTGCTGCGAGGACCCCGGGATGTCGCGATTACGCGCCCCGGGGTCTTTGTCATTCACAGCTGAACACTGCGCTGCTTCCTCTGCCGTGACCTGGCGATGGCGACCTCGACGCCGACTGCGGACAGCGGGACGCCGAGTGCCTGACTGGCGTTGCGGGTCACGCGATCTGCGACGTCGGCGATGACTGAATCGATGTCGGCGCGTTCGTCGACATCGAGGTGGAGGACGAGCTCAGGGCGTCGCGCAGTTCCGCGCAGGATGGCCTGTGCGTCCACGACCTCGGGGGTGGCTTCGAGGTCATCTTCCACGGCGGCGGCCACGACGTTCGCCGTCACTGTGGTCACACCGCTGCGAGCATCTTCCTGCATGCGCAGAGGCTTGGCGGAATCCTTCCGCGGGACCTGCGCAGCGAGCCAACGGATGCCGATGATCGCCAGAATGAGGGCGACAACCAGTGCAATGACCGCGGAGAACGGCAATGCGAATACGGCGGCGACAGGCTGCAGTGCTGCGTCCGGCGTCAAGCCGGGGGCCACGGCTGCTGCCAGGCCGAAGCTGATCGCAAGCACAGCGAGTCCGGCCACCAGGAGGAACAGTCCGACGATGATGAGTCCGGTGCGGTTGGCACCTGCTGCCATACGTCTCATGCCTGCCTCCTGTGTGCTCGGACCTTGACGGTGGGTGTGCGGTCGAAGGCGATCGAGTCGAAGCGCTGGGTGACTGCGGCATCGACATCGCGGCGGATCTCGTCGTTGTCACGCACGGGGGTGGAGAAGGTGACGTTCGTCGACGAGGCATTGGATGCGGCGCGCACGCTCGAGACTCCGTCGACGGAGTCCGCTGCCGCGGCCGCCAGGCCGGACAGCGCCGAGGTCGGCAGCACCACTTCGAAGCGCTCGATGTGCTCCGGGGTCTGCATGCGGTAGCCGATGACGCGCTTGGCTCCGGGCGAGATTCCGATGATGAGGAAGATCAGGCCCAGCAGCGCAATGACGACACAGGCGGCGATGATGGCCGCGGATCCCCAGGTCATCTCGCCGAGGCTCGACAGTCCTGGGACTCCGTCCGAGAGCGCGGAGCTTCCGGAACCTGCAGAGGCGATGGCGGCAATGGCCGCCCAGCCGAGGGCCACGGCGATGACCAGGATCAGGATGGCGAGGATGACGGCGGGCACCACGCGTGCCGGGCGTGCCCGAAACAGTCGTGCGCTCATTGCAGATTCCTCACTGTCTTTCCGGATCCTGATGCATTGGGCTTGAGCCATTTCACGGAGATGTCGACCTGATGGACGGTGACTCCGGTGAGGGCTTCGACATCGGTGCTGAGGCGACGACGGACCGATTCGGTCGCCTCGGTGATGGGGGATGGGTACTGCAGTCCGAGTTCGACTTCGAGGGTGCAGCTTCGACCCGAGAGGGTCACGTCAACACTGGGCCGGGAATCGAGATCGGCGCTCGAACCGAGTCCGAACAGACCCGATTTCGTCCCGCCGATTCCGGGCAGACCTTTGAGGATCTGGGAGGCTGTATTCTCGATGACCCGGTCCGCGATCGTGAGGTCGCCACGTGATGAAGCCACGCTGTCACCTCCGCGTTGTTGAACGTGAACTCAGTGCGCTGAGGTCGAGTCGTCCGTCGAGGACCAGGCCGACGACGAGGCCGAGCCCGCCGCAGATGGCGACGATGAGGAATGCCAGGAATCCTCCGAAGTACGCGACGATGCCCAGCGTCAATCCGACGAGCAGTCCGATGAGTGTTTTCGACATGTCATTCCTTCCGCCGAGGCGGCGAGTCGTTCCCGGGCCTGAGATCGGCCGCGGGAAAGGCTGCGTTCGTGTGGTGAGTATGCAAACTGGTGTGTAGGGGGCAGATCAGTTGAGTTCGACGGTGTCGTTGGAGCTCTGCTGATCGTCCTCATCACCGGGGAGGTGGACGTCGGTGACCTCGATGTTGACCTCGACGACCTGGAGTCCGGTGCCCTGTTCGACGGCACGGATGACGTTGCGGCGGATCGCCTCGGCGACGTCGACGATCGACGTTCCGTACTCGACGACGATGGTGAGGTCGATCGCGGTCTGCTTCTCACCCTTCTCGACGGAGACTCCGCCGGAGACGTTGGTCTGCGAGCCGGGGATGCGGTCGGTGAGGGTGTCGAAGGCGCGGCGTGCGGCGGTGCCCATGCTGTAGACGCCGGGGACCTCACGTGCAGCGATGCCGGAGAGCTTGGCGACGACGTTCTCGGCGATCGTGGTGTTGCCCATGTCGGTGACGAGGGGGCTGCGCACCGAATCGTCGGTTGTGGACTGCTGGGAAACGGTGGACTGCTTGACTTCAGGCATTTCTGATTCCTTAACGTTTCGATTGCGCTGACATTGGTACAGACGCGGCAGGTCAGAGAACCTCACGCACCTGTGCTGAAAAAGTTCTCAAGCGAGTTCGCACTCGACATTCCCCCGGCACGGAATGTGCGCTCATAGCACCGACGGTCGCATACGATGTGGATATGACAAGGCACGATGATCGGTTCGATCTCGTCACCCTGGTCGTGCGCGCGAGGGAAGGTGATATCGATGCCTTCGAGTCGTTGGTCGACCGGTATGAGACGAAGCTGCTGCGATTCTGCCTGCGCACTCTCGGTGATCGGCAGGATGCCGAGGACGTCGTGCAGGACACGCTGGTGCAGGCGTGGAAGTCGTTGAACGCCCTGAGTGAGCCCGCCGCCTTCGGTACCTGGATCTACCGATTGGCATCGAACAAGTGCACCGACATGCTGCGGCGGCGGATGGCCAGGCCCTCGGATGCACAGGACCCCGACGATATGAGCATCCACCCGGACGGGCGTGCATCGGTTGAGAAGTCCGTTGAGGCACGCACCGCTCTTCAGCATTTCTCAAGCGTTCTCCAGACGCTCTCGTCAGAACAGCGGGTAGCCTGGGTGCTCCACCAGATGGAGGGTCTCAGCTACGCCGAGGTGGCCGCGACTCTGGGCATCAGCGAAGGCAGCGTGCGAGGCCGCATCCACCGGGCCCGAACTGCCGTCATGGAGGGGATGGAAGGATGGACATGAACGAACATGTCGGCTCCGGCGCTGAACCTGACCAGACGAACGATGATCTCCAGCGGGAATCAGACGCTCAGCTTCGCGGTGTCATCGACGAATACATGGCCACGTTCGAACCTGAACCTGAGGACACTGCCGGGGTGCGCGAGCGCATCCTCCAGCTGGTCCGAGACGATCTGTACCGTGGGCCCTCGACACGTCTGCAGACCGAACATGGTCACCCGTTTTCGATCTCCACTGCCGCGGTGCGCTCAATTGTGCGCAGAGCCGTCGACTCGGTGGACGGTATCCGTGCCCGCAGCGTCGACGTCGAACCCGCCGGTGAACCCGAAGGCAGCGCGGCGACGGTGTCATTGACACTGGCTATGCGCGCCGGCATCTCCTTCGCCCCCACCGCCGAGGCGATCCGCGGGGCCGTGTCCGCCGCGGTTCTGTCCGAACTCGGGATTCCAGCTGTCAGGATCGATATCAATGCTGAGGATGTGTACGTTGACTGATCGTGGCGAAGCGAAGGACCTCAACCTCGTGAACAGCGGCAATGGCTCTGGTATCGGCAGCGGCTCAGGCGTCCGCAGCGAGGTCGCGGAGTCGGAGCGTCTGGCGACGTCGGTGACCTCGGTTCCCGGTGTCAGAAGCCTGGCGCCGGGACTGCGCGATCTGGTCGCCACAGCCACAGCCAGAGTGCTGCGGCGAGTCGGTGGTGAGCCTGTCGGTGTCGACGTGGCTCGCGGAAACGACGGTGTGAAGGTGAGGATCGATGCCCATCTTGACCGCACCCGTTCGGTCGCCGAGGTTGTCGATGAGATCTTCTCCGTCGTCGAGGCCGATATCGCTCGCGGGGCAGTGGAGGCCAGCGGACGGCTCGACATCGATCTGCGCGTCGTCAGCCGAGGGTAGCTGCCAGGACTGAATGGGCAGCTACCCTCGACTGAAGGGCAGCCGCCAGGACTGAAGGTGAATATGGCGAGGGCCGGAATCCAGTGATGGATTCCGGCCCTCGCCAGGATCAGACCGTGATCAGGCGGCCTTGTCCTTCTTGCCCATCTTGCTGGTGATGAAGCCCCAGATGAGAAGGACGATCAGCGAGCCGCCGATCGCGCACAGCCAGGACGAGATTGAGAAGAAGGCATCCATCTGGACGCCGAAGATCGCGCCGCCGAGCCAGCCGCCGATCATGGCTCCGATGACGCCGATGATGAGTGTGGCGATGAGTCCGCCGCCCTGCTTGCCCGGCAGAATGGCCTTGGCAATGGCACCGGCAATGAGTCCGAGAATCAAGTATGCGATGAAACCCATGAGGTTCACATCCCTTCAGAAGTGGCTGATGATCGGGCTTGCTGAGTGAATCTGTCTCCAATGGTAGATCCGATTCTCGCGGAACGTACCGCTTCGCCCGATTCTTTATGACATTGGTACAGACGTTCGCTCGGTGGAAACCTCACGGACGAATTCTGTTCGTATGCTGTGATCCCCATCACCACCTCGGCGAGGGCGGCTGGGGCTCACGATCACCTCGGCGACGGGGGCGCTGGGTGTGTGTGACGGCCCTGGTCCGCGCAATGGCACAGGCCGATTAGACTTGTGGGCATGACCGATAGCGCAGACACCCGCCGACAACTGCTCGACCTCATCGACGAACTCGCCGTGGTTCGTGGCAAGGTGACACTCTCATCTGGCAGGGAAGCCGACTATTATCTGGATCTGCGCAGGGTCACCCTCGACCATCGCTCCGCACCGCTGATCGGCGATGTGGTGCTCGACCTCCTGGCCGCCGAGGGCCTGCTTGAGACGATCGATGCCGTGGGCGGACTGACGATGGGCGCCGACCCGGTGGGCACCGCCGTCATGCACCGGTCCGTCGTCCGCGGCTCCCCGGTGGACTCCTTCGTCGTCCGCAAGGAGGCGAAGAAGCACGGGATGTCCCGTCGTGTCGAGGGCCCCGACGTCACAGGCAAGCGGGTCGTCGCGGTCGAGGACACCTCGACCACGGGCGGTTCTGTGCTCACCGCGGTCGAGGCTCTCAGGGAGGCCGGCGCCGAGGTGGTGGCCGTGGCTGTGGTCATGGACCGTGACACGGGAGCCAAGGAGCGGGTCGAGGCGACGGGCATTCCGTATCTCACGGCGTTGACGACAAGTGATCTTGGTCTGGACTGAGACGTTTCCTCGGACTCCGCGGGCGCCGTCTCACCCGTCGATCACCAGCTGGGACTCGACTGGCAATTCTGTCGAAATCGGGGTCCTGGTTTGAAACATCGTGGTCCATTCAACACGATAGATGAGACACTCCCACAGTACTGCTTCAGGAAAAGTAAGGATGACGCGTGCTCACACTGAAAGAGGTTTCCCTGCGCAAGGGAAAGCGAACTTATCTCGACGAGGTGAGTTTCACCGCGCAGGCAGGCCGGATCACCGCAATCGTCGGATCCCGTTCAGCCGGTCGGACCGAGCTGGTTCGCGTCATCATGGGGCTGATCTCGCCCGATGAGGGCACGGTCAAGCTCGAGGACTTCGAGCTCGACTTCGGCGATCGTCAGAACTTCGGATATCTGCCCGCCGAGCGCGGCGGCTACCCGAACATGCGCGTGATCGATCAGATCGTCTACCTGGCGCGTCTGCACGGCATCACGCTCGGAGCAGCGGAGCGCAATGCGCTGACGCTGCTCTCGCGTCTCGAGCTCGCCGATCGCGGCTATGCCCCGCTGAAGAACCTCAGCGGCACCGAGATCGCCCGCGTCGACATCGCAGCGACCCTGGCCGCCGATCCCGATGTCGTCATCATCGACGACGCCTTCTCCGGACTCGACTCGGAGTCAACCGAACTTGTGATGTCCCTGCTGCGTGCCCACGCAGCCTCAGGCGTGCCGGTCATCCTGGCTACCGACAATTGGGAGGCCGCGCAGGCCCATGCCGACGACGTCATCGTCCTCAGCCAGGGACGGGCCAGCGTGTCCGGCAGCGTGGCAGAGCTGCGTTCGGATGTGAAGTACCGGGTGGAGCTCTCCGACGCCGAGGCGGCTGCTAAGACATTGGAGAAGCGCGCGGACATCAGCGACGTTGCGATCCTCGATTCCGCCGACAACGTCATCAGCTTCCGGGCCGCCGATGCAGGTGCGGCCGCACAGACCGTGGCAGCACTGAATGGTGTGAAGAGTTTCGAGAGTGTTCGCCCGACATTGGCCGAGCAGTACAAGGAGGCTTTGTGATGGCAGGCAAGGACGAAGGCCAAGACGGGGACTCCCCAGAGCCACAGGTGTCGAAGGGCACTGCGGGCGAGAACATCGATGACCTGGGCACTCCGGTCGGCGACGACGTCACGGTGACCGACAACGATGGCGACACAACACAGAGCACCGGCACCGGTGCGAAGTCGGCCAAGAAGGCCTCAGCGGCTCGGAACGGCAAGTCGACGAAGAACGCCAAGGGCGCAAAGCCAGCTGCGACTGCCGATGATGATGCTGCCGACGCAACCGATGCGGCTGATGCCAGCGACGCTGACGCAGTGGCGGCCGACGACGGTCTCGACGAGGTTCCGTTCGAACTTGCCGAGGACAAGCCCTCCGCCGACGAGCTCCCCGAGACCGGATTGGTCTCCGAGTTCGTCGACGTGAACAAGCGCCAAGCCGCGTGGCTGGTGTCGAACCGAGAGAGCACGACCGCACTGCGCAGTCCGTTCTTCCTGGTCACCGGCGCGGTCATCGTGCTAGGTATCCTCGCTGCGATCATCTCCGGCGTCGTCGCCGGATCCGACGCGAAGTCGGGTACTCCGACCATGGCCATGGTCGGAGTAGGCGAACAGGCTGCCATGTACGAGCAGCAGCTGGGCGTGAAGATCACCGACGCAAAGGACGCTCAGGCTGCAGAGAAGCTGGTCAAGGAGGGCAAGGTCGACGCGGCCTTCATCCAGGACCCCAGCGGACAGGCACAGCCGACGATCATCGCCTTGGACGAACAGCCCGAGGCACTGCTGGAGAAGCTGGCGCCGAAGACTGAAGCGACACTGCTGAACGCGCCGGCAGTCGGAGCAGAGATCGCAACTCCGCTGCTGTGGGGCATGGCAGTGTTCGCGCTTCTCGTGGTGGCCACCCTCGGCACCGCGCTCTATCAGAACCTGCGTCTGGAGAAGCGCAACCGGATCACCGAGATCATCGCGGCGACGATCCCTCCTCGCGCCTCGGCCTCGGGTCGGATCACGGGCATGCTGTCCCTGACGGCTGTGCACCTGGTGATCGCGATCGTTGTGGCAGAGCTCGGGCTCTCCATCACGGGGAAGACCTCCTTGGCATTCGCCATGCTGCCCGGGCTGGGCTGGTTCGCACTGACCCTGCTGTTCACTGCCTGGACCATCTACGCGCTCCTCCTGTGGGCATCGACTGTGGCTGGCAGCACGGCACGCAAGATCTTCGTCTCGATCATCGGCGTCGTCACCGTGGCCGGCTTCATCGCTCCCGTCATCATGGGAGCCTCCGGAATGGTCGCCAAGGTGCTGTCGTGGACTCCGTTCACCTCGCCGTTGGGAATCGCCGGACGCTTCTTCGCAAGCCCACCTGAATGGTGGGAGGGCCTGGTTGCTGCGGCCATCGCAGCAGTGGTGGCGCTCATCGTCCACTCCCTGGCCAGCAGTGCCTACGTTCGCGCGGTGCTCACCGGCGGCGGACGCGGCGGCAAGACCGTGAAGATGAGCAAGCGTGCACAGAAGGTCTCCGTCGGCGCAGCCGGTAAGAAGGAGACCGATTCGAAGGATGCTGCCAAGGATTCGGACTCGGACGACGTGGTCGATTCGGACTCCGCCGACACCTCGGCGGATGAAACCGATGACAAGAAGTGACTGAGGACAGCGCGTCGGAGTCGAACGCGCCACAGGTGGGGGTCGGTCCGTGGACCGGCCCCTGGCCTGTGTCTGAGCACTTCGATCCCGAGCTTCTGGCTGAGGGCGATCGGCGCAATGTCGTCGACAAGTATCGCTACTGGAAACTTGAGGCGATCGTGGCCGATCTCGACGCCACGCGGCACGAATTCCACGTCGGTGTTGAGAACTGGCAGCACGACCTCAACATCGGTTCGGTCGTCCGGACGGCCAATGCCTTCAACGCAGCCGCAGTGCACATCGTGGGCAGACGGCGCTGGAATCGGCGTGGAGCGATGGTCACCGACCGGTACCAGCACATCATCCATCACCCGAGCATCGACGATCTTCTGCAGTGGTGCACCGACAATGACGTACCGCTGATCGGGATCGACAATTTCCCGGATTCCGTGCCGCTGGAGACCTACGACCTCCCACGCCGCAGCCTCCTGCTGTTCGGCCAGGAAGGTCCTGGGCTGAGCGAGGAAGCACATCAGGCGAGCACTGCGGTGCTGTCAATCGCCCAGTACGGTTCAACGAGGTCCATGAACGCCGCGGCCGCGGCAGCGATCACCATGCACTCCTGGATCCGCCGTCACGTCTACGACCAGCCGGTGAACTGAAGGGCTGCGGGCCTCCGGACTGACTGCCTCCGGCCCGCGCGACGGCGGACCGGCGTACCGGCGGGGAACGAAAACAGTGGACGTTTTGTGCTGATTCCAGGGATGGAATCAGCACAAAACGTCCACTGTTTTCTCTAGCTGATCGCTGTTGGTGCTCTTCCGCTTCAGGCTGAGTGCGTGAAGCGGAAGAGCGTCAGCTGCCTGACCTCAGTTGAGGTCGGCGGCGTGCGGCTCGATGAGGCCACCGATCTCGGCGAGCTCGGCGGTCAGCGAATCGGCATCGTCGAAGGTGCGCGAGATGACGGTGAGTCGCTTGGCGTAGTGGCCGATGGGGTACTCCATCGTCATGCCGATTCCGCCGTGCATCTGGATCGGCTCCTGGCTGATGTTACGCGCAGATTCGTCGATGACGATCTTGGCGGCGATGACATCACGGTGACGGTCCTTCTCGGATCCGGTCTCCTCGGCGGTGACCGCGAGGCGCGAGTACAGAGCCATGCTGCGGGCGTACTCGAGTTCGGCGTAGAGGTCGGCAGCACGATGCTGCAGAGCCTGGTTCGCGCCGATCGGGGCCCCGAACTGCTCGCGAGTCTTGAGGTACTCGGCGGTCATCGTCAGCGAGGCCTCCATCGCGCCCACGGCCTCGGCCATGATCGCGGCGTTGGCGGTGTCGAGAAGCTCGGCGACGACCTCGTGAGCATCGGCGCCATTGAGACGCTGCGCCGGGGCATTGTCGAACTTCACGCTGGCGCTGCCAAGGCCATCGGCCTGACGGTGCGCAACCCGGCTCACGCCATCGGCATCGGCTGCAACGAGGAACAGGCCGAGATCGCCGTTCTCCACGGCGGTGACGATGAGGTGATCGGCGACATCGCCGCCGAGGACGCTGTTCTTCTCACCGGTGAGGGTGACCGCTCCATCCGCGGCGGCTGCAGCTGTCGTGGAGGGGGTGGTGAGTGAGTAGCGCTGGTTGGGTTCGAGCCCGGCGAAGGCAAGGAAGGTCTGACCCTCGCACACTGCGGGCAGGATCTCCTGCTTCTGCTCTTCGCTGCCGGCGGCGAGAACCGCGTTCGCTCCGAGCACGGCGGTGGCGAGGAACGGTTCGAGCACGAGAGCTCGGCCGAATGCCTCGAGGACCACAGCCACCTCGGCGAAGGTCATTTCGGCTCCGCCGTAGTTCTCCGGGATCGCCAGACCAAGCAGGCCCATCTCGGCGAACTGGTTCCACTGGTCGCGGGAGAAGCCCTCCTCGCTCTTAAGGATCGCTTCACGTGTGGCGGTGTCGTATTCGGTGCGGAGGTACTTGTTCAGCGTGCTGGCAAGTTCCTGCTGAATGTCGTTGAGTTCTAGATCCATTGTCGTCCTCTTCTTAAGTGTCCTGTAGGTCGATCCGGTGCGCCGAGGCGATCGAGTGATCGCAGGGCCGCGGCACCGGTGACAACCTCAGAGACCAAGCAATGCCTTGGAAATGATGCCCCGCTGCACCTCGGACGAACCGCCGTAGATGGTGACCTTGCGGGTGTTGAAGTATGCGGGCAGCGCGTCGACTGCACCGAGCGGAAGGTCGGACAGGCCCGCTCCCTGCACACGGTCGGCGACGAAGTCGAGGCCCTGTGGACCGAGGACGTCGACGAGGAGTTCGCTGATGTCCTCCTGCAGCTGAGATCCCTTGAGCTTGAGCACGGAGGAGCGTGGGTCCGGCTTGTCCGATCCTGCGGCCTGGGTCGAGAGGATTCGCAGCTGGGTCATCTCGAGTGCCGTGAGTTCGGCCTCGATGCGGGTCAGTCGTGCGGAGAACAGCGGATCGTCGAGGAGGGTTCCCCGTGCCGTCTTCGTCACCGCGGCGTAGGCCTTGGCGCGGGCGAGATTGACCTTGGAGCCGCCGATTCGGGCGATGCCGGTGCGCTCATTGCCGAGCAGGAACTTCGCGTAGGTCCAGCCCTTGTTCTCTTCGCCGACGAGGTTCTCGACCGGAACCTCGACATTGTCGAAGAAGACTTCGTTGACCTCGTGGCCGCCGTCGATGAGCTGGATCGGGCGAACCGTCACACCTGGGGACTTCATGTCGATGAGCAGGAACGAGATTCCGGCCTGCTTCTTCACATCGGGGTCGGTGCGGACCAGGTTGAAGATCCAGTCACCGTACTGGCCGAGGGTCGTCCACGTCTTCTGTCCGTTGACGATGTACTTGTCGCCGTCGCGGACAGCGGTGGTCTTGAGCGAGGCGAGGTCCGAGCCGGCATTGGGCTCCGAGAATCCCTGGGACCACCAGATGTCGATGTTCGCCGTCGCGGGAAGGAAGCGCTCCTTGATCTCCTGCGAGCCGAAGGTGGCGATGACTGGGCCGACCATCGAGACGTTGAAGGGCAGCGGCTGCGGAACGCAGGCGAGCTGCATCTCTTCGAGCCAGATGTGACGCTGCACCGGGGTCCAGTCCTGGCCGCCCCATTCGACGGGCCAGTTCGGCACGGCGTAACCGTGCTGATTGAGGATCTTCTGCGAGGTGACGAGGTCGTCCTTGCTCAGCTCCTGGCCGGTTGCGACCTTGAAGCGAAGCTCCTCGGGAATCTCTGTGCGGTAGAACTGACGCATCTGCTGCGCGAAGTCGCGCTCTTGTGCATTCAGCAAGGTATCCATGAGTTCTCCTGAGCGATCGTTAAGTAACTTAGCTCCATAGTACGTTTCGGTGTTCAGGCTCACAAGTGCTCGGGAGGACTTGTCTTCGCGGCCAGTGTTCTGCGCGCCGCGCGTCGCTGTGCGTCACCGACTCTCGATCGCGAAATCGTCGACTCGCTCAGGCTCTGGGGGAACGTGTCTTTCGCGGCTCCTGCGAGCAAGCCCGCAGAATTCAACGTGGAATATCCCGCGGGTCAGAAGAGGGGGCGAAACTACCGCTGTCAATTGTCCAGTCGATGAATCCAGCGTGCAGGGTGAAGCGTGCAGGGTAGAGGTGGCACTACGACTGTGAATGCAAGCAGCAGGCAGGAAGGGCTCGTTGCTGAGAGTGCCCATCCGGGGCGGGCTGGCGCTGTCGACTGGGGAGGGCTGCCGGCGCTCGCCAGGAAGAGCACCGTGCCACTCCGCCCGGCGTCGTTCTTGCCGGTTGGCAGCCTTGGGTGGTCGGCCGTCGGTTGCGGCAAGGATGCTGGACAGTGTCTCAGCATGCAGAATCGCGAAGTTGAGAATCGTCTGAGGTTCGTGCACAATCGGTGCATTGTTGTGTAGCAAGACAGTTATAGTTGCAGTCCCTTAACGATCCCCTACTATCGCGGTCATTACGATCCCCCATCGGTGACAATCAAGGAAGCTTCTGAATCTCCTTCAGCGAGCTCACTGGTCGTCAGTCCGCGAGTTGCCACAGCCGACGGTTCCGCCAGTGCTCGAAAGCTCTACGGGTCGAGAGCCGGCGGAGTTGCGGTGACATTGAAAGAAGTACGAATGTCGGAACCCGGTCTCTCCCCTTACGGCCGCACTTTTGGTTATACGGAGGAAGTCTCCGTCGTCAGACAGACTTTGGCGAACCCGAATCGGTTTGGCTGCCTGCTCCTCGGCCCGGCAGGCATCGGCTGCACCACTGTGATGAGTATGGCCCTGGCGCAGGTCGAAGCGAACACGCCGATCTATCGCCTCCGTGGGTCGGAGCAAGTGCGCGATCGCGAACTGGGAGTTCTTGAGATCTTGTTGTCCCAGGCCGGAGTGGGCACGGAGGTCGGAGTCGGGGCGGCACTGTCGATGGTGGCAAAGGTTATTGCTCAGGATTCCTCGACCTCGATTCCGATCGTTCGCGTGGACAATGCCAACCTGGTCGACGAGAGTTCCCTGTCCGTACTGTGTCACCTCGCCGAGGCGAGGAAGATCAGACTGGTTGCCGGTGCCGAATCGGTCCGTGCACCCGTCGATATCATCGCCAAACTGTGGCTGACGGGAAAACTGACGAGGATCGATCTGTCCGGCCTCGACGAGGGGGCGATCGCTGCGCTGGCTGCAACTTCGAAGCAGAACACCAAGTCGGCGGCCGAGTTGTATCGCGATACCGGAGGCAACCCACGGCTGCTCAACCATGTCCTGTTCGGGCAGGAGCAGATTCAGGCCCAGGACCGTATCCTGTGGAACATCTCCGAAGAGCTCAAGCCCATCGTTGAGATCTTTGCCGTCACCGGGGCGATGCCCTATGGCGCTCTCTCCGCCCTCTGCCCATGGGAGAAGATCGATGCCATGGCCGATGCGGGAATCGTGACCATGACGAAGGGCAGGGACGCGGCTGTCATGATCGCCGAACCCGTGATTGCCGAGACCCTGCGCTCCCAGATGATGCCTTCGCACAGCCTGAGACTGTTCAATGCTCTCGACAAAGTCGTCGATATCGGGCTGCTCGAAGGCCAGGCACTCTTCGGCTACCTCAGATGGGCACTCAGGTTGGGCTATCAGCGGCCCGCGGACTATGTCTACAAGGCCATGGTGTGGGCGAATTCGCGCGGCAGATATGAGGACACGGCCATGCTTGCTCGAGCCTCGCAGTATGAGAGTCACGAGATGCGGCTTGAGTTCGTTCGGGCCGAGAAGGGCCTTGGAAACATCGAATCGGCCAATCGCCACTTCGACCAGTTGCTCGAAAACCTTGATATCGAGCGGTCGGCGTCCCGCCTGCTCTCCAGGGTCGCCAGCATGGACTTTCGGTTGACGGATCCGCGCACCCCGGGGCGGCTGCGGACGGGGTGGATCCGCAAACAGCTGACCTCTCCTGTGGACCAGGGCCGCTATGGCTCCACCCAGGCTCGATTCGAGCAGCGAGGCGGTCGTCTTATCGCGAGTCGGAATCTGGCAGAGAACGTCTACCGCACGCATGCCTGCCAGACGAGGCACCGTCTGCGGGCGTGCGCCATCCTCGGGTTCGACGAGGTCTGCCTGGGCCAAGTCGAGACGGGTCTGCACTACATCAGGCAGGCCGAGCTGATGTTCGAACTGCCCGGAGCCACGAGCTATGAGATAGAGGACGCCGCGCCGCAGCTCTTCGTGTCCCGCTACGTTGCTGGTGACTGGGAGGGCGCAAGAGCGGCACTGAAGGTGGTCGACGCCGGAGAACGGATGCGTGACTTCATCGGTGCGCTCGTCGACATCCGCACCGGACACCCGGCAAGGGCGCAGGTGGCTCTGGCCGAGGTGCTGACGCAGAGCCATGAAGAGGACTTCGTCGACATCGTGAGGATCGGTCGAGCGGCCAAACGGTACGCCGACGCCCTGCTGGGCAAGAATCTGCAGGCCAGCGACCTGCCCGACCAGTCGCAGGTGGAGTCCCGAGTCGACCGCTACGCGTGGTGGTCGGAATTCGAGTCCCGGCTCTACGACCTGCAGACCTTAGCGCTGACTCGCCCCGAGAAGGCAGCGGAGCAGCTCTTCGAACTTGGGTGCGCGCAGCTGGATCGAGAGGCTCTGGCCGTCGCCGCCGGTGCCTTGATGGAGGCGGCTCGTCTCGGACATAAGCGGGCCGCAGAAGAACTCGGCCGGATTGCTCCGCAGATCCAAGGGGCGCTCGGGCACCTGGCCTCAACGATGTCCCGCGCGCTGCTCGAGGGCAGTGCGGGCGCACTTCTCGACGCGGCCCAGGAGAGCCTGGAGTTCGGATCGGCCATTGTGTGCTCGGACCTGGCCAAACTCGCGCAGAAACGAGCCGTGGCGGAAAACGACCGCAGCGCCGTCCGGCGTGCGAGGATACTCGTCGGCAACAGCACACGCACCATCAGATTCAACGCCGCCGATGCTCGCATGGATTCCGTGCTCTCCGGGTTCGAGCGCAGACTCGTCGACGGCGTCGTCGATGGCCGCAGCAGCCAGGAGCTCGGGGAGGCCCATCATCTCTCGGCGAGAACGATCGAATGGCATCTCGGCCGCATCTACCAGCGCCTGCAGGTGGCCAACCGCCGCGAACTCAGGGCCGTCGCCTCGACGTGGAAGGCGCGGGCATGACCGAATTCGTTGATGCCACACTCTTCGGTCGGCAAGTCGAGCTCACAGCAATCGAGAGCGCGCTGCGAGACAGCTCAAGTGCCGGGGTTGTCGTCGAAGGCGATATGGGCATGGGCAAGACCGCGCTCGCCTCGGAGATCCACCGGCGCCGAGGTGGGGGCGAGATCTGGGTGCGCGGGGACCGAGTCCTCCAGCGGGTGCCCTATGGTGCTTTCGGCCTCTACGTCGATCTCAACGCGGACTCTAACGATCTGTTGGTGCGCGTCGTCAATGTCTTCCGGAACTCCTCCGAGGCCACCCCCGTGGTCTTCGTCGACGACGCCCATGAACTCGATGAGTCGAGCCTCAGCACTCTGTCTCAGCTGGCCACCGAGGGCAACATCAAGATCGTCGCCACCCTGCGCCCACCGGTCGATGACAGTCCTCGGCCGTTCAGCGATCTCGTGGCCGACCATGTCCTCGACCAGGTCACGCTCGGGGCGCTGAGCATGTCGGACTTCTCCGCGATGATCGAGCACCACCTCGGCGGGATCGTCTCTCAGGGTGCACGTGACGTCGTCGATTTCCAATCCGGTCGGGTACCAGGAAAGGTCATCGAACTCCTGCGGTACACGAGGAGGAAGCGGCGCCTGCTTGAGAGGCAGGGAGTGTGGCTTCTCGACGGTCTCGACCTTGACTATGACGAACGGGCACGAGACGTCACCCGCCTCCACCTCTCCCGCTATTGCGAGCAGCAGCGTGCGGCACTCGAACTCGTTATCCTGGGCGGTGAGGTCGAGGTCGGAATCATGCTCGCAGCAGGACTCGGCGAAGCAGCGGACACGCTCGTCGCGGCGGGCGAGCTGGGTCTTGTCCAAGACGGCGTCCGTTCCTACGCGGCGATCGAGAACCACTCCTCGAAGACGATCAGATATACGGTCCCGGTGGGACGCAGCCGTGAGATGTTCGACTTCGTCGACCGCTTCGATGATTCGCCCTCTGAACGGGCGCGCATGCTCCGTGCCGATTGGAGCCTGAGCTGTGGTGCGAGGATCTCCGCACAGGACTTCGTCGACGCTGCCCGTATCGCGGTTCGACTCGGTGAGTGGCAGCGGGCCTTGCGCATCCTCAACGAATTGTCCACCGACGGCATGGCCGCGCACGAGCTGCTCGATCTGGGGCAGCTCTACTGTGATGTCAACAAGGTTCCGATCGGGCTCGACGTGCTCGCTCAAGCCGTGGAGAAGGCCTGCTGCACCTCCGTCGTGCTCGAAGTGTTCGCTGTGTGGATGTTCAGGGACTTCCACCGAGACTCCCCACCGCTGGGAATCGAAGACTTCCGCAGTGCCCTGAACAGACTCGAGACACGCGGCCCCTGCCACGAGTCAAAAGGCATGGACGCCGAACGGGCACGGCAACTCATCGACATGCTGTTTGCGAATCGGTGGGAGTCGCTCTCGGACGGCAGCAAAGAGCTGCGCCGATGGGCGAGCGAAGCGGATGTGCCTGACGGGCTGCGCCTGTGCATCGGCCTGAACAAGGCGGTGAAGGAACTCGAACTCGGTCGAAGCGAAGATGCCCTCAGAGCCCTCGCGGAAGTCGAAGGGCAGGCAGGCAACGTCGGCACCGCCTACCTGCTCTACGTCATGCTCAAGACGAGAGCACTGTTGCAGGAAGATCGGGCCGACGAAGCCAGTGACCTGTTGGCCGAGGTCATCAGCTACGATCTTGCCTATTTTGCTGCCCGGAGCGGGCCTGCCGACCTCATGTGGACACGGATCCACGTTGAACGCGGTGAGATGGCTGCGGCCACGCGAACGAGCTTCGCTGCCGTCGAGGCCCTCGACTATTGGAACCAGAACCAGTTTCTCCTCCTGGCTCTAGCGGAAGCCGAGCACATGGCGGTGCTGAGCGGGAACCTCGCCGCCGCGGATGACTTTGATGCCAGATATCTCGCTCTGCCGGACAGCAACGCCTACATCGAAATTCGCAGAGCCGCGGTCCTGCGCTTGGCCGCCAGAGCCAAGTCGACGGAGGACCCCGCCTACCGGGAAGAGATGCGCACGCTGCTGTGCGATTCAGAAGACGACGCCTCTCACGAGATCGCGGCGATGATCAGGATCGAGCTGTTCCGCCACTTCGGTGAGTACGATGCCGAGGCGATGGCAACTCTTGGCAAGGTCGGTGCCGGGAGGGACTGCCGGCTGCTGGGAGAGCTGGGGCCCGCCCTTCGTGACCGCGATGAAGACGCCCTCGCGACGGTCGCCAAATCCATGGAGACGCGAATGCCTGATATGGCTGAGCGGTGCCTGGCCATGGCTCGCAGTGGTGGGCACAGGTCGAATGGTGCCGGTTCCGGCGGTCCGGAGACCGGAACACATTCAGCCGGCGGCAGCCTGACCGGACGAGAGCGGCAGATCTCTCGACTCATCGTCGCGGGGATGACGAATGCGGAGATCGCCGATGAGCTCGGCGTTGCGGTTCGCACCGTCGAAGGCCATACCTATCGGATGTACCGCAAGCTCGACATCTCCTCCCGCGACCAGGTTGCCGAGGCACTGGAAAAGGTTCAGCCGAACCTCTAGCTCTGCTTCACTCAGCTTTGATCGGCGCCGACATCAGGGTCCGGCAAATGTCACGGTTGGCATTCGAGTAGCCCGTTGTGGCCTGCGGCACATTTCGGGTACCTGCAATCAGCACAGGCGAATGACCACTCAATGACTGAGTAGTGACCTCCCGTAGTCAGCGGCAGGTGATCGAGTAGAGCCTGAAACTGATCCAGTAGTGACCACCTGATGACCGAGCCGAATGGTCGACAAGATGAGTCACATGCTCATTCCCTCACCTTTCTGCTCTGTCGGCGCACGCCCAGAATCCCCACTTGCGGCAACCCATTCTCCGGAGCTCGTCCGATGACCGCAGAGGCTCTCTCTCACGTCAGCGCCGCCGCTGGTTCGTTCTCCACCACCGCGCGCGGCACCCGCTCAGACCTGCCGGATTCCGTCTACGCCAGCCGTCGACGGATGATCCTTGCTGTTGCCCTGCAGACCGTCATCACCGTCTTCGCTCTGGCCATCGTCTACTCACTCACAAACGGCCCCGCGGCCGCGTGGATCCTCGTCTGGGGTCTGATCGATCTGTTCGCCGGCGGCGTCACTTCGGTGGGGCGGGGCGCGAGAACTGTGCGGATTCCGATCGTCGCGGCCTTTGCGGTCACCGGTGCAGTCTCCTTCTTCTCGGCTTTCACCTCGGCGGACGAAATCGGCCCCGCAGTGACGATCGCCGACGAGAACCGTGCGATCTTCCTGCTCGGGCTCTGGGGCACAGCAGCGGCCACCGCTCTCATCCGCGCTCTCATTCCCGTTCTTCTGCCCAAACGCCGCCTGCGCATCGTCACCGCGGCGAGTGGTGAATCGGAGAGGGCCGTGAGCGAAGCGGTTCTCAGTCCGCGGGCGAAGGCGGACAGCGACACCTTCGTGGCATCCGTCCTCGCCGAGGTCAGGCGCCGTGACATCGAACTCGTCGAGTTGACCTTCAGCATCGATGCCGAGTTGCTGCGCCGTCTCAGTTGGGCGCTGCGCGATCGGGACATCGAACTCTATCTCCCGATCGTCAACATCGGCCTCGATCCGACTCGGGTGCAGACTCTGAGCGCGACCGACAGCTCGGGACTGCTCATCGCCCCGTCGAGGCCAGGACTCCTCGACCGAGTCGCCAAGCGAGTCTTCGACGTTGTCGTCGCCGGCTGCCTCGTCATCGTGTTCTCGCCCCTCATGCTTGCGGTGGCGATCGCGATCAAGATCTCCATGCCGGGACCGGTGTTCTTCACCCAGACACGGATCGGCCTCGACGGCAAGCCGTTCGAGATCATCAAATACCGATCGATGATCGTCGATGCCGACGCCCAGCTGACCGAGCTGCTGACCACCCAGGGCACGGCCACGCAGCCGTTGTTCAAAGTCGATTCCGACCCGCGCATCACTCGCTTGGGACACCTGCTGCGTCGGTCCTCGATCGACGAGCTGCCGCAGCTGTTCAACGTCGTCGGCGGGTCGATGAGCCTCGTCGGTCCCAGGCCCCAGCGCGACGGAGAAGTAGCACTCTACCGCGGCTCGGACCACCACCGCCTCGGCGTGCGTCCTGGAATGACAGGACTGTGGCAGGTCAGCGGCCGCTCGGACCTCGGCTGGGAGCAAGCGCGTGAGTTCGACCTCTACTATGCGCACAACTGGAATCTCAAGAACGATCTGAAGATCCTGCTGCGAACCTTCGGCGCAGTCGTGAGAGCGGCAGGTGCCCAGTGATCCGTATCGCGCACCTTCTGCATACGACCGGCATCGGCGGGGTCGAGACCTCTGCCGATCTCGTCTCCCGCAATTCCACCGCCTTGGACTACCGCGTCTTTGCCTTCGAGGAATCCGAGCCTGCGGCAGTGGCCGCCGACGTCGTGGGGCGTGGCGTGAATTCCCCACGGTCTGTCCTCGCGCTCCTCGCTCATCTGCGTCGCTTCCGCCCGGACGCCGTCGTCAGTTCTCTGTGGCGCTCCGTCATCGTCGGCGGTCTCCACCGGCTGCGGAATCCGCGGACTCCCTGGGTCGTCTACGTTCACAGCACCCGCTACACGAATATTGCTGATTCGCTCGTCCACCGCCTTGCCTTCCGCTTCGCCGACCGCATTCTCTGTGATTCCGCGGCGACGCTGGACGCGCTGATCCCGCAACGACACAGGAGCCGCGCCGAGGTGGTGTGTCCGGATTCGGCACTGATCGGTCTCGCCCGGGATCGGGATGAGTCTGCTGACCAAGACGGTGCGCAAGACGGTCGCGCTCGATCATCTGAGGACGGCAGTGCCGCTGGTCAGCAGCCGACGCGGATCGTCTACTGGGGTCGTGTCGTCGACTTCAAGCGACTCGACCGCTCCCTTGAGCTTATGGCCGCACTCGAGGACATCGCCCCGGGAGCATTCACACTTGAGCTCATCTCCCCGGAGAGCGATCTGCTCCACGAAGCCCTTGAAACCGTGCGGCAACGTGAGCTGAACGTCAGTTGGCTGGGCTCTGGCTCGGCCGAGTTCATCCTCGACCGCGTCGCGAACGCTTCATTCTTCCTGCAGCTCAGTGAGTTCGAAGGCCTGGCGATGGCTGTCCGTGAGGCACTCGCTCTAGGCCTCGTGCCCATCGTCACTCCCGTCGGAGCCATCCGCGAATACACCGAGGACGGGCTCAATGCCCTCCACGTCGTGGGCGAGGAGAGTAAGAAGACCGCCAACGGCGCCCATCGGTCCGAAATCCCTGCAGACACCTTCGCCGAGGTGGCCCGCCGGATCCTCGATCTCAGCACAGATCCGGATCGCTTGGCCGCTATGTCCCAGGCGGCCCGCGAGGTGCCCAGCGGTGACTTCACCGAAAAGTTCGAGACCGCGTTGCTCTCTGCAGTGGGCGCAGCCTGGGCGCAGGCAGGCTCGACGGACACAGCCGGGACCAAGTCAGGGCAGGAGACGAGATGAACCATCGCACGTTCCCCAGCCCGGTTCAGTTCCTGCTCATCGGTCTCTGCGGGTTCGCCGTCGTACTCGCGCCTCTCGTGCGCAGCATTCTGCCCGAGCGGTTCCTGCTTGACGATCTGCACCTGCAGAATGCCATCGATGATCCCGGCTTCGCACCGGAGGACGGCTCTTTCCATGTGCTGGCACAGTTCTACCGTGCCATCGGGCTCGAATCTTCGCCGGCGTTGGCGAGCACGGTATCTATGCTCGTCCTCGTCATCTGCCTGCTTCTGGCCGTGGACTTCGGCCAGTGGGACCGAGCCGGACTCATCGGTGCTGGTCTCCTCGTCCTCACTGTGCTCCTCGGGTTGGCCTACCTCGCCCAGTTCACAAAGGAGTTCGTGTCCCTGCTGGTGGCGCTTGTCGTGCTGCTCGCGCTTCGGGTACCCAATGGCATCGTCCGTGCGGTTCTCATCGTCGGTGCCTGCCTGACCTATGGAGCACTCGTGCGGCCGTACTGGACCTTGGTGGCCGCTCTGATTCCGGTTGTCTATTTCGTCCTGCGGCGGATCAGACACCCGCTGATGCTCATCCTCGCTGTCGTCCTTGCCTACATCGGGCTGGCCATCGCCTTCCAGATCTTCCGTTCTGAGCCCTTGGGAGCCACACGCTCATGGGTGAATTCGGGACGTACCGAGAGCCCTGTCGCAAGCATGATCACGAATCCCGACTTCGGATCCTCCGCCGTGGCCGGAGTGGTTTCGATCCTGGTGGTCGCCTTCTTCCTTCTCGTCCCGGTCCCGCTGCTCGCCATGGGGTCGGCTTACTACCTCGTGGCCGCGGTTGCCATCTGCCTGCTGTGGACGGTCGTCGTGATCGCTATCGTGTCCGGTCGCGCCATGCGTGATTCGAAGACGGCGTGGATCGCCTCGGCGCTGGTGTCGCTGTTCCTGATCTTGGTCATCTTCGAACCGGACTACGGCTCATACCTCAAACACCTGACCCCATTCCTGCCGTTGTTCCTCGCTCTCATCCCGCTTCGGAAGACGCCTCCTGAGGGGGAGCAGCGGGAAGTGTCCACACGCTCCACGGCGGCTACCGGCCGCAGCGAAACAGAGAGCCCCGTGCGGAGCGGTCGAGCCTTCGGCCGTTCACATGAACTCGTGAAGGGACCAAACCGATGAAGATACTCCACATCACCGATGCGGCTGCCGGTGGGGTCCTCTCCTCGATCTCAGCACTCGCACGCTCACAGGCCGCCGATCCTCGCTACGAGAAGGTGGCACTGCGATACACACCGCGCTCGGACTCCCCGGGACACGAGGCCATCGCCGAGATCATGGGGCCGGGCGTGGAACTCGAACGGTGGTCGGCCACGCCACGGTTCGCCGTTGCCGGTCTCGCTCGCGGACTCCTGGCTGAGCTTCGTCGGGACTGGGATGTCATCCACCTGCATTCGTCGAGGGCAGGGTTCCTCGCACGTGTCTTCGCGACAGTGCTGCCGACGCGTGCGCTGCTCGTCTACAGCCCCCACGGTTTCGCGTTCAACCAGATCGAGTTCTCTCCACGAGCAGCTCGGATGTTCCTCACGATGGAGCGGCTGGCTCTGCGCGGCGGTCGTGACCTCGTGCTCGTCTCGGGCTCGGAGGCCGCAGTTGCGAAGCAGAAGCTGCCCGGCTCACGCACGGCGGTGCTGCCGAACGCAGTCGACGATGTGGCCTTCGCGCCCGCCGACCGGCAGCCGTCCTCGCACGACGGTCCGCTCGAAGTCGTCCATGTGGGGCGGATCCTGACGCAGAAGCGCCCTGAGCACTTCGCCCGCATTGCGGCGAAGGCTGCGCAGGAACACCCCGGACGGTTCTCCTTCACCTGGATCGGTGACGGCGATCGCAGTCTGCTCGCCGACTGCCAGGACATTACGATCACTGGCTGGCTGACCTCGGACGGCATACGACGCCACCTGTCGCGAGCTTCGATCCTGCTCTTCACCTCGGCGGCGGAGGGGATGCCGATCTCCCTCCTCGAAGCGGCGAGCATGGGTGTCCCCACTGTCGGAGCCGATGTCATCGGCGTGCGCGATCTCATCGATCACGGCGTTGACGGAATGCTCTTCGACACCGTCGATGAGGGGGTCGCGGCCCTGAGTGAACTCACCGACGATGAACGACGCGGCCGCCTTGCCGCTGCCGCTAGGGCACGGGTCGAACGGGATCATTCCCAGGCAGACCTGGCTGATCGCTCGCTGCGGATCTACTGCGACTTCATCGCCCCCGAACCAGCGGTCCGACAGACGTCGGCCGCCGACAGTCCCCATCTCAACGGGGAGAACCCGACGGAAACCCTCGCCGTCACCGACACAGGAAGAAGGTCAGTATGAACGGCCAACAGATTCTCAGGATCTTCGTCATCAGGCGGTGGTGGATCGTCGCCTGCGTGATCATCGGAGCGATCGTCGGAACCGCGCTGGCATTCACATTGCCCAGAATCTATGACGCCCGGTCCCAGGTCATCGTCTCGGTGTCCGAAGATTCAGGAGTCAGCGCTGCGGAATCAGCGACGTACATCGATGACCGGATGCCCACCCTTCTCGAGATCAGTCGATCCGTCGACTTCGCAACCGAAGTGGCCGATGCGAAGGGTATCGATCGCAGCGCCGCAGAGATCCGTGACGGACTCGATGCCACGGTCGTCCCGGAAACCACGGTGATCGAGATCCACGCGAGTGATCGCGATGCCGCTCAAGCGCGAATCCTGGCCGACCAGACCGCTGAGATCATGTCCAGATCCTTCGTCGCCGACCAGCTCGGTGCCGACAACGGCATGGACGTCTCAATCCTGCAGAAGGCCGAGTCCGACGGTGCCGCTGTCTTCCCTGACGCTCAGCGATTCCTTGTCTTCGGGGCATTGGCCGGCCTCGTCCTCGGGCTGATCGTCGCGCCGATCAGGCACGGATTCGACCCCCGAGTGCGCGATAACTCAGACATCCCCGCGATCCTCGGCGCCGAACTGTTGGCGGTTCGGATGGCCAAACCAGGACGCTCGATCCGCCGACGGATCTCCTGCGGAGGGGCGGCGACCTCGATCTCCGGGCTGCTCGCGCGCCTCGGGTTGATCGGCCGCTCCCGGGGAACCGCGAATCTGACCCTGTGCGGGGTCGGGGGAGTCGGCAACGAGCTTGCCGCTGACATCGTCGAGACCGCGGCTGCGAGCGGCATGAAATGTGCTCTCGTCTCGGCCGATCCGAAGGCCCTGAACACCGCGCACTACCGGGAATTGTCTCAGGTCACCGGGATCAGCGTCGTCGACGTGAACTCCGGTGGCGGAACGCTGACAGTGCGTGGTCTGCGTGCAGCTCTGTCATCTCCGCTCGAGCATTTCGACCTCGTCGTCTTTCTGAGCACGGATCTCGCAGCTCATCCCGAGACCTGTGGCTTCCTCGAGCTCTCAGACCTTGCGGTCGTCGTCACCACCGAATCGCCCGAGCGGGCCGATCTGCGGGCCACACAGGAACTGCTGCGTGCCAGTGATCTTCGTGCGGCCGGATTCGTCCTCGTCGACCCGCCCGCACGAGGCAACCGCGCCCAGGAGCCGAGGAACGACCTCGGCGAGGACCTGGGAGACCGGGACAGCGCGTCTGCCGCAGACGACATGGTCACGGAGGGACGTGCAGGCGAGGGCCCCGTCACCGAGGAATTCGACATGATCACGGCGCCGTCGGCCGATTCTGGCCAGGACACGGCTTCACTGCGACTCCGCCGGTCGCGCAGCACAGAAGGAGAACTGCCATGACACGCACCTATTGGCCCCGACGACTCTCTCGCCTCGGCGTGCAGAGGAACTCGTCCGTCACGCGCTTCTTCGTGCTCGGGCTCATCGACATCTTCTCGCTCATCATCGCCTGGGTGATGATCGTCAAGTGGACGGCTCATGCCGAAGGGCCGACTGCTCTGGCGGTGCTCGGCTCGATCATCCTGTGCCAGCTCGTCATCGGGTCTGCGCTCTCGCTCTACCGCAACCGGTATCCGATCGGGTCGGCACTCGAACTGCGCCGGCAAGGAATCGGTGCGCTCATCGTCACGGCCCTCGGCACCGTCATCGCAGCCGTGTCCGAACTCAATTACGAACTGCCATGGTTCCTGCTCGCGATGCTCACCGCTCAGGTGCTCATGATCGCAGGCAGGCAGGCACTGCGGATGTGGCTTGACAGCCGGTTCCGACCGCAGAGCGGCCAGCATGTGGTCGTTGTCGGCGCCGGCGAGGCCGGCAGCGCCCTGATCTCACAGATGCTCGGCGACCCGAACAGCGGCTACATTCCCGTGGCGCTGGTCGATGATGATCGGGCGAAGTCGAAGTCGGTCGTCCATGGTGTCAAGGTCAGCGGCAACATCGCTGACATTCAGTCCGTCGTCGACGACCACGGGGCCGACGGCGTCATCGTCGCGATCGCCCAGGCCCCCGCCGAGGTGTTCGCCGGTCTCGTCGCCCACCTCGATCTGAGCCGGACCTGGGTACGGACGATCCCGTCGCTGGCCGACCTGCTGTCCGGAGACGTCGAACTCGCAGGAGTGCGGGATCTCGACGTGGCCGATCTCATCGGTCGTCAGGCGATCAGCTCAGAGCCAGAGCAGATCGAATCGCTGATCAGCGGAAAGACCGTGATGGTGACCGGTGCCGGAGGATCGATCGGCTCTGAGCTCGTCCGCCTCATCTCCAAGCATTCGCCCGGTCGGCTGATCATGCTCGACCGCGACGAGTCTGCGTTGCACTCCCTGTGCCTGAGCATGGACGGCCGGGCGCTCATGGATTCGGAGGACCTCGTGCTTGCCGATATCCGCGATGTCGATGCGCTGACCGATGTCTTCGAGAGCACTCGACCGCAGATCGTGTTCCATGCCGCAGCGCTCAAGCACCTGCCGATGCTCGAGCGCTACCCGGCGGAAGGGTGGAAGACGAACGTGCACGGCACGCTCAACGTGCTCCGCTGTGCCGAAGCAGTCGGCGTCGAACGCTTCGTCAACATCTCCACCGACAAAGCAGCCAGCCCGAGCAGCGAACTGGGACGCTCGAAGTTCCTCGCCGAACGTCTCACCTCGCACTTCGCCGAGGAGACCGGACGCCCCTATGTCAGTGTGCGATTCGGCAATGTGCTGGGCTCGAGGGGTTCGGTGCTCATCTCCTTCGCCGACCAGATCCGCCGCGGAGCTCCGCTGACGGTGACCCATCCGGAGGTGACCAGATTCTTCATGACCATTCCCGAGGCCTGCGTGCTCGTCCTCAGCGCAGCCTCGGAGGGTCGACCGGGAGAGACCATGGTCCTCGACATGGGACAGCCCGTCAAGATCGTCGACATCGCACAACGGATGATGACGATCGCCGGACGCTCGTGCCCGATCTCGTACACCGGTCTGCGTGAAGGGGAGAAGCTCCACGAAGATCTCTTCACCCCTTCCGAAGGAGCACAGCGGACGGAGAACGGCCGGGCCTGGCACGTGGCGATCGCGGCACTCGAGCCCGCGTTCCTCGACGGGCCGCAGGCAGAACGGACCGACATCCGCGAGGCCTATGAGAGCTATGTCGTCGACGCACCCTCTGTTGTCGAGGCCGCGGTTGCCGAGGAGCAATCGTCGGCGGCTGCGGAGGCTCCCGCGCTTCCGTCACCTTCAGCGGATATCGCCCACAAGCCCACCGCGCCCGCGGAACCCGTCGTGTCCGTCAATGCTGCCGCCCGCCTCGGCGATGGCATCCCGATGCTCAAGGAGAAGATCCGATGAACGAAACCATTCCCCTGTGCGTCCCCTCCGTGGGGATCGCCGAAGAGGCCGCGGTGTCGATGGCGCTGCGTTCGGGGTGGGTCGCCCCGGCGGGACCCCAGGTCGACGCCTTCGAGGCCGAACTGGCCGAATTGACCGAACGGCCGGCGGCGGTGAGCGTGAGCTCGGGAACGGCTGCCCTCCACCTCTCCCTGCTGGCCGCTGGAATCAGCGCCGGCGACGAGGTGGCGGTGGCAACACTGACCTTCGCTGCCACGGCGAACGCGGTGGCCTACATCGGAGCGACTCCTGTATTCATCGACTGTGATGAATCGGGACTGATGTCGCCCGAACTGCTGCGCCTGGCTCTGAGCGAGAGGGCGGCCGCAGGCCGTCCGATCCGCGCGGTCGTGCCCGTCGATGTCTACGGTCGACCCGTCGATCATCCTGCCATCGCCGAGGCGGCCAGGGACTTCGGTGCCATCGTCGTCGCGGATGCGGCCGAGTCCATTGGGGCTCGGCTCGGAGGGCGCCCCGCGGGATCCTTCGGGGATTTCGCCGCGCTGTCCTTCAACGGCAATAAGATCATCACCACATCCTCGGGCGGAGCGGTCCTGTGTCCGGACACCGACGCCGCCGAGTACGTGCGGTATCTGGCCACACAGGCGCGCCAGCCTGTGCCTCATTACGAACACACGGAGATCGGGTACAACTACCGACTGTCGAACATCCTGGCCGCTCTGGGCTCTGCACAGCTGGCCAGGCTGCCTGAGATCCTTCGGGCCAAGCGGTCCATCTATGAGGCCTATCGGAACATGGCGGAGAGACTCGACGGCGTAAGCGTCCTCGATGCTGCCGAGGGCAACTGCTGGATGAACGCGCTCATCCTCGACTCCGAACAGGATGCTGCAGAGATGGCTCGAAATCTTGCCGAAGTGGGGATCGAAACCCGCCCGGTGTTCAAGCCGATGCATCTGCAGCCCGTGCACTCGGGCAGCGACCCGTCCTATATCACGGGGCGGGCCGAAGACCTGTTCCGTCGCGGAATCGTGCTGCCTTCGAGCACCGACCTGAGCGCTGAGCAGATCCACCGTGTCACCGATGCCGTCACCGCCGCCTGCACCTCAAGGAGCCGAGTGTGAAGACAGAATACTCACGTGCCTTAGTCATCGCCCCTCACCCCGATGACGAAGTCCTCGGTGCCGGAGGCACGATGGCGGCACTGGCCGCCCACGGCTGCGAGGTCCACGTCCTCGTGGCCTCGCAGGACATGCCTCCGCTGTACCTTGCTGACACGGCAGAGAAGATCCGTGCCGAAGCGCAGAGGGCGCATGCCGCACTCGAGGTCAAGACCACCGAGTTCCTGCCGCACCCTTCAGTCGAGCTCGCGCGGATGGGCGTTGCCGAACTCAACTCGGGAATCCAGGAGGCAGTCGACCGTCTCCAACCGGATCTCGTGCTCGCCTCATTCCCCGACCGCCATCTCGACCACAAGGCTGTATTCGAAGCCGCAATGGTGGCGACGCGGCCTGTGGGCTCGGGTCTCGGAATCGCGACTGTGGCACTCTACGAGACGATCTCGGAGACCCACTGGAATGCTCCGCACATCGAGGCGGATTTCACCCCGGACTGGTTCATCGACATCTCGGATCACATCGATGCCAAACTCTCGGCCTTCTCCGCTTATGCCTCCCAGGTCCAGGACTATCCCGGACCGCGGTCCCTGCGCGCTCTCGAAGCCTTGGCGACCTTCCGCGGCAGCCAGGTCAGCCTCGAATTTGCGGAATCCTTCCATACTGTACGACGCATCACCCGCGCCGAAAGCTGGCGGAACGCATGAGGCTCAAAGCCGGATTGCGTGGGATCGGCGGCGATGCTCTGGCCGTCGGACTCGGCCAACTGGCTGCCTTCATCTACCCGATCATCAGCCTGCCGATGCTGACCAGACTGCTTGGGGTCAACGCCTTCGGTCGTGTGGTCATCACGGTTGCCGTGCTGCAGCTGCTCGTCCGTCTCTGCGACTACGGATTCTCTGTCAGCGCGGTGCGCAGGATGGCGATGGCCAAGAGCGAGCGCGAACGTTCGGAGGTCATCTTCTCCACCCTGCTCGCCGTTGTTCTGCTCTGGAGCACCGGGGCCTGTGTACTTCTGCTTGCAGTCTCGATCATTCCCTCAATGCGCGATGACTTCGTGCTCTACCTCGTCGGCGCGGTGGTCATCCTCGGCGGAATCGGATTCCCCTCGTGGCTGTTGCAGGGACTGCGTCGGCTCCGGCTGTTCGCGGTGATCACCGCGGTCTCGCGCGGGCTGGCCCTCGTCGGTCTTGTCCTGACGGTGCGCAGCCCAGACGACATCGAGTGGGCGATCGCCTGGCAGTTCGCTCCGCCGACGATCGCGACCCTCATCGCGTGGCCGATCCTCGCGCCTCGGGCTGTGAAATGGGCGGCGCCCAGTCTGAAGGCGGCACGCTACGCACTCACGGATGGCAGGCATCTCTTCCTGTCCTCCCTCGCCCAGAGTCTGATGGGGTCGGCACCCGTCGTCGTGCTCGGTCTCATTTCGACCCCCGTCCATGCCGCGCACTACGGTGCAGCGGAACGCTTCGGCAATGCTGGACGCGGCGTCCTCTTCACCGTCACCGATGCGCTGATGCCACGGATGGTCGACGCTCGCAATAGGAATTCCCGTGGCGCGAGCTCACCCGCAGTCATCATGTCAGCGATCTTCACCCTCTTCGCGGCCGGAGGGATCGTCCTCCTCATCGCAGCACCATGGTTCGTGCCCTGGTACCTGGGCCCGGGATACGACGATGTCGTGCCGACGACTCAGATCATCGGCTTGGCTCTCGTCGCCAGCGGCGGGATCGCCGTACTGATGCTCGACCTCAACTCGCAGCGACGTTATTCGCAGACCGCTGCGGCGATGATGTGCGGGGCCATCGTCCACATCATCATCCTGGTGCCGATGGCCATGGCCTTCGGAGCCATCGGCGCGGCATGGGCGCTGGTCCTCGGTGAGCTCTTCATCACCGCAGTCCTCTTCGTTCTGCGATGGCGGGGACGCAAGCCGGGGACTGACACCCCCGAGATTGCAGACAATCCCGAGCTGGCTGACGCCCAGCCCACGAACCCCAGAAACAACGACACTGAGAAGGAGCCTGTCGATCATGACGCTTGAGTCCATGACGCCGCAGCAGATCACCGACGCCACACGTAATCGGGCGGTGACTGTCATCGTGCCCGCCTACAACAGCGCCAAGACTCTTCCGCACACCCTGGACTCGCTGCTCGCGCAGACGAATGCGAACTTCAGCGTCCTTGTCGTCGACGACGGTTCGGAGGAGGAGATCCTTTCCCTCCTGCCCGAGGATCCGCGTTTCCTGGGGTACCGCCTCCCGCACAATCAGGGATACGCTGCGGTGACCAACCATGCTCTCGATATGGTCGCCAGCAGGTGGGTGATCTTCGTCGATTCCGATGACACGATCGAGCCCGAATGCCTCGACATACTCGTCGAACGGGGAGAGAAGGAGGACTCCGATGTGGTGGTCCTGCCGCTCAAGGCGATCGAGCCCTCCGGCGCGACAAGCATCGGACCGTTCGTCGACGTCGAATCGCCGTTGCCCGCGAACGAGGCGCTGCGCCTGTTCATCGACGGTCGACTCCTGTTCAACCAGCATCTGCTGTTCCGACCGAATCATGTGCGGTCTAAGGACAACACCTACAGCGACCTCAGCTTCACATTCAATCTGCTGAGCACCGTAACGACGGTCAGCTTCGAACCCCGCCCGATGTACAACTACTTCCTGCACGCAGGGTCGGTCACCGCTGAGCTGCGTCCGACGATCTGGGACCTCGCCACCGTGCTGGGTGACATCGAGGATGCTCTCAATTCCGTCTACTCGGGACGGGCTGCCGTGGAGACGATGCACCGTATGCGCTGGATGCAGCTGAACTACATGATCAGCAAGGCTGCCGGGGACACCGAGTCCCCGCAGCTGCGCTCGGACGTCTATGACTGGTGCAGGAAGGAGATCCGGTTCTCCCACGTCGTCGATGCACTGAGGACCCGGCATACCGGTCGGGGACTCTCCTTGGCACTTGCCAGGACGAGTCCTGGGGTCCACAGCATGGCATATCGAATGCGCAGCAGACTCAAAGAGCGTGCGGAATGAGAGCTCGTCCCGCACTCACCCGTCGACGCGCTCTGCTCGGAGCGGGAATTCTCACGCTGGCGCCCTTCGTGGCCTCGTGCGGGACCGGGTCGAGCCCGGTCGGGAAGATCGGTTTCACCCTCAGTGCTCCACAGCCCGGCCTGCAGGACTTCGAACGTGACGTCCGACGGGTCAGAAAGCTCGGTGCCGGGTGGGTGCGGTTCGGCGTTGTCGGTCACCAGGTGCTGAGATCCTGGTCGGACCAGGGGAAGGTGGTCTTCGACCCCGACCGGCTGTCGGCCTACGACGAGGCCTTCGACCTCGTGGACTCTCTCGGCCTGGGCGTCTGTCTGCTCACCGTTGACGGCGCCCCTGCCACAGGCAACACCGAAGAGTACTTCGAGACCATGGATCAGTACTGGAGCACTCTCAGCGAGCGCTTCGGTTCAAGGACTTCCGTGTGGCAGGTCTACAACGAGGTCAGCGACACCGACTTCAGGAGTGCTGCCGCGATCACCGGCGACTTCGATGAGTATCTGTCTGACCTAGACGAGGCCCTCGGCGTGGCCAGAGAGTCGATCCATCGGCATTCGCCGGATGTGAAGATCACAACAAGCGCAAGCGGCTATCCGGTCAACGATGAGAGGGAGGCGGACTGGCTGAGATTCTTCTCCGGGGTCCGGAAGAATCTCGATATGAGCACGATCAATCTCTATCCGGTGGTCTCCGACGAGGCGATCTCATCCCTGCCGGAGCGACTGAGACGGTTGGAAGACTCTGCCGGTCTGCCCGTGTCGGTGGGGGAATTCGGGCTTCAGACCGGCCCGGAGCTCTATACGGAAGACCAGCAGGTCGAATCGCTGACCAAGTCGATCGATGCCTTCTCACGCACACGAGCCGATCCGGTCTTCGTCTACAGGCTGCGCAACGACGGAGCACACAACGATGACGGCTTCGGACTCTATGAAATCGACGGCAGCCCGAAGTCCTCAGTCCCGAAGGTCGCCGCCGCCATCGCCGATCACTACCCGAACGGATGAGCGATGTCACCGCCGTGCGAAGAGCGTCGCTGGGGACGCTATCAGAGGGAACTGCCCCAATGGGCGGCGACTGTGAAAGGTCGGTCGTGATGAATCTGCATTCCGACCGTAGAGCCGATGATGAAGATCTGACGAGGAGTGACGTGTTTTCCGACAGTTGGACCAACCCCGGCGGTGCATCCGCTGCCGGTGGGGTCCCCGGTGCCGAGACCGGCCGGGGCAGCAGCAAGGATGCAGCTGATCGAGACAGCGACGGTCGGGACGAGGTGATCCGGGACCTGCGCGAGTTCGTCAGCCGGCTGGGCCTGAGGGAATCGGCGAGGGTGTCGAAGGAGCAGATCGCACAGCTGTTCGAAGCCAGCGCCGGACGATTGAGCCTGGCACGCACCGTCATCGAGGTGCTCAGGGATGCTCCGCTGCCCACGGACATGTCGCTGAGAAGCTTCGCCGACTACATCGCCACGTTGACGCCGACTCCGAACCTCGGTCTGGCAGAGGGCGACATTCGTTTTGCGACGATGTTGTCGCACCTGAGCGCCTTCACCAAACAGTCTGCGCTGTTCGCAATCGCCTCGGTGCCATCGGTGACGGCCGACGGAGGCGGTTCGAAAGACGCCGAGAACATTCTCATGAGACTGCGGATGTCGGGGGTCGTCGTGAGTGCCGGTGAGATCGACGACCGCCAGCATCTGCAGATCCCTGGGCTTCTGGCGGCGAAGCTGCGTCATGATTTCGAGGATGCCGATGGTCATGGAGAAGCGATCGAGCAACTCTCCGCCGCACTGCTCGACCAGCTCGAGAACTCACAGTCGACCGATCCGGCGCTGCTCGCAGACGCCCTGATTCTGGCTCGACAGGCTCGGCTGTGGTCGACTTTGGTGAGAGCCCAGGAGGCCTTCGGGCTGTCGACATTTCTGCTCGTCCCACAGGCGAGCTGCACGGCATTCGGCTCTCTGCCTGCTGAAGCGCTCGAGGCCGAACCCACTCTCAATTTCTTCGCGATGATCGCCGAAGGGCTCAGAGATCGGTTGGAAGACGGCATCGACGAGAAGCGAGTGCGAGAAGCTCTTGTCGCTGCCACCCACCCCGGACAGCTGTGGAAGCATTTCCCAGGACCCGCCTCGGCGAAGGTCGAATCGGAGCTCGACGGCCCGCCCCCGGTGCAGGGCGAACGAGCCGGCTACTTTGCGGTGCTGCGTCGGATCGTCGACCTCTCAGGCGAGGGCAGACACCCCGAGGCGGCCGCGCTCGGACTCGACTGGTCGGCCAGACCGGCGGGCAGGCGGGCCCACCTCGTCATCAGATTCATCACCGCCGTGTCACTGTTCCACGCATCCGATCCGCGCAGGGCGCTGTCGATCCTCCACGAGATCGAAACTCCCGCACGTGACAACCACATCGACGGCGACTTCCTGCTGCCGGCGATCATGGCGTGGTCGGCTCTGGTGGCGGTCCACTGCGGTGATCACGACACCGCCGACGACTACCTCACGCAGCTGACAGACGGCCCGTGGTTCCCGCTCATCCTCGACGAACTGGTCCATCCGGCCCAACACATCGCCGCGGCCAAGAGAGCACTGGATCGACTCGACCTCGATCTGGCGCGGGAGGAATTCCGCGCACTGGCCGATTACCCGGAGAACAGGTCGTTGTGGGTGTTCCTGCCGGTGATCGGTCGCATGATCGCGGTGCTCTCTGCGGCGACAGAGTCCGGACTGCTCTTCGCCAATGACGATGTCGAGAAGCACCGCGGCGGCCCCGAGACGTCCGCGACAGGTGCTGACCTGCTCAGCGCCAGCCGCGGCATGGTCTTCATCGGCCTCGGCCGACTCAAATTGGCCGAACTCGAACTCGCCCGGATGTCCCCGCTCTCCGACGAGCGCATTGTGCTCTCGGTACGCATCGAGCTTGTCGCCGGCCGCTATGAGAGCGCGATCTCGCTGGCCGACACCTGGTTCTACAATGAGGTGCTCACGCCGCTGAGGAGAGCGGAACTGGCGGCGATCAAGGCGGCTGCCCTGCTGCGGGTGGGCAGGGTGAGCGACGCCGTCGCCGAATTCGGCACTGCCGTCGGCCTCTGTTCCTGGGTGGGATCACTGCTGCCGCTGGCGTTCCTGCCGCAGCAGGACAGGATTGATCTCATCGACCTGACGACCTCCTCTGCGGCGTGGGATGAGATCAATCTGGCCTTCGCTGGATTCTTCCGCGGCCGTGAGGAATTCATGGACCGTCTGCGTTCGGTGGGCGCGATCTCGGTACACCACGCCTCGCTGCCGCAGCTGAGCGCGGCGGAGACCCAGCTGCTGGACTGCCTGGCTGAGGGACTCTCGATCGCACAGATTTCGAGGGAGCTGCACCAGGTCACGGGGACTGTGAAGAACCGGCTCTCGGCGCTCTACCGGAAGTTCGGCGTATCGAACAAGGCCGAGGTCATCGCGCGAGCCCGCTCGATGGGATTCATCATGCCCGTGTGATGGCGTGGGCAGGCGTGGATCCGACCGACCGTCGCTGCACTGTGTCCTCCACCAGCAGCGGCGCGAGTCGTGCTGCCAGATGGATGATCCGATTGACGCTCTCTGCGTGCCAGACGACAGTGCCGTCGTGGTTGAAACCGGACAGCAGCGGGCCGAGGACATAGATGCCGGGTGCGGTGCGGAAACTGCAATCCGTGGCCAGCCCCGCGCCGGAGCACGACGTCGTGGCGACACCGGAGCGCAGAAGATTCTGCAGGAGCGGGGACCTCGACTCGGACACCGCTTCGAAGCCGGTGGCATTGACGATGACGGCGTATTCCTGCGGCAGAAGATCCGAGCCTGTGCGCTCGGCGTCCTGATTCCGCACGGAGACAGTGAAGAGGCCATCGCGTTGGACCGCAGAGACGAAACGGCCTGATTCGAAGGTCACCGTGGCCTCACCGGAAGCCGCGTCGAGGAGATCGATGGCGTCCCCACCTGCTTGGCGGAGCAGATTCGAGATGCGCAGTCCATAGGTTCCCGCCATCTCAGCGAGCTCTGTCTCGTCCATGTGGCCGATGACCTGGCCGACGGAGTCCATGATCGCCGATACCGTCGCCTTGTCGGTTCCGTGCGCGATTGAGTTGGTGATATCGGCTTCGACGGCCAGAGAGAACTCGCGTGCAGTGGGCTTGACCCCCTCGTCTATTCCACCGAGAAGGGCCTGCACGGCACCGAGCTCCGGTCTTTCGTCGGGACGTTCGTGTCGCCAGTAATAGGGGCGACCGCGGGGCGAGAGGACGGACAGCGAGGCTCCGGTCGATTGTCTCAGAGTCGAGGAAGCGAGGACGAATTCCAAGGCGTCGGCATTGCCTCCGACGACGAGAATGCGACGCTGCTGGCTCGGAACCGACTCAAGATGTTCGCCGATGCCGGCGATCACGTATTCGATCGTCGGCGCGTGGATGTCGTCGACGTAGCCGCACACCTGTTGGTGCGCAGGCTGTGCCGAACTCGATTCGCACGTCTCAGCACTGATGGACAGTGCCCTGACCGGGGGCGAGCCGACGGACAGAACAGTTCTCAGCGCGCAGACTTCGATAGTCGAGACTCCGTCTGTGCTGAGAACATCTCCGCGCAGCACGGCGCTGCCATCCTCTTGAGGAATGACGTCCGAGATTTCAGCGGTGAGGTAGTCGACGGAGGCTGCATGCCTCTCGGCTGCTCGCCGGATCGCCGATTCCGCCTGACTCCGCAGATAGCGTCCGTACAGTCTGCGTGGGAGGTAGAGATCTTCCCACCGACCGTGCCGGATGTCATCACCGTGGCGATCCAGCCAGTCGCGGTCGAGTTTCGACGTCGCGAGGATTGCGTCACGGTGTTCGTCGAGCCAGTCCTTGAAGCTGATGAGCTCGGAGTGCGAGAGGAAATCCGAGAGCTTCGTGATCAGCAGTGATGACGGGCCGGACCTGTGGCCATAGGGGATGCCGGAATGGAATTGGCTGTCGCGATCGATCACGGTGATGCGGATCGGATCGGAGCTGGACTCCAGGTGGTCGAGGATCTGCAGCAGGCAATGGGTGCCTGATGCTCCGGAACCGATGATTGCTATATCTGTAGTGATCACGGATATACGTTAGTCCTGCCCCGCCGAAGCTGCAATGTGCTCAACGAACTCGTTCACGGGCACCTGCTCCAGGCGTCACCGGCACCTGCTCGAGGCAGCGGCGGGCCCGCGCTCACGCCGTGAACGGCCCGCACTCACGCCGTCACAAGGTCCCGCCGCCTGAACCCCAGCCCACCCAACCCCACGAGAACCGCGGCGGTCACAAGGAAGCCGAGCACCGCCTCGGCGGACAGATTCTCTGACGGGTACTGGCCGATGTGGGTGAAGATCGAGGCATCGAGGACGGCCTCGTCGAGTTGGAGCATCGAACCGAACAGGGCCAGGACGGCCGAGGCGGCGAAGACGATCCAGCTCAGCCCCATCAGGCGGGGCGCGAAACCGTAGAGCAGATAGGACAGTCCGAGGAGAGCCCACACCGAGGCGGTCTGCGCGAGGTGCCCGAGCACCGTGGGTCCGAGCAGGCCCCAGTCACCCATCGAGGTGGCCGCACCGATCCCCTCGCCGAGGCCGGCGAGCAGCATCAGCCAGGCCGACCCCAGCAGCGTCACCCCTGCCCACGAGAGCATCCAGCCGGTGCGCGAGACCGCAGTCGCCAGCACCGGCTCCGTATGGAAGCCCTGCTCCTCACCCCGGAGTCCGCCGGCGGCGATGATCGCGTAGACGGAGACGATCATCGCGAAGTACAGGGCCATATAGCCGAGGTAGCCGTCGACGATGCCCGAACGTCCGCCCATGATCGCCAGGATCTCCTCGGGCATTCCATCGGCACTCTCGTCCATGGCACCCGTGAAGGAGCCGAAGATCGAACCCATGACGAGCAACCCCACTGACCACCAGAGGAGCCCGGAGCGCTGCAGACGGAAGGCGAGGCCGAAGGTGGTCGACAGTCCCCGCCCGGCATGAGCACGGCCGAGGCGCTCGGCGACGATGCCGGCTCCCAAATCTCGACGGGACTGCAGGACGAGTGCTGTGATGACGAGGAGAAGGAACAGACCTGCCGCGAACCACAACGGCCACCACCGGTCGAGGGTGAACGGTGCGGTCTGCTGCGCCCAGCCGAGGGGAGAGAGCCAGGACAGCCAGTCAAGGTCTCCTTGACCTACGGCAGACATATCGCCGATCCCGCGGATGACGAAGCTGGTGGCCAACACGGCTCCGGCCATGCCCGAGGCGGCCCGGGCGAACGCACTCAGCTGGACCGTGACCGCGGCGATGCCTGCGAACACGCATCCGACGACGCCGATGCCGATGGTGAACAGCAGGGTTGAGGCCAAGGAGTCCGGTTCGGCGTCCGAGAACTGGAAGGCAACGGCCATGAGCGCGGCGACAACGGCGTTCATGATCACCGTGAGGACGAGGGCGGCGATGAGCTGGGTGTGGCGACCGATGACATTTGCGCGGACCAGTTCGGCCCGACCAGTCTGCTCCTCGGCCCTGGTGTGCCGGGAGACCGTCATGATCGACATCAGCGCGGTGCCGATCATGAGGAAGACCCCGTACATGCCGACGATGAAGCGTGGAACGCTCACGTCATCGAGCCCGTATCCCGGCCCGGTGATGAGCGCCATGACCGGATTCTTCGCGAACACCGTCATGTCCTGCAGCGAATCGGCATCCATGACCACGGCGATCGCATTGGCGAAGTACGCCGTGAGTGCGGCGAGGCCGAGCACCCAGAGGGGCATCCACAGCCGATCCCGGCGGAGCATGAAGGCCAGCAGTCGTCCCAGCCCCGTGAGATCTCCGGCGCCGAGGCGGCCGCTCGGTTCGCGCTCATGTGCCCCACGGTGCCTGCCCGGTGTTGCCGACAGCAGATTCATGACTCCTCGCCCTTTCCGTAATGGCGCAGCAGGAGCTGTTCGAGGGTCGGGGGAGTGGCCGTCAGCGATTCGATGTCGTGCTCGCCGAGGGCCCGCATGATCTCGGGCAGGTGCGCGGTCTCGGCACTGAAGTGCAGCTGTGCTCCCTCGCGGACGAGGTCGTGGATTCCCGGCATCGTCGTCAGGGCGGGGATGTCCCGCTCGATGAGGACCGTGATCGTCGTCCGCGCCAGGTGCCGAAGATCCGACAGCGCCCCGGACTCGACGATCCGACCGGCCCGGATGATCGAGACACGGTCGGCCAGCGCCTCGACTTGGGCGAGGATGTGGCTCGAGAGCAGGACTGTGCGTCCCTCGGCTGTGGCCTCCCTCATGCACTCCTGGAACACGGCCTCCATGAGCGGGTCGAGACCGGCGGTGGGTTCGTCGAGGAGGAGCAGATCGACGTGCGAGGCGAGTGCGGAGATGAGGGCGACCTTCTGCCGGTTGCCCTTGGAATAGGTGCGCCCCTTCTTGCGCGGGTCGAGGTCGAAGCGTTCGATGAGTTCGTCGCGTCGGCGGGTGTCGACTCCGCCCCGCAGCCTCGCGAACAAGTCGATGGCCTCCCCGCCGGTCAGGCTGGGCCACAGTTCGACGTCGCCGGGCACGTAGGCGAGTCTGCGGTGCAGTGACACCGCCTTCGCCCAGGGATCCTCCCCGAGGAGTCTGATACGTCCCGCATCGTGTTTGAGGATTCCGAGCAGGATCCGAATGGTCGTGGACTTCCCCGCACCGTTGGGACCGAGGAAGCCGTGGACCTCGCCACGGGCAACGTCGAGAGACAGCCCGTCGAGTGCACGGACTCGGCCATAGCTCTTGACCACATTCTGCATCGAGATCGCAGTGGAGCCAGCGCCGGAAATCGCCGAGGCGGACGGTGGGGTGTTCGTCATCGTGGTCATGGTTGATCGCCTCCAGAGGGATCGGTGGGGTCTTGGGCTGTACCGTCTGAATCTGTGTTGGTGTCTGCGCCCTCGGGGATGGCTTCGATGACGCCGTTGAGGTAGAGGTCAAGGAGGTGGGGCGCGAGGCGAGTCATCGTCCCTGCGGTGTCGTTCGTGCCCAGCGATTCCTGCAACCGGTGCTCGAGTATCGCCGGGGCCAGCGCCAGAGTCGCAATAGTCGCCGCCTGCCCCCGCGGATCCTCGCTCTGCCGGAACACGTATCCGGCGAAGCCATGGGCGATGTAGTCCTCGACGAGGCTGATGTAGTGCTCGAAATAGCGTTGGCCGTGTTCGCTGGGATCGAGCAGTGACTTCATGAGGTAGTTGATGTTCATGGCCATGTTCGAGTCTTCGAAGATCATCTGCATGGCCTGGGTGGCGTACTCGGCGTTTGCGGCTTTGGCCTCGGCGATGGCGTCGAAGACGTAGTTGTCGCAGGCGGTGCGCAGCCCCTCCTTCGACCCGAAGTGGTGGATGACGAGTCCCGGAGAGACTTCTGCCGCCGAGGCGATGCTGCGGATCGTCGACTTCGTGAACCCATGCGTGGAGAACTCCCGGATCGCTGCAGTGCGGATCCGGTCGGCAGTCTCCGGAGATGCATTCGGGGAGCGTGAGGGCTTCTCCTCCGTGGCTCCTGGTGCCTCCGCGGCTCCCTGAGTTTGCGCAGCGGACTGCTTCTTCGGGGCGGACTGCTTCTTCGAGTTCGAATCATCATGGGTTGAACGCATGTTTAATATTAAACGCGTGTTCAATCGTGGTGTCAACGAATGCAATGAAAACTCTTGACGTACAACTATATGGTTGTATGATGCGAGGTATGGAAGCACTTCTCGACGATCAGGTGGATGCGATGTTTCAGGCGTTGGCCGATCGGACGCGTCGCGACATCGTGCGGCGGGTCATGGTCGAAGAGCTTTCGGTGTCCGAGCTCGCCGCATCCTATGAGATGAGCTTCGCAGGAGTGCAGAAGCACGTTGCTGTTCTCGAACGAGCGGGGATCGTGTCGAAGCAGCGGGTCGGCAGAGCCCAGATCGCGCATGTCGAGATGGCGGCGATCCGCACTGTGCGATCGCTGCTGGGCGAGTTAGAGGACCTATGGCGTGCGCGGGTCGCACGCATCGATGATCTGTTGGCCGATGAGGAGGCCGCGGAGCGATGAGGAGGCCACGGGGCAATGAGACAAGCAGAGAATCGAATGAGGAGCAGCCATGCCAGTCATTGACACCACCCACGACGAAGAGAACCTGACTCTGACGCTGGTCGCCGAATTCGCGGCACCGCCGCAACGGGTCTGGGAGATCTATGCGGATCCGCGTCAGCTCGAGAAGATCTGGGGTCCGCCCACATACCCGGCCACGGTCGTCGATCACAGCCTGACGCCCGGTGGCAGGGTCACGTACTTCATGACCAGCCCAGAGGGCGAGAAGTTCTGCGGTCTCTGGGAGATCTCCTCGGTCGAGGAGCCCTCACGGCTCGTCTTCCGCGACTATTTCGCCGATGAGGACTTCAACGCAGTCGAGTCGATGCCGGGCAGTACGAACACCTACACTTTCGCCGAGGTGGCCGCCGGCACCCGTGTCACCTACGAATCGACCTTCGAGTCCCTTGACGGGCTGAAGACCGTGCTCGAGATGGGTGTCGTCGAAGGGTCGACCGGCGCGATCAACCAGATCGACGAGCTGCTGGCCCGCGCCTGACGCCAAACCCATTGGCCGCGGCTGGCACCGCACTCGATGCGTCAACGGTTGGTAAGTTCTCATCGAAGTTCGTTCTTGGATCGAGGAGAACTTACCAACCGTTGGCCCCTTTTGGGAGGGGGAGTCCCGTACCTCAGCTCCTCGTCGCCTCAGCTCTCGGCCTGCGCTTGCATCGCCTTCCGTGGGGCATCGGGCCTTACTGGGATGATGAGGAGCAGGCCGATGAACAGCACGATGAGAATGCCCAGGGTTCCGGCCCGCTGGAAGCCGAAGATCGAGATCGAGACCGCGAACATGGCCGGGCCCAGGAAGCTCACGGCCCGACCAGTCGTGGCGTAGAGGCCGAAGTTCTCTCCGGCTCGTTCGGGCGGAGTGATCCTGGCCAGGAATGATCGGCTCGAGGCTTGCACCGGGCCGACGCAGAAGCTGAGCACGAGAGCACAGACCCAGAACACGGCTGCGGTATCGCTGAAGAGGATCGGCAGTCCGCCGATGAGGATGATGATGAGCCCGGCGATGATGACGGGCTTGGGTCCGAGCTTGTCATCGAAGACTCCGGCGATCATCGCTCCTGCGCCGGCGGCGACATTGGCGGCTACACCCAAGATGATGATCTCCGAGGCGGAGAAGCCGTAGCTGCCTGCCGCGAGAACCCCGGCGAAGGCGAAGATCGCGGCCAGGCCGTCACGGAAGACAGCCGAGGCGATGAAGAAGCGCAGCGTCTGGTGCTCCTCCTTCCACATCCGCACGAGGCGGCGGACGAGCGCGGCATAGTCGGCGATGAACGCCTTGACCGGATGCCCCTGTGCGGGGCTGGAGGCCTTGGCACTCGGCGCGGTGAGCAGCACCGGCAGAGCGAAGATCGCGAACCAGACCGCGGAGAGGGCGGCGACGACGCGGAATCTCATTCCGCCCTCATCACCGGCGTCGAAGAGTCCGACCTCGGGCTGGATGACGAGCACAAGCAGGATGACGAGGAGGACGAGGCCGCCGGCGTAGCCCATGCCCCAGCCGAAACCGGAGACCTTCCCGACGTTGTCAGGTTGGGTGATGCGGACCATGATGCCGTTGTAGGACACCTCGGCGAACTCGAAGAACACACTGCCCATGGCGATGAGGAGCAGACCCAGCCACAGATACTCGGGGGAGTCGCGGACGAAGAAGAGGCCGAACATCGTGAGGATGACGATCCCGGTGTGGACGCCCAGCCATAGCTTGTGCCGTCCCCCGGCGTCGGCCCTGGTGCCCACGGCCGGTGCCACGAGAGCGATGATCAGCCCGGCCGCGGCCGTCGACCAGCCGAGCGCCGACGAGCCTGCCTCCTCGGTCGCAGCCACGCTCTTCGTCAGATAGGGGGCGAAGACGAAGGTGATGATGACGGCATTGAAGGACGCCGAACCCCAGTCCCACAGCGCCCAGCTGAGAATTTTCGAACGTGACCCAGCGGCTGGCCTCGGATTTGTCTCCATGGCGCCACTGTACTGAAACATCGCCGGTGCAACCGCGGCTGACCGGGCCTGTCGCGCAAGGCAGAGCAGAGCAACGGATTGTGAATGCAGTGATTTTTCCGATAGTTTGCGGAGAATTACTTGATAGTGGCGGTGCTGTGCGGCAGAGTTGGTAGACGCTTACGTCCAATCGAACCGAAAGGTCCTATGACTGCCTCCGACGACAATGGGAACGGTGAGGCGGGGGGAACGCCCACCTCGGCGCCGGTAGATGATGCCCGCCGCCCGCATATGCTGTTCGAAGACCCCGAACCGATCAGGCTGCACCTGCCACACGATGTCTCGATCACCGATGATGACAGCGACGAGCAGATCACCGCCAAATTGCGTGCTCAGGGAGTGCGCATCGGCAAGGGAATGGTGGCTCCGGCCGTCTTCTGGCCTTCGCTGATCGCCATTCTTGGCGTTGCGCTGCTTGCGATCTTCCTGCCCGATGGCACCAGCACGGTCCTGACGAGCATCAACGATTGGATCGTCGCCGACCTCGGTTGGTACTACATGCTCGTCGTCGGCGGATTCGTCATCTTCTCCATTGTGATCGGATTCTCGAAGTTCGGGAAGATCACGCTCGGCCGCGACGGGGAGAAACCCGAGTTCGGAGTCTTCTCCTGGTTCGCCATGCTCTTCGCCGCTGGCATGGGCATCGGCCTGGTCTTCTACGGCGTCGGCGAGCCGCTGACCTATGCCACATCCGGCCCCAAGCCGGGATGGGACGGCAGCGAAGCGGATATCTCCAAGCTGGCGATGGCCCAAACCTTCATCCACTGGGGACTGCATCCTTGGGCGATCTACGCGGTGATCGGATTGGCGCTTGCCTACGCGATCCACCGTCGCGGACGTCCCGTCTCGATCCGCTGGGCGCTCGAGCCTCTGCTCGGGCACCGCGTCAAAGGGTGGATGGGCGATATCATCGACATCCTCGCCATCTTCGGCACCGTCTTCGGCATCGCGACCTCACTGGGGCTCGGCGTGCAGCAGATTTCGTCGGGGCTCCAGGCAATCGGGCTGGTCGGCGAGGTCGACAACACATTCCTGGTCATACTCATCGTCGTCATCACCTTCCTGGCGACCCTGTCCGTGATCTCGGGAGTGGGCGCGGGAATCAAGTGGCTGTCGAACATCAACCTGTCACTGGCGGGCCTTCTGCTCATCGCCGTGCTGCTGCTCGGCCCCACCCTGTTCCTGTTCCAGAACCTCATCGAATCCCTCGGCGTCTACCTGGCGAACTTCTTCAACATGACCTTCGACGTCGGTGCCTACACCGGCGAAGCAGGCGCCGAGTGGGCATCCAGCTGGACGATCTTCTACTGGGGCTGGTGGATCTCCTGGGCCCCGTTCGTCGGTGTGTTCATCGCCCGCATCTCGCGGGGACGCACCGTCCGGGAGTTCATCGCCGGCGTCCTCCTCGTGCCCACCGTGGTCGGATTCATCTGGTTCGCTGCACTCGGCGGCACGGGAATCTACCGACAGCTCTTCGGCGAGGGCGGCCTAGTCGACCCGGAAGAGGGAGTCGTGGCGGAGAAGGTGCTCTTCGATGTGCTCAGCTCCCTGCCGATGGGCAGCATCCTCTCTGTGATTGCCATCATCCTCGTGGCGATCTTCTTCACATCACCTCCTCGGACTCGGGATCGCTGGTCGTCGACATGCTGGCCTCCGGCGGACATCCGAATCCTCCGGTGTGGTCACGTGTGCTGTTCGCCGCACTCGAGGGCGCTCTGGCGATCGGACTGCTCCTGGCCGGCGGCCTCGGTGCTCTGCAGGCGGCCTCCCTGGCGACGGCGCTGCCGTTCAGCATCATCCTGATATTCATCGCGATCTCGATGGTGCGGGCGTTCCAGATCGAATCCGTCAGAGCTCGGGAGATCGAGACCGGTCAGCGTTACCATGAGGTCGGTGAGCACATCGCCGATGACTTCGACGAATACCTCGGCGACAAGGTCGATGCACGCATCGACTATCGGCTGTCACGGACCAAGGGTGTGTTGAATAGGGCACCCAAGGAGGAGAGGAAGCCCAAGGGCTCCCGATAGGGATCGTGCGGCAGAATCCAACGAAGCAGCAGAGGCGACCAGGTGATTGATCCTGGTCGCCTCTGCTGTCTGTGCTCGTGCAGGCCGCATGTTCGCGGAGAAGCGAGAATTCCCTGTACACGGCGGGGACCGCTTCTGTCGCCTGCCGGAGACCGAGTAGTCTGGGAGCAACCGAAAGCGCACCGAATCCACCGACCAAGGAGCCCATATGCCCATTGCAAGCCCCGAAGTGTATTCCGAGATGATCAACCGGGCGAAGTCTGAGGGCTTCGCCTACCCCGCGATCAACTGCACCTCTTCGCAGACGATCAACGCCGCCATCCGCGGCTTCGCAGAGGCCGGATCCGACGGCATCGTCCAGATCTCGACCGGTGGCGCCGAGTACATCTCCGGCCCGACGATCAAGGACCGAGTGCGCGGAGCCATCGCGTTCTCCGTCTTCGCCGCCGAGGTGGCCAAGAGCTACGACGTCAACATCGCCCTGCACACCGACCATGCCCCGAAGAAGGAGGTCGAAGAGTGGGTCAAGCCGCTGCTGGCTCTGTCGACCGAACGTGTGAAGAACGGCGGCGAACCCTACTTCCAGTCGCACATGTGGGACGGTTCGGCTGTTCCCCTCGCTGAGAACCTCGTCCTCGCCGAGGAGCTGCTCGAGCTCTCGGCGGCCGCCCACTCGATCCTCGAGATCGAGGTCGGCGTCGTCGGCGGCGAAGAGGATGGCGTTGAGAACGAGATCAACGACAAGCTCTACACCACGGTTGCCGACGGCCTGGCCACCGTCAAGGCTCTGGGCTCCGGCGAGAAGGGCCGCTACCTCACGGCTCTGACCTTCGGAAACGTCCACGGCGTCTACAAGCCGGGCAATGTGAAGCTGCGTCCCGAGCTGCTCGGTGAGATCCAGACCGATGTCGGCGCGCAGGTGGGCAAGGACAAGCCCTTCGACCTCGTCTTCCACGGCGGCTCGGGTTCGAGCGCAGAAGAGATCGCCGAGGCGGTTCGTCATGGAGTCGTGAAGATGAACATCGACACGGACACCCAGTACGCCTTCACCCGTCCCGTCGTCGAGCACATGTTCCGCAACTACGACGGCGTACTCAAGATCGACGGCGAAGTCGGGAACAAGAAGATCTACGACCCGCGTGCCTACGGCAAGGCAGCCGAAGCCGGCATGGCCGATCGCATCGTCGAGGCATGCCAGAACCTCGGCTCCGCAGGAACCAGCCTGAAATAGGCAGCACGCGCCGCAGCCCTGTCGCAACTTTGGAGTAGCTGCGGCGGTGCGGCGCAACAACCGCGCGGTACGACGAGAGGTCCGGGACGCCATTGTCCCGGACCTCTCGTCTATTCAATTGTGTCTACTCAGTTGTGCCTGGCAGCGGTGATCAGCCTTCCGAGACTTTCTCTCCCGCCGCCACCTTGGCGATGCGCGTATCCCAGAAGTCAGCGTTCCTGATGTTGAGCGCCTTGGGATCGAACACCGGATCCAGCCCCTGTTTCCTCTGACGTTCGAAGTCCCGAAGGAGCTTGAACGCAGGACCCTGCAGGATGAGGATCGCGATGATGTTGAGCCATGCCATGAGACCCACACCGATGTCGCCGAGTGCCCAGGCACTGCCGGAGGCCGACATCGCACCGACGGCGACTGCGACGAGGATGAGTACCTGCAGAACGCGCTTGCCGATGGTCAGCGCCAGGGGGTTCTTGATCCGACCCAGCAGGTAGACCAAGTTGGTCTCGGCCATGTAGTAGTAGGCGACGATGGTCGTCAGGGCGAAGAGGAAGATCGAGATCGCGATGAAGCTGGCGCCGAAACCGGAGATCATCGTGTCGAGACCGGCCTGCGGCCACTTCTCGCCCGGAGTCGCGGCGATCTCTTCGACCATCTGACCGCGCCCCGTGCCGATGATGGTGGTGCCGTCTTCGCCGAACACCTTGTACATGCCGGTGGAGAGGATCATGAACGCAGTTGCCGAGCACACGAACAGGGTGTCGATGTAGACCGACCCGGCCTGGACGAGACCCTGCTTCGACGGGTGCGAGACCTCGGCGGCGGCGGCCGCGTGAGGTCCGGTGCCCTGACCGGCTTCGTTTGAGTAGATACCGCGCTGGACACCCCACTGGACGGCCATGCCGATGATTCCGCCGAAGGCAGCCTCTGGTCCTGCGTCGATGCCGAAGGCTGAGGTGAAGACGAGCTGGAAGACCGGGATGATCTGTTCGGCGTTGATCAGGGTCACGGCGATCGCGGCAATGATATAGATGACGGCCATGAAGGGCACTGCCAGCGAAGCGAAGTGCGCGATGCGCTTGACGCCGCCGATGACGATAAAGCCCATGATGATGGCGAGGATGAGCGCAGTGATCCAGGTCGGAGTTCCCCAGGCGTTCTCAACGGCGCCGGAGATGGCGTTGGACTGGATGCCCGGGAGCATGAAGCTCATCGCCATGACGGTGACTGCTGCGAAGACCATGCCGTAGACCTTGAACAGGCCCTTGGCCTTGGTGTGGCGGTAGGCCTTCTCAATGTAGTAGGCCGGTCCACCGCGGTATTCACCGGTCTTGGGGTCCTGCTCCTTGAACACCTGGCCAAGAGTTGATTCGACGTAGGAGGTCGAGGCGCCGAGGAGCGCGGAGATCCACATCCACACGATGGCACCTGGTCCGCCGAAGCCGATGGCGGTGGCAACGCCGGCGATGTTGCCGACTCCGACTCGACCGGCCAGCGATATCGATAGGGCCTGGAACGAGGAGACTCCTTCATCGGAGCTCTTGCCGCGGAACATCTGGGTGAAGATCGCTTTGATCTGTCGGATCTGGACTGCGCGAGAGCGGATGGTGAAGTAGACACCGGCACCGAGGCACAGGTAGACGAGGGCAGAGGACCAGATGATGCCGTTGAGCCATTCGAGGACTGCGGACATGCTTCTCCTATCAGGGAGGCAAAAAGTGGAAACGAACATTCGGCGGGACCCGGCAGTGAGCCCGATCGAGCATTTTCATGGGCAATCAGCGACGAAAACGTGAGTTTTCTCTGTGATTGACCTCATAAGTCAAACGGATTGTGACCCGCGACGCAAATCCAGTGGTGTCGGCCCGGAAAATCAGCTCGGGCGCGGTCTTCTGAGCGGTCACCGCGAGGTTTCAAAGTGATGACAGAGTGGGCGGAGTCATACTATTCAGTTCACTATTTGGGACGGCGGCCGTAAGATGTGGTGCGGATCTCTCCGAGCAAAGACGACACGGAGAGCACTTTGGATGACAAGGAACACAATGAAACGTCGAACTGGTGCAAAGGCAGTGGCCATCGCCGCTGCCGGCGCTTTGCTACTCTCGGCATGCTCGACCTCGACCACCGGCAACGACGGTGAAGAGGGCGGTGGCTCCCTCACAGTGGGAACCACAGACAAGGTTGTCGCTCTCGACCCGGCCGGTGCCTATGACAACGGAAGCTCGCTCGTCGAGCAGCAGGTCTATCCGTTCATCCTGGCCTACAAGCCGGGAACCGCGGACCTCAATCCCTCCATCGCAGAATCGGCGGACTTCAGTGAGCCGACGAAGTACGAGGTCAAGCTCAAGGACGGGCTGAAGTATGCGAACGGAAACGAACTCACCTCCTCGGACGTGAAGTTCTCCTTCGATCGACAGCTGAAGATTCAGGATCCGAACGGACCGTCGTCCCTCCTCGGCGGCCTGGAATCAGTTGAGACTCCGGATGACTCCACGGTCATCTTCAACCTCAAGCGCAAGAACGACCAGACCTTCCCAGGTGTGCTGGCCAGTGCCGCAGGACCGATCGTCGACGAGGACGTCTTCGAGGCGGACAAGATCACTGAGAACCAGGACATCGTCGACGGCAAGGCCTTTGCCGGTCCCTACACGATCGACGGATTCAAGTTCAACGAACTCATCACCTACAAAGCCAACCCCGACTACAAGGGCTTCATCGAGCCGGCGAAGACCGAGACCGTGCAGATGAAGTACTACTCGGACGCCAACAACATGAAGCTCGACGTCCAGGAGAACACGATCGACGTGGCCTGGCGTTCGCTCTCGGCCACCGACGTCGAAGACCTCGGCAAGAACGAGGACCTCAAGGTGCACAAGGGCCCCGGCGGCGAGATCCGCTACATCGTCTTCAACATGGACACGATGCCCTTCGGTGCCAAGACCGACAATGCGGATGAGAAGAAGTCCCTGGCCGTGCGTCAGGCCATGGCCGACTCGGTGGATCGTCAGGCAATCGCCTCCCAGGTCTACAAAGACACCTTCACTCCTCTGTACTCGCATGTTCCCGATGGACTGCCGGGCGCCGACGAGCCGTTGAAGTCGGAGTACGGTGACGGTCAGGGCGGAGCCGATGTCGACAAGGCCAAGAAAGCCCTCAAGGATGCCGGCGTCAAGACACCGGTCACGCTCAACCTGCAGTACAACCCCGACCACTACGGTCCCTCCTCGGGCGACGAATACGCTCTGGTCAAGGATCAGCTGGACAAGACCGGGCTGTTCAAGGTCAACCTGCAGTCGACCGAATGGGTGCAGTACAGCAAGGACCGCACCGACGACGCCTACCCCATGTACCAGCTCGGCTGGTTCCCGGACTACTCGGATGCCGACAACTACCTGGTGCCGTTCTTCTATGACACCGACGAGACACCGAGCTTCCTGGCCAATCACTACCGGGATAAGACGATGAACAAGGAACTGAACGCTCAGTCCTCCATCGACGACAAGGGCAAGCGCGCAGACGCGCTGAAGAAGATTCAGGGTCAGCTGGCCGAAGAGCTGCCGACCCTGCCGCTGCTTCAGGGCAACCAGATCGCGGTCTCGGGCAAGGACGTCAAGGGCGTCGATGACACCCTTGACCCCGCGTTCCAGTTCCGGTTGGCGCTGCTGAGCAAGTGAGAGCGCGAACCACACACGTCGCCAACGACGTGAGAGTGCGCATGGCTACGCCGCGACGATCCATGACCTGATCGTCATTCGAGGTGCAGGTGAGCCGCCCGGCCCGCCTGCACCTCGTGGTGCGTTCGCATGGCATCCCAGCATGCCTGCGACCGCAACCCAGCGTGCCCGCAGCCGCATCCAGCGTGCCCGCGAACGCATTCAGCGTGTCTGCAACCGCATCCAGCGTGCCCGCACTCTGTGGCACCGAACAAGAACCACGTCGGCACTCGAGCTTTCTGAGCGTCGACGCCAGCAATGAAGGAACACATGTCTGCAGCCATCAGCGAACCAGGGGCAGAAGCCGCCGAGACCTCGGTCGCGGTGAAGAAGCCCTCGGGGGGCGGATTGGGACGCTACGTCGTCATCCGATTCCTCCTCATCATTCCCACCATCTTCATCCTCACCACTCTGGTCTTCTTCCTCATGCGCATCACCGGTGATCCGATCACCGCATCTCTGGGTGGACGCCTGACCAAGAGCCAGTTGGCCGAACGCATCCATGCCGCCGGCTACGACCGGCCGCTCCTCGTCCAGTACTTCGAATACATGGGCAATCTGCTCAAGGGCGACTTCGGCACCACGGTCTCAGACGGCCAACCCGTGTCGAGCATTCTGCTCAACTACGGCACCGCGACCATCGAGCTCGTCTTCTACGCCCTCATCGTCGCGTTCATCCTCGGCATCCCGCTGGGCATGCTCGCTGCCTACCACAGGGACAAGGCCCCCGACGCCGCGCTGCGCATCCTCGCGATCCTCGGCTACGCGACTCCCGTGTTCTTCGCGGGCATGATCCTCAAGCTGGTCTTCGGCGTCTTCCTGCCCATCCTGCCCGTGGCGGGTCGCGGCACCACCGAGACCGAATACATCATGTCGGGCGTGGTTGGGCCCACCCGGTTCTACATCATCGATGCGATCCGCATCGGCAACTTCGAGGTTCTCGGCGATGTGCTCGCCCACGCGGTCCTGCCCGCGATCGCCCTCGGCGTGCTCACGGCGGGAGTCTTCCTCCGCCTCGTGCGCACGAACCTCATCGGCACCCTGGGCCAGCAGTACATCGACTCCGGCCGGTCCCGCGGCATCTCCGAATACCGCCTGGTCACCAAACACGCCTACCGTCCCGCGCTGATCCCGATCATCACGGTCATGGGCATGCAGATCGCGCTCATGCTCGCCGGCGCCGTGCTCACGGAGACGACGTTCGAATGGAAGGGGCTGGGCTTCAAGCTCGCCGAATACCTCACCGCCCGTGACTTCGTGGCCGTCCAGGGAATCGTGGTCTTCCTCGCCATCATCGTGGCGCTGACCAACTTCCTCGTCGACGTCATCGCCGCCTTCATCGACCCCCGAGTGAGGTACTGATGTCCACTCCAGACAACACAGCCAAGAAGTCCTGGTTCTCCCGCCTCCCGATCGTCTCCCATCTTCGTCAGTCAGTGGGTCTGCAGCGAGGGATGCTCATCACGGGTCTCATCCTGTGCGGCATCGTCCTCATCTGCGCGATCTTCGCACCGCTGATCGCCCCCTACGGGTTCAACCAGCTGGGCACCTCCGAGGGCAACTTCGGATCGAAGCTGCCACCTGGCGGGACCCACATCTGGGGAACGACCGTCGGCGGCTACGACGTCTTCTCCCGTGTGGTCTGGGGAGCCCAGACCGCGGTGGCCGTCATCATCGTGGCCGTGATCATGTCACTCTTCGCCGGCGTGATCCTGGGACTCGTCTCGGGCTACCTCGGCGGTTGGCTCGACCGCATCCTCGTTGTCATCGCCGACGCGGTCTATGCCTTCCCGACCCTGCTGCTGGCGCTGGTCATGTCGATTGCGATCTCCGGCGGTCAGTCGAGTGCCTGGGGCGGCATCGCCGCGGCCGCGTTCTCGATCACCGTGGTCTTCATTCCGCAGTACTTCCGCGTCGTCCGCGCAGAGACCCTGCGCCTGAAGGCAGAGCCCTTCGTCGAATCGGCGATCGTGCTCGGTGCTTCGAAGACCCGGATCATCTCAAAGCACATCTTCCGGAATGCCACCCGTACTCTGCCGCTGATCTTCACCCTCAACTCCTCCGAGGCGATTCTGACTCTGGCCGGACTCGGGTTCCTGGGCTTCGGAATCGAACCCACCTCGGCGTCGGAATGGGGCTATGACCTCAACAAGGCACTGCCCGACGTGACCAGCGGCGTGTGGTGGACCTCGGTCTTCCCAGGCTTGGCGATCGTGCTGACCGTTTTGGGCATCACCCTCGTCGGCGAGTCGATGAACGACCTCAACGACCCGCGTCTGCGGGTGCGTCGCAAAGCCAAGGGCGCCAAGACAGCGAAGGCCGCGAAGGCCGGCTCATCGTCGAGCATCAATGAGACCGCGGAGGCCAAGTGATGAATGAGAACGTGAAAGACAACAGCACCGACGGCTCGGACAGCGCGGCCGGCTCGGACAGCACAGCCAGTCGGGCGAAGAGCATCCTCGACATCGACGGGCTCGACGTCACCTTCTCCACCGACGGCGGCGACGTCCACGCGGTGAAGAACGTGACCCTGTCGGTCACCCCAGGGGAGGTGCTGGCCATCGTGGGCGAATCCGGCTCCGGCAAGACCGTGACGGCACGCAGCATCCTCGGACTCCTGCCCGAAACCGCACAGCGGTCGGGCGTCGTCATCGTCTCCGGCAAGGACGTGCTCAGCGTCTCCGGGGAGCAGCTGCGCAAGCTGCGCGGAACCGATGTGTCGATGGTCTTCCAGGAACCCTCGACGGCGCTCAACCCCGTCTACACCGTGGGGTGGCAGATCGCCGAGGGCCTGCGGGCCCACCACAAACGTGCGAGCAAGGCCGAGCTCAAGGCCAAGGTCATCGCCGCGATGGAGCAGGTCGGGATTCCCGATGCGCAGAACCGCTTCGACTACTATCCGCATCAGTTCTCCGGTGGGCAGAAGCAGCGCATCGTCATCGCCATGGCGCTGGCGCTGGGCGCCGAACTCATCGTCGCCGACGAGCCGACGACGGCTCTCGACGTCACCGTCCAGGCCGAGATCCTCGACCTGCTGCGGGACCTGCGCGATGAGACAGGGACCGCGATCGTGCTCATCACCCACAACATGGGTGTCGTCGCCGACCTCGCCGATCGGGTGGCCGTGATGTATCGCGGTGACCTCGTCGAGGTGTCCTCGGTCAAGCAGCTCTTCAGTGACCCGAAGGAGCAGTACACGCGTGACCTCCTCGGCGCTGTTCCTCGCCTGGGATCGACGGTTGCCGGCAGCCGCAAGGCCGCTGCCGCCGAAGAGCGGGCCGGTGGCTCGAGCGCGACGGCAGGTGGCGACGGGAAGGCCACCGCCACCTCGGCGGGGGAGGGGCCTGACTCCGGCACGCCACGAGACGAACGAGAATCCATCGTCGTGGCGCGAAACCTCGACATCGTCTACCCGGGAGGGTTCGGGCGATCGGACTTCCAGGCGGTGTCCTCGGTCAGCTTCGACATCAAGGCCGGCGAGGTCTACGGACTGGTCGGCGAATCCGGCTCGGGCAAGACCACAATCGGGCGTGCCATCGCCGGCCTGACCAGGGCCAGCGGAGGCAGCCTCAAGGTGCTCGACCACGAGATGGTCGGGTTCAAGGAGAAGGCGTTCTCCCCTATCAGGCGCCGGATCGGGTTCGTCTTCCAAGACCCGGCGGCCTCCTTCAACCCGCACCTGACGATCGGTGAGTGTGTGGCGGAGCCGTTCGCCATCCACAAGCGAGACATGACGGCTAAGGACCGTGAGAAGAGAGTCCTCGAACTCCTCGACTCGGTGCAGCTGCCCAGCGCCTACGCTGCCAGGTACCCGCACGAGCTCTCAGGCGGCCAGCGTCAGAGAGCCTCCCTGGCACGCGGACTGGCCCTCGACCCGGAACTGCTCATCGCTGATGAACCGACCTCGGCGCTGGACGTGTCGGTGCAGGCCAAGGTGCTCGAGCTGTTCGTCGAACTGCAGAACAGGTTCGACTTCGCGGCCCTGTTCATCAGCCACGACCTGGCCGTCGTCGATATGCTCTCCGACCGCATCGGCGTGCTCTTCCACGGTGAACTGTTGGAAGAGGGCACGGGCGAGAAGGTGCTGGGGTCGCCGAGCAACGACTACACCAAGCGGCTTATCGCATCGCTGCCCGTGCCTGACCCGGATGAGCAGGCAAAGCGCCGCGAACTGGCCCGCAGCCTGCGCACCACCGTCGGCTGAGCAGGCCGCTGGTCGAGCGGGGCCGCGGTCGGCTCTGGAGACAAAAGATACCCGAAGGGACTAATCACGCACGGCGCCGCGCGTGATTAGTACCTTCGGGCGAAAATAGTGACCTGGGCAGCGCCGCTGGTGTCTGCGGCCCGGGTGTCTGCCGACCGGCCGGACTCAGGCCTTGTCGTCGGAGATGAAGTCGAGCATGCCTGCCTGGCTGATCGGCAGCGCCATGAGGCGGTCGAGCTCCTCGCTGCTGGGATCGAGTCCCAGGATGCGCAGTGAGTACTGGGTGAAATCGCGCTCGATGACATCGGGCGTGAGGTCGCCGGTGGGGCGGTACCAGAGCGAGAGCGAGTTGCAGATCGAGTGGATCGCACGTGTGACCAGCGGTGCGCTGTCGACGCGGAACGTTCCGTCATCGATGCCTGATTGGACGATGTCGCCCATGATGACTCGCGCCTCGCGCTGGAGTTCTTTGACGCGGGCGGCATTGTCGCCGGTGAGTCGTTCGGTGTCGCGCAGCAGCACTGTGGACACGGAGACGTTCTCCATGCGGTACCGGGCGAGGTAGCGCACGGCCACGGTCAGCTGCTCGGTGGGATCATCGCCCACCTCGGCGATGGCGGCCCGGCTGTGCTCGCTGTACCAGGTGTATGCAGTGTGCACGAGCTCGTACAGAGCTTCCTGCTTGGAGGGGAAGTAATAGTAGAGTGCGGACAGGCTCAGTCCGGCGGCCTGCGCGATATCGCGGATGGAGGCGCCGTCGAAGCCCTTGGCAGCGAAGGTGTCCCGAGCTGAGCGGAGGATGTTGTTGCGGCCGTTGGCTGATCTCACGGTGCTTGGGCTCCTTGGCGGTCGGATATCGAACAATCTTTCACTTGCCAACCGAGAATACATCACGTTGGCCTGAGAATCGCCGCTTCCGCCCAGAATTCGGGGATCTGCGCCCTGCGGAATGGTGATCCGAACCCGGCTCTTCCGATGGTAGAGAGGTGCCCCAGGAGTCCGAATCGCAGTTGAACGTGACAACGACGCCACGATCAACGTGACAGCGATCACTCCAGAATCTGGAATTATCAAGTTTTCAACCATGTTGTTCGAACGTGGGCGCACCGCAGTGGACTGCTGTGTGCCGAACGCCCAAGAACAGAATTATCTGACATTGCATCTTGCCATCGAACAGAGGACGGACATGCTCAACATCGCCATCATTCCCGGAACTTCACGCCCACAGGCACTCAACCCACAGGTCGTCGCCTGGGCCAAGGACCAGCTGGCCGGCCGCGAGGACGTGCGCGCCGAGGTTGTCGACTTCGGTGAGTTCAACCTGCCGCTGCTCGACGAGGTCATTCCGGCTGGCGCGAACATGTACCAGAACGATCACACCAAGGCCTGGGGCGCCAAGCTCAACGAGTTCGACGCCTTCATCTTCGTCACCCCTGAGTACAACCACTCGATCTCCGGATCGCTGAAGAACGCCCTGGACTTCGTGGCCAGCGAGTTCAACCACAAGGTCGCCGGCATCGTGAACTACGGTGCCGACAAGGGTGTGCGTGCCGCCGAGCACCTGCGCCACATCCTTGCCAACTACAAGCTCGCTGTTGTCCGTGACCAGGCCTCCTTCAGCCTCTTCACCGACTTCGCCGATGGCGTCTTCACCCCGACCGAGGTCTCGGCGACTCCGTTTGCTTCGATGGCCGATGACCTCGTGGCCTGGGGCGAGGCACTGAAGTCCGTGCGCGAGGATTCCGCCTCCGAAGAGCAGGCAGCCTGACCGTCATCAGCGCACTCTGCGGATGAGGCAGTCCCTCCCCAGCAGCTGATACGCCCGAAGCCCGCCGCACCGAATGGTCGGCGGGCTTCGTCGTGTCCGGACCCGACGGGCTTGCGTTAAAGTCGAACCAACTCAAACGTTCACGCCAGTCATGCGAAGGATACTTATGGATCTCAACAGCACAGTCGCACTCGTCACCGGCGGAGCCTCCGGGCTCGGCCGGGCCACCACGGAACGGCTCCTGGCCGCCGGCGCTCAGGTCGTCATGGTCGACCTCAACGCCGAGGTGGGTCAGCAGGTGGCATCGGAACTGGGCTCCAGCGCCCATTTCGTCTCCGCCGACGTCACGAACGAAGAGCAGGTTCAGGCCGCCGTCGACATGGCGACCGGTCTCGGGCAGCTGCGCGTGGTCGTCAACTGCGCGGGAGTTGCGACTCCGGGCAAGCTCGTCTCGCGCAAGGGCCCACTGGCCTTGGACGCGTTTTCGAAGGTGCTCAGCATCAACGTCGTGGGCACGGTCAACGTGTGCCGCCTCGCCGCTGCCGCGATGCAGGCGCAGGAGAATGTGGGTGAGGAACGCGGCGTCATCGTCAACACCGCTTCGGTCGCGGCCTTCGACGGTCAGATCGGACAGATCGCCTACTCCGCGTCCAAGGGCGCAATCGCCTCGGTGACGCTGCCGATGGCGCGCGAACTCGCCTCCTCACAGATCCGTGTCGTGACGATCGCGCCGGGCATCTTCGAGACCCCGATGATGGCCGGTCTGCCCGAAGAGGCCCAGGAGTCTCTGGCGAAGTCGATTCCCCATCCGTCTCGGCTGGGCAAGCCCGCCGAGTACGCGCAGCTCGTCGAATCGATCGTCGCCAACCCGATGCTCAACGGTGAGACCATTCGCCTCGACGGCGCCATCCGCATGGCCCCGAAATGATCTGAGCCCAATCGCTGCGTCGTCGAAGAGCGACAGCAGCACAGCGGGGCCCGGCGAGCGAACGCCGGGCCCCGCTTCTGGTCTTTGCTTCGGAGTTCGGCCCTCGCCGCTCAGCGCCGTTCGTTTACGAGCAGGGCCAATTGCACGCGGGTGCTGACGTCGAGTTTGTAGAAGATGCGCGCCAGATGGGTCTTCACCGTGGCCGTGGAGACGAACAGCGCCCGCGCCACCTGTGCGTTCGTCATCCCCTGAGCGACCGCCTCGGCGATCTCCCGCTCTCGTGTGGTCAGGGGCTCCAAAGGATCAGGTCCGATCGGGACACTGTTCCAATTCGAAGCACCGGCCACCCCTGTCGCCGAGGTGGTGTCTCGACCCAGCAGAGACTCGACCGCGCTGGGTGACAAGGTTCGTGTGCCGTTCGCGGCTGCCCGAACCGCGTGGATGAGATCTTCTGGCGGAGTGTCCTTGAGGATGTAGCCGGCCGCTCCCGAGCGCAGTGCCTGAAGCACGAATTCATCGGTGCCGAAGGCCGTGAGGATGAGAACCTCCGGATGAAGAGTCTGAGCCATGAGGGCACGGGTGGCCTCGAGCCCGTCCATGACGGGCATGCGGATGTCCATGAGAATGAGGTCTGGACTCAGCTCTCGGGCAAGTTCGATGGCCTCGGCACCGTTGGCAGCCTCGGCGATGATGTCGATGTCATCGGCCGCGCCGAGGAGCAGGCGCAGACCCGAGCGCATGAGGGACTCGTCGTCGGCGATGATGACTCTGATGCTCATGCGCTGATCTCTTCCGTGTTCTGGACGGGGATGCGAGCTCGCAGTTCGAAGTCAGGATAGTGGCTGACTTCGAGGTCACCGCCCATCGCCTCCACCCTCTCCTTGATGCCCAGAATCCCCAGGCCGGAGCCGGCGATGTACTGCTTGCGGTGGGGTTCGCCGTGTGCCGGGGCGCCGAGGAGGCTGTCCGGGTAGTGATTGTGCGCGGTCATCGTGATATATCGAACGGCGTCGCCGCCCTCGCCGCCGATGGTGATGGTGAGCATCTCACCGAGCGCGTGTTTGAGAGCATTGGTCATGGTCTCTTGGACGAAGCGGTAGATCGTCATTCGTTCGAGGCTGCCCAGGGCGTGCAGTGATTCGGAGGTGAGCGGTTCAGAGTAGATCAGAGTCACCGACTCCGGGCGATCGGCGACGAGGCGGTCGAGATCGGGGTCGATCACTGTGCCTTGGTCGTCTCCGCGCAGCATCGTCAGGACCTCTCGCAGCTCGATTCCCGAGCGGCGGGCGCTGCTGGCGATGAGTCGGGCGCTTTCGTGGACGGACTCGGGGTCGAGGTCTCGCCTGACAGACAGTGCACCGGAGTACATGGCGATGACGCTGAGGTGGTGCGAGAGCGAGTCGTGCATGTCGCGGGCGATGCCGCGGCGCACCTCAGCGACGGCACGGTCCTGGCGCGAGCGTTCGCGCAGAAGTGTCTGCGCGGCGGTGTCGATGAGCCCCTGTTCGCGGGATCCGCGGATGACGCCGATGACGACGATCATTGCGTAGACGGTTCCGTTGACGAGGAACAGCGGAAGTTCGAACGCTCCGACCGCCGTCGGGGTGAGCGTGTACGTCAGACCCTGGGAGATGATCGCGGCAGCGAGGCAGGTGAAGTCGAGTGACCAGCTGCGTCGGGACGTGAGGGTGATGAGGATGAGCAGTCCGGCGAACGCGCCGAGGACGCCGATCGTACCGGTGACGATGCCGAGGAATCCGACCGCCACCGGAACCCAGCCGCCGGGCCGACGCTGCAGGGACTCGACGGAGTCGTCCGAGGCGAGGAATTCTACGCCGCCGCGACCAGTGCTCGTGAGGAAATCACGCAGCTTTTCTGCCGCAATCACCTTGGGGCGCAGGGATCTGCGGGGGATCGTCCGTCCGTCGAAGGCAAGGACGACGGGCAGGCAGGCCAAAGAGATGATGCCGAAGAATATGTGGATGAACAGTTCGGCACCGAGCGCTCCGGTGCGGGCACCCGCCTCCTCGAAATCCGGCCATTCGGTTCCGACGATGACGATGAGCGCGAACACGCCGATGGCCGCCGAGATGCCTGTCCAAAGCAGGACATGCATCAGAGAGCTGCGGCCGGAAGGAGGAGTCACAATTCGACACTACCTGTCGCCGCTCGCCGGTGCTGTCCTCCGAAAGGATGAGATCATTCGAACCGATGACCGAGCGCTCCCGCCGAGGTGGTGCGAAAGGCTGGAGACATGTCAACGGATTTCATTCGCCAGTTCAGATCGCAGCCGCAGCACAGGTGGTACAGCCCGCTGCTCGTCGTCGTCCTCACCGCAGTCTTCTATGGGGTCGGCCTGATCATCCAGTTCGGAGGGTTCCTCGTCTGGGCACTGATCGTCATCGATGGTGGAAATGGTGACTTCGACTCCCTCGCCGAGACCATGGTCGACTTCAACACGCTCAATGGAATCGTCAACGGTCTGATCACCGTCATCCTCATGTGGCCGGCAGCGGAACTGGCCACACGCATCGTCTATCGCCGGTGGTTCTGGTCGATGATCTCGGTCGGCCGCGGACCTTCCTATAGTGGGGCGGTCGGCCGCGGACTTCGCTGGGGTCTGCTCGGTCGGTACATGCTGCTCGGTCTGCCCGTGTGGGGGATCGCTGCGGTCGTGCTAATCGTCTTCTCACCGGGGGCGATGGGGGACCTGACTTCCGGCGTGCAGTGGGACGGCCGCGTCGCCGCCATGCTCGTCGCAGTTTTCCTGCTCGTGCCGTTCCAGGCCGCCGCCGAGGAGGTCATCTTCCGTGGTCTGGCGATGAACGTCATCGGCAGCTGGCTGAAGCACCCCGCCTGGGCCGTGCTCATCCCTGTCCCATTCTTCGTCTTCGGCCACCTCTACGACCTGCCGGGACTCATCGATGTCGGCATCTTCGCAGTCATCGTCGGCGTCCTCACCCTGTACACGAACGGACTGGAGGTCGGCATGGCCTTCCATATCGTCAACAACATCTTCGCCCTGGGACTCGGGGTCCTCTCCGGTGCCGACATGAATGCGACGAGCGGACCGGCGATCGAGACCGTCATCTCGATCAGCGTCCCGATCGTGTTCGCAGTACTCGTTGTCCTCGACACCCGACGCCGGCAACGCACCGAGGAAAGCAGAGAAGAACGTGGAAACAGGAAAGCGAACCAACAGACGAATTCGGATCTCCCGACGACCACGCGGGTCTGCACAGTGGGCCGCGCACACGATCACCGGGAACCCCGTGCTTGAGCAGCTCGCGGGAATGATCGCGATCCTGGTCCTGCTCATCATCGGTGCCTTCGCAGCAGGCTTCATCGACACTCGTCTGCCCCGGGGCTTCAGCCTGAAGGGCTCGACGGCCGATGGCCCCCGATGAGGGGAGCAGGGTTCAGTGGGAGTCCGGCAGCGTCGTCAGGCAGCGGTCGACGAATTCGTCGGGCGTGAGATCGGCTAGGCGGGCGGCTTCCTCAATGCGGCGGACTGATTGCGGGGACAGCTCAGAAACTGCCTTCGCGGACAGATCAGAGTCCGCTTCGCCGAGATCCGTCTGTGGCTCAACTGCCGCGGATTCGGGTTTCAGCAGCAGTGAGGAGACGGGCACTACGACGACCCCCAGGGCTGCGAGTATCCAGACGATTCCGATCAGCCGAGTCAGCCACTCGTAGTCCCACGCAGACTGGAACCAGATTGAGATCAACGACAGCGCGCAGCCGAGAGCGATGAGACAGAGGGTGATCGACAGTGCGATCCTGACCGTCCACGACCGGTTCGAGACCAACAGCAGGATGAGCGAAGCGACGGAGGTGCAGGCGGAGAGAAGGCAGGCCGTGACGAGCAGCTTCCAAGGGAGGTCAACGTCGTAGGGCTCTGCCCAGACGAACCAGAGGGCCAGCGCCAGAGCGAGGACGGCCAGTCCGATGGTGATGACGCCGAACTGCTTGCCGCGCCTGCCGATCAGTGTCGCCCCGCAGAATGTTGCAACGCTGAAGACTCCCGTCAGCGCCGTCGTGGCGAGGACCTGGTACGCGATCTCCGACTCGATGTCGCCGAGGAGGACGATGATCCCGCCCAGCGCCGCGAGACTGAAGGTCGTGACGATCGCCATGACGATCGCTCGTCGGAGGCTTTGGGCCAATGCGCTCGGGGCCTGGTGTGCCATCGGGGGCCGATCCTTCCGAAGGATTGTCTGGGCAGCACCATCATTATCCCATCGGAGCATCAGTAAGCCCTTCACGAGGTGGGCAACGTGGCCTTGACCTCGAATCCGCCCTCAGCAGTCGGACCCACCTGCAGCGTTCCGTCGAGTGCTTCGACCCTCTCGCGCATGCCTTTGAGGCCGAATCCTCCGCCGAGGTGGCCCTCGTCGGGCTGGCCCGAGCCCGGGTGATTCGTTCCTGAGTCGGTTGAACCCGGAACCCCGTTGACGACACTGACCGACAGCTGCCACTCATCGGTGCGAACGGACACCCTCACTGGTGCGCCGGGAGCATGGCGCAGAGCGTTCGACAGTGCTTCCTGGACGAGGCGGAAAGCGGTCAATCCGGTCGTCGGGTTGATCTCGATCGGCTCCGCAGAGAATTCGAGTTCAACCTCGGCGCCCGAACCGCGGGTGGCCTCGACGAGGTCGGGAATGTCATCGATCATCGGCTGCGGAGCCAGATCGGCATCGCGGCCACCGCGCAGAATCGCCAGCAGACCGCGCATCTCATTGAGTGCCTGCCGAGCCGAGCCGGCGATCGAATCGAACTCGTCAACGCTTCGGGTATCGAGTTCGGGCAGTCGGTAGCGGGCCGTGGTGGCCTGGACGCTGATGACGGACATGCTGTGCGCGACGACGTCATGGAGTTCCTGGGCGATCCGGTTGCGTTCCTCGAGCTCTTGACGCTTGGCCAACTGCTCGGCACTGAGCTGGCGCTCCGTGGCCAGCTGGGTGCGTCCGCGGATCCACAGATTGCCGATCACCGCGACGATCGAGATTCCGGCAGTGAGTGAGACCGTCGTGATGACATTTGCCAGCGCCCCCGACAGTCCTCCCGCATGGGGCATGGTCAGGCTCAGCGCGCCGAGCACTGTGGACAGCGACCACAGGATGACGAGGTGGAGCCAGCTGTGCCGCATCCCGATGATGAGGTGGAGGAAGAGCAAAGCCAAGATTGACGTCACTGCCCACGGCCAGACCTCCCCTGTGACGTCCGCAGTGAGGACGATTCCTGCAGCGGAGGAGACGAGGCCGAGGACGATGGCCGGGATCGGTTTGCTCACGGCAAGCACCAAGGCCCCGCTCGAGGTGAGCGCGAGGAGCATTGCAACGACCGCTGGCATTCCGTAGACAACCGCCGTTACCGGCCATCCGATGGCCACGAGCACCACGCCCACGAAGATGCTCATCAGCCAGAACCAGCCCTCGCCGGCGGAGCGCGTCAGGAACGAGTTGGCTGCCGGTGACACCAGGACTGTCGATCCCGACGAAGTCGCCGAAGCAGCCCCCATCGGATCGTGGCCCCATGCGTCACCGGCTCGTGCTTTTCCCGCCGAGGTGGCCCCATCGTGACCGGGCGCCAGACCTGCCGTAATCGCCGCGATCTCCAACCGGGCCATGGCGTGCAGGACGAAGGGGAACGTGACGAGGAGGATGAGTCCGGAGATGAACTGGAAGGTCGCCTCGGCGCCGAATCCCAGATCCACCAAGGGGGTGTCGTTCCACCAGGCTGCGATGAGGCTGATGAGATCGGTGTTGTCGTAGGGGAGGAATCGTCCCCAGAAGAAGTAGGTGATCCCACCCAGGGCACCGAAGAACCAGGGGATCACCACAGAGAAGGTGAAGAGCCGGATCGGCAGCGCGAAGACCATTTCGAAGAGCAGGTCGAGCCAGCGCCGTCCCTCGGCCATGACACCGAACCACCCGCTGATTCCGCGTCCGCGGGGACGATGGACAACCTCGGCGATGGGGGCTCCCCACTGCCGGGCACGGGCCCGGGACAGGTTTGCGAATCCGGTCGCGACGTAGAGCGTCAGCGGCAGGAGCAGGGCGCCGATCCAGATGACGATGGTCGCGATGGACACCGAGAACAGCGCGATGAGCGCGACGAACCCGATGAGGGAAATGAAGAAACCGGGAAGGATGAGGACACTGTCGCGCCCCAGATTGTGCCACATCCGCGACCACCACGATCGGGTGATGGGCGGTGTATCAGCAGGACGGGGCACGGTCTCAGAATACGTGCTCGGCCAAGTGGCCGCATCGGTGGGAGAGGTTTCGAGGGTCGGGTTCATTTTCGGATTCCTTGTTCGTTGAGCGTCAGTGTGTGCGGCTCTGGTGAGCGGAGGGCAGGAACGTTGGTTGGGACGTGCTCGGGGGCGTATGCGTCGTCGAGGTGATTCGACGCGGTCAGTGATGCTGCAGCGGACGGCATCTTCGCCTCGAGGACGCGGGGATGGAACTGGGAGAGCATCCAGACGCCGCCGATCCCTCCGACCGCGGCGAGCAGGAGGAGGCCGATGGCCATGGGGGTAAGGCCCGTGTATTCGCCGAAGAAGGCGGCGCCGATGGCCACCGCCACGATCGGGTCGATGACGGTCAGACCGGCCAGAACCGTCTCTGGAGGGCCTGAGGCGTAGGCAGTCTGGACCAGCCAGAATCCCACCGCCGAGGCGAGGGCCACGGCTGCCAGCACCATCCACCACCGCGCGCCCATGAGGTCGAACTCGGGGAGTCCGCCAGCCACGACCGTGCGGGCGAGCACATGTGTCGCGGCGGCGACCGTGCCGAAGATGATGCCGGTCATGATGACGCGTGGAATGTGCCCGGCCCGACTGAGTGCGAAGAGCGCGCCGAAGACGCTGAGGGCGATGAGGAGTGCCAGCAGCCACGTCACCGATTCCTCGGTGGCGACGAGTTCGTGGGAGAACTGCGCCGAGGTGGTCACGAAGGCGAAGATCGAGAACATCGTCACCCCGATGCTGATGAGCAGTGGGGCACCGAGCTGCAAGCCGAAGTACCGGCGGCTGATGAGCGCGGCGAAGACGAGGGAGATCGCACCGATGGGTTGGACGATGGCGACCGGCCCGAGGCCCAGTGCGATGACATTGAGGACGGTCACCATGCCCATGAGTCCCAGGCCTGTGATCCAGGTGGCTCGGCGTTTGGGTCCGGGTGTCATGGTGGCGACGGCGTACTGCTGGAAGTGGGTGCCGAGTGCCAAGCAGAAGGCTGCGACCGTGGCGAGGATTATCGCTGTGATGATCATGGTGTGCACGCTAAGGACCTGGTGTCATGGGGCGCATCATACGAAGGAGTGATTGTGCAGGCGGGGGAGTGCTACTTTCGGATGAAATCGGCCCTGGTGGGGAGGTTTCCGCCTGATTTCACGGGCTTTCGAGGGTCCACCGTGGTGCGGGTCGGGTAGCGTGAGAGCATGCCAGAAGCAGGAGTGCCAGGGGCAAGTCCCGCACCAGGGTCGACGCCGAGTCCCGCACCAGGGTCGATTGCGCGCGACGGGGTTCCGCCGCCCTCGTCCGAGACGACGCGCGTCGCCATCGTCGATGACCAGGCCATGGTCCGCCAAGGATTCGGAGCTCTCCTCGATGCACAGCCGGACATGAGTGTCGTCGGCAGTGCCGAGGACGGTTCGCAAGTCGTCGACCTCGTGCGCAGAACCGCACCCGACGTCATCCTCATGGACATCCGGATGCCGAAGCTCAACGGTCTCGATGCCACTCGGGCCGTGTTCTCGATGCCCGGCGAGCACCCGAAGATCATCATGCTCACCACCTTCGACGCCGATGAGTACGTGTTCTCAGCACTGCGCGCAGGGGCCAGCGGCTTCCTCCTTAAGGACGCCACCGCAGAAGACATGATCACCGCCGTGCGCGTGGTCGCCGAGGGGCAGTCGCTGTTGGCGCCGTCCGTGACCCGCCGACTCATCTCCGAGTACGTGAGCGGACCCAAGATCGCCAAGGACACCGCCGTGCTCGGGCAGCTCACCGACCGTGAGATCGACGTCATGACCCTGGTGGCCAAAGGCCATGCCAACGCCGAGGTGGCTGAGCACCTGTTCCTGGCCGAGCAGACCGTGAAGACCCACGTGTCGCGGATCCTGTCCAAGCTGGGCCTGCGCGATCGCACCCAGATCGTCGTCGCCGCCTACGAATCGGGCCTGGTCGTCGCCGGGAGCTGAATGGCTCGGCACTCAACCTCCGTGCGTGAAGGCTCGGCGCCTTAAACCTCCGTGACGTCACTAATTGCACCCGCGTGCTGACTACCTTCATATCGGACACTGTTCGCAGTGGTTTATCGGACAGTGTCCGTACTGACTTATCTGACACTCAGGTGGGTTTCTTGAACGATTCGACTCCCGATGGGAGGTGCTTACGGTCTCTGTTGACGAATCTGCCGACCTTGCTGATGTTGTATTGCCTGAGTAGAGGAAGATCGAGCGTCGCGACGAGTTCACCGTGCGGGATGAGATAGAACTCGAGGTGTCCGCCATGATCAGTGATGGGCACCTGGTGCCCTGTCCAGGGTGAACCGAACACGATTACATGCTTACGGAACTTGAAGTGACCGCCACAGTGAAGGGCTCGAACCGAGTACTGGAAACTGAGGTGGCCCCGATCATCGGTCGTGGTGTATCGATCGAGCAATGCCAGACCTGAGTTGCACAGGTTTAGTTACCCTGGCGGAGTCAAGGTGATTGGCCAGTCGGTAGCGCGTCGAGGAGTTCCCTCGCCGCCGGCGGGATATCTGGGGCGAACGTGATCTCCTGATCACCAATGACGCCAGTGAACTCCCGCAACGGACGCAACGTCGTGATGATCTTCTTCAACGACACCCCGGACGCGTCTTGCATAAACCTCGCCACACCCAAAGCAGTGAACACGACTGTCAGGTGAGCCTCGATCGCGTCCCGGGTCCGGTGAAACATCGGCCTGGCATCGAGATCTGTCTTCGACATCCGAAACGACTGTTCGACATGCCAGAGGTCGTGATAGCTGCCGATGACCTCCCTTGCCGGCATGATGGTCTTTGGAATATTGGTGACGTATCCCTTGAACCCGGACAGCTTCATCGCCCGGTCATAGGCCTTCTCGTCGAAGACCTTCTCCGCTCCCTTGGTTTTGACGAACCTCGCTGATTTCGGTTGCGAGTCTCCCTCGATGATGCTGATAGCTCGGTTGCGCTGCAGATTCAGAGTCTGTTCGTCACGCATCGCTCTCTTGCGTCGGTACTGCCACACCGCCCGCCACGCATCCGGAAACGACTCCGCGTCCCAGACGGGTTCCGACCTCGTTTTTGTTCGGTGTGGGTCAAGTCGTTTCTGGCCACGAGGAGTGATCGTATCGATGACGGTCTGGTCATCGGCCCACTCGCCGTTCCAGTGGAAATACGTTGCCAGGTCGTGCGGGGCCTTGACCTGCCTGGAACCAACAATGAACCGCAGGCCTGCGTCATCGAGTTCTTTTAAGTTCTTCGACGAGAGCATTCCGGCATCGGCAGCCACGACCATGTCCGATACTTGGTGGCGGTCTTGGAAGCGTTTGATCACGGGAATGATCGTGTGGGTCTCTGCTTTGTTGCCTTCGAAGCACCCGATCTCTAACGGGAACCCTGTTCGATCAACGAGGAGTCCCGTCCGACAACGATCTGTGGGTCGACTCGACGTTCTTTGGAGTATCCGACTTTTCGCAGACTGTCTTCTTTCTCTGCCTCGAAGTACAGGGTAGTGACGTCGTAGAGGAGGAGACTGATCCCGGTCGTAGCCACTGAGTAGTCGAAACACTTCGCTGCGATCTGGTCGCGATAGTTGTGGTCGCGGGCGCGTTTGAGACACGTCAGGAACGTGTTGCGGTGGACAGTATCGACACCGAGCTCGGAAAGGACTCTCACGCTATCGGATTTCGAGGTGGGTTCGATCAGGCGGGCGAGGACGAGTTGGAAGAAGGCTTCGTCATCGACGGTATCAAAGCCCAAACGCTCGTAGGCGGCACGGATCGTATCGACGATGACTTGTGACCGGCTGGACTTCACGACCGCGGGGGCCGTGGCGGGTTTGTCGGTGTGGTCGAAGTCGAGGACACCTTGTCCGGGGTGGAGTTTGTCGCGGCCAAGAGCCATGAGTGCTGCGAGTTCCTCGGGAGTGTGGGCAGAACCGAGGTGCTCGACGATGCGGTAGCGTCCACCTGTTTTGTCAGCGATCTGCACTGCGGTGGCCCCGGACGCTGTGGGGACCTTACGCACGAATGGGCTCATGGACCCATTTTAGTGTCGAATTTAGTTACCCAAAAGCGCGAGTGATAACTCCCTTACCAGCACAAACATTCCACGACACCGTGAAATCACCGGTCACCTGTGCAAGTCAGGAGCAATGCCAGATACTTTCATCCGTGGTGAAGGGGACTCTATTAAGGCGGCGGAAGAGCAGGCGTGGCAGAAGTACCAGGGCTACATCGCCGACGGTCACGAGCACGAGTTCGAAACCCGCGGCTACACGGACGGCTCTGGAAGCTGTAAACACTGCGGATTGTTCTCATCAGGCGTATTCGACCTCCACGAGATCGGTGCCGTCTGCGAAGTCTGAGGAGATGACATGTTCGCCTCGGTTGGCGATCGCATGTTCTGCTTGGAGCATGATCCTGACCCGCTTGCTGAGCGCATACGGCGTATGAAGCAGCGAAGGACTGGCAAACACGTCAGCGTACTCGAAGAACTCCTCGACATCCTCATGTCCGACGAGTAACCAACAACCCCAAGACCCCGAGCGTGTGATGTGCTCGGGGTCTTTTCTATTGGGTATGTGCCTGTGAAGAGTGTCCCAGTTCCTCTAGCGGACTAGCAGGAGCGCAGCGCCACCACTCACGTGCGCTTCACTAGCCGAAACGGCTGGTGGTTCAAGGGTCCGTTTTTGAAGACCATATCAACCGAGTCCGTTCCGGCATCTGTGTTGTGCGTCAGCACTGATTCCGAGGTTCCGAGCACGCTTCCGCGGCCGAAGTAGCGAAATCCGACTGCTACTCGCGTGGAGCTCTCGTCGATCGTTTCAATTTCCGTAACTTTCGACCACTGGCCGGGGTATTCAACACGGTCGACCAGCACCACAGGCTTGGTGAACAGTCTCAGAAACCAACCGTTGACCCAATTCGTCTTAATGCGTACGCGCAACACCGTGGTCATCGCTTACCTCATGTTCTTCTAGAAAACTAACCTGACTACGAAATCCAGCCATCTTCGGACGCAATTCTTTCAACACAACGGTCGGTCCCGAGGCAGCGATCACAGCTCCAATCATAATGAATGCAAACGACCATAGCCCGATCATTGCGATAATAAGAATATGCAAACAAACTGACAGCCAAACACCGAAACGTCGGCTCCGGCGCGGCCCAACCAGGAAGAACGCAATCGACATTTCAACAGCTATCGTTCCCCACGTCATCATTAGCGACAGGAAAGGAATATCGACAGCGAAATCAAACAGCGGCCCGAATGGCGGGGCGGTGCCAAACATGGGATCTAGCGTAATGAAATAAACAGCGGATCCGTCACGCCATTCTGGAACAGCGGTCTTCTCTATCGCAGAATTCAGATAAAGCCATGCGATCTGAAAGCGTATTAAATGAGCAGCTACCCAGCTCAGAGGCAGGAGTTTTGAACCACCCACCTCATCAGGCATCCAATGGTTCTTCCGGCCATCCGATAGCAAAACGAGCGCAAGCAGCAGGACGAGGACCTGTGAGATTGATTCTCCGCCATCGGCGAGACTGATCGCTGGCGCAAAGGACAACGTCACCCATGCGTGGAGTAGCCCTGTGTAACGGGGGAAGTAGCCAGAGAGGACGAGCAGCAGGCTGGCAATAACCACGAGCGTGGGTACCGTGAGCCCACCCCACGAGTACATCATGCAGTACGCGCCAATACGGGCGACGCCGTCACAAGATGGGCCGAAATCTTTGTCCGATGACGACACGAAGAGTGCATCCCACTCAGTTAGCAACAGAACTGACAGCTGGGCTAAGGCGATAAGGGACCGCGCAACCGCGATCTTCCTCGAACCCGACGGCATGCAGGCCAAGGACCGTTCGATCGGCAGAGTGAGTCCATGAACTAGTTTTCGCATGTCACCTGCATTTCAATCATTCCTTCCGGGATGTGCGTCTGTTCATACAGGTCCCGGTAGGACCAGGGGACCGGCTCTGCCTGGGCGATGACTACTTTCCCGCACAGCGTCGGGTGTTTAAACGTGTTGTCGGCTCGAATGGGCTCGGTCGTGGATGCTTTGAGGGATTCATAGCACTCTTCTAGATCTTCACCCGTTTCGCACTTGAACCAGTCCTCTTCCGCGAGGGGAGTCAGCAGCGCGCCGCCCTCGGGGCCCTGAGCTCTTTGTGTCCGGCTTAGGCCTAGCAGGTTATCCGCCCGTCCTTGTGGGGTCTCCATCACGGACTGCAGGTTGCCGTCGTAGTAGAACAGATCCGAGTCTGATGGCGGCTTTGTGAAGAACCCCCAACCCTGCGGCGCAAGATCAACACTAAACACTCTGGCCGCATTGACTTTGCCTCTATCGGACAGCACATTGCTAGGCAGCGAAAAGAATACCGATACGAGGAGCATCAGTATCGCTAATCCGAGGAGGGCTAGCGTCACCAGCGAACGCACGCTTGCTGCCCCGGCAATTGACCACTTCCGACTCATACGGCAAGCGCACGGGTCAGGTCAGCAACGAACTCAGTTTTCACGAGTTCTCCATCTGCCGAGTCCGGTGCCATCAGGTAAGACACGGCCGAAGGGACGACGTAGAGCCCGATGACCGCCATCGTTGCAGCAGCGGCATTGGCGTAAACAGCAACGTTGACAAAACCTACCGCGTAGGCGACGACGCAAACTTTGCCGCCAGGCCCACATCCCTTTTGTGGGGACACTTTTATGGGCACCGACTCCACCCCGTATTCGTCCTCTAGGAAATCGAAGTAGGTATCCGTCAGGTTGGTCAATGCAGCCTCAACCTGCTTCGGGTCGCCCGACGTCAAAGGGCTAACAACTTTGCCTTCAAAATCGGGGTGGTAGTCAAGGTATTCGTCAATCACCTTGCCAAGGACTTCCTTGTCCGCCATCGGGCGGTCCTTATTAAAGTTGAACCGCTCAAGCAATTCAGGGTTTTCTTTTGCTACCTTGCCGGTTCCTTCAAACAGGAATTGCAGAATTTCTTCGTGCGTGTAATTTTCAGCAAGCTTTGCTGACTCCTGGCCTGACTGCGGACTCGGGTACTCAACATCGACCGCGGACGCGGGCGCTGCTGATGACGATGCAAGGCTCAACGCAAGTATTCCAGCGCATAGTGACTTCTTGAACATCATGCTCCTAGTTGTTTAAACATCAAACGGGGTTGCTAGTTCAACTGTTGACCTTATGGGACTCTGAGCAAATCGTCAACGCAGTCTTACAGCAAGTACGGTTTATTTTTCAATGGACTTTTTCGGTGATCCGCAGCATGACAGTTTGTGACAAAGACTCTCGCTTCTTGCCTCTTGCCCGAGTGGCGCATGATAAAATCCCAGACGTATTAACGCCTGGGGTTCATGTGTAGGGTCGACTTCGGCCTACCCGATGGTTTCGTAGTCGCTTAGCTGCGGACCACCGATGGTGTAGCCAAGATTGGCTATCTGGTCGCTGAACAGCGCCAAGCCGCGGGGGAGCCCAACACTGGCCTCCTCAGCTTCCTGCAATTCGTACGCATCCGGGAAGTCGTCATAGCTGACGCGAGTGTCCGGTGCGAAGATGGCCAGCTCGAGCTCGCCAGTGGTGTAACCACCTTCCAGGGTGACATCCAGGATGTCGAACGCATCCGGGTGCTGCGGAAGGATCTCGTTGACGAATTCCACGAGGTCGGCGCCGTCGTAGTCGGGCATGCCAGGGACAGCGGCCAGCGCTTTCAGCATCGGCGCCGTGTCGGTTTCCGAGCTGTAGCGGAAGTCGTAGCCTTGGCCTTTAGTGATGTTGATCTCCTTTGATATAGACGAATGGGTCTCCGCCTACCGTCGATGCTGGCCGGGCTTGCTCAACCGTGTCATAGTGTCCAACATTCAATGAGACATCAACAACCGTTAGAGTGTCTGACACTTAAGAAGGTCTCACGTACGCAAACCACTACATGGTGTGCGAATCATAGGTCGGCAGAAGCTCAAGGTAATCCACATGCATGTATCCGCCGACGAAACCTGTTTGTGTCGGCATGCCCGGATGCGCCACCTGCACCCAATCATTGGCATCCGGTTGTGCGGAGCAAATGCGCATCACCCGCCCACTGGCACCCCGAGCCCATCGGCCGAGGAGCGAACATTGGTCAGGGGCAGTATCAACAGGGGCGGCTTGAAGCGCGAGGCATGCGTCTTTCAGTATGTGTGGCTACCGGTGGTCCTCCTGTAGCCGTATCGGGAATGGGTCTGTCCCCATAGTGCCGGGATGAACACGAAAGCACCCGCCACGCGATGACAAAGTGACGGGTGCAAACGTTTGCAATGTTCATGTGGTCGGCAGAAGCGAATCCACTAACCGCTTCGCCCCCCTCAATCGCACTCACCTTCCTCGACATCCTCCGCTGACGAACAAAGAACTCCAGCTCCACTGCCACCTCGTCCAGTTGGACAACGGCGTCCTCCTCGCTGACGTCCAACCGCTCTAGAGCATCCAGCACAACCCGGGCATCCTCGTTGCCCCGCCAGACCAGGGCGCGCAGATCCTCGCAGTATTCTTCCGTGCGAAGCCGCGCCCCAATCGGCGAAGTGCGCCGGTAGGCAATCACAACCGGGGTTTGGCAGACTGTGGCCAGCTTCCAGAAGCAGACCTTCGACTCCGCAACAGTCAGCCGCACTCCGTAATGCGTCCGGGGCGATCGGCTCCTTGGGCGGCTCGATCTTGACCGGACTCGAGGCTCGGGAATCCGCCGCTCGGAACCGACACGGACTCAGCGGGCGAACTGAGCGCCGAGCTCCTTGACGATCGTCTGTGCCGAGGCCTCACGTGCGCCGCGATAGCCCGTGCCGGCCCACAGGTGCAGGCCCTGGGGATCGCCGTCCTTCTTCGCCTGAGCGCGGAATGACTTCGTCAGATGATGAACCGCCGGGTAGGCGTTGACGGCGATCGAGTCGAACGTCCGCACGAAGTCATTGACGAGCGTGCGGGCAGGGCGTCCGGTGAATGCCCTGGTCAGCTGTGTCTCAGTGAAGTCATCGGACGCCAGAGCCGCGCGGTGGGTCTCGGCAGTCCCTGCTTCATCGGTGCGCAGCAGGAGAGTGCCCACGACCACGGTGCTCGCCCCTGCCTGCAGGAGAGCCTCGACCATCTCAACCCCGTCGACTCCGCCACCGGCCGCGATAGGGAGGTCCACCTCGGCGAGGACATCTCTGACAACGTCGCTCGTGGCGCGGTCCTCGATCGACCGGGTCGGATCGGCCGTCCCCGAATGCCCGCCCGCCCGCGGGCCCTGAACGATGAGGGCATCGACGCCGCGTTCGGCACCGGTGCGGGCCTCGGCGGGAGTCGTCACGGTCGCCGCGACCTGGGTGCCGACGTCATGGAGACGAGCCACCACCTCGGCGGTGGGGATGTTGAACGTCATCGAGACCAAGGGCACGGGATGGGCGAGAAGGTAGTCGACCTTCTGCGCATAATGGTCATCGTCATCGACCGGTTCGGGATTGAGAGTCAGCCCGCGTTCGGCAGCCACGGGTTCGAGGGCGGAGGCGAAGGCGTCGAAGGCCGCGCGGTCGATGGGAACGGGATTCGGAGCGAAGAGGTTGACGCCGAAGTTCTCGGTCGTCTCCCGCATGCGATCGATGAGTGGGGCCAACGCCTCGGCGGTGAGGTAGCCGCCGGCCACGAACGGGAAGCCGCCGGCTCGCGCAACAGCAGCGGTGAGATCCGGGGTCGTGGTGCCGCCGGCCATCGGCGCGCCGATGATGGGCAGGGCTGTCTTCTCGAAGGCGATCGTCGTCATCGTTTCGTGCTCCTTGCTCGGATGTCCTGGACGGGGTGGATTTCTGTTCGGGTGATGCTTTCGTGGCCATTCTTGCACTCACGATGGGCCGCGGTGTTTGCACCGGGAAGGTTTGCGGCACTGTTTTCGCTGGGCCGCGGCTCTCTGGGCTGGATGGGTGAGGGTATCCAGTCGGTGGAGTCCCGTCTCATCCGAAAGTAGTGCTTGGGCGGACTCAGGTCGGAACTCAGAGGTGATGTGCCGGCGGTGATCGCGCCCATAGGTTCGGATGTATCGAACGACGAGCTCAGCACTCTGTGCAATCAGCGGAGCTCAATCCGACAAGGAGCCGACATGTCACTCACCCTCAGCAGGCCGCCCGAGGCCGGGGCGAACCACCTTTCCGCCCCGCACGGCGACACCACTCGTCGACCGCACCGGGACCGGGCGATCGACCTCATCCGGTTCGGCTGCCTCGTCGTCGTGGTGATCCTGCATTCGATGATGAGTTCAGCCGTGCTCGGAGCAGACGGTGACGTTGTTCCCACGGTGGCGCTGCTGCACACCACCGGCTTCACAATCGCCTCGTGGTTCTTCCAGATCATGCCGTTGTTCTTCTTCATCGGCGGATACGCCGCCATCAACGGTTGGCGACGCACTCAAGCCACCGGTGGCACCTGGGCCGACTATATTCATGCCCGCCTGCGCCGCCTCGTCATTCCGGTCGCAGTGCTCATCGGCGTTGCCGGTGTCGGACTGTCCCTGGCCTCTGAATTGGGGGTGCCCGCCGGCCTGCTCGCCGAGGCGAGCACTCGCATCGGGCAACCGCTGTGGTTCCTCGCCGTCTACGTCGGGCTGACATCGCTGGTTCCCCTGGCGGTGCACTTCCACGAAAGGGCGCCGAGGCGGACGATCGCAGCGCTTGCCGGCGCGGTGGTCGCTGTGGACGGCTTGGTCGCATTCACGGGAGTGACCGGACTGGGCTATCTCAACTTCCTGTTCGTATGGCCGCTGATCCAGCAGTGCGGCTTCTTCTACGCCGACGCCATTCATCGTCCCGTGCGGGCCTGGTCTGCTTGGACCGTGATGGTGCTGTCCCTGGTGAGCCTCGGGGTGCTTGTCGGTCTTGGGGTCTACAGCCCGAACATGCTCATCAACCTCAACCCGCCCACCGGTGCCTTGGTGCTGCTCGGTGTTGCGCAGATGTGCATCCTGCGGCTGAGCCATGCGCGTCTGAACGAAATCGTGTCCGGTGGTTCGGATCGGACTGCGGTCGGATACGAGTACCGTGCCCGCATCTGGGAGCGTGTCATCTCCTGGGGCAACACCTACGGCATCCAGGTCTACCTGTGGCACATGCCGATCGTCATCACCCTTATCGGAGCTCTGGGCTACGCAGCTCAGCTGCTGTCCGGGGTGCCGGCAGGAGATGGGCTGTCGGCAGCCGGGATCGTACTCCCTGAGATCGAATCGAATTGGTGGTGGCTGACCAGGCTGTCATGGCTGATCACGGTGATGGGACTGGCCGCGCTTTTGGCAATGGCCATGTCGAAGATCCCGTTCCCCGGTGAGGATAGGTTGGCCAAGTTCGGGCGCGCAGCGGCGAGGGGTGTGCGGGCGAGCTTCTCGACTTTCGAGGCTCGAGTGGGTCAGCGTCTGTCGAGTCCTGTGTCTCGGGCCCTCACGGCGGTCACTCTGGCCATGGGCGGCATCGCGATCGCACTCCTCGTGGGAATCGCTCCACTGATCTGGACGCTCGTCTCCGTTTCGGCGCTCCTGATTTCACTGGTGCTGGCCGCCACCATGAAGGCGCCGGGGTCCGAGAGGGCTGCAGCGACGGAGATGCCGGCGGCGGATCGTGGCAAAGCGATTGTCAGTTTCGGCTGAGGAGCGATCGGGGCCGCCGCCCCGCTCGCCTCATTCCACTGACTGCGCCAGCTGCTCGGTGACGGTGCCCCAGCCGTCGAAGAAGCCGAGCTCCTCGTGACGGGCACGCTGCTCGGGGCTGCCATGGCGGACGACGGCCTGATAGTCAGTGCCGTCGGGGTGGTCGCCCAAGATGATCTCGGTGGTCATGGAGACAGGGTCGGGAGAGACAGGGTGCCACGTACTGTTGACCGCGTTGGTGAACACCAGACGGCTGTTGTCCTCAACGAGGAGGAAGACGGCGTCCACGTGCGGAGTGAAGGTCTCCCCGTCCTCGCTCATCATGGTGGAGAAGGCCCCACCCGGGCGGAGTTCAAGGGCGTCGACGCGAAGAGTCAGCGGCGCTGGTATCCACCATTGCGCCAGTTTGTCAGGATCCGTCCAAGCAGACCAGATGGATTCCTTTGGCGCTCGGATCACTCTCTGGATTGTGAGGTCGAGAGCGGAGTCGAAATGTCGGGTGCGAGCGAGATTTGCGGTGATGATTCTTCCCTACTGTGATTGCTGCCGTTGGTGTCAGCGGCAGCGCTGTGTGCGATCTCGTCGTCTGTGGCGGTGACGAACCGCTCGAGGCGATCCGTGCTGGCCTCCCAGATGAGTCTCTGCTCGGCCAGCCAATCATTGAGCAGTGTCAGTCGATCGCGGTTGAGTACGCAGGTGCGCACCCGGCCTGTCTTCTGAGTTCGGATCAGCCCACACGACTCCAAGGTGCGCACATGCTTCATGAACGACGGGAGTGAGATCGGCAGGGGCTCTGCCAGTTCTCCGACACTCGCCGATCCGTGGCCCAAACGGTGGACCACTGCACGTCGTGTGGGATCGGCAAGAGCGGTGAACATCGCATCAAGCTGATCCGAATACTTAGCCATGAGGCTAAGTATTACATGACTCGGAGCGAAAAGACCCACGGATCGAGAAATTTCCTGCTCAGACTCTTTCGTGACGGAAAGTGACGCCGGAAGACCGTCACATGACGGCTGGTGACATCCGAGGTCACAGACGACGGCAGCACTCGTGCCAGTACGTACACACTGGTGGAACTTCGGCAGCGAAGTCGAAGTGCCATCAGTGAAGGAAGGTCCCGCCATGAGTATCACCCAGAACGGAATCTCGACCCGCTCTGTGCATTCGGGGGCCAACCCCGAATCGCATACCGGTTCGGTTGTTGCCCCTATCTTCCAGACCTCGACCTTCATGATGGACACCCCGGGCCAGACCCGCGCCGGCTTCGACTACGCGCGCACCGGCACCCCGAACCGCAGCGACCTCGAAGACGTGCTGTGCGAACTGGAGAACGCCTCCTTCGCAGCGGCGGTGAACTCGGGGACTTCCGCCGAGGTCGCGGTCTTCTCGGCACTGCTGGGTCCCGGCGATGAGATCATCATCCCGCGCGACATCTACGGCGGCACGTACCGGCTGCTGAAGAATGAATACGAGCGCTGGGGCATCAGCATCCGCACCGTCGATCTCACCGACACCGAGGCGCTGGCGGCCGCGATCTCGGCCAAGACCGCGATCGTGTGGGTCGAGACTCCGAGCAATCCCGGGCTCGACATCGTCGACATCGCCGAGACTGCCAAGCTCGCCCACGCCGCAAACGCCATCCTGGCCGTCGACTCCACCTTCGCCACCCCGATTCTGCAGCGCCCCATCGAGCTCGGCGCCGATGTCGTCATCCACTCGACGACGAAGTTCATCAACGGCCACTCCGATGTCATCGGCGGTGCCGTTCTCGCCGGTGACGGTTCGACCTGTCCCCGTGCCGCCGAGGTTGTCGAACGTCTCGAGTCCTACCTCGCATCCGTCGGGTTGGGCATCGCCCCCTTCGATGCATGGCTGACTCGCCGCGGCATCAAAACCCTGCCGGTGCGGATGGCTAAGCACTGTGAGAACGCGCAGGCCGTGGCGCAGTGGTTGGAGAGCCGTCCTGAGATCGCTGAGGTGTATTACCCAGGTCTGCCATCTCACCCGGGTCATGAGGTCGCGAAGAAGCAGATGAGCGGCTTCGGGGGAGTGGTCTCATTCCGCACCGACACCGAGGCAAGAGCTCTGTCGCTGGTGAAGAGCACGAAGCTCATCACTCTGGCCGAATCGCTCGGTGGTGTTGAGTCACTGATTGACCATCCTGCGACCATGACCCACCTGGCCGTCGCAGACTGCGAACTCAGCGTCTCGCCGACATTCATCCGCCTGTCCCTGGGCATCGAAGACATCGCCGACATCCTCGCCGACCTCGACGCGGCGCTCGCTTCGACGGTGCAGACTCCGGACGGCGTGAGCTCCGACGCGGAGGCACTGGGTGCGGAGGTTCCAATTGCGGACCCCTCACCGTCAACTCTTCAACACCCTGTAGCAACGGTATGAATTGATACTCGCAGTGCCACGCGCAGTGCCAGCGGTGGTGCGTGGAGCTGTGGGTGGGATTCACCGCTGGCGGTGCGTGGTGGGACGGTGCAAATCGCAGGTGGCGGTGCGTGGCGCGTGTGTGCGTGGTCACGGGGCGTGGGGAAAACCCGACGCAGGCTAGGTGGTCAACGTGCTGTTGGCAGCTTGTCGACTCCCGTAGCGTTATTGCTATGAGTGAGAACACCCCCACGAACCCACGCGAATCGGAGCCGCAGAGCGCCGATTCCCTGGAGTCCCAGGCACCAGAAGAAACGCCAGAATCGGACAGGCCCATCGGCGCCGAGGCGATCGTCAACGCGCCCCCGACCGCAGAGACTCCCGCGGCTGCAAAGACCCCCGAGGCCGAGGAGTCTGCAGACCGCTCCGAGCCTTCGGGCAACGGCGCAGTCGACGAGTCCGCAGACACACCGTTGGCGACGGAGGCCGGACAGTTTCGGACGGCTCCTATGGATATGGAGGTTCCCTTCAGCCGCGGTGCCGCTCAGCAGTACGGGTCGGCTCAGCAGTACGGGTCGGCTCAACAGCACGGTTCGGCTCACGACCAGGAATCGCCGGCGACTAACCACCCAACGCAGCAGTACACACAGGCCTATCCCCAGACCCGCGTGATGAATGCGAACTTCCCGCAGGGGTTCTCGCAGCAAACACCCTCACAGCACCCCACTCAGGCGTACCCGTCCCAGGGCACCCACTCCTCTGGACCTGGCAATCTCCAGCAGCAGGGCGCTCTCCAGCAGCCCGGCTACCAGCCGCGCACCTACTCCGCCCAGCAGCAAAGCCCACAGCAGGGCCAACACCCCAATCAGCTCCCTGCGCCCGTGCCCGCTCCCAACGGCCAGATGCCGATGCAGCCGATGCAGCCACCTCGGCGGAAGAAGCCGAAGTCGGAGAACGTCACGTACGCACCTGCGACGGGGGCGATGCCGCTGACGCGTGAGGAAGGCACCGAGATTCCCGCCGACGGTCCGATCGAATGGCCGCAGAAGCGAGTCGGGATCGTCGGCGTCGCGAACCTCGTGCTCTCCGCCGTGATGGCTGTGGTCTGGGCCTGGATCCCGCTTGGCCTGCTGTTCACCGGCTTCGGCGGAATCTTCGCACTCGGCCTCGGTGTGCTCGCACTCGTCGCCTGGGTCGTCGTCCAACAGGGCGCGAACGTGTTCGAACGTTACCGGGCCGAACTGATCTATGGCGACCGGATCCCGGTCCCGAAGGTCGAACGCAGCACCCGAGAATCTGCCTTCGGCCGCTTCTTCCACAATCGATGGCTGCACGTGAAGTCGGGATCCTTCTGGCGCTCGACTGCCCACCACTACGTGAAGATGCTGCTCGGCGCGATCATCGTCGGCGGCACCATCGCCGGCATCTGCGGTGCAATCATCGGCATCTTCAGCGCCATCAATCCTGAGGGCATCACCGACTTCTTCTTCCGTGGAACCACCGGTGGGCTGGGGCGCACCGGCATCGCCATCGGCTCTCTCATCGTCCTCGCCAGCTCACTGGCGATCCTGTGGTTCGCCCCGTACCTCGACAGGGCACTCGACCGCAGCCTCCTGCCACCGGCACGCACCGCTGCCCTGCAGGCCGAGGTTACCGATCTCGACCGGGCCCGCATGGCCGGGATCGAAGCTGCGGGTGCGGAGCGACTGCGCATCGAACGCGACCTCCACGACGGAGCCCAGCCACGACTCGTCGCCCTGAGCATGACGCTGGGCATGGCGAAGTCGAAGATCGACAAAGATCCAGAGCGCGCCAAAGAGCTCGTCTCCGAAGCCCACGCCGAGGCGAAGGGCATCGTCAACGAACTCCGCCAACTGGCACGTGGAATCCACCCTGCTGTGCTCACAGACCGCGGCCTCGACGCGGCCGTCTCCGCATTGGCCGGACGCTCGACGATTCCCGTCGAGGTCGACGTTCGACTCGCCGGGCGCATCGATCGTGAGGCCGAAGCCGTGGCCTACTTCGTCGTCGCAGAGTGCCTGACGAACATCGCCAAGCACTCGGGTGCGACACATGCTCGGGTCTTCATCGCCCCCATCGAGGCGGGAGTCCAGATCGTCGTCACCGACAACGGTCAGGGCGGAGCGCGCATCGACCGTTCGGGCCGTCACACCGGGATCGCCGGTTTGGTCGATCGCGTCGAAGCCGCTCGTGGGACACTGAACCTGACCAGCCCTGCAGGTGGGCCAACTACTGTCGTTGTGGAGGTGCCATGCGCATCGTAATTGCCGAAGACTCTGCCATCTTGCGAGCCGGACTCGAGAGGCTTCTGGTTGATGCCGGGCATGAAGTGATCGCCGCCGTCCCCGATGCCAACGAGCTCCTCGCCACAGTCCACAACACGCCGCCGGACCTCGCCATCATCGACGTGCGCATGCCGCCGACGTTCACCGACGAGGGCATCCGCGCCGCAGTCCTCATCCGCAAGCAGAACCCCGACGTCAAGGTGCTCGTGTTCAGCCAGTACGTGGAGGAGCAGTACGCATCCGAACTCATCGCTGAGAACACCGGTGGCTTCGGATACCTGCTCAAAGACCGAGTCGCCGATGTCGAGGACTTCCTCGCAGCCGTCGACGAGGTCGCCTCCGGCGGCACTGTCTTAGACCCCGAAGTCGTCTCGCAGATCCTCGTGCGCACACGCAAGAAGGATGGGCTGTCCACGCTGAGCCCGCGCGAACTCGAAGTCCTCCAGCTCATGGCCGAAGGCAAATCCAACGCCGCGATCGCCCGCACCCTCTACCTCAGTGCGGGAGCAGTTGAGAAGCACATCAGTTCGGTCTTCACCAAGTTCGGCCTCACCGCCGACACCTCTGACAACCGACGCATCCTCGCCGTCCTCACATTCCTCGGAGCATAGAATGCCTGCCACAGTCCACGTCAGCGAATCCACCCGCGCGAGCATGCGAGTGATCATCACGATCGCCGCGCTCGTCGTCCTCCTCGTCCCGATCGCCTTCAGCGTCGCGCACGGAGCCTCTCGTCTGAACTACGCGAAGCTCGATGTCACGAAGCCGCTGTCGACCTCAGTCACGGATCTGAAGTTCCTCCTCGATACCACCGCATCAGTGACCGTCAAGACCACCGAGACCGATGAGCCGACCGTCCGGCTCACCGCTACCGGGCCCCGCGACGAAGCACCGACGCTGCAGGTGAGAGAGGCCGAGGACTCGTCGACGGTGTCCGTAGACGATCAGCGAAACCTCGAGAACGCCCAGATCGAAGTCACCCTTCCTGCGAAGACCTCGAAGGAGATGAAACTCGACTTCAACGGCGGCTACGGTGCCATCGACGTCGTGGGTGACTACCAGGAGATCGTCGCGAAGACAGACGGCGGCGCAGTCGATGTCAGCGGCTCGGCCGAGCGTCTGCAGACATCGACCGACTACGGAATGACTGACTTGAGCGGGACCTTCGACACCATCGAATCCAAGACCGGTGTGGGCACACTCAACGGTTCCAATCTCAACGTTCGCGATCACGTCGACGCCGTGACCTCGACGGGAACGATCGATCTCGATTTCACCAACGACATGGTGCCGATGTCCGGCATCGTTGCCAAGGCCGACGAAGGCACGATCGACATCCGCCTGCCGCGCTTGGACCTGGCCCAGGAGAGGATGGCCGCCGAGGCCGCCGCTTCCAAGGATGACGATGGCAGTGCCGCTGACGCCAAGGATCTGTTCTACCGCATCAACGCGAACTCGAATGAGGGGAGCGTGGATCTGGCCAAGGACGTCAAAAAGTACGACGCTGCACGGTCCTCGAAGGATGCCGAGGGCAAAACGATCATCCCCGTCTCGGCGAGCACCGACATGGGTACGATCACCATCGAGCAGAACTAGACTGGTCCATACGGTGCCCGTCGGCGGGTTAGCGGCAAGAATGTGTGTATGGGGCCAGCGTGTTGGATCTGGATTTCACCCTGATCGTCCGCCCCACCCTTTCCGGATTCCAGTCCCGTCCTCGACGCTGAATGACGTCCCGTAAAGCGCAT
>NZ_FXZB01000008.1 GCF_900169065.1 Brevibacterium aurantiacum | reverse complement strand
GGTGGTGATAGTGGTGGGGAAACGCCCGGTTAACCGTTCCGATCCCGGTAGCTAAGCCCATTCGCGCTGATGGTACTGCAACTTGGTGGTTGTGGGAGAGTAGGTGACTGCCGCAATATTCTTTAAGGTGAGGGGTCATTCCACTTCGGTGGGATGGCCCCTTACTTGTATTCACGAGTGGTGTGGTGGGGGAGTGTTCGCTGGAGTGATTCAGCGGGTGCTCCCCTTTCTGCTATTCACGGACATTGTGCTGATGTCTCAGAGACTCTGAGCTGGCCGATGCGAGGCTCAGACCCTTACAGTTGCTGCCCCAGCAGTTGCATCGGATCCTCGGCCTGTCGGTATCGGGCTCTCAGGCCTGTTTGAGCCCGAGGAAGCGACGGACCACCTCGGCGCCGGCAACCTCCACTGGCTCGGTACCGCGGACGATCTCTTGAGCTGCCAGGATGACCTGCTGCTCAACGCGCGCCTGTCCATCCTGTGCGACGAGCGTCTTGACTCCATTGGGCGTGTACCCCAGTTTCTCTGAGACTCTGCGACTGGCTGCGTTGCCCTCGAAGTAGCCAGAGTTGAACTCTCTGGCATCGAAATGATCAGCAAACGCCACCAACGCAGCTCTGCGCATCTGGGTTCCATATCCCTTGCCCTGCTCATGCAGCGCCAACCACGACCCTGTAGAGACCGCCCGGGTGCGGACGAAGTCCGTTGCACTCACGCCCTGCACGCCGACAGCTCGGCCGTTGACCCTGACGGTGAACTCCATGGTCCAGTCATCGACTCTGAAGTTCGCTCGAGTGCCCCATTGGTACTGAGCGATGGACCGTGCGATTTCCTCAGGAGTCCCAGAATCCCAGTTGACGAGAAAGGCAGGAATGTTGTTACGGCGAACCCCACCGGCCGCAATATCGGCCAATTCTGAATAGTCCGATTCGCGTACAGGCGACAACTCTATGTGTCCGCAACGAATTCTTAAAGAAAAGGGCGGCCAAACGTCTTCTAAATCCATAAACCGAGTCTAGCGTCGGATGGATTTCGGCAACGCGAAACTCTGAAACTTGCAATATACCAAACCTGGGCCGCGACACCAGTTTGTCCATTATTCGGTCGTATCCGCTCATGTTATGCGGGTCACGGTAAATTGGTTCCATGAGCTTACATCCATCACTGCAGCCAATCTTCGACACCGTGCTTCATCGCAACCCCGGAGAGTCGGAGTTTCATCAGGCGGTACAGGAAGTTCTCTATTCCTTGGGCCCTGTCGTCGACAAGCACCCGGAATACCTCGAACTCTCAGCCTTCGAACGCCTGTGCGAACCCGAACGCCAGATCATCTTCCGCGTCCCCTGGATCGATGATCAGGGGGTCGTCCAGATCAACCGCGCGTTCCGCGTGCAGTTCAACTCCGCACTCGGCCCCTACAAGGGCGGTCTGCGGTTCCACCCGTCAGTGAACTTGGGCATCGTGAAGTTCCTCGGCTTCGAGCAGATCTTCAAAAACGCCATCACAGGTCTGCCCATCGGCGGCGGCAAGGGCGGATCCGACTTCGACCCCAAGGGGCGCAGTGACCTTGAGGTGATGCGCTTCTGCCAGTCATTCATGACAGAGCTCAGCCGCCACATCGGCGAGTACCGCGATGTTCCGGCCGGTGACATCGGCGTCGGCGGACGCGAGATCGGATACCTCTTCGGCCAGTACAAGCGCATGAAGAACGAATACGAAGCTGGTGTTCTCACCGGTAAAGGTCTGTCCTACGGCGGCTCCATGGTCCGCACCGAGGCGACTGGCTACGGTGTCGTGTACTTCCTCAAGGACATGCTCGCAGCAGCGAAGAAGAACATCGATGGACGCACCGTCTCGATCTCCGGATCAGGAAATGTTGCTGTCTTCGCAGCCGAAAAGGTCGCAGCTTTCGGCGGTACGGTCATCACCATGTCCGACTCGGGCGGATTCATCCACGACCCCGACGGCATCGACACCGACATCGTCAAGCGCATCAAGTTCGAAGAGCGCGGTCGCATCTCCGAATACGTTGACGAACGCGGTGGCCGTGCAAAGTACTACGAGGGCGGCAACGTCTGGGACATCGAGGTCGACGTCGCACTTCCGTGCGCGACTCAGAACGAGCTCGACGCCGATTCGGCGCGGACTCTCGTGAAGAACGGAGTCATCGCCCTCGCCGAAGGTGCGAACATGCCCTGTACCCCAGAGGCTGTGAAGACCTTCTCCGATGCCGGTGTGATCTTTGCCCCGGGCAAGGCAGCCAACGCCGGTGGCGTGGCCACCAGTGCCCTGGAGATGCAGCAGAACGCCAGCCGCGACACCTGGGACTTCGACTTCACCGAAGCCCGACTGGCTGAGATCATGGGCGACGTCCATGATAGCTGCGCCGAGGCAGCCGCAGAGTTCGGCTCACCCGGTGACTATGTGGCCGGCGCCAACATCGCAGGCTTCATCCGCGTCTCCGAGGCGATGCTCGCACAGGGCGTCGTCTGATCTGAGCGACACGCAGCCGGCCTCGAACCGGCGCACAGCGGCCCTCTGCTCATCTTCCAGCTTCGTTTGAGGCTGAGGGACGAGCAGAGGGCCGCTGGCATTCGACGATGACCTGCAGTCAGCGTGGCCCGATCGTTCCGTAGCCCTTGCGCCAGCGCAGCAGCGGTTTGCTCTTGCTGCTGCTGACTCCGGTGCCCATCGACACGACTTCGCCGACGACGAGGTAGTGCGTGGCGATTTCAAGGGTCTGCGTCTGCCGCAGTTCGAACCATGCGATCGCATCCGTGAGCACCGGCTGGCCCGAATGGGGTGCCGGAAACGTATCGATGCCCTTGAGCGAACCGTAGAGCGGCTGCCCAGACGCACCCAGGCGCTCGGAGACGTCCCGCTGGGAGGAGTTGAGCAGGGAGATGGCGTAGTGATCACTCATCTCCAGGGACTCCATCATCCGTGACCCGCTGTAGATGCTCACCGCCATGGTCGGCGGATCGTAGGACACGTCGAGGAATGAGTCGACGGTGATCGCATGCAGGGCGGTCCCGCGTTTGACTGAGACCACGGCAACAGCGGCGGCAATATCGTCGCTGAGTTCGCGATAGCGTTCTGTGAGCGAATCCTCGTGAGTTCTGTCCATGGGTCTCATTCTAGGGAACTACAATGGAGCCATGACCTATCCAGCATCAGGTGGTTCAGCAACAATCGAGCGTGAGCAGTCCGAGCAGCTTGTTGAACCCGGCGACCACGAACGATTCAGCCACTACGCACCCAAAGACAAGATCATGGAATCCATGGTCACGGGCACACCGCTGATTGCTCTGTGCGGAAAGGTGTGGGTGCCCACCCGCGACCCCGAACGATTCCCCGTGTGCCCGCGTTGCAAAGAGATCTACTCATCGATGTCTGAAGGACCCAAGGAGTAAATGGCCGCGGAACGTCTCCCAGGGACCTCCGCCGCCGAACAACTGCCACCGGCCTTTCCCGAGCGTGCTGCTTGGGGAACGGCCGGAAAGTTGCGTGCGTGGCAGGCAGAGGCTCTCGAACTCTATTTTCGGGAACAGCCGAAGGACTTCCTCGCCGTCGCAACGCCTGGTGCAGGTAAGACCACCTTCGCCCTGCGCGTCGCCGCAGAACTGCTAGCCCAGCGGGTCGTCAACAGGGTCACCGTCGTCGCCCCAACCGAGCACCTCAAGGTGCAGTGGGCTGACTCGGCCTCACGCGTCGGCATCAAACTCGACCCGCACTTCAAGAATGCCCAGGGCAAGCACGCGCCGGGCTATCACGGTGTGGCCATCACCTATGCTCAGGTCGCGGCGAAGCCGGTCCTTCACCACAACCGCACCGCTGCCGGTCGCACCCTCGTCATCCTCGATGAGGTCCACCATGGTGGTGACGCACTGTCCTGGGGTGATGCAGTCCGTGAGGCATTCGGCCCGGCAGTGCGCAGACTCTCCCTGACAGGAACCCCCTTCCGGTCCGATACCTCGCCGATCCCGTTCGTCACCTACGCTCCAGACGAAAACGGCATCCGCACCTCGGTGGCCGACTATTCCTACGGCTACGGCCGTGCGCTCAAGGACTCCGTCGTGCGTCCGGTCCTGTTCCTCACCTACGCCGGCACCATGTCGTGGCGGACGAAGGCCGGGGACGAGATGTCGCACGTCCTCGGTGAGGAGACGACGAAGGACATCAACTCCCAAGCCTGGCGAACCGCGCTCGACCCCTCAGGTGACTGGATGCCTGCCGTCCTCAAGGCTGCCGATATCCGCCTGACCGAGGTCCGTCGCACCGTGCACGACGCCGGCGGACTCGTCATCGCCACCGACCAGGACTCTGCGCGTGCCTACGCGAAGATCCTCCGCGAACTCACCGGAGAGGCACCGACCGTCGTGCTCTCCGACGAAGCCGGAGCCTCGGAGCGCATCGAGAAGTTCCAGAACTCCACGGACCGCTGGATGGTCGCCGTGCGCATGGTCTCCGAAGGTGTCGACGTACCGCGACTGTGTGTCGGGGTCTATGCCACCTCCTCGGCGACTCCATTGTTCTTCGCCCAGGCGATCGGGCGCTTCGTGCGTGCCCGCAAACGCGGAGAGACAGCCTCGGTGTTCCTGCCCTCCGTGCCGATCCTCCTGGCGCTGGCCAACACGATGGAGGTCGAACGCGACCACGCCCTCGACCGGCCGAAGAACGAAGACGAGAACGACGTCGTGGTCTTCGACGATCAGGCCATGGAACAGGCCAACCGCAGCGAAGGTGCCTCCTCCGATCAGCTGGGCTCATTCGAAGCCATCGGCGCCGAAGCGCTCTTCGACCGCGTGCTCTTCGACGGAGGCGAGTTCGGTACGGGAGGTGCGGTCGGCTCCGAGGACGAGCTCGACTTCATCGGCATTCCCGGCCTCCTCGAACCGGATCAGGTCCACGAACTGCTGCGCACCCAACAGGCACGTCAGGCGAAGCGGAAGACCGCCTCCGCACCGCCGGCACCGGAGCCTGAGGTCAGCGAACTCGACCACCGGGCGATGAAGGAGGAGCGCAATCAGCTCCAGAGCCTCGTCGGTGCCTGGTCTCGTCGCACGGGTACGCCGCACGCGACCGTCCACGTCGAACTGCGCAAGGCTTGCGGGGGACCGGCTGTGGCACAGGCGACCCAGGAACAGATCCAGGCGCGGATCAAAAAGCTGCAGGGCTGGTTCGTCGGCAAGAAGTGACGCCTGAGAGCCTCAGCTCAGCTGACTTCGGTCGAAATCATTTGGGGTAGAAGACCGTGGGGATCGCGGGTTCGCCGTCCTGCATGCGGCGGGCCGAACGTGGCAGCTCGGCCAGAGACTCGTCATGGCGGGCGCAGGCCTTCGTGACTCCGGCCGCGCCGATATAGGACTCATCGATCTCACCATCGACGACGAGGTCGACAGTCAGCGAGCGGCCATCGCCGAGGTCGTCCGGCAGAGTCGGGATGCCCACGGCCTCTTCGACCGCGATGGCACCATCGATGAGACGCAGAGCATCTTTGTGCCCTCCCCGGGAGGGCTTGCCTGCCGAGTTCTTCGCCACCGAGGTCCAGGCACCCGATTCGTCGGCTCGGGCCACGAGCTTGTATACGAGCCCGGCCGCCGGAGCGCCCGAACCGGTGACCACCCGTGTTCCGACAACGTAGGAATCCACGGGGGAGGCTGCGAGAGCGGCGATGGCATATTCGTCGAGGTCGCTGGTGACGGTGATGGTGGTGTCGTGAGCGCCGAGGCGGTCGAGGCCGGCACGGACCTCACTGGCCTGCTCGACGAGGTCGCCGGAGTCGATGCGCACACCGCCGAGGTTCTCACCGGCCAGGCGCACAGCCGTGGCCAGTGCTTCCTCGACGTCATAGGTGTCCAGGAGCAGAGTCGTGTCGGTGCCCAATGATTTGAGCTGAGCGGCGAAGGCCTCCTGCTCGGAATCATGGAGAAGAGTGAAGGAGTGGGCGGAGGTGCCGATGGTTCGCAGACCGTACCGGAGTCCGGCGGCGAGATTCGACGTCGACGCGAACCCGCCGATGACAGCGGCGCGGGCGGCCGCGACCGCTGCATGCTCGTTGGTGCGGCGTCCACCCATCTCCGCACAGGGCCGATCTCCTGCGGCCTGCGCCATGCGCGAGGCCGCCGAGGCGACCGCACAGTCATAGTTCATCGCCGAGAGGATGAGCGTCTCGAGGATGACCCCTTCCGCGAACGTGGACTCAATCGTCATCAGAGGTGACCCGGGGAAGTAGATCTCGCCCTCGGCATACCCGCGGATGCTGCCGGAGAACGAGTAGTCGGCCAGCCAGTCGATGGTCCGCGAGTCGACGATCTGCTCGCGGCTGAGGAACGAGAGCTCTTCGTCGCCGAAACGGAAATCCTTGAGCATCTCGAGAATACGACCGGTACCGGCAACGACCCCGTAGCGGCGACCGGCAGGCAGGCTGCGACCGAAGACTTCGAACAGGCTCCTGCGGTGCGCAGCACCTGATTCCAGGGCAGCCTGGACCATCGTCAATTCGTACTGATCGGTGTAGAAAGCCGTCGAACCGGTCCGTGTGAGATCACTCATAGGCGCGATACTACGTCACGACAGCGTCAGTGTTCTGCCGTAAGGTGGAAACGTGAGCAATCCAACGACTCCAGTTCTGGAGCCGGAGGTCGACATTCGACCGGCGACAGAACAGGCAAAGCCATGGAAGACCGTCGTCTTCAACGACCCCGTCAATCTCATGAGCTACGTCAGCTATGTCTTCCAAGCCTACTTCGGGTATTCGACCGAGAAGGCTCACTCGCTGATGCTTGAAGTCCATGAGAACGGTCGCTCCGTCGTCGCCACAGGCGGACGCGAAGCCATGGAGAGGGACACCCAAGCCATGCACGAATACGGTCTGTGGGCCGCGTGCCAACCCGAATCAGGATCCGACTGAGATATGGCTGCAATCGATGCTCGTGGGGACGATGTCGTCCTCAAACTCGAGGACAATGAACGATCCCTCATGCTCACCGTCTTCACCGACCTGGCAGCACTGCTGGCAGAAGACGACAACGAAGACGGTCGCCCCGATTCTGAGAACTGGGAGGCACGTCTCGGGCTGGTCGAACGGCCACGCCCCCAGGACCCTGCGCTGCTGCGGCTCTTCCCCGACGTCGACCCCCTCGACGAGGAACGATCACAGGAGTTCCGACGCCTCACCGAGTTCGATCTCCAGCAGGCGAAGGCCCACAATGTGCGCATCGTGCTCAACGGACTGGCTAAGGGGTCCTCGATCACCTTGAACCACGATGAGGTTCTAGCGTGGATGAAGGGACTCAACGATCTGCGTCTGGTGCTTGCCGTTCGTATGGGCATCGACACCGAGGAAGCCCAAGAAGAGAAATACGCTCAGCGGGAGGACCTCGACGAATCCGAGGAACTCACACTGACCCTGTATGACTTCCTGACCTGGATTCAGGACCGACTCTCCACTACTTTGCTCAGCGATCTGCCGGGGGACGACGACGTATGAAACTCACTGCCATCGGCACCGCCGGCTCCTTTCCCGGCCCCAACTCAGCGGCCAGCTGCTACCTCATCGAAACAGACGAGGAAAAGCCGACGCGCGTCGTCCTCGACCTCGGATCCGGGGCACTGAGTCCGCTGCAGCGCGCGGTCGATACGGACGGGCTGAGCGCGGTCGTGCTCAGCCATCTTCACCCCGACCACTGCATGGACATGACCGGTCTGTACGTCAAGCACTGCTATGACCCGAAGTTCTTCAACGGCAACATCTCCGACACAGGGTCGATCCGCACGAGGACAAGCGTCTTCGCTCCCGCAGGTGCACAGGAACGATTGACACGTGCCTACTACACGGATCCCGGGAAGTCCCCAGTCGCCGCGAGCGCACACGACTCCGACCTCAGCCACGCCTTCGACTTCACCGATATCGATCACGGGACCAGCCACCAGGTGGGCAGCCTGACGATCGAATCCTTCCTTGTCGACCACCCGGTTGAGGCCTATGCCCTGCGCATCACCGACGCCAAGGGCGCGGTGATCACCTATTCCGGTGACAGCGACGAATGCGACAATCTCGTCGCAGCGGCCCGGGGCGCGGACCTGTTCCTCTGCGAAGCTGCCTTCCAAGAAGACCGCGACACTGCTCGCGGCATCCACCTCACCGGCAAACGTGCCGGACGTGTGGCACAGGCGGCAGACGCCAAGTCACTCGTCCTCACCCACATTCCCTCCTGGACGGACTGCTCCATCGTCCGTGGAGAGGCCGCCCGCGAATACCGTGGACCCATCGAACTGGCCAAACCAGGCAACAGCTGGACCGTGTGAGACTCTCCACCGACACAGACCACGACACAGAACACAGAGCACCCAGGACGCAACAGAACAGCACCGACAACCGAAAGAGGCCCACAGTGCGCGCAGACGGACGAAATGCCGACGAACTCCGCGAAGTGACCATCACTCGCAACTGGATCAACACCGCCGAAGGATCCGCCTTGGTGGAATTCGGCAACACCCGTGTCCTCGTCGCGGCCTCACTGACCGCAGGAGTGCCACGCTGGCTCAAGGGCCAAGGCCGCGGATGGGTCACCGCCGAATACGCGATGCTCCCGCGAGCCACAGACTCCCGCAATACCCGCGAGTCCGTCAAGGGCAAGCTCGGCGGTCGCACCCATGAGATCTCCCGACTCATCGGTCGCAGCCTGAGGGCCGTCATCGACCTCGACAAGCTCGGCGAGAACACCCTCGTCCTCGACTGCGACGTCCTCCAGGCTGACGGCGGCACCCGAACCGCATCGATCACCGGAGCCTACGTGGCACTGGCCGACGCGATCGACAAGGGACGGTCGACCGGGATCATCCCCGCTGCGAACAATCCCATCAAGGACTCGATCGCAGCCATCAGCGTCGGCATCATCGACGGTGAGCCCGTGCTCGATCTGCCCTATGTCGAGGACTCACGCGCCGATACCGACATGAACGTCGTCATGACCGGCAGCGGACAGTTCGTCGAAGTCCAGGGCACCGCCGAAGGCGCACCGTTTGACCGTGACGAACTGGGCACGCTGCTCGACCTCGCAGCCAAAGGCTGTGCCGACCTCACCGGCATCCAGTCGGAAGTCCTGAGCAAATGACCACGTTCGTGCTGGCCACCCACAACGAAGGCAAGAGGCGCGAACTCCTCGCGATCCTCCTGCCCACGTTGGGGGAGGACACGAATGTTCTCACAGCCGCCGAGGCAGGACTCGGCGATATCCCGGAAACCGGGGTGACCTTCGCAGAGAATGCACTGATCAAGGCCCGCGCCGCCGCGCAGGCCACCGGTCACATCGCCATTGCCGATGATTCGGGAATCGCCGTGGATGTCCTCGGCGGGGCACCGGGAATCTTCTCCGCCCGGTGGGCTGGCCGACACGGAGACGATCGAGCCAACCTCGAGCTGCTTCTCGCGCAGCTGTCGGACATCTCGAGCGAACATCGCGGGGCGCAGTTCCGCTGCGCTGCCGCCGCGGTCACTCCCGACGGTCGAGAATTCTCCGCAGAGGGAGTCATGCCCGGGCGTCTGGCCACGAGTCCCTCGGGAGACCATGGTTTCGGCTACGACCCGATCTTCGTGCCCGACGGTTCTGACATCAGCGCCGCACAGATGACACCGGAGGAGAAGAACTCCCGGTCGCACCGAAGAGTCGCCTTCGACAAGCTCGCCGCGGTGCTCGCGGCACAGGCAGGGCTCTGACTCCTGCCCAATGGGCCCGGACATGCTCCGGGCCCGTCCCATTGAGCCTTCTCCACAATCTGGACAACGACTCATCGCCTGGTGAGAACTTCCGCTAAACTGGCGAGGCCGGTGTGCGCCCGCGCACAGTCTGGTCAGAGAAGACGAATGAACCACCGTCGGTTCGTGAAAATGGGAGAGCGATGAAGACTCCGCGCATCATAACGTGGATGGCAGCCCTGGCTGCCTCGAGCCTGATCCTGACCGGCTGTTCGGCAGGAGCATCGGACTCCGGCGACGAGTCCAAGAAGGATTCGATGGCGATCGCGTTCACCGCCGAACCGGTCAACCTCGACTTCACCTCCACCTCGGGCATCGCCATCCCTGAGGCACTGATGGAGAACGTCTACGAGTCCCTCGTCCGCGTCGACGGTGAGGGCGAGATCCAACCGGGCCTGGCCGAGGACTGGGACGTCTCCGATGACCGCAAGACCTACACCTTCCATCTGCAGAAGGGCGTGAAATTCTCCAACGGCGCCGATCTCACGAGCGAAGACGTGAAGTTCTCCTATGAACGGGTGCAGAACGACTGGAAGAACGCACTGAAGTCCAAGATGGACATTGTCGATTCGATCAAGACCCCCGACGATCTCACCGTGGAGATCGCTCTCAAGAAGCCGTCCAATACGTGGCTGTTCAACCTCACCAGCCTCGTCGGAGCTGTCTTCGACACCGAGGGCACCGATGATCTGGCCAACGAAGCCATCGGAACCGGGCCCTTCGCCATCGAGAAGTTCACCCGCGGACAGTCGATCGACTTCACAGCGCGAGACGACTACTGGGGTGAGACACCCGGCGTCAAGAACGTCCAATTCAAATACTTCCAAGACGCAGTCTCGGCCTCGAACGCCCTGAAATCCGGAGAGATCGACGTCGTCTCCAACCTCCAGGCCCCCGAACTGGCCGGAGAGTTCCAGAGCAGCGACTACCAGATCATCTCGGGCACCACGAACGGTGAGGTCGTGCTCTCGATGAACAACGCGAAGGGCATCTTCAAAGACAAAAAGGCCCGGGAGGCGGTCATGCATGCCGTCGACCGCAAGGCAGTCCTTGACACCGCATGGGCCGGCTACGGAGAGCTCATCGGCTCAATGGTCCCGCCGACGGACCCGTACTACGAGGATCTGACGGGAGTCTGGGACTACGATCCGCAGAAGGCCAAAGATCTCGTCAGAGAAGCCGGTATCGAGGGGGAGACGTTCGCCTTCACCGTGCCGAACCTGCCGTACGCGAAGGCCATCTCCGAAATCGTGTCCGCACAGTTGGAAGAGGTCGGGCTCAAAGCCGATATCGAAACTCAGGAATTCCCCGCAGTCTGGTTGGACAAGACCTTCACCGAACACAAGTTCGACATGTCGGTCATCAACCATGCCGAACCCCGGGACATCCTCACCGTCTTCTCCAACGACTACTACATCGGCTACGACGACTCGAAGATCAAGAAGATCGCCGAGAAAGCCGATACCGGCACGGAAGAGGAATACGTCTCAGGGATGAAGACGATCGCGAAGACGATCACCGAAGACGCAGCCTCGGACTTCCTGTTCCTCTTCCCGAACCTCGTCATCGCGAAATCCGACCTCGCCGGAATCCCAGCCAACAGGGTCAACGACGCATTCCGGATCGCGGATCTGAGCTGGAACTGAAGTACCGCCTCCCATGATCATCTATGTGGCCAACCGTGCGATACAGTTCGTTCTGGCGCTGATCGTCGCCTCGGTTGTGGTCTTCGCGCTCATGAGCATCCTGCCCGGCAACGCCGCGCAGGTCGCGTTGGGAACGAACGCCACGCCTGATGCGGTGGCGGCGCTGGAAGCCCAGTACGGACTCGACCAGCCGCCGCTCATCCGCTACTTCAATTGGGTCATGGGCATGCTCACCGGCGACTTCGGAACCTCGTATGTGACAGGGGCAGCGATCACCCCGGTCATCGTCGGCAGCGTCCAGGTCACGGGCATCCTCGTCATCGCCGCGATCTTTCTGGCGATCGTCATCGCCGTTCCTTTGGGCACCTTCGCGGCCCTTGAACAGCGCAACTGGATCGGAGTCACGATCTCCGCGCTGAGCCAGATCGGCATCGCCGTGCCGAACTTCCTCGCGGCCATCATCCTCGTCATCGTCTTCTCCCTGACGCTTGGCTGGTTCCCCTCCCAAGGGTGGATGGCCCCGGTCGAAGGACTGGGCGGGTTCCTCATCCGACTGGTGCTGCCTGTCGTGTCCCTGGCACTCGTCCAGGCCGCGATCCTCACCCGGTACGTGAGATCGGCGGTCCTCGACGTCATGCGCGAGGACTACATTCGCACCGCCCGAGCCAAAGGTCTGACCCGAACCAAGGCGCTGTTCGTCCATGGTCTGCGCAACGCTGCCATCCCCGTCATCACCGTGGCCGGGGTTCAGCTGGCAACACTCCTCGTCGGAGCCGTCATCATCGAACAGATCTTCGTGATCCCCGGCATCGGCTCCGAACTCGTTCGCGCCGTAGCCAACCGCGACCTCGTCTCGGTCCAGGGAATCGTCATGGTCCTCGTCTTCCTCGTGCTCATCATCAACCTCATCGTCGACGTGCTGTACCCGATCGTCGACCCCCGGATCAGGAACGCGTCATGAGCGAGAACCCGAGCACCACCTCGGCGGGGGAGACCTCAATGGATCGTCGCAGACGTACGAAACTGAGGCTCAATGCCTCGATGGTCATCGGTGCCGTCCTCATCTTCGTCATCGTCGCGCTTGCACTCGTGTCCTTCGTGTGGACCCCCTACGATCCCAGCGTCGTCGACCCGGTCGCACGGCTGCAGGCAGCGAGCCCCGAGCACCTGTTCGGCACGGACAAATTCGGCCGCGACACTCTGACCTGGATCATGTACGGGGCCCGGATCACCCTCATGGTCGGCATCGTGGCCGTCGGTATCGCCGTGCTCATCGGCACTCCCATCGGCATCATCGCCGCGGTCTTCGCGCAGTACCCGTGGGGTGTGTGGCTGAGCGCGGTGATCATGCGCGCCAACGACATCCTGCTCGCCTTTCCTGCGCTGCTGCTGGCGATCGTCTTCGCCGCCGTCTACCAACCCGGCACCGGGCCGGCCATGGTGGCCGTGGGAATCGCTGCGATCCCCGGCTTCGCCCGCGTCGCCCGTTCCGGCACGATGCAGGTGCTCGGCTCCGAATATGTGCGCGCGGCCAAGGCTTCGAACCGGAGTGCCCCGGCGATCGCCATCGTCCACGTCCTGCCCAACATCGCCGGCATGGTCATCGTGCAGGCCTCCGTGGCGTTCGCGATCTCCGTCCTCGCCGAGGCGGGTCTGTCCTTCCTGGGACTGGGCACACAGGCTCCCGTGCCCTCCTGGGGCCGGATGCTGCAGGAATCCCAGCAGTTCCTGTCCACCCAGCCCGAACTTGCGCTGTGGCCAGGGCTGTTCATCGCCCTCGCCGTGCTCGGGTTCAACCTCCTGGGCGACGGACTCCGCGACCGATTCGACCCGAAGATGGAGGCCCGCGGCAATGGCTGAGAACCTGCTCGAGGTCCGTGACCTCACCATCACCCCAGCGGGCGCCGAGGCGCCTGTTCTCCACGATGTGTCGCTGAGCCTGGCACCCGGTGAGAGGGTCGGGCTCATCGGCGAATCAGGATCGGGGAAGTCACTGACCGCGCAGTCTGTGATGGGACTGCTGCCCGAAGAGCTGCGAGCCCAGGGCACTGTGTCTCTGCACGGCTTCGCTGGAAATGTTCTTGAGGCGAAGGAGAAGACCCTCGCCAAGATGCGTTCGGACCTCGTCTCCATGGTGTTCCAGGAGCCGATGAGCGCACTCAACCCGCTGATGCGCATCGGCGACCAGATTGCCGAGGTGCTGCGCATCCACGGTGAGGTGGCGCGCGGTGACATTCCCGGACGAGTCCTCGACCTGCTGACAAGCGTGCACATGCCCGATCCGGACAGTGCCCGCTATGCCTACCCGCACCAGATGTCGGGCGGCCAACGACAGCGCGCGATGCTGGCAATCGCCCTGGCGAACTCGCCACGGCTGCTCATCTGTGACGAACCGACCACCGCACTCGACGTGACGGTGCAGAAGCACATGCTCGATCTCATCGCCGAACGCGTCGCCGCAGTGCAGGCAGGACTGCTGTTCATCACCCACGACCTGGCCGTCGTCGCCGGAGTCTGTGACCGGGTGATCGTCATGTACGCCGGGCGTATCGTCGAGACCGGCAGCGTCCACCAGATCTTCACCGATCCCCAGCACGAATACACCCGTGGGCTGCTGGCCTCCTCCGACCTCGAAGCCACCGACGCGCATGGGAAACTCTTCACTCTCAAAACCGCGCTGTCATACGCAGGACCGGTCGATGGCGCCGGGTCGGGCGAGATGCCTGGGCATACCAACGAGGCAGAGCCGGTCAACGAGGCGGAGCCGGTCAAAGCAGATTCGACTGCTGCCGGTGGGCCAGCCGATGTGCGAGACCCCGCGTCCGCCTCGGCGAGGGAGACTGGCGCAGCAGACGAATCCGCGCCGCTCATCGACGTCAGCGGAGTCTCGAAGCACTTCCGCTCCCGAGGGCTGCTGCGACGACGGTCCCCGGTTCGCGCACTCGATGACATCAGCTTCAGCGTCACTTCCGGACAGCGCCTGGGAATCGTGGGGGAGTCGGGGTCGGGGAAATCGACCCTATTGACCATCCTCTCCGGATTGGACCGACCGACCTCCGGCCGGGTGAGGGTCGGCGATATCCGGGTGGAGTCAGCGAGCGCACCGGCTCTGAGGTCGCTGCGCGAGGATCTGCAGATCGTCTTCCAAGACCCCTTTGCCTCCCTTGATCCACGTATGCGGGTCGAAGACATCGTCTCCGAACCCCTCACCGCCCGCGGTATGGCACGGGAAGAACGCCTGGCCAGGGTGGAAGAGATGCTGCTGGCCGTCGATCTCGATACGAAGGCCATGCGACGCTACCCGCACCAATTCTCCGGTGGACAGCGGCAGAGGATCTCGATCGCCCGGGCGCTGGTGACTCGGCCGCAGATCCTTGTCGCCGATGAGCCCGTCTCTGCTCTCGACGTCTCCGTGCGCTCCCAGGTCCTCAACCTGCTCACCGACCTCGTCGATGACTACGCGCTGACCCTGCTCTTCGTCTCCCACGATTTGGGTGTGGTCAAACACCTGTGCTCCGACGTCATCGTCATGAAGGACGGGCACATCGTCGAATCCGGGGCGACCGAAGACATCTACGCCAACCCGCGCGAGGACTACACCCGCAAGCTCATCGCGGCCACCCCGAGTCTGGCCGGAGCGCTCGCCTCAATCACCTGAATCCGACTCTGCGCCACTTCCTCAGCAGAGGCAATAGAAGAAAGGACGGCACTTGAGTCAGAACACGCTTGCCGACCACACAGCGGACGCCATGACCAGCGGCTACACCTCGGGAGACTTCACTCCCTTCGAGGTCCTCGCCGCAGTCGTGGAGAGAATGAACGAGTGCGAACCCGTTATCAACGCACTCCACCATCGGGACGACGAACGTTCACGCGCTGCGGCAGAAGCCAGTGCTCAGCGTTGGCGCGAGGGCCGGTCCCTGGGGGCCTTGGACGGGGTGCCGGTCACGATCAAAGAGAACGTCGCACGAAAGGGAGTGTCGATGCCCGGCGGTCATGCCTGGGCCAAGGTCCCGGTGTCGACTCACGACGCTCCGATCACGCAGCGCCTCGAAGAAGCCGGTGCGCTCATCCTCGGATCGACGACGATGCCCGACTGGGGCATGCTCTCCTCCGGTGTCTCCTCACTGCACGGCATCACCCGTTCGCCCCTGGACCCGAGCCTCACCACCGGTGGATCGAGCGCAGGTGCAGGTGCCGCCGCCGCTGCCGGATACGGTCCCATCCACATCGGCTCTGACATCGGCGGATCGATCCGTCTGCCCTGCACCTGGTTGGGACTGGCCGGCCTCAAACCCAGCTTCGGCAGGGTCCCGCTCGACGCCCCGTACATGGGGCGATGCGCCGGGCCACTGGCCAGGACGATGCCCGACGTCAAGGCCGCGATGGATATCATCTCCGCCCCCGATGACCGTGACTACTCCCGCCTGCCTCAACCTGCTTTAGAGACTCCCAGCCGTCCCAGCTTCGACCCGAAGGGGCTGAAGATCGGGCTCCAGCTCGATGCCGGATGTGGAGAACCCGTCAACCCGGAAATCGCGTCTGCCATCACCGAGGCTGCCGAACGTTTCGCACGAGCCGGAGCCGTCGTCGACACAGTCGACCCCTTCATCGATGATGGGCTGCTGAGAGACATGGACCTGTTCTGGCGAGTGCGCTCATGGAGTGACTTATGCGCCCTGCCGGTGGAGGAACAGGCGCTCATCCTGCCCTACATCCAGCAATGGGCCCAGGGCGGGGCTGACGTCACGGGACTGCGGCTCATGGAGTGCTACCACAGCGTGCAGGAGATCAGACGTCGCAGTGTGGCAGCCACAGCAGCCTACGACCTGGTCATCTCGCCGGTCTCACCCGACGCAGCATTCCCCGCCGAACAGCCCATGCCCTACCCGAGGGTCCACGAACCGATGGGACACATCGGCTTCACCATGCCCTACAACATGTCAGAGCAGCCAGCAGGCACAGTCTTGGCCGGCTACACGAATGACGGTCGGACCATAGGCGCTCAGATCTCGAGTCGTCGCTTCGCCGACGAGCTCGTGATGGCGGCCGGGTCCTGGTTCGAACAGGCAACGGATGTGCCAGCACCCGTGCGTGCTGCGATGAACTGAAGGCGAGGACGTGAGGAGGGCCTGGGTTCTGCAGAACCCAGGCCCTCCTCAACTACGCTTTCCCACTCAGGCGGGACCACCTCGGCGAGGGCAGCGCCGCACGCCGTCGATGACTCGAATCAGAAGTCGAAGAACTCGACCGAGAGCTTGTCTCCGTCGATCTTCACGCTTCCGGACACCGACAGTGGAATATCGTCGTTATAGTACGGACCTTGATTCTTGCCCTTCACAGTGAAGTCGAACTTGCCCGGCTTCTTGGTGAAGAACGAACCGGTGGTCGTGTCACCCGAACCGAAGCTCGCTTCCACCTTGGGCATGTCCTTCATGTCCCACTTGGCGGAGTTCTTCTTGGCCAGATCGGCCAGCTTCTTGTCGGTACCGGCGACTGGGCTCTTTGTCGGATCGTACTTGATGAATTTGCACTTCGGCTTGATGTCCTTGTTGTCGAAGCACTTCTTGAGCTCCTTCTCGACCTGTTTCTGAACTTCCTTCTGGAAGGCGCTCGTCGGGGCGAGATCAAGATTGAGCGTGATCGGAGACACCTCATCGTTGGTCGGTTTTTCACCTGGGGCGAAGGCCTGTGGGAAGTTCACCGCTGCCGTGTCCTTGGCTTCACCGACCCATTTGCTCTTGGGGATCGTAAAGTCATAGTTGCCCGGATACACAGCGAAGGACGTGGTGCCAGCCTGAGCCGTGTAGTCCTTGCCGTTGACGCTGAGGCCATCAGATGCAGGGATGTCGAGCGCGATGACGTTGAGCGCAGGTCCGGTCAGTGACCATTTGTCGAAGAACAGATCCTGCTTGCCATCGTTCTTCGCCTTCAGCTCGACGTTGTACTTGGAGCCGTCGAGATCGTAGGAGACGATGACTGTGCCCTTGTCACCGTCGACCTTCGAGGACTCGACCTTTGCATTCTCGACCTTCGCCGAGGACGCGTCGGTGAACTCCTTGGACAGGAGGTCCAGATTCGTTCCCTCCGGACGAGGCGAGGGCGCGATCTTCTCAGCAGCGGCGAAGTCGCCCTTGCTCAACGATGACACATAGTCTTCGGCAACTTTATCGGGGCCGTAGTTGTTCTTATTGACCGTGTTGACGACGAGGAACCCGACAAGGACGAGAATGATGACGAGGGCCACCGAACCCAGAGCAATGAAGAGAGGCATCCTGCTCTTCTTCTTCTCGGGGCGGGCATCGGCGCGGGTCGCAGTGGCCGCAGGGCCGGCGAACCCGGGAGCCGGCGCCGGCTGTGGGATCGCTTGGGACTGGCCCGGACCCGAACCCGTCCGAGGGGCAGCGGAACCCGAACCGGGCTGGTACTGGCCGGGCTGACCTGTCTGGTACTGACTGGGCTGACCGGGCGCCGGCTGATAGGACGAATCCTGTGCTGAGCCCGGCTGGTACGGACCACCCGGGTAGGGTGCGCCACCCTGGTGGTGACCGGGTTGCTGCTGACCGCCGTTCTGTTGACCGCCGTTGTAATTCGGGGCCTGATTCGAGCTGGCCTGCTGCACTTCGGGGCGCGGCGGCTGGTACTGCCCGGGCTGGTTCGGCTGGGATGGCTGATTGCTCTTGGTCTGATCGTTCGCCGTGAACGGAGGGGCCTGATCGTCGCGGTAGGACGGAGCCTGTTCGGGTCCACTGGCTGGCGCCTGCGGACCGGAGCTGCTGGTGTCCACCGAATCATCAGTAGTGTTGTCCGCCGACGTCTCCGCACCGGATCCCGTTCTGTTGTTCTCGGGAGGGTTCTTAGGAGGCGGCGGGAAATTCGGTTCGTCGTTCCCGTTGCTCATCGTTGGATGCATCCTTCGTGTCTTCAAGCGTGTCCTGGCGCAATTGTACTTCCCACTAAAGAGAATCGCGTGGTCAATACCGGGAAGCAGGTGCCGAGTCAGCGAAAATGGAAGAGATGCACACTTCTCCGCACCCTCGAACCCACCGCCAGCCAGTCCTGCTGGGGCTGCTGGAGGCACTGCGAATCGACCTCATCGCCGTCCCCGCGGCCTTCGTCATCGCCACCGTATTCTGGATCATCGGACTCGGTTCACAGCTGCCGTATTCGATTATCCCGGAGTGGGCATTCGCCCTGTGGGGCGTCGCCCACGGGCTGAGCGTGTCGACGATAGGCTTCGACTTCTCATTGGCCCCGAGCCTGGTCACACTCGGCGTCTGGTTCTTCTTCGCCGCAGGCGCCAAGCGTCTGGTCGCCAGCATCACCGAAGAGGAATCCGCTGACGCTGACATCGTGGACGCCGCGGGGTGGAAGCAGGTCGGCATCGCCTTGGCGACGTACGTCCTCGCGTATGCCGTTCCCATGGTCTCATTGACCTTGCTGCTGGGGGAGGGGAGCCCCACACCGTTGGGCTTCCTCCGCATCGGTCTCCTGCTGCTGTCTGCCTCGGCGGCCGGGTTCCTCTGGGTGCGCGGAGTCGATGACATTCCGCGACTTCGGGATCTCGACAGCGAGGTCTGGGCGGCTGGCGGTCATCTGGTCAAGCGTCTGCTGTGGGGTTCGGCGTTCCTCGCTGTCCTCGTCATCGCCGCCGGCATCGTGCTGAGGTGGAGCGAGCTGAGCGAATCGCTGCAGGTCTACAGTTCACCCCTGTCTGCCGGCGTGGGCCTGCTCGTCATCCAGATCCTCTTCGCCCCTGGCATCCTGTTCGCTACACTGTCCTGGATCGCAGGCGCCGGTGTGAGCGTGGGAGTCGGAGGTTCAAGTTCGGTCTTCCACACCGCAACGGGGCCGGTCCCACATGTGCCTGTGCTCCAGCTGCTCGTCGGCGACTATCCGGCATGGACGGCTGCGGCACCGGTGCTGCTCGTCCTGCTCGGAGTCCTCAGCGTCATCCTCGGCCGAGATCATGCCCGCCAGGTGATGGGAGCCTCGTGGGCCGGGCTGGCGACCGCCGCAGTCAAACTGTTCGTCGTGCTCCAGGTCCTTGCCGTATTCGCGCGAGGAGCTATGGGGCCACTGGGGCTGTCGGCATTCGGGCCCTCTCCGCTGACCTCTGCGCTGGTCATCACCCTATGGGTGGCGGTGGGCATGGCTGTCGGGCTGTTGCTGACCAGGCTCTCCGACATGCAGGCCGCGTCGGGGTTCTCCGGTGACCGGGACGACTTCGACGATGACGAGGAACCCTTCGGCCACATCGCCGAAGAACGACGCACCGACTACTCCGACGAGGACTGAACCACGGGCGGGGCCTGATCCACAGCCGGAGATGGCTCAGTTCGTGCCGGGCAGTTCCTGGCCGGTGAGCTGTTTGAACCAGTCGCCAAGTCCGGTCTGGTACTCCGTTGTGCATGAGAGCTGGGCCTGCTGCGTGATGGCATCACGCACGCATTCCTCATACTTCGACTGAACCGGCCAGAGGACGACGGACGACATCGTCGAGAAGATGAGGTAGAGGGCGAGCAGGCCACCCAGAATGCCCAGGGACATGTTGCGCTTCTGCTTCGTCCTGACGACAGCGACGATGTAGCGAATCGCCCAGACGACAGCGGCGATGGCGAAACCGATGGCCGCGACCTTGAACGGCAGCGGATACGTGAACGTCAGGACCGAGGCGAGGATCAGGAGGATCAGGACCAGGCCATGTCGAGCGGGTGCGGCCTGCTTCTCCTCTTCGGGAGTGGGCGCGCTCTTCTCTTCAGTATTGTTTGGTGACGTCACACGAATAGTTTGTCATAGTCCACTGACAAAAGCCTTGACGGCAGAGAGAGTCCGTATTCTGGTGCCCTGACCGACAGGCGGAGATACAAACGTTAGAATGGGTCTGTGCGCATCGTTCTTCTGGCATCCGGCTCCGGTACCCTCACACAGGCAGTCATCGACGCGTTTGCAGATGCGCAGCGTGGAGTCGAGATCGTCGGCGTCGGTTCGGACTCGCAGACGGCAGGTGTTCTCGACCGCGCGAATGCCCACTCGATTCCCACCTTCGTCGTCCGGCCCAAGGACTGTGCAAGCCGCGAGGACTGGAACCTCCAGCTGCGTGACGCCGTCGCAGATCTGACTCCAGATTGGGTGATCTCGGCCGGGTTCATGCGGATCCTGGGGCCCACGTTCATCGCGGCCTTCCACAATCGCATCATCAACACGCACCCGGCTCTGCTGCCGGCATTCCCCGGCGCGCATGGGGTGCGAGATGCCCTCGCCCACGGTGTGCGCATCACCGGCGGCACCATCCACCTCGTCGACTCAGGAGTCGATACGGGCCCGATCATCACCCAGTTCGCGGTCCCCGTCAGCGACGTGGACACAGAAGACACGGTGCACGAACGCATCAAGACCCAGGAGCGGGCCGAGCTCGTACGGCTCCTGACTCATCTTGCCCACCATGACCTCAGCATCGAGGGACGGCACGTCAGCGGATATGCCACCTCGGCGTCCCCAGTCTGACCCACTCACCAACCGCACGAAACGGCAATCGAGCCTTCAAGGAGGACTTGTGACAGGAACCCGCGCGATCAAAAGAGCGCTCGTCAGCGTTTACGACAAATCGGGATTGGAGGACCTGGCCCGCGGACTGCACGCCGCCGGTGTGCAGATCGTGTCCACCGGTTCGACAGCAGCGAAGATCGCCGAGGCGGGTGCTGCGGTCACGAAGGTCGAAGAGCTGACCGGGTTCCCCGAATGCCTCGAAGGTCGGGTCAAGACCCTGCACCCGCGGGTCCATGCCGGCATTCTGGCCGATTCGCGCAAATCGGACCACATGAGCCAGCTCGAAGAGCTCGAGATCGAGCCATTCGACCTCGTCATCGTCAACCTCTACCCCTTCTCCGACACCGTGGCCAGCGGCGCCGGCTTCGACGACTGCGTGGAGCAGATCGACATCGGCGGGCCGTCCATGGTGCGGGCAGCGGCGAAGAACCACCCAGGCGTCTCCGTCATCACCGACCCCAGCGACTACCCCGCGGTCATTGAAGCGGCCCAGGGACAGGGCTTCGATCTCGCGGCCAGGTGCAGCTTCGCCGCCCGCGCCTTCGCCCACACCGCCGCCTATGACACGGCTGTGGCCTCCTGGTTCGCCGCCGAGATCGCCTCCGGTGCTGACGACGGCGCATCCGCTGAGGAAACTCAGTCTGCCGGGCAGCCCGCATTCGCCGGGGTGACGGGGGAGAAGCTGACCGACCTGCGCTACGGCGAGAACCCACACCAGGCTGCAGCCGTGTACTCCGACGGAACTCGCGGAATCGCCGGTGCGAACCTGCTGGGCGGCAAAGCCATGTCCTACAACAACTACACGGACACCGACGCCGCCATCCGCGCCGCCTTCGATTTCGACCGTCCCGCCGTGGCGATCATCAAGCACGCCAACCCCTGCGGAATCGCGGTGGCCGACACCGCTGCCGCCGCCCACAAGGCAGCCCACGAATGCGACCCTCTCTCGGCCTACGGCGGCGTCATCGCCACCAACCGCGAGGTCGACGCCGAGCTGGCTGCCTCGATCAAGCCGATCTTCACCGAGTGCCTGGCCGCACCCTCATTCTCAGCCGAAGCGCTGGAGCTGCTCTCGAGCAAGAAGAATCTGCGTCTGCTCGAACTCGGTGACGTCGACTTCGCACCTGCTGAGATCAAGCCGATCACCGGCGGATTCCTCGTCCAGGACCGCGACGCGTTCCAGGCCGAGGGAGATGCTTCGGAGAACTGGACGCTGGCCGCAGGCCCGGCCGCTGCACCACAGGTGCTCGCCGACCTGGAATTCGCGTGGAAGGCCTGCCGGGCAGTGAAGTCCAACGCAATCCTCGTGGCCAAGGACGGTGCCTCTGTGGGCGTGGGCATGGGCCAGGTCAATCGTGTCGACTCCGCGAAGCTGGCCGTCGAGCGCGCCGGTGAACAGAGGGCAACGGGCGCAGTGGCCGCCTCGGACGCGTTCTTCCCCTTCGCCGACGGACTCCAGATCCTCCTCGATGCCGGCATCAGCGCGGTTGTGCAGCCAGGTGGCTCCATCCGCGATGAAGAGGTCGTCGCAGCCGCGGAGAAGGCGGGGATCACCATGTACCTGACCGGGAGCCGCCATTTCTTCCACTGAGAAGGTGAAGGCCCACCCACGCCATGCCAGGCGTGGGCGCGGCCCGATCGCCAAGCGCTGGATCTACTGGAAACGGCGCTACGCGAACCCTGTCCTGCGCGACTGGGTTCTTCTGGGCTGCCTGCTGGGAATCTTGATCGCCGCCGCATGTACCCTCATCGACTTCCATCTCGGTGCGATCGTGCTGGCAGTTGTGCCGGCGGGACTGGCGATGATGCGCGCAATGCCCGAACCTTGGGCCGAGGTCTGGACCAATCGATCGAAGACCGTCGACATCGCCACCGGCCTCATCTTCGCTGTGGTTCTCGTGGCTTTGGCGTTCGTCGTCCCGGAGTCGCGCTGAAGCTACCGAGCTCACAGAATCGGTTACTTTGTGCATTCCCTGAAAAACGGGAATCTTCGGTTACACCGAAGCGGAATAAGTGGCAGGGTGAGTGGTGTAAGAAGGTTCGCAAGAACCTTTTCCATTGAAGGGAGACAGTATGGGACTCGACGATCTTACAAACAAAGCCAAGGACGCCGTGAATAGCGAAAAGGGTGAAGAGTTCAGCGATCAGGGTCTGGATAAGGCTACTGACTTCGCCAATGACAAGACCGGCGGCAAGTTCGAAGACCAGATCAACCAGGGTCGCGACGGAGTCGACGGAAAACTTGGCAATGAGTGACTTTTAATTCCATCGCCGCGTCCGGCATGGAAAAGCGCCGAGGTGAATTTCATTTCACCTCGGCGCTTCTTTTATGTCCTCAGCCCAGTTTCTCGATGGGGGCGTAGCGCAGCAGGAGGCGCTTCGTGCCCAAGGAGCCGAAGTCGACGACCGCGACCGTCTTGTCACCGACGCCGTTGACCTCCGTCACAGTTCCCAGACCGAAGGACTCGTGTGAGACCTTCTCTCCCACCGACACGGTGATGACCTCTCGGTTGGGTCGGATCCGATTCGGGAAACCGGCCACAGGCGACGAAGAGTTCGCGGATCCTGAGCGTGAGCCAGAGGACCTGCTCGATCCACGTGAAGAGCCGAATCCGCCGCTGCGTGAGCTGGCGTAGCCGCCGCCGAGGCTTCCTCCGCCGTAGCCGCCGGAGGTGAAGCCGCCGCCCATGCTGGATGAGAAGGTGCCGGTGTTCTCCCATTCGATGAGGCTCTCGGGGATCTCGGACAGGAACCGGCTCGGCGGGTTGTACTGCGGCTGGCCCCACATGCTGCGTGTCTCGGCACGAGTCACAATCAGGCGCTGCCGCGCCCGGGTTAGACCCACATAGGCCAGGCGCCGCTCCTCGGAGAGTTCACTGGGGTTCTCGAAGGATCGGGCATGGGGGAAGCCGCCGTCCTCGAGTCCGGTGAGGAAGACGACCGGGAATTCCAGTCCCTTCGCCGTGTGCAGGGTCATGAGCGTGACCTGGCCGAGCTCGGCATCAGGAATCTGGTCGGTGTCGGAGGCCAGCGCCACCTGCTCGAGGAAGGCCTCGATCGATGAACCGCCGGCGGAAGGAGCATCGCGGCCCTCATCCGCAGCGTCTGCGCCTGCGTCGTCGGTGCTGTCGCCCGCATCGCCGTCTTCGGCTGAAGAGCCTTCGTCGACCGCAGTGCTTGAGCCGGTCTCGGCTGCTTCTGCGTCCGCGTCATCGGCGTCCTCGTCGTCTGTGGCATCGGCCAGGGCCCGAGTCGCGACGAAGTCTTCGGCCACGGCCACCAGCTCGGCGAGGTTGTCGACCCGGGACTCGTCCTGCGGGTCGGTGCTCTTCTGCAGCGACTCGAGGTAGCCGCTCTGCTCGAGGATCGCTTCGATGACCCGCGAGAGCGGAGCCGCCTCGGCGGTGGCCGCCAGGTCACGCATGAGGTCATAGAACTTCGCCACGGAGGTCTTCGCTCGGGCAGAGAGGTGGACGATCTCGTCAAGGCGCCCCAGCGCCGTGTAGAAGCTGATGCCCTCACGGTCGGCGAAGTCTGCGACGATGCCCTCGGTGCGATCGCCGATGGAGCGTTTGGGGACGTTGAGGATGCGTCGCAGATTCACATCGTCATCGGGGTTGGCCACCACACGCAGATACGCGAGGGCGTCCTTGATCTCTTTGCGCTCGTAGAACCGTGTGCCGCCGACGACCTTATAGGGGATGCCCGAGCGGACCAGGGCGTCTTCGATGGCACGTGACTGGGCGTTGGTGCGATAGAAGACGGCGAAGTCACCGTAGGTGTACTTCTCATTGTCGATGAGCTCATCGACCCGGTCGACGATGAAGCGAGCCTCGGCCTGTTCGTTCTCGGCCACCCAGCCGACGATGGTTTCGCCCGTGCCCTCCGAGGTCCACAGCTTCTTGTCCTTGCGATCCTGATTGTTCGAAATCACAGCGTTCGCGGCATCGAGGATGTTCTGCGTGGAGCGATAGTTCTGCTCCAGCAGAATCGTCTCCGCATTGGGGAAGTCCTTCTCGAACTCCATGATGTTGCGCACCGTGGCCCCGCGGAAGGCATAGATCGACTGGTCTGAATCGCCGACGACCGTCAGCTCAGCACCGGTGGCGCCGCCGGCCCCATCACCGGCCAGAGCCTTGATCAGGGCATATTGGGCCGGGTTCGTGTCCTGGTACTCGTCGACGAGGATGTGCCGGAACCGTCGGCGGTAGAAGTCGGCCACCTCGGGGATGGCTCCGAACAGGTGAACGGTCTCAGAAATGAGGTCATCGAAGTCGAAGGCATTGGCCAGCCGCAGACGGGAGGTGTAGCGCTTGAACACATCGGCGAGGACTTCATCGGCCGGATTGTTCGCCCGGGGTATGAAGTCATCGGGTGTCTGCAGATCGTTCTTGAGATTGGAGATTCGGTGCAGCATCGACCGCGGGGTGTACTTCTTCGTGTCGATGCCCAGTTCCTTGAGGATCTGGGACACGAGCCGCTGCGCGTCCTGGGAATCGTAGATCGTGAAGTTGGACTTCATGCCCAGCACCTTCGCCTCCCGGCGGAGGATCCTCACACAGGAGGAGTGGAAGGTCGAGACCCACATGGCACGCGAAGCGGGACCGACGATGGAGCGCACACGCTCGGCCATCTCCTTGGCGGCCTTGTTCGTGAACGTGATCGCCAGGACCTCACCGGGGTGTGCCCGACCGGTGGCCAACGCATAGGCGATACGCCTGGTCAGAACCGTCGTCTTCCCTGAACCGGCACCCGCCACGATGAGGAGCGGTGACCCGGTGTGGGCAACGGCCTCGCGCTGTCGTGGGTTGAGTCCGGTGAGGAGTTCGGCCGCACGTGAGTCGGCTCCCGGCGTGGCTTCTTCGATGTTTTCAGCTGCAGCAGTCATGTCCGGATCAACGATACCGTCCGGCGCTGACGCAGGGAAAAGAGGTGAAGGCCGAACACAGAGGCGGCCCCGTTCCGATCACCGTAAATCTGGTGATCGGAACGGGGCCGCCTCGGCGAATATTGAGAGGTGACGATCAGTGGACGAAGACGGCCACCAGGACGTTGATGATCGCTCCGGCGAAGACCAGATGCGCCATCGTCGCCGAAGGATTCTTCACTCCGGTCGCCACTGCTGCGTCGGCGCCGGCTCCCGCGGGAGCACCATTGAGAGTGCCGGAGGCGAAGGCCTTCTGCTTCTTATTGCCGATGAATGCGAAGACGGTGACGAGAATCGCAATGACGAGCTTGATGCCCATCTTCATGTGCTTGACCTCGCCGTCACCCATCTCGGCAAGGCCGAGCAGGAGAATCCCGGTGATCAGCTGTAAGTAGGAGCCGTGCAGCATGCCCGGGGCGACTTTGGGGGAGCGGATGAGGCTGAAATATCCACCCACGATGATCGCCATTCCGATCAGATGCAGGGCCACTAAAATCTCGCGAAGAATTTCCATACGGTTCATCGTAGTGGCATGATGGTGTCTCGTGAGCGCGGGCCCTCTACTGGCGCACGCTGTTCCGCCCTGGTGTAATGGCAGCACGCCGGCCTTTGGAGCCGTGCAGTATAGGTTCGAATCCTATGGGCGGAGCTGGCCCAATCCGACTTGCGAAGGATTCTAGAATGTCGCAGACCCGACCTACCGCCGTCATCGTTCTGGCCGCTGGCCAAGGCACCCGTATGAAGTCGACCCTGCCGAAGGTCCTGCACCCGATCGGCGGCCGATCCCTGCTCCACCACTCCATCTCGGCAGCAGCAGGTGCCACCCCGGAACACCTCGTCGTGGTCGTCAGGCACGAGCGTGACCAGCTCGTCTCCCACCTCGAATCACTGTCGATCAATTCGACGCAGACCGTTCTCATCGCTGATCAGGATGAAGTCCCCGGCACCGGCCGCGCCACCGAGTGCGCGCTGACCCAGCTGCCCGAGGATCTCTCCGGCACCGTGGTCGTGACCTACGGTGATGTGCCGCTGCTGACCGCGGACACGATCAACAGCCTCGTCGAGGTCCACGAGTCCTCGCACAATGCCGTCACGGTCCTGTCCGCCGAGGTGGACGATCCCAACGGCTACGGACGGATCGTCCGCGACGCCTCCGGTTCACTGCTGCGCATCGTCGAGCAGAAGGACGCCAGCGAAGACCAGCGCAGCATCCGGGAGATCAACTCCGGCATCTACGCCTTCGACGCCGCGGCACTGCGCGACGGTCTCGCCTCACTGACCACGGACAACGCCCAGGGCGAGAAGTACCTCACCGACGTCATCGGATTCTCCCGCGACGCCGGTCACTCCGTCGCCGCCACGGCCACCCAGGATCTGTGGCAGGTCGAGGGCGCCAACGACCGTGTGCAGCTGGCCAACCTCGGCAAGGAACTCAACCGTCGCGTCTGCGAGAAGTGGATGCGCGCCGGTGTGTCCATCATCGACCCCGACACCACCTGGATCGACATGGACGTGTCTCTGGGTGAGGACGTCACCATCCTTCCCGGTGTTCAGCTCCTCGGTGCCACCGACATCGCCTCCGGTGCCGTGGTCGGTCCCGACTCGACCCTCAAGGACACCGAGGTGGGTGCCGGGGCACAGGTCGTGCGCACCCATTCGGAACTGGCCGTCGTCGGCCCCGGAGCCAAGGTCGGACCGTTCGCGTACCTGCGACCTGGGACCAACCTCGGCGAGGATGGGAAGATCGGCACCTTCGTGGAGACGAAGAACGCCGACATCGGACGGGGCGCGAAGGTGCCGCATCTGTCCTACGTCGGCGACGCCGAGATCGGTGAGGGCTCCAACATCGGTGCCGCATCGGTCTTCGTCAACTACGACGGTGTCAACAAGCACCGCACCGTCGTCGGAAAGCACGCACGCATGGGCTCGGACAATATGTACGTCGCCCCTGTCACGGTAGGCGACGGCGCCTACTCGGGTGCGAGCACAACAGTGCGCAAAGATGTCCCTGCGGGAGCGCTTGCCATAACCGTGGCGCCACAGCGTAACCTGGAGGGCTGGGTCGTCAGCAACCGCCCCGGCACACCTGCAGCGCAGGCAGCCGAGGCCGCATCTGAAGGGGAACCGGCAAGTGAATGAAATAACGACAGCAGGCGAGAAGAAGCTCGTCCTGGTCAGTGGGCGTGCGAACGCCGAACTCGCTGAACAAGTCGCTGAGAACCTGGGGACGGAGCTCCTCCCCACCGACATTTACAACTTTGCCAATGGAGAGATCTACGTCCGGTTCTCCGAATCGGTCCGTGGCTGCGACGTCTTCGTCCTGCAGTCGCACAGTGCGCCCATCAACGAATGGCTGATGGAACAGCTCATCATGGTCGACGCTCTCAAGCGCGCCTCAGCGAAGCGGATCACGGTCATCGCACCGTTCTTCCCCTACGCCCGTCAGGACAAGAAGCACCGCGGACGTGAGCCCATCTCGGCCCGTCTCGTGGCCGACCTGTACAAGACGGCCGGTGCCGACCGCATCATCACCGTCGACCTGCACACCGCGCAGATCCAGGGCTACTTCGACGGACCGGTCGATCACCTCATCGCAATGCCGATCCTCGCCGGCTACGTCAAGGACAAGTACCCCGGCGACCTCGCCGTCGTCTCACCCGACGCCGGTCGCATCAAGGTCGCCGAGAACTGGTCGAACTCGCTGGGTGGAGTGCCCCTGGCATTCATCCACAAGACGCGCGACATCACACGTCCGAACGAAACCAAGGCCAACCGCGTTGTCGGTGAGGTCGAGGGCCGCACCTGCGTCCTCGTCGATGACATGATCGACACGGGCGGAACCATCGTCCAAGCCGCCGATGCCTGCATGGCCGCCGGTGCCACCGGAGTCATCGTGGTCTCGACGCACGCAGTGTTCTCCGGCCCGGCAGTCGAACGCCTGTCGAACTCCGTGGCGCAGGAAGTCATCGTGACGAACACGCTGCCGCTGACCGAGGACAAGATGTTCGACAAGCTCACCGTGCTCTCGATCGCTCCGCTGATCGCCCGCGCCGTGCACGAGGTCTTCGAAGACGGATCGGTCACCAGCCTCTTCGAGGTCTGAGGTACCTTCCGCCGACGCTTCATCTGATTCGAACCCCGAGCCGATCTTTCGGCTCGGGGTTCGTTCTGCCTCGGGAGGTTCCCTCTACACTGGAGACAACAGAGTGAAGGGAACCGTGACGATGTCGTCCCACGATTACAATCGGTACCGAGTCAGCGTCTCCGGCGGCGAACTGTCCGTCGGCGTCTGGGAACCGGTGGCCTTCGAGCCCGGCCGCGTCCCCACCGTGTGCGTCATCCACGGCATCACCTCGAACCATCTGTTCTTCGCCGGTCTGGTCTCAGCGCTGCCCGGGGTGCGCATCATCGGCCCCGACCTGCGCGGACGCGCCGACTCCCATCTGCTGGGCCCACCGTTCGGGATGAAGGCCCATGCCGAAGACGTCCTCACCGCCATCGACACCTTCGCCGAACCCGGTCCGGTCACACTGGTCGGACATTCCATGGGCGGCTTCGTCGCCATGACCCTGGCCGGGATGGGCGCTGGGGTCGATTCCGACGCCGAGGTGGCCGACCGTTTCCGCGGACCTGTCCTCATCGACGGGGGACTCCCGCTGTCCGTGCCGGAGGCAGGCAGCGGCAGCGGCTCGCAAGCGCTCGATGATCTCTACGACCAGGACCTGGACACCGATGATCTCATCGCCCCGGTCCTCGGTCCGGCCGCCGAGAGGCTGTCGATGTCCTTCGGCTCGGTCGAGGAGTACCTCGCCTTCTTCGCCGCGCACCCGGCCTTCGTCGACGGGCTCGACACCGTGGCCACGGAGAGCTTCGTCTACGACCTTGCCGCCAAGGACGATCACAGCTTCCAACCCTCCACCCCAGTCGAGGCGATGCAGGCCGACTTCGCCGACATGTACTCCGGGGGCGCCTATCACAACTCCCTGGCGGCGGTGATGAGCAGTCAGCGACGCCAGGCCGAGGTGACGTTCCTCTTCGCCGAACGTGACCTCGTCGCATCCGAGCCGGGACTCTACCCACCTGAGCTCGTGGCCGCCTACCGGCAGCGGTGGGAGGAGATGGCAGTCATCGACGTGCCGGGTACGAACCATTACGACATCCTGCTCACCGAGACCGGAATCGATGCCTGCGCGACGGCGGTGGTGTCCCGACTTGGTGCCATCGGTGACGGTGAACTAGAATGATGGGGTTGCCTCGGCGAGGGAAACACATGTTTCCGTTATCGACGCGGTCCTGACCCACAGCGCTGACCGGCCCATCGCGGCCGAATCGAGCAGCGACAGTGCGGTTGAAGGCTGTTTCGCCGTGGTGCTTGCAAGATAAGGACACCACGAAGGAGAGAAAATGGCTGACTTCAAACTCATCGCCGAACCCCGCACCGAATTCGGCAAGGGCGCTGCCCGCCGGACCCGCCGCGCGGGACGTATCCCCGCAGTCGTCTACGGACACGGCGGAGACCCTGTGCACATCTCGATTGACGGCCACGCCACCATGATGGCACTCAAGCACGCCAACGCCCTGTTCGAGATCGAAAGCACCGACGGTGCCAAGAACGTTCTCGCCATCGCCCGCGACGTGCAGACCGACGCTGTGACACGTGAGATCGAGCACCTCGACCTCATCATCGTCAAGCGCGGCGAAAAGGTCGAGGTCGACGTTCCCGTTCACCTCATCGGCGAATCCGCACCGGGCACCATGGTTCAGCAGGAAGAGTCGACCATCCTCATCAAGGCCGACGCCACCAAGCTGCCTGAGTACATCGAGGTCACCATCGACGGCCGCGCCGCCGGTGAGCACGTTCTGGCCGGACAGATCGAACTGGCTTCGGGCATCGAGCTTGCCGCCGATCCTGAGATGCTCGTCGTCAACGTCTCGGAAGAGGCCGAGATGGACACCGAGTCTGATGCAGAAGAGACCACCGAGGAAGCTGCAGAGGGCGAAGAAGCTGCAGAAGGCGAAGCAGAGGAGAAGACCGAGGACGAGTGACCTCGGCTTCTGCGGATGCGCCTGCATGATGGGCGCAGCCTGAGCTGTGAATTCGGTGGGTCGTTGACGAAACGGCCCACCGAATTCGTTTCGCAGGAACGAAGGAATTCGCAGACACGGAACAAACAGGGGCTCCTGACCATTCAGGCGACCTCGATGGGCACGGACACAGTACGAGCGAAGGACGACGATGACGAACGAAGCATGGCTGGTCTTCGGCTTGGGCAATCCCGGCCCCAAATACGAAACGACGCGACACAACATCGGGCAGATGGTCATCGCCGAACTCGCACACCGCATCGGCGTCAATCTCACCCGCACGAAGCTGCGCTCCAACGTCGGCACATCCCGACTGCCGACAGGCTCGATCCCCGGCGTTCCCGGACCGCGAGTGGTCCTGGCCACCTCGACGGGCTATATGAACGAATCGGGCGGGCCGGTCAGACAGCTCGCCGACTTCTACTCGATCGACACCGACCGGATCATCGCCGTCCACGATGATGTCGACATCCCCTACGACACCATCAAGGCCAAGGTCGGCGGGGGAGAGGGCGGACACAACGGACTGCGATCAATGACCTCGGCGCTGGGGACGAAGAACTATCCCCGAATCCGCGCCGGCGTCGGACGGCCTCTGGGCCGCCAGGACACCGCCGACTATGTGCTCAAGCCCTTCTCCAAGGACGAACGCGCAACACTGCCGATCTTCATCTCGGATATCGCCGATGCTGTGGAGATGTACATCGTTGAGGGACTCGAGAAGGTCCAACTCAAATACCACTCGAAATGACAGTGGCGGTCACTGCTGGGCAGTCGGTGCCTTCCCTGAAGTGACACCCTGACGCTTGCGGTGGATGATCCAGGCGGCGAGGACGCCGCCGACGAAGCCGAAGAGATGACCCTGCCAGGAGATCCCGTTGTCCTGGGGCAGCATCCCGAAGATCATCGATGCGCCGAAGGTGATGAAGACGAAGAAGCCGAGGGCGAAGTAGACGATCTTGCGGAGAATGTCATCGGTGAACCAGGTGCGCACCGCCAGGTATCCGAAGAACCCGAACACGATGCCTGAGGCACCGACGATGTGCTGTCCGACCGGCAGAGTCGTCAGCCAGGCGCCGAGACCGGAGACCACTGCTGTGATGGCGGTGACGAGCCAGAATCGACGTTGGCCCTCAATGGCGATGCACAGGCCGAGGATGAGGAACGGGAACGTATTGGCCGTGAGATGGCCGAATCCCGAGTGCAGCAGGGGAGAGGTCACCACTCCGTAGAGCGACAGCGGGTTCCAGGACTGCAGGCTGAGCATATCGAGATCAGCAGGCAGGAGGGTGTCGATGATCTCAATCACCCACATGAGCGCCAAAAGGGCGATGACGGGGACGAAACGCGCGAGCCTATGATCGCGGCTGACGCTTGTGCGCAGATTGGCGACCTTGGGCGAGCCTGCCTGTGTGTGGCCGCCTGACCTGGGGGAATCGGAGGCGGTTGAATCGTTGCCGAAGATGAACTGGGATTCTGCGGAGGTGAAGCGAGGGGACTGGTCGGAACTCATGTCTCAATTGTGGGTGATGAAGCTTGGAGAACGCCGAAGAACCGGGGCGCGGAGACAATCGTGTCCGATCCGTTAGGCCCGTTACAGTCTTGAGATCTCGGGGGCTTCACTCCACCGTTGTGCTGCCGATCGCCTCCTTGTTCTCATCCAGCGCCTCGACGACGATCCGGGAACCGGTGGGGGTGACATCGGCGGCGGTCTCGAAGCCTTCTCGGTCGACGACCGCAGTCTCTGTCAGCTGTTCCTCGCTGTCACCGCTGAGGATGCGCCAGGCCGCGACCTCGGTCGCTCCGTTCCAGCTCATATGCACGCGTGTGATGCCCTCGCCCGGTTCGGACTTCGTCGCAGTCGGCGGTGCCGACGGGGTCGCCTGCCAGTCGAAGCGATAGGCCCGATAGTTCGAGCCGCCCGTGAACGTCGCGTCGTAGAGCAGCTTGCCATCGTTGGTGAACTCGGAGAAGTACGGTTCTGAACCCCAGCCGATGAACACGTTGCCATTGTCCAACTCCTGGAAATTGCCCTGACTTCCCGAGGAACGATCATCGGGAGCCGGGTATTCGGTGTCGACCGTGGCCCTCTTCGCCTCTTCGTCCACGTCAAGGCGCAACCCCCGGGAATCGCCGAGGCGGGGTGCGGCATGATTGTCGAAGAGAGTGATCTTGCCGTCATCGCGGCGTTGAGCATCATGCTGCCAGGCGAAGGCCGCGCCTTCGCCCATCTCGAAGTCGCTGGCGGATCCGCCCAGCACCCACTGCAGGTCAGCGTCCTTGCGATCGAGCTGATAGATCGCGTGCGTGTTGCGGGCAGAGACGAGCAGAGACTTCCCGTCGTCGTCGACGGACACCGAGTTCAGGTGGATGTAGTCGAACGGCTCCTCCTCCGTGCCTTCGCCGTCCTTGAGCTTCGACTCCGTCTGGTCGACGGGAACGTCATCGAGAGTCCGCCATTCGACCACGGGTTCGCCGGTGGCGATGTCGACCTCCTGGACGACTCCCTCCTAGACCCAGCCGTCCTTCGCACCTCCCACAGAGCTGAGATCCGTCTGGGTCTTGATGTAGGACAGGAGAAGCATCGTGTCGTCGTCGGTGATCGTCGTCTCGTGCAGATCCGAGGTCTTGTGCGCCAGGTCCCCACCCATGCCGACCCGGGCGATCTCGTTGTAGCTGTCATCGAGCATGACGACCTCGCCTGCCGTTTCAGGGGTCTGCGCCAGACCTTCCCACCAGGTGAGGACCGGTTCGTCCTGGTATTCCTGGACCCGTAAGTCCCACATCTGTCCCGAACCCTGCCGCGCCCAGACCGGCTCTCCGGCCGAGTCGAGGATGAGCCCGCCGACCCATGACTCCTCATCAGCGGCGGTCTGCCCCTTGGGGGCGATAAACGTCGTGAGGTCCTTCTCTTCCTTCGGTGGGGGAGAGGTGACGTCGATGTCGATCTGCGGCGGGTTGAGGTCGGGTCTGCTGTGGAAATCCCAACGATCGGGTTGGGGAATTTCTTCTTCAGCGGTACATCCTGACAGGAGCAGCGTCGCGGCCGCCACAGATGCGAACAGAGCGCGGTAAGACATACTCTCATCTTCACACGTCCGCGCGCGCAGAGTGCGGAGCACAGGCGTTGTCGTTTCTCGTGTCCGGCCCGTGGCTTAGAATTGCATGGTGCTCAATGGACTCGATCTCACACGCCAGAACCCCACCATCACTGACCTCGTCTCAGCGTTCAACGACCCGGAGACCACCGGTGGGACGATCGATGCGATCAGGGGACTGTGGCCATCGATCCTGCGCCGAACGCTCGTGTCCGCCGATTCCGGCTCGACCACCTCGGCACCACAGCTCATCGTCACGGCCACGACCCGTGAGGCCGAGGACCTGGCCCGGTCGCTGGCGGACTGGGTGGCCGAAGATTCGATCGCGATCTTCCCCAGCTGGGAGACTCTCCCACACGAAAAGCTCTCACCTCGTTCCGACACCGTCGGGCAGCGCCTGCAGATCCTGCACCGCCTGGCCCACCCCAGCCCGGACCGACACCTGGCCTTCATCATCGCCCCGGTCCGCGCCTTCCTGCAGCCCTTGGTCAAGGGGCTCGGAGACATCGAGCCGGTGGAACTGGGCGTCGGAGACGAATACGAGATCGACCAGCTTTCCCAACGCCTGACCGAACTGGCCTACTCACGAGTGGACATGGTCTCCCGCCGAGGTGAGTTCGCGGTTCGCGGCGGCATCGTCGACATCTTCCCACCGACCGACGAGCATGCCCTGCGCATCGAATTCTTCGGTGACGAGATCGACGAGATCCGCGAGTTCTCCGTCAGCGACCAGAGGTCCATTCCCGCCGAGGCGGATGCTCAGCCATTGACTCTCTCGGCCCCGCCCTGTCGTGAGCTCCTGCTCACCGACTCCATCCGCGAACGTGCCGCCGCGCTGTCCCAGACGCTGCCGGCCGCCTCGGACATGCTCGACAAGATCGCCGGCGGTGTCGCCGTCGAGGGTATGGAATCGCTGTCTGCCGTGTTGGCCGATGGCATGGAGCCGATCATCGCTCTGCTGCCTGAGGCCACGAAGATCATCATCACCGAACCCGAACGCGTCCACGCCAGGGCCGCCGACCTCGTTGTGACGACGAACGAATTCCTCGAGGCTGCGTGGTCAGGGGCCGCAGCCGGCGGAGAATCCCCGATCGATCTGTCCGCAGCGACTTTCCGGACGATGGAGGAGATGGAGGAGGGCGCTCGCCTCATCGGCCTGGCCTGGTGGGAGCTCGGCGGCTTCTCCACCGATGAAGAACTCGTCTCACCGACGGAGAACCTGTTCCCCGTACCGGCTCGCGCACCTCGAGGATATGCCGGCGACGTCGAAGCGATCCTTACCGACGTCAAGGGACTCATCCACGACAAGTGGCGCATCCTCGTCCTCACCGAAGGCCAGGGGCCGGGCCAGCGCATGGTCGAGGTGTTCTCGGAAGCCGGAGTGCCGGCGACCTTCGTCGACGACCCGGCGGACCTCCCCGAGGCCCTGGTCACCGTCACCACCGCCGCACCCTTCGGCGGGTTCGTCTTCGACGACCTCAAACTGGCCGTCCTCACCGAAGCCGATGTGCTCGGACGCGCAGCAGCCACCTCGACGAGGGACATGCGTCGCCTGCCCACTCGGCGCAAACGCAACCAGGTGGACCCGCTCAACCTGGCGCCCGGCGACTTCGTGGTCCACGACCAGCATGGTGTCGGCAAATTCGTTGAGATGACGCAGCGGACGACGGGCAAGGGCCCGAACAAGCACACTCGTGAGTACCTCATCCTCGAATACGCCCCGGCCAAGCGCGGTCAGCCCGGAGACCGTCTGTACGTGCCCAGCGATGCCCTCGACCAGGTCAGCCGCTACGTCGGCGGGGAGAGTCCGACCCTGAACAAGATGGGCGGCTCCGACTGGTCGACGACGAAGGCCAAGGCCAGGAAGGCGGTCAAGGAGATCGCCGGCGAACTCGTCCGCCTCTACTCGGCCAGACAGGCCACCGTCGGCCACACCTATGGGCCGGACACACCATGGCAGCGTGAACTCGAAGACGCCTTCCACTATGTGGAGACCGCCGATCAGCTCACGACCATCGACGAGGTCAAGGGCGACATGGAGAAGGCAGTCCCAATGGACCGTCTGATCTGCGGCGACGTCGGCTACGGAAAGACCGAGATCGCAGTCCGTGCGGCATTTAAGGCGATCCAGGACGGTAAACAGGTCGCCGTGCTCGTGCCCACGACTCTGCTCGTGCAGCAGCACCTCGAAACGTTTGCCGAACGCTACTCAGGCTTCCCCGTCACTGTCGGGGCGCTCTCTCGCTTCCAGACGAAGAAGGAGTCGGACAAGGTCGTCGAAGATCTGGCCGCAGGCAAGCTCGACCTCGTCATCGGCACACACCGCCTGCTCAGCGGCGAGGTGAGGTTCAAGAGCCTGGGCCTGGTCATCATCGACGAGGAGCAGCGCTTCGGCGTCGAACACAAGGAGACGCTCAAGGCGATGCGCACGAATGTGGACGTGCTCGCGATGTCGGCAACTCCGATCCCAAGAACCCTGGAGATGGCCGTGACCGGCATCCGAGAGATGTCGACCTTGGCCACCCCGCCCGAGGAGCGCCATCCGGTGCTGACCTACGTGGGTAAGAAGGAAGACAAGCAGATCAAGGCCGCGATCCGTCGCGAACTCATGCGCGAGGGCCAGGTCTTCTACATCCACAACAGAGTCAAGGACATCGAATCCGTGGCCGGCCACATCGCCGAACTCGTTCCCGAGGCCAGGATCGCCATTGCCCACGGAAAGATGAACGAACAGCGCCTGGAACAGGTCATCGTTGACTTCTGGGAGAAGAAGTTCGATGTGCTCGTGTGCACGACGATTGTCGAGACCGGCATCGACATCTCCAACGCCAACACGCTCATCATCGATCACGCTGATCGCTTCGGACTCTCGCAGCTGCACCAGCTGCGCGGTCGGGTCGGTCGTGGCAGGGAACGGGCCTACGCCTATTTCCTCTACCCGGCAGACACGACACTCACGGAGACGGCTCACGACCGTCTGACTACGCTGGCCGCCCACACAGAGCTCGGCGCCGGCATGCAGGTGGCTATGAAGGACCTCGAGATCCGCGGTGCCGGCAACCTCCTCGGCGGACAGCAGTCCGGACAGATCGAGGGGGTCGGATTCGACCTCTACGTGCGGCTCGTGGGGGAGGCCGTCGCCAACTTCCGCGGGGAGGACACCGAGCCCGAGGCCGATATGCGCATCGAGCTGCCCGTCGACGCACATCTGCCGGCAGAGTACGTCGACCACGAACGGCTGCGGCTTGAGGCCTATCGGAAGCTGGCCGCCGCGACGAACGAGAGCGAACTGCAGGAAGTCCTCGACGAGCTCGTCGACAGATACGGGCCCTACCCGGAGTCCGTGGGAGTGCTCGCCGATGTCGCCAGGCTGCGGATCAGGGCCAAAGCATCGGGGATCAACGACATCGTCGTCCAAGGCAACTTCGTGCGCTTCGGTCCGCTCGAACTTGAAGATTCGCAGGTGGTGCGGCTCAAGCGGCTCTACCCGAAGTCTCTGCTCAAGCCGGCGATCAGGTCGGTGCTCGTACCCAAGCCGATGTCCGGCAGCGGCTTCGATGCCAAGGAGATGACCGATTCCGACATCCTGCGTTGGGCTCACCAGTTCCTCGATGCGATCGTGCCGGTCGTTGCCTCCGAAGTCGTCGAGGCCGGAGTGTGATCGTGGCGAGGTCGCAGGCCCGGAACTGTGATGATCGACGTGAGGGTAATCTGCACGTATTCTGAAAGTCCACATTCGACCGCTCTTGCTAGCGTAGAGTGCGAATACAGGTACAGACGTACCGTGCGACTTAAGGAGAGCCACCATGGGTTTTGACGACAAGTTCGACAACAAGACTGAAGAATTCTCCGGCAAGGCCAAGGAGACCGTCGGCGACATGACCGGCGACGACGAGCTCAAGGCCGAAGGGTCTGCTGAGCAGCTCAAGGGCAAGTCCAAGCAGGTCGGTGAGAAGGTCAAGGACCTCGGCAAAGACGTCAAGGACAAGTTCAGCAAGTAATGAGGAATTCGGCCCCCATCGCACCCGCGGTGGGGGTCATTCTTATTGTTCGGCCAGTGAGGAATCGGAAGGCGGCACGGCAGTGGAGCAGTCAAGGGTATCGGGCTTGAACGACACCTCAAGCGCTGATGTCGTCGAAGCCGGGACCACCGGCGTCACCCCGGCACAGACGCAGGGAGCGATCGAGGCGATGGCGACTCTGCGTCGCCGGTGCCCCTGGTCGAGCAAGCAGGACCACGGAAGTCTCGAGAAGTATGCGCGCGAAGAAACCGAAGAGCTCATCGAAGCGCTCGAGGACTACCGCAGCGATGCCAGTCCTGCGCACCGGGCGGCCGTCGTCGAGGAGCTCGGAGACGTCTTCTACCAGGTCCTCTTCCACTCGGCCCTGTTGGATGAGAGCGGGTCCGCTCCCTACGGCCACACACTGGGACTCATCATCGACGGACTCGAGGAAAAGCTCATCCGACGCCACCCCTTGGCCTTCGGTGAGGACAGTCGTGACGACGAGATGCCTGAGCTCGAAGACGTCGAACGCGAGTACCGCCGGATCAAGACCGAAGAGAAGCAGCAGAAAGACGATAATCAGTGAGCTTGGATCGCATCGACATCGAAGGCACATTCAATTTCCGCGACATCGGAGGATCTCCCACCTCGGCGGGAGATACGACCGTCGCCACAGGCAAGGTCTACCGCGCCGACGGACTCGCCCAGCTCACAGACAAGTCGCGTGCCGACCTCAGAGCACTCGGCATCACCACCGTCGTGGATCTGCGTGACGTGGGGGAGCGGTCCAAGCTGCCCGACGCCCTTGATGGACTCGGTGTGAACCACATCGAGCTGCCCATCTTCGATGATCATTTCTTCCCCGCGAAGCAGCTCAGCCGCGAGGAGATGAAAAAGGCCGCCGAAGCGACCGGCATGGACCTCTCAGATCGCTCGCTGAGCAAGATCTATGACCTCATGATCGGCCATTTCGGGACCCGCCTGGCCATGGCCGTCGACGTCGTTGCACAAAGCTGTGGCGTGGCCGTGGTCTTCCACTGCTCTGCCGGCAAGGACCGGACCGGAGTGGTCGCCGCATTCATCCAGATCCTCCTCGTCGTGGGCCGACACGAGATCCTCGAGGACTACGCAATCACCTCGCAGCACCTGTCCGGCGGCTTCCTCGAGAACATCGTCAGAAACTTCGCCGATGCCGGCATCTCCGGCAACCTCGCCGAGACCGCAACAGCGGCACCGCCGGAACTCATGGCCAAAATCCTTGACTCCATCGAGGGCAAGTACGGCGAGAACGGTGTCGAGGCCTATCTGCTTGAGCATGGAATGGCCCCGGAGAGTCCGGAGAAGCTGCGCCGACAGCTGCTGGCACCCGTGAACCGCGAAGAATCCGTCCAGGGCTGAGCCGGAGAGCAAGCCCGGTGCCGCGGTGCATTAAGCTGTCCTGCAGGCACATGTTCCCCATGTGAAACCAATTGCGAAGGAGTAATCAGTGGCTGAGATTGTTGCCGCAAACGCCCGTGAAATCCTGGATTCCCGGGGAAATCCCACCGTCGAGGTGGAAGTGCTGTTAGCCGACGAATCCGTCGGTCGTGCCGGTGTCCCTTCCGGTGCTTCCACCGGTGAGTTCGAAGCCGTGGAGCTGCGCGACGGAGACCCGGAACGTTACCTGGGCAAAGGCGTCACCAGTGCTGTTGACGCAGTTGTCGACGAGATCCATGAAGTCATCGTCGGCCTGGAAAGCGATGACCAGCGACTGGTCGACCAGGCTCTGATCGAGCTCGACGGCACCGAGAACAAGTCCCGCCTGGGTGCCAACGCCATCCTCGGCACCTCGCTGGCAGTGGCTCGTGCAGCCGCAGTGTCCGCGGACCTGCCGCTCTACCGCTACCTGGGCGGACCGAACGCGCACGTCATGCCCGTTCCGATGATGAACATCCTCAACGGTGGATCGCACGCCGATTCCAACGTCGACATCCAGGAATTCATGATCGCCCCGATCGGTGCGGCCAGCTTCCACGAGGGACTGCAGTGGAGCGTCGAGGTCTACCACGCGCTCAAAGGCGTGCTCAAGGAACGCGGTCTGTCCACCGGACTCGGTGATGAGGGCGGATTCGCGCCGAACCTCGACTCCAATGCCGCGGCGCTCGACCTCATCCTCGAGGCCATCGAGCTCGCCGGACACCGTCCGGGCCGTGACATCGCTGTGGCACTCGACGTGGCCTCCTCGGAGTTCTACTCAGACGGAGCCTACGAGTTCGAAGGCGAGAAGAAGTCGGCTCAGGACATGGCTGCCTACTACGAGGGTCTGCTGGCCAAGTACCCGCTCGTGTCCATCGAGGACCCCCTGGATGAGAACGACTGGGAGGGCTGGGCCACGCTGACCCAGTCCATCGGCTCAAAGGTTCAACTCGTCGGCGATGACCTCTTCGTCACGAACCCCGAGCGGCTCCAGCGCGGTGTCGACAACAACACCGCGAACTCTCTGCTCGTGAAGGTCAACCAGATCGGTACGCTCACGGAGACCCTCGACGCAGTGTCGCTGGCACAGACCAACGGCTACACGACGATGATCTCCCACCGTTCGGGTGAGACCGAGGACACGACGATCGCCGACCTGGCCGTGGCCACGAACGCCGGCCAGATCAAGGCAGGCGCTCCGGCACGGTCCGAGCGTGTGGCCAAGTACAACCAGCTGCTGCGCATCGAAGAGCAGCTCGGCGACGCCGCCCGGTACGCCGGACGAGGAGCATTCCCGCGCTTCGACGGCTGAGTGAACTTCGCGCGGTCGGCTGAACGACTGCAGCGCTGAGGCGCTGAATGGCTTCATCCCCGAGGCGGGGGTCAGGTGATCATCAAAGGTCACCCGGCCCCCGCCTCGGCGACATTCATCGGTGGGTCGTTGCTGCTGAGGTCGGTGTGCTTCGCGATCACACAACCTCTTCGCGACTTCAAGAACTCTTGGCGATCACACAAAACTACTCCGCGACTCCAAAACCTCCTGTCCCTCGCAGAACACCCCGGGAATACAGCAACTCCACCCGCACCGCGCAATTCATACATTTGCAGAGGTTGTTCATGAAGCTGCGGGCGACGGGTCTATCGAGGCAGCCGACCGCATCGATGGAAAGTCACCTGGCGCTCACGAGGGCCCGCCTGATCTCTTCGAACTTCGCCTCTGTGAAGAGCTCTTTCCACGTGACTCTGATGACCCCCCAGCCCTGATCACGCAGCCATTGTTCTCTGCGCCGTTCGCGTTCGAGTTCGTCCCGTGGCACTCCCGAGCCGAGATACAGCTTTCCAAGTCCATCGATCTCAACGATCAGCCGAGCTGCTTTATGGCAGAAATCGACGCGAATCTTTCTTCGCAGCGAGGGTGCGTCGAACTCAACTTGGGGCACGAAACCGACGAATCCGTGCTGAAAGAACCTCACCGCGGCGATCGACTCGGCGGGGGACTCGCGACGGGCATCGGCCAGTTCGAGGGCGAGATGAACCTTCTTGGTGTTCCTGGTCTCCAGGCATTGCGCCAGAGTCGCCAGGATCTTCTCCCTTGTCGTCAGTCCGCGGTGCAGGGCATCGTCGAGCATCGACACCGAGATATCGGGGTTGTATGTGCGCGCCACGTCAATGAGTGTTCGCTCCAGCGTCGTCACCTCGGTGCCGCGAACTCTCTGACGGTGATGCTTCGGGATTGTCACGCCCCTGACATGGATGCTCTTGAACCTGCGGTTGACTCCAGGGCGCACCACCTCCACCTGGTGAGTGACGGGGTAGGCAATAGGCAGGCCGTGGATGAGGGCAGCGGAGATGTGCGAGAACACCTCAGCCGGGGGAGATGCCGGCGACGTTCGGGTTGCTGTGTCTGATCCATTCGCGGTGTTAGTTTCTTCCTGCCGTGCCTCCTGACTCTGCTTCTGGAACCTGACTTCGCATCGAGCCATGACTGCGGCGTCGAGCTCTTCGATCTGGTCGCGGAGGTCTCCGTGCTCGGTGAACTCCGAATGAGTTCCTTCAATGATGCTGGCCCACAGTCGCCGATGGCCTTCCACGGTGCAGACGTGTCTGACCGAATAGACGCCGCGAGACAGCCGACGAACGCAGCAGCTTCGAGCCCGCCGAATGTCTGCGTGAGTGAACCCAAGCCGGATGATCTGTTGTGTGGTCATAATTTTGTACATATCATTAAACTGCATCAAAAGTTGTCAAACGGCAACATAGGTTTGTGCAACTGTGGATAACGCTGTGGGTAAATGAGTCTGGTGCGGGGGCTGGGGAGGGGAGTGCGGCGGTCGGGAAGCGTTGAGGCGCGAGCGACAGGCTTCGTACCCTGCACTGTGAGTGCTAGATCACCCCGTAGCAACGGGAGGTTTTAGAGCTGGCGGTGCCGGAAGCTGAACTAGTTGTAGGACGTGAAGGTAAGGGGAGGGCATGCGCCTGCGACGAGGGTGAGGGCCGCGAGCCTGAATGCGAAGGGCGTGTGTCAGCCGCGGCGGCGTCAGACGGAACGGGCGCCTGAGGCGACGGGGCGTGAGTGGCCCGAGCGACGGCCTGAGACGACAGGGGTGGGCGCGCTAGAGAGGCGAGCGAACCGGGCGGATTCAGACTTTCGAAAAATAGAACACGCCACGACACCCAAATCCTCGCAGGCCGGATGCTGACACGGCAGACTTAGATGTGTTGTGACTGCCTTCCCCATCCCCGGTCGCAGAGGAAAGAGACATGGTTCCGAGCAAACCCAGAAACAGCGCCCCCAAATCGGCTCCAGGCCGAGCCGCTCCCCGTCGACGCCCAACGCCGGTCGTCGAGGCTCAGTCCACCGAGGGCACTCGCAAACGGAAACTGTCCTGGCAGACAGGTGTCTTCCTCCTTGTCATCGCCATCGTGCTCGTCACATTTCTTCCCTCGATCAACTCCGCACTCAAGCAGGCACAGCAGATCGCGGCACTCAACAGCGAGATCGAATCGACGAAGTCCGAGGTCCAGGGGCTGGAAGAGAAGAACGAGAATCTCAAGGACCCCGCGTACATCAAACGCAAGGCCCGCAAGGACCAGTACTACGTGGAAGAGGGCAAGAACGCGGTCATCGTCACCAACCAGGAGGCGATCGACGGTGACGATCCGGATGCTGACCGTCCGCAGCGCAAGCAAGCCTGGTACCTTGAGTTGCTGGAGTCGATTCAAGAGGTCGGCAATACCGTGGAGAAGGGCTGATGATCACAGAGTGCACCGAGGCGGACTTCGCCATACTGAAGGAACAGCTCGGGCGGATTCCGCGCGGCGTCGTCGGGATCGCCGCCCGCAGCACTTCAGGTGAGCCGCTGGTCGTCGCGACCGCTCCCCGGCTCGAGGACGGCACACCGTTCCCCACCACCTTCTACCTCACGCACCCTGCCTTCGTCGCTGAATGCTCACGCCTCGAAGCCTCGGGAATCATGACCGAATGGAGCGCCGAGATCGCCGAAGACGAGGAACTCGCGGCCGCCTACGCCAAGGCCCACGCTGCCTACCTCGCAACACGGTCGGAGATCGGACAGTCTGCCGGAATCGCCGAGGTGGAAGAGATCAAGGACTACACCGCCGGTGGCATGCCCACCCGAGTGAAATGCCTGCACGCTCTCGTCGGACACTCCCTGGCCGCAGGGGCAGGAGTCAACCCGATCGGAGACCGTGCCATCTCCTTCATGACCGACGTTCCCACCCCGGCAGGCGCAGAGGGCGCCTCGACCGAGGCAAGCGAATAGGAGAGCTCATGCGCGTAGCCGCCTTCGACTGTGGGACCAATTCCCTGCGCCTGCTCATCGCCGATGTCGACGAACAGGGCCAGATGACCGAACTGCGTCGCGAAACCCGGATCGTGCGCCTGGGCCAGGGAGTCGACGCAACGGGTGAGTTCGCCCCCGAAGCGCTCGAGCGCACGTTTGCCGCGGCCCGAGAGTTCGCCGAGGTGGCCGCCGAGTACTCACCGGAGAAACTGAGATTCGTCGCCACCTCCGCCAGCCGTGACGTGAAGAACCGTGATGAATTCTCCGCCGGAATCTTCGGCATCCTCGGCGTCGTGCCCGACGTCATCACCGGTGATGAAGAGGCCCATCTGTCATTCCTCGGCGCCACCGTCGGACGTTCTGCCGACAGCGGCCCGTTCCTCGTCATGGACCTGGGCGGCGGCTCAACCGAACTGGTCCTCGGCACCGAAAGCGTCACCTCGGCGGTGAGCATGGACATCGGATCCGTGCGCCTGACCGAACGACACATGTCCGTCGACGTCCCCGACCGGGCGCAGATCCAGGCGGCCATCGACGACATCGACGCCAACCTGGACAAGGCGGCAGAGATCGTCAACCTCGCTGCGCCGCGGACGATGATCGGGGTTGCAGGCACCGTCACCACACTGACCGCGGGAATCCTCGACCTTGAGAGCTACCAGCGTGAACGCATCCACGGCACCCATCTGCGTGTGGCAGACATCGACGCCGAGGCCGATGAACTGCTGAGCATGGGGCGTGAGGCTCGTGCCGCACTGCCGTACATGCACCCCGGACGCGTCGACGTCATCGCGGCCGGGGGACTCCTGTTCGCCCGCATCGCAGCCCGCATCGACTCTGCAGTCAAGAGTGCCGGAGCCGAGCTCGACATCATGGTCTCGGAGACGGACATCCTCGACGGCACCGCGCTCGACCTCGCGCGCACGCAGTCGTGAAGCCCGTCGCCGCGCGGGAACTGACGGCTCCCAAGCGTCTCCGCGCTGGAAAGCGCACCGCAAAGCTCGCACTCGTCGGCTCCCTGGTGCTGGGTCTGGTCATGGGCACGACTCAGCCGGCGCTTGCTGCACCCGAACCCGGACCCGGGCAGTGGTACATCAAGAAGTACGGCATCGATGACATGTGGAAGAAGTCCACGGGCAAAGGTGTGAAGGTCGCCGTCATCGATTCAGGTGTCAACACCAAACATGAGGACCTCAAAGGCGTGGTCAGCAAGTCCAAGGACTTCAGCGGACTCGACAAAGACGGCAAGACACCCATCGGCGGCAAGACCACCATCCATCACGGCACCGCCGTCGCCGGCGTCATCGCCGGTCAGGGGAAAGGCGCAGGCCCGACGGGAGTCGCCCCCGACGTCGATATTCTCTCTGCGTCGATGTGGTTGGGACCTGAGCGGCCGAAGGAATCCGGCTCGACTCGCGAGCAGGCCGACAAGGCGATCAGGTGGGCCGTCGACTCGGGAGCCAAAGTCATCAACATGTCTCTGGGTTGGGACGATCCTGCCTGGCCTTCAAGCTGGGACGAATCCTTCGCCTATGCCTATAAGAAGGACGTCGTCGTCATCGCCTGTGTCGGCAATGCCTCCCAGGGAGCCACGCAGGCGTGGTCACCGTCGACAGTGCCCGGTGTCATCGGAGTCGGCGGACTGGGTAAGAAGAACCGCGTCCTATCCGAATCCACAGCGCCCGGAACGGCCGTGGATCTCATGGGGCCGGCGGAAGACATTCCGATCCCTTACTACTCGGGCGGCTATGCCGAGGGGCAGGGCTGTTCCTTTGCCTCACCCATCGTCTCCGGCGTGGCAGCGCTGATCCGGGCCGAGGATCCCGACCTCAGCGCCGATGAAGTCACCGCCAAGCTGACTTTGACGGCCAAGCCGGTCCCCGGACATAAGGGGCAGAGCAAAAAGGACAAACCGGATCCGATCGTCGGTTGGGGCCGGCTCGATCCGAAGGCCGCGATGAAGTCAGGCGTTCCGAAGACCGTGCCCAGCGCGGCCGACGACCTTGCCGATTGGGTGACGATGCACCGACGCGCGGCATCCGATCCGTCCGAGACCGAAAACGCAGTCCCGGCCGAGGACAACAACCCGAAGGCGGTCGCGCCGAAGGACGTCGTCTCATCACAGTCGACACCCATGTTGGGCTACTCGGTTCTGGGCGCTGGCGCCCTCATTGCGGTGATCCTCTTCGTGCTTTCCGCGGTGGTTTTCATTCGCCGCAGACGGTGATCGAACCTGGTGCTGAACCTCTCATCTGGGGCGTCGAGATTCAATTAGTGAAAGTTTTCACAAAGGCCTAGGATGGGCATATGGCACTCATCAGAAACTCAAAATTGCGTCCTCGAATCCTCGTCGTTGGTGGCGGCTACCTTGGTCTCGTTACCGCTCAGAATCTGTTGAAGAACCTCGGTCGTGGCGAAGCCACAGTGACCGTGGTCGATCCCAACCCGTACATGACCTACCTGCCGTTCCTCCCCGAGGTGGCTGCCGGGTCCATCGAGCCGCGTCACGCTGTCGTGCCGCTGCGCCGCAACCTCTCCGGTGCTGAAGTCATCACCGCGAAGGTCACCTCGATCAATCACGGCGACAAGTTCGTCACCGTCGAGCCGGAGAACGACGAAGCGTTCGAGCTCGACTACGACCACATCATCATGGCCGCCGGTTCGGTGGCGCGTGCTCTGCCGATCCCAGGCCTCAAGGAGAACGCCATCGCGCTCAAGCGCATCGAGGAAGCTGTCGCACTTCGCGATCACCTCCTCAGCCGCTTGGCCGATGCCTCGCTGATGGAAGACGATGATGAGCGTCGCAAGGCGCTGACCTTCGTCTTCGTCGGCGGCGGATTCGCTGGCATCGAACTCCTCACCGAGCTCGAAGACGTTGTCCGCTCCGCAGTGGCTCAGTACGAGACGCTGACCGAAGCCGATGTCCGCTTCGTCCTCGTCGAGGCACTCGATCGTGTCATGCCCGAGGTCGGCGAAGCTCAGGCTCGCTGGGTCGTTGAGCACATGCGCGAACGCGGCATCGACGTGTACCTCGAGACCTTCCTCCAGGACTGCACCGACAAGCACATCAAGCTCTCCAGCGGCGAAGAATTCGACGCCGACACCATCGTCTGGTCGGCTGGCGTCAAGGCCAACCCGATCCTCGTCGACTCGGACCTGCCTCTCGATGAGCGCGGTCGTGTGACCGTGCGCGCCGATCTGCGCGTCGAGGGCGACAACGGTGTGGTCGAAGGCGCTTGGGCCGCCGGCGACAACGCTGCTGTGCCTGACCTCTCCGGTGGCGGCGTGGGCGGCTACTGCGTGCCCAACGCTCAGCACGCCGTGCGCCAGGCACCAGTGCTGGCTGCCAACGTTCTTGCCGCACTGCGCGGAGAGACCGAGTTCAAGCAGTACTTCCACAAGACCATCGGCACCGTTGCAGGTCTCGGCCTGTACAAGGGCGTTTCGCAGATGGGCGACTTCGAAGCCCGCGGCGTCCTCGCTTGGCTGATGCACCGCGCCTACCACGGCTACGCGATCCCAACAGTGGATCGCAAGGTCAAGGTCTTCGGCAACTGGATCCTCAACGCCATCGTCGGCCGCGACGCCATGCCGCTGGCCGATCTCGATGTTCCTCGCAAGAACTTCGTGGAGGCAGCCAACTCGAAGCCGGCTCCGAAGAAGGAAACTGCCAAGGCCTGATGCCTGAGTGCAGGATTCGCCCCAGGCGATTGCCGGTGTGAACCCTGATGAGTTCTGAAGAACGCCGGGAGTGCGATTGCACTCCCGGCGTTCTTGTCATTCACGAGGGGCTGGATCAGAGCGGCTGAGGCTCTGCAGCGCTCAGTTCGCGACGGTGAAGCGAGCGTCGATGTGCTTCGCGTCGACGATCTCATCGACCATGGCCACCGCAAAGTCCTCCGCGGAGATCGAATCGCCGGCAGGCGTCTCAAGTTCGGTTTTGTAGGTGCCTGTGCGCTCACCGGGGCCGATCTCTGGGGCGGGGGAGATCAGAGTCCAGGGGGAGTAGTCGCCGGCCCGCATGAGGTCGAGTGCCTTCGTGCCGGTCTCCGACTCAGCCTTGTAGGCCTCTGGGAAGCCTTCGGTGTCTTTGAGCATGGTGTCGCCGACGAAGAGCGATCCGGCGCCGCCGACGACGAAGACACGCTTGTCTCCGCTGGCCTGAGCCAGTGTCTCCAGGGCCTGCAGCCACTCTTCGTGTGGTGCGCCGGTGCGGCTGGGGCCGGTTGTCGAGACGATGACGTCATGATCGGCGACGACCTGTCGGTCGAACTCGGCGTCGCCCATATCGCCCTTGAGGTTTGCCGCAGCTCCTGGCACCTCAGCACCGGTTCGAGTGATGGCGGTGATCTCGAGCCCACGCTCTGTGGCTTCCTTGGTGACGCGGGATCCGATCATTCCTGATGCGCCGTACAGTGCGATCTTCATGGTGTGTCCTTTCGTTGGAGTGAGGTACTGCCATAAAGATATCCTTTGAATATCGAGTACCTCAAAGATACTATTGAGATATGAGATTGAGCAGTTCCTGGGAAGGCGATGCCTTCGATCCCGAATGCCCGACCAGAATCGTCCTCGATCGGGTCGGTGACAAGTGGACGGTCCTCATCATCGGAATCCTTGATGAGGGCCCGAAGCGCTTCAGCGAGATCCGTTTGGCGATCGGTGGCATCACACCGAAGGTCCTCACTTCGACACTGCGGTCGTTGGTCGCCGATGGGCTGGTGACCAGAGAGGTCTTCGCCGAGGTCCCTCCTCGCGTGGAGTATGAGCTGACCGACCTGGGCCGGTCCCTGCAGGAGCCCGTAGCTGCACTGCGTCGATGGGCGGAGCTGAACGTGGCGGCGATTTCAGACAACAGGAGCCGTGTGGCGCGTTAGGAAATGTCGGTGTCAGGCGCTGAGCCGGTAGTCGTGTGGCTTCTTGCCGACGACTCGAAGAGTGCCTGCTGAGAGACCGTAGACGCTCTGCCATTGGGTATGCGGTTGCCGGACATCATTGAGTAGATTGACTGTGTCGTCGACGGAGACCTTGCCCCGAGAGGAATCGAGAGTCTTCGCACAGGTGCTGTAACGGGAGTGCGTGATGCGATCTTCTTCGGCGAATGACGACATGTGGAAATTCTCCAGGCACATCCATGGCTGGCCCGATGGCGGACGGATGACAGCGAGTTTGCGGGCATCGAACTCGACGACTGCCTTGGCGCCCGAACGGTCGGCGAGCAGGTAGTGCAGTCCCGGGCCGCCCGCGAAATCGATGTTGTAGGTGTCGAATACCTCGATGGCGTCTTTGACCGTGTCGGCGTGGTCGAGGATCATTCTCTGGACGCCCAGGCCACCCAGCCATTCGCGGCCGTCAACGACTTCGGCTCGTGCCGATGCGTCGGCGGCGAGGCCGATGTAGACCCCGGAATCATTGATTCCATCGAAGGCGTACGCCTCGCAGCGTGGCAGGTCCTGTGTTTTCTGCTTGTTGCCGAGATCTGATTCGGACTCGATGCCCACATAGCGAAGGTCGGTCACAGCCAAGGTCGAGCGACCGTTGTTCAACTTTGATTCCACCACCGAGGCGGGAGCTGGGTCCCAATCGAAATTGCGAGCGACCAGCGGCGCTCCGTCGGCATCGGCGGCTGCGAAGAGAGTACAGGCGTATCCGGTCGGCAGTGCGGCCGCATTCGCTCCATCGGGCGCCGAGGTGGTTGCGGGTGCACCCTCCCAAGTGAGGTGGAACGTGGGGTGCCCGTCCAGGCGTGTGCACGAATCAAGGGTCGCCTGCTTCTGCATGTCGGTCTGGGCGATCGACAGAGGCTGGGCATGCTGCTGTGTTCCGGTCTCTGCTGAGGTCGTCGAGGATTTCCCCGGCTCGCTTCCTCCCGCCCCAGATGCGCACCCGGCTAGACCAAGCGATGCCGAGGCGGTGCCGGCAACTAGAAGGGTTCGTCGTGTGATGCCTGCGGTGGTCATCGATGGTCCCGTCATAGACCTGCCCATCTGTGGACTGTAGTCACGGAGCCGCGGCGGCGAGTGAGCGCAACACTGCGGTTGCCGTGAATACTACTCCTATGCGGGGACAGCGATCAGAGGGGACGAAGCCAGGGTCAGCGACCGATCTCCGCGAGCACCTCGGCGAGTTCACGCAGCTCGCCCGCGACACGATAGGTGCGAGGGGAACCGGAGTAGGTCCAATTGCTTGTGATCATTGATGCGCTGGCACCCTTGGTGGTGGCGGAATAGTCCTCACGGCTCACCTGCGCCGTTCGATCAGCGATGAGGCGATCACGCAGCTCGGGGGTCAGGCCCTCCCAGTGGTCGGAGGCTTCGTAACCGAGCTCGTGCCAATCGCCGCCGGGCTCGCGGTAGGCGATCGGGCGGTTGTTCAGAGCTGAGGCATTGTCCGGAGCCGGGGTTGCTTCGATGCCTGCGCCGTTGCTGGAATCGTCACTGGTCGATGAGGCTGAGAAGAGAACGGCAGGCCCCGGGGTGGAGCCGACGTTGGGATTTCCCAGATCGCCGACTGACTGGGGTGGTGCCTGTGGAGTGAGAAGCAGCTTCGTCATGGCACTATCTTGCCCGGGCCAGAGCAGAGACGCGAACTTGTCTGCGCCGCTGTGCCTCTGCAGTTCTCAGATGTCGGCGAGGAACCCACGCACCCGCTCGAGGAGAACCGCCGTGGCCTTCGGATCGTAGGCGTCGAGGGATGAGTCGAGGAAGAGGTGTCCGTCGCCCGGGTAGACGAAAAGCTCCGCCGAGGCCGTCGAATCAGCGAGTTCTCGAGCTGAGGGCAGATCCTCCTGGAAGAACTCATCATCTTCCCTGCCATGGATCTGTACGGGCACGCTCGCGGGCCATGCCGACCCGAATTCGGAGACTGGGAGGCAGGCATCGAAGAGAAGCGCGCCCCGAGCATCGTTGCTGGTCTGGGCGAGATTCTGGGCGGTGGCAACTCCGAAGGAGATTCCTGCGTAGACGAACCCGCCGTCTGGTGTGGGGAGTGAGGCGGGGCCACGCTGGCGAATTGTGTCGAATCCGACCTCTCCGGCGTAGGCGAAGCCTTCTTCGATGGACGCGAATGTGTGGCCTTCGAACATGTCGGGAGCGTGCACTGTGTGCCCGGAGGACCTCAGTTCCTCTGCGAATGCGGCGACTCCGTCGGTGAGCCCCTGGATGTGATGGAAGAGCGCGATTTCAGCCATGGCGATGAATCTCCTTTGATTGCCTTCGGCAGATGCTCCGATTGTACGCAGGAGGAGGAGAACGGCGGGAAGAAAAAGTCCCCCCAGTGGGACTCGAACCCACACTTGATCGATTTTAAGTCGACTGCCTCTGCCGATTGGGCTATAGGGGGATATGCGGGCCTTCGCCCGTTGTGCAGACACTGCATTCACAGCGCCAGCACTCACTTTATAGCGTACCTGGGCCCGCCGCGATCCGTGACACGGCGGCCTCGCCGACGCCGCGATCTGAGACACACCGACACCCCGATTGTGAGACGGCTAGTCTCAAACCCATGACCGAGAATCCGCCCAGCAGACAGGCCTGGGTGATCCTCGTCGTCGGAGTCCTCTCCCAGATGGCAGCCACCATCGCGATCACAGGTCCGGCCTTCCTGATCCCGTACATGCACACGGATCTCGGCTATACGCTGACTCAGGCCGGCACCGTCGCCGCGGCCCCGAGCTTCGGCCTCATCCTCACCCTCATCGCCTGGGGTGCCTTCGCCGACAGATTCGGCGAACGCCTGGCCATGACCCTGGGCATCGCCCTGACCGCTCTGGCCTCTGGAATCGCCGTCGCCCTGGTCGGCTCACCGGTATGGATGGTTCTCATTATCGCTGCCTCCGGCGCTGCCGCAGCCTCCGTGAACTCGGCCAGCGGGCGCGTGGTCATGGGGTGGTTCCCCCGCCACCGTCGCGGTCTGGCCATGGGCATCAGACAGATGTCGCAGCCCCTGGGCACGAGCGTTGCGGCAGTGACCGTCCCACCCATCGCCGCCTCAGGCGGGTTCAGCGCCTACCTGTGGTTCGTCGTCATCGTCACCGGTGTCATGGCCGTCATCTGCTTCGGACTCGTCAAAGATCCTCCCCGCGCCGAGGCGGTTCCCAGCCCCGTAGTCACGTCCACCGATGCTGGACAGCCGGGCCCCACCTCGGCGAGAGGAGAGTCGACGGCATCACCGGCGACAGACAACCCCTACCGGATGGATTCGTTCCTGTGGCGGATCCACGCGGTCTCCGCGCTGCTGGTGATCCCACAGTTTGCGTTCTCCACCTACGGCCTCATCTGGCTCATCGCGAACCAGCACATCAGCGTCGGCATCGCCGGCGGCATCGTCGCGGCCTCGCAGATCGTGGGAGCGATCGGGCGCCTCATCGTCGGCGGCCTCTCCGATCGACTCGGCTCCAGGGTCGGGCTGATGCGGGTCGTGGCGATCGCAGCGGTCGTCTTCGTGGCGGCGATCGCGCTGACGTCGCTGACGCCGATGCCGATCGTAGCCACAGTGGTGTTCATCCTGGCGTCTGCGATCTCGGTGGCCGACAACGGACTGGCCTTCGCCTCGCTCGCCGAGGCGGCCGGCCCCCATTGGTCGGGCAAGGCCATGGGTACGCAGAACACGGGACAGTTCGTCATGTCCGCGCTCATGGGCCCGGGATTCGGTGCACTCATCACGATCTTCGGCTATCCGCTGTCCTTCGCCTTCGTCGCGATCGCACCCCTGCTCAGCCTGGGAATCATTCCGAAACAGGACATTGATCGGATAACCTGATGTTCATCTTTGCTCAGTACTGTGCCTGAAGACTGGTGACGACCGCGACATGACGAGGCCAAGCCGCTGAAGAAGACGAAAGCTGTCGATGAGAAGGAGCGCCCGTGAACAACCTGCTCAATGAGAATCTGCGCGAATACATCGACAAGCTGCGAATCGAAGGCTACACGGTCGAGGACTCACACACCACGGACCCGCACCTCATCGACCCGATGGGCCGTGCGGTTGAGACCTGGCGTGAAGGCTACCCCTACCCGGAGCTCATGGACCGGGAGGAATACGAGCTCGAGAAGTACCAGCTGCAGGTGGAGCTGCTGAAGTTCCAGTACTGGGGGCAGGACACCGACCGGAAGCACGTTATCGTCTTCGAAGGCCGTGACGCCGCCGGCAAGGGTGGCACGATCAAACGGTTCACCGAACACCTCAACCCCCGTGCGGCACGTGTCGTGGCACTGAACAAACCCTCAGACAAGGAAGCCGGGCAGTGGTACTTCCAGCGCTACATCAGCCACCTGCCGACCAGCGGCGAGTTCGTCATGTTCGACCGCTCCTGGTACAACCGGGCCAATGTCGAACGCGTGATGAATTTCTGCACCGACTACGAGTACGAGACCTTCATGGGTCAGGCCCCGGTGTTTGAGAAGATGCTCATCGACTCCGGCATCCACGTCACCAAGTTCTGGTTCTCCGTGACACAGCGCGAACAGCGGACACGATTCGCCATCCGCCAGATCGATCCGGTGCGACAGTGGAAGCTGTCTCCCATGGATCTGGAATCTCTGGATCGCTGGGACGACTACACCGCGGCGAAGGAAGAGATGTTCCGCCGCACGGACACCGATCACGCTCCCTGGATCACCATCAAGAGCAATGACAAGAAGCGGGCACGACTCAATGCGCTGCGCTACTTCCTCAACCAGTTCGACTACGAGGACAAGGACACCTCGGTCGTCTACGAGCCCGACCCGATCATCGTGCGCCGCGGCCGCGATGCCGTCGACGATTGAGGTTCGCCGCGGCCGGGGATATTTCGACGCGGCCGGGGGCCGAGTCACAGATGTGAGAAATACTGCGGCCGGGTGGAAGGGGAAAGACCACCCGGCCGACAACCGTGGAGCGGACAGAGTCCGCAGCATTCACTTGGGTATGAGACCCGTATTGGGCATGAAGCCCACGTTGGGCATGAGGCCCGTGGTGCTCAGGCTTCTCGGCGAGCCTTCTTCAGCGCGCGGCGCTTCTTGTGACCTGCGAAGCTGAGCCAGAAGAGGACGATGGCAAGGAGGACGAAGAGTCCGCCTCCGGCGATGCCCGAGTCGACCCAGAACTGCGGTGGGAACAGACGGATGAGGGAGTCATCGCTGTAGAACTCCCAGGTTCCGTCGGAGAAGAAGATCTTGTGGAATCCGCGGAAGAACGTATCCCAGCCGAGGAACGCGAGCACTGCCGCGGCGGCCATGACGACGACGCTGATGATGGCACCCAGGCGCAGTCCGACGTGGATGCCCATCCCGTGCCTGCGTGACATGTAGAGGCCGAAGAGCACGGCACCGGTGAGGCCGATGAGGGCAATCAGGTACAGCAGTGAGATGAGACCCTTGACGTCGGCCATGTGGTTGAGCTCGTCGGAGATGAAGATCGGCTCGCCGTTGGGCATGATGACGTCGGCGAGGTAACGCCGGGAGTCGAGGTTGGCCAGGTAGTCGATGACGTAGGTGCCGTAGTGCTCTCGGTCGGCGGCGCTGAAGCCGAACTGGTCGGCCGGGAACCCGGGACGGAAGTACTCGAACTTGAGGAACAGGCCTGAGGCCACGAACCGCACGGCCAGGGCCAACAGGATGAACGGTGTGGCCAGGGTGATCCAGATGGTGCCGATGATATCGAGGACGCTGCGGCGTCGCTCGGGCACCTCGGGGTCATGAGGTTCGGTCGATGTCGCGGCGTGAGTCACTGCTGCCCAATCGGCTTCGCTCATCACCGCGGTGCGCGCGTTTGCGGGAACCTCACGGGTCCTGGCGGTCTCGGCAGGGTTCGACGAGTGAGCGGGCGCAACGCGCACCGGTCCGGTCGAAGGCTTGGGCTCGTCCTTGGCGATCGGTTCCCTGATGGGGTCGAACGCCTCGGTGTCGGTCGAAGGATCATTCGCGGCCTCCAGCGGAGGCTCCGACTGCTTTTCGGCAGCACTACTGGATCCTGAACTCATCCGCCTGCTCAGGAGGTCTTCGGTCTCGTTCTTCTTGTCTCCAGCCACGTTCCCATTGTCATTGACCCGAGTGGGCAAGCGGGCTCCGACACGCCACAGACCCCCAGATCACCGAGGAGGCCGGGACGGAACGTCAGCCCAGCAGGGCTGCGATGATGACCAGGGTCGGCACGGCCAGCACCGTGGTGATGAAGACCGCATCACGCATGAGTGCCTCGGACTGTCGGTACTGCATGGAATAGATGTAGACGTTCTGAGCTGTCGGCAGGGCCGAGGTGACGACGATGGCGAAGAGCGCGATGCCCGAGTACCCGAGCAGGGGACCGCCGATGACCCAGGCCAGCACCGGCTGGATGACCTGCTTGGCGACCGTGATGTAGGTCAACTGCTTCCTGGTACCCGGTGCCGGCAGCCCCCAGCCGTCCTTGAGCGAGATGCCGAAGGCCAACAGTGCGCCCGGGACCGCAGTGGCTCCGATCATGTCGATGGGCTCGAAGATGAAGCGGGGGAGTTCGAAGCCGGTGGCCGAGGCGGCCACCCCCGCGGCGGCGCCGAGGACGATGGGATTCTTGAGTATCTGGAGGACGCCTGAGTACCAGCGCTGATTGTGCTTCTTCTTTCCCGCGGCGTCGAGGACGGCCATGCCGATGGGTGCGAGGATGAGCAGCTGGAACAGCAGCACGGGAGCGACATATCCGATGTCGTGGAGGACGTAGGCCGCAATCGGGATGCCGAGGTTGCCGATGTTGACGTAGCTGACGGCCCAGGCCGAGAACATCGCCTCGCCGGTGCTGCGTTTTCGGATGTATCGGGTGAGGACGAACAGCAGCACACCCACGATGAGTGCGGACCCTCCTGTGGCCAGGAGAGCAGTGTTGAAGATCAGCCCCAGATCGGTGTCGGCGACCGTGACGTAGAGCAGGGTTGGTGTACCGGCGTAGAAGACGAGCTTCGCGATGACCTGCTGTCCGTTGGGCCCCAGAACCTCGGATCTGCCCAGCACGAAACCGACCAGGATGACTCCTGCGATGACGGCGAAGCCTTCGAAAACAGCCAGCATGGGCTACCTGTGGTCCTCGCTTTCCGGTTCAGGCAGCTTCGGCGGAGTCGACGGCCACATAGGCAGCCGTCGCTGTGACGGCAGCGACGCTGAGCACCGCGGGCCACGCACCGATCTTCTTCGCCAGCGGATGAGAGGCCCCGAACCCGCCGAGGTAGCCCAAGGTCAGCGCCGTGCCGATGGGCCAGCCCTGCTTGGTGAACCATGTGCGGGCCGCGTAGGCACCGGCGGCGGCGAGCACGACTCCGCCGAGGGGGCGGATCCCGGTCTCGCGGGCGGTCAGGTACCCGCCGACGAGACCGACGGCGACAAGCGGTGCGGTTGAAACTTCACGTGCGTCCTTCATGAGGTCCAGTTTAGGCAACGCCGCATTTGAACCGGAGGCCGGTCTCACAACGAGGAACGTCATTCGAGGGAGATCTTGATGACCGAGGCGATTCCGAGAGCGGCGATGAGGCAGACCGAGCTGCTGAGGAAGAGAACCGCCCATGGGGTCGGCCGTCCCCGTTCAGCCCGAATCGATACCGATCCGAGGCGGTAGCGCCTGACCTGCATGGCGATGGCGGCGATCGCCAAACCTATGCAGATGACGAAGATGACGATGGACAGCCCTTCGAACACGTTGATCCAGCGGACGAACAGGAGGCTGACGACCGTCATCGTCAGACTGGTGCGCAGCCATGACTGGGTCGTCCTCTCCGGCTGCAGCCCCGGATCGGCGTGGGGCTGTGGCCGTCTGGGACTCGGCGTGGTCACAGGACTCCGGCGAAGACCAGAACGAGGAGGCCGGCGCCGAGTGCGGAGGCAAGGGAGACGATGGGAATGATGAGCGGCAGCGGCAGCGAAGTCTTGTGGCGCATGGCCGATTCGATGCGGTGCCACCTGAATGCCGCACCGGCGGCCAGGATGAATCCGATGACCATGAGGACGATGGACAGCGTCGCCCGCAGCCCGGAGGTGAAGATCTCCGAGGTGAAGGCTTCGACCGCGATGCCACCGCCGATGAATGCCAGAGCCGTGCGAATCCACGACAGGAATGTGCGTTCGTTGGCGAGGGTGAATCGCGGATCAGGGTCCTCGCCGTCGGGAAACATCCGTCGGGCGATCCTGCTGCGTGGGTCATCGGGGGTCACGTATCGAGGATAGCCGTTGTCGTCGAATACCATGTCAAGGTACGACGATTTCCGCTGAAGTTCGCTTCCGCCGCGAGGTCGCCGGTAGTGCGAAATGAGCGCAACGGTGAGTTCGATGTCGGTGGTGGCAGCAGTGACAGCCGATGACGAAGGTGTAGACCCGACATGACTGACAGTGACGACAGACCCCTGAACTCCGGACCCGGTGACGGTTCCGGACCCGGCGACGGTTCCGGCGACGGATTCGATCCGGCAGCGAATACCGGCGTGGCCGAAGCCCAAGGACCCGCCAAATGGAAGGTGATCGGTCCCGGACTGGTCGTTGCCGCTACCGGTGTGGGTGCCGCAGATATGGTGGCGACCCTGGTGGCAGGCAGCCAGTTCGGATACGGACTGCTGTGGGCGGTGATCGTCGGTGTGATCCTCAAGATCGTCCTCGTCGAGGGCGCCGGCCGATTCACCTTGGCCACAGGAAAGACGATCTTCGAAGGCTGGACGTCGCTGGGGCGGTGGACGACCTGGTACTTCGGGCCCTACATCATCATCTGGGGATTCGTCTACGGAGCCACCGCGATGAGTTCTGCCGCACTGCCCCTGGCCGCGCTGTTCCCCGGAGTCAACCTCACCGTGTGGGCGATCATCATGGGACTCGCGGGCTTTGCCATGGTGTGGTTCGGACGATATTCCGTCTTTGAGAAGATCACCGCCGCCCTCGTCGGAATCATGTTCGTCACCGTCGTCGGTTTGGCCATCATCGCCGTTCCCAACATCCCGGACATGCTCACCGGACTCATCCCGCTGATCCCGGAAGGCGGTGTCATCTACACTTTGGCTCTGGCCGGCGGTGTCGGCGGCACGATCACTCTCGCCGCCTACGGGTACTGGCTGCGTGAGAAGGGCTGGCACACACCGAAGTGGATGCGCGTGATGCGCATCGACAACTCCATGGCCTACGTGCTGACAGGAATCTTCGTCATCGCCATGCTCGTCGTCGGTGCCGAAGTCGTCCGCGCAGCCGGTGTCGCCATCTCTGCCGATGACAAGGGACTCATCGAACTCTCCGATGTGCTCAAAGCCAAGTACGGTGATGTGGTCGGAATCGGCTTCCTCGTCGGTTTCTGGGCCGCGTCCTTCTCCTCGATCATCGGAGTCTGGAACGGTGTATCGCTGATGTTCGCTGACTTCTGGGGACACATGCGCAAGAAGCCGGCCGGTCACCCCGACACCCTGACCGGTGGAAAGTACTTCAAAGCCTACGTGCTGTGGCTGACCTTCCCACCGATGCTGCTCTTCCTCCTGGGTAAGCCGATCGGTCTGATCCTGGCCTACGGCGTGCTCGGATCGCTGTTCATGCCGTTCCTGGCGATCACGCTTCTCGGTCTCCTCAACGGCAAGAAGATCCCGAAGAAGTGGGCGAACAAACTGCACACCAATATTGCGCTGGCCATCACAGCGCTGCTGTTCATCGTCCTCGGCGTCCAGCAGCTCTACTCGAGCCTGGCACCGCTCTGGGGCGGATGATCGGTCTCTAGCCGTACCTGCTGCATCTGCTGCACCTGGGGGAAGAAGTCTGTCCTTCTTCCCTCGGGTGCGGCAGACTTGAAGCATGGCCCGCGATGATGCGATGAAGACGATCCTCAAAAACCACCTGCAGGCATGCCGCAACGATCTGCTGTGGAAGCTCGAAGGACTCAGCGAACGCGACCTGCGGCTGCCGCACACGGCCACGGGGCTCAACCTCGCCGGTGTCGTCAAACATATGGCGAACACGGAGATCGGGTACTTCGGCGACACCTTCGGCAGGCCCTGGCCGAATCCTGGTGAGGCCATCACGCCTGAGCAGTTCGAGACCGACCCGCAGGCCGACTGGTACGCCACTGAGAGCGAGACGGCAGGCTCCGTCATCGACTTCTACACACGTGTGTGGGCCTTCGCCGATGAGACCATCGACACGCACGCACTCGATGCGCAGGGCACGGTTCCTCATTGGCCCGCTGAGAGAGCTGCGGTGTCTCTCAAGCAGATCATGGTCCACGTCATCGTGGACCTCGCGCGGCATCTGGGCCAGGTCGACATCGTCCGCGAGAGCATTGACGGACAGGCTGGGTTGAACCCCCGCAATTCGAATATGCCGGAGGACCAGGACTGGGATGCCTACCTCGCCAAACTGCGGTCGTTGGCGAACAACACCTGAGTCCGTCCATGGGACTGGGCGGGTGGATCCATGGGAGGCGCCCACCTCGGCGGGGCAGACGATAAGCTGGGACTGAAATGGCACATGAGAACTCAGCATCCTCCACCCCGCGCACCGAACCGTCGGCTCCGAGCAAGGACACGAAATCGTCGCGCCCGGACGCGCCGTCCTCGCGCTCTGACTTGCAGCCCTCACCCAAGGGTACGCAGTCGGGGAAGCGATCACCTCGGCGCAGGAACCAGCGGCACAAGAACACCGGGGCAGGACATCGTGAGCGTCGGGCACGGTTGACGGAGGCTCGCCGGTCACAGTCTGTGGACGTCACCTACCCGGAGAACCTGCCGGTCAGTGCCGCCAAGGACGAGATAGCCGAGGCCATCCGCGACAACCAGGTCGTCATCGTCGCCGGTGAGACCGGCTCAGGCAAGACAACCCAGCTGCCCAAGATCTGCCTCGAACTGGGGCTGGGAGTCAACGGACTCATCGGGCACACCCAGCCTCGGCGCATCGCGGCCAGGACCGTGGCCGAGCGCATCGCCGACGAACTAGGCGAGGACCTGGGCGGGACCATCGGCTACCAGGTGCGCTTCACCGCTCAGGTCGCGGACTCAACCCGGGTCAAGGTCATGACCGACGGCATCCTGCTCTCCGAACTCTCCCGCGACAAACTGCTGCGCGACTACGAAGTCATCATCATCGACGAGGCCCACGAACGCAGCCTCAACATCGACTTCCTGCTCGGCTACCTCAAAGAAGTGATGGGGAAGCGGCCCGAACTCAAGGTCATCATCACCTCGGCGACAATCGACCCGCAGTCCTTCGCCGCGCACTTCGACGACGCCCCGATCATCGAGGTCGCAGGCCGCACCTATCCGGTCGAGGTCCGCTACCGTCCACTCGTCGACGATGACGAAGACGACGACGTCGATGGCCCGGGGGAGTCGGGAAGCTACGAAACGGGGCCCGAAGAGCAGACCGAGGGCATCATCGCCGCCTTCGACGAACTCAGCACCGAAGCACCCGGCGACATCCTCGTCTTCCTCTCTGGGGAACGCGAAATCCGCGACACCGCCGAAGCACTCGAAGCTCACCTGCGCAAACGGCCGCGCCTGAGCAATTGGGAAGTCGTACCGCTCTTCGCCCGGCTCTCCGCCGGTGAACAGCAAAAGGTCTTCAAACCGCATTCGCGCCCGCGCCTGGTCCTGGCCACGAACGTCGCCGAAACCTCACTGACCGTCCCCGGCATCAAATACGTCATCGACGTCGGCACCGCCCGCATCTCCCGGTACTCCAACCGCACCCGCGTCCAACGCCTGCCGATCGAACGCATCTCCCAGGCGAGTGCGAACCAGCGCAAGGGCCGGTCGGGACGCACCAGCGACGGCATCTGCATCCGCCTGTACTCGGAAACAGACTTCGACTCACGCCCCGAATTCACCGACCCGGAGATCCTGCGCACGAACCTGGCCAGCGTCATCCTGCAGATGACCGACCTCGGATTCGCGGCCAGCGACAAAGAGATCCTCGATTTCCCGTTCCTCACCCCGCCGGAGGCCAAGGCCGTCCGTGACGGGCGCACCATGCTCGCCGAGCTGGGCGCTCTGACCAGCGATAAGGCGGGAACGATCACGGTCACCCCGACGGGCAGGCAGCTGTCCCTGCTCCCGATCGATCCGCGCCTGGCGCGCATGGTCATCGCCGGCGCCGAGGCGGGATGCGGGGGAGAGGTCACCATCATCGTCGCGGCCCTGTCCATCCAGGACCCCCGCGAACGCCCTACCGAGGTCCGTGCCGCCGCCGATGAGAAGCACGCTCGCTTCACTCACCCGGGCAGCGACTTCCTGTCCTACCTCAATCTGTGGAACTACCTGGATGACCAGCAGTCGGCGCTGACCAGCTCGAAATTCCGGCGCCAGTGCAAGGCCGAATTCCTCAACTTCGTGCGCATCCGCGAATGGCAGGACCTCGTCGGCCAGCTGCGCTCCCTGTCGGGATCGGCCGGCATCCGCGTCAACAAATCCGTGTGGCGTCCAGTGCAAACATCGGCCGCCGAGGTGGGGCCTGGGGCTGCGTCGAACGCGAAGGGGGCGAAGGGGGCCGTGTCGAACGCTGCCGGGTCGAACGCTGCCGCAGCGACGACCGGAGCGAAGAGCGCCAACGGCAAGATCGGCTTCGCCGAACTCAGCGCGCAGAAACGCAGTGCGAAGAAGAGCAGCGGATCTGACGGGGCGAACGACTCCGGGCAGAGCGCCGCCAGTGCCCGCCTCGACCCGCATGCCGCGGCCATCCATCGGGCGCTGCTGACGGGACTGCTGTCGATGATCGGCTCCCGGTCCGAGCGCAACAAGGACTATCAGGGAGCCCGCGGCACGCGCTTCGCGATCTTCCCCGGGTCAGGCCTGTTCAAGAAGAAACCCGATTTCGTCATGGCCGCCGAACTCGTCGAAACCTCACGACTGTGGGCGCGCACGGTCTCAGCGATCGAACCCGACTGGGTCGTCGAAGCCGCCGGTGACCTGGTGACCAGACAGTATTCGGATCCGCACTGGTCGAAGAAGGCCGGCGGGTCGATGGTCTACGAGAAGATCTCCCTCTACGGCGTCACCCTCGTCTCCGACCGTCGCGTCGGATACGGCACCTTCGACCGGGAGGCCGCGCGTGACATGTTCATCCGCAAGGGCCTCATCGAAGGTGACTGGCACGAACGCTTCGGATTCCTCGAAACCAACGCTGCCGTCATCGACGAGGCGGAGGCGCTCGCCTCACGCACACGCAACCGCAGGGTCCTTGACCAGGACGATGCCCTCTTCGAGTTCTACGATGAGCGGATTCCGGCCACAATCACCTCGGCGGCGGATTTCCGTGCTTGGTGGAAGAAGCAGAAACGTCGTGACTCGCACATCCTGGATCTGTCCACCTCGATCCTGCTCAGCGACGACAGTGAGGAACTGACCGCCTCGGTGGCCGACGACTTCCCGATGGAATGGGAACTCGTCGACGGGTCCACGGCCAAGCTGCGCTACTCCTTCGAACCCGGCAGCACCGAGGACGGAGTGACCGTCGAACTGCCCGCGGCAGCCGTGCCCCTGGTGGACTCCGACGAATTCTCCTGGCAGGTCCCGGGACTGCGGGAAGAACTCGTCGCCGCCTACATTCGCTCGCTGCCGAAGAACAAACGCCGCTACTTCGTGCCCGCACCGGACGTCGCCCGCGACATCCTTCCAGTCCTCACCCCCTATCGCGGGGCTCTGCCCGAAGTGCTCGCCGCTCAGCTGAGCGAACGCGCCGGCGGAGGAGGCCTGAACGACCTGGTGCCGATCACAGTGACCGCCGAGGACTTCGACCTCGGCCGCATCCCACCTCACCTGCGGATCCGCTTCCGCGTCATCGACGGCACCACCACCGTGGGCATCGGGGAAGACCTGAAGAAACTGACGAAGACCGCGAAACCCCAGGTGCGCAAAGCTCGGGCACAGCAGGTTTCGTTCACTGCGCAGACCGGCATGACCTCATGGTCCTTCGGCGCACTGACCAATCCAGATGAGGCGGAAGTCGGCGCTGTACCCGGGCTCGTGGACCGCGGAACCAGTGTCGACCTCGTCGCCTTCGACACCGCGGCACAGGCGCGACTGTCCTCACGCGAAGGACTCATCACACTGCTGAGCCTGCGCACGAACGAGGCGCTGAAATACCTGCGAGACGGACTCACTACCGATGAGAAGCTGGTCCTCGCCGGCCACCAGAAGACCTCGGACGAGATGCTGCATGCCCTGGTCAGAGCAGGAATCCGCAGTGTCGTCGAAGCCGAACTGGGGGCAGCAGAGACCGGTTGGGTGGCCGATGCCGCAGAGTTCGGTTCGCTCGAGACGAAGGTGCACGCGGCACTGACCGACATGTGCGCGAGCCTCCTGCCTCACCTGATGAAGGCACTGCGCTCGGCCACCGAACTCGACAAACTCGTATCGAAGGCTTCGTCCCTGGCGATCCTGTCCAACCTCGCCGATGTGCAGGCATGGCGCGGATCGCGAGTCACGGGTGCGTCGGTTGCCGCGATGTCCGGGCAGATGGTTCGCGAGCTGCCGAGGTGGGTGCAGGCAGAGGTGGTCCGCATCGACGGAATGCAGAACTCGCCGATGCGTGACAAGCAGCTCATGGACCGCGTCAGCGGCAGCACCGACTCCGTGATGAAGAAGGTCGGCAACAGATTCCCCGAACTGTCCAAGGCAGACTGGTCGAAGGTTGTCGTCTCGGTGCCCAGTGAGTGGCGGGACGTGATCATCATGCTCGAGGAGCTGCGCGTCAGCCTCTACGCGAACTCGCTGGGAACGGCCCACCCGGTGTCGGAGAAGAGGATCGCAAAGGCCCTCGCACAATTGTGAGGCTAGGCGGGAGCGGAGGTGAAGTAGCCGGCGAAGAGCCACCAGATCGGGAGGATCGCCGCGGCGAGGAAAGCCGCGACGGCCCACCAGATGCGCCACTTCCAGGTGCGCCTGCGGGTGCCGAAGAAGAGGAACACGAGATAGAAGACGAGACAGAACGCACCGGAGAGACTGAGCATCACCATGCTGAAGGCCTCCAACCCGGAGGTCCCAAGATCGAAGAGGTAGCTGGTGACCTGCCCGATCTCGAGGGAGAACTTGATCGCATACACGAGGAAGGGGATGCCGAGGATCGCTGCGAGAATCAGCGGCAGGGCCTTGAGCAGGCGTTCCTTCGGTTCAGAGCGTCCGGCGTATTCAACAAATTCCTCGTTCATCGCCATCCAGCATAAACGTGGAATCCGACAGGACGCTGGACGACTGGCTGGCGCCCACTGCAACACTGGGCCTGCCAGCGACGCTGGGTCTGCCAGCGACACCGTCGGAGATACGGACGCAAAGCTCCCCGACAGGCGTTCAAAGACAACTGTGACTGACCGGACACCCGGTCGGGGACAGAAGAGGGATAAGATATTTTGGTGACTTCTGGCCAGTATTCTGACAAGGACATTCGAACCCAGGCGGACCGCCGCCGGACGTTCGCTGTCATTTCGCACCCCGACGCGGGTAAATCGACGACCACCGAGGCGCTCGCCCTGCATGCGCGAGCCATCGGCAAGGCCGGCGCCACCCACGGCAAGGCCGGTCGCCGCGCCACCGTCTCCGACTGGATGAAGATGGAGCAGGACCGCGGAATCTCGATCTCCTCGGCGGCACTGCAGTTCGAGTACCGGGACGCGGTCTTCAACCTCGTCGACACCCCGGGACACGCTGACTTCTCCGAGGACACCTACCGTGTGCTCTCTGCCGTCGACTGCGCAGTGATGCTCATCGATGCGGCCAAGGGCCTCGAGGCCCAGACCATGAAGCTCTTCGAAGTCTGTGCCCACCGGGGCATCCCGATCATCACCGTGATCAACAAATGGGACCGTGCCGGTCTCGACGCTCTGGAGCTCATGGACGAGGTTCAGGAACGCACCGGCCTGCTGCCTACTCCGCTGACCTGGCCGGTCGGACAGTCCGGTGACTTCAGGGGAGTCCTCGACCGACTCACCGGCGACTACACGAAGTACGACCGCACCGATGCCGGTGCCAACATCGCCGGAGAAGAGACCTATTCGGCGGACAAGGCCATCGAGCTCGAAGGCGATGCCTGGCAGACCGCCGCCGACGAATCCGATCTCCTCGACATGGAAGATCAGAACCACGACCAGGAGACATTCCTCGCCGGCAAATCGACCCCGGTGATGTTCGCCTCCGCCGTGCTCAACTTCGGCATTCACAAACTCCTCGATATGCTCGTCGACCTGGCACCTGCTGCAGAGGCACGTCTGGACAAGGACGATGAGCCCCGCGACGTGGCCGACCCGTTCTCCGGATTCGTCTTCAAGGTCCAGGCCGGTATGGACTCCAACCACCGTGACCGCCTGGCCTACATCCGCGTCTGCTCGGGCGTCTTCGAACGCGGTTCCGTGCTCACCCACGCCGCGACCGGGAAACCCTTCGCCACGAAGTACGCGCAGCAGGTCTTCGGCCGTGACCGTGATGTCGTCGACGAAGCCTTCCCGGGCGACGTCGTCGGTTTGGTCAACGCCAGCGCACTGCGCGTGGGCGATTCGCTGTACTTGGACAAGAAGGTCGAATTCCCCGGCATTCCGACCTTCTCACCCGAGCACTTCATGGTGATCAGGGCCAAGGACTCCTCGAAGTACAAGCAGTTCCGCCGCGGCATCGAACAGCTCGATCACGAGGGTGTCATTCAGGTGCTGCGCTCAGACCTGCGCGGTGACCAGGCTCCTGTCCTCGGCGCCGTGGGACCGATGCAGTTCGAGGTTGCCGAAGACCGGATGAACAACGAGTTCCACGCACCCTGCTCACTTGAGCGCCTCAACTTCTCCCTGGCCCGTCGCACCACACCGGAATGTGTGCCGACCTTGGCCAGAGAACGGTCGGTGGAGGTTCTGCACCGTTCCGACGGTGAGCTACTCGCCCTCTTCTCGGACAGATGGCGACTCCAAGGCGTGCAGAAGAACCATCCGGATCTGGTTCTGGAGCCGCTCGTCGTCAGCTGAGTACACACACCGCGAACGGCCGTGCCAAGAGCACGAGCGCTCGCATGCCTCGGAATTCGACGAGGAGGTCCGCTGTTTCGATGAGAGGCCTCGCCGTTTTGACGAGGACATTAAGATGAATAGTCGGGGTCATTTCAAGGTGGCCCCAGTTGGGGAGACCTGACGCTCGGGGAGACCCGAAATGACAAAGGAGATATCACAGACGTGGGAACGAAATCGATTCGAGTCGCGATTGCCGGATTGGGCAACTGCGCCTCTTCCCTGATCCAAGGTGTTGAGTATTACCGGGACGCAGCTCCGGGCAGTAAAGTACCGGGACTCATGCACGTGGAATTCGGGGACTATCACGTCGGTGATATCGAATTCGTCGCCGCATTCGATGTCGACGACAAGAAGGTCGGTGCCGATATCGCCGAGGCGATCGTCGCCAGTGAGAACAACACGATCAAAATCGCCGACGTCCCCTCGACCGGGGTCCAGGTGCAGCGCGGACCGACTCTGGACGGACTCGGCGAGTACTACCGCGAGACCATCGTCGAATCAGACGTCGAACCCGTCGACGTCGCTCAGGCTCTGCGTGATGCGCGCGCCGACGTCCTCGTCTGCTACCTGCCCGTGGGTTCGCAGGAGGCCGTGGAGTTCTACGCACAGGCCGCCATCGACGCGAAGGTCGCCTTCGTCAATGCCCTCCCGGTCTTCATCGCCGGCACCAAGGAGTGGGACGAGAAGTTCCGCGCCGCCGGTGTGCCCATCGTCGGTGACGACATCAAGAGCCAGATCGGTGCGACCATCACCCACCGTGTGATGGCCAAACTGTTCGAAGACCGCGGCGTCGTCCTCGACCGCACCTACCAGCTCAATGTCGGCGGCAACATGGACTTCAAGAACATGCTCGAGCGCAAGCGCCTCGAATCGAAGAAGATCTCGAAGACTCAGGCCGTAACCTCGAACACCTCGGCCGAGCTCGAACCTCGCAATGTCCACATCGGCCCCAGTGACTACATTGAGTGGCTCGACGACCGCAAATGGGCCTTCGTCCGCCTCGAGGGCCGCAACTTCGGCGATGCCCCCGTGTCTCTTGAGTACAAGCTCGAGGTCTGGGACTCGCCGAACTCGGCCGGAGTCATCATCGATGCCGTCCGTGCGGCGAAGATCGGCCTCGACCGCGGTGTCGGCGGTGCCCTCATCTCCGCATCGTCGTATTTCATGAAGTCACCCCCTGAGCAGAAGGGCGACGACGCAGCCCATGACGCAGTCGAAGCCTTCATCCAAGGAAACCTCGAGCGCTGAGCTAAGTACCGCAGCATACTGAGAATGCCGATCACACGTTCGTGTGGTCGGCATTCTTTCTGTCCCCGTTTCTCAGTACCGGGCGTACGGATGCTCCTCGACCACCTCGGCGAATGCTGCAGTCGATCCAGGATATGAGATTGCCTCGCCGCAATCGGCGTTGTCCATAACACTGAGAACTTGCACACAGTGGTCCCTGCCACACAATGATCATGATCGACCGCCGAGGTGGGCGGCTTAATCCGGATCACCTGCACACCCTTTTCGACGAGTCACCGAGGAGCATCGATGTCGCGCAATGCCGCTGTCAACGACACGAAACCGAAGAAGCCGGCCGAGCTCAGCTGGCTGATGCGTCTGCTGGTCGTCATCGAGAAGGCCGGAAACAAGCTGCCGCACCCCTTCTGGCTGTTCCTGTCCCTGGCCGTAGTGGTCATGGCGCTCTCGGCGATCTTCTCCGCCACCGGTCTGCAGGCAGTCAACCCGGCCACCGAAGAGACGGTGACGGTGACCAACCTCTTCAGCACAGAGTCCCTACGCGAGATCGTCGCGGGAGCCACGAACAACTTCGTCACGTTCCCACCGCTGGGCCTCGTCCTCATCGTGCTCATCGGTGTCGCCGTGGCAGAGCAGTCCGGACTGATCCCGGCAATGCTGCGCGGCACGATCGCCGGTGCCTCACCGAAGTGGATCACCTTCATCGTCGCACTCGCCGGCACTGCGGCATCGATTGCCTCCGACGCCTCATACATGATCATGATTCCCCTCGGCGGACTCGCGTTCAAGGCGGTGGGGCGCAATCCGATGCTCGGCTGCCTCGTCGCCTACGCTGCAACCTCGGGTGGGTATTCGGCAGCACCGATGGTCAACTCAATGGATACGATCCTCGGCGGTCTCTCCACCTCGGCGGCACAGATCATCGAACCGGACTACGTGGTCAGCCCGCTCGCGAACTTCTACTTCAACTTCATCTCGATGTTCGTAGTCGCAGCCGCCGTCACCCTCGTCACCGAACTGCTGCTGTCGAAGCGAGCCGACCAGATCGAACTCGACGAACCCGACGAGAACGATCCCGAGAACTTCGACGTCAAGATGGCGCTGGACTCCAACGAGAAGCGCGGCATGGTCATCGCAGTCCTGTCCATCGTCGCCTGCGCCGCGATCCTGTTCTTCCTCGCACTGCCGAAGGGATCGTTCCTGCGAGACGAAGCCGGTGGATTCGGTCCCGAATCGGGGCTCATGGCAGGAATCGCCGCCATCATCGGCTTCGGGTTCTTCATCGTCGGCATCGTCTACGGCTACGCCACCGGATCGATCAAGAAGACCTCGGACATTCCCGACATGATGGGCAAGGGACTCCTGCCCTTCGTCCCGGTCATCGTCCTCTTCTTCGCAGCCAGCCAGTTCCTGGCGCTGTTCAAGATGTCCAGCCTCGGCGAGATCCTCGCAATCAAGGGAGCCGAGTTCTTCGGCTCACTCGAGACGGGAACATTCGTCATCCTCCTCGGCGGATGGCTGCTCGTCGCCCTCGGCGCACTGTTCCTGACATCAGGCTCAGGACTGTGGACACTCATGGCGCCGGTTCTCGTGCCGATGTTCATGCTCCTGTCCATCTCCCCGGAGACCACGCAGGCCCTGTACCGCATCGGTGACTCGACGACGAACATCATCTCGCCGATGAGCCCCTACTTCGTCGTCGTCCTCGGCTTCATCCAGAGGTACAAGCGAGACGCCGGAATCGGCACCGTGCTGTCCTTCACCATTCCGCTCTCATTCGCAATGTTCGTCCTCTGGGGACTGCTCTTCTTCATCTGGTGGTCCATCGGAATTCCCTGGGGACCCGGTTCGGCCACGAGCTACCACATGGGCTGAGGTCTCAGTCGAGTGACCACACCTGCCACGAAAACAACATCTGCCGTGGAAACGGGAATAATCGACCCCGCGGCCGGCGTTACGATCGTGCAACGCTCGTTGACTTGAGCGCAGGACCATCAGTGACTGTCCAGCTCAAGTGACTAGACTGAGACTATGAAACAACTCTCGTGCGGCATGTCGTCTGTGCGAGCAACCTGCTCAGATCGAAAGGATCTCGACCGTGAGTAACCCCATGATGAACCGGGCCCTCAACCAGGGAGTCCAGGCCGGCCGCAACGAACCGGTCATGTCCGACCAGGAACTCAACAACCTGTTCGACCAGCCCGCCGCGCAGAACCGCAACGCCGGTCCGCAGACCGCCGAACGCGCGATGACCTACGACGACGTGATGATGAAGACCGGTGTGCTCTTCGCCATTCTTCTCGCTGGTGCCGTCGTCGGCTGGTTCGTTCCAGTCCTTGCCCTTCCCGCGATGCTCATCGCCCTGGTCCTCGGCCTGGTCAACGCGTTCAAGAAGGAACCGAGCAAGGCCCTGATCATCGGCTATGCGGTCTTTGAGGGCGTCTTCCTCGGCGGCATCTCCGCGATCTTCGAAGCCCAGTTCTCCGGCATCGTCCTCCAGGCCGTTCTGGCCACGCTCTGCGTCTTCGGCGTCATGCTCGCCCTGTTCAAGTTCCAGGGTGTGCGCTTCGGCTCGAAGATGAAGAAGTTCATGCTCATCGCCGTCGGCGGTTATGCCATCTTCTCGCTCATCAACTTCGGCATCGCGATGTTCACCGGCACCGGTGGCGCCCGCAGCGTCGAAATCAACATCATGGGAATGACCTTCCCCTTGGGTGTCATCATCGGCATCGTCGCCACCGTGCTCGCAGCCATGACACTCATCATGGACTTCCAGATGATCGAACAGGGTGTGAAGCAGCGGATCCCGGAGAAGTACTCCTGGATGTGCGCCTTCTCCCTCATGGTCACCCTCGTGTGGCTCTACATCGAAATCCTGCGCCTCATCTCCTACTTCAGAAACTAGGAGCGCATCGCCTGCCTCACGGACACCACCGAACGGCGGCGACAGCAGCGAAGCGAAGGGCGGATTCCCAGACAGGGAGTCCGCCCTTCGTCGTATCTGAAACGGTGCGTCGGAGCTGAAGCGCCGAGGTTGTTGGTGCGTTTGTGCACCACGGTCTGTAGCTCCGGGCATTGAAGGCCACCGTCTGTCTTCATAGGTTCGCAGTGTCGGAACCAGCAGAACTTCACCGCAGAAGCAGCGCCGAGAGAAGGATGATCCCATCATGAGCGGACCGAACATGCGCGGCGTCTTCGCCGTTCCCACCACCCCCTTCGATTCGAGCGGGGCGCAGAGCGCCGAGCAGACCGCCGCTGGCGTCGAATCCGTGCTCGCTGCCGGAGTCACTGGAATCCTGTGCCTCGGCGCCACGGGGGAGGCCCTGGCACTGAGCCGGCAGGAACGCGATGCCCAGATCCGCACGGTGGTCGACACTGCAGCCGGCCGCGCCCACGTCGTCGTCGGCTGCATGGCCTACACCCCGACGGAGGTGAGCGCACAGATCGCACAGGCACAGCAGCTGGGCGCCGACGCGGCGATGATCACCCCGCCCTTCTACGGTGGGCTCGAACCCGATACGGCCGTCGCCGCACTGCACACGGTCATGTCCACATCCGAGCTGCCGGTCATGGTCTACAACAACCCGCACTCGACGGGGACCGACCTTCTGCCCCAGCACCTCGGGACACTGCTCGACACCGGCAGCTTCTGGAGCGTGAAGGAGACCTCCGGAGCAGCCACAAGAATCCGTGAGCTGCGCGATGAACTGGGCACCGACGTCGAGGTGTTCGTCGGCGCCGACGGCATCGCGCTCGAAGGATTCACCCAAGGTGCCAGCGGCTGGGTCGCGGCCTCCGCCTGGCTCCTGCCGCGACAGTGCCAACAGCTGTGGGATTTTTCGAACCAGGGCAGGTGGGACGAGGCCGTGGCACTGTGGAATCAACTGGCCGGTCCGCTGGGACAGATCGAAGACAGTCCCGCCTTCATCTCCCTCATCAAACAGACGCTGAGCCGGCGCGGGGCCCAGCAGGGCCCCGTCCGTGCTCCGCTGCCCACCGCAGCACCCGACACCGTCGACGCGCTGCTGGCAGCGATCACCGCCATGGAGGAGGAGACCGCAGATGTCTGAGAAGGGCGAACTCGCCGTCACCTGCATCCTCGAGGGCAACCTCGGCGTGCATATGAATGGTCGCAGCCTTCCCGGTGAAGGGCCGCACATCGATCTCATCTCCCCGATGACAGGAACCGCGCTGGGGTCACTAGCGGAGGCCTCGACAGCTCAGCTCGACGCTGCGGTCGGGCATGCCCGCCAGGCGTTTGCTTCCGGTCCGTGGGCCCGCGATGCTGCATACCGGGCAGGCGTTCTGCGCAGCCTCGCCGAGGCTGTTGAGGCAGATGCGGAGGTCATCGCCCATCTCGATGCCGTCGAGGCGGGAAAGGTGTTCGCCGGCAGCGTCAGCGAGGATGTCCCGGACGTCGTGGCGAATCTGCGCTTCTTCGCCGTCCCCGGGGAGTGAAAAGTTACAAGCCAACCGCGGGGACGGGCCCGACCTCGGGAACGCGCGTGCACCCGGACTATCATGGGCTCATGAGCACAGCAGAGGCGGATCTTGAGACCGAGGTTCGGCGTCTGCGCATCCGCATCATCGGCCTCAACCCTCGCCAGCTCGCCGAGGCGGGTCCGAATTCTCCCGCCACCGACGCTGGCACCATGTCCAGGAGAGGCACCATCACCGAGGCGCTCGCGCAGTTCTCGGCGATCGGCTCTGATGGTCGTAGCGTCCCCGACCTGGGGGATCAGAGCTTAGCTGACCAGGTCGTCGTCCTCATCGAAGACGGAATGGCATCGACCAAGGCACTCCCGGAAGAATCTCGGCAGGAACGACTGGAAGCGCTGCTCGAAACAGCGATTCGACTCCGTCGCGAACTCGCCTAGTTCCCTTCTCCACCGCGGCCCCGCGAGGCGACGTCATCGATCTGTAAGGTTTTCCGCCCCCTCCGGAAGCCGCAGACGAGGATAATCAACAGCACCAGCCGCTGTCCCGAGAAGGTGTGCACCCTTGATGACCGATCGCCGTCCACTGCTCTTCACCCTCGCAGGCATCGTCGCGACCCTCGTGTACTTCGGCGCCGGCGAGTTCATCTCCGGTGCCTTCTCCGCCACCTCGGCGCCGCTGCTGATCCTGGGACAGACGATCATCCCACTCGTACCCACCGCGATGATCAAGACTGCCATCAGCATCTTCGGGACGAACGACAAGCTCGCCCTCGTCATCACCCTCGTCATCGTCGGAGCGATCCTCGGCGGCGTGATCGGCCGGATCGGCCTGCACCGGCGGGCGCTGTCATTCGTGCTCCTCATCGGCCTCGGCATCCTGCCGGTCGTATTGCTGTTGAGCACAGGAGGATCGTTCCTCGACGCGGTTCCGGCACTCTTAGGGGTGGGGCTGGGATGTGCCGTCTATGTGGGGCTCATCCGCTTCGCCGGTCGGGCCGAGCAGCTCTCCGGTGGCCCAGTCGACAACGACGTGAAGCTCGACGCGGACGCCCATTCCGGCACAGACTTACACCCCGGCACCGACCGGCGTGCCTTCTTCGGTCTGGCTGCGGGACTGAGCGTGGTCGGAATCGCCGCCATCGCGGCCGGACAGTCCGCCGCGATCCTCGCCCGAAATGCGGCAGGAGCGGTGACGAAACTGGTGCTGCCACGGCCGGCCACCTCGGCGCCTAAGATCCCGGCAGGAGCAGATCTGGACATCGAGGGACTCGCCCCGATCATCACCCCCAACGACGACTTCTACCGCATCGACACCGCGCTCATCCCGCCGTCCGTTGACGCTGCGTCCTGGTCACTGCGCATCCACGGAATGGTCGACGAGGAAGTCACGATCACCATGGACGAACTGCTCGAACTGCCACTGGAAGAGCACCGAGTCAGCCTGACCTGTGTCTCGAACGAGGTCGGCGGTGACCTCGTCGGCAACGCCACGTGGCTCGGGTACCCGGTGCGCGAACTGCTCAAACGTGCCAAACCTCAGGACGGGGCAGACATGGTGCTCTCGACCTCCGATGACGGCTTCACCGCCTCCACACCACTTGAAACGCTCACCGATGATCGAGCGTCGCTGCTGGCCGTGGGCATGAACGGCGAACCGCTGCCCCGCGACCACGGCTTCCCCGCCCGACTCGTCGTGCCCGGACTCTACGGCTTCGTCTCCGCGACCAAATGGGTCACCGAACTCGAAGTCACCCGCTTCGCCGACAAAGAGGCCTACTGGACGACGCGCGGCTGGTCCACCCACGGCCCCGTCCTCGTGGCCTCAAGGGTCGACGTTCCCCGCGCCGGTGCCCAGGTCAACCCGAACAAAGACGGCCAGATCGTCACCGCAGGCATGGCCTGGGCCCAACACGTCGGCATCGCCGAGGTGCGAGTGCGCATCGACAGCGGAGACTGGCACACCGCCGAACTGAGCGAAGAGCTGAACTCTGACACCTGGCGGCAGTAGCGGTGTGCCTTCGATGACCTTGAGTCGGGCAGCCACACCGTGACGGTGCGAGCGGTCGATGCTGACGGCAACGTCCAGATCTCCGAACGCAGGCCCGCGATCCCCGGCAGCGCCACCGGTCTCCACGACAGGGACTTCACCGTCGCCTGAGCAGCCGAGTCACACCTGCGGACAGTCAAAAGCCGAGGCTGTCGGACCGCTGGGCCGAGAAGCTTGAGAACTATCTGACAAAACGTTGTATTCTCACCTCAACATGGTGGTGAGCGCCGTGGAAGCCCAGGTCGCCCCGCGCAGCCTGTGGCTCGGCACGGTTCCGACACCGCCAACCCTGTTCAGCGACACAACGAGGTGGTCTCAATGTTCGGTCTCCCGGCGGCAACCGTCGCCATCATCTTCGGCATCCCCGCAATATGGGTGATCTACACGCTCGTCTTCGTCTACCTCTCCCGTGGCTGGAAGGCCGAGGACGTCGCCGAGGACAAGCTCACAGCGGGCGGATCCGGTCCAACCACCTCGGCGCCGGGCCACCGCTCCGAGCCTGAGAACGGCGGAATGGCATGAACCTCGAAACCTGGTTCCTCGTCATCTACTTCATCGCCATGGTCGGCATCGGCGTGTGGACGCTCAAGATCGGCAACAAGGACAGCGAAGGCTACCTTCTGGGCGGGCGCAGCCTCGGTCCGGCAGTGACCGCACTGCGTCTGCAGTCCTCATCGATGTCGGGCTACATGTTCCTCGGCGCCGGCTCCCTGGCCTACACCAAGGGCTACTTCTCACTCTGGTACGCGATGGGTGACATCGGCGGCGGCGTACTCAACCTGTCGATCCTGGGCAGGCGAATGCGCAAGCTCTCCCAGATCCTGGGGTCGCTGACCTCGATCGAATACCTCGAGCACCGGTACCCATCGCCGTGGATCCGCGCGATTGCCGCTCCGGTCGCCGTGTTCTGCATCTTCTTCTACGTCATGAGCCAGTTCATCGCCGGCGGTCGCGGCCTGGAGATGGTCACCGGCATCCCGTACGCGTGGGCGCTGCTCATCGCCGTCGGAGTCATCGTCTTCTACACGTTCCTCGGCGGCTACCTGGCCGTGGCCTACACCGACTTCGTCCAAGCGATCATCATGCTCATCGGCATGGTCTGGATCCTCATCGGCACGATGCAGGCGGTGGGCGGATGGACGGCCGGAAACAATGCCGTCGGCGAGATCAACCCGAACCTGCTGACCATGTGGGGACCCGACGGCTTCGGCTCCGTACAGTGGGGCGTCATCATCGGTGCAGTCCTCGTCTTCTCCATCGGCTACATGGGCTGGCCGCACGTCAACGTCAGTCACATGGCCATGAAACGGCCCTCGGTCGCGCGCACAGCGAGCATGTACGCCACCGGCTTCAACCTGCTCTTCATTCCCGCGCCCTACATCGTGGGCATCATGGCGCTCATCCTCCTGCCCAACCTCGACAACCCGGAGCTCGCGGTCTTCCAGGTCGCGGACACCGTGCTGCCAAACTTCGCCGTGGGCATCGTCATGGCAGGCATCATGGCGGCCATCATGTCCACCGCGGACGCGCTGCTGCTGCAGTCGGGCACGATCGCCAGCCAGGACCTGTTCCAGCGCTTCATCAAGAAGGACATGTCCGACAGCCAGTCGGTGTGGGTCTCACGCTTCACCGTCCTCATCCTCGCCATCATCGGCTACATCGTGGCCGTCAACGATCCACCGGCCGTCGCCGAGGTGGTCATCTTCTCCACTACCGTGCTCGGTGCCGCATTCGTCCCCGTCTACGTCGCCGCAGCCTGGTGGAAGAAGGCCAACGTTCCCGGGGCCATCTCCTCAATGGTCTTGGGCACCGTGTCCTCGGTCGTCTGGCAGCTGACCGGACTCGTCGACGTCACCGGCGTCGACCCGATGGGCATCGGCATCGTCTGCTCGACCCTGGCACTCATCCTCGTGTCCCTGGCCACGCAGAAGTCCCACCCGGTGCCGGCACATGTTGTCGCGGCGTTGAAGGAGACCGACAAGATCGGTGCTATCCCGGCTCACATGCTCACCGGGCAGAACGATGCGCTGGCAGCACAGGTGCCCAAGGATGCGTGAACAGCCGGGACCCGGTGCTGATCGGAGAGAGGAACCGTCCGATCAGACTACCGGGGCTGCTCAGCCGGCAGGCGTCACTGAGCCTGCACTGCGTCTGACTCCGCACATCACCGACGCCGAGGCGCTCGCCGTGTTCGCGCGCAAGCTCCCCGGCGCTCAGGCCGAGGTCCGACAAGTCATTCATCCTTTCTGGAGGACGGTGCTCAGCGCCCGCACTCGAGGTATCTTCGGCCGCTCCCGGAAGAAGTCGTTGAGCAGTGGTGCTGCGGGTGCCGGTGCGGGTTCGGGGCCTGGGGTCGGGCAGCGGATGAACGTCCTCGTCAACGCGTATTCGGGCAAGGGCTTCATCGCCGACTTCGAACCAATCGGCACGCCTGTCGACGCTGCCGTGTGGGACGCTGCACTCGAAGCATCGGACCAGGCTGGTCCGAGACCGAGTCTCTTCGAGGTCTCGCGAACGGCCCGTTCACTGGTGCCGACCAAGGTGCTCAAGACGGTGAAGCTGGGCATGGGAATCACCCTCGATGAGGCGGCGCCACCTCGGGGGATCCTCAAGCCGAATTGGATAGTGACCGGAGCCAATGAGAAGTTCGCGGCGACGATCCTTGTCGACGGACTCGATTCCTCCCATTACATCGTGAGGGTGGAGAAGCTCGAACAGGACTGACAGGCGTCCCCGCGGGGACGCCTCGATGGAACAGTGACCGTGGCGGTACGGATGCGTCAGCCCCAGTTCTTCGCGTCGGTGAGGCAGAACGGGTGGCCGGCGGGATCGAGGAGGACGACCCAGGTGTCTCCGGGCTGCGGATCGGCGCGGGTGGCTCCGAGTTCGATGCAGCTGGCGGCCGCGGCCTCGATGTCATCGGCAGCGAGGTCGAAGTGGAACTGCTTGTGCCCGTCGTCGGGCCAGTCCGGGCGCTTGTGGTCCGGGATCGTCCCGATGCCCAGGGCATTGCTGGGGCCGGTGAGCATTGCGTATTTTTCATCGGAATACGCCACAGGCCAACCCAGCACGGCCGAATAGAAGTCGCCGAGTGCCGCAGCGTCGGGGGCGTCGAGGGTGACCATCGCGAGCTTCGCGACAGGGGTGCTCGCAGTGGTGGAATCGGTGGTTTTCATCTCTGTGTCAGTCATGTCTGCCATTCTGGTCCCATGGACGACGTCGTCGATAGGAAAAACCCGCCACACAGCAAGCAAGCCTCGCCTCCCGACCACTTCTACGGGCGGGTGCTCAAACCCGCTCAGATGATCGAGCACGCTCATTATTCGGCCGTCACCGAGGTGGCCGCTGAGTTGCGCCCGTGGGTGAAACGGTATTGGGCGGTGAATTGGGATCTGTCGGACGGAGAGCGTTATCAGACGGCGACGGTTTCGGAGCCGACGATCAATCTCACCGTCGAATACGGTGACATCCATCGGGCAAATACGAGCGGTCCAGGTATCTGGCTGACTGGTCCGGTGACTGGGCAGCGGTTCGATGTCGGGCTCTTCGGTCGCGGTGGTGTCGTCGGAGTCAACTTCCACCTCGGCGGGACTGTGGCCTTCGCGAACGAAGCGCCCGCGACGATTCGGGATACGACGGTGCCTGCGCGGAGCTGGTTCCCGGGCATCGATGAGGCCCTGGCTGTCATGGATGAGCAAACAGTCGGCGAAGGCCTCGGCGTCGCAGATGGCCTGGCTGCAGCTGTCGGGGTCATCGAGGGTTGGCTGTTGTCATTCCGCCCGCAGATGACGAAGGGCTATGCCAGGTTTCGCCAGATCCTCGGTCTGCTCGATGATCCGACGATCATCAGCCTCGGCGAGTTGGCGGTTCGCACCGACACCAGCGAACGGTCGCTGCAGCGGCTGTTTCAGGAGCACTGTGGTGTCGGGGTCAAGCAGATCCTGGTCCGCGCCCGGATCAGGGACGCCATCGCCGCACTCGACCGGGGGTGGGATGGAGCATTCGGCGATCTGGCCGCGGAACTCGGGTGGTTCGACCAGTCTCACTTCACCGCGGACTTCCATCGGGTCACCGGATACACGCCGAGCGAATATCTCAGCGCTAAAGAGAGGAGCGGACAGTCACAGCAGTGAATCAGGGTGGTGCGGAAAGAGCCGTGCCAGGCGCAGTCGGGACCATCCCAGGTCAGCGGCGCTTGACGATGCCGATTCCGGTGTAGCCGAGGATGATCGCGAAGGCGAAGCCGACGTAGCAGAACACTGCCCATGGGGCGTAGTCGAGGACGGAGACGCCCAGAACTCCGGCCATGTAGACGCCTGCCGAGGACCAGGGGACTAGCGGAACGACGACGGTGCCGGAGTCCTCCAGCGTGCGTGAGAGGTTCTTGGCATCCAGGCCACGATCGGCGTAGGCCTTCTTGAACAGTTCGCCCGGGACGATGATCGACAGATAGGAGTTGCCGGTCACGACCGCCATCGTGATGCATGAGAGCACCGTGGAGAGGACGAGATCTCCCGTGCGCTTCACGAACTTCAGCAGCGATCGGATGATGGTCTCGAGAGCACCGGACTTGGACATGATGCCGGCGAATGCGAAGGCACTGAACGCAATGAGGATGACACCGGTCATCGACGCCATCCCGCCCTGCGTGACCAGTTCCGTGACGTCGGGATCGAGACCGTCGATGGTTTCCTGACCGACCTCGAGCATGTCAGGGGTGAACCCGTCGACGGTCGAGGCGAAGATCGATTCGACACTGACTTTCTGGAAGATCGCAGCGAGGATCCCCGCTGCCAGGGACGAGCCGATGATCGTCGGCAGGGTCGGGAGCTTGAGGATCGCTCCGCCCAAGATGATGAGCATCGGCAGCAGCAGAAGCACGTTGAAGTCGAAGAGGCCGTTCAGCGTCCCCGTGACAGCATCGATCCGCTCCGAATCGGTCCCACCCGAGGACTGGTTGACTCCGACGAACAGGTAGATTGCCAGCGCCACGATCGTGGCCGGGATCGTGGTGTAGAGCATGTGCCGAATGTGCTCCCACAGGGTGGTGCCGGCCGCGATCGGTGCCAGGTTCGTCGTATCCGACAGCGGCGAGAGTTTGTCCTCGAAATAGGCGCCGGCGACGATGGCGCCGGCCGTGGCAGCCAGCGGTGCGTCGAGTCCGGTGGCGATTCCCATGAGGGCGACTCCCACGGTTCCGGCCGAGCCCCACGACGTTCCGGTGATGACCGAGACGATCGCGGAGATGACGAAGGCGATGAGGACGATGAACTGTGCGCTGATGAGCCCGAGTCCGTAGTAGATCATCATCGGAATGGTGCCGGCGATCATCCATGTGCCGATGAGGATGCCGATCGAGATGAGCACGAGCAGAGCCGGCATCGCCGTGTCGAGCTTCTCTCTGATGCCCAGCAGCATCTCCTCCCAGGTCAGCCCCATCCGCAGGGCCACCAGGCCGGCGATGATCGCCGAGAGGATCAGCAGCGGTTCGGGTGCGAGACCGAGGGCGCCGTAGCCCACCGCCAGCAGGACGAGCATCGCGGCCAGTGGGACGAGTGACCAGCCCAACGGCGGGCGCCTCTGCTCGACGTCGTCAGTGAGAGTGCTTCCGTCGTGAATGTCGCTCATTCGAAAGTGCCTCGGATCTGTGGTTCGCCGTTGCGGACGATTTCGCGTCCCTGGGCAAAGGCGAGCCGAATGGTGTGCTGATCATCGGTGAGGAGGATGTCGGCATCGGCACCGGGGCGGAGGCGTCCCTTGTGCCCGAGGCCGAGAGCGTCTGCCGTATTGGACGTGACGAGCGAGATGGCCTGTGACAGGTCGAGACCAGGCAGATCGGCACACGCCCACACCTGTTCGTAAAGAGTCGTCTGCGTGGCCACTTCCATGCCGACGAGCCGACCTTCTACGTCGAACTCCGGCAGGCTGCCGTTGGCATCGGAGGAGAGAGTGAGATGACTGAGATCCCCGCCGAGGTCGATGTAGCGTTGCAGCGATTTCGTGGTCGTGGACCCGGCGGTCATGTCGACCGTGGCGCCCTTGGCGGCCAGGTCCACCGCGTCGGCCAGGAGCTCGGAGCTCCTGGTGATGTGGGTGGCGTAGATGGCCTGCGGTGCGATCGGGTACTCGTCGAGGAGCCGATGCAGCGGGACGAGGCGAGTCGAGTACGGTCCGACGTGGAAGTGGGTGATGCCGGCCTTGCCGGACAGCAGCCCGCCGACATGCGCCTGGCTGACGAGCTCGGCCAGGGACTCGACGGTGGGTTGGAATGAACGCCTGTCGGAGATCGCGACCTCTCCGACGCCGATGACCTTGTCGATGAGGACGACATCGTCGACGACAGCGCCGGTCAGGGTGCGTGCCGGGACCTGATAACTGCCCGTGTAGATGTAGGTGGTGATGCCCTCCGCCTCGAGCCCTCTCGCCTTGGCGAGGAGATCGGCATGACTGCGGGTCACTCCGTCGGTTCCCAGGCAGCCGATGACAGTGGTCACACCGGAGCGCACGATATCGCTGACCAGGATCTCGGGGGTGCGATTGGCGTAGCCGCCTTCGCCTCCGCCACCGGCGATGTGGACATGGGGGTCGATGAACCCTGGAGTCGCCGTCAGCCCCTCGGCATCGATGACGGCGGCGTGGGGAAGTCCGTGGATCGCCTCGGCGGGTATGTCACCGATGAAGGTGATCTGCCGCCCCTCGATGAGGATGTCCTGCTTCCCGAGCCGTTCCGGAGCGCAGATATCGGCCCCGCGCAGCAATGTCACCATGGTCTGTCTCCTCCTTGCGACGCTCCTTGCAGCAATTACCCCGGAATGATCCCCTTGCCATCGACTCGAGGGATGGCGCTCAGCAGCTTCTTTGTGTACGGATGTTGGGGATCGTTCCAGATCTGTTCGGTCGAGCCGACTTCGACGACCCCACCGGCTTCCATGACTGCCACCCGATCAGCGATCTCATGAACGATGGAGAGATCGTGACTGATGAAGATCATCGACGCACCCGATTCGATGGCCAGGTCCCTCATCATCTTGGCGATTCTGGCCTGGAGGAACGCATCGAGGGAGGCGATCGGCTCGTCTCCCACGAGCACCTTGGGCCCGGCGGCGAGCGCGCGGGCGATGGCGATGCGCTGTCGTTGGCCGCCGGAGAACGAATGGGAGAACCTCTGGGCGGCGTCGAGGGGCAGGTCGACCGCTTCGAGGAGGGAGTCCACCGTCCACGTCTGGTCGGAGTCGAGGGCGAGAGCATCGGTGAGTTGGTCTCTGATGCGCCTGCGTGGGTTCAGGGATGCGTAGGGGTTCTGGAACACCATCTGGATCCCCAGCAGGTGATTGGGGCGGCGGCCCAGACCGAGTGGCTTCACCGGGTGCGAATCGAAGGTGATGCGTCCAGCGGCAGGTTTCTCGAGGCCGCAGATGAGTTTGGCCAGCGTCGACTTTCCGCAGCCTGATTCGCCGACGAGCCCGAGCACCTCGGACCGGCCCAGCTGCAGTGATACGTCGCTGACGGCACGGAAACGTCCGCCTCCGTCGAGCTTGTACTCGCAGGCGACGTTGTCGAGTTCGAGCAGCGGCTGCGCGGGCGTTCGGGTGTCGTCCTTCGTTGTGGTCATCGGGGTGAGACCTCCGCTCCGGGCAGTGATTCGATGAGCGATCGGGTGTATTCGTGCTGGGGTGCTGTGATCAGCGGCTCCCGATCACCGGTCTCGACCACCAGCCCGCTCTCCATCACGACGATGGTGTCGGCCACCGAGGACAGAACCCCGAAGTCGTGAGTGACCAGCAGGACGGCGAGGTTGAGATCATCGCAGAGCTCACGCAGCAGGCGCAGGATCCCTGCCTGCACAGTGACGTCGAGGGCCGTCGTCGGTTCGTCAGCGATGAGGACCTTCGGTTCGCAGATGATCGCCGAGGCGAAGGCGATGCGCTGCAGCTGCCCACCCGAGAACTGGTGAGGGTACTTCGAGACCGCTTCCTCCGGGTGGGGCACCTTCGTCTGCCCGAGGATCCTGATCGCCTGACGAAGGGCCTCCTTCTTCGAGACCTTCCTGTGGTGTCGGAGGTGGTCGGTGATCTGGTCGCCGATCGAGAGCATGGGGTGGAAGGCCGAGGACGGGTCCTGGAACACCATCGCCAGCTGCCGACCGCGCAGTCGATTGTGCTTCTTCGACGGCAGCCCGACGAGTTCGGTGCCAGCGAAGTCGATGCTGCCCGACAATGTCGACCGATCCGGTGACAGACCCATGATGGCCAATCCGGTCTGGGTCTTGCCGGAACCCGACGCTCCGGCGACACCGGTGATCTTCCCGGCTTCGAGATCGAAGGAGACATCGCGAAGAATGTGCTTCTCCGCAGACCCTGTCGTCACTGTCAGGTTGAGATCGCGAATGCTGATGACGCTCATTTCGTTGTCTCTCCCACTTCCTGCGCGGTGTGCGGATCGAGGGTGTCTCGCAGACTGTCTCCGATGAAATTGAATGCCACGACGATTGTGAGGATGCACAGGCCGGGGAAGAACGCGATCCACCATGCGGAGAACTGGGAGACGCCTTCACTGATCATGGCGCCCCAATCGGGAGTCGGAGGAACCACGCCCAGGGACAGGAACGACAGTCCGGCCATCGTCAGGATCGCGGTGCCCACGTCCAAGGTGGCCAGGACGACGATGGGCGAGACGACGTTGGGGGCGATCTCACGCAGCAGCGACTTGCCGGCGCTGAAGCCGAGCAGGCGACCGGCGATGACGTATTCGCTGCTCCGGGCCGTCATCACCAGTGACCTGGTGACGCGTGCATAGGAGGGCCACGACACGAGGAGGATGGCGATGATCGCATTCTTCAGCCCGGGGCCCAACGCCGCTGCGATCACCATGGCGAGGATGATCGTGGGGAAGGCGAAGACGAGATCGGCGATGCGCATGATGATCTCATCGACGAACCGTCCGAAGTAGCCGGCGATGGCACCGAGCACGGACCCCATCACCGCGGAGCAGAGGACGACGAAGACGGCTGCCGGGAGAGTCGTGCGCGCGGCCACGACTATGCGGGAGAAGACATCGCGTCCGAGGGTGTCGGTGCCGAGTATGTTCTGGCCATCGGGGGCAACCAGGCGGCCGAAGTTCTGGGCCAGCGGGTCGAAGGGCGCCAGCAGCGGGGCGAAGAGGGCCACGAGCAGCCAGATGAGCAGGATGGCGGCCCCGACGAAGCCGAGTGGCGAGCGCAGTGCCTTCGGGAATCTCAGTCTCCACCGTTTGATACCGGCGTCGACGGGATTGCGATCGAGAGCCTCGGCGCCGGTGGAATCGGGATTCGTCGGTGGCTGTTTGGGCGAACTGATGCTCATCGCACCCTCACTCTCGGATCCACGAAGCCGTAGATCAGGTCGACGACGAAATTGACGATGATGTACACGATTCCGATGACCAGACCGACACCCATGATGACGGGCAGGTCGAGAGTCGTCGCGCCGCGGTAGGCATACTGCCCGAGGCCGTTCCAGGCGAAGACGGTCTCCGTGAGCACCGCCCCGGACAACAGCGACCCGAAGGCCAGACCCACGACCGTGATGATCGGAACCAGAGCGCCGCGGAAGATGTACTTGAAGACGACCGTCCGTGGGGCCAGCCCCTTCGCCCTGGCCGCCGTGACGTAGTCGAGTTTGATGATGTCGAGCACGCTCGAGCGGCTGAACCGCGTCAGCAGTCCGATCGTGAACAGCGCCAGGACACAGGAGGGGAGGATCAGATGTCCGAGCGCATTGGTGAAGGTGGCCATCTGACCTGCCAGGAGGGAATCGACCGTGTACAGGCCCGTCACCCTGGGAGGCGGCGTCATCCAGGGGTCGAGCCGACCGGCCCCGCCGACGACCCTGAGTTTGAAGAAGAAGACGAAGTAGCCGACCGCTGCGATCCAGAACGTCGGTGCCGAGATGCCGATCAGGCTCAGTGTCCGGATGGCGTGGTCGACGATCGTGTTCTGCTTGAGCGCACTGAGCAGTCCCAGCAGCAGGCCGATGATGACGGACAGGAGGATCGCTCCGATGCCGAGTTCGATCGATGCGGGGAAAACCTGACCGATCGACTCCAGTACCGGAACCCGCGTCTGGTTGGACACACCCAGGTCACCCTGGAGCAGATTGCCCAGATAGGTGAAGTATTGGACGATCAGCGGCTGATCCAATCCGAGTCGCTCACGTGTCTGGGCGACGATTTCAGGGTCCGCGGCGGCACGATCTCCCAGGATGGCGGCGACCGGGTCTGTCGGAACCAGGTTCGTCATCAGGAACGTCACGACGGTCACGCCCCAGATCAGGAGGATGCTGATTCCGATCCGCACCAGGATGAAGCGCAGGAGCGGGTGGATCTTCGGTGGCCTGAGGTTCTTCTGCTGATCGGTGGCCGAAACCGACATCCTCACTCAGCTTTCGCGAAGTCGAATGTGACGTCGGCATTGGAGACATACGATTCGATGCGATTGCTCACGACCACCGTGCTCACCGGCTGGACCAGGGGCACCCAGATGCCGGTCTCCGTGGTCGCCTGGAACAGCTTCGCGTAGGCGGGACTGCGGTCATCGCCTTCGGCCTTGGTGGCGGCCGCGGCCAGTTCGTCGATCTCGGTACTGTCTCCCTCGGCCCAATTGACACGCTCGGCGACGCTGCCTCCGGGAACGAAGACGTTGTAGTTCGATGGGTCCGGGTAGTCGGCGCCCCAGGTGCCGATTCCCATGGGCTGCTCTGCAGCGCGGAAGCCGTCGAGCTGTGTGGCGCTCGGTGCCGGTTTCAGTGAGAGCTTGATGCCTGCCTCTTTGAGCTGGGCCTGAATCGTCTGCGCCAACTGTGCGATGTCCATGCCGTTGACCGCCTGATCGCTGGCGTAGTGGAAGGGCACGGCCTCACCGTCGTAGCCGGCCTTGTCCAACAGCTTCTTCGTCTTGTCCAGGTCACGGTCCGGTGCTTGGTCCTTGGGCACGGCGCCGTTGAACTCATTCGGAACCGGGCTGGCCATGCGCTGGCCGTTCTCACCGGCCAGGTCGAGGATCTTGTCGTAGTCCAGCGCCGAGGCGACGGCCTTCCTGAAGTTGGGATCGGCCGTGGGACCGCCGATCTCCTCATCGGTGTTGTTGAAGATGTAGATGCTGCGCGTCGACGGCAGGGACGAGATCTGGACCGCGTTCTTGTCGAGGGTCTCCACCTGGTCCGAGCTGAGATCGAAGGACACGTCTGCCTGGCCCGATTGGATGTCGGTCACCTGAGTTTCGGCGGAGACATTGCGCAGGACGACCTTGGAGAATTTCGGCGCCGCGCCGTTGTAGTGCTCGTTGGCCGTGAGCACGACCTTGCTGTCGGCGTCGTAGGTCTCGACCTTGTACGGGCCCGATCCCTGTGAGTTCTGGTTGAGGAACTGCTCGGCGCCGTCGTTTTCATCGGTGGTGCCCTCGTTGTCCTTGACGACCTTGGAGTTCACGATGCCGATCGAGGAGTTGGGCAGAATGTAGGGGAGCGCAGGGTTGGGGTTTTTGCTGATCAGTTCGATGGTCTCATCGTCGACCTTCTTCACCGTGACGCCGTCGAGGAAGAAGGACGGGTTGCCTTCGATGCCCTGCAGGCGTTTGAAGGAGAAGACGATGTCGTCGACTGTGACGGGATCTCCGTTGGAGAATTTCGCGTCCTTCTGCTTGAGCGTCAGGGTCATCTTCTTGTCGTTGTCCGACATCTCGTACGAGCACAGGCCGTCGGTGGGTTTGGTCAGGTCGCCGTCTTCGAATTCGAGGGCCGTCTGATAGATCGCATTGTCGATCGTCGAGCCGGTGAACTCGAACTGGCGGTGGGGATCGATCGTCTTGAGGTTGAAGGCGGTCTCAGCGACGATTGCGTCACCCGCCGCTCCGCCTTCCGAGTCTCCTCCGCTGCATGCGGCCAGACCGAATGTGAGAGCAAGGGCAGAACCGATCGCGAGCGCTCGGCGGGGGAGGCGGATCTTCATGTGATCGTCCTTACAGTAGGTGTTGCAGATCACACTAAGTCCCAATCAGCGTCCGTTCAATCAGCCATGCCACAACGCTGAGTGTTTTCCGGTGTGGCATTCTGCCAATGTCTCACCAGGTGGGAGCCTTGCCTCTGGTGGGAGCGACCCCGAGTCCGCCGCAGCCACTATTGAGGCAACTGGCAATTCCCGTTGGGGAACCCTGCGGAGCGCCTTGAGGTATTCGCGTGCCAAACATGCACAGGTGCGTCATGTGTGCTCTACTCCCACACGTTTGGCAAGCGGATGCCGGCAAGCGCACCGCCGCACCGCCGCAGCGCCCCCTGCCACTCAGGCCCGCGAGCGCGCCAGCAGGTATACGAAGTACGGGGCGCCGATGAGCGCGACGATGAGGCCGGCAGGGATCTGCGCAGGTGCGATGATCGTGCGGCCCGCGGCATCGGCGACGACGAGACCCAACGCGCCGAGGAGCATGGCCGTCGGGATCACACGGGCATGTTGGCTGCCGACCAGCACTCGGGCGGCGTGTGGGGCGACAAGACCGATGAATCCGACTACGCCGACCGCGGAGACACTGACTGCGGCGAGCACTGCGGCGGTGATGAGCACACCCAGACGGACAGGCTCACGCGGGACTCCGACCAGCCTCGGCGTATCGTCGTCGAGGGCCAGCAGATCCAGCTCACGCGTCCACACGATGGCCAGTGGGATCGCGGCCAGCAGGACGAGGGTCACGGGTGCGACATCGGCCCAGACTCGACCGTATGTGGAACCGGAGAGCCAGGTGAACAGGGCCGGTGTGTCCCACGGGTTCGCGCGGATGAGGAACAGAGTGGTCAGCGCGGTGAAGCCGAACCACATGCCGATGCCGATGAGCACGAGACGGTCGGTGTTCATCCCACCGCGCCACGAGAGACCGTAGACGAGGGCGAATGCGAGGAGAGCACCGAGGACCCCGACGCTCGAGATGAGGACGACGGTGGCTCCTGGAACCAGGGTGACGACGATAACTGCGCCCAGCCCGGCACCGCCGGTGATGCCCAGCAGGCCCGGTTCGGCCAGCGGGTTGCGGGCGCTGGCTTGGACGAACGTTCCCGACAACCCGAGTGCAGCACCAGCCGCCAGCGCTGCGGCCACACGCGGGGCCCGGGAGTCGAAGGCGAAGGAGATGACAGGTGCCGCCTGGTCCTGGGCCCACAGCACGACATCGCCGAGGAGGTAGAACCGTTCACCCGTGAGCAGGCCGAGGATCGCCACGACGATCAGCAGCACCGAGGCGAACGCGATGATGAGCGCGGCGCGACGAGGTCCGTGCGCACGCGACCGAGCAGCCGAAGTCGCCTGCGTGGGCCCCGAAGACCGCATGGACCGCGCCAGCAGAACCAGGACGACTGCACCGAGGACCGTCGTCGTCACACCCGAGGGCAGGGTGATCGCCTCGGTGGCTCCGACGATGGCACGCAGCAGCGCATCGGCGAGGATGACGATGATCGCGCCGATGAGGGCCGTGGCCGGAATCAGCACCGCATGCTTGCCCAGCACCGGGATCAGGCGGGCGAGCAGTCGGGCGATGACCGGAGCGCAGAGCCCCACGAACCCGATCGGCCCCGCCAGGGTCACGGCCGTGGCGGTGAGGATGACAGCGAGCAGAATCCCGACTGCCCGGGTGGAGCGGATCGGCACACCGAGGACAGAAGCGGCATCATCGCCGAGGCTGAGCAGATCCAGTCGTCGTGAGAGGGCGATGGCGGCGGCGATGATGATGACGATGACGGGAATGCTGCGGACCGCCGCTGTCCCATCGAGTTGGTTGAGGGTGCCCGATCCCCAGGAATAGAGACTCGTCGTCTCCTCGGCGAAGAGAATGAGCAGCGTCGACGTCCCCGCCTGCAGTGCCAGAGCCGTCGCGGTCCCGGCGAGCACGAGGCGAGTCGTCGACGACGCCGCACCACCGGCCAGCCCGAGGACGAGAGCCGCAGCGAGGAGACCCCCGATGAAGGCGACGCCTCCGGAGGCCCACATCGGAATCGCAAGCCCGAAGGCCGTGACCACGGTGACCGCGAAGTACGAACCGCCCGTGACGGCAAGGGTGTCCGGGGAGGCCAGCGGATTGCGGGCCAAGGACTGGAACAGCGCTCCGGCCACGCCGAGGGCGACGCCGACGAGTATCCCCGCTCCCACGCGCGGAAGCCGGGATCCGAGGAGGATGTCACGCGCACTCGGACCCACCTCGGCGGGAGAGCCGGAGGTCCCGGTCAGGACCGCGAACAGGTCCTTGAAACCGATCCCCGAGGTGCCCTGCGTGATGTGCCAGGCCGACAGCAGCGCGAGGACGAGCACCAGGCCGAGGAGGACACCGGTGGCCGAGAGGGCACCGATGGCACCGACTCCTCGCGCGGGGGCAGCACCTCTCCGTTCGGTGGGGCCATCCGCCGAGGTGGTGGGCAGCGTCGTGGGTGCGGTCATGGGCTACTTGGTCAGTGCGTCGACGTAGGCGTCGAGGGCCTGCTCGGAGGATTTGGGTCCGCCGAAGGTCCAGATGCCGGAGGGGAACGCATAGGTGCGCTCGTCCTTGACGGCGGGGATGTTCGACCAGATGTCGTTCTTCTTCAGCAGGTCGACGAAGTCCTCGGACTCGGGATCGTCGGTTCCGGTGTAGAAGAAGTTCGCGTCGCCGACCTTCGAAATGCCTTCGATGTCGGTCTGTCCCAAACCGTAGGCCGGATCGACTTCACCGGTCCAGACGTTCTTCAGGCCCAGCTCCTCGCCCAGTTCGCCGAAGAGGGATCCCTGACCGAAGGGACGCAGCGCCACGTTCGAGCCGTTGACCCAACCGTCGAAGTAGACGAATTCCTCAGTCTCGAGGTCGGCGGATTCGATCGCCTTCTTCGACTCCTCGACCTTGGCATCGAAGTCGTCGAGGACACTGTCGGCGCGCTCGCCGCGGCCGGTCACCTCGGCGAGGGTGGAGAAGGTGTCCTTCATATATCCGATCGGATCCTTGCCGTCGGCTCCGGTCATCGCCATCACGGGGATGCCCTGGTCCTCGAGCTGCCCGACGATCTTGTCATCGCGGGAAGTCGTCTCGATGATGACGAGATCGGGGTTGGCCGAGAGGATCGATTCCACGTTGGGTTCCTGGCGGGTGCCGACGTCCGTGGTGTCCTCGGGCAGCTTCTCCGCCGTGTCCCAGGTGGTGAAGCCCTGTGCATCCGCCACTGCAGCCGGATCGACGCACAGGGAGAGCAGGTCCTCGGTGTACTGCCATTCGAGTGAGACGACTGTGTCTGCGGGGGAGTCGAGTTCGATGGAATGTCCGGTGTCATCTTTGACGGAGACCGGATCCGCCGAGGTGGTGCTCGAGTCTTCGGCGCAGTCGCCGGAGGTTGATGTCGATGTGTCCTCCTTCGCCGAGGCATCGGTGGAGGTGGTGCCGCACGCCGACAGGGCGAGGGCGCAGACGGCAGAGACGGAGGCGAGGACGAGCAGCGGCTTGCGCGGACGAGTCCGGGGCAGTGTGGAAAGGGACATGGCTTCTTTCTGAGCATGAGTTCGACAGTGATGATGGCGGTGGTGCTGGGTGGTGACGAGTGTGGTGCTCGGTGGCAGCTGTCGGCCGGTGGGCCGTTCCTGGTGGCCGCGAGCGGTCAGACCGCTCGCGCAAGTTGCGCGGTGGCACGGGCAGGGCGACGACGGCGGGGCAGCGCCTCGATCCGGACAATTCCGGTGTCGTCGTCCAGGCGCGTGGTGATGGGGAGCCCGTAGACCTCGGTGAGCACCTCGGCGGTGAAGACCTCTTCGCAGGTGCCTGCTGATCGGATCCGGCCCTGGCTGAGCAGGACGATGTCGTCGGCCACGGCGGCCGCGTGGTTGAGGTCGTGGAGGACGACTCCGACCGCCGTTCCGTGGTCGTCGGCCAGATCGCGCATGAGGTCGAGGATTTCCACCTGGTAGCGCAGATCCAGGTGATTCGTGGGCTCGTCGAGCAGCAGGACCCCAGTCTCCTGGGCCAGGCAGGTGGCCAACCACACGCGCTGGAGTTCGCCGCCGGAGAGCTGGTCGACGGAGCGGTCGGCCATTCGCGCGGTTCCAGTCAGTTCCAGGGCCTTGTCGATCGCTGCCCTGTCGGAGTCGGTGAGTGAGGCGAACCGGCGACGGTGCGGATGACGGCCGTAGGCGACGATCTCGCGCACGCTCAGCCCTGAAGGATGCGGCCGCGACTGGGAGAGCAGAGTGACCGTGCGGGCGAACTCGCGTGCCGACAGTGCTCTGGTCGAGGTGGCCGGGGCGGCCGGGGCGGCCGGGTTGGCCGGGGCGGCCGATCCTGTGGTTCTGATGGTGACGTCACCGGAGCCGATCGGGTGCAGACGTGCCAGGGATCGCAGCACGGTCGATTTGCCGCTGCCGTTGGGGCCGATGAGTGCGGTGACGCGCCCAGGGGCGATGGTCAGCGACACGTCATGGACGACCGGTGTGCGCTCGTATCCCAGGTGCAGGCCGGAGGCGTGCAACGTCGTCATATTCGAGTCTCGGCTACGTGCGTGGACAGAATCATAATCACCCATGAACCATAGCCTAACCTAAGTTAGGGTTGCCTCGCACCAGGTGGGCGTCGCAGTGTCGGCAGCTCTCGCGGCAGCGGCGCTCGCCGTAGCCACCCTCGTAGCAGTGCGGCAAACGTGCTGTCACCTCCCGCACGGCGGCGGTCCGTACGAGAACCGCTGGGCAAACGTGCTCAGGGTGCGTCATTTGTGCGCTACCTCCACACGTTTGGCCAGCGGGTGATCGTGCACCTTTCACGTCAGCGCCTGTCCGTAGGGTGGGTGTGCATATATAGGATGGGCGAGAGCCAAGGAGGAACCCATGAGATTCGTCGCCACCGGAGACTGGCAGCTGGGCATGACGGCCCACTATCTCAGTACCGAAGCACGCCCGCGCTTTCACCGTGCCCGCCTCGACGCCGTCAAGCGCATCGGCGAGATCGCTGCCGAACAGTCCTGCGACTTCGTCGTCGTCTGCGGTGATGTGTTCGAGTCCAACCAGCTCGACCGCGCCATCATCTCCCGCACCTTCGAAGTCCTGGCCGCCTTCACCGTGCCCGTCGTTCTGCTGCCGGGCAATCACGACCCTCTCGACGCCGCCTCCATCTACGACTCGCACGCCTTCACCTCCCGTCAGCCTGGCCATGTCCATGTCCTGCGTGACAGTGAACCCTTCGAGGTCCGTCCCGGCGTCGAGATCATCGGAGCCCCCTGGTTCTCGAAACGTCCGCAAGGTGACCTCGTCGCCCAAGCAACACAGAACCTCGCCGAGGCGGCTCCGGGCAAGGTGCGCATCATCGCCGGGCACGGCGCCGTGAGCACTCTGGACCCCGACCGCGAATCTCTGGCCACGATCGACGTCGACAGCCTCAAGACCGTGCTGCGAGAGGACCGTGCCCAGTTCGTCGCACTGGGGGACAGACACGCCACCTACGCCGTGGATGAGCGCATCTGGTACTCCGGGGCCCCAGAAGTGACTTCCCGGCGGGAGGACGATCCCGGCAATGTTCTCCTCGTCGACATCGATGCACAGTCACATGCGAGTTCGGTGGAGAAGATGCACATCGGCCGCTGGTCCTACCTCGTCGTAGAGGAGGACGTGAACTCGGATGAGGACGTCAGCCACCTCGAACAGCGGCTGGCAGACATCCCGGACAAAGACAGCACAGCAGTGTGGCTCATCCTCAGAGGAACCCTGTCCACGGCAGCGAAGTCGAGACTCGACGATATCCTCGACCACGCCACTGACCTGTTCGCCCTCGTGTCCTTGTGGGAGCGGCATACGGACATCGCTGTGGTCGCCGCCGACGAGGATTTCGCCGGGCTCGGCCTGAGCGGATATCTGCAGGAGTCTCTCGACGAATTGGCGGAGACGGCCGCAGGGGAGGACCTATCAGCGTCGGCGGCACAGGACGCGTTGGGGCTCTTGTACCGATTTGCGAGGAGCGGATCATGAAATTCCATTCCATCCACCTGCGCAACTACCGCGGCATCGCGGACTCCCGCGTCGAATTCGGCGACGGCGTCACCGTCGTCGAAGGGCCGAATGAGGTCGGCAAGTCCTCGATCCATGAAGCCATCACTCATCTGAGGGAGGACAAATCGAGCTCACGAAAGGCCAGCGTCAAAGAGACACAGCCTGTCGGCGTCGATGCCGGCCCCGAGGTGGAACTGCACCTGAGCACCGGTGACTACGAACTCAAGTACCGGAAGCGGTGGATCAAACAGCCCTTCACCGAACTCAGCGTCATCAAACCCAGGCCCGAACAGCTGAGCAGCGATGATGCCCACGATCGGTTCCTGTCGATCCTCGCCGACACTGTCGACGTCGATCTCCTCGTCGCACTCGACGTGGCACAGGGAGAGAGTCTGGCACAAGCTCCGCTGGCTCAGATCAAAGCCCTGCACTCCGCGCTCAGCGAATCGGGTGTCGAGGTCGCCGACCACGATGACTTCCTCGACCAGGTCGAAGCCGAGTACTTGAAGTACTTCACCAAGTCCGGCAGAGAGACAGGGGAGTACAAGGACATCAACGCTCAGGTCCCTGTCGTCGAAGCTGCCTTCGAGGAACTGCGTGAACGCAGTCGTGGCATGGACGATCTCGTCGACAACCATGCCCGAGCCGCCGCTCGTCTGAAAACGGTGCGCACCCAGCTGACACAGGCCCTCGCCGATCGTGATGAAGCCGAGCAGGCGGCGAAGGCGGTGGCCGAACTCAAAGCAGTGCTCGACCAGGCGGTGGATCACGCGAAGTCGGCACAGCGGGATGAACAGATCGCTCGGGAGGCGCTGGACAGACGCACACAACTTATCGCTGACGCCACCGATGCCCAGAGCGCGGTGACAGTGGCTGGGAAGACTGTCGCTGGGCTCGAATCGGCCCAGGGTGACAAGGACTCCGACTTCGATCGCTTCCAGAAGGCCCTCGAGGAGAAGCAGAGCGCAGTCGACGATGCTCGTGCGCAGGCGAAGGCTGCTGCCAAAACCCTGGCCAAAGCCCGTGCACGTGCAGAACAGTCCGATCTCACCCGCCGACTTGAGGCTATCCGCGAGCATGATGAGAAGAAGAGCCGTGCGCAGGCGACGATCGGATCGATCACGGTCACGACCAAGGACGTCGAGAAACTGAGCTCCCTCGAGACGGAGGTGCGGATTGCTGAGCACGCGAAGACCTCCGCCGCAGCGCAGATCGAAGCGAAACAGCTCGGGACACGGGCCCTGAACATCGACGGAACTGAACTCGGCGAAGGAAACAGCGGAGAATTCGCAGCACTCAAGGACGTGCGAATCATGATCGACGGCGTCGCCGACATCACCGTGCGCCCAGGAGCATCTCCCGTTGAGTTGGACAAAGCACTGACCTCAGCGAAGGGAGCCTTCGAAGCGGAGCTGGAACGCCTCGACATCGACTCTGTGTCCCAGGCCCGGGATAATGCCAACGTTCGCGCGGATGCAGAAGCTGTCATGGCAGAGGCGGATTCGACGCTCAAGGTGCTCCTGGGCCAGGACAAGCGCGACAAGCTTGAAGCCGCGCTCGCTCGCGCACAGCAGATCCTCGGAGCCGATGGAACCAGCGCAAGCACCGATGACAAAGCTGGGAATGGTGCCGAGGTGGACGGCCAGACTCGTGACCGGAGCCTCAGCGAGCTCGAAACGGCAGTCGCCGAGTCCGAGGCGACCGTCGACGACGCTCAATCCGCGGTGGACTCCACTCGCATCGAGCTCGAACGAACTCGCACAAGCCGAGATGACGCGCGAGTGGAGACGGTCCGGGCCCAGACCAGCCTGAAAGAAGCCGAAACTCAGCACGAGCGGCTGACGAGCAGTCTGGCGGAGGCCCGAAAGACGAATTCTGACGCCGATCTGGATGAAGAAGTGACGTCTGCCGAGGCCCGAGCGACGAATGTGGGCTCGCAGGTTGACGAGGCGAGAGTCGCCTACGAAGCAGCAGATCCCGAGACCTTGGAGATGCAGCTGCAGAACGTGCGGCAACTCGTCGGCAGCAAGGAAGCACAGCGAGAAGAAGTGCGTCAGGACGTCGATCGCCTGTCGGCTCTCATCGACGATCGTGCCAGCGAAGGCATCTATGAAAAACTCGCGGCCGCCGAAGAGACGATGGAGTCGGCCCGCAGGAAGCAGACACGACTAGGCCGTCAGGCGACGGCGATCAACCTGTTGCGCACCACTGTCCTCAATCACAAGGAAGAATCCCAGCGGAAGTACGTGGCTCCTTTCAAGGAGCAGATTGAGAAGCTGGGCCGACTGGTCTTCGGACAAGGACTGTCGGTCGAGGTCTCCGAAGACCTCGAAATCGTCTCACGCACTTTGGACGAACGCACAGTGCCCTTCGAATCACTGTCGGGAGGGACGAAGGAACAGCTGGCGCTCATCGGCCGACTCGCAGTGGCCACTCTCGTCGACAGCGATTCGGGGGCGCCCGTGGTTCTCGACGATGCTTTCGGCTTCGCCGATGCCGAACGTCTCAACGCACTCAACGTCATCCTCTCCACAGTCGGCCAGAGCGCCCAGGTCATCCTGCTCACCTGCCAACCCGACCGCTTCGCTCGCCTCGGCGGAGCGAAGTCTGTGAGCCTGACGTAACCGAGCATCGCGCATGCAGACCCAGCCGGATCCGACGGCTGCCCCCTGCGCAGACAGACACGGCCGCCGCATCAAGCGGATACGACGGCCGTGACCGGCTGACATCATTGGCAGCGCGCGAACGCTTCTGGATCAGTCAGAGCCGACCGCCCCCGCCTTCGCTGCCTCGGCAGCAGCCACGGCATCGGCACGAATCGTGCGCCGCAGGATCTTGCCTGAGCTGGTCTTAGGCAGCTCGTCGATGATGGTCACCTGCCGCGGAGCCTTATAGGAGGCCAACTTCTCGCGACAGAATTCGACGATCTCGGCCTCGGTGACGGCATCGGCCTCGGGACCCGACTGCAGAGTCACGAACGCGGCAACGTTCTCACCCCGATACTCGTCAGGGATGCCGACGACTGCTGCCTCCTGAATCGCCGGATGGGTGTAGAGGACGTCCTCGAACTCCCGCGGCCAGACCTTGAAGCCGGAGGCGTTGATCATGTCCTTCTTGCGGTCGACGATGAACAGCCAGCCGTCTTCGTTCATGTACCCCACATCGCCGGTGCGCAGCTCCCCATCCGGGAGCTGCTCGGCTGTTGCCTTCTCATTGTTGATGTATTCGGCGACGACCTCAGGTCCCGAGACGGCAACCTCGCCGATCTCGTTCGGGCCCAAGGGCTCACCGAAGTCGTCGAGGATGCGAATCATGGTGTCCGGCTGGGGCAGACCGCAGGAGAGGTTGCCGCTGTCGGGATCGACCGGCGCCCTCAGCCCCGGTGGGACGGTCGCCACCTGCGCACAGGTCTCGGTCAGACCGTAGCCCTGTCCGATGTAGACGCCGGTCTTCTGTTCGAACTTCGTCACCAAGCCCTCGGGCAGGGGTGCACCACCCGACATGATCCGCTTGAACGATGCGAAGTGCTCCGCCGTCGCGCTGGGATGGGCAAGCATTGCGGTGTAGACCGTGGCCGGGCCTGCCATATACGTCGGCTTCTCCCGCAGGAAGAGTTCGAGAAGGGAGCCCGGATCGAATCGATAGTTGAGGATCAGCCGCGCGCCACCGCTGACACCGGCGATGAACTGGCAGACGAACCCGGTGATGTGGAAGATCGGGGCCAGCGTGAGGAAGCCGTCGCCGGGTTCGAACGTCGGCGTCCGGACACAGTAGCGGGCATTGCTCGACACCGAGGCGTGAGTCGCAGACGCACCCTTCGCTTTGCCCGAGGTCCCCGAGGTGTACACGACGATCGCTTCGTCCTCGGGAGCGGGAATGAGAGGAGTGAAACCGGTGTCCAGGCGGGACTCGACAACGGCTTGGAAGTCGGGGAGATTCGGCACCTGGTCGGGGCCCGGGTTCTCACCGGGGGCACCTGGCAGGTCAGCGAACATCGAGAAGATCGCCTCGGGCCCGTCGACCTGGAAACTCCTGTCGTCGCTGAGGACGACGACCGGCAGTGCCGCGGCATAGGGAGCCACGCGACCCAGGAACGCCGCCTTGGATACCACAAGCCCCTTCACCTCGGCGTCGGCGAAGATGTGCTCGAGCTCCCCGCGATACATGGGATTGAGGGGAACGACGACGCCTCCGACCTTCCAGATGCCGTAGGTGGCGATCATGAAGGCGGGGGTGTTCTGCTCATAGATGGCCACCCGGTCGCCGACAGCGATGCCGTGCTCGACCAGATAGGCCGCGAACGCAGTGGAATACTGGTCGAACTGGGACCAGGTCAGCCCGAAACCGTAGTAGTTGAGGGCCTCTTCGCGGCCGTGGGTGGCCACGGTCGACGCCAGATCCTGCAGGGTCGTGGACTTCTCCAGGGTGTACGGCTTGTTCGCGAGATCTCCCCAGGTCTTCAGCCAGGGACGGGTATCTGCCCACGTGCTCATCGCTTCACTTCCTTCATCGTTGAATGGTGTGCCGAAATCGTTGAAAGGGGTTTCGAACAGCCGATCCGCCTACTTGCGGTACTTCTTCATCTCGTTGCGCGCAATGCTGCGTTTGTGCACCTCATCGGGGCCGTCGGCCAGGCGCAGGGTGCGCATGTGCGCCCACATGCTGGCCAATGGGAAGTCCTCCGTGACACCGGCACCGCCGTGGACCTGGATCGCGCGATCGATGATCTTCAGCGCCATGGCTGGAGCCACAACCTTGATCTCGGCGATCTCGTTCTTCGCGACCTTGTTGCCGTGCTTGTCCATCATGTCCGCCGCATGCAGCGTCAGCAGCCTAGCCTGATCGATCTCGATCCGGGCCTCGGCGATCCACTCCTGGATGTTCGCCCGAGACGACAGCTTCTCACCGAATGTCACACGTTCATCGGCACGTTTGACCATGAGTTCGAGGGCGCGCTCGGCGGCACCGATCGCGCGCATGCAGTGATGGATGCGCCCCGGTCCCAGACGGGCCTGGCTGATCGCGAAGCCCTCACCTTCGCCCTTGAGGATGTCCTTGGACGGGACGCGGACGTTGTCGAAGGTGATCTCCGCATGTCCCTCCCGATCGTGGTAGCCGAAGACGGGCAGGTTGCGCACCACGGTGACACCGGGGGCGTCGATCGGGACGACGAGCATCGACTGCTGTCGGTGCACCTCGGCGTCGGGGGAGGTCTTGCCCATGACGATGAGGACTCGGCAATTGGGGTGCATGCCGTTCGAGGCGAACCATTTGCGGCCGTTGAGGACGAACCCGTCATCCGTGGGCTCCATACGCATCTCGACGTTCGTCGCATCGGAGCTGGCGACAGCGGGTTCGGTCATGGCGAACGCCGAGGCGATTGTGCCGTCGAGCAGCGGCCCCAGGTACTTCTCCTTGTGCTCGTCGGTGCCGAAACGGGTGAAGACCTCCATGTTGCCCGTGTCGGGGGCATTGCAGTTGATGGATTCGGGGGCGATCTCGATGCTGTGGCCGGTGATCTCGGCCAGGGGCGCGTACTCGAGGTTCGTCAGTCCCGGCCCCCACTGGGGATCGGGGTGGAAGAGGTTCCACAGACCCCGGCTCTTGGCTTCGGCCTTGAGGTCTTCGAGGATCTGCGGCTGAGTGTGCGGGCTGTTCGCCGCCGCCATCTGCTGGGCATAGACGGGCTCCGCCGGATAGACGAAGCCCTCCATGAACGTCGTCAGACGCTCCTGATAGTCACGGCCGCGGTCAGTCGTTTCCAGCATGTGTGGTCTCCTCGTTGAGTCGGTTCGCTTCGTTGAGTCGGTGCTGATAGCGGCTCATGCCCGCCAGCCAGCGGTCGTAGTCGCTGCCCTTCATGCGATACATATCGAGCACCTCGGGGTGGGGGAGGATGAGGAACTGCTCAGCCTCGACGGCATCGAGGGCCACGTTCGCGACGGCAGCGGGCGTGAGCACCGTGCCGGCTTCGGTGACCGCGGCCTGTGCCGGCCCGTCGGCACCGCTTGCGCGCAGCAGGTCTGTGTCGACGCCCATCGGAGCGATCACCGAGGCCCGGATGCCATCGTCGCGGTAGGTCAGCGCGAGCCATTCGGCGAAGCCGACCGAGGCGTGTTTGGTGACGCTGTAGGCTGCCGATCCGATCTGGGTGAGCAGGCCCGCCGCCGAGGCGGTGGCGACGAAATATCCTTCACCGGCTTCCTGCCAGCGGGGGATGAGGGCCTGAGCTGCGCGGATGTGGGCGCGCAGGTTGACGTCGATGATGGCATCCCAGTCGGCATCGTTCTCGCCCAGTTCGCCGGGTCCGATGATGCCGGCGTTGGCGAAGTACATGTCCACCCCTCCGAGGCGGTCGTCGGCGAAGGCGATGAGTTCGTCGATGCCTGCCACCGAGGACACGTCACCGACCCAAGCGTGGGCACCGGATTCGAACCCCGAGGCGGTGTCGGTACTCAGTGCTGAGGCGGTGTCGGCGACGGTGGCGGAGATGTCGGCAAGGACGACGGTGGCGCCGCGGGAGACCAGTTCGGCGGCGAGAGCGGCACCGATGCCGCCGGCCGCACCGGTGACGATGGCTCGGGTGCCGTTGACGATTCGTGCCCCCGCCGCATGTGAGCCTGCTGCAGAGTTCACGCCGGCGGTGCTCATGCTTTCTCCAGAATGGTCAGGGCTTGCCGGGCCAAGTCCTCGACGCCGGCGCCCGCAGTTTCCGGGTCGAGGTCGAGATCGCCCATCTTGCCTGTGAGCAGCCGGGTGTAGACGCCTTCGCGGATGCAGGCCAGTTTCCACATGGCAAAGGCTTCGTAGTAGCCGACGTCGTGGACCTCGTGGCCGCTGACCTCCTGGTAGCGGTCGATGAGCTCGTCGGAGGTGGGAAAGCCGAGTTCCGGGGTGGGGACCCAGATGCTCGTGTACTGCTCGGGCACGGTGAGCATGGCGATGAAGTAGCCCAGATCGGTGAGCACCTCGCCGATGGCGGTCAGCTCCCAGTCGACGACGGCGTTGACCGTGCCCTCAGGGGCGAAGATCATGTTGTTGGGTTTGTAGTCACCATGGGCCAGGCCGACGGGGCTTCGGGCCGGATCCGGCATGGTTTCGAGGAGGGCATCGTGGACCTCGCGGATGATCGGGATGTCGCGCAGTGTGATGTCCTCGACCTGGCCCAGCCAGCGACGCAGCTGCCGTTCGATGAGCCCGCCTGGGCGACGCAGATCCCCCAGCCCCACCTCGTCGACATCGACACGATGGATGGCGGCCAGCGTGTCGATCATTCCGAACGCGCACGAACGCTTGTCGTCAGGGCCGGGACCGTCGGGAATGCGTGCCCAGTCGGCGGGCTCATTGATCGCGAAGCCGGGGCAGTGCTCCATGAACACGAAGGGCACATCGAGGACCTCGGGGTCATCGACGATGTCGACGATGTGGGGCACCGGTACGGTGCTGTCGCCCAGCGCGGCCATGATCCGGCCTTCGCGTGCGACGTTGTGGGCACTTCCCCCGGAGTGCCCGAGCGGAGGGCGCCTGATCACCCAGCGCGGCAGTCCGTCGACGGTGATGGTGAAGGTGAGGTTCGAGCGTCCGATGGACATGACTTCGACGTCGAAGTCCGTGACCCCGAATCTGTCCGAGATCCATCGTCCGATGGTTCTGGTATCGAATCCTGCAGGTGCTGTGGTCAACGTCGACCCTCCCGAGTGAACAATCGTTCAGTTTCGTTTACAGTATTCAAACCGGGCGTGAGAGTCAAGCTGAAATCGTGATGCTCGTCACGGCCGAATGTGATAGTGATGAATGGGTCATCCCACACTCTTTCACCAAGCAGTCAGTTGCCATCAGCACACACCTTTCACCAGAAGTGAGGAAATCATGAGAGCCATTCGCGTTGCCACGTTGACCGGTCCGGACGATGTCGAGATCGCCGAGGTGGATCGTCCGAGTCCAGGTTCGGGCGAGGTCCTGATCGAGGTTGCCTATGCGGGAGTCACGTTCCCCGAGCTGCTCCAGACCCGGGGCATGTACCAGACCAAGCACGAGCTGCCGTTCGTCCTCGGCTCCGAAGCCGCCGGCATTGTCGTCGAAGCCGGTGCCGGATCGCGATTCTCCTCCGGCGACCGCGTCGCCGCGATCCCCGGCAAGGGATCCTTCGCCGAATTCATGGTCGCCGCCGACGAGCAGACGGTGCCCGTGCCCGACGAAGTCAGCCTGGCCCATGCGGCCGGTATGCCGATGAATGTGCTCACCGCTGACTTCGCGCTGCGCCTCCGGGCGCAGGCGCAGGCGGGGCAGTCCATCCTCGTCCACGGTGCCGCAGGCGGGCTGGGATCAGCCACGGTGCAGATGGCCCTGGCCATGGGCCTCGAGGTCATCGGCGTCGTGTCGACCGAGGACAAAGCCGAGACCGTGCGCGATCTCGGTGCCACACACGTGGTCATGGCCGAGGGGTTCAAGGATGCAGCCAAGGAGCTCTACCCGAACGGCGTCGACTATGTCTTCGACCCCGTCGGGGGAGATCGCTTCACGGACTCGACCCGTGTCCTGGCCCCGTTTGGTCGTCTCCTCGTTCTCGGATTCAGCGCCGGTGAGATCCCCTCGATCAAGGTCAACCGCCTGCTGCTGAAGAACATCTCCGTCGACGGTGTGGCCTGGGGAGCCGCGGCCCGCGAGCGGCCCGACTACATCGCCGAACAATGGGACGCGGTGGCCGACTATGTCGCGGCGGGCAAGCTCAACCCAGCAATCCATGCCACGCACCCACTCGACGAAGCGGCGAAGGCCATCGGTGAACTGGACTCCCGCAGCGTGCGGGGCAAGGTGCTGCTCGAGCTCAAGGGGGAATAGGTCCACCAGCCCGGTCGACGTCGCGGAATCCGCCTCGGCGGTGGAATCCTTGAAATCAGGCTGCCGTGCGATCAACGTGGCCCTGGTCCGAGACCGGCATAGAGGCCGTAGCCGAACCACTCGGTCGCGTTGCCGAGCGAGGCGTAGGGCCCGCGGTCAAGTTCTCCGGCTCGCGTCCTCAGACCCCCTGGTGTCCGCGAGCGAAAACCACGAGGATGGGGCCATGAGCGAATCGACATCAGACACTTCTTCCCAGCCAACCATGCGAGCCATCAGCCAGGACGAGCTCGGAGGTCCCGAGGTCCTCCACGAGGTACAGCTGCCCATCCCGAAGCCCGGTCCGTCGCAGATCCTCATCCGCGTCCATGCTGCCGGAATGAACCCGACGGATTGGAAGCACCGAGGCCATCGCGCATTTCTGCCGGCACCTCCATTCGTGCTCGGCTGGGATGTATCTGGCGTCGTCGAGCAGGTGGGCGTCGGCGTCACCCTGTTCGAACCCGGCGATGAGGTCTTCGGCATGCTTCCCTACCCATTCGGGGTGGGCGCCCATGCCGAGTACGCTCTCGCACCGACCCGTGCCTTCGTCCCGAAGCCGAAGGACATCGACCATGTGCAGGCCGCAGCGATTCCCCTTGCAGCACTGACCGCGTGGCAGGCTCTCGTCGACACCGCCGAGGTGGGCGAGGGTGACCGCGTCCTCATCCATGCCGCAGCCGGGGGAGTGGGCCATCTGGCCGTGCAGATCGCAAAGGCCCGCGGCGCCCACGTGATCGGCACCGCGAGTGCCCCGAAGCACGACTTCGTCCGTGGCCTGGGTGCCGACGAGATGATCGACTACCGCGAGGTCGACTTCGCCGAGACCGCCCATGACATCGACATCGTCCTCGACACGATCGGAGGGGAGTATCAGCCGCGCTCGCTGCAGACCATGAAGTCCGGCGGCATCCTGGTCTCGACGATTCCGATTCCGATGGAGGGAATGGCGGAGCGGGCGGCTGCGCAGGGAATGCGCATCGAGAACATCCTCGTCGAGGCCGACCACGCCGGGATGCTCGCCATCGCCGAGCTTGTCGAATCCGGACAGCTGAGCGCGACGATCGCGAATACCTTCCCCTTGGCCGATGCGGCCGCGGCCCACGAGCAGCTGCAGACCAACCGGACTGCAGGCAAACTCGTCCTCACGGTGGTCTGAGCGGCCCCGACTGCAGACGGACCACACCGCAATCGGCCGTAGCCACCATCGAGTTCGGCACAACCACTATCGAGTCCGAAGAGGAGTGAGCATGTCCGAGGCACCGAGACCAGCCCTGGCGACACTTCGCCACGAGCGATTCTGGGACGAGGAGTGGGTCTATGAGCGCAAGCTCGACGGACAGCGCTGCTTGGCGGTTCGCGACGGAGGAAGGACACCGCACCTGTACTCCCGCAACGGTCGAGACGATTCCGCGACGTTCCCTGAGGTCGTCACCGCCCTCACACAGCAGGCAGGTGGATCCTATGTCATCGACGGTGAGATCGTGGCGTTCGACGGGGCTGCGACCAGCTTCTCCCGACTGCAGCCTCGGATCAATCTCACTGATCCCACCGACATCGAGAACTCGGGAATTGCGGTCTGCTTCTACGTCTTCGACCTCCTCGAGCTTGAGGGCGAAGATCTCAAGGACAGGCCGCTGGTCGAACGGAAGAAGAAGCTCTTCGACCTCGTCGACTGGACCGATCCGCTGCGCTGGACACCGCATCGCAATCGGGGCGATGAGGACTGGTTCCGCGAAATCTGTGGCAGAGGATGGGAGGGCCTCATCGCCAAACGGCGCGATTCGACTTATCCCTCCGGCCGGACGCCGGACTGGCTGAAGTTCAAATGCGAGGCGGGCCAGGAGCTTGTCATCGTCGGGTTCACCGAGCCGCAGGGGCAGAGGGTCGGACTGGGCGCGCTCATGCTCGGCTACTACGACTATTCGGAGGACACGAAGGATCTCGTGTACGCGGGAAAGGTGGGGACCGGGTTCAGCGAGGACGACCTCGGCGAACTGCATGAGATGCTCAGGGCAATCGAGATCCCGGACTCCGCGTGCACCAAAGGCCGCATACCCCGCGAGGGGCACTGGGTGGAACCAGAACACGTCGCCGAGGTGGCCTTCACCGAATGGACGGCGGAGAATCAGCTCCGCCACCCCAGATACCTCGGACTGAGAAACGACAAACGGGCGGAAGACGTCGTCAAGGAGGCATGATGAGTTCGTCAGCGGAAGTCGCAGGAGTTCCGATCGACAAGGCCGACAAAGAGATGTTCGGCCCTGACGACGGAGGGCCGATCACCAAGGTGGACCTGGCGAAGTACTACTCGGACGTCGCCGAGGTGATGCTGCCCCACACCCGAGACCGCCCCATTTCGATGCAGCGGTTTCCCGACGGAATCGCCGCGGAGTCGTTCTATGAGAAGAAGTACCCCGATCATTTCCCCGACTTCGTCGAAGCAGTGAGGGTCGCAACGCAGGACGGTGACCAGGACCAGGTGATGATCAACAATGCCCAGAGTCTGGTCTACCTCGCCGACCAGGCCAGCATCACACCGCATACCTGGTTGGCCACCTCGGCGGATCTCGACCATCCGGATCAGCTCATCGTCGATCTCGATCCCTCTGTTCCGGGAATCGACGCGGTGCGAAAGGCGACGGTGATGGTGGGCGAGCTGATGGAGGAGCTGGGCCTGAGGGCATTCGTCAAGACCACCGGCTCCCGCGGATATCATGTGCAGGTTCCGCTGATCGTCGATCACGACTTCGACGAGGTGCGCGACTTCGCGCGGAACTGCGCAAGGGCGCTCGTCGATCGGGATCCGGAGCTGCTGACGATCGAGGCGAGGAAGAACAAGCGCGGGAACCGGGTGCTTATCGACATCGCACGCAATGCCTACGCCCAGACGGCCGTACCGCCCTATGCTGTGAGGTCGCGTCCCGGAGCTCCGGTCGCCGCACCGATCACCTGGGACGAACTGTCGTCGACAGATCCCCGGGACTACACGATGACCTCGGTGCGCAATCGACTGGCCCAACGCGACGATCCGTGGGCCGGCATCGCCCGCCACCGACAGGGCATCGATCAGGCGATGGAGACGCTGGCCAAGCTCTGAGCGCTCGCCGCTGGGCCGCTGTCAGCACCGAGGTCGGCATTCAGATGTCGTCGTTGCCTCTGCCGCTGAGCACGGATTCGTTCTGTGTCGACGTGGGTTTGCGGCGTCGGTCGGCACCGGAGTCATCGACCTTGACGAGCAGCCAGTTGGCCGGATCTCCATTCAACTTCGTCTGCGTCAGCGCGAACGCGCCGCTGAGCTTCTCACCATGCAGGTCGACAACGAGGTGGCCGTCGTCGAGGCCCTGTGATGCGCTCACGCTGTCACCGTCGATCTCAGTGGCGTTGGCAAAGGTTCCGGTGTCCCAGACGATCACCGTTCCGGCACCGTAGCCCTCGCCGATGCGACCTTCGAAGTCCGCGTAGTCGAGGGGATGATCTTCGGTCCGATGGGCCAGGCGCTTCGTCGAGGGATCGAGCGAGGGGCCTTTCGGGACGGCCCAGGAGACCAGGACTCCGTCGATCTCGAGTCGGAAGTCGAAGTGCAGATTCGTCGCCTCGTGGCGTTGGATGACGAAGACCGGCTCTTCGGCCTTGCCTCTCTTCCCGGTTGTCGACGCATCGCCCGACGGTTCGGAAGCAGACGCATCACCCATGGGCTCGGAGGTGTTCGAGCTCCGTCGCTTGTCCCGGTATTCCCTGAGGTCGTGTTTGGCCATCGTGGGCCTCCTGATGAAGGACGACATATCCGTGCGGTTGAATGCATTGTCGCACGGGACCGGGCGCAGGTACAGGTCCGGATGCGAACACGGCTCGCCGGGCGAATCACCCGTGTCCGTCAATGCCTCAGCTGCCGACAGACTTCCGGCGGATGCCCCGGGCGAGAGCGATATCACGGCGTCTGGAGCGCCTGACAGGCACCGCCCGGGTTTCTCAGGCCCTAGACTGGACCGCTGCGAATTCTGACACAACGATCGATGGCAGCATGCGGCCCCACCTCGGGCAAGGGATGCAGTGGAGCCCGAAAGGCAGCAGACACATGGACGAGACAACCGAGCAACCCCGATCAACGCGGCAGGACTCACCACCGACGACGGCAGATCAAGCCTCCGATATGAGCACCGAAACGAGTCCGCGCAGCCGCATCGATTTCCCCGTGGCAGGGGCCAGCGTCGGGATCCTCGCCGCGTTCGTCGTTGTGGCGCTCATCATTCCGGACACGGTGTCGTCGTGGGTCGGCACCGCCTTCTCCATATGCGCGAACATCTTCGGCATGTATTGGCAGATCCTCCTGCTGGCGACGTTCCTCATCGCTCTCGTCCTCATCTTCACCCCATGGGCCAAGGCACGATTGGGCAACCAGGAACGTCCGGATTTCGGCCGCTTCAGCTGGATCGCGATGATCATGACGACGCTGCTGGCGGCCGGGGGAGTGTTCTGGGCAGCGGCCGAACCGATGTATCACTACGCCACAGCGCCGCCGTACTTCACCAATGACGGCCACAGCGGGTTCGACGCTGTGGCCGCCGCTCTGGCCACTAGTTTCATCGACTGGGGCTTCCTCGCCTGGGCGATTCTGGGATCACTGGGTGCCATCGTCATGATGCGTGCCGCAGAGAAGGGCATGCCCCTGCGTCCGCGCAGTCTCCTCTACCCGGTGCTGGGCAAGCGCGCCGCAACCGGTCCGCTTGCCGCCGTCGTCGACGTGGTGTGCGTCATCTCGGTGGCCGCAGGCACGATCGGCCCTGTCGGATTCTTAGGAATGCAGGTCACCTACGGGCTGAATTCTCTGTTCGGCATCCCCGACACCTATCCGGTTCAGCTGCTCGTGATCGCCGTGCTCACCGCAGTCGCCGGCGTCAGTGTATTCTCCGGCGTCAGTCGCGGGGTCCGATTCCTCAGCAGCGCCAATGTCTGGATGGCACTTGCGCTCATGGCTGCGGTCCTCGTGCTCGGCTCAGCCTGGTTCGTCGCCAAGAGCTACTTCAGCGGCTTCGGTCTGTATATGACTGACTTCTTCAGCATGACGCTCTATCGCGGCGACACGGAATGGCTCTCGGGCTGGACGGTGTTCTTCTTCGGGTGGTTCCTCGGCTATGCACCGCTGATGGCGATCTTCATCGCCCGCATCTCGAAGGGGCGCACCGTGAGGGACCTGCTCATCAGCACCACGATCCTCCCTCCCATTGCCACGACCATGTGGTTCACCGTGCTCGGCGGCACAGGCATCTACCTCGAACGGCAGTCGGCCGGATCCATCTCCGGCCCGCTGATGGATGGGGGACTGCCGGCCGCGGTCATGGCCATCAGCGACAAACTGCCGTTGTCGACGGTCATCGGCATCGGTTTCCTCATCCTGACGATGACCTTCGTGGCCACGACCACAGACTCGATGTCGTTTGCGATGTCGCAGTCGTGCATGACAAGCGGAGTGCCCTCACCGAAGCTGCGGGCGATTTGGGCGGTGCTCATCGGTGTCACGGCTGCCGTGCTCATCAGCTTGGGCGATGGCGGTGTCGACGCACTGCAGTCGGCGATCGTCATCACCGCTGTGCCGGTGGCCTTCGTCATGCTTCCGTCGCTGTTCGCTGCTCCGATCTACGTGAGGCAGATGGCGAAGGAGCAGAAGGTGGCCTGAGGCGGTGGGCCTCAGCTCTGAGGCTGTGCTCCGTGCTCGTCGAGCCAGATCCAGCCTTCAGGCAGCGGGGCCCAGGCGGCGACCTCGCGGCCGGTCTTGGAGCTGTCGGCGAGGACGACCACTGTCCGAGCGCGTTCGGAGATGAGCTCCTTGGTGCGAGCCTCGTCCAAGGTGGGCTCGCCCAAGCCTCTCTCCGCATCCACCGCGTCGGCACCCAGCAGCGCCAGGTCGACGTGGATGCGGCTCAGGGCATGATCGCTCAAGGCCCCTGTCGTCCCGTGTGACTTGGCCGAGACCCGGCCCCCGATCATGACCACTTCGGGTCCTGCCGGGTGGGCGAGGGCCAGAGCGACCTCGAGCCCGCGTGTGTAGACGGTGAGGTCGCCGCGCTCACGGATGCGTTGGGCGACCCGGACCGCGGTGGAACCCGCGTCGAGGAAGACCGTGCGCACACTCTGATCGCCGAGGTAGTCCATCGCGGCCGCGGCGATCTCATCCTTGGCCTCGGCGTTGGCTTCCATCCGCTGTCCCAGCGGCGGTTCGACGTAGCCGCTCGCGGTGGCACCGCCGATGGTGCGGATGATCTCACCGGTCTCCGACATCTCACGCAGATCCCGTCGGATCGTCGACTCCGAGGTCTCCAGCTCCGAGGCCAGACGCGCGATGGTCCACGATCCGGTCGTCAGCAGGGCGTGGATGTCGGCACGGCGCTTCTGCGTGCCCGTGCGAATCGCCATGTGTCGCTCCGTTTCTCTGCTGAGCCCATGCTGGGACCGACAGGTCGATTGGCCGCCTGCTCGGGTTGTCGGTTGGTCGGCTGACAGAATCCTACTTCGGCAGGTACTCCGCGCGGATGCCGTCGACGAACGGAGCGTAGCCGATCGCCGCGGTATAGGCCGAGCGCATCGTGCCCGCATCGGCGATGCCCTGACCTGCGATGTCGAAGGCCGTGCCGTGGTCGACCGAGGTCCGCAGGATCGGCAGCCCGACGGTCACCGAGATCGTGCCGTCGAAGTCGAAGGTCTTCGAGGCGATGTGCCCCTGGTCGTGGTACTGGGAGAGGATCCCGTCGTATCGACCAGTCAGACCCTGGTGGAAGACCGAGTCCGCTGGGATCGGACCGGTCACCTCGAGCCCCGAGTCGACGACGCGATCGACAGCGGGGCGCAGGATCTCGATCTCCTCGTCTCCGAAGGCCCCGTTCTCGCCACCGTGCGGGTTGAGCGCGGCGACGGCCAACCTCGGTGAGGCGACACCGTAGAGCTGCAGGGCACGGTGGGCACGTTCGATCGAGTCGACCTGGGTGTCGACGGTGAGGGCGTCGATGGCCTTGCGCAGCGACATGTGGCGGGTGGCGAAGAAGACCTGAAGCTTGTGCTCAGGCACTTTCGTGTTCTCGACGACGAACATCGTGTCCTGCTTGGTCACGCCGGTGAGTTCGCCGAGCATCTCCGTGTGGCCCAGATGTTTGGAGCCGGATTTCCACACGGCCTCCTTGTTGATGGGGCCGGTGACGATGCCGGCGATCTCACGATTCATCGCTGCCTTCGTGGCCACCTCGATGGCGGTCACGGCAGCTTGACCTGCGCGAGCGTCGACAACGCCCCAATCAGGCAGGTCGTCTCCGAGTACGCCGATGTCGAAGACGTCGATGACGCCCTGGCCGGCCGAAGGGACCGACCAGTCGGTGATCGCTCGCAGTTCGACATCGAGGCCGAGGACCTTCACGGCCCGCCTCATCACGGCCAGATCGGCCACGGCGACACCGTGCTGGTCGTTCCGGCCGGAGAATTCGGCGAGCACCGAGGCGGTGATCTCGGGGCCGATGCCCACCGGGTCGCCCACGGTCATGGCAAGTACGGGTGCGGTCATGTCGTTCTCCTCAATGTTGGGTTCTCGGATCGAGTGATGCGCGTGTGCGCAGAGATTCGAGACCTCATGCGCTCTTCTTTCCGGCGGCCTGGATGAGATGGTCGAGGCAGAGGACTCCGGTGCCGGCGTCGCCGATGAGTCCGCCCTTCGTCACGATCGGCAGTCCGGAGGCGGTCCCGCCGACGATGCGTCCGCCCACGGCCAGGGGAACGATCTCACGGTCGATCTCCATGCCGAGTGCTCCCAGTTCTGCCAGCACCGCAGCGGTGACGTCCCCGCCGGTGGTGTAGAGGCCGGTGACAGCGATCGAGGCCATCACCTCGGCGGTGATCTGGGCGAGCCTGCGGGGGATGGACTCGGACTGTTCGTCGGTGAGCTCGAGCAGATCGGCGGCATCGACGACGGTGGCGACGATGACGGCTCTCACCGCATCGGCCTGTGACTCGCCAGCCCGCGCCGAGGCGGCGGTGCGGACCCGCTCGAGTGTGGCCCGCACATCGGGCAGATCGTCGGCATCGAGTGCCGCCCGCACCACGGTGATCGTGGGGTCCTCGTTGAGTTTCGCCAGCTGGGTGCGAGTGATCTCGGTCGCCGATCCGGAGACCCCGAAGATCGCTCCGGTCTTTCGAGGCGGCAGGAGCACCCGGGCCAGTGCGAGGCTGCCCGGCCCCGGGTCGATGCACACCCAGTCGATCGTCTCCTCCCGGCCGATGTCGACGACCGCCCGGGCGACGAGGTCGATGTGCTCGTTGTTGAGCGCATCGGCGACGATGACATCCGCGCCTGCAGCGACCGCAGCGATGACGTCGGAGCGGATCGCATCGTGGCCGGCAAGCACTGTCGAGAGTTCGACGGTGTGGCACTGCAGATCGGTGTTCTCCTGCACGATGTCGGCGACCACGGAGGTTCGCATGGGGGAGCGGACGTCATTGCGCAGCTCGGTGTCTTCGAGCAGCCGGCCGTTGAGCAGCTGTCGACCGCCGACGGTGACCCGTCCCGAGGCGGGGAAGGCGGGAATGCACAGTCCCATCACTCGACCCGGCCCCGTACTGGAGGTCAGGTTCCGGCGGGCACGCAGAGCAGCCTCGGCGGTGGGTCCGACATTGCCTCGCAGGGTCGTGTCGATGCGGCAGGCAACGAGATCGATGTCGCTGGTGATGCCGATGAGCGATTCGGTGAGCTCAGCGGCCTTCTCCGGTGGCAGGTGCCGGGAGTCGGCATTGAGTACGACGGCGTCGTAGTCGTCGAGGAGGTCATCGAGGTTGACCTTCGCGGACTGGCTCGTCCCGGTCACGGTGATGGTCCGTAGCCCCGCCTCGGCGAAGAGGGCTCCGCAGGCGTTGCCGCCGGTGAGGTCGTCGGCGACGATGAGGATCCGTGGGCTGTCCTGGCTCATACGATCAAGTCGAGCACGAACAGCAGCGGAATGGAACCTGCCCACACGGCAGTGGTGATGCCCGACCAGCCCTTGATGGCATTCATGCCGTCGAGGCCGGTGAAGCGGGTGACGACCCAGAAGTACGAGTCGTTGAAGTAGGAGAAGACCATCGATCCGGCGGTGCAGGCCATCACGGCGACCAGCGGGCTCAGACCCAGTGGTGCGATGAGTGGGGCGGTGACCGAAGCCGCGGTGATCATTGCGACCGTGCCCGATCCCTGCGCGATGCGCACGAGGGAAGCGATGACGAAGGGGACGAGGAACGCGGGCAGGCTGATCGAAGCGATCGCCTCGGCCAGGGCGTCGCCGACTCCCGATTCGGTCAGCACCATGCCGAAGGCGCCACCGGCACCGGTGATGAGGAGGATGAGTCCCGCGGAGGCTGCGCCGTCGGCCAGCCAGTTCTGCACCTTGTTGCGTGGGGTCATGCGGGGCAGCAGGGTGTAGACGGCGAGGATGAGGCCGATCATGAGTGCGATGACGGGGTTGCCGAGGAACGCCAGCGGTGCGACCCAGGCCGAGGGCTCGTAGGTATCGCCGGAGAGTTCGCCCTGAGCGCTCTTGTCGATCGCCGTCGACACGGTGTTCCCGACAATGAGCAGCAGCGGAACGATGAGCGGGAGGAACCCGAGGAAGGCTCCCGGATTCTTCGTCGCACCTGTTTCGTTGTTGCCGGCTTCGGTGCTGCCGCCTGCGGCGGAGGTGGCTGTGTTCGTCGAGTCGTCTGATTTGCTTGCAGTGGTTGCGGCATCCGCATCTTCACCGGTCATTGTGGCAACGTTGCCGTGTTCAGTTCGGTCGCCTCCGCCCTCGACGGCATGTCCTCCCGCCGAGGCGGCCGTGACCGAGCCGTACACGTCGTGCTTGACGGCAGCGTTGAGGACGGGTTCGAGCTTCGGGCCGATCCAACGGGCGTAGATGACGACGACCGGCAGGAGAAGGACCGTGAAGATGACACCGGTGAGGATGACCGAGCCGATGTCGGCGCCGAGGATGCCCGTGGCAGCCAGTGGCCCCGGTGTCGGCGGCACCATGTGGTGGGTCAGCGTCATGCCGCAGCCCAGCGCCAGTGCGAGGGTGACATAGCCACCGCGCTTGACGCGGGCGATCGAGCGGGCCAGCGGGTTCATGATCACGTAGCCGGAGTCGCAGAAGACCGGGATGGACACGAGAGAGCCGACGGTGCCCATGGCCCAGGCCTCGCGCCCGTCGCCGAAGGCACGCAGGAAGGCACGGGCCAGTGAGTCCGCTGCGCCGGAGACTTCGAGGATCTTGCCGATCCCCACACCCAGGCCGATGACGATGCCGATGCTGGCAAGCGTGTTGCCGAAGCCGGTGGTGATGGCGTCGACGATCGAGAGCAGGTCCTGGCCGGCGACGATGCCGGTGACGACCGATGCCGCCAGAAGTGCGATGAAGGCGTCGAGGCGGGTCGCCAGGACGATGACGACGATCGTCGCGATCCCGGCGATGAGCGCCAGAATGAGTTGCAGATCCATAAGATCCTCCGCAGTGAGGCCGACTCAGTCAACGAGCCGGGGTTGAACCGGTCCGACTCGCGGTGAGCCGGTTTGAAGACATGCGACTGTCTGTGCGCCGCATACGAAGTTGAACAGCATGAGCAAGTATTGCCCATAATTGCGTAACTATGCAATGTACAGCTCGCGAGGTGAGGCGGCTCGTTGGCCCGGCGTGGCTGATGGGCCCCGCCGGTGAATCGACATTCGCGGCTCATCGATCCGCCAACGGTCGGTAACCGGTGGTCGCCCCAGGCTCGTTCTTCGACCACCGTTGACCGACCGTTGGCCGTGACCGCCCGCAATTGCAGAGGTCGCTGTACATCCGACTGTCGCAAGGCCCTCCGGTTCTCCGTGACGGGGCCGGGTCGAAGCCCGTTGTTATATACCCTCAAGGGGTATACGGTGACGGTATGGGAGCACAGCACGAGCATGAGAATCACACCGGTTACTCCGACGTCGACGAGCATATGAACCACGATGCTCATCGCAGTCACGCTGACCGTGAACTGCGCAACGTGCACCCGGGGCATGATGACCACGCCGCACACTCGGGCCACGACGACCACGCGGGTCATTCGGGCCACGGCGACCACGTCGCTCAATTCCGCCGCCTCTTCTGGGTCATGCTCATCTTCGCGATCCCGGTCATCGCCTTCAGCCCGATGTTCGGCCACCTCGTCGGCTACGAAGTTCCCGAGATCGGCATCCTCGGCTGGCTGCGGTGGCTCTCGCCGATACTCGGCACCATCATGTACTTCTGGGGCGGCAAGCCGTTCCTGACCGGCGGTCTGAGCGAGTTGAAGGACCGCAATCCGGGCATGATGCTCCTCATCGCCCTGGCCATCACCGTCGCCTTCCTCTCCTCCTGGGGATCCTCACTCGGAGTCCTCGACGCCGAACTCGACTTCTGGTGGGAGCTGGCACTCCTCGTCGTCATCATGCTCGCCGGGCACTGGCTGGAGATGCGGTCCCTGGCACAGACCACCTCGGCACTGGACAGCCTGGCGGCGCTGCTGCCCGATCAGGCAGAGACGATCGTCGACGGTGAAGCTGTGATGGTCGACCCCGCCGACCTCAAGCTCGGCGACACTGTCATCGTCCGCCCCGGTGCGGCTGTCCCTGCTGATGGCCGCGTCATCGACGGTTCGGCCAGCATGGATGAGTCCATGGTCACGGGGGAATCGACGACCGTTCGTCGCGGGGTCGGCGATACCGTGGTGGCAGGCACCGTCGCCACCGACTCCGGGCTGCGCCTCGAAATCACTGCCACCGGCGATGACACTGCGCTGGCTGGCATCCAGAAGCTGGTCTCCGAGGCACAGAACTCGACATCGCGAGCACAGCGCATCGCCGATAGGGCCTCGGCCTGGCTGTTCTGGTTCGCACTCGGCGCCGCCGTCATCACCGCGATCGTCTGGACTCTGGTGGGAATGCCGGACTCGGCGGTCGTGCGCACGATCACCGTCCTCGTCATCGCCTGTCCCCACGCTTTGGGCCTGGCCATCCCGCTCGTCGTATCCATTGCCACCGAGCGTGCGGCCCGCGGCGGTGTCCTCATCAAGGACCGGCTGGCGCTGGAGACGATGCGCACAGTCGATTCCGTGCTCTTCGACAAGACCGGCACCCTGACCAAGGGCGAACCGAGCGTCACGGCGGTTGAGGTCACGACTGAGAACAGCACAGAGGATGAGATCCTCGCACTCGCCGCAGCCGCCGAGTCAGGCAGTGAGCATCCTCTGGCCCGAGCCATTGTCCGCGCCGCAGAAGACCGTGGACTCGAGATCCCGGCGGCAACGAACTTCTCCTCGTCACCAGCGGTCGGAGTCAATGCTGAGGTCAACGGCGCGGAGGTGGCCGTGGGTGGGCCCTATCTGCTCAGCAAGCACGGCGTGAAGGAAGCTCGGATCGCCGCGCAGTGGAGCAGCGAGGGTGCCATCATCCTCCACGTCCTTCGTGGTGGAAGCGTCATCGGTGCGCTGAGGCTGGCCGATGAGATCCGCCCCGAATCCCGCGAAGCCGTCGATGCGCTGCACAGGCGTGGTGCACAGGTGGTCATGATCACCGGTGACGCCGAGGCGGTTGCGCAGTCCGTGGCCGCCGAGCTCGGCATCGATCGAGTATTTGCCGGAGTCCACCCTGCCGACAAGGCTGCGAAGGTCGCCGAGCTGCAGGGAGAAGGTCGCAAGGTTGCGATGGTCGGCGACGGAGTCAACGATGCGCCGGCCTTGGCCGCCGCAGATGTCGGCATCGCCATCGGTGCCGGAACCGATGTGGCCATCGGCTCGGCTGGAGTCATCCTGGCCTCGGATGACCCGAGGTCCGTGCTCTCAGTCATCGAACTCTCCCGAGCGACGTTCAGGAAGATGAAGCAGAACCTGTGGTGGGCCGCCGGCTACAACATCATCTCGGTCCCACTCGCCGCCGGCGTCCTGGCACCCATCGGGTTCGTGCTGCCGATGAGCGTCGGGGCGATCCTCATGTCGATCTCCACGATCGTGGTCGCACTCAACGCTCAGCTGCTGCGGCGGTTGGACCTGCGACCGGAGGCATCGGCGTCAGCCGCACAGTGAGCGAACTGTTCGGCCGGCGCGACGGTTCGCGACTCGAATTCGGGGGCGACTCCAGCTTGGGGAAGACGCCATCTCGGGGGAGAGGCCCGTCGCGAAAAAGGCCTTGGCAGGAACCGTAGTTCCTGCCAAGGCCTCTGTCTGAGCGGTGGGATTACCGCGTTAGGGTCTGATCTGTCGTGCTGGTTCCGATTCCCAGGGTCACCTGCGTTCCCCATGGATCGGAGAGGCGGACCGAGCGACCGTCGTCGGCGAAGTCCATCTTCCGTGCTTTCAGGCGAGCGACGAGCGCGTCGAGGTCCTCGCGGCCCGGCACGGTGATGGCGACATCGCCGAGGCCGAGGCTTGCTGCGCGTGGTCCGGCACCGCGGCTGTTCCAGGTGTTCATCGCAACGTGGTGGTGGTATGCACCGGCCGAGGCGAAGAGGACGCCTGGCATCGAGGCCAGCGTCGGTTCGAAGCCGAGTGCGTCGACGTAGAACTTGCGTGCGGTGGGCACGTCGCCGACCTGCAGGTGGACGTGGCCGATGATGCCCGGCAGGGTGTTGGCCTGTGACAGTGTCTGCTCGTCGAGGTGCTCGGCGAGGAAGGCGTTCGGGTCGAGGTAGATCGTGTCCATGCGGACCTCACCATCGGCAGAGTGCTTCCACTCCGAGCGGTCGCGGTCGACGTAGAGTTCGATGCCGTTGCCTTCTGGGTCGGTGAAGTAGAAGGCCTCGCTGACGAGGTGGTCGCTCGAACCGACGAACTGGCTGTTTGTGTTCTGCGCAGCATGGGCGACAGTTGCGGCCAGGGACGCCTGGTTCTCGAACAGGAAGGCAGTGTGGAAGAGACCCGCCTGGGTGCGGTCGACGCCGGGCAGGTTGGGTGTGGCGACGAGCTTGACCAGGGGGGTGGTGCCGCGGCCGAGTACACGGTGGATCTCGTTGCCGCGCTCCACCTCTTCGAGAGGTTCCATCGCGAGGGCGTTGGAGTAGTAGGTCGACATCTTCTCGAGATCGCCTACGCGCAGGGTGACGGCGTCCATTCCGGTGGCTGCGCTGAGCAGGGTGTCGTTGACGACAGGCGACGCGGTAGCGGATGCTGTGGTGTTCTCGGTGACGGTCATGTCGCCCTCCTGGGTGAGCAATGCTTGCGATCTAAGTAGTTTAACGTTCAACTACCACTGTACAGAGGTATAACCGAGAGCACAAGGCGAATATTCCCGGCCATCAGTTCAGACGCTCGAGCGTTACAGCGGCACTGCGTGATATGACAGAACGAACGGCTGACTGCGGATGCCGAAGACCTCCGTGGCCGACTTCAAGGGAGATGATGGCATGAATGGCGCCGAGAGCCTGCTGGAGACACTGGGTCACAACGGAATCGAGGTCTGCTTCGCCAACCCTGGCACCTCGGAGATGCACTTCGTCGCAGCCTTGGATCGACAGCCCCACGTCCGTGGCGTGCTCGGTCTTTTCGAGGGCGTCGTCACCGGGGCTGCGGACGGCTACTCGAGGATGCTCGACAAACCCGCGGCCACCCTGCTGCATCTGGGGCCAGGGGCCGCCAACGGTCTCTCCAGTCTTCACAACGCTCTGCGTGCCCGGGCTTCGATGGTCAACATCATCGGCGACCATGCCGGCTACCACCGCAGCCTCGACGCACCGCTGACCTCTGACATCGAAGGTGCCGTGCGGCCCTTCAGCAACTGGGTGCGCACCTCGCCCTCGGCGAACTCGATCGCCAAGGACGCCGCCGACGCCATCGGGTACAGCCTCTCCGGGCAGATCAGCTCGCTCATCCTCCCCGCCGACACCGCATGGAACACCGCCGATGAGTACACCCAACCCGTGAACGCGGTCGCGTCTACTCCGATAGCCATCGATCCCGCCGAGGTTGCCGCCAGTGCCGCACGACTGCGGGCCTCCGGTCGGAGAACGGCCATCCTCCTCGGCGGGCGTGCCCTGCGTTCGGCTCAGCTGGAGACGGCGGCTCAGATCGCCGAGGCCACCGGTGCCACACTGCTGGCTGAAACCTTTGCCGCCCGGACTGAACGTGGGGCCGGGCGCCCCGCGGTGACGAAGATTCCCTACCCTGTCGAGCCGTCGGTGGAGCTGCTGAAGGACTTCGATGCTCTCATCCTCATTGATGCGAAGCCGCCTGTGGCTTTCTTCGCCTACCCCGACAAGCCAAGCGTGCTCACTGCCCCTGGCACCACTTTCTTCACCCTCAGCCCCATCGGCGCCGATTCCTCAGAGGCTCTCGAAGCCCTGCGCGAATGCGTGGGTGTGGGTCCAAGCAGCCGTGGGTCGGGCTCGTCCGATATTGCGCATTCGGCCGACCTCGAACTCGTCCGATCCACTCACCGGGCCGAATTCGCCCCGGCGCAGATGCCCAGCGGAACCATCACCGTGGGCAAACTCGCCGCCTGGCTCTCGGGCGCGATCCCAGAGAATGCGATCGTCCTCGACGAATCCATCACCACGGGACGAGACTTCTACGATCAGACCGCTGGATCGCATCCGCATGACTACCTCGGCGGCACCGGTGGGTCCATCGGCTGGGCACTTCCCGTCGGCGTCGGCGCTGCGATCTCCAGTCCTGACAGGAAGGTCATCGTCTTGGAGTCCGACGGTTCGGGCATGTACAACCCGCAGGCGCTGTGGACCTATGCACGGGAGCAGCTCGACGTCGTCGTTCTCATCTTTGCCAATCGGAAGTATCAGATTCTGCGCAATGAGATGTCCAACGTCGGCGTCCCCGACTTCGGGCCAAAGGCCGAATCACTGCTCGACATCGGCAACCCCGCCATCGACTGGGTCTCCCTCTCCCACGGCATGGGGGTGCCGGCAAGTCGGGTCGAGACCATCGAGGAGCTCGACCGCGACTTCCGTGCAGGCCTGGCCGATTCGGGACCACGGCTCATCGAGGTCCTCGTCTGATTCTGCACGCGGCAGGCTGAGCCGGTCAGCTGAAAGTGTCTCCTGATCGAGACTCATCAATGGCTTCGTGTGAGCCATCCGGGTGCCGATAGAGCTTGACGCCTTCGTGCAGTGCAGTTGACTGCATGCGGGCTTCCGAGCTGTCTTCGGTGTATCCGACCTTCTCTCCCTGACCGATATTCACGCTGGTGAATCGTTTGGCCAGGCGGCTGATCGGGTTGGTGGAATTGTGTGATCTCTTCACTTCTGCGGTCATGATGATTCGCCCCACTTCATCGCAGATCCAATGGACTGATTATAGCTCTGGCGGGTGAGAAAGCGCCGAGGAATCTAATCAGAACGAGCTGGCCGATGCCGGTGAATGAAGCGATAGCCGATGAGATCCGCGAGGGGCACCCGAATGCAGGGAACCGGCCGTATATCGATAGGGTGGAGCCATGAAGTCCGCTCCTCAGCTCGCATCGGCGTTGACCGTGGCGCTTGCCCTCTCACTCAGCGGGTGCAGCACCGATGATTCCGATACTGGTGACATCGAAGCGGGCCAGAGTGCCGAGGTGCCCGGCAGTGATTTCGACACCACCGATGCGCTCGGTGACTTCTTGAGCGAGACCATCGACGAGGTTCATGTGCACCGAGAGTCCGAGAGCAATCCGGACTTCGACCACGATAGAGACGCCGACCGTCTGCACGTCGAATTCCCCTCTGCAGGGATGTTGCACACCGACCAGAAGGCCACTGCCGATGCGGTTCAAGGTGCGGGCAGCGCCGAGTTCGACTATGACGTGCTCATGGTCACCGGCACCACCGACACTGGCACTTGGTCATACATGTTCAGCACCGACACCGTGGATGAGCTGACAGCAGGGGACTCGGTCGTCGAAGCCGACACCGTGTGGGACTCAGCAGATCAGGACTTCGATTCGGTACATCGCTGAGGCAGGCCACGCAGGTCTGACGCTGCTTGGGCTCCACCTCAGTTGAGGTGAAGCCCAAGCAGTACATCGTTAGGCGGATCAGGCTCGCGGGTCGACGATGATCTTCACATGATGCTCATTATTGTTGATGAGTTCGTCGAAGCCTCCGGAGACCAGTTCATCAAGCCCGATGCGTTTGGTGATGAACGGAGCAAGGTCGATCTTTCCGCTGCGCACGAGTTCGATCGTGGACGGGTGGTCACCGGAGTAGCCGATAGTCCCTCTCAGATCGATCTCTTTGAGCACAAGCTTCGGCATATCGACTTCTGGCTTGTGGCCCCAGATGGAGACGTTGACGATCACCGCTCCCGGGCGAACTGCGTCGAGCAGCATGTCGAGGACGACTGGTACCGATGAGCACTCGAAGCCGAGGTCTGCGCCTTGACCGTTTGTGCGTTCACGGACCTTCTCGGCTACGTCGCCTTCTCGTGGATCCAGGACTTCGTCGGCAACTCCGGTCGACAGCGCCATCTTCTTCCGCGCCTCGGAGAGCTCGGAGATGTAGACGGTGAGACCTTCCGCCTTGAGCACGGCAGCGGTGAGCAGTCCGATGGGGCCCGCTCCGCCGACGATGGCGACCTGACCAGGCTTCGCGCCGGATCGGACGACCGCATGGTGGGCCACGGAGAGCGGTTCGATGAGGGCAGCCTGATCGAGTGGGATGTCACCGATCGGATGGACCCACCGCCGCTGAACGACGATCTTTTCGGACAGACCACCGCCGCCACCACCGAGCCCGATGAAGTTCATGTCCTTCGACAGCTGATAGTCCTGCCCGATGCTCGTATCGACATCGTCGCCGATGATGAGGGGCTCGACGACGATATTCTGGCCCACTTCAAGATCAGTCACACCCTCGCCGAGGCTGGTGATCGTTCCTGAGAATTCGTGTCCCATGGTCACCGGTGCGGATTCGCCGGAGATCGGATGTGGGTGTCCTTCGGGCGGGACGAAGATCGGACCCTCGAGGAATTCGTGCAGGTCGGTTCCGCAGATTCCGCACCAGGCTACGTCAATTGCGACAGTTCCGGGCTTCAGCTCAGGCTCGGGAATGTCTTCGATGCGGATGTCATTGCGATCATGGAATCGTGCTGCCTTCATATGAGTCGGCCCTTTCGTCATTGAGAGCGAAGCCGGTCTGACCATCAGCAGAGATCATCGGTGACTTGCGAGGGCCGTGGCTCCTAGCCGAGACTCTACTTCGCGACATCCGAACTGTATTGCCGCCTTATCGTCTCGTGAGAATCTTTGCGCTCGGGCGGCAGTCGGAGTCTCTCCTGCCACCAGAACCGAACCGAGGGCACGTTCGGCAAGGCTCCACTGCGATGCACAAGTGGCCCTAGTAGCGCCGCTCATCGCTAACGACAGCTATGTCTGCGACCTCAGAGCGCAGCTGCTCAAGGAGCCGATCGCCTTCTTCCCAATAGTGCTGCTCGTTCTCAGCTGAGTCCCACTCGAAACTTGTACCGTGTGAATCCCTGAAGTGTGCGTTCCAGAACCTCATCAACTCCCTCAGCCCGGATGAAAGTCCATCGGACAGGTCGTAGTCACTGGGGTCCATTGCATATTGGTCGGTGCCGCTTTCCCATAGCGGATGCTTCCGCCCATGATCGGGAAAGTACCTGATCTCGCGCAGTTTCCTGCCCACCGCTACTTCTCCACCACTACACCATCGGGGTCGGCGAAGACCATGGCGCCGGGGCGAATCGTGGCGCCGCCGATCTCGAGGGTGACGTCGAGTTCTCCCTCGCCGGTTTTGGCACTCTTGCGCGGGTTGCTGGCCAGGGCCTTGATGCCCAAGCCCATGGACGACAGCGCCACTCGGTCGCGGACGGCTCCATTGATGACGACTCCGGCCCAACCGTTGCTCACAGCGAGCTCGGCGATCATGTCACCCATCAGGGCAGTGGCGATCGAGCCGCCGCCGTCGATGATGAGTACGGCACCATCGCTGGGCTGGGACAGCGTCGACTTCGCCAGTGCGTTGTCCTGGTAGCAGCGAACGGTTCGGGCCGGACCGGAGAATGAGTCCTTGGCGCCGAAGTCACCGAAGTTCAGGGCAATAGATTCCAGCTCTGGTCCGCGTTCGTCCCAGAGATCGGCGGTCGAGACTGTCATGGTGGTGTCCTCCAGGTAGGTGAGTCACGCAAGCGGATTGTTTGAGAAGACGTTCGTCGTTGGCTCCAGACTATGCGAATGCTCCGGCCCGAGCATAGAGTCCAGGCACTCCACCCGAATGGATGAAGACCACGTGATCGTCGGTCCCGAACCGTCCCTGCCGGACCAGGTCGATGAGACCTGCCGCGGCCTTCCCTGTGTAGACCGGGTCAAGGAGAATTCCCTCGGTCTGGGCAAAGAGCCGCACGGCTTCGACCATCTCTGGGGACGGCAGGGCGTACCCGGTACCGAAGTAGTCGCCGAGGCCGAGACTGCGTTCGCGGGGGACTGATGGAAGTTCAAGGAATGAGGCCACCTCGTCGACGAGGCCCACGATCTTCGGCTCCTGCTCCTCCTGCGAGCGGCTGACGTTGATGCCGACCACCGGAATCTGACTGCCGGCACTGTGCAGGCCGACGATGAGTCCGGCCTGCATCCCAGCAGACCCACTCGGGGTCACGATCGACGAAACGTCCAGGCCCACCTCGGCGAACTGGGTGAGCAGCTCCTGCGCACAATCGACATAGCCCAGGGCACCGGTGACGTTCGAGCCACCGACTGAGATGACATACGGATTGCGCCCCTGAGCCTTGAGCTCGCCAGCCAACTCGTGGGCGCGAGCAATGAGGTCACTGCCGTTGGGATGGACTTCAACCGAGTCCGCGCCGAGGAGGTCGAAGAGCAGGAAATTGCCCGTGTGCTCCGGAGGATTCCCGCCAGCGTCTGCTGGGATCGGCGCACCATCGGAACCGAGGTCTTCTTCGAGGACCAGGTGGCACTCGAGCCCTTCACGCCTGGCGGCAGAGAGGGTGAGTCGACAGTGGTTGGACTGCACTCCGCCTGCGGTGACGAGGGTGTCGGCACCCTGGGCCAGGGCATCAGCGATGAGGAACTCGAGTTTGCGGGTCTTGTTCCCGCCTTGGGTCAGTCCCAGCTGGTCATCACGCTTGATCCAGATCTGCGGCCCGCCCAACTGCCTGCTCAGACGCTCGAGATGGTCAAGCGCGGTGGGTCCGTTGGTGTACCGGCGGCGGGGCAGTGTGTTGAGGTCAGCCATGGTTCCCGAGTCTACTTGCCACCGGCCTTGTGAAGGCTCAGAGAGACGGGTGGGTGGCGTCCTTGAACTGGACATGGTGAACAGCCGGATGCAGGCCATGTGTGGCGCCCTCATTGTTGACGCTGAAGGTCAGCAATTCTTTGGTGACCTTGTTCTGGTAGACCACGGAGGATGATTCCCCGGCCCCGTCGGCGGCGATGCGATCCCACTGCGTCGCAAACACGTCACCATGCTCAGACAGTGCTTTGACCACGCCGGGCGTGGCATACTCGTTGACTTCCTCCTCGGAGCCGACACCCCACGCCTTCACAAGCGCATCCGCGTAGCCGGAGGCATTCGTCGGATGACCATCACTGTGCGCGCCGACGGCAACACTGACCTCAGAGCTCGACCCGGAATCTGCTGGGGAGTGCGTTGCAGCCAGCGCGGATGCGCCGGTCATCCCGACTCCGGCGATTCCGGCGAATCCTGCGATGGCCAATGCTGCTGCGTGCTTGCGAATGGTGGTGGTCATGGCGTCCTTGCCTCCTGCTGGTGACCGACAGTGCTGGTGCCTGTCAGAGATAGTCATCGATCACGATGATTATCGTCATCGCAGGTGAGCGACGAACAACGGTCCCTGAGAAAACGCTCAGTGACTGTTGCAGTTCTGCGAACTTCACGTTGCGATGAGATCGCAGCTTTGAGATATTCACATGGATCTTTGTGGAAAAGGCGATTCAGGACTTCGACAAGGAGGCTTTCAAGGACGATGTCGAAATCGGATCGTGATCAAGATTTTTCGGTCGAAGCCACCTCGGCGGGGGAGACCTCCGATTCATCGGTCGTATCGTCATCGGATTTGTCCATCCAGTCCTTCCCGTCCAGGACGCGGGCAACCATCATGGAACTGGCCTGGTCGCCGACCGCGTTGACGGTGGTGGCCGGGGGATCGATGACGGTGCCGATGATCTGGATGATGGGCAGGGCTGCGGCGGGGAACCCGTAGAGGGTGATGATCATCAGCTCGCCGATGAACCCACCCGAGGGGATTCCGGCCATGACCATCCCGGCCAGCAGTGCCACGGCGATGCCGATGAGAATGTTGCCCGGGGTGAAGAAGTCGCGGCCGAAGACGGCGAAGAGGAAGGCGATCTTGAGGATCGCGGACAGGCTCGAGCCCTCCATGTGGATCGTCGCCCCGATCGGAATGATCGTCTCCCGTATATCGCGGGGCACGCCGATGCGCTTGCCGGCTCGGAGATTGGCCGGGATCGCCGCCACCGAGGAGGACGTGCCCAAGGAGATCGCAGTCGGTTCGATGATGTTCGACCAGAACGCAAAGATCCCGCGCCGGCCGCCGGCGAGGAAGGCATAGAGGGTGAAGGCGACGACGAAGTAGACGATGGCCACGGGGTAGTAGACGAGAAAGGCGCGGACGTAGTCACCGACCAGCTGTGCTCCGAGCTCACCGATCAGAGCTGCGAAGTAGGCGCCCAGGCCGATCGGGGCGTAGTACATGATGATCGAGGTGAACTTGAGGAAGACCTCGGAACCGGAGCGGAGGAACTGGGCGAAGGGTTTGCCGACTGCGCCGATCTTGGAGGTGGCGATGCCGACGATGACGGCGAAGACGATGAGGGCGAGCATGTGCTCGGCGGAGAGGATCTTCGAGAAGTCGTCAACGACGAAGGTCGACACGAGCTGATCGCCGAGCGACCCGACCTCTTCGACGTCCTCCGGCTGTGTCATCTCGACCTTGACGCCCTCGGTGGCGTTGGTGATCCACAGGGCCGCGATCATGACGATGGAGGAGACGATGCCGGTGATGGCGAAGATGCCGAGCATGCAGCCCAGGATCTTGCCCAGTCGCGTGGCCGAGGACATGCCCGCCACCGCCGAGGAGATGGAGAAGAAGACGAGTGGGACGACGAGGGTGAACATCATGTTGATGAACAGGGTGCCGAAGGGTTTGATGACCGCGGCCCTCTCGCCGAAGATCAGCCCGATGATTGCGCCGATGACGACGCCGGTGAGGATGAATAGCGGGAAGCGGTAGCTGGCCAGGATGCTGCGAAGTCTCGACGAGGATCTGGGCGAGGCGGGCGGCTGAAGCTCGGAGTCGGCGGGGGTCGACATCTGTCCTGCCTTTCAACACGAGGGACATGGGAAGTGCCACGACATGAGGGTGGCTACGCAGATCCTAGTCCGCCCGAGAACAGGAAGTGCGCTTGTCTCAGCGGCGGTTCGACCACCAGGACGGATGAGCCAGAACGGGGGTTTCACCGAATCGATCCCCCTGTTAGCGTGGCGGCACAAGCGGAATGCTTCTGTCGTTCCCGCAGATCCTGTCCCGGGGCGACGAGGCATTCGCACAATCCGAGGAAGGAGAATGATGACTGTAATCTCACCATCGACAACCAAGGATCTCTACCCCACTCGATCCGGCGAGAAAACCGAAATTCTCGACCGCAGGGGTCCGATCGCATTCGGTTCGGCCGAACAGGGCCCCCTCGACGCGGCGACGCTGCAGCATTACGACGACAAGGGGTATCTCACCATCGACGAGCTCATCACCCCGAATGAGCTCGAGACGTTCCGGGCCGAGCTGCACCGTTTGGCCAACGATCCGACGATCAAGGACGACGACGCGACCATTGTCGAGGCGAAGTCCAACGAGGTCAGGTCGATCTTCGACATCCACCGCAGCAACGAGATCTTCCGCAAGATCGCCAATGATCCGCGGGTCATCGCCCGCGCTGAACAGCTGTTGGGGTCCGAGGTCTATATCCACCAGAGCCGCATCAACTACAAGCCCGGTTTCGTCGGCAAGGAATTCTCCTGGCATTCAGACTTCGAAACCTGGCACGCCGAGGATGGTATGCCCGAGCCGCGTGCCGTGAGCCTGTCGTTGTCGCTGACCGACAATTACTCGTTCAACGGGCCGCTGATGATCATGCCCGGATCGCATCAGCGCTACATCAGCTGCGTCGGCGGCACACCGGAGGACAACTACAAGAAGTCGCTGGTGATGCAGGGTGCGGGCACCCCTGATCCGCAGACGCTGAGCGACTTCGCCGATGAGTACGGCATCGACGTCCTCGAGGGGCCCGCCGGCGGTGCGGTCATGTTCGACTCCAACTGCATGCACGCCTCGAACGGCAATGTCACACCGTATTCGCGGTCGAACATCTTCATCGTCTACAACTCGGTGGAGAACACGTGCGTCGAACCCTTCGCCGCACCGAAGCCGCGGCCCGAGTTCGCCGGCAGCACGGACTTCACTCCCGCCGGTTCCTGAGGTCCCTGGACCGCCTGATGGAGCAGGCATGCTCAGAAGCCCGGCACCTGGTCGTTCAGGTGCCGGGCTTCATCCTTGCGTGGCGGGTCAGCCGTCTGAGTCGGACTCGGGAGTCATCTTCGTTTCGTCGACCGCCTCGTGCGAGCCGTCCGGGTGACGATAGAGCGTCACACCTTCGTCCTCGGCAGCGGCCTGAGCATCCTCTTCGACATTGTCCTGGACGTATCCGGGAGTCGATCCGTACGAGACGTCGGGTCCGCTGGCCCTCGAGGCCGCCTCATCGAGTCTGCTGTTGATCTCATCGGCCTTCGTCTGCAGGTTCTGATCATCGTTCATGTCCCAACACCTCGCATTGCGCAGATCGTACTTGGTTCTCATGCTACTCCGGGAGGCTCCGGCTCAGTAGGGGACTGATGCTGTCGCCGTCGCTACCGGGCGATTGTGTCCGAAATGGTTGACGAAAATCACGCCGTTGCCGTATCGCTGGGGCGATTGAGCGCGCATGATGGTGATACCAGGTTCGAGCACTGATTTCCGAGGGGAGGTGCAGCCATGTCTGAGAATCACCAGCCAGAGAACGGGCAGGACGAGTCCTCAACCTCCCCCGCCGAGGCGACCGAAGGTTCCGCTGAAAGGTCAGAATCCGCGCAGAGCCGACACGATCACGACGACAAGATGGTCGACGAATGGGAAGACGAATCATTCCCCGCCAGTGACCCGCCAGGACACTACTGACCGGGTTCACACTTGAAATGACGAGCGCTGTCGCAGAGGATCGGAAGTTCGATCCTCTGCGACAGCGCGCCTTGTCATCTCCGGCGTTGACTGCCGAGGGCCGGCGGCAGCGAGACGCCGAGCTCGGGAGTCAGTCAACGGTGCCACGCCGTTCTTATGGCAGAATCGGCTCCGTAGACCATTACGCCCGCAGTGAAGCCGGCGACGAGCGACGAACACCTTCTGAAGAGGACAAATATGCAGACCTGTGACGTGGATTCGCCGAGGCCGTCTCTCTTGGGACAGCGGACTGTATCGAGAGCTGTCGGCGCTGGGATGTTCGCGCTGGTGATTGGACTTTCGGGCTGCTCAGGTTCCGAATCCGCCGTTGGTGGGTCATCTGGTGACAGCACTGAAGACAGCGCCCAGAGCAATTCCTCGGCGGCCGGGACAATGTCTCCGGACGACCAGATCGCATATGGATGCCAGTTGGCCGACAAGGTGAAGACCGACTTTCCAGACAGCCAGGCATGGACAGATTCTCCCCCAGAACTCGGCGAGGATCGGGTTCTTTCTGAGCTGATGTCCATTGGCAGTCTGTTCGGTGGGGCTGCACCGATGGGTGATCCCGTAGACCAAGAAGTGCAAGATCTGGGCCGTGAGCTCGTCGGTGCCGTGAATACGCTGCAGAGGGACCAATTCGGGCCCCTCGTTGATTCGACGATCTCTGTCTGCGGAGACTTTCTGTCGACGAGCTACGAAGGTCAGCCGTCTGCCGCGGACACCTCCGAAACGGGACAGACGGTCTACGGGTGCCGAATTGTCGAGCAGACGCTTGAACAGTATCCCGATGCGGCGGCGTGGGAGTCCGAGGAACCGAAGTTCGGCGACGACCCTGTGTGGAATGAGGTGGCGGCTGCAGGAGGCCTGTTCGGCAGTGGGGGAGGCGGTACGAGCGAACCGGTCGACGCTGAGCTGGAGAAGATTGGTTACGAGCTCATCAGTGACGGGGCGACGATGGACACCGACGGTCTCTCCACGTCGCTCGACCAGGCACGCGAAAGCTGTTCCAACTTCGACGCGTGACCGCTCGAGGTACGAATAGGGCCACCACCGGCGACTACGAGGAGAGACCTGGATGAATGCAGTGCCCGGGAAGCCGACCGGCACGCCCCCAAACGAAATCACGCCTCCGGAACTGGCGTACCTGGCGACCATCGACGTTGAAGTGGAGGCACCGATCATGATCGGCAATACGGTCGACGGGCTGCGCAAAATCGTCCCGATCCGCGGCGGCCGAGTCACCGGACCAGAACTCAACGGCACAGTCCTCGACGCCGGTGCCGACTTCCAGCAGTACCCGATCGACACCGTTGCCTACCTCGCGGCAGACTATGTGCTGAAAACCGATGACGGGCACCATGTTCTCGTGGAGAACCGTGCGCTGCGCACCGGCAGCACCAGCGACCTGAACAAACTGATGAACGGTGAACACGTCGATCCCGAGAGAATCTACTTTCGGTGCGTACCCCGCCTGAGTGCTGACCGGTCCGGTCCCTATGCCTGGATGAGCGAGGTCCTGTTCATTGGCTCCGGAGTTCGCAGCCCCAACGGTGTGAGGATCGATATCTCCCAGGTGCTGTAACGCTCAATCCTCCTCTGAGGTCCACACCTCACACCGCAGCGCCTTCCCGAATCTCCGGCTTCCGGTTCGCCTCGACGTCGACTCCGCGCATACCCAGCAGCACGACCGCCGCCAGGAGGAGGACAACACCGACGAAGACGTAGATCGCCTGCGGACTCCACCCACCGTCGAGCATCGCACCCGTGGCTGTCGGGGCGATGATCGCGCCGAAGCGACCGATGCCGATTCCCCAGCCCACGCCGGTCGAGCGCAGGGAAGACGAGTAGGACTGCGGAGTGAGGGCGTAGAGGCCGGCGATGCAGCCGTTGCTGAACATTCCCACCAGCACACCGACGACGATGACCAGCACGATCCACTGCGCGGTGAAGATGAAGACGGCCATGAGGATCGCGGCCAGCACGGAGAAGCTCATCAGCACCGAGCGGGTTGACCAGCGTGAGGTGAACAGTCCGAAGGCCACGGATCCGATGGCTCCTCCCAAGGTCAGTCCGACGGTGACGATCATCGACAAGGTGTCGGTGAGCCCGGATTCGTTCATGAGGCGTGGGGTCCAGGAGTTGACGAAGTAGAAGCCGAACATGACGATGAAGAACGTTGCCCAGACGACGAAGGTGACACGGCGATTGCGACGGTTGAATAGTGCCAGTACACCGGAATCGTCCGCCTTGTTCTCCTGCTCCGCGGTCGTGGCATTCAGATCAACAGGCTCGGTGTGGCCCAGCCGGCGGGCGATCAGCGTCAGCTTCTTCACCGCGTTCTCCGGTCGCCGGTTGTAGAGATAGGACGGCGATCCGGGGACCAGCAAGAGGACGAGCACCAGAGACAGCGTGGCCAGGCATCCACCGAGGATGAAGACCGAACGCCATCCGGAGGTGGCGATGAGTGAGACCATCACCGATCCGCCGAGCGCCGCACCGATTCCGTAGCCGGCGGTGTAGATGCTGATGACCAGGCCACGACGCTTGCGTGAGGCGTATTCGGCGCAGATGACATTGGTGCCCACGAGGATGCCGCCGATGCCCAGGCCCGTGACGATGCGCCAGATGCCCAGTTCCGTCGCCGAGGTGGCGGTGGCGGAGAGGAAGAGACCGCAGATATTGACGATGAGAGCAATGATCGTCATGTTCCGTCGTCCGATCCGGTCGGCGACCGGTCCCAGGGTCAGGGCACCGATCGCCATCCCGAGCAGCGCGGCGCTCATCACGAGACCGAGAGCCGTTCCGGACAGGGAGAACTCCTCACTGACCTGGTTCGAGGTAAACGAGATGGCCAGGACGTCGTAACCGTCGAGGGCGTTGAGGAAGGTGCAGATGCCGACGATCAGCCACTGATAGGTCGACATTCGAGAGGTGTTGAGTCGTTCGCGCAGGTCCACCGCGTACTCCGATTCTGTGGTGAGATAAGCATCCGCATCGTTGCAAGATGCCTATGAAGATAGGTAAAACGTGATGATGGGCACATTATCAGCGCCGAGATGCTCGGGCAATGGTCGTCCGTGCCTCCGCGCCAGCGAGCGATGTCAATAATCAAGTTACCTATGGACATAGGTAAATGCCTATGCGTATAGTGATTTCACGAACCCACCGCAGTGTTCATGAAAGGAATCACCACGTGGAGGCATCGACCGCAACCAACGTCTTGGACGACTTCTCGCTGGAGATGACCGGCAAAGACGTCCCCGGCCTCCAGCAGGCCGCCCACGCGATTCCCCAGGGAACACGCGTCAACATCACGTTCCTCGGCAATGAGAACCTCGAGATGCGCCTCGAGGCGGCGAAGGAAGTGCTCGAACTCGGGTTCGTCCCCGTGCCCCACATCTCGGCTCGCAGACTGAAGTCTGAGACCGAGCTGCGCGAGTTCCTCGACGCTCTCCAGCAGGCCGGAGCCAGTGACCGTGTCTTCGTCGTCGGGGGAGACCCCGCGACCCCTGAAGGTCCCTACCCCGATTCGCTCTCGGTCATTCGCACAGGCATCCTGCAGGAATACGGTGTGGCCGAGGTGGGGATCGCCGGCTACCCCGAGGGCCATCCCGACATCAGCACCCAAACCCTGTGGGAGCACATGTCGGCCAAAAGCGCATCGCTGACGGAACAGGGGCTGGGCCAAGTCGTGCTCACCCAGTTCGCCTTCGACGCCGAGGCAGTCGTGGCGTGGGTCCACGAGGTGCGTGGCCACGGCGTCGAGGCCGACATCCGCATCGGCACGCCAGGGCCCGCAGGCATCAAGCGACTCCTGGGCTATGCTCGCCGCTTCGGAGTGGGCACCAGTGCGGGAATCGCGAAGAAGTACGGGTTCTCACTGACGAACCTCCTCGGCACAGCCGGACCGGACAGATTCCTCACCGATCTGTCCTCATATGAGTCCATCACCTCGGCGACATCAGGGGTGAAGACCCACTTCTACACCTTCGGCGGACTCGCGGCCACAGCCGAATGGGTCCAGGACTTCACCACACAGGCATAACAGCGATACCCGACGACCCAGCAAGTCGCCACTCCACAGCAGCACCCACACAGCGACAAGAACAGAGAGGTTCATCGACCATGACCGACAATCTCCAGCAGATCCTCGATTCGACCAATGCCGTCGACCACCTGCGCAATTCGCAGATCGGCTCCTACATCTACCCGGTCGTCCCCGCCGACTTCACCAACTGGATCAAGGAACAGAAGGCCTGGCGCGAAACTGCAGTCCTCTGCGACCAGTCACACCACATGGACAACGTGTTCCTCAAGGGCTCCGATGCCATCAACCTGATCTCTGACACCGCGATCAACTCCGTGGCCAAGTTCGCCGTGAACAAGGCCAAACAGTACGTGCCCACCACCGAATCCGGCCACGTCATCGGCGACGGCATCCTCTTCCATGAGGCCGAGGACGAGTACGTGTACGTGGGGCGCTCGCCGGCATCGAACTGGCTGCTCTACCACGGTGAGACCGGCGGCTATGCGAACCTCGACATCGAGGTCGATCGCCGGTCCCCATCGCGGCCATACGGCCACGCCGTCAGCCGCCGCTACTACCGCTTCCAGATCCAGGGCCCCAATGCCTGGGCGATCATCGAGAAGCTCAATGGTGGCGAACTGGAGAAGCTGCGCTTCTTCAACATGTCGACCATGACCATCGCCGGCAAACAGGTCCGCACCCTGCGCCACGGCATGGCCGGTGCCCCCGGCCTCGAGATCTGGGGACCTTACCAGGACCATGATGAGATCAGGGATGCCATCGTCGAGGCGGGCGCCGAGTTCGGTCTCCTGCCCGTCGGTGCGCGAGCCTACCCATCGAACACCCTGGAGTCGGGTTGGATCCCCTCGCCGCTGCCGGCCATCTACTCCGGTGAGGCCGAGCGTGGATACCGCGAATGGCTCGGCGCTGACAGCTATGAAGCGACCGGCACACTGGCCGGGTCGTTCGTCTCCGACAACATCGAGGACTACTACCTGACCCCGTGGGAGCTCGGCTACGGGTCGTTCGTGAAGTTCGACCACGACTTCATCGGCCGCAGCGCGCTGGAGGCCATGGATCCGGCAGCGCAGCGCAAGAAGGTGACGCTGGCCTGGGACGCCGACGACTTGGGTGAAGTGTTGGCCTCCCCGCTCAACGTCGATGGACCGAATTACAAGTACTTCGATCTGCCCTTGGCCAACTACGGTTCGGCGAACTATGACTCGGTCATCGACGCCGATGGCAATGTCGTCGGGTTCTCGATGTTCACCGGCTATTCGGCCAATGAGCGCCGAGGTCTGTCCTTGGCCACGGTCAATCCCGACGTTCCCGAGGGTGCTGAGCTCAAGGTCGTCTGGGGCGAGCCCGACGGTGGTACCTCGAAGGCATCGGTCGAGCCCCATGAGCAGACCGAGGTCGGCGTCGTCGTCAGCCCCGTTCCGTATTCGACCGTTGCACGTCAGACCTACCGTGGCGGGTGGCGCACCGGCCAAGACGCCTGAGAGTTGTAGTCTGAAGGGGCCCGGGCAGAGCGCCCGGGCGCCTCGCTGATTCACAGAATAGGAACCACGATGAGTCTCCGAAGTGCACTCCTGGCTCTGCTGCGCATCGGCCCGATGTCCGGCTACGAGCTGCAGAAGCAGTTCTCCCAGTCCGTCGGCCACGTCTGGCATGCCCCGGATTCGCAGATCTATCCGGAACTGCGGAAAATGGCGACGGAAGAGCTCATCGTCGCCGAGGAGCAGACCCGTGGATCCGCCGGAATGCGCCGCGTCTACCATGTCACCGAGGCGGGGGAGCGTGCCTTCACCGACTGGATGAACGGCCCACTGAAGTACCAACGCACACGAGATGCCGCCCACCTGCGAGCCGCCTATCTGGAATCAGCCGACCAGGCGGCTGTCTACGCATTCCTCAATGAACATATCGCTCACTGGAAGAGTGAGCTGCAGGTCTGGGAGGACGAGATCGCTACGATCGAGGCACTCGAATCCCCGATGCTCAATCGCCGTCTGGCGGTCACCGCCGATGCGGACCGTGAAGTCACCATCGCCTACAAGAAGTTCGCCTACGAAGGTTTGGCCGCTCGTGCCCGCAGTGAGATCGAATGGGCGCAGCGGGGGCTGAAGCTCAGCAAAAGACTCGAGCGCACTGCCGCAGGGAGTTCGCACTAGGGCGAGATCGAAGCCGCTCACAGAGTTGCAGCGAGGAAGGTCTTCCTTCGCTCCCGGTCCAGGAGCCGCTGGTCGAGCGTCGTCAGGATTCGCAGGAACAGACCACCGGCGATGAGGCCGCCGACGAGGTCGGTGATCCAGTGCCACCCGAGGAGGAATGACACCACGACGGAATTCATGGCGATCGCTGCCACGACCCAGCTGAGTCCGTGCACGACTCTTTGGGAGGCGCCGCTGTAATGGGCGATCAGGTAGACAGCTGCCCCGTAGATGAGGATCGCTTCGGAGGAATGCCCAGAGGGGTAGCTGATTCCACGATCACCCAAGTCGAGCAGACCACCTTGGAAGAACCTCGGATCGTGCAAGGTCGTCGACGGCCGTGCCAGGAGAACTTTCAGACCCCCGACGCCGATGTAGAACGCTGCTTCCGTTGCCAGCGCGAATCCGATCGGACGCCAGGATCGGCGTCGATACGCGAGGGTGATCGCCACGGCCGCCAGCACAGGCAGACAGACTGCTTGCCCGGCGATGCGATCCAACACGTTCTGTGCGAACCACACCAGATCGGGATTGAAGAGATAGAGCCAACGCCGATTGAGTTGGTAGTCCAGTACTCGTACCGGCCCGGCGGCGAGGACGGTCAGCACGATGAAACCCAGCGTCAAGACCCAAATTGAGGTCGCCTGATCCAGCCACCCCTTGCTCTGAGCCCGCAGTCTGTCACGATCGGAGGGAATGCCAACCGGATCATCAGACGCCGTATGTGAATCGACAACCATCATGGGAAAGTCTAGTCCGTCGCAAGTGCTGCTGTTGACACTGCTGTAGTTCGGGAACTGCCTCAGCCCTGTCATGTTGCAGATCGAAGACGTCGCCCATTCCAAGGAAGTTCATGAGGCGTTCAGTGCAGATCCCGTGCACGGTGACGAATCAGCGCCCTGGGGCGACCAGCAGAACCATTGGCCCAGTGACAATGATCACGTAGCATCAAGTATGGACGTCGTCGACTTTGTTCCTGAACACAATCAATTCGTCTACACCTTCGGCGGCTGCCGGCCGGCAGCCGCGATCAAGCCCGGTACCACCCTGCGACTGTGGTCCGAGGACGCATTCAACCATGCAATCACCTCAGCCACCGACATTCCAAGCACGGTGCTCGATCCGCGGCGTCTCAATCCACAGACCGGCCCTTTCTATGTCGAAGGGGCCGAACCTGGGGACACGCTGGCTCTCCACATCGTCGACCTGACCCCGGCTCGTGGTTGGGGTGCTTCCGCCATGATTCCCTTCTTCGGCGGGCTGACCGCCACTGACAGGACGAGCCTGCTCCACGATCATCTTCCCGAAGGCGTCTGGATCTATGAAATCGACTCCACCGCGCAGACCGTGGGATTCCAGACATGCACGGGCGATTTCGAAGTCGCCCTGCCGATCGAACCCATGCTCGGAACCGTTGGGGTGGCCCCGGCCGGCGGAGAGGTGCATTCCTCTCTGACACCCGAACGCTTCGGCGGAAACATGGATACCCCGGAGATGAGAGTCGGGACGACTGCCTACTTCGGTGTGAACGTTGAAGGTGCCATGTTCTCCATCGGCGACGGACACTACCGGCAGGGCGAAGGTGAAGCCTGCGGTACTGCAGTGGAGGGAGCGATGAACTCGACGATCATCGTCGATCTCATCAAAGGCGGTGCTCCGGCGTGGCCGCGTCTGGAAGACGACGCTCATTGGATGGTCGTCGGATCCTCCCGACCGATGGAGGACTCGTGGAGGATCTCCCAAGTGCAGATGATCCAGTGGCTCGGCGAGCTCTACGGGCTGGACAGGATGGACGCCTATCAGCTGCTCACCCAGATCTCGCTGGTCCCCGTCGCCAATGTCGTCGACACCAATTACAGCGTGATGACGAAGATCGCGAAGTCCCTGCTGCCGGAGCGGAGCGCGTTCAACGGGATGCACGCGGACCTCCGCGATCGTGCTCGCTCTTTGGTCTGATCCCAGACAGCGAACTCAGAACCCGCGAACGTCGAAGAGAAAGGGTCTCACCATGGACTTGAAGATCAGCGGAAAGTCAGCAATGGTCACCGGAGGCACACGCGGTATCGGGCGTGCCATCGTTGAGGCTTTTCTGGCCGAGGGCGCAAACGTGGCCTTCTGCGCACGAAGCGCCTCAGAGGTCGCCGAGGCGGAAGAGTCTTTGGCTTCGAAGGGTAGGGCCCTCGGCACGGTCCTCGATGTTCGAGATGCCACGTCTCTGTCCGCATGGGTTGATGCCACAGTCGCAGAGTTCGGCACCATCGACATGGTTGTCAGCAGTGTCAGCGCCTTGGCGATTCCGGACACCGAGGAGAACTGGTACGAGTCGTTCAACGTCGACATGATGGGCACGGTCAACCTGTCCAAACTCGTCATTCCCCATTTGGAGATGAGCGATGTGGCGTCGCTGATCTCCATCTCGAGTGTCTCGGGGCGTGAGGCCGACTTCGCATCCGGGCCGTATGGCACGATGAAGACCGCGATCATCGGCTACATGGCCGGGTTGGCTCTCAGCCTGGCTGACAAGGGCATCAGGGTGAATACGGTGTCGCCGGGCAATACATATCACGAGGATGGAGTGTGGCCGGGAATCGAGACGAACGATCCTGAGTTGTTCTCGTTCGCGCTGGGTCTGAACCCCACAGGACGTATGGGAACACCAGCGGAGACAGCTGCCAGCGTCGTCTTCCTATCCAGTCCTCTGTCGAGCCGGACGTCTGGGGCGAACCTATTGATCGACGGAGCATTGACTCGCGGGATCCAGTTCTGAAATCAGTGTGATCGTTCAGTCGTCATCGGACTCGTCGCGTGGGGCTTGGGTTTCATCGTCCTTGCGATCCTCGGCGTCCTTCTGCTCCGGGTCATTTGCATGTACGACCTGCGAAGTGGGGGGGGGCCACCCCGGACCCTGCAGCGCAGTGTCCGCAGGGTCCGGGAGCAGCACAGCGGACTAGACCTGTTTGTCAGCGGTCGGTGACGTCGTGCATCGCCTCAGTCGGGACAACCAGGACCGGCCCTTCAGCGTTGTTGATGACACCGCGTGATATTGAACCCAGCAGAGCGCTCTTGACTGCGCCGCGACCGCGAGTGCCGATGGCCGTGAGAGCAGACGAACGCGTCTTGGCGGCGATCAGGGAGATCGGCTCACCAACGGCGACCTCGGCCGTGATGTCCACGGACGGGTGCAGCTCCTGGAGCCAGGAGAGTTCGGCCTCGATCGACTCCTCAAGTTCACTCCGGCGCGTTTTGGTGCTGGACTCGTCGACGTAGAGCTCAGGGTACCAATACACCCATTCATCAATCAGGGGCATGGCGGCGAAGATATGCAACTTGCCGCTGCGGTGTTCGGCCTGCTGTGCCGACGTGAGCAGGACCATGCGACTCTGCTCGGATCCATCGATCGCAGCGACGACAGGGGAGTCGGTCGTTCCGTGGGTGAAGCGCTCGGCGCCTTGGGCCTCGACCGGCTGATAGCCACTGGGCACCACGACGGTGGGGCAATGGGCATGGGCGGGCAGTGCCGCCGCGACCGATCCCAGAATCCGCCCGACGAAGCCTCCCCGACCGCGGGCTCCTACGACGACCAGCTTCGCCCGAGCCGAAAGTTCGACGAGGGCGCCGGTGGCGTCTCCCTGCGTGGTCACGAATTCTGCTTTTCCCGGGTATTCCCTGAGGGATTCGCGTGCCTCGCTAAGAGTCTTCTCGGCGAGTTCCCGTCTGAACTGGTCCTCGGGTTGGGCCGGAAGTGATGCCATGTTGGGATAGATCATCAGCGGGACGCTGAATGCGGTGACGACCGTGAGCCCGATACCGCGGCTCAAAGCCTCCACAGCTGCGAAGTGAAGTGCAGATTGTGCGTGTTCGGAGCCATCGAATCCGACCATGACATCGAGGTCTCGCTCTGCGGAATCGAAGGGTGTGGTGATTGGAGCCGTGCCAGCGCTGCTATTCATTGCAATCCTCTCATCGGAGTTTCCCTGATCACGACGAACGCGAAAGCCGTGTTGATGACGATCGAATTCGCTACTACAACCATAGCAACAATTCTACAGAACGTAGAATAACGTGTCGTCCCATCTTCCGCGGCGAGAATCCGGGCGAACTACCGGTCGAGGGGCGGCTCCGCGTCACTGGTCTGAGGAAGCACTCAACTGTATGGTCGGCCTCCACCTCTGACGTCTCAGGCAGGAAGTCCGATCGACATCAGCAGCTTGCCGCGGAGTCGGAGTTCGTATACTGCCTCGGTCATCTCACAACCCCAGCACCCGCACCGCGGTGTCCTTCATGATCAGCGGCACGGCTTCCTCCTTGATACCTAGTTCCTCGAAGTCCTTGATCCAACGCTCGGGAGTGATGAGCGGGAAGTCGGAGCCGAAGAGTGTCTTGGTCTTGAGCATGGAGCCGATGGCGCGGGTCAGCTGTGGTGGGAAGTACTTCGGCGACCACCCGGAGAGATCGATGAACACGTTGGACTTGTGCGTGGCGATCGAGATCGAGGCATCGGCCCACGGCACGGACGGGTGCGCGAGGATCATCGTCAGCGTGGGGAAGTCCGCTGCCACGTCGTCGAGGAGCATCGGGTCCGAGTACCGCAGTTTGATTCCGCGTCCGCCGGGGAGTCCTGCTCCGATTCCGGTCTGTCCGGTGTGGAAGAGCGTGACCAGTCCGTGTTCGGCGCAGGCTTCGTAGATCGGGTAGTAGGTGCGATCGCTGGGATCGAATCCCTGCAGGCTGGGGTGAAACTTCATGCCCCTGACTCCGTAGTTCGTCGCCAGATCGTGGACCCGGGCAATCGCCTCGGCGGTGTTGAGGGGATCGACGGAACCGAAGGGGATGAGGACGTCGTTGTGCTCGGCGGCCTTCTCCGCGATCATCTCCGACGAGACCGGAGGGTGATCTCCCAGCGCCGTTCTGGCGTCGACCGTGAAGATCACGGCCGCCATGTTCCGCTCCCGGTAGTAGGCGGCGAGGTCGTCGACCGTGGGCGTGCGGGGGACCGGTGCCTTGAAATACCCCGCCGAGGCGTCGAGGAGTTCGCGATCGAGCGAGGTGTGTTGGTGGGCATCGGCTTCGACATGTGTGTGCACGTCGATCGCGGTGATCTTCGAGAGGTCGATATTGGGTTGGTAGATCATGAGTGTCCTTCCGGAAACGGGATTGTCAGCATCGTAGCCGTGGGTGAGGGACGCTGTACCTCAGTGCCCAGGAACTGGCTCTAGGGAAGCTCCCCGTACTTGCGCTTGAGGGCGATGAGTTCAAGCAGCATCTCGTCGCGTTGCTTGGCGATGAGCACAGGATCCTTGCCCTCGAGCTCATCGTCGACCCCGGCGACCAGCTTGTCAGTCAACTCCTCGCCGAGGTGGACCTGCCCCAAGTCACGCATCCACACTTCCTGTGGTGGTCCCAGGTGCTCGAGCACGTGCCGCATCCCGCCCTGTCCGCCGGACAGTCCCTGCTGCACGAGGGGACCGAGAATCGCCCAGCGCAGACCGGGCCCATAGGAGATCGCCGTATCGATGTCCTCGACAGAGACCATGCCGCGGTCGACAAGCGAATACGCTTCCTGCCACAGGGCCGCCTGCAGGCGGTTCGTGACATGACCGGGCAGTTCGGCACGGACGAGGATCGGCTTCTTCCCGATCGACCGGTAGATCTCGAGCCCACGCTTGACCACCTCGGCGGGAGTCGCCGGTGTCGGCACGAGCTCGACGAGGGGAACCAGGTGAGCCGGGTTGAACGGGTGCCCGACGACGATCCGTTCGGGATGATTGGTCGCTTTGGTCGCCAGCTCGCTCGGCGCGAACCCGGAGGTCGACGATGCGATGATCGCGGAAGCGGGCACTGCGGAGTCGGTTTCGGCGAGCATGGACTGCTTGATGTCGAGACGCTCGGGACCGTTCTCCTGCACGAAATCAGCATCGCCGACCGACTCGGCCAATGATCCTGCGAAGTGCAGACGCTCCATCGCCGAGGTGATGTCACCTTCTCCGGTCACTTCGAGGTTTCCCTCGACTTGGGACCGCAATCGCGCTTCGGCACCGTCTGCTGGGTCGAAGGCCGTGACCGTGTGCCCGGCAGTGAGGAATCCCGTCGCCCACGCGGCCCCGATGACACCGGTACCGAGGATCGCGACCTTGAGAGTTGTACTCATGCCTCCACCTTCGCCTTTCGTGCCTGTGCATACTCCACGTACTCATCGAGCGACCACGGATCCTGCAAGGCCCCGGTGCTCGCCACTGACTCGGCGGTCGCACCCTGAACGATGCGTTTGACCGGGACCTCGAGCTTCTTGCCCGTGCGACCCAGTGGAATCCGTGTGACCGGCACGACCTCGTCCGGCGTATGCCTGGGGGACAGCCGTGACTTCAGCTCAGTCCTAATCCGATCCGACAGTCCGTCAGAGAATGACATCCCGTCCTCGGTTTGGACGAAAAGGACGAGCTCGCCCATCCCACCATCGGGATCCTCGAGGTGGATGACCAGGGCATCGGCTACCTCGGCGAAGGTGTCGAGCACCGAGTAGAAGTCCGCGGTGCCCAAGCGCACCCCGCCGCGGTTGAGGGTGGCGTCGGAGCGGCCGGTGACGACGACACCGCCGCCGGTGGTGAACTTCGCCCAGTCCCCGTGGCGCCAGATGCTGGGGTACTTGTCGAAGTACGCTGCCTCATACCGGGCGTCACCGTTCTCGCCCCAGAAGGTTACGGGCATGGACGGGGTGGGCTGGGTGATGACGAGTTCGCCCAGATCATCGACCACTTCGTTTCCGGAGGCGTCGAAGGCGGAAGCGGCGAAGCCGAGGGAGACTCCCGACATTTCGCCCGAGTACACCGGTGTCAGTGGGGAAGCCTGGAGGATGCCGGTACACACATCGGTACCGCCGCAGCCCACATTGAGCAGCACATCGTCACCGAACTGCTCGTACACCCATTCGTACCCCTCGGCGGGCAGTGGTGCACCGGCGGCGCCGAACTGGGAGACCGCGGACAGGTCGAATTCCTCGGTGGGGTTGAACCCAGCCTTGCGGGCAGACATGATCGCTCCAGGTGCCACACCCATGAGTGTGGCTTTGGTGTTCGCAGCGATGCGCCAGAGTTCCTTGGGATCCGGAAAGTTGGGGTTGCCGTCGATCATGACGATCGAGGACCCGACGACCAACCCGCCGATGAGAGCGTTCCACATCATCCACGCGGTCGTGGAGAACCAGCAGAACTGGCTGCCCGGTCCCAGATCGAAGTGCAGGCTGTGATTCTTCAGCGTCTCGAGGAGGATGCCGCCGTGGCTGTGCACGATGGCCTTCGGCCTGCCGGTGGTTCCGGAGGAGAAGAGGATGAATAGCGGGTGGTCGAAGGGTACCGGTTCGAACTCCAATTCCGCCGAGGGGGCCCCGCCGGCCGTACCCGCCGAGGTTGCCCCGAGCCCCGCATAGTCAACGACGTCGATCGCGTGGTCGAGGCCGGCACCGTTCGTGAACTGTTCGCGTGTGTCGTCATCGAGGGTGAAGTCCCCATAGTCGAGGGAGACGAGGTGGGTCAGTGTGGGGAGTGCTGCGAGGACCTCGGTGAGTTCGCCTGTGCGGTCGACGGCCTTGTTGCCGTACATGTAGCCGCTGATTGCCAGCAGCACGGTGGGTTCGACCTGGCTGAAGCGGTCGATGACGGATTGGGTGCCGAACTCTGGTGCGCAGCTGGCCCAGATCGCTCCGAGACTGGCCGCGGCAAGGAACGCGACGAGGGCCTCGGGCTGATTGGGCAGATAGCCGACGACTCGGTCACCCTTCTTCACTCCCAGGTCGATGAGACCGGCGCGGACTCGGGCGACCTCGCGGCGGAGCTCGGCGTAGGTGAGTGTGAAGTCCTCACGAGTCTGGGACACCGCGGTCACGGCCACCTCGTCGGCCTGTTCGGGCGCACCCAGGGAGTGCTCGGCGTAATTGAGCGTTGCTCCGGTGAACCAGCGAGCGTGCGGCATGACCCGTTCCTCGAGCACCGAGGTGTACGGGCTGTGGGACTTCACGTCAAAGTACTCCCAGACGGATTCCCAGAAGTCTTCGATATCGGTGATCGACCAGGCGTAGAGATCGTCCCAGCCATCAAACGAGTAGCCGAACTTGGCATTGACCCAGGTGAGGAAGGCACCGATGCTGCTGGTCTCGATGGCGTCGGTGGGAACGTCGCGGATGACTTTTGGCATGTCGGAGCTCCTCACTTGTTGACCTTGGGGCCGGAGCCGTCGAGGAAGGCGCGCATGAGGTCCTTGGCCTCGGTGCTCGACTGGGCGACGGAGGCCATGAGGGACTCCATCATGTAGCCCTCATCTCGCCCGGATTCGACGATGCGCGGCAGTGTCTGGGTGATCGCGTAGTTCGTCACCGGGGAATTCGAGGCGATCGAGGCCGCGAGTTCCTTGGCCTTGTCCAGGCCTTCGCCGACTGGTACACGGTAGTTGACGAGCCCGATCGCTTCGGCCTCGGCGGCATCGAACTTACGCCCGGTGAGCATCATGTCCTGCACACGGCTGAGTCCGATGAGTCGGGGGACGCGCACCGAAGCGCCGCCGCCGACGAAGAGACCGCGCTTGCCCTCGGGCAGGGCGAAGTAGGCGCTCTCTTCGGCCACGCGCAGGTGGGCGGCAGTGGCGAGTTCGAGTCCACCGCCGATGACCCCGCCCTGGAGGACAGCGACGACGGGGATTTCGGATTCGGTGATCATGCTCATCGTCTTGTGCCAACCGCGCGAATGGTGGAGGCCGGCCACGGCGTCGCGTTCGGCCATTTCGGACAGGTCGAGGCCGGCGCAGAAGTGATCGCCGACGGTTGTCAGCACGATCGCCGAGACCTCTGGCGGGGTGCGGAAGAACTCGCCCAGGGCGGCCACCGTGGCATCGTCAAGGGCGTTGCGTTTGGCCGGGCGATCGAGGGTGAGGATGCCGATGCTGCCTTCGGTGGTGAAGCGCAGAGCCTCGGAGATCTCGAGCGTGGTCGGCTGTGAGGAGACGTCCGTGAGGTGGGAAGCAGGGGAGTTGGTCATGCGTGGTCCTTCGATGGTGCGGTTGGTGCTGGCTTGCCGGTGGTTGAGGGAGAAGATTCTGTGGAGTGGGCGCCGAGGCCGCCGGTGGTGCGCAGAGAGACCTTGTGGACCTTCCCGGAGCCGGTGCGGGGGAGTTCGTCGACGAGGTCGAAGTACTTCGGCACCTTGTATTTGGCCAGGCGGGTGAGCAGGAACTCGCGCAGTTCTTCTCCGGTCAGGGGCGAAGCTGCAGAGTCGGCTCCGGCATCAGCGCCAGCCCCGGTCTCAGGTACAGTCACGATGACGAAGGCGTGGCCCACCTCGCCCCACCGTTCATCGGCGGCCGCGACGACAGCGGCCTCGGCCACGGCAGGGTGGTCGAAAAGGGCGGATTCCACCTCGGCGGGATAGACGTTCTCCCCGCCGGAGATGAACATGTCCTTGAGCCGGTCGACGATGAAGAGGAACCCCTCGGCGTCGAGATAGCCGATGTCGCCGGTGTGGAACCAACCGCCGGGCGAGAACGCCGCATCGGTCGCGGCCTGGTTGTTCCAGTAGCCGCTGGTGACATTGGGCCCGCGGACGACGATCTCGCCCTTGACTCCGGCTTCGCAGTCGTTGCCGGCCAGGTCACGGACGCGCACCTCGGTGAAGGGCACGGCCCGGCCTGCCGATCCTGCCTTGTCCAACGCGTTCGCAGCAGGCAGGAACGTGCATCCGGGGGAGGTTTCGGTGAGTCCGTAGCCCTGGCAGAACATGATGTCCTTGGCCTGGAATGCCTCGATGAGTGAGACGGGGATCGGTGCGCCACCGGAGTTGACGAATCGCAGAGAGGACAGGTCGGCGGTGTTCCACCTCGGTGATTGGAGCATGTCGGAGAACATGGTCGTCACCCCGGCCATCCACGTCAGACCTTCGTGCTCGATGGCGTCGAAGGCGCGGTTCACGTCCCACTTGGATTCGATGAGCATGTGCGCCCCGCGCAGGTAGCTGGTCATCACCTGCTGGTCGAGGCCGATGACGTGGAAGAGGGGAGCGGTGACCAGCGTGACGTCGTTGGCGGTGAGGTCCGAGTTGAGCAGAAGGTTGAAGGAATTCCACAGCAGATTCGCGTGTGAGAGCACCGCACCCTTGGGCCGCCCCGTCGTTCCGGACGTGAAGAGCAGAAACGCCGGTTCGTCACCGGTGACCTCAGCCGCAGGCACCACCGGCACGCTCGCCGAGGTGGCTGTGTCCTCCCAGCGCACCGGTTTCTGCGCGACGGCGTCGCTGAGTTGCTCGGCGGTCTCAGACATCTCGGGGGCGACGTACAGTCGGGCCACCTCGGCGAGGGTGAGCTGATAGTCCAGTTCGGCCGGGGCCAGCCGCCAGTTCAGCGGGATGAAGATCGCTCCCAGGCGCAGGCAGGCGAGGAGGACTTCAATGAGCGCTGGGTGGTTGGGGCCGAGGTAGGCCACCCGGTCGCCTCGGCCAATGCCACGTGAGTGGAGGTCGGCGGCCCGGGATAGTGTGCGTTCGTGCATCTGGACGTAGGAGTAGTCGATGCCGGCGAAGGTGATCGCAGTCTTCTCGCCGTAGTCGGTGGCCTGGCGTTCGGAGAGCCTGGCCAGGCTGGGGTGGGTGAAGGTCACTGAGTCGGTCCTTCCATTGCTGCTGGTGGGGTGTCGGTCGTCGGTGCAGTACCGGTGGCAGCCGGTGTCTCGGCGAAGCGCTGTTCGGACAAGGTCCGTGACTTCGTCTCACCGAGTCGCCAGATGCAGAGGATGCTGATGGCGGCCACGACGAGGAGAACGATGGACAGCGGAATGGTCGACGGTGATCCGGTGGAGCTCATGATCGCGGCGAAGAGGACGGGCGAGATGCCCGCGCCGATGCCGGCGATCTGATAGCCGAGTGAGGCACCGGTGTAGCGGTGCTCGGTGTCGAAGAGCTCCGAGTAGAGACCGGCCAGCGGGCCGTAGATCATCGGGTGGATGATGCCTTGGCCGACGACCATGCCGATGGTGATGATGATGCCGTTCTTCGTCTCCAGCAGGGGGAAGAGGGCGAAGCCCCAGACGGCGATGAACACGGCCCCGGCGATGACGAGGGGCCTGCGTCCGATCGTGTCGGAGAGGCGGGACCAGCCGATGATGCCGAAGATCGCGAAGAAGGAGGAGAAGGACAGAGCGTTGAGAACCGTCTGCCGTTCGATGCCGATCTGCACGCCGTAGGCGATGGAATAGGTGGTGAGCAGTCCCTGGAACATGAAGGCGGACAGGCCCACGCCCACTGCGAGCAGCAGTGTCAGCGGCTGCTTGCGCAGAGTGGCGAGGATCGGGATGCCAGCCTTGGGCGTGCGCTTCTTCGCTGCGAGGAACTCTGGTGACTCATCGACAGCGGAGCGGACGATGACGCCGATGACCAGCAGGAGGACCGAGGCGAGGAACGGCAGTCGCCAACCCCAGGCGATGAAGGCGTCGGGGCCCATGGCTGCGAGGGTACCGGCGATGACGAGCGCGGAGACGAGCTGGCCGGTGGGTGCCCCGGCGCTGGTGAAGCTGGCCCAGAAGCCGCGGTTGGACGTGGAGTGTTCGGCGGACATGAGCATGGCCCCGCCCCATTCGCCGCCGATGGCCACGCCTTGGATGACGCGGATGAGGATGAGAAGGACGGGGGCGATGAGCCCCGCCTGGTCGTAGGTGGGCAGCAAGCCGATTGCGGTCGACGCGATGCCGATGGTGAACATGCTGACGATGAGCATGCGCTTGCGGCCCAGCTTGTCGCCGAAGTGGCCGAAGATGATGCCGCCCAGGGGCCGGGCCAGGTAGCCGGTGGCGAAGGTAGCCAGGCTGGCCAGGGTGCCGATGGCCGGGGTGAGGTTGGAGAAGAAGACGTCCTTGAAGACGAGTGCTGCGCAGACGGAGTAGACGAAGAAGTCGTAGTACTCGATGACACTGCCCAGGTACGCCGAGGCGGCTGCTCGTTTGAGCATCGGTGTCGATTTGGTCTGTGTGGATTTCGCGGAAGCCATGTGATCCTCGCTGATTGTGTGGCTTGGCTGTGGGTGGCTCGTCGTTCTGTGCGGTGTCCTGTGCCGGGAAGGGGGCCGATCGCCGCTGACCGAACCGTTTCCAATACTATGCAATATTATGTTGTGACGTCAATGAAATGCGATTAATAGATGGTTCGGAGCGACGTAGAGACCGTAAAGTAGAGGCATGACGGTTCACCCGCAGTCACTCTTCTTCGCGCTCGCCGGCCTGCACATGCTTGATGACCCCAGGCCGCTGAGCGGGGCCTCGATCGTGTTCGTCATGGGCAGGCTGGGTGTGGGGGAGTCGGCGGCCAGGTCCGTGCTGCAGCGGATGGCGGCGAAGAACTTCATCGTGCGACACAAAGAGGGCCGCAAGACCTTCTACACGCTCTCCGATCGCGGACGGGCGATTCTGCGCGAGGGTCAGGAGAAGATGTTCGCCGGCTGGCAGCCCCAGGATTGGGACGGCCGATGGACCTTTGTGCGCATCCAGGTGCCCGAGTCGAAGAGGACACTGCGCCACCAGATGGCGTCGAGGCTGTCGTGGGCTGGTTTCGCTCAGGTGGATGGCGGCCCTTGGGTGGCTCCCGGGCCGCATGATGTTGCCACGATACTGGGGCCGGAGCAGTCGGTGATCTCTCCGATTGTCGTCTATGGCGAGCCTCAGCCCCCGACGTCCGAAGAGATGCTGGCAGGCGCTTTCGACCTGGCGGAGTTGGCCGCCGACTATGAGTCGTTCGGCGAGAAGTGGCGAGCTGTTGATCCGGATTCACTGTCGCCGGTTGACGCGCTGGTCAAGCGAGTCGAGCTCCACTTGGATTGGCTGGCTCTTGCGCGTACGGACCCGCAGCTGCCAGCGACGTTGTTGCCGAAGGGATGGCCGGGGGCCGCGCAGAGTATTTCGTTTCGAGAGCTTGATGCTGAGTTGGGCACTCGGGAAGTTCATGCAGTGTCGGGTTTTTTCGCGGGAGATCTGAATGAACTCTATTCATTTTTGTGACAAGAATCACGTGTTGAGGGAGTATTGAAGACTACGCACGTGACCGAATATTCATGAGAGGTGCTAGCGATAGTAACGGTTGTATAACCATCGGAGTAGTTGAGGTTCCTTGGAAAATATCTGTGTTTCCTGGAGGGTATTCTGATAGAAAATTGAACTTTCTAGTACCGAGGTAGCATGAGCCAGAACTTTGACCCCAACAGCCGTCCGTCGCAGAGCCCAGCCCAGGGGCAGTCCCAGGCTCCTCAGTATCAAGAGCCCGCCATGCAGGCCAACGGCCAACCGCAGTACAGCGGTGGCCCGCAGTACAGCGGTGCCGATGCGTACGGCGTCAACGGACAGCAGGCTGGTGGAAACTTCGCGCAGCCGCCAAAGAAGCGTCAGAAAAACGTGATGGGTATCGTAGCGTTTATAATCGCTATTGTCGGGTTCATCTTCGGATGCATCCCGGGCGCACTTATTATGGGATGGATTCTTCTTCCAATTGCGTTCCTTTTGGCAATCATTTCGTTTTTTCTTAAGGGCGGAAAAGGATTCTCCATTTCGGCATTGATTTTGTCGGTCGTTGGAACCATCGTGGCGATTCTTGTGTTCTTCTTTGTGGTTGCTTCCTCGGTCGACGATGCTTTCAGCGATGATGTGTCAGCGGAGGCCCCGGCTGAAGAAGTCGTGGACGAGGCCGGCGATGCAGAGGAAGCTGGAGCCGAAGAAGGTACCCGAGAGAACCCATACGCTGTCGGAACCAAGATCAGCAGCGAAAACTGGGACATGACGATTACGAACGTCACCTTGGATGCCACCGACGAAGTCCTTGCAGAGAGCGAGCTCAACGAGACGCCAGATTCCGGCAACCAGTACATGATGATCGACGTCGAAATGACATATACAGGCGACGCACCCGACGGGGAAATGCCGATGGCCACCTTTGAATACGTTTCAGCTGGCGGCAATACTTTTGATGGCCTCGACGACATGGTGGTAGCGCCGAACGCGCTCGACACGTTGGAGAACATGTACAACGGTGCATCGACTTCCGGGTCCATTGCCATCCAGATTCCATCAGAAGACGCCGAAGCCGGTGTGCTGGCAGTCAACCCTGACATGCTCGCTGACAAGGTCTATGTCGCAGTGAAATAGGAACCGCCGGAAGCGGTCTGCCGACGTTGACCTACCCTGCAATATGATTCCCCGTTGTGACGCCCCTCTGTCTTCGGTTCGTTGCACTTGACGTGCAACATTCGGTATGAGGAGGGGTTTCATCGGGGTCTACGGCATGTGCGCGCTCCAAACAGATGAGGCCTGAGTCACTGGCCGCATACCGGCCCTCTTCGCCCCTCACTCAATAGTGGCGTCGCGCATCGCCATGAGGTCCGCCCGCGCCAGTGATGTCAGCAACGCAGGATCACCCAGATCGAGCTCCTGGGCCTCCAGCGAGTAGGAGACGTTCTTGAGCATCGACTTAGCCCGTGCAGTCGGCTGTGTCGTGGCCCCAGCGGCCAACATCATCGTCTGAATCGTGCGCTGGCGAACCTCGGCGATGAACCACCGGTTGTTCTTTCCCGCGATCCAGCACAGAGCGGCGATCGCCGGCGGGTGGGCGAAGCCCCGGCGGAATGCTGCAGGGTTCGTCCGAGCTGTGAGATTCAGGATCCGCAGTACGGCAGTCGTCATCTCCGGATCTCGGAAATGGGCGTCGGCGAAGCGGGCCAGGTCGGCGGCCAGCGCCTGAACTTGAGGGAGCACCTTCGGGCTGATGCCGCCGGTGCTGAAGTCCTCGGCGGGCAGCGGCTCCTCATCGAGGGAGGCGAGGTTCTCCTCACCGCCTGCCCGCAGTCGAAGTTCTTCCCTCCAGAGTTTGGCGTCCTCCGCAGTGATCGCCCGAGGATCGAATCCTCGACCGGAGTTCGGATCGAGCCCCATTGTGCTGAGCTGTTCGATCAGCCCTTCTGGCAGTTCGACATCCGATGGCAGGCCCAGAAGGTCTGCGAGCCCAGAGGCGGGGGCCCCGGATGCGCTGGAACCCTCGGATACGCGGCGGCGATACTCGGGGAGAGCTTCATCAATCGCCTCGAGGGCCGAGGTTGTGAACTCCGGCGAGGTGCCTGAGCGCTCATTGGCGAATCGAACCACTGCGGCAAGGACTGTGGGCATGCTGAGCATGAACTCGTCATCTGCGAGGACCTTGCGCGGGTAGAGATCGCCCATGATCATATTGACAGCGGTCGCGCCCCATTTGAGTGGCTCGCCGGACCCGTGGGTGAGCTGAAAATCGAAGAGACGTTCAGCGTGCATCGCGGCATCGGATCGGATCTCCTGTGCCCAGGACGAAGCGAGGAAATCGGTGACCAGAGAGCCGATCTCGTCTTCCGTCCATTCGTGGGGTTCCTCAACCTCTCCGCCGTCAGGCAGGAGCCGCAGCATCCAGGCCAGGAGCAGTCGCACCGAGGGCCAGGTGTCGGTTTCCGTGGGTGGCATCATGTGGTCGCCGTGATCGACGAATTCCTCGATCTGGGCGCGCGCATTCGCCAGCGTCAGTTCGATGTGATCGGAGGGCATCTGCGGATTGTCCGCGGCCAGTCGCTGGATCGAATCGATGGTGTCGTCGATCGGATAGCAGTCCTCGAGGTAGGGGATGCCCAGCCGGGTCACTGCCACAGCCATCGTGACAGGCTGCCCTGAGAGCGAGAATTCGACGAACAGTGTCTCTTCGTGGCCGAGCTCGTGGCGCAGTGAAGCAGCGGCGACAGGTGACACTGAATCAAGGCTGCGCAGCCACTCCGGTAGTGACTGTGACCTGGAATCGACGGCACGGTGGATGCGTCGTCGCAACAATGGGTCGTCGAACATGGCGGCCCAGATGAGCAGGAGCGCGTCGGTCTCTGGCGCCGCTGATTCCATCATCGCCGAGGTGAGGGTAAGGAACTGCTCCGAGAGCGGGCTCGACTCGACTTTGGGAGGCATCGAGAATGGTGATGAACCATCGTCCTCGTCGACATTGGCGGCGTACCCCATGGAGCTCGCGGCCAGAAGCAGCGGGACAGGACTCGGATCGGCAAGGACAGCCGAGAGTTCGGCGAGAAGGTCGGGTTCGTCGCTCGGTGGCTCCGGTGGCTGTGAAGGCATGCTCCCACGCTATTGCATCAGAGGCTGACATGCATCGGATTCGATGAGCTCGCCGCGCATGTGATTGTTACTCTGAACGGGTGGTGGCCAAGAAATTCGATCGTACGCAGTTCTTCCGCACAACCTCGGGCTTCGACCGTGACGACCTGGAGAAGATGCTCTGGACTCTCTACTGGCGCGGCGACGCCCGGACGCGAGAACGGGTCGAGGAGCTCATCGACCCGTCTCAGGTGACCGTCACGGCCCCTGCGCCGCCATCGGCCGAAGTGGTTCGCAGGAACGTCAAGGAGTTCGCTGCTCTGGCTCGTGCCGGAGCATATCTTGCACGAGATCGTCGGGTCTCGCCCAAGGAGCGCACGCGGTGGCGGTTCACCTACAAGGACCACTTCGCACAATCGTTCGCGGCTCTGTCGGCCGGAACCGGTGAAGAGATTCGCCCTGCCGTCGAGGCGGTGAGCACACTCATCACTCTGGCCTGCGAAACCGAAGGGTTCGACTACTTCCGCTCCGAGGACCCGATCGAAGCATCGAAGGTCGTGATCTCAGAGATGGTCGACCAACTGTGGACTGGTATAGGCCGGGCTCTGGGCCCGGAGGAGCTGTGCCGACTCTCGGCCGTTCAGATCGTTCACTGGGAACGCAAATACGGGTGGACTCGTTTCGGATTCGGCCGAACGTCAGAAAAGGAATCGACGTTGGCCGAGGTGCTGCCTCGTCACCTGCTGACCCCTGACATGTGGAGCAGCTTCACCGAGCACTACATTCATGAACTCGACACGGTGGCGGGCAAGAAGTCACCGAGCTACGGCACGGTCTCCGCACGGACCGATGCCTTGGAGCCGCTCAACAAGTCACTCATCGAACGTCTGCACGCGTCAGGGGCAGATGATCGCATCGCTGCACTGCTGGACAATCGGGGTCTGACTGCGAACGGCAGAAAGAGAATGCGGGGCTATCAGCGGGCGCTCGATTCCAACTGAATCTGCCATCCGCAATGGTCTTCAGTCGCGTCGAATTCGCCCTGAGAAGGCTCGGCGAGCTTCTTTGACCAATCGTCGCCGTCAACCCGATCGCCCTTCTACGAACTCCACTGCTCAACGAAGAGAGTTCAGCATGCCGTTGCGCTGAGGTGCCGTTGCCCCCGCAATGTTCGTTATTGTCGAAGTCGGTAGATCGAGGCGGACCAGCAACAGGTTCGGATTCCTATCCAGGAGGAGGTGAGGCCCGTGTGTAGTTTGAGGCCCGTGTGTAGTTCTTGTATTGAGCCGATAGCATCACTTTATGGACCTAGCGCAAACTCAGGCAAGGATACGAGAATTCATGTCGGCGAGAGACTGGAACCAGTTCCATTCGGCCGAGAACTTGGCGAAGTCGATCAGCATTGAAGCTGGGGAGTTGCTGGAGTCGTTCCAGTGGAACTCGGAGTTCGACCACGAGTCCACGAAATTCGAGCTTGCAGACGTCTTGACCTATTGCCTGCTGCTCGCTGACAAGCTTGATGTGGATCCTCTCAACATTGTGGAGGAGAAGTTGGACATCACTGAGCAGAAGTATCCGGTTGAGAAGTCACGAGGGACATCGAAGAAGTATGACCAACTTTGATATCCACAAGGTCGATTTCAGTCTGGTCGAAATCGAGCTCGCCCGTCGCCTTGGTCACGAACTCGGCGGTTTCGGTAGCAATTGGCCAGTTGTCTACACCATCGCCGACAGCGACAACGTCTACGTTGGCGAGACCCTCAACGCCGTCAATCGGATGAACCAGCATAAGGCGAATCCTGAACGCCAGGATCTGACTACGCTCCGCGTGATCTATAACGAGCAATTCAACAAATCCGTATGTCTGGACCTTGAGTCCTACCTGATCCGGCTGATTTCTGGGGAAGGACGCTTCAGCCTGCTCAATCGCAATGTCGGGATCGTCGACTCGAACTATTACGACCGAGCTCACTACCGAGAGCAATTCGAGCTCATCTTCGAACGGCTCAAAGACGAAGGCTTGTTCGAGGCTGAACTCGAGGAGATTCAGAACTCTGATCTCTTTAAGCTCTCGCCCTTCAAAGCACTGACGCCGGACCAGGAAATTGCCGTTGGTCAGATCATGGAGGCGATTACCACGTCTCTCCACTCTGACCCGTCCAGCCTTGAGCTGATTGTCAAAGGTGACCCGGGTACCGGCAAGACTGTTGTTGCGATCTATATCCTCAAGATGCTGTCAGACATTCAGAGCTCCAGTGACTTGGAAGATCCTGTCAGCGACGAGCGATTCACCAAGTTCTACACCGAACGCAACAGAGACCTCCTCGGAGGCATCAAGGTCGCCTTAGTAGTTCCTCAGCAATCGCTTCGCGAGACGGTCGAACGAGTTTTCAGACGGACCCCTGGCCTGGAAAGGGTACAAGTGTTGACCCCCTTTGGCATCGCAGAGTCCCAGGATCGCTTTGACCTGACATTGGTCGATGAGTCACATCGGCTTGGAATGCGTTCCAACCAACCTGCAGCGATGCTCAACAAGAGATTCAGTGCGGCCAATGAACGGCTTTTCGGCAACGATGGTTTGCATCTTACTCAACTCGATTGGATCAAGGCGAAGTCAGACAAAGTCGTGCTGTTTGTCGATCCTTTTCAAACCGTCAAACCCGGCGACCTGCCCACATCCACAGTTCTTGAACTGGTTGAGTCCGCCAAGAAGCGGGAGAACTACATCGAAATCATCAGCCAGATCCGAGTGTTGGCCGGCGACAAGTACATCCCCTTCGTGAAGGAGTTGCTGCGAGGGCAAGCTGACGAATCGCCAGACTTCGGAGAGTACGAGTTCGAACTCTTCGACGACCTGGGTTCGATGATCAGCACTATCAAACAGAAGGATGAAGAGCACGGTCTGTCTCGGGCTATTGCTGGCTATGCCTGGCCCTGGAACAGCAAGGGTCCGAAGAATCGACACAAGATCGACATCGATGAAGATGGCGTCAAACTCCAGTGGAACGGTGTCGTCAAGGACTGGATCAACAGCCCGGGTTCCGTGAGCGAGGTCGGCTCAATCCACACAGTCCAGGGATATGACCTCAATTATGCCGGCGTGATCATCGGCCGGGATCTGCGGATGGATCCATCCGATGGGGCGGTGTACTTCGACTGATCCAACTACTACGACAAAAAGGGCAAGGAGAACAACAAGAAGCTCGGGATCACGTACACGGACGAAGACATCCTTCAATATGTACAGAACATCTACTCAGTGCTCATGACTCGCGGCATCCGTGGCACCTACTTGTACGTGTGCGACGAGACCTTGAGAGAGTACATGCGAAGCAAAATTCGAACGTGCTGATCAGGCTGTCTTCCACTGTCTGGCGAGGGCGAATTCAATCAGCGCCTGAACCCGCATTGCCATTGCAGTTTGCGAGGGCCAGATCACCTCAACCCCAACTGGCTCCACCGCAGGCTCAATCTCCTTCACCACCAGTGAATATCCTTCGTAGCTCGAGGTGTTGTTCAACCGCTGCACCAGAACTCCATACCCCAGCCCTCGCCCGACCAGCGTCCTCACCACCTCGTAGCTCGTCGTCCTGTGCCGGATTGTCGGCCGCAGGCCGCGACCATGGAACATGCTAAGGGTGTGCTGACTCGATGGGGGAGAGTCGAGGAGAATCATGTCGCGATCAACCAAGTCCTCCAGGCGAACCGTGTCCCGTGAGGCGAACGGATCGTCGGCTGCCAAGATGACGTGTGCTGGCTGCGCGAAGAGCTGAGCATGGTTTGGTGTTCCCGGGATGAGCGTCTCGTAGACGAAAGCGACGTCGATCTCACCCGACTCCAGTTTCCCGGCCAGCTTGTCCTGCGTCGTCTCGACGATCTCCAGGCTCACCCGTGGGTGCTGCTCACCGAACTCGGCGAGGAGGACCGGCAGGATCATCGGAGCCAGGGTCGGGTAGCACCCGATCGTGATCGGTCCGGCGAGTTCGTCGTCCGTGGTCTTGAGGTCACGTTCCAGCTCATTCGCCTCGTTGATGAGGTTCCTCGCCTGTGCTGCGACCTGTTTGCCCGCTGCGGTGAGGACCAGCCCCTGAGCCTTCTTCCGGATGCACAGCTGAGAACCCATCTGGTGCTCGAGCGCCGTGATCGAGTCAGAGATCGCCGAGGACGACACGTGCAGCTCGGCCGCGGCGGCAGAGATCGTGCCCAATCGGGCCGCAGTAATGAGATACGAGAGTTGGCGTAGAGAGAAGTTCGGGACCTGGTCAATGTACATATTCGCTTTTCCGGACTAGTTGTCAGATTAATTCCGCTTTTCCTTTGATCGTACCCGTTGCAGACTGGACTGTGAACGCGATCACATCATCGAACGATCGCATCGACAGGACAATCTCGAGGATGAGGGGAGACGACGATGACTTCTCAACTGCACGCGGACACCCACCAAGGGGCCGCCTCGGCGCCGGTCGCCGATTGGGTGACGATTCCGGAACTCTACGACGATCCGTTCCCGATCTACGAACGACTCCGCGCCGAAGGCGGCGTCCACTGGGTGCCCGCAGTCAACCGCTACCTCATCACCAGCTACGACGCCGTCAGCGCCACCGAACACGATCAGGAGATCTTCTCCGCAGATGAAGAGGGCTCCCTGCAGATACGCGCCATGGGCCACTCGATGCTCCGCCGCGACGACCCCGAACATTACGAACAGCGTCGAGCCTGGCAGCCGGTTCTCAAACCTGGCTATGTCAAACGCGTGTGGACGAGCATGTACCGCGAGGTCGCCGAGGACCTTCTGGGCAAGCTCATCGACAAAGGCCCTGGCGCCGACCTCATCTGGGATTTCGCCGCACCTTATGCCGCAGAGACCCTGCGTCGCATGCTGGGCCTCTACAACGCCGAGCAATCCGACCTCCAGCGCTGGTCGCAGACGATGATCGACGCCACCGGCAACTATGCCGATGATCCGGACGTCTGGGCGAAGGGGAAGCGGTCCTTCGATGAGGTCGATGCGGCACTTGACGAGATGCTCGAATACCACCTGACACACCGCGATGACTCGCTCATCTCTAGGCTCCTGTCCATGCCCGGCGAAGCGATGCCGATCGAACAGATCCGCGCGAACATCAAGATGACCATCGGCGGGGGACTCAACGAACCCCGTGACGCCCTGGGTGTGGCAGCCTTGGCCATGTTCGACCACCCCGAACAGCGCACCGCCGCCATCGCCAACCCCGGCCTGTGGCCGACCGTGTTCGAGGAGACCATCCGCTGGATCGCCCCCATCGGCATGTACTCCCGCCAGACCACCCAGGACACCGTGCTCGCCGGCACCCACCTGCCCGCCGGCGCGAAGCTGGGCATCTGCGTGCTCTCGGCCAACCGGGACGAAACCATCTGGGACCGGGCCGATCAGTTCGACATCCACCGCGAGGCCAAACCCCACCTGGCCTTCAGCAAGGGCGTCCACGTGTGCCTGGGCAACTGGGCCGCCCGTGCCGAAATCGCCGAGGTGGCCCTGCCACTGCTTTTCAACAGCCTCGACGGTCTCGCCATCGATGAGACCCGGGAAACCCGCGTAGGCGGCTGGGTCTTCCGCGGAATGCTCAACCTCCCCGTCACCTGGTCCAAGGCCAGCGCCACACCCAATTACGGGGTCGCGGTCAGTGGGGGAGCCGCCTCGGCGGGAGATGCCCCATCCTCCGAGGGCACAGGACCGAAAGTTGCGGTCATCGGTGCCGGACCGGCCGGCTGCTTCAGCGCGAAGGAGATTCTGCGCCAGGTGCCCGGGTCCACCGCCGACGTCTACGACCGGTTGCCCGTGCCCTACGGACTGCTGCGCTACGGCGTCGCCGCCGACCACCAGGGCACCAAATCCGTCGCCGCACAATTCGACCGCCTCTTCGCCGATACCCGGGCGAGGTTCATCGGCAACACCGATCTGGGCAGCGACGTGACCATGGACGAACTCAAAGCCAACTACGACGCAGTGGTCCTCGCAAGCGGTCTCAACCACGACCGTCTCCTCGACATCCCCGGAACCAAGCTCAACCACGTCTACCGAGCCGGCACCATCACCCGACTGCTCAACGGCCACCCCGACGAAGCGGAGACAGGTGCTTCCGAAGTAGCGCCGATGGTGCTCGGATCGCGAGTGGCCGTCGTCGGGCAGGGCAACGTCGCCATCGACATCCTCCGCCTGCTCACCTGCCGGTCGGAGACGCTGGAGGGCAGCGACATCGATGACCTCATCCACGGATCCCTGCGCAGCGACATCGCCCGCATCGACATCATCGGCCGCTCCGAACCGAGTGCTGCGAAGTTCGACCCCGTCATGATCCGTGAGCTCGCCCGCGTGCCGGGGCTGACCCATGTGCTCCACGGGGTCGACCTTGACGCGGTTCCCGTCGGCAAGGACGCGAAGCTCGACGCGCTGCGCGGTCTGCTCGACCCGGAGAGTCGGGTGGGTGCTGCCTCGGATCAGGGCGATGCCTCGGCGAAGGAGATCGAGCTGCACTGGTGGTTCGCGAGCAGCCCGGAGCATATCACCGGGTCTTCTGTCGGCGGTGCTTCGTCGTCGGAATCGGCCGGTGCTGTCGGCGGCCTCGACTTCACTCACGACGGTGAGGCGGTCCACCTCGACGTGGACTCGGTCATCACCGCCATCGGCTTCGTCCGCGACCCGATGTCGGTCGCGAAGCAGGGCATCTGCCCGGTCTCACCCATCCCCGCAGACGGGAAGATCAGCGACGGCCTCTTCGCCATCGGCTGGCTCAAGGGCAACGGCCGCGGCACCATCCCTGACCAGCGCACTGACGCTCGCACGTTGGCCGCGACGATTGCTGCCGAGGTGGCCGCCGGGTCGATCTCGACCGGTGCGGCAGGCATCGACCCGCATGAGAACGCCACCGACTTCAACGGGTGGCGTCGGATCGACCTCAAGGAGCGCCTCGGCGCTGGTGCCGGACGATGCCGCGCGAAGATCAGGACTCGCTCGGAGCTGCTGGACGCCGCACGGGACGCCAGTCTCGACGAGCAGATCACGGTCGCCTCGGGGAGTGCTGCGAAGGAACTGGCGCCGGGAGTGCCGGTGACCATCCTCTTCGGCACGGAATCAGGCAACGCAGAACTCGTCGCAGAGGAACTCGGCAAGTTCCTGGGGGAGCGTTCGGACCTGGAGATCTCCGACCTGGCAACGATATCTCCGGGGGACCTGGACCCGGAGCGGTTCTACCTGCTCGTGAGTTCGACGTATGGGGACGGTGACGTTCCGAGCTCGGCCACACGATTCCACGGCGAGCTGAAAGAGACGGACGTCGACCTCGGGGGAGTGAGGTTCGCCGTGTTCGGGATGGGCGATGCCAGTTACACGAAGACGTACTCGCGCGGCAGCGAGCTCCTCACCGAAGCGCTCGAGGCTCGCGGCGCCACCCGGGTGGGCGAATACGGTCGCCACGACGCCGGAGGACCCGTGCCCGCATCGGAGGCCGCCAGCGAATGGGCTCAAGGGGTGCTGACGAACCTGACCACGGAGCTCTCACCTGCCTGACCGACTGCACTGACATCAACTCATCACGACTGAACAAGGACGTTCTCATGACTGCCACACACGAAATGACGCCGCCGACGCAGAAGAGGAATCAGCGGAGGGTCGCGTTCGCCTCTCTTATCGGGACGACGATCGAATGGTACGACTACTTCACGTACTCGACCGCGGCCGCGCTTGTCTTCGCACAGCTGTACTTCGCACTTGCCGGGGAAGGCGTCGGACAGCTGCTCGCGTTCGCGACGATCGGCATCTCCTTCCTGTTCCGACCGGTCGGGGCGTTCCTGTCAGGTCACTTCGGCGACAAACTGGGGCGGCGTTTCATCCTCGTCGTCACGCTGGTGACGATGGGAGTGGCCACGGCGCTCATCGGCCTCATCCCCACGTACGAGACGATCGGTGTGACCGCGCCAGTTCTCCTCATTCTGCTGCGTATCCTCCAGGGGCTCTCGGCTGGTGGCGAATGGGGCGGTGCGGCACTGCTCGCCGTCGAACATGCTGACTCGGATAAGCGCGGGCGGGCCGGATCGTATCCGCAGCTGGGAGTGCCGCTGGGCATGCTGCTGTCCTCAGGCGTCATCGCGCTGATGACCGGTGTCATCTCGCCAGGAGAAGCGTTCGTGGAGTGGGGCTGGAGGGTTCCGTTCCTGCTCTCGGTCGTGCTGATCGGCGTCGGCTACTGGGTGCGCCGGTCGGTGGAGGACACCCCCGTGTTCAAGGAGATCCAGGTCGAGTCCGCGAAACGCAAGGCCCCGATCCTGGTGCTATTCAAGAGGCATCTGCCGTTGGTGATCGTCGCTGCCCTGATCTTTGCCGGCAACAACGCCAGCGGGTACATGACCACCGGCGGCTTCGTCACGAAGTACGCGACGACCGATGGAGTGGGATTCTCACAGACCGATGTGCTGCTGGCGATCACCTTCGGATCGTTCGTGTGGCTGGTGTCGACGGCTGTCTCGGGCTATTTGGCCGACCGGATCGGGCGGGTTCGCACCTACGTGTGTGGCTTCGTCATTCTCATTGCCACGGCGTTCCCACTGTTCTGGCTCATCGACACAGGTTCGCTCGGCTTGATGTATCTGGCACTGGGCATCTTCTCGATCGGTCTGGGGCTGTCGTACGGTCCGCAGGCGGCGCTCTACGTGGAGCTGTTCCCGGCCTCGATCCGGTTCAGCGGTGTCGCGATCTCCTATGCGCTAGGTGCCGTGATCGGCGGGGCGTTCGCACCGACGATTGCGCAGGCTCTGCTGCAGGCGACGGGTACGACGGCGTCGGTGTCGATCTACCTCGTAGGGATGTCCGTGATCTCGCTGGTCGCTGTGTCCCTGGTGAAGGATCGGAAGGGGATTGATCTGTCCGTGGGGAATGAGGCGGAGCAGACTCGTGGGGTTTGGCGGGGTGGGCGTCGGTAAGTTCTCCCTGGATACTCTAGCTTTGCACACACCTGAAACTCTGACTGTTGCTAATAAAATTGTCGAGCGCGATTCGCGCCGTTGCGGATCTCGTCTGCCAGCGCGGTGATCTCCTTATTGACCTGTTCTGGAGACCCTGTGAGGTCGATTGATCGAAGGACAAGTCTCTTCCCAGCATTTGTCACTGTCACGGTTCGACGTTCGCTGTCGCCCTGACGCCGGCAATAGATCAGCATGCCTTCGGGCAAGCCAATTGCGGTCGTGTAGGCGAGTAGCTGGTAATAGTCGTTGCTTCTGCCGCGGGCGTTCTCAGCCAATTTGTATTTAATATCGCCTACGTACCGAGCTCGACCTGCGCTGTCGCGAAATTCGAGGTCCGGTCTCATTGTGACCTGTTGCCCTGCATCTAGGTGGACTATCGGTTCGTCCACGACATCAACTTTGCCACGGAGTGTTCTGCGTAGACGTTCGGTCAGAAACCGCTGGAACAGGTCGTTCATATCGACCATGAACGACGACGCGGACGTCGAACCGCCTGCATCTGTGAGGGTGAGATTGGAAAGTATGAGGCGGGCTAATCCGAGCATTGGCTCATAGTGCTGATTCAATCGTGTGAAGTAGATGGAATCGACCATTTTTGCATTCACAGGTGAGTCGGACACTCCTTCTAGCGCCACGAGCTGTCGCATCAGTCGTTGCCGTTCGCCTGGATCCACCCTTGGCACGCGTAATGCAAGCCGTAAAGCTGCCCGAGTCACTCGATTCTCGACTATGTCCTCTGAAAAATCATCGAAGGTGCACGAGACGGGAGTCAGGACTCCTGCACGTTTGAACTGCTGGGACACATCGAGCCGACCTCGTAATGCGACCAGTGGCTCTTGTCGAGATTCGTAGGCTCTGAGGATTCCTCGCCCGAGAGTGGTCTCGACAGTCCTCGCAAAGAACGCAACCACTGACGGTAATAAGTCGGAAGTGCTGTCATAGGAAAAAGCTTCCTTCCTCCAGGCGTTCGGCGGCAGGCCGGGCTCTAAGAGAAGAAAGAGGTTCTCAGGATTGATCTTCGGGCGGATCAGGAGTTCCACTCCGTCTACCACAAGAGACCCGACATACGACGACGCAGTAACCTTCCACCTACCGTCGAGAGCAGGCACCACTTCGACATAACCAGTACTCTGGAGGCTCGCTGCCTGCTCGCGGCTCAGCTTCAAGTTGATTGAGCCGTATTCTGAAAGAATCGGCACGGTCTTCAGTCCTCTCGCTCGTCGCTGTCCTGAGTCTCGTCGATGGACTCCTCCGCCAGATACTTAAATCTGTTCCAGACTTTCGGGAATCGGAAGTACTCGATTTGAGTTGCATCACCGAAGAATTGGTCCTCAATGAAAGGCTCAATATCGTACTGCCAGATGCGGCGTACTGCCTCCTGATCAAGGGCGTGCTTCATGAAGTGGCTGGGCCCAAGTTGCAGGTGTGGGCCTCCTAGCGCGCGTTCTAACTCATCGTTTACCTGAGCAACGAGCTCACCTACCCAGGCTGGCTCACCCTCGCGTCTGAGCCAGCGGTCAAGGAGGTCCCTCATCGGTCCCTGGTTCGGAAAAAATGGAACAAAGTGGAACCGGCGGCGAAGAGCCGCATCGATTAGCGCGACAGATCGATCTGCGGTGTTCATCGTGCCGATGAACCAAATGTCCTTGGAGAGTTCGAACGGATCATCCGGCCGGTAGAGAGTGCGAACTGGAGTGTCCCTGTACTCAAGGAGGAATAGCAGCTCGCCGAGAACCTTGGGAAGATTGGCCCTGTTGATCTCATCGATGATCATCAGATGGCGCCGACCAGGTGCTTCATTTGAGCGGGCCGCAAGTTCCGCGAGCGGTCCCTTCTGTAAACGGTAAATCATCGTTCCGTTGGCATCTGTATCTGGGCGATAACCCTCGAAGAAGTCCTCGTACGAGGTCGATGGGTGGAACTGAACGATAGGTCGTCGCTCAGTATCGTTAACTAGTGTTTCAGCCAACTTGCGCGCGAAGTAGGTTTTTCCAGTTCCAGGTGGGCCATAGAACACGACCTGCTTCTTGTCCTCCAGGAGAGCTACAACATCGGCGACGAACTCACGATCGACTAGGAGCTCATCAGCTAGCTCATCTAGCGGGTCAACGTCAGGTTCAGTGACTGGTTCAACATCGCGTTCTGCAAGCCAGTAGAGGAAGACTCCGGCGGCCAACGGATCTCCAGGAAAATAGCGATCAAGATATGACCTTAGCGAATCGTTGGATTCGACTTGGCTCTGTCCTCGAGAGTCCGAATTTGGGGTAGGAAGATCTAATAGCTTAAGCATCTTCAATTTTCCCTTCGGGCCACCGTAGGGATAGACCGTAATGAACTGCTCAGGATGGGTGATCGCGAGAAGTTTCATTATGACTGATTCACCGAGCCCCCTGACGCGTAACACACTGTCCTCAAGGACCCTGTCGATGCGTTTCGCTGGTGGTTCATCACCCCAACATATGTATGAGAACGTTTCGATGATCCGACGATGTTCGGCGTCGTCTGCGTCACGAATGCTTGTGTTGAGTGTGGACATTGGGCCGGTGCTGCCGTAGCGTCCAGAATTCCAAATTCGACGTATATCTGTTGGGTCTGCGATCGCAAGTTCGTCGGGGTCTAGAAGCTTGGCGAAATCACGACGGTCAGCTTTGTCCTGTTCGTGCCCTGGAGTTGGGTAGCCAGTCGAGGAGACAAATTCTGCTACTTTATCGGTCAATTCGTGATCGATTTCGGCAGTCTCAACTTCGCCATTCAATTTGGCCATGAGGGGTGCCAATTCGTTCGCTGCTTTCAGGATCTCAGTCGGCAAATGCAGTGAAGCGAATTTGGTCCTGTCGAACCATCGGGCGTAAATGACTTCACCGGTGCCGCCACCGTAAAAGCCTACATCCTGGCCGTTGCGTGATGCGCCGCCTGCAAGGACTTCGTAGCCTGGTACCGGAAGGCTGTCGATCGTAGCTAGTGCCCTGTCGGTAGCCTGCGATTCTGCATCCGGATATGGTCTTAGACCAATCGCGACTCCACGACCGTTAAGCCATATACGAACTGCCAATCCATAGGCGCCGGGAACTCGCCAATCGACCCAGAAATCTCCACGCGGCCATGTTTCATCCCACTTCAGAGCGGGCTTTCGTGCCTTCAGGGTGCGACCGGTCGCTTCGGAAACGACTGACTCTAGAGACGATCCGATGTGCTGGGCGACGCCCACTAGTGCTCTTGCATTGACCAAGTAGAGCGCGGGGTCATCACTTTCTTTCTTTGCTCCCTCACGTAGTGCGGCGCGGTCGCAGAGAACCTCGTCAATAATCACGGGACGTTCATCAGCCCACCATCCCGCGACCTGTTCGAAACGAAGTGGGTCGCCATCAAGATTCATCGCGAATTGGTAGAGATCTGCATACCGATCGCCTTGGTCTTCGTAGTCGGAGATTCCGGTGCAGTACTCGACGTATTCTGTCGATTTGGGCCAGGCTACAGGCCAGCGCTTAGGGCCTTCCAATCCCCAGTAATACGACGCGACGAACGGAGCTCGCTTAGAGCTGGGGTGCGAACCAACTCGAATTGTCTGGAGATGATCGGCGAGGAGTCGGATCTTTCGCATAGCGTCGTTGAGGTCGGCAGGTATCGACAGGACATTGAGCAGTACGGTGACCGCTTCGTCTGGATCGGGAGACATCTTATTGATTTGGTTGACCGTCATCTGTCCTGCTGCTCCAGCGAAGCCAGAATCGAAGCTACGCACCCACCGATCAGTCCCTGCCTGGAACGCGCTGAGATCACGAGAGCGACGCAGAGATTCTAGAAACGGCTGGGCCTCGGTAGCATGCGGAGCAATTCGTCGGTCGCGCCACGACTCTTCGTCACCTCTGACTTCTGTGTTGAAGCGCGCGACGTGAGCTTGGTGCCAGCGGAGTCGGAAATCGCGCTCGCGGACTTCGAAGTCTTCGCGATCAGTCAGGGTGAGTCCCATAGAGTGGTGGCATTCCCACCAGGGACTTCACCCCCAAAAATGTGAAGAACCATCGTGGGATCCCGCTAGTAGTTCCGCCAAGAACCTCACGAAAGGCATCCCACGATGGCTGACCCCAATTCTGCCGTGTCGACCCTGATCAACCAAGTCCTGACCGACCCTGACCTCGCCCACTCCGACGTGTTTAGGCAAATGCTCCAAGCTGGCCTCCAGGACCTCATCGAAGCCGAAGCCACCGCCACGATCGGTGCCGCCCGCTACGAACGCAGCGAAGACCGTTCAACACGCCGTAACGGGTCGCGGAAGAAGACCCTGGCAACTCCCTCGGGAGAAGTCGACCTGGCGATCCCGAAGCTACGGAAAGGCTCGTTCTTCCCGTCCCTGCTCAATCCCCGTCGGCGGGTCGATAAGGCCCTCTACGCCGTCATCTGCCAGGCCTGGATCGACGGAGTCTCGACGAGGAAGGTCGATGACCTTGTGCGTGCTTTGGGCAACGAGTCCGGGATCTCTCGGTCGACGGTGTCGCGGATCTGTGCCGACATCGACGAGGCAGTGGCCGAGTTCCTGGCCCGTCGACTCGATCACACGTGGTTTCCCTACCTCTTCGTCGACGCCACCTATGTCGATGTCCGCCACCGGGGTCGTGTCGTGTCTCAGGCCGTGGCTGTGGTCACGGGTGTCTCATCACAGGGCAGGCGGGAGATCCTGACCATGAGTGTCGGAGATGCCGAGTCCACGGACT
>NZ_FXZB01000045.1 GCF_900169065.1 Brevibacterium aurantiacum | reverse complement strand
GAGACGGTGGCCGTGGGCGACGGAATTCGCACGACTCTGGCACGCGGCTCTGAGCCCACCTACACGATCATTGTCCTGACCGATTCGCTCCTGCTCGAGCACGACGCCGCAGGGTCTGGAGGAGACCTTGGGAAACATTTGTGGAAGAGACCGGTGAGAGACCGGGACACTACTTCCTGCCCTCACGTCATGTTCGCACTCGAACCCGAACGAACCGCCAAGAATCAACCGAATCGGTGGATCAAGGCTAAGGCTCTGCGTCCGATCACCGCATCGAGCGGGGTGACCTGGTCGACGAGTTCGGCTGCCGAGGTCGCCAGCAGCTGCGGGAGCACACCGGGGTCGAACCGCAGGCCCACGATCGGCTCTGCAACGGCCGGCACCGACGCGCTGCCAGTTGCTTCTCCGTGAGTCGAGGGAGCACTGAACGTGCGGGCGCTGGAGTCTGCTCCGGCGATGACGACCCTGGAATCGATGACGATGAGGTCCATACAACCGTCGGGCACGATCACGGACGCCGCTGGTGCGATGGTCGCGGGCGGGACCCGCACGGCCACCTCGGCGAGGTCAGACGATGGGGTGCCATCCGGGGTCGAGGTCCACAGTGCGGCGCGCAGTCGGGGAATGCGCATCTCCGTATACACGGGGTGCTCGTCCTTCTTCAGTTTCGAGCGGTATTCTTGCAATTCATCGGCCCACCCAGGCCGACGCCGTCTGCTCTCAGACTAGCCGGTACGCGACTCCCCAGGAAGGAACAATGGCAGCTGCATCCCCCTCGCCGACATCAGCACGTCGGCAGGCACGGCATGTCACTGTCTTCCTCGACGTCGACGGGGTCCTCAACTCCTACCCCGTGCCCAAGCTGCGCATCATGGCCGAGGGACGCAAGAAACTCCAGGCCTGGCATTACGAACTCCACTACAAACCCGCGGTCATCGCCTTCTTCGACCGCCTCGTCGAGACCCACGAGGTCGACATCGTGTGGCTCTCCACCTGGTCGGAGCGGTGCAAAACGGAGTTGGAGCCGAAGTTCGGTCTGCGCAACTCCTTCGAGGTCATCGAGATGCCCGATGAGACCCATAATCGGTATGCCAACGATCCGCACCTGTGGTGGAAGGCCCGGGCCATGGAGGATTGGCTGGCTGAGCATGAACATGGTCGGGCCGTGTGGATCGATGATGACCTCGCTGCCCCGGCCACGCGCGACTACTTCGTCGAGCACTATTCGTCGAACCGTCTCAAGCTCATTGCTCCGAAGTTCGCACAGGGTCTGACGAAGGCGCACCTGAAGGAGATCAAGGAATTCGCCTACCCGAAAGAGGATTCATGACGCGTATCGGCCTGCTCGATTCCGGACTCGGGCTGCTCGGCACCGCCGATGCCCTCTTCCATCTGGCGCCTCATGCGGATCTGGTTCTCGCCATGGACCCGGATTTCACCCCGTATGGCAGCCTCAGCCCGGAAGCACTCGAAGCCAGGGCCTTGAATTCGGCCGCAGTGCTCGCCGAGTGGGACCCCGATGCCATCGTCATCGCCTGCAACACCGCCTCCGTCCAAGCACTCGAGGCCGTCCGCGCCCGTTATGAACCCGACATTCCCGTCATCGGCACCGTTCCAGCGGTGAAGATGGCGGCCGGGACAGGGCAGGATTTCGCCATCTGGGCGACCCCTGCGACGACCGGCAGCGCCTACCAGCAGAACCTCATCGACACCTTCGCCTCCGAGGTCACCGTGTCAAAGGTGGCCTGCCCGGGCCTCGCCGAGGCGATCAACGACGCTGATCTGCCCACCATCGACGCCGCAATCGACGCCGCACTGAACCAGATGGATCCCGGCATGGAGACCATCGTGCTCGGATGCACCCACTACGGCCTGGTCGCCGAACGGATCATGGCCGCCCGGGCCGGGGCGATCACGCTCTTCGACTCCCCGATTCCGGTGGCGAAGCAGACTCTGCGCAGAATCGGCGTCGAAGCTCACGGCGTGAGCCCGAATCAGCCCGATACCGGCGAGGTCATCGCCACCTATGCCTCGGGGCGGCCCATCAATCTGCCGCAGTCCCTTGCCGCCTACCCCGCAGGCAAGCGCCTGCTGGCTCGGGAACGGGCAACAGCACCGACGCGCTGAGGCGCTCACGGCTGTTCTGTCGAACCGCTGAACTGTTCGCGCCCTCCTTGAGTCACGCCCAGGAGTCGGATCGATATTTTCGCCGAGGCGGGTCTTTTCTGCCCATGCAGGCGTAGCGTTGAAAGGACAGTCAATCGTCTGAGGAGGCGGTTCGATGTTCCTCCTAATTCTGATCTTTGGTCTGATCGCGCTCGGTGCCATCGGCCTCGGAAACAGTCTGAAGATCGTCAAACAGTACGAGCGCGGTGTCGTGTTTCGTCTCGGTCGAGTCATTGATGAGCCCAAGCGCCCCGGGATGACAGCCATCGTCCCGTTCGTGGACCGGATGGAGAAGGTCAACCTGCAGATCATCACCATGCCGATCCCTGCCCAGGAAGGCATCACCCGTGACAATGTCACCGTCCGGGTCGACGCGGTCATCTACTTCAAGGTCGTTGATCCCAGACGTGCCATCATCGATGTCGAGAACTATCAGCTCGCCGTCGGACAGGTAGCGCAGACGTCCCTGCGCTCGATCATCGGCCAGAGCGAACTCGACGATCTGCTCACGAATCGGGAGCGGCTGAACCAGGGTCTGGCCATTATGATCGACAGCCCCGCCGTCGATTGGGGTGTCCATATCGACCGGGTCGAGATCAAGGACGTGGCCCTGCCGGAGTCGATGAAGCGATCGATGTCGCGTCAGGCCGAGGCCGAACGTGAGCGCCGTTCACGCGTGATCATCGCCGACGGCGAATTCCAGGCCTCGAACAAGCTCGCCCAGGCCGCAAGTGCGATGGCCGGTACACCCGCAGCCCTGCAGCTGCGTCTCCTCCAGACCATCGTCGAAGTCGCCTCCGAGAAGAACTCGACACTGGTCCTGCCCTTCCCCGTCGAGCTGCTGCGCTTTCTCGAAGGCAACACCCCGAAGGCGACGACCTCAGCCGAGGACGTCCCCGCGGGGACGACGAGCACCGACAGCACCACCTCGGCGGCAACCCCCTCGTTGAGCGCCACCTTCGGAGCCAAGGACACCGGCCATTCGCTGGATGATCTCAGCGGGATGGTCCGTGCTCTCTCCGATTCGATGCGGCTGAACGAGACGATGCACCTGCCCCCGTCGATCAAGCTGCCCGGCGGCGAGAACGACACGACCTCCTCGGCGAGCAGAGCCCCGAAGGACAACCGGGCGCCCGCGTAGCTGGCGGTGTTCAGCGAGCTACCATCCCGAGTGACTACGCTTGAGGCATGGACCTGAAACGCACCAGCAGATCAGTTATCGTCAACGGCGTCATCGCGATTCTCGTCGGGCTCCTGATGATGGTCTGGCCCGGCACCAGCGCCGAGGTGGTCGTGCGCATCTTCGCCATCTGGCTGGCCGTCATCGCCGTTTCCTCCTTCGTCCTGGCACCGAAGGGCACACGTTCGGGAAGCCTGGTGGCTCGCTCGGTGCTGCTGATTCTGCTGGGGGCGCTCATCTTCTTCTCCCCCATGTTCTTCGCGGCTTTCGTCACCATCTTGACCGGGTTCGCGGTCATCTTCTTCAGCTTCCTCGCTGTGACCGTGTCCCTGTTCATTCGCCGCCTGGGTGTGCGGATGTGGTGGGCACTCACAGCCATCGGCGCCCTCGGCATCGTCCTCGGATTCTTCTTCCTCTTCGCCCCCGACGCCGGCGTCACTGCACTCATCTTCACTCTCGCAGGCTTCATCGTCCTCGTCGGCATCGCGCTGGTCGCACTCGGCTGGCGCTTGCGCAAAACCGCTCAGGCCATTCGGCAGGATCCCCACCGCAGGCCCCCGGAGAACGGCGGCGGCGACGTCATCAGCGGCGAGATCATCGAATAGGTCACGGCCACCTCGGCGAGTTCAGCCACTCGTCCCGGTTTCGGTCGGATTCGGCTCAAACCGTGGAAAACGGCAAGGTCGCGTGCTAGCTTATTGAGCATGGGAACATTAAATCGCAGCGCAATGACAGCGCTGAGCTTCTACTTTCGTGATCGCCGCGCCTGACGGCGCGCTCGATTCACATTCTGTGATCCACTGACCTCATCGAGGCACCGGCACCGACAGACCACTGACGGATCTGTCGCAGCCGAGCCGATCGAGCAGGATCTGTAGCGGCGCGCTGTCGACCCGGACGATCATCAGCATCCGGGGCGAAGCCGCAATTCACTGACATACGTCACTGCGCATTGCGCTGCCTTGGGTGCCCCCTTCTTCATTTCCGGAGCGCACCCTTGCGAACCCATTCATCATTCGGCGGCCGGCACGAGCTCGGCCAGAATTTCCTGCACTCACACTCAACTCTGCACACGATCGCGGAGCTGACCCGCGCCACCACCGGCCCCATCCTGGAGATCGGGCCCGGCACCGGCGCGGTGACTGCCCAGCTGTACAAACTCGGCAGGCCGCTCACGCTCGTGGAACTCGACGAGACGAGGATCAGTCACCTTGAACACACATTCCCGCGCGCCCAGGTCAAGCACGCCGATGTCCTGAAATCCCGGCTCGACCAGTCGGTGATCGTCGGTAGCCTGCCCTTCCACCTGACCACGCCCATTCTGCGCAGACTGCTGCGCGCCAGGAAATGGCAGAACGCGATTCTGCTCACCCAATGGGAGGTCGCCCGCAAACGCGCCGGAGTCGGCGGCTCGACCATGATGACCGCCCAATGGGCACCTTGGTACGACTTCCGACTCATCGACCGCGTACCTGCCCACGCATTCACACCGAAGCCCAGCGTCGACGGTGGACTCCTCACCATCGATCGCCTCACAGCCAGCCTCGTGCCTGAGAGGCACAGGTCGGATTACCAGCAGTTCGTCCGAAACGCCTTCACCGGACGCGGACGTGGAATGAAAGGAATCCTCACCACGATGAACCTCACCGACCGCACCACACTGCAATCGACCATGGACCGCAATGACGTCAGAGGAGACACCTTGCCACGAGACCTTGAACCCCAGCAGTGGGCCGGACTGTATTCGGCGCTGCGCACAACTGAGAACCCATCGGCTGCACAGAAGCAGAGCAGGAAATCACGAGAGAAGGGAAACACCATGCGAAACGACAAAGGAACCGAGAAACCGGTGATCACGGGCGAAATGCCGATCATCGGCGCCGACCAGGCAAACAAGAAGCTCGAGGCGCAGATCCCTGGCCTCGACACCGATGCCACGGCGAAGAGCCATGACAAGGGACATCTGCAGGCCGAGCGCGGCTATATGCCACAGCACGGCAAGCCGTCCCAGCCGCAACCACGGTGGAACCTGCCTCGACGCCAGGGCTGAGGCTGAGGGTCAACCTCGGGGCTTATCCGCACACGCGGGCACGATTCGTTCGTGCCCGCGTGTCCATCATCACAGGTCAATATCTTCCTACTCTCCCGTACCAGACTCACTGCCACCAAACGCTGACCCCATAGCATCTGACCTGGAATTTCACGTGAACACCAGGGAAACTACATCTATTGTGCATCTGATGTTCGTGACCTGCGTGCGGTGTGTTCACCTTCCATTCACCTGCTCCTTAACCTTGCGGACATTTGGAGTGAGAATCATGGGCATCAGCCGGAAACACACCTCATGATCCTCGCAAGGAGACACGCATGCCCCAGGTCCTGGCCCCAGAGACCTTCACGCCGACGCAGACCGTCGGTCGTAGCAATGATCGCCTCTGGCACCTCGCCTTCGGCCTGCTGCTTGCGGGCAGTCTCATCGCCTTCACTCTGTGGTCGTTCGGCTATGTCGGCCAGGGCGCACCGCGCATGGTGCTCATCACGACAGTCATCTTCGGCGCATTCATGGCCTTCAACATCGGCGGCAACGATGTGGCCAACGCCTTCGGCACCTCGGTGGGCGCCGGCACACTGACGATGAAGCAGGCCCTCCTCGTCGCAGCCGTGTTCGAGGTCAGCGGTGCACTGCTGGCCGGTGGCGAGGTCACCGACACCATCAAGAGCGGGATCGTCGACCTCAATGCGGTCTCCCTCAACCCGATGGATTTCGTCTACATCATGATGGCGGCCCTCCTCGGCGCCGCAGTCTGGCTGCTGATCGCCACCCGCATGGGCTGGCCGGTCTCGACCACCCACTCGATCATCGGCGGCATCATCGGCGCCTCCCTGACGATCGGCTTCGTCACCGGCACCGGCGGCTTCGCCATGGTGCAGTGGTCAGAGGTCGGCATGATCGCGATCTCCTGGGTCCTCTCCCCCGCACTCGGCGCCATCGTCGCCTTCCTCATCTACGGGGCGATCAAGAAGTACGTCCTCGGCGATGCCCTGTCACAGACCCTGAAGCCCCACATGCTGTCGTCGACAAGCGGTGACAATCAGGCGGCAGAGGCGGAGATGGGCCTCGAAAGCGACCCGTCAGCGACGACAGCTTCCACGGTCGGTTCACACTCCACGCTGCAGCGCTGGGTTCCGCTCATCGCGGCCGGCGGTGCCATCATCCTCACCGCGATGCTCCTGTTCAAAGGCCTGAAGAATCTTGACGTGACGGTCGGCCCCATCGGCGGCACCCTCCTCATGGCGATGATCGGCCTCGCCGTGTGGATGGCAGTGTTCGTCTTCGCCAAGACCCTGCGCAAGCAGACAGTGCCCCGAGCGACCTTCATCCTCTTCTCCTGGATGCAGGTGTTCACCGCCTCCGCATTCGCTTTCAGCCACGGATCCAACGACATCGCGAACGCCATCGGGCCCTTCGCCGCCGTCCTCGACGTCCTCAAGACCGGCACCATCGACTCCGAAGCGACCGTTCCCTTCGCCGCCATGCTCACCTGCGGCATCGCCCTCGTTGCCGGCCTCTGGTTCATCGGCCGCAAGGTCATCGCCACGGTCGGAACCAAGCTCACGGAGATCCACCCGGCCTCCGGCTTCGCCGCCGAGCTTGCCGCTGCCGGAGTCGTGATGGCTGCCTCGATCAGCGGCCTGCCCGTCTCCTCAACCCACATCCTCATCGGCGCGATCATCGGCGTGGGACTGGTCAACCGCTCGGCGAACTGGAAGCTGATGAGGCCGATCGCCATGGCCTGGATCATCACCCTGCCAGCCGCCGCAAGCATCGGTGCCATCGGCGTTCTCAGTCTGCGCACGTTCTTCAGCTAAGACACATTCGTTCACCTCTTCGGCCCGGACCAGCATCTGATGCATTGGTCCGGGCCGAAGTGCGTTTCGACCGGAACAGACCTCATCGAAGCTCGTGTCAGCCGCTGCGGATAGAATCATTCATACGTTCACGAGTCGTGGCCATCGGTACCTGGCCGGCCACGCGGCAACCCGTCATCGACCGGGTGCCCCAGGGATAGAACGGGTCAGCGCCACACGGCGTTGGCAAGATTCGATCCGGGCGCGCTGCGCCCGAGGAAGTTGGTTTCACCGTGTCCGCATCTTCTGGAAATCACTGGCCGGGATTCACTGACGAAGAGGCCCTCATCTGGGGTCGAGTCCTTCTCCTGCACTCTCCTCATCCGCAGAATGCCACCATCAAGAACTTCATCAACAACACACTCAAGGCCGGGCGAATCGTTAGCTCCGAGAGCTGGGTCAAGGTTGCCACCGCGGCCCGCAACTGCGGTTTCACCCCGGATCTCTACCTAACGGTATTCGACTCCCTTCAGTCGATCGACTCTGATGTACACCCGGCACATCCTGCCCATCGACGGCACACACATCCCAATCATGTGCCCGGAGTCCCCTTCGAACCGGAACTATGGGCGGACGTACCGCGGCTCGTGATCGAAGAGGGATACAGCCCGGCGGCCTCGGCAGAACTCGCTCTCTACTTCGCGGACTCGAGATACGCAGAGCGTTAGGCAGATCTGACTGGCGTTGGGGAGATCCGAGGGCGTTAGTCCGGGTGGTCCGCCTCAGCGCTGAGCCAGATACACCGCCGTGGCGACCGCTCGGTCGATCTCGACTGCTTCGCCGTCGATCGTGACCGTTGCAGTCGAGGGGTCGGCAGCTGGCGCACGACCTTCGTCCACAACTTCAACCTGGGCACCCGGGACCACTCCCACCTCGGCGAGGTGGGCCAGCGCTTCGGGGTCCGCGTCCGAGACCCGGATGACCGTGTAGGACCCAGGGCCCGCCTCGGCGAGGATCAGGGAAGAGGCGTGGGACTCGACCTGCCCATCGGGACCCGGTATCGGATCACCGTGGGGGTCAGTCTTGGGGCGGCCGAGGAAGACGTCGATGCGGTCGACGAGTCGGTCGGAGGCTGCATGCTCGAGGATCTCCGCTTCGTCGTGGACCTCATCCCAGCCGTATCCCAGGGATTCGACGAGGAAGGTCTCGAGCAGGCGATGCCGACGCACCATCGACACGGCGATCGTCTCGCCCTTCGCGGTCAGCACGGGCGGGCGGTAGGGGACGCGGACGATGAGGTCGAGCTCGTCGAGGCGTTTGAGCACCTCGGTGACATTGGCCTTCGTGGTGCCGAAGCGGTTCGCGAGCTCGGTCGCGGTCATCGGTGTTCCGCCCCATTCCTGAGCCGACCAGATCGCTTTGAGGTAGTCCTGGCTGACCTCGGACACTTCACCTGCACGCATGCAGTCAGCGTAGCCGATGGGATCGGAAGCAGTCCTCGTCTACAGTCGAGTCTGAGACCTGAGCAGACCCAGCGGAGCAGACGATCATGACCATGCACCTCGGACGCACCATCACCACCGGTGTGATCACCGCCGGACTGCTCATCGGTCTCTTTGCTGTGATGAATGCCGGACAGCCGCTGAGATCTGACGACAACGCCGACCCGTCGAATGCACCCGGTCTGGCGTTCGGTCTGCTCGGGCTGCTATCGGTGTTCTCCGTCGCGGTCTCGTTCGGGCGCCGGTCCGCGATGCACGAGCGGCAGCAACGTGAAGGGTCGGGACCTACGTTCCAGACCGTGCTCCACGAGTATTCGCTGTCTGGGATTCTGGTGATGGGCCCGGTCCAGGGAGTCTGCTTGTCTCTGGCAATGCTGGTCTGCCGCAGCTTCGCCGTCGACACGGGCACACCGGGTTCCATGTGGGCTGAATTCCTCTCCGGTCCCCTGCCCTGCCTCGCGGTCTTCGCAGCGGCATGGGCGAGTACGAACATCGGGCTCGCGTATTTATCTTTGGCCATGCTCGTCCGAAAGATCGTGGTTCTGTCGATCCTGGGTCTCCTCCTCTTCGTCGCACTCGGCGTCGGCATCATGATGGCGTTCGGATGGCTGGAGGCGGCCAACCCCCTCGCCGGTTTACTCGTCGCCAGCCTCACTCTGCTGGTCACGATTCCTCTGCTCATCGGTGTGCGGAAACTGGCTCTGGTCATGGGCACAGACTGACCACGAGACGAATCTGGAACATCCTTCGACTGCGAGTGCAGTCCAGGCCTGCAAGAATTGTCGGTATGAGGATGAGAACGCATAAATTGAGCACCACGTTGTTGTATGCAGTAGTTCTCGCGCTATTCATGCTGGTCATCTTCGCCCTCACAAACGCCGGGATCGACCCTCGAGCCAACCGTCTTGTCGGAGACTTCGATCCCAAAGGCGCAGCCACGGTGTGCTTCGGTCTGCTCGGTCTCTACCACTCCGTAGCGATCATCTTCTTCGACGAGGATGACTCGCCGAAATCCTCCGAAACCCCGCCCGACCCGAATATCCCCCGACCACCCGATTCGTACACCGGCTTCATTCGCCAGGCCTGGTACAAGGTGCTGTCCGTGGGGCCGATCTTCGCGTTCTTCTGTTCAGCCTCCGTCTTCATCTGGCACTCATTCGCCGAATACCCGGGAACTCCAGGAACGGTCTGGGGCGACTACGCCACTTCGGTGACCCCCGCGCTCACTCTCTTCCTCTTGTGCTGGGCCTGCACCAATATCGGGCTCATGTTCGCCGCCATCGCCGAGGCCTTCAACCGTGACGTTCGAGGCCTCTTCATCGCTGCCATGATCGTGATGTTCCTCGTCGCCATCGGCAACACCTTCGGACTCATATTCCTCGTTGACCAGCCGACGGGCTCGGCACTGATATTGGCCCTCATCATTTTTCCGTTGAGCCTGCTCGCCCTCATCGGTGCCCGCTTATTGGCGATCGTGAGAGTCAATCGCTACGACGCGGCCCATCCACACGGCAGCTCCTCGAAACCACGCCGCTCCCAGAAGCAGCGGCGCCCTCAGGGGCCTCCGCCGCAGGACATGCTCGAGCGCGGTGAGCGGCTGCTCATGCACTTTCGCAGCGACCACACCCCAGAACCGCAGATGCTCATCGCCACGACCACCAGATTCGTCCGCGCCTCGATCATCCGAACCGATCGGACCTTCGTCCTCGAGCAGGCCAGTCCCAGTCAGCTGGTCGGCGCCAGCTCACAGCGCGAGGGGCACGATCTCGTGACCATCGCCCACTTCCGTGATCGTCAGGACATGCGCGTTCTCGGCGGCAATCCCGAACAGTCCCAATCCTTCGCCGAGGCGGTCACCCGCCTTGCACGCACGGGACAGGTCCGCCGCTGACGCGACGAGCTGAGCCGACGGAGCACACCAGCCTGAGCGTGACGAGCTGGGCTGAGCGCGACACAGATCTGGAACATTCCTGCATCGTCTGCGACGACCGCAGCTGTAAGACTGCAGAGCATGAGGTTAAGAACACACAAATTCTTCATGACAGTGGTCTACGGCGTCGTACTCACTGTCCTCGCGCTGATCGCCTTCTCCACGATCAACGCCGGTATCGATCTTCTGATGGTCAACGACGGAAACATCGACCCCAAGTACGCGGCTATCGTGGGGTTCGGAATCCTCGGCCTCGTCCACTCCATTGCCATCTACTTCTTCACCGACGATGATGCTATCGCCGCGGATGGAGGCTGGGCCGAACTCACAATCCCCGATTCGGCCACGGGCTTCATCCGGCAGGCGGGGTATCGGGTGTTCTCTGTGGGACCGGTCTTCGCGGTCTTCGCCGCAACCTCGATCTTCATCTGGCATGCGATCGCCGCCGTCCCGGGAGAGCCTGGAACAGTCTGGGGAGACTACGGATCCTCGCCGTCGCCTGCCCTCATCGTCTTCCTCTCCTGCTGGAGTGCCGTCAACATCGGTTTCACATTTGCCTCCTGCGCCGAGGCATTCCATCGCGACCTGTTCGCACTCTTCGTCACGATCCTCGTCGCCATGGCCTTCGTCGGCCTCGGAATCACAGTCGGCTTCCTGTTCCTTCCGGCGCAATCGACCGGCAGTGCTCTGATCAGCGTTGTCATCGCATTCCCTGTGAGTCTGTTCGCCCTGGTCGGGGCCCGTGCGTGGGCGAAGGTTCGTGTGGCTCGCTGGGACGCAGCCGATCCTCGCCAGCTGCAGCATCTGCAACCTCGGTGGGACGGCATCGATCCCTCGACTCCGGGATCTCCCTACCCCGGTGGGCCACCGTTCGATATGCTCCGCCGCGGAGAAAAGCTGCTCATGCACTTCAAGAGTGAACGCACACCGGAACCCCAGCTCCTCATCGTCACGAACCAGAGGGTCGTCCGCGCCTCGATCCTCGGTTCTGACAGGACCTTCATCCTCGATCAGACCGAGCCCGGGCAACTGTCGGGAGTCACCTCACAACGCGTGGGACACGACCTGATGACGACTGCGCACTTCCACGACCGTTCGGACGTGCAGGTCGTCGGCGGAGACCCCGCACAGTCCCGGGCCTTCGCCGTAGCCGTCGCCCGGCTCGCACGTACCGGCAAGGTCCGCCGCTGACCGCAGCGAACGGTGCGAATCTGGAACACCCTCCGACTGCGGGCGCAGTGCGCACCTGCAAGAATTGCGGCATGAGGCGCAGACGACATGATTTCAGAACGACGGTGGTCTACGCGATCGGGCTCGCGGGCATCGCGACGGCGGTCTTCTTCATGATCAATGCCGGGATCAATCCTCGAGCGCGTCCCCCTGGCCTCGACGACGTCAATCCGAGTACAGCCACTTCGGGGAGCTTCATGGTTCTCGGCGCCTTTCACGTGATCGCGATCCTCTTCTACGTCGAGGACGATACGCCGAAGAAGGACCGTGCAGCCACAGACCCGCACGATTCCAAGAAGCCAGATTCGTTCACCGGCTTCATCCGGCAGCCCTGGTACAAGGTGCTCTCAGTGGGACCGATCTCCGCTGCCTTCTGCGCAGCCTCGATATTCATCTGGCACTCGTTCGCCAAGTTTCCGGGAAGTCCGGGAACGGTGTGGGGCGACTACTCGACGTCGCCAGCGTCTGCCCTCACCGTCTTCCTCCTGTGCTGGGCCAGCACCAATATCGGATTCACATTCGCCTCCATCTGCGAGGCGTTCAATCGTGACCTGTTCGGTCTCACCATCCTGTCGGGGGTCATCATGGCCATCCTCGCCCTCGTAATCGGCCTCGGCTTCACAGACCTCCCGAAACAGCCGACCGAATCGGCATTGACCATGGCCGCAATCGCCCTGCCGTTGACCCTGCTCACCGTCATCGGAGTCCGCGCCTGGGCCGTCGCCCGGGTTGCTCGCATCGACGCGAACCGTCCCAGGCCGAGCACTCAGGAAACACAGCGTTCGACAAAGTCCGGATCCGACCATCATCATCGACCTGCCCCAGGTCAGCCGCCGTTCGACATGCTCCGAGACGGTGAGAGAGTGCTCATGCATTTCAACAGCGAACGAAGCCCGCAATCTCAGCTCCTCATCGCCACAGATCAGAGATTCGTCCGCGCCTCGATCCTCGGATCCGACCGGACCTCGGTCCTCGATCAGGCCAGCCCCAGCCAACTGACGGGAGCCAGTTCGCGACGTGTGGGCCGGGACCTGATGACAACTGCCCACTTCCGTGACCGCCAGGACATGCAGGTCATCGGCGGTGACCCCGAGCACTCCCGCGAATTCGCCGAGGCGGTCACCCGGCTCGCACAAACCGGGCAGATCCGCAGCTGAACACCAGGCCGTCACAGCCCCTTCCTCGCCTCCGCTGCATACCGACACGGCGCACCGAACCGTAACGACCGCACCCTGAAAACAGGGGGCGGATTCTCTGGCAAAACACCGAGAGCCTAAGATAGATCGGTGCCCAATGCGGGTCAGTCCAGATTTTCCGACCGGAGGTAATGCGTGCAGGATCCCAACGACGGGAAGATGAAACGGCCGATCGTCGAGCGTGAGCGCTTCGGCGGAACCGACAGGCCAAGCCGAGACATCGACCCTGAGAAGCGCCCTCCGATCTCCAGCACGGAGATGAGCCGCGGCCCCGCGGAACTCACGGACGAACGGGGATCTCGGGTCAATTGGAAGGTCTTCATCATCTCCTCGGCGGTGATCCTCGGCTTCTCGATCTGGGCGATGCTCATGCCCGACTTCGCACAGACCACGATGAAGTCGATCGTCGACTGGATCGCGACGAACCTCGGCTGGTACTACGTACTGACGGTCACCGTCGTCATCGCCTTCGTCCTCTGGGTCGCCCTGTCTAAGCCTTGATCCACCGATTCGCTTGATGGCAAGGGGCTCACTCGGATTCGAGTGCGAACGCGGCGCGAGGGCAGGAAGTAGTGTCCCGGTCTCTCACCGGTCTCTTCCACATAGATGATTCCCCGG
>NZ_FXZB01000034.1 GCF_900169065.1 Brevibacterium aurantiacum | reverse complement strand
GGACATGGCATCATTGAAACCGTCGATGAATCGACTCCAAACGAATTAGTGAACCGTAAGCCTCACGCTCAAAAATGCTGAGGCACCAACACGGATCACGCGCTCACTCCTCAGTGAGGCACCTCGCCGTAGAGAGAGGAATCCGCCCGGATTCAGATCTGAACTATTTCTTGAACGAGCCGGAATTCTCCGGTCGTTCTCACTTGTCGCGGGCCGAAATCAGTCAATGCAACTCCATCATGGAAGCTCTGCGCCGTTGGCGCGAAGCTGATCGGGCACTGTCTGAGGCATCCAGGCGCTATATGCACCTCAACGACAGTGACATGCGCGCCATCCGGATGCTCATCCACGCTCAGAAGCAGGGGCGGGTCGTCACCCCGAAGGACATCGCCCGTGATGTCGGGATCTCCAGCGCGTCGACGACGAAGCTCATCGACCGTCTTGTCGCGGGTGGCCATCTGAGTCGCTCACCGCACGCCAAAGATCGGCGGACGATATGCATCGAGGTGACGCCGGAGACGGCCCGAGCGGCACGGGAGACGATCGGCCGCCAGCACGCACGCCGCTTTGATGCCGCCGCAGCAATGAGTTCCGAAGAACGCGAGGTCGTCGTCCGATTCCTCTCAGCTCTGGTAGAAGCTGACCAACCGCAGGGCGACCTGGCTGTCCCAGGGCAGGTGTCGAATGGCGGTTCAGCCAGCAGGACTGAGGATCAACAACCTCGACGAGGATTCGGGGAATCAGAAACGTCCGCTGACTCGGAAGGGTGATCTGCGTTGCCGTCGAGGTAACCGTGCACTTCACGTATGTGAGGAGATGTGGTCACCGTGGTAGAACTCAGCAGTGCCGGAGTGCCGAAGAAGTCGGAGCTCCCGGCGACCTTGGGGCGCTCGGATGCCGAAGCCCTCGCCGGGGCCATCCGATGCGCAGGCCACGGGCGGGAAGAACACCGCTCGCCCAGCCGCAAGTGGGGTGGACGTCACTGCCTGCCCCGCGTTACCCGGTCTTCTTCTTCGCTGATTTCGACCCCGTCGATTTCTTCGCCCCGGACTTCTTGGCCCCGGACTTCTTCGCACCCGATTTGCTCGAGCTCTTCTTCGACGATTTCGACGATCGGGAGCTGTCGACGGATTTGCGCAGCGCCTCCATCAGGTCGATGACGTCGCCGCCGGGTTCTTCGTCCTCGTCCTCGTCAGGGAAGGCCTTTTCCAGGTCGAGGGTTTCTCCCTTGTCGATCTTCGCGTCGATGAGCTTGCGCAGTTCGTCCTGGTAGTCGTCGTTGAACTCCTCCGGTGTGAAGTCCTCCGAATACAATTCGACGAGTTTGGCTGACATCTCCATTTCCTTTTTGGAGATCTTCGCCTGGGAGTTCACTCCCTTGAAGTCGACGTCGCGGATCTCATCGGCCCACCGCAATGTCTGGATCATGAGCACCTTTCCACACACTCGCAGGATCGCCAGTCGGGTGCGGGTGCGCAGAGTGATCTTCACGATGGCCGTGCGGTCGGTGTCTTCGAGCGTCTGCCGCAGCAGCAGATAGGCCTTCGGTGTCTTCGACGTCGGCTCCAGGAAATACGATTTCTCCAGCATGATCGGGTCGATCTGATCGTTGGGCACGAACTGGAGGACGTCAAGGTCGTCATTCTCATCGGCGGGCAGGGCTTCGAAATCGTCTTTCGTGAGAATCACGCGGTTGTCGCCGTCGTCGTAGGCCTTGACCATGTCGTCGAACTCAACGACTTTCCCGCACTCCTGACAACGGTGTTGATTGCGGATGCGTCCGCCGTCCTTCTCATGCACCTGGTGCATGCTGACATCGTGGTTCTCGGTGGCCGAGTACAGCTTCACCGGCACGTTGACGAGACCAAACACAATCGATCCGGTCCAAATGGCTCTCATCCCTCCATTGAAACTCAGTCTCAGCACCTTGGCTACCCCCATCGGCTGGCCCTGCTGGCCGCCCGACCTGGAAGGGCTCCAGCGCCGAGGTGGTCGTGGCATCGCCACCGTCCGTGCCCCCTCGTGCACTCTGCTGTGAGCGGGTACCGTACAGACCACAGGAGGTGTCCATGTCACGCCAGGAACAGAAAGTCACCGTCGACGGGCATCGGTTGACGCTGACCAATCTCGACAAGGTCTTCTATCCCGAGACAGGCACAACTAAGGGCGAGGTGCTCGACTACTACGCTCACATTCACGAACATCTGATCCGGCACGCCCATGACCGCATCGCCACCCGCAAACGTTGGGTCGACGGTGTCGGCACACCGCAGAAACCGGGAGACGTGTTCTTTGAGAAGAACCTCCCCGATTCCGCACCATCGTGGCTCACATCCCGTTCCATCCGTCATTCCACCGGATCCAAAAGGTACCCGCTGGTCCAGGACCGTGCGACATTGACCTACCTTGCCCAGATGGCCTCACTCGAGATCCACATCCCTCAATGGCAGGTCGCGAAGGGGTCATCTGACCCCGGCACCATCGAGTCGACGACACGGCATCCTGACCGCATGGTCTTCGACCTCGATCCGGGGCCAGGACGCGAACTGGCCGACTGTATCGAGGTCGCACAGCTGGTGAGAGACCTGCTGACCGGGATGGATCTCGACGCCTACCCGGTGACCAGCGGCTCCAAGGGGATCCATCTCTATGCGCCGCTCGATGGATCGGCATCAAGCCAGCAGATCTCCGACGTCGCCCACGAGTTGGCGCGCAGCCTCGAAGCCGATCACAAAGACCTCGTCGTCTCAGCCATGAAGAAGACGCTGCGAGAGAACAAGGTGCTCATCGACTGGTCCCAGAACTCAGCGGCGAAGACGACAGTGGCCCCCTATTCTCTGCGCGGCCGGTTCACCCCCACAGTGGCGACACCGCGGACCTGGGACGAACTCGACGACCCGCCCGCTCTCGAGCAGCTGCGCTTCGAGGAGGTCCTTGAACGGATCGACGACCACGGCGATCTGCTCGAACCGTTGGCGCAGACTGCCGGCGATTCAGCAAATCCGGCCCCCACCTCGGCGGGAGCCGCACCCGCTTCGACGAAAGGAACGTCGAGTTCATCGAAGGCGCCGCGCGACCGCCTGGACATCTACCGATCCAAGCGTGACCCGAAGCACACCAGCGAACCGGTGCCCGACAGTCACGGCACCAGCGGGGACGAGCTCTTCTTCGTCATCCAGGAACATCACGCCAGTACACTGCACTGGGACTTCCGACTCGAACACGAGGGCGTGCTGGTCTCGTGGGCACTGCCGAAAGGACCGCCCACCGATCCGAAGCACAATCATCTGGCCATCCAGACCGAGGACCACCCGCTCGAATACGGAAGCTTCGAAGGCACGATCGAGAAGGGACAGTACGGTGCGGGCGAGGTCACGATCTGGGACTCCGGGACCTACGAACTCGAGAAGTGGAAGGAGGGTCGCGAGATCATCGCTGTCCTCCATGGGGCCGAAGACGGCGGGCTAGGGGGAGAACGACGATTCGCACTGTTCAACACCGGCGAGCACGGGCCGAACAAGGAACCCGAGAAGAACTGGATGATCCAGCTGACCAAGGACTCATCCACGAACTCATCCGAGAACTCATCCAAGAACTCGCCGAGGCGGGGCAAAGCTTCGACTGAGCACACCGATTCCAAGCGAAACGGATCCACAGGCCCCGAGCGCACCGGTTCCACTGATGCGCAGCCCACTGACATGGCACCGATGCTGGCCAGTATCGGAAGCCTTCCCTCCGTTCGCCGACAGGCCGAGGACTGGGCATTCGAAATGAAGTGGGACGGCATCCGTGCGCTCGCCTCCGTGCGCGCCGGCACCGATGATTCGTCCGGGTCGATCGCGTTGACCAGCCGCAATGGTCACGATATGACGAAGGCCTACCCCGAACTCATCGAGCTCGCCGACTGCGTGGACGCTGATTGCATCCTTGACGCAGAGATCGTTGCGCTGGGCCCCGGCAGTCGTCCCGACTTCGGGCGGCTGCAACGCAGGATGGGGCTGACTCGTGAGAGCGACATTGAACGTGAACGTGAGCGCACACCGGTGTATCTGATGGTCTTCGATGTGTTGAACGTTGATGGCGCTTCATTGCTGAAGACTCCGTATCTCGGACGACGTGAACGTCTCTTCGACATGGTCACCGAGGGTGAGCACATCCATGTGCCGGCGGCCTTCGAAGGAACCGTCGACAAGGCGATGGAGGCCAGTCGTGAACTCCAGCTCGAAGGAGTCATGGCGAAGCAGACCGACAGCACCTATCTGCCGGGCAGACGAACCCACACCTGGGCCAAACTCAAACACACCTCCACTCGCGACGTGATCATCGTCGGGTGGCGCACCGGCAAAGGGGAGCGTTCCGAGACCTTCTCTTCGCTGCTGCTGGCGGCCCACGAAAAGGACGGTCTGGTCTATCTGGGTCGTGTGGGCACCGGCTTCGACGACCACCAGCTGCAGGCTCTGCGGGCACAGCTCGATCGCCTGAGCCGGAAGACACCTTCCCTGGATGTTCCTGCCGCCGAGTCACGTGATGCGAACTGGGTGCGGCCCAGCCTCGTCGGTGAGGTCCGATACGGAGGTATCACCGAGGCTGGTCGTCTGCGTCATCCCGTATGGCGCGGACTCCGCGAGGACATCGACCCGGAGGAGGTCACCGCCTGAGCCAGGAGGGGCCGAGCATGTTCTCCCGCAGGCCACGTCGGTCACAACGGGGGTTACGAGACTCCGAGGAGACTGTTAATGTGACGGCACCGGGACAGTACGGAAGCTTCAGAGAGCACCGTGCTGACCAAGATCGCAATGAGTCTGATGATCGCGGATGCGGCATCAGTGAAAAGAGGCGACGATGACGAATGATCGAGATGCCGAGAGCATGGAGGAGACCCTCAACACTGTTCCCGATGAAGCGCCGCACGATGTTGCTGAAACGCCCGGAACAGATCACTCCACTAAAGAACACGATGATGAGTTGGTCGATGAATGGGAAGACGAGTCTTTTCCCGCGAGCGACCCGCCAGCGCATTACTGACCGGCTCATCTCTCACCAGGCGGCTTATCTCTCAACAGACCCTGGCCAGCCGAAGCGAATCGACCACCAGTTGAAAGGAGCCACAGCTCATGAGCGACCAACTGACTTTCCAGGATCCGGTGAAACGATTTCCGGACATCTCTCCACCCAAACAGGACCAGCCTGAGCCGGGCCTGGACGTCGAACTGATTCCAGGCACTGACCGTGGCGAGCAGAGTTATCGCGGCACCGGTCGGCTCAAGGGACGCAAGGCGCTGATCACCGGTGCTGATTCCGGCATCGGCTCGGCAGTTGCTATCGCGTTCGCCCGCGAAGGAGCAGATGTCGCCCTGTCGTACCTTCCTGCTGAGGAGGACGACGCACGACACGTCTGCGAAGTCATCCGCGAGGCCGGCGGCACAGCGGTCCCTTTGCCCGGTGACCTCGCCGACCCCGACTACTGCCAGCAGGTCGTCCATGATGCGGCAGACGAACTAGGCGGACTCGACGCCCTGGTGAATAACGCGGGGCGACAGATCGCAGTCGAAGAGATCGAAGACCTGTCCGACGAACAGTGGGGCAATACTTTCGAGACCAATATTCGCGCCATGTTCCGCGTGACGAAGACGGCAGTCGGCTATCTGCCCGCCGGCGCAACGATTGTGAACTCGACGTCCGTTCAAGCGTATTCTCCATCGACCCACTTGCTGGACTATGCGTCGACAAAAGCTGCGATCAACAACTTCACCAAAGGACTGGCCACTCAGCTGGCTCCACGCGGCATCCGAGTCAACGCGGTTGCGCCCGGCCCGATCTGGACACCCCTTCAGGTCTCTGACGGTCAGCCGAAGGAAGCACTGCCCCATTTCGGGAAGAACACTCCCTTGGGGCGAGCCGGTCAGCCGACTGAGCTCGCGCCAGCTTATGTGTTCCTCACCTCGGCGGAGTCGAGTTACGTCCTGGGTGAGACCCTCAACGTCAATGGGGGCCAGCCCACGCCGTGACAGAACGTTCTCGGCCAACACCGTTGTAGGCCCCGGCCGGCAAAGCGACACCGGAGGATGTGAATACGAATGAATTCGAGAAACGACGGAATCCCAGACTCATCGAAGCACACCACTGGCAACCCCAACCTTGATCCGGACCCCTCAGGTGACCCCGATCTTGATGGGGGAGGCAGTGTCCAACCCGGCGCCACGCCACCGGAATCCAACTCAGCCACGGCATCTCCGCCACACGCACCCGATAGGAGACCTCCGCGGACGAAGTGGGTGTTCGTCGGAATCGGCGCAATACTGGCCATCATCATCCTGGTGTTCGTCGCCTACGCCGTCGGTCTGTTCAGCTGAGGCCACGTTTGAGGCGAATAGGACGCCAATGCTCTGAAAGGGACACTATGGATCTCAACATTTGCGGACGCAAAGCACTGGTCACCGGCGCCGATTCAGGCATCGGATTCGCCACGGCACAACTGCTGTTGGCTGAAGGTGCCACAGTCGTCATGACTGACCGTGAACCGGACAAACTCCATCACGCAGTCCAACAGCTGCCGGGTTCCGAAAACCGCCCACACGCCATTGCCGCCGATGTCACTGATCCTGCAGCCATCGAGAGACTTGCGCAGAAAGTGGAGGATGAAGTCGGCGACCTCGACATCCTCATCAATGTTGCCGGGATCCATGGTGAAGGTGGTCTGTTCCATGAGATCAGCCAAGAGGGATGGGACCATACAATCGATGTCGACCTGATGGGGCCCGTGCGTGTCACGCGGGCTTTCCTCCCGGGTCTGAGGCGCGGCGGCTGGGGGCGGATCGTTTTCGTCTCCTCCGAAGACGCGGTCCAACCCTATGACGACGAGCTGCCATACTGCGCTGCCAAAGCAGGACTCCTCTCCCTAGCCAAGGGTCTCTCCCGCACGTACGCCTCTGAGGGGTTGCTCGTGAATACAGTGTCACCGGCATTCATCGAAACCCCGATGACCGACGAAATGATGAGCAAACGTGCCGAAGCGTTGGGAGTGCCCTTTGATGAGGCGATTGCGTCGTTCCTGCGCGAGGAACGGCCATTCATGGAACTCGGCAGGAGGGGCAAACCGGACGAGGTGGCCAACGTCATCGCATTCCTGTGCTCCGACGCCGCCAGCTTCGTCAACGGTTCCAACTATCGCGTCGATGCCGGATCAGTCGCCACAATCTGAATGTTGTGACCACGGGCACGCGGTAGACGATACGAGAAGGAGTCTGAACCATGCAGGATTTTCGCTATCTGATCCTCGGCGGAGGAATGGCCGCTGACGCAGCTGCCCGTGGCATACGGGAATTCGATTCCGACGGTTCCATCGCGATCATCAGCAACGATGTCGATGAACCGTACACACGACCTGCCCTGAGCAAGAAGCTGTGGACAGACCCGAGCTTCGGACAGGACGACAACTACCTGTCGACCGTTGCCGACACCTGGGCTCAGCTCCATTTGGGCACTGAAGCGACCAGCGTTGACGCTGAGGCAAAGACAGTGACGGCCTCGGACGGAGAGTACAGTTTCGAGAAGCTGCTCTTCGTCACGGGTGGGCAACCGAAGCAGATTGACCTTGCGGAAGGTCAGCGCGTCGTCTATTTCCGCAGGTTCGATGATTATCGTCGCCTGCTTGAGTTCGCTGGAAGGAATCTCAATGTTGCCGTGATCGGAGGCGGGTTCATCGGCACCGAGCTGGCGGCGGCACTGGTGCAGAACACAACGAATACGACGCTTCTGTTCGACGATGAGACTCTGTGCGGTTCTGTCTTCCCACCCGATCTCGCCGATCATTTCCACCAGCTCTATCGCGACCAGGGAGTGACTCTGGTCCCCGGCACCAAGGTGTCCGGTGGCCGTGCCGAGGGCCAGCATGTTGAACTTGACTACGGCGATGGCACTCACGAGTTCGATGCTGTCGTGGTGGGCCTGGGAATCGATCCGTCAACCGCTCTGGCCGAAAAGGCAGGAATCGCTGTCGATGACGGAATCACGGTCGACGGGTCCTTGCAGACCTCTCACCCTGACATCTATGCAGCCGGTGACGTTGCCCATTACCCTGACCGGATCCTCGGCCGACAGCGCGTCGAGCATGTGGACAATGCGACCCAGATGGGCACCGTGGCCGGACGGATCATGGCAGGAAGTGACGAGACCTACACGCACACACCGTATTTCTACACCAACGTCTTCGACTTCGGCTATCAGGCGGTGGGGACGCTGAGTTCAGACCTGCAGACGATCGAGGACTGGCAGAAACCGCAGACGGAGGGCGCGGTCTATTACTTGAACGACGAGGGCCGGGTGCAAGGCGTGCTCCTGGTGAATCTGGACGGCGGTCTGGACACTGCTCGGGCCATCCTGGCTGAAGACTGGCCCCACTCCCGCAGCGACCTGGTCAGCCGCCTGCCTTAGGATCGATCGCTCGTGAGTCATTGTCGCGGCCTGCAGAGAGGTCGCCGATGCGCGACAGCCGCAGGGGCGCGAAGGGCCCGGTGGTCTCACTCGAGATCACCCGCGCGGTGATGCCGACGTGGTCCCCTCCGTCGTCGAGCATGGCGATGCGCTCGACGACTATCCGGTTGGGCAGAGCACTGAGCAATGGCACCCCCTGCTCGGTGGAGCGGGTATCGAGACCGCGGAACTTGTCAGTGTCCTCACCAGATCGGGCACCGAAGCGCTGCGCCATGGCGAGATCTAATGCAGTGAGAAAGTGAATCGCGAAATGGGTGGCCCGCAGACTCACCTGATAGGTGTGGTTGGCCTTCGACAGCCAGAAACCGTACTGCTGAGGAGACATGCTCGACTGCGAGTGGAATCCCACCAAGCAACCTGCACGTTCGTTCTCTGCAGCGGTGGTCACGACGATCAGAGCGGCATCCGTGGACACCATCAGGTCGTCAAACGTCTCCTCATCCATGGCGGATCCCTTCTGCGTCAGCGTGGTGCTGCAATGAGCCGAGTTCGGTGTTAGACCCTGCGCTGATGCGCCGGATTTCGTATTCAGCGGTGTCGTCGTGCGTCAAACGTACGCTCCTGCTCAACGGCGGACAAGAGTCACTGGCCCCGGAGTCATTTCAGTCGGTCTCAGCACACCCGCGATAGTGGGGCGCGGCGATATCGACGCCGAGGATGTGCGGCACGGTTCCTGACATGCGAAGGTGATCTGCGTTACCGTCGGAATAACAGTGACACCCGCGTACGTGAGGAGAAGTGGTCACCATGCCGAAGATGAGCAGCTCAGGAGTGCCGAAGAAGTCGGAGCTCCCAGCGACCCTGCGACATTCGGATGCCAAGGCTCAGCGCACCTTTGCCAAAACCTATGACTCCGCCATGGAGGAATACGACGACGAAGAGCGCGCTCACCAGGTGGCCTACGATGCACTGAAACATACCCACGAAAAGGTCGGCGATAAGTGGGAGCCGAAGTCCACACCTGGTCCATCCGACGCGCAGGCCAAGGGTGGGAAGAACACTGAGCGCCCAACTGCAGGTGGGGTGGATGCGACGGCGACGAAGGACCACCTCTACCAGCAGGCGACTCGGCTGAAGATCCCCGGACGATCGAAGATGACCAAGGGCGAACTCGTCGAAGCATTGGAGCGCGAAAGCAACCGGCTGACGAAGAAGAACGCCTGAAGCCCGTCCAACGCCTGAAGCCCGGCCTCAGAACACCGGGGGAGTCATGGTGGCGATGATGACCGCCTCGGCGTCGCCGACGACACGGAACCAGTGCGGCTGGTCGCCCTGGTAGGTGATGCTGTCGCCGGCGTCCAGGGTGTACCCGTCCTCGCCGACCTGGAAATAGCAGGTTCCCTCGAGGACGAAAAGGCATTCCTCGGCGCGGTGATGATTGAAGGGAACGGACTCGTTGGAATACCCCGCCGGGATCCGTGCCTTGAGCACCAACAGCTGCCCGTTCATCGTCGGAGTCAGCAGCTCATAGACGAGGCCGCGATCGGTGACCTGCAGCTGTCGGCGCTTATCCGCGCGGACCACACGATTGTCGGCAGGTTCCCCTCCCGAGTCGAAGAAGCGTCCGACGGGCACATCAAATGCCTTGGCGATCTTGAGCAGGGTGAGATAGGCAGGGTTGCCGCGGCCACGTTCGATCTGGCTCAGCAGTCCCTGACTGACCCCAGCCACGCGGCTGAGGTCAGTCAGAGTCATCCCGGCCGATTCCCGCAGCCTGCGGATGAGCGCACCCATGTACTCCACACTCGGCTCAGCCGCAGTCGGCGGGGCATTCTCGGCGCTCATGGGAACCTTCGGTCACAGGGACATGTGAAGCCGAGAATATCAGGCCCGGAGACGTGATCTCAGATCAGCCCGAGCCCGGTCACGGTCTCACGCTCCGCGGCGAGCTCAGCCGTGGTGGCAACGATCATTTTGCGGCTGAAGTCGTTGATCTCCAGCCCCTGCACGATTTCCCAGTTCCCGCCCGAGGTTGTCACGGGATAGGAGCTGATCAGTCCCTCCGGCACACCGTAGGAACCGTCGGAGACCACGGCCATCGAGGCCCAGTCGCCTTCGGGTGTGCCGTGCAGCCAATCGCGGGCGGCGTCGATCGTTGCCGCAGCAGCAGAGGCCGCCGAAGAGGATCCACGAGCCTCGATGATTGCGGCACCGCGCCCAGCGACCGTGGGGATGAGATCGTTCTCGATCCAGCCTTGGTCGCCGATAACCTCGGCAGCATTCTTCCCGCCGATCTCCGCATGGAAGATATCGGGATACTGGGTCGCCGAATGGTTGCCCCAGATCGTCATCTTGGAGATGTCGCCGACCGGCACCTCGGCCTTCTTGGCCAGCTGTGCCAACGCCCGGTTGTGGTCCAACCGGGTCAGCGCACTGAACCGTTCGGCGGGGATGTCGGGCGCATTGTGCATGGCGATGAGCGCATTGGTATTGGCCGGATTCCCGGTCACGCCGATGCGGACATCGTCGGCGGCGACTGCGTTGAGGGCCTTGCCCTGGGCGGTGAAGATCGCACCATTGGCTTCGAGGAGGTCGCTGCGCTCCATGCCCTGAGACCTGGGCCGAGCCCCGACGAGCAGGGCGAGGTTGACGCCGTCGAAGATGTGCTCGGCCGAATCGCCGATCTCAACCGAGTCGAGAGTGGGAAAGGCACAGTCCTCGAGTTCCATGACCACGCCCTCGAGGGCGGGCAGCGCTGGTGCGATTTCCAACAAGCGCAGCTGAACCGGAGTCTGGGGGCCGAAGAGTGCGCCGCTGGCAATGCGGAAGAGGAGACTGTAGCCGATCTGGCCGGCCGCACCGGTGACAGCGACTTTGATGGGAGTATTCATAGGATGTGCTCCTTAACTATGGCGGGATTTGCCGCAGGCGATGCGGGCCGTCCTCTCGTGCGGATGGGCCGTTACGGTCATCGGCGTGAATGTGCGCAAAGGGCATTCTTCTTCTTCGAAGATGCCAAGAACGTCACATCAGTGAGGAGGACGCCGAGCGGCAGGACGAGGAGTCGACTTCCTTGTTGAGGCCCGTCAAGGTCGCTAGCGGCATCGCTGCGTTGGACGTCACAGCAACTTCTTACGAGAGAAATTGGTGACAAGCTGATTGTATCGGCTCTCTGTCACGGGCCTTCGCGAAGGGGTCATATTGTGTCTTCGCATCCCTAGTTCGCAAACACCTGGTGGCCCTGACGCTGGTTCGAAGTGACCACGCCAGGGCCCACCACGGTGTTGGTCAGTTCGTCCAGGCGTCGTCGGTGAAGTATCCGTCGATCCAGCCAGGCAGACGGTGCCCGTCCTTTGCCGTCCCGAGAGTGTAGGGAGCGACGTGGAAGCCTGCCTTGTCGAGTTTGCGCAGGTCCCTGGTCGGCAGATTCTTGCTGGGCCCGACCCACTCGATGCCGGCAGCGGCGATCTCGTCGAATGATTCCTTCGGCAGAGTCGCGCCCGAGAGGTAGAGCGAGGTGTAGCCGCGTTCGGCGATGGTCTTCGCTGCCTCGAAGTCGAAGGACTGGACGATGAGTGAGTCCTTCAGCCCGCGTTTGTCGAAGACGTCGAGAACCTGGTCGACCTCCGCCGAGGTGGCCCCTGGCTTGATCTCGGGAACCATGACGACCTTCCCGCCGAGTTCGTCGAGTGCCTCATCGAGGGTCACAGTCTGTGCGGGTTCTCCACCCTGTGGGTGCTTGATGGTCGCAGCGTCCCATTCCTCGCGGCTGAGATCGCGGATGGCTCCGCTGGCTCCGTTGAGAGTGCGATCGGCCGTGTCGTCGTGGATGAGGACGGGGGTGCCGTCTTCGAGGAACTGGATGTCCATTTCGGGCAGGAACCCGTCCTTCGCCGAGGCGGTGAACCCTTCCATGGACTCCTCCGGGTAGACGTCTGAGCCGCCTCGATGGGAGATCGTGGTGGGGAATTCGAGTTCGGAGACCTGATCGGGTGCAGCGAAGTCGGTCGCGGACGGTGAGCCGAGACCATGCGCGGAGGCGGAGACGACGCCGGTGGTGACGGTCGCTGTCAGAGTCAGCACTGCGGCGGCGAGGATCGTAGAGGGACGAGGACGGAAAGTATTCTGCTCAGTCGTATTCACGCTTGTGACGCTAGGGGCGCCAGGCAAGCTTGTGGAAAAGGCGAGATGAACAGCGGAACGAGATCAGACGAAGGCGCAGGAAACCTTGGCTGCGTGTTTAACATGCTTGGCGAAGTAGATCTTCGTCCTGATAGCCGCGCTCATGAGCCCGAGAAATACCGGCTTCATCGACTTACATCCACTTCTTGACCTTGAACACGGTATAGAGAACCACGCCGAGGCCGATCATGAGTCCAATGGCCATCGGGTAGCCGAGCGCCCAATGGAGCTCAGGCATGTCATCGAAGTTCATCCCGTAGATTGCCCCGATCACGGTCGGCGCGAATAGGATCGCCGCCCACCCGGAGATTTTCTTCATATCTTCGTTCTGCCGTTGGGCGACCAGGGTGGAGTTGACGTTGAGGATCTGCGACAGGGCTTCGCGGAGTTCGGCCGCTTCGGCGAGGACGCGGGTGAGGTGGTCGGTGACGTCATCGAGGTAAGCCTGCAACTCGGTCGGGATTCCGTACTTCGTGGCGCCATTGCCCAGGCGTTGAGTGAGCCGATTGAGATGAGTGGTCGTGTGGAGGACGTCGATGACCTCTTGACTGAGCAGATAGATCCGTTCCGCAGCGGCAGTATCTCCGCTGAAGACCTGCCGTTCGATCCCGTCCTTATCATCCTGAAGGCCGTCCAGCACCGGGAAGTAAGTATCGACGGCTGTGTCGAGGAGACGGTAGATGAGAGCTTCCGGGCCCAGCGAGAGCAGATCCCTGTCAGAGATCCACTGCCGTTCCTCGCTTGTGAAGTAGGCGTCCATGTCCTCCGTACTGTCCGGAATCGGTGTCCCGTCGATGAACCGATCATCCTGGCAGATAATGACGAGGACGTTGTCCTTCATCAGGAGGTGGAATTCTTTGAACTCGACCTCCTCATCGGAGTCGACGTAGACCGCTGATTTCAGGACGACGAACAGCACATCGTCGTAGCGGTCGACCTTGGGCCGCTGATTCGCATGGAACAGGTCATCAACAAGAACCGGGTGCAGTTTCCACATCGAGGCGATCTCCGCGAGAAGCTCGGGAGTGGACCGAGGGATGACGATCTGAGTGAACGTACCTGAAGCGACGGAGTCGTGTGTCGGCTGCTGTGTGAGGGCTTCGGCGAAGGTGGATGAGACCGATAGGTCGCTAGTCTCGGTGTCGACGATCTGGCGACTGAGCAGAACAGGTTTTTCTGATTCGTTTTGGGCCCTAGCGCTGCCCTTGCGCTTGGAGATCGGTTCGGACTTGTGCCTGCGTACTCGTGCCATGGTGAATCTTTCGGTCGACTAAGACTCCAACGTAGCCGAGGAAGAGGAGGTGAGGACAGCTCCTCTCTCGGCGAAATTGATCATAATTACAAGGCTTGTTGCATGTTTGAGGAGAGTCGGTTCAGGGCCCTCGGAACCGCACGTGCACAATAGTCCTATGACCAATCTTCCGGATGACCTCTCGCACCAAGCGATTAAAGGGGTCAACTTCGCCCAGTCTGCAGTCAAACTCGTGGCGCGAAGGGTCCGTGACCGGATTCACGAGTCGAGATTACCTGCTGACTACTTTCCCCAGACCACAGACGAGTTCGTGGTCTCCGCATACTTCGCCGCTGGACTGGATTCGATTTATCAGCTCGAACAATGGCTGTGGCCGTTCGAGCAGTTGGAATCGGAGTTGAAGAGCTTGGGACTCGGCGATCACCCGTTTGGGATCATTGTTCGCAGTCCCATCGTTGCCAAGCATCTGAAGACAGTCACCAATCTCCCGGTTCGTTTTTCGCGTCTGATCAAGGGCCTCGATGAGTTCATGACCTCTTCGTCTCTGAGAGCCGTCTTCTACGTCAATCAGGCGACATCGAACTTTCAATCACTGCGCTATCCGGTTCCCGCGCACATTCATCTTAGCCATGGAGAAAGCGAGAAGGTCTCGATGATCTCCAATCAGCTCAAGGCCTATGACTTTGTCTTCACTGCAGGAGAAGCGGCACGGGTGCGCATTCAGCGAACACTCTATGGAATGAGCGACGATAAAATGCTCGACGTCGGGCGTCCTCAGCTGGATCGCCCACGATCGATTCCAAAGGCGTGGCGTAGCTTTGCCTCAGCCGAGCCTGATGGGCAAATAGTGTTCTATGCACCGACGTGGGAAGGGGACTCGCCGTCAATGGCCTACGGGGCAATCGCACACAACGGTGTAAACATAGTCACTAACCTTCTCGATGCAGGATATCGCGTGATCTTTCGTCCCCATCCGCGTACCGGGGCTATGCGGAGCGAATTTGCAAAAGCACTGGAGGCACTTGAAGATATCGTCGAAACTGAACCGAGAGCATTTTATGATCGAACCCCCGACGTTTCGTGGCAATTCGACACGGCAGATATCGCAGTTGCCGAGATGTCCTCGGTGGCATACGACTGGTTGGCATCCACGAAGCCGCTCGTCATGATCAAACCTTACAATTTAGACGCCGAGGTGCTATCCGGGGGGCTTCTGGATCGCTGCCTTACTCTCCCCGCTGATGACAGTCTGGATATTGTCGAACTCATCACGGAGGCAGAATCGGCTTGGGGTCTCTCCACGGATCTGGGGCAACACTATCTGGGCGATACGTCGCCTTGTGCGCAGATCTCTAAGTTCATCGATGCCACTAAATTAGTCATCGAGCGACGAAACGAGGCGCGTCTTCAAAAATCGGATTTGTGAGGCAGGTTACACATCTGTGACCTAAGGTAACAGAATGGTAAACTGCCGCTGAACTGATACTCCCAACTGCCTGCTCTTGAGGCACCGATCGTCTGGAAGGTACTTTCAATGCGACGAGTCATCACATATGGCACATTTGATCTTCTTCACTACGGCCATATCCGTCTACTCCAGCGTTGCAAAGAGCAGGGCGACTACCTCGTTGTAGCGCTGTCAAGCGATGAGTTCAACGCGGGTAAGGACAAGAAGTCCTACTTTTCGTATGAGGAACGCAAGCACATGCTCGAAGCGATTCGCTATGTAGACCTCGTGATTCCAGAAGACAACTGGGAACAGAAAGTCACCGATGTGGAAAAATACCACATCGACACCTTCGTGATGGGAGACGACTGGGAAGGGAAGTTCGACTTCCTCAAAGACAAATGTGAAGTTGTCTACCTGCCCCGTACCCCCGAAATTTCTACGACTCGGATCAAGTCGGAACTCGGCAAACCCTGACATATCGGTTGGTCGAAATGCATTGGTCACGCCTGTGCCTTCTGGGCTGCAATCGACGTGTCCACAGTAGAATGCTTCGAAAGACTTTTCACAGATCTTGAAGCGGAGAGGAGCGGGTGTGCCCACACGAGAACCGCAGAGCCACCCGACCCTGGCCGAGCTTCGGGCTAAGGCTCAGCCGATCGAAGTTCGAAGTCGGAAGAATGCTGAGCACTGGAGCGCACAGCTTTACCTCAGGCACATTTCGATCTATTTCACGATGATCCTCGTGAGAACGAGGATCAGTGCCAATGGGGTCACCGGTCTGATGATTCTTGCTGGCTGGTGCATTGCTGTCAGTCTGCTGATCCCAGGGATCTGGGGAGCAATCCTTGCCGTGTTCTTTTCTCAGGTCCAGATGTACATCGACTGCTGTGATGGCGAAGTGGCCCGATGGCGTGGGACCAGCGGAGCCAAAGGAGTCTTCCTCGACAAAGTCGGGCACTACACCACAGAAGGTCTGGTAGCTGTGGCGCTGGGCGTGCGAGCGGTGGGGGAGTGGAGCAACCTCAGCGACGATCCCGCCGGATCGTACCCCTACTTGCTGGCCGGAACGGTCCTCGCTGGTTTCGTTCTACTGAACAAGGCACTCAACGACATGGTTCACGTTTCCAGAGCGTTCAACGGTTTGGACAAACTTGCAGACTCGCAGGCGGCAACTGCTCTGAACCCAGGTTTTGTAGCGAAACTCAAGAGAGCTGCTCGATTCGTACCGTTCCATCGCATCTATCATTCGGTGGAGATGTCTCTTCTCGCTTTAGCCTCGAGCATCGTGACCCTCATCGCATCATCAGCTGGTGCGGCTCCGCTCTTCGGCGAACATTGGCTTGTCATAATTCTTGCACCGTTGTGTTTCCTGTCGGTCATCGGGCACTTCATGTCGATCATGGCCTCAAGGAGACTGTCATGACCGATTCTTCCCGTATTCTTTCCCAGCGGTTCGAAGAGAGCCGCAAATACTCGTTCGGTGTTGTCGTGCTTTCCCAAGGGAAGCGATTAGAGGACCTCAACCGCGGGTTTGAGTCTCTGTTGGCGCAGAAGGGTGTCGACCTCGACGTTGTGTGCGTAGGCAATGGTTGGGATCCCGAAGGGATCCCGGCTCAGGTCAAAACCCTGGGACTGCCGGAGAACCTGGGGATCCCAGCCGGGCGTAATGCCGGAGTGCCGCACGTCAAAGGCGAATTCCTGTTTTTCCTTGACGACGATGCATGGTTGCCAGACGACACCACTCTGATGCGCATGGCCCAGCTGATGCGCACTAAACCCAGAATCGGTCTGATCCAACCTCGCGTCGAGGAACCGGGTGGACCGGATGCACCGAAACGGTGGATCCCTCGTCTGAAGAAGGGCGAAGCCGAGCACTCTTCCAACGTCTTCTCAGTGTGGGAAGGCGCCGTCTGCATGCAGCGGAAGGCTTTCGACGAGTGTGGCGGCTGGCCGGGACCATTCTGGTATGCCCACGAAGGTATCGAACTTGCCTGGAGAGTATGGGACGCAGGTTACATAGTCTGGTATATGGGCGACCTAGCTGTGGCGCATCCTGTGATCGATCCCAGACGGCATGACGAGTACTTCTACATGAATGCACGGAACCGTGTTTGGCTGGCTCGACGTAACCTGCCGTGGCCTTTCAGCTGGGCCTACGTTGGTTCGTGGACACTTATGCAGTGTTTGAAATGGGCGAACAAGCCTCACCAGCTTAGAGCTTGGATGGAAGGGTGGCGTGCAGGCTGGAAGCTCGATCCGTGGGCAGAGGACGAGGATCGACAGAAATTGTCGAAGCGAGGCGTGTTGAGGATGACTAGACACGGACGTCCCCCCATCATCTGAGCCGAATAAGTCCGTGAATCCAGATGTTCGGAATAAGGTTCTGCAGAAATTCTCATCTCGCTCGATCAGAATCAGTACGCAGCGCCGAACAACGACCTGCATAAACGAGGAACGACAACGACCACAGCCGGGTCCGAACCCACCGGCCGAGAATTGTTTTGGAAACGATACATGCAGTTGAAATCCACCCACGTTGAAAGACCGCCGAGCACGGACACCAAACCGAACAGGTCAGGATTCCGCGCCGATATTCAAGGTCTGAGGGCGTTAGCCGTCGGAATCGTCCTGCTCTACCATCTGTGGCCTAATCGCTTCGTCGGTGGATTCATCGGCGTCGATGTCTTCTTCGTCATCTCCGGTTTCCTCATCACCAGCCACCTGATCAAGTCTCCGCCGAAGAACTGGCGAGACGTGACTGATTTCTGGGTGAGACGGATTCGCCGGCTGCTGCCAGCTTCCCTGCTCGTGCTCTTCTTCGTTGGCGTCTCTACTTACCTTGTGGCCCCCCAATCGATCTGGGTCGATACTGGACGCCAGATCTTCTCCGCAGCGGTGTACGTGGTCAACTGGGACTTCGCGAGCTCAAGCGTCGACTACCTCGCGGCGGACAATGCCCCATCACCGGTACAGCACTTCTGGTCGCTGTCCGTCGAAGAGCAGTTCTACTTTGTGTGGCCCATGCTCATCGGACTCGCATTCTTGATAGGGGTGAAAGCGAAGCGTCCTAAACAGGTCGTCGGCTTCACCATCGTCGGCATCTTCGCTGCGTCACTCATCTTCTCGATCTGGTACACGGTCGCGCAGCCAGCTATGGCTTACTTCATCACCCCGACTCGCATGTGGGAGATGGCTACCGGTGGACTTGTAGCGGTGTTCGTCACCTATATTCGACCGAAGCGGCTCCCTTTCAACTCACTGATCGGGTGGATAGGACTGGCAGGAATCGTCGCTGGCACGTTCCTCATCCGTGCGGACATGCCGTTCCCCGGCTATATCGCTCTTGTTCCAGTCGTATCCACTGCACTCGTGATCGTCGCTGATTCGCGCGGCCGATTCTCTGTACTTCCTCTCCTATCGTTGCGGCCTGCACAGTTCCTGGGTGACATCTCGTATTCCGTCTATCTTTGGCATTGGCCGCTGATCGTCCTTGTTCCGTACCTGTCCGAGAAGCTGGGCGCCACGGAGAACCTGGGCCGCCTGGACAAGGCAATGATCATTCTCGTTTCACTCATTGTCGCGTGGGCATCCACGGCATGGGTTGAGAACCGCTTCCGAAAGACCTCACTGCTGCGTAGCCGGGGAAGGACGTTTGGTTTCGCGATTGTGGCGATGGTAGTCGTCGGCTCGCTTGGTCTGAGCCAGGTATGGGTCTCGGACCGGATCGTTCAGCAGAACAAGGAGAACCTGCAATCCGCATTGGTTGACCCCGATTCCTGTCTGGGTGCCGCAGCATTGCTGCCGAGCGCGAAAGATAACCCGAAGTGCGATGGCACGGAATCATTATTGATGGAGCCGGCCGCCGCCAAGACGGACAAATCAAAGGCTTATGCAGACGGGTGCTGGTCAAGCGCACCATACAAGGACCGGCCCGAATGCACGTACGGTGACGGGGAGAAGCAAGTCGCACTCGTCGGCAACTCCCACGCCGGACACTGGCTGCCGGCACTGGAGCGATTGGCAGACAAGAACAACTGGACCATCACGACCTTCCTGGCATCGAATTGCAGCATTTCGACCCTGCCGCAGGACCTCAGCACTCCAGAAGCCATCAAAGGCTGTCAGGACTATTCCGACTGGGTTGTCGATCGCACCACGTCAGGCGGATTCGACGCAGTGATCACCTCGGAACGGCAGTCGACGCCGTTAGACGGAATGTCGTGGGAAGAAACTGAGCAGAAGGCCCCAGCGGGGCATAAGGAAATACTGGAGAGCTGGGCTGACGCCAAGCTGGACGTTGTTGTCATCAGAGATACTCCTTACCCCGGCGGAGACGATATCCAGGTACCTGATTGCGTAGCCACGCATGAGGATGACCTCGAAGAATGCTCGGGAACTCCGAAATCTTGGTATTGGATGGATCCGCTCGCTGAATCAGCGAAGGCGGTCGACTCGAAGCATATGTCGATCATCTACCCGGAAGAATGGTTCTGTCCGGACGGTCGATGCGAACCTGTCATCGGGGGAGTCATCACCTATTTCGATACTGCACACATCACGGCCACGTACGCTAAGACCCTTGCACCTCTACTCAACGACAAGCTGCGCCACACTGGGCTGGTCACCTTCGACTGACCGATTAAAGGCTCGAAGCTCGGCCGATTGAACAGACAACTTCGATCCCGTGAAACAGCGCGGGGCCGCGACTACCGACAGATCACCGACACCTCTGCAAAGGACTAGGCGAGTGACCAATCAGCGCAACGCAACTGACAGGCTAATCAGCAAGGGACGAGAGCTGGTGAAACCCGTGGTTCACGGCATCGCTCGGCGTGCTCTCCCCACAGTTGAACGGGCATCGGGAACCAAATACGTGCGAGAGCGCAACGCCACCGACGCCAACGGAAAAACACAGCCCATCGGCGGCGCGAAGAAGATCGCCACAGAAACAGCGCGCTCCTATCGGGGTCTGGCGACGGCGCTCAAGGGTTCTACCTCTGCGGACGTCGACGGGTGGACCGTCGCACCGACCAAGAAGGAATCCGAAGCTAAACTGCGAGAGCTCCAACGCATACAGGCCGGTTCTACACTGGCTGAGTCATTGATCAACGGCTCGGCGTTTGAATCCTCAATGGTCGAGGCTGGCAGAGCGCTGATTGAGGCCGGGCACCATGGCGAGGTTGTATCCATCGGGTTGAACCTGCGGGGCCGCCCTGAGTACAGCGAGATCGGTCGAACACTGTTGGGCATGGCCTACCACCGCGCATCAGATCCTGCAGCTGCGTGGGCAGAGTTCGAACGTGTCAACGAGCGCGAACTCATAACTGCGGCAGCCGTGGAATACTACCCGACTGCCATCGACGCGCTCGGAGCTGAAGCACTGCCGCTCATCGAGGGTTCGCATGACAGCGGCGATACTGAGCAGTGGAGCTCCAAGGCTGTGCTGCGCACAGCTGAATCTGCGTTCTGCATCGACGCCTTTGGTCACGTACGCACTCTCGTCGAAGACCGTCTCTCGTGGGACGCTGACAAACTGGATGCAGCCATTGCGTACGAGCTCACACGTATGCTCGACTGGCTCCCCGGCGGAAAACATCTGCAACCACTCCCGACGACCACAGGAAAACGCAACATCGGAGTGCTCAGCTATGACCAGCCGGGAATCCGCTCACGCAACATCGGTGACTACATCCAAACGGTCGCCTCAATCGGACACCTGTTGAGATATCAGAACCTCGGTTTCACAGGAGACAGCGGCCTTACACAGCTCTTCACGAAGCTGCGAGAAACGGTCAAAGCAGAGAGACGATATTCGGGTCCTGATGCTGAACTCAATCTGGTCGAGGTCTACCGTGACGGCAACGTCTACCAAGAGATCCCGGAAGATACTTGGTACATCGCCTTCGGATGGTACATGCACGACATCTTCGGCAAGTCCTTCAACATCCCATTCCATCCGAATCTCCGTCCTATCCTGCTGTCGGTCTTCGTCCGATACCCCGAGATGCTCACGCCTGATGCCATCGCGTACCTGAAGAAATACGGACCGGTCGGATGCCGCGACTGGCAGTCTGTAGCTCTATTGCGTGCCGTTGGTGTTCCCGCATTCTTCTCGGGATGCCTGACGACGACCGTTGACACGCTCTTTCCAACAACTGATCCCGACCACCGATCAGGAACATTGCTCGTGGACTGGATGCAGGGCGGCAAAGGACCGAAGAAGAAGCAGACCGTCACCGCGATCCGCGACAAGTCATTCCCCGAAAACCTCGAGCTCGCGCGCAGCTGGGTGGGCGACTACGCGTACAAATACTCGCGCGTGCTGACTTCACGCCTGCACGCCAACCTCCCCGCGCGATCAGTGGGAGCCAAGGTCGAGTTCGAACCCAAGAACAGATCAGACTCCCGATTCGGCGGCCTCTACGGAATCAACGACGCCGAATTCGATTCGATTCGCAGCGGGATACTCGACAAACTTGCCGTGATCATTCCGCTCATCGCATCGGGGGCTTCAGACGACACGATCTACGCCAAATGGATCGAGATCACCGAAGCCGAAATGGCCGTCGCGGATGAATACCTGGCCACGGCACATCTGCCCGATGCGACGGGCGCAGAAATCACTTCGGCGGTCGATGGGATCGAACGTCCCAAGCCGACGAGCGGAACGGCAGATGCCTACGTCTCCGTGAAGAACGGTGAGAGCCACCTCGTGGGTGCTCTTGCCTCGTCCGTCGACGACCACGCCGCTGGCTCCTACCGCCTATGGGTGGCAGCTGACGCTCTTGGCGCAAAACAGGTTGACGCCATCCAAGAGAAACTGGTCAACGGCACCATCAATGTCCTTGAGCCGGTGACGGCTCCAAGTAGCGGAGAGTCGGACGACCTCGTCCAGGCCTTGTTGCCAGCGATCTTTGCTGATCATGACAGAATCCTCGTTCTCCCCGCGGCAGGGGAAGTCTCCTCCGATATCACGGCCCTGTCAGAGACAGAATTGGGCACGTCCCTCCTCGGGGCCAAGAGAGATGTGAGGAAGACCAGGACCAGCGGTCTCACACTCATGCGGAGGATAGCCAGCGCGTTCAAGGACGATTATGTGGGTGCCCTCGACTTCGTCTTCGCCAGCCATAGTCACCTCGACGAAGATTTCATCGTCTTCGATCCTCAGATTGCGGTGCTCAACCTTGATCGACTCCGGACAGAAGGCGTCGTGGAGCGTGTCGTCGGATTGTTGAGGACGGTCGGAATCAACTATGTCGATGCACTGCAGGTCGCGGTAGGTGGCCGTTACACCGAACTCGACACGGAGTGGAACGTTCGCGCGCACTGGGAGACTGCGGACAGCCCGAAGATCGTGAACTGGAGGGGGCAGATTCGCCACCACGGAAATATGGCACTCGTACCGTGAAAACAGTCATGGTTGCAGAGCACATAGGCGGGTTTGAGGAAGGACACCGACGTTGAAACCCATCTCTCGATTGCGGCGCAAGGACGCTGACCACGATCAGCTTGAGGCTGGACCGGGGAAGGGGTTCGAAACCGATGCCCTGCATGTCTATAACGCCACGTGGGGTATCCCCGAGTCGATCGGGGGCATGACGACTGCTGCGTTGCGTCGAATCCGGAGTTTTCAGAAATACGGCAGTCCTCTGTCACAGACGTTGCTGACTTTCAGCCCGAGAATGGACGTGGACGCGACGCGGACCCGACTCATCTCCGAAGGTCGGATGGATGAAACCGTCGAGTTGGTGAACGTGTGGCAGGACTTAAGGGGCAGATCCGACGCCGAACTCTCCACCTTGGGTGGGAAGAAGCCAACAGACCCCGTGCCTGTGGCAGACGGGGAAATCGAAAGCATCACCGAGTTCTACGATGTCTTCCGCAAATCAAGTTCCGGTGGAGTCGTGCGTCGCAACTATCTGCGTCCCGACAACACCCTGTTGCTCACCGATGTTCAAGATCCGAAGATCGGGCGCCGTTTTGTCCTCTATTCGGCGGGCGGTGAGCCGATCGCCGAATGGAATCGCCCCCGGGACTTCTACAATGCCTGGATTCTCGCGACGATAACGGAAGAGCCCGCAGTCCTCATCGTCGATGACAAGAAGATCAGCGAATTCGTCCATGAAATCTCTGAAAGAACATTCGCGCTCATTCTCTTCTTGCACGGAACTCATCTTCGTCACCCCTGGAACGGAGCTCACGGAGAGTTCCTTCCTCGCAGAGCTGAGACCATACGTAACATCGACCGGTTCGATGCGGTCGGTGTGCAGACCAAGCAACAGGCTGCTGCAATCACAGCGACAGGTATTTCCGGAGCCAACATCAAACTGCTTACCGGTGAATTACCGGTGGGATCCGTGCACGACGAGATCCAAGTGGATCGCTCGACGAATAACGCTGTCATGATCGCCAACCTAATTCCGCTCAAACGCGTGGACCATGCGATACGTGCAGTGTCGCTGCTGAAGAGCAGGGGAGTAGACGTCTCCCTGACCGTTTTGGGAGAAGGCACCGAGCGGGAAAAGCTCGAACGCCTGATCGTGGACCTCGGTGTCGAAGATCAGGTGCATCTACCGGGGTACGTCAATGCTGTCCCAGCCCGACTGCAGTCAGCCTCTTTCTCTATGCTGACAAGTACCAGCGAGGGCCTACCCTTGGCGATGATGGAGTCGATGGCTGCTGGTTGCGTCCCCATCGTCTACGACATCACCTATGGTCCTAGAGATCTGGTGGACCAGGGCCAAAACGGTTTCATCACGCCACTAGGCGACATCGAAGCGTTGGCTACTCAGATTGAGGAGTTCATGGGCCTCGGACCGGAGCGTATAAACACGATGCGCGAGGCCGCCAAGAAAGCTGTCGAGCAGTATCTGCCCGAGGCCGGCTACCAGCGATGGAAAACAGTCCTGGAAGGCCTTGGCCCGGTAGCCCTTCCAGACGTCGACCCGCGAGAAGTCGGTCAAACGATCAATGCGAAGGCGCTGAGGGCCACCACAACTGCTGATGGAACACGAATCGAGCTGGAGCTCAGTCAGACTCACGAATCTGTCGCGGCCTCACTGCAGCTGGTTCTCGCAGCACGCAATAAGAACACATATTTTCTGTGTACCGATCCGACAATCGAGCGTCGGCTTTTCGGCCGCGGGGCGACCATCACCTTCGATATTGCCGAAGACAAGTTCTCTGAATCAATGGATGAGACCTTCGACGTCTACCTCCGACGCCCACACGATCCATGGAATGGGAAGCGCAGAATTCGTCCTCTGAAGACTTTTGCGAGGGAGAGCACAGGCGTACGAGAGTGGTACTCGACGAGACTCGGCAACCTGTCTATTCGCCCACGGACAAAGGACTGAACGCAACTTGTGTGCTTATTCGTCGCTCGATTCGGCGTTGGTGCTCTCGAAATGATACTTCTTCATTTCAGACGTCCTGTTGGCAATTAGCTTGCTGATGGCCTCCGTGAACAATACGGTCGACGTACCCTTTGTTCCCTCGCCGAAGTAGTGGCGGCGCAGTTCCTGGCGGGCTTCGGTCGCTGAATCGTTTATCAGCATGTCGCGCAGCAACTTGTCTGCTTGTCCCACTGTCGAACCGTCAATGATGGGTGTCGCACGGCTGATTGGTGCCTCGGCATTGAGCTGAACCATATCGTCGCGACGATCTGTCAGCACCAGAGGCTTCTCCGGATGCAGATAGAGGTAATCGAGCCCGACACTGGAGATGTCGGTGACGAGGATATCGACAGTGTCAAACATTGCAAGGATGTCGCCTTCCATCAGAACCTGATGCTGCAGCGACTCGTCTGCAATAGTCTCGTTGGCGTTCTCAATCAGTTCAAGGATCCGCGCATTCGCCGCCGCCATGGAGGGATCGCTGGAGGCAGCTACGCGAGGGTGCGGCTTGTAGATCACACGACATCCGTCGATTCCCAACGCGGCTTCGACGATTTTAGGGCCGAAGAGATCGACTGACGTGTAGTTGTTCGCATCGTTCTCTCCCTCCCACGTCGGCGCGTACATGATTGTGGTCGCCGACGAAGTCTCCAGCTCTGGGACCCTGTCGATGTCCAGCTGAGGTCTTCCGACTTTGACGAGTGCAGACTCGTCGAAATCGACAAGCGTTTTGCGATGGCGACTGACTGCCGCATCGCCGGCGATGAAGACTTTGTCATACGATTTTGCCTGGTTGGAAACCATGCTCAACTTGTCGGACTCGCCATGGTTCACGTGCACATGGACCATCGGTGCGAAGCCGAGAGATTGGAAGTTGGACATCCCGTTATTCACGTACAGGGCCAGCTTGAAGTCGTTGGCATGGTAAAAAGTGTGGAGCGGATCGAACTTGCGTTTGAGCGCCATGGGAAGTCGTGTGAGCTCCCGCGCCTCGAGCAATGACGAAGGTTTTCGGAATACGAGAACTACACGGTGCTTGCGGTGAAGTTCCTCGAGTACCGGGATCCACTGACCGAGTTGGTAGAACTTAGGCTTTCGATCACCAAAGTAGACGACAACCTCAGCTTTGACGTAGCTCCCGTCGTACTCATCTTCAAGCTGCTGCCAGCGCTCAGTCCCCCTGATCCACTTGCTGGTGTTCTTCCATGCAGTTGACCGCACAGCTCGCAGAGCAGTCGTACGGATCAGATTCTTCACAGAGGGGCCTTTCGCCGGTTGCCTGAACAATGAGCGGCATTGTCGATTGCAACGCCCTCACCAATGCTACGGATAAAAATCGGGATAGATTGGTCGTCTCTTGTGAGATCACTCAGAGCTGGAAAGTGTAGCGGTTGATAGTGCTCTCGGGGGGTTACGTATGCAAGTGAGTGCGCTCAACTTTCTAGACCGATGGTGCCTCGGCAAATGTCGGCACCGTGGGCTTGAGGTAATACGTTTGGACTTGCTTCAATCTGTGCTCGTCGAGTGTTCGTGACAGTTTATTGATGACTTCTCATCCGAAACCAGACCGATCTATTCAGACTCGTAGTAGTGGTTCCAGCCCGGGGCCGGAACACGCTGGTCTGCCCGGGCATTCGGTCGCTATCGGTTATACCAATATTCGATTTCGCCGAGCCCTGCTGTACTAGCATACGAGGACGTCGCACTTCATGATCAGGTGGAACTTGTTGAACTCGTTCTCGTCGGCCGAGGCGACCTTGGCGAGGAGTTCAGATGTGAAGTTGGGTAAGAAGATTTGGGTGATTGACGTCTTAGACGTTTGTCAACGGCCAGTAGGAAATGCCCTAAGACGGCCACGGTGATTGGCGTATGTTTGAGAAATAGCTCAGCGAAGAAAGGCCGCCGACGGCTCGAGCGGCTTGCTGTCGATGATCCGACAGCGAGCAACATTCGCGTTGCGGTTGTGACAGCATTCTCGTGCCCCGCGCATTTGCCTTTGAAGATCGGTTCAGACCTGCGTCTGCCTATCTGTGCTCTGGTCATACTTTAGACCAATAAAAGGCCAACGGACTGTCGATGAAATGTATGGCAAGCTGCCGAGAGAATACTTTTCGGAGGAACTCTGCAGAAGGCTCCGAGCAAATTTTGGTACTGTGCTCTGGTGAACCAGAACATCATTTGGACATCGATGACTTCGAACCCGACTGAGATCGACGACCTGGTGCAAGCCAATGACGGTCTGCCCCGATACTTTCGGATTGATACAACCGGTGCGAGGAAGAGTACCGATGATCTGATGAAGATTGCGCTAAATGATCCTGTTGCGAAAGCGCTCATCATCAAACTCACTCAGCTTGGATTCTCGCTTTACTACAACGACGACAACGAGAGCCGATTCATCCGTCAAGATCGGATCAGGCATCACTGGCCAGCGATCAAGGACGGATCGTACTTAATAACAGACGACGACATCGTCTACACAATTGAGCAACCGGCATCAGAGAGAGTCGACAAGATCGTTGTCATCTTCTCGCCGATCAATTCCAAGCCGCGGCTTAGTCGATACTTCTGGCCGTCGTTCTCGAAATTGATGAAGTTCCTGCCTCCGAATACTGCCGTTCTGCGAATTGCAGATGTTGGCGGGGTCAAAGGCGCATTCTATATGGACACGGTGGCTCAACCGCACAATGCGGACGCTGTACACAATCTGATCGAAACAACCATTGCGGAGCACTCGTTGGAGAACTCTGATGTGGTGCTCTACGGTGCGTCCAACCTGACTTGCACAGGTGACCGATGATTTCACGGTGTCGTGGAATGTTTGTCCTGGTAGGCGAGTTATGGCTCGCGCTTTTGGGTAACTAAATTCGACACTAAAATGGGTCCATGAGCCCATTCGTGCGTAAAGTCCCCACAGCATCGGGGGCCACTGCCGTGCAGATCGCTGACAAAACAGGTGGACGCTACCGCATCGTCGAGCACCTCGGCTCAGCCCACACTCCCGAAGAACTCGCAGCACTCATCGCTCTCGGCCGCGATAAGCTCCACCCCGGACAAGGTGTCCTCGACTTCGACCATACCGACAAACCCGCCACAGCTCCCGCGGTCGTGAAGTCGAGCCGGTCACAAGTCATCGTCGATACGATCCGGACCGCCTACGAGCATTTGGGTTTCAATACTGTTGATGACGAAGCATTCTTCCAACTCGTCCTCGCCCGCCTGATAGAACTCACCTCGAAATCCGACAGTGTCAGAGTCCTGTCCGAACTCGGCGTCGATACTGCCCACCGCAACACGTTCCTGACATGTCTCAAACGCGCCCGCGACCACAACTATCGCGACCAGATCGCGGCGAAGTGCTTCGACTACTCAGTTGCCACGACCGGGATCTCGCTGATCCTTTATGACGTGACCACGCTATATTTTGAAGCAGAAAAGGAAGATGGACTGCGCAAGGTCGGGTACTCCAAAGAACGCCGCGTCGATCCACAGATTGTTGTCGGCCTCCTCGTCGACCGAACCGGATTCCCGTTAGAGATCGGGTGCTTCGAAGGCAACAAGGCAGAGACTCACACGATCTGAATCGCTCCGGGGATAATAGAGGCAGGGAGATTGGAAGAAGGAGATTCTCTCGTGCCAGTGAAATACACCGACGAACTCAAGGCTCGCGCCGTCGAACTCGTCATCCATGCTCAAGCTGACCCCGAGACAGCGAACGGGGCAATCACCCGCGTCGCGAACGAGCTCGGGCTCAGCAAGGA
>NZ_FXZB01000030.1 GCF_900169065.1 Brevibacterium aurantiacum | reverse complement strand
TTTGAACCCGTGACGATGAGCTGATGGGCGGCCAGTGGCCCCGAGGTCCACGGCTGCTGGCCCCCACAGGCAATATCGGTGGTCCCCAACCGCACGATCGGGTGGTCCCCAAAGCTTCAAATACTCAATGAACCGCAGCCCGGCATCATCAATGGCTTTCAGGTTCGCAGCTGAGAGCATTCCGGCATCAGCGACGATGACCATATCGGTGACCCCGTGGCGGTCTTGGAAACCCTTGACGATCGGGATCATCGTGAACGTTTCTGCTTTGTTGCCTTCGAAGCACCCGATCTCTAACGGGAACCCGGTCCGATCGACGAGGAGGCCAACAACGATCTGCGGGTCGACTCGGCGTTCTTTCGAGTACCCGACCTTGCGCAGGCTGTCTTCCTTCTCTGCTTCGAAGTACAGGGTGGTGACATCGTAGAGAATCAATGAGATCCCTGTCGTGGCGACTGAGTAGTCGAAACATTTGCCGGCAATCATGGATCGGTAGTCGTCATCGATGACGCGTTTGAGGCAGGCAGAGAACGTGTTGCGGTGTTTCGTTTCAGCACCGAGCTCGTTCAGGACGCGGATGCTGTCGGATTTCGATGTAGGTTCGACAAGTCTGGCGAGGACGAGCTGGAAGAACGCATTGTCATCGACGACATCGAATCCGAGTCGGTTGTAGGCGGTGTGGATCGTGTCGATGAGCAGACGTGATGTCGATCCCTTTACCCGCCTACGCGATGTTGTCGAGACGTTGCTGCCGGTGTCGAGGTCGAGTGCCAGCTGCCCGGTGGACTCGTTGATTTTCTCGCGGCCGGCTTCTTCAAGTGCTGCGAGTTGGGCTGGGGTGTGGGCGGAGCCGAGGTGTTCGATGACGGTGAGTTTGCCGTGGCGTTTCGTCACGATCTGGACCGCGGTTGCCCCGGACGCGGTCGGGACTTTCCTTAGTCGCAGGCTCATGTACCTATTCTACGGACCCATTTAGTGTCCCGAATCAGGAACTGACGGCACGGTCACCAGCATAAACGCCAGTCGAAACCCGAAACTCGTCCCCAACTGTGCAAGTCAGGAGACCTACCATTTGGTGTGCGGGTGAGGCGAATACCGAACTTCACCACCGCGGCGCCGACAAACCCAACTACACCCAGGACCGTCGCAATGACACCAACCCCCACCAATGCATCCTGCGCAGGACTGATTTGCAGAGTTGTACCATCAACGAGAGCGATGAACCCCGAGATAGCGATACCGACCACAGCGGCACATGTGAGCGCCGCGAGTAGCAGGGCCGTCCCTATGGTGTTTAGCTGGCGCAGCTGGTCACGGCCTCTGGCCGGCCAAGGCCGTTGGTTCAAGACCGAGATAATGAAACTCGTGGCGATGATTGTGAGAGCGACTCCGAAACCGAAAAGAGTCCACATGGTTGAGAAGGCAGCAAGGCCTGCCACGAAGCCAGCTAACAGCGTGCACAGGCCCGCAATGATCAGCACGACGGATAAACGGTCGCTACTCACGAATCTTGCTTTCTGGAAACCTGCCTGCGCATGAGATCGAGCATCTCTTTGCGGTCAGCTTCCTGCCGCTTGAGGTACTTGGTGATCCAGACAGTCGCAACTACGATGCCCGCTACGATGACGAGAAAGACAAACACGGGCAGAAGTGTCATCAGCATGCCAAGGACGCCAAAGCTCGATTCAACGAATCCAAAGTCTTCCATATGCTCGATCCTTTCGGCGCATCTGCGGGCTCTGCCTCATTAGTTGAAAGCGATAAGGCCCATTCTATAGTCTGCGCAAACATCGTATAGGCACGATAGAAGAGGTGCATTGCCGAGATTCAGTGGCGCAACGCCGGGCAGTCAATCCGCTTTCGAAACCGTCGAAAGCGGACGCAGGCCCCTTCGGGAACACGTATTTCTTGCCTTCACCTGCACAAAGTGTCCTGCGGGCGGTCACTTTCCGCCGCGAGCGTTCAATCGTGATCGCGACAATTCCCGTCACGGCCCTGACTCTACGACGAGTGTGCCAAGATCGGCATATGAATGGTTCCAAACCAGATTCCTCTTTGCTATCGCTACCGGCAACGAATAGCACCCGTTCGATCGGTTTCAATACGCTCATTGTTGCCTTCGCCGGGCATCTCATTGCCTGGACTGGCTACGTGGCGATGCATATCTCCGACGAGAGCTTCTACTTGCCTCAGCCCTGGATGATAAGCCTCTCAGGCTTCTTACTGACAGTGGTTGCAACATTCTGCGCAGTCATCATCGGACGGGCTCTCCCCCGCTCTTTCAGGCCCTGGTTCATGATCATCAGTCTCATCGTTCTGATTGGGTCAGGGGTCAGCGAAATAGTCGGGCTGGTATTTTACTCCATGAATACTCCTCCCAGCGGTGTTGTGGACATTGTGGCTAACTCGCTGGCAGTTCTGCCATTCATCGGAGAGCTCGCCTATCCGTTCGTGCTCTCCGGCGTAATCATGTGGGCCGTACGAGTTCCCAACATTGAGCATCAAACAACGCCGCGTACCCGCATCGGTTCAGGTCGTGGCGATCCCGCGTTCGCAACGACTGCGTTCGTCATCTACGCTTCGACACTGGCGACGGGCCTCGCAGTGACCATGTTTCTCATCGTCACTTTCTTCGCTCCCGTGGCCCCTATCAGTGATGAGGGATGGGACACGGAGTTCCTCTGGCTGACAGCAGCCGGGATCGTTGGAGCGATCGGCCTCACTGGCGTTCTCCGTCGACTCTCGACCACGCCCGTGTCAACGACTGTTTCAACGACACTCGCAACGCTCAGCCTCTTCGCTCTGGTCTTCGCCCACCAGTTAAGCAGCCTCTCAGTTGCTCAGGCCGTTTACTCCGACTCGGTCGGAATCGGCGGGACGCTTGTGTGGGTGTTCGCCGCGTTCATGTTCCCCCTCACCGCCGTACTTTTTCTACTGATGGTCCTAATCATCAAGATCCGGTCCCGCAATAAGTGACCCCGCACAAGCTCGGGACGTCTCTGAGACGGGATACGAGGACGGGAGCCAAATAGATTCGGGAGAGCACCATCGATGACACGCGAACTCGCCCTGCAACTTCGCCCGCTATGCGAGCACTACTGCCTTTCGATGTCGACCGACGAGAGGTGAACCGAATGCCAGAATTACCCCCGCGCCCGCCATCGCTGCGCCGACTGCCACGTTCCTTTTCGCGTCGGCACGACATCGAACGATTCCATCCGACAACGGATATCCGTTCGCTTCGGTGATTCGCATAGCGTTGAGACCCGAAGGGCAGGCCCACAGTGCCTCACTGTCCCTATAAGCTCCGGAGCCCAACTGGACCCAGAATCCCCCGGCGATCAGGCCGACTGAGGCGACACCGAGGAGAGTGAGCGACAACCACGCGTGTTGCCTTATCACGATGATGGTCAGGAACCAGACCGCGATGGCGGCACCAACGACGAACCAGCCGAGTAGCACCCACTCCACCCACTGCACATCTTCCATGTGATACAGCTCTACCGATTCGTCAGTGGCTATGATCATCACGTGCACCGAGTCACCATTGCTCACCGCGAACCTCCCTTATACCCCTGCCGTAATAGTCTGATCTCAATATGCCACACCGGCCTCAACGATCCGTGGCACACACTCACAACACTGCGACGAACGAGCGACGGAGGCAGTCGACAGTTCACACAACGACGGCGCCGCCCTTGTCGATAAGAATGACTATTATCCGCAGACGAAACCCGTGATCAGAGACATCGGTCATGCCGCCAGCACACCTGAGAGAGGAGAACGAATTTTGATTCCGGAATCCAAAGGCGCGAAGATCGCCTACATTGCAGTAGCGTCCGTGTCTACACTCCTTGTCGGCTTCTGCATTTTCGTATGGTTGTGGGCAGGCACGATCGAGGATGGTTGGATAAACGCCTATGCGGCAGCGGTCGTGGTTTCGGTGGTCTGTGTTCCGATTGCCCTTGTACCGCTTGGTTGGTCCTTGGGGCTCTCATTCGTTCGGGCAGCTGAAAAGAGAAAGTCCCAGCGTAATCAGACGAAGCCGCGCGCAGAGTTGTGTTCTATGAACTCGCCAATCGAGATTCGATTCTTTCCCGACTGGGGGCGGAAGGAACCGCTGTGGAGCCATGACACCGACGACATTGCAGTGGGGACTTCAGACCTCCCAATTTCAGCGGACCTGGCCGACGATCTCCATGCTTACATGGAGTTCTGGAGCTCTCACTTCAACCCCGTCGTCGATTACCCAGATTCGGGGTGGGACTGCGAAGATAATCACCAATGGTTTATCGATGAGGGCAACCGCCTTATCCGAGAATTGTCTAGCGAACTCGAAGGCAGGGCAACCATCTCTGACGAGCGGGACCCCGACGACCGCTAGGGGTCCCACTTAGCGAAAATAGTTCCCGAATCTATGTCTATCGGGTATACCCTCTTACCGAATCTGTCTATGGCCTGGGCCAAGGTTCGAACAAAACCGTCAAGGACGACACCGCCTTGACGCTGGAAACTGGCCCTCTCTATCTACGACGCCGGTTTCAGTAGCTGTCTGCGCAAACGTCGAGACCCACACGCGCAGAGGCGAGGCCACACTATGCGTGGCCTCGCCCTCGGCTGGAGCGCACCGCCACAGGTGCAGAATCCGGCTATCCCTCGGATTCTTCCTCAGTGTCAGCCTGGGACTGCAACTCAACAAGTTCATCCGCACACCGACTCAGCTCGCCTGCAACCTCAGCCAGTGGTCCTCGTGCCAGCTCGACGAGTTTCATCGCGTAACGCCTATTAAAACTCGTATCAGGACTATTCGCGTCGCCCTCTGCGTATGTGAGGGTGTCCGCAATCTCTTCAAGACTCGACGCCGCGAGCCGGAGCATCCGCTCCCAGCTACGATCTTGGGCGTGTGGCAACCACACCAGACCTAGGGAATAGAGCCCATCGAGTCTTTCCGCTGCAACGAACCGTTCAACTGTTGATAAACGATCCAGCCATGCGCTGATGAACCTGTCGCACAGCTCGGAATGATCAAACTGCAGATCGGGCTTATTATTGTACAAGGTCTCGGCCACGTCAGTGATCGACATGCGCTCAGCGATAGCCAATGCCTGCGTTAGATCATCGTCCTTCGACTCCAGTATCGCTGCGGCCAGCTTCTTCCTACTTGAGAGGGTATCCCCACCATCCATTACTAATCTGACCTCCCTTCTTCGCACAGGTCACCACAATGTACTTCCCCTTATAGGGCATAGCCGCTTGGCGGCCTGATCCCTTTTTATATGTTGAGTGTTTGCCGTTGGCCATTGCGCGGGACATGAGATTCGCGATTTTCCCCCGCGACGTGGCACCAATCTTGTCTCAGTTGTGCCTCTTCGCCCGGATATGCTTCCACTTGTTCGCGTTCTGCTTCAACAAGTACTTCGACGCAGCCTGCTTGATCTTCGACTTCCCTATTTGCTTGATCGCTGCTTTAATCCCGACACGGGCGAGGAGGCCAAGAACCCACAGAATCGGGAATGCCTGCGCATTCACCTGGGCAGAAGAAACCTCAATGGTTTCTCCTGACTGAGCATCTTCGAGAGTTGCAGCGAAGGCTTCATCACCTAAATAGGTGAAATCACGGACGAGTAGTTCGCTTTCAATGTCTTCACCATCGACGACTGCTTCAACCGTCACCGACTGGATCAGCTCATCAAGAGGAGCATCGGAATCCGTGGCGACATCCACACGCGAATCAATACCTTCAGCCTCAACCGAGGTGGAGACTGTGCCACCGACCGCGTCGACGTCTACAGTCGTATCTAGGTTGTCGCCGCCCTCATCAAGCGACTCAACACCTGAGGTCGCCTCATCAGGATCAACAGAGACACTATGTGTGCTGACGCTTGGTACTTCGGTTGGCTCGTCGGCCGCGACCGGTGAAATATTTGCCGTCGACAGCCCCACCGCTAACGCGGTCACCGCTGCAACAGCAGCGACGCTCTTCCTTAAAGAGACTTGCATTCCCTCGGGTCCTTTCCTTGTTCTTCAATGGATTCTTCTATCGCTTGATCGACAGGAGTGTTCCTGCGGGTCTGATCACGAGTGTGTGGAGCAATCAGTGGCCAGCACGCGGCAATCTTTCCCGCAGCAATCGCTGTTGCAGGAGACGTCCCTGAATACGGCTGGGTCCCACCTCCCGGGCTCTTAACGTGGATCTCCTCACCGGAAGCAAGGAGATTCGTGGCTCGAATATTCGTGAATCTCAGACGGTGGCCTGATTTGTTCAGTGCCCCCACTGAGATCACTCCCTCATATTGGGCTGGGTATGAGGCGAAATCTCCAATACCGTTCCCGGCAGCGGAAAAGATGGTCACGCCATCGTTTTGAGCGTGACGGACCGCTTCCTTCAGCTCTGGCGCGTCCATTTCGGTCCCGAGCGCGGCGACGATCATATCCACATCTTGTTGTGTCGCAGTCGTGATCCCAGTCGCCAAGTCTTCAACTTCCCCGACACCAGAAATATCAAGAGCCGGGACGTCGACGATCTCGATCGTCGGAGATCGTGTAGATGGTTTTGCTGACGCGCTTTCAACCATGATCGCGGCCATGGCTGACCCGTGTTCGCTCACTCTCGACGGGGCGCCCGGCACCGAACGAACCTCGATCTTCGCCTTATTCAATGCTGGGTAGGTGGGATCAATTCCTCCATCGATGATTGCGATCCGAACCTTCGAAACAGTTTCTACTGGCGTGAAAACGATGACAATGGCGACCATGGCGAAAACGATGACGACGGCTGCCACCAGGGCACGCTGGACCCACCGGCGGGGATAAACGGGGGCCAGGGCCATCCGGGAGTCTTCTCGCATGGTCTCGCAGTCTGTGAAGAAGGGTGGGGACGATCTTTCATGGGGATAAGCCGTCCTTAAACCTAACAATCCCTGAGTTGGCTTCCGGGGTCGCTCGTGTGAAAGCAATCAAACCGTTACCTGCCGCAGGTCCGGGCATACAGTGTGGGCGCCGCGGGCGCCTCGCACGAAAGTATGAAATTTCGAGACAACTTCGGCCCAGCAGGCCGGATGAGTGCGATCATGTCAATCGAGTATCCCTGCTCACCGAATCTGTCCACTGATTGGGGTTAGGTGCGAACAGAACTGTCGAAGTTCGCACGGGATTGACACTCGAAGGCCGCGGACTCTGCATCTGCAGCGTGTCTCCCTGGTGGCCGAGCCGACATATTGCCGTGGTTTAATGGACTTTCCAGATCCGGCTTGGAATGACGGACCATGCAAGTACGTGTCATCATTCGCTTGTGAAGTACCGGAACATCATTGCGGTATGAGCGCGAGACCATGAGGAGACGGTCACATCGATGGGAAGCAGATACTTCAGCCATACAGAAGAGTTCTTCGTCGAAGCTGACCCCGAAGCAGTCTGGAGGGTTCTCGCCGATCCGACTGCTCTTGCTGGATCACACCCGATTGAAGTGAAGCCTGAGGGTCACATAGCATTGACCGCAGGTGACCGTTGGATTGAATCGCATCGGCAGTGCGGATGTGGAGGCGACGATGTCATATGGACAACACTGGTTGCTGAGAACCCAACAACTTACGTGAAGCGCGGCAGGCAAGCCGGGACTACAATGACCGACACGGTGCGCCTCCGACCAAAGGGATCCGGCTGCATCCTCCGAAACCGCCTGGCCTTCTCCCCAAGCTTTGTCGGCAGGTTCCCAGAAAAACTCGTAACCTGGAGGCGGATCGCGACGGGAAAGCTCCCAAAAATGGTTGTTACTGAGGAATTTCTCGACCGCTTTGCTTGTATTCTGAGCGAGCATCTTGGATGCAGGGTCACCCGCTTGTGAATCTTCCTTGTTGACGTGCAAATATCACCTTGTTGCTCCACAGGTACGGGAAAACTAGAGTAGCTACGATGGAAGCCCGTAGGCCGTAGCAGATCCTAAACTCGCGCTGGGGAAGCACTACAACATCAATAAGCCTTCCGCCCGATCGCAAATCAACTGTCCAAAGCGACGATGATGGCGAGGAGGAGCATGCTTCGTAGTAGCAACCGTGCGCTTACGATCGCGAGCACAGTATCTAAAGATTTCTGTCAAAGGAGTATACCCCTTTGACATTCAAGATCTCGACCGGAAGAATGTGTGAGCTTCAGCGGTAAATGGCGGTGTTCTGTCAGCGTATTTTGGCGGCAGTGCTCTCACCGCCCGCTCGCATCGCACGATGCTTTGCAGGTTTCATCAGTCATAGAACAACAAGCGATACCGCTATTACGAGTTGTCAGGCCGTTATCGCGATAGCGCCTTCGCTTGAAGCAGCGCGAACCCCGGAACTATGGGTGACGAAGCAGGTGGTGAGTGTCCGTTTCCCCGACCTCAGCGAAGCCTTCACGTTCGTACAATCGCTTTGCTCTGGCATTCACTTTGTGAACCTGAAGCATCGTTCCATGGCCAGCCTTTGCAGACTGTTCAACCACCCAACTGAGGATGGCGGCACCGACGCCTTGACCCTGACTATCCGGAGCAACTTCCATGAGCTCTAGCCACGTGTCTTCCTCGCGCCTTCCCAGATACAGCGCGCCGACGTCCACGCCGTCTAACCCAAGCACGAACACCTCATGTTCCTCAACAAGCGGGCGGAAAAACTCTTGCTGCTGTACAGCGATCCACGGACCATAGGCCGCTTCCACCAATTCCTTGTGAGCGTCTTCATGAAGCTGGAACAACCAAGCTTCGTCCTTGTACGTAGCCGCGCGGGTCGAAATCGTCATCTATCCATTCTGCTACAAAGCGGACACCAAACCTGTGAGGTTCAGCGATAAGTGGCGGTGCTTTTCCATTGCACAGTGGCGATGCAGATGATTTAGGGGCTCGGCATGTCCTGGTATGTTGCGAGCATGAGTGATCAGCAGCATCAGCGTTGGCAACGAGGCGACAGAATTTTCTGGACTTACCGCGACCCAGACTTTCCCGGACTCGTGGATCAACGGCCAGTAACTGTAATCGCTGATGATGATCAGCACCTTGCCGTGTGGATGGCCGCGGGGACACGAATGCTCTATCAAGTCAGTGCTGATGGGCAGGACCTGCGCTCCCTCAGCGGGACAGATCGCTTCACCGCCCCACGAGCCCAAGCAGTCAGAAACTGGGTAGGCTCCGGGATACTTGCAGTCTTCCAGCCAAACACCATGTACTCTGTCTGGTTCTTCGAGACAAAGGCGGGAATCCGTAACTCCTATTACGTGAACATCGAAGAAGAATTCACACGGTCGGATTCCGGCATCGAAACCTCAGACCTCGTGCTCGACGTTCTCGTCAGCCCTGATCGCATCTACGCTTTCAAAGACGAAGATGAACTTGAGCTCGCCCACCGCGCCGGGGTGTTCTCGACAGCCAAGGTGGAGCAGATCAGACAAGTGGCACAGCAAGCCGTGAAAGATGTCGAGCACTGGGAATTCCCGTTCAACGCCGGATACGAGGGCTTTCAGCCGGACCCCGATTGGACCGTGCCTACTTTGCCTGCCGATGCCAACTGGGAGTTTGAAGATGTCGCAGGAGGAGACTAAGTGGGAGACTGTTGATCGCCGCCAGATTCACCAAGGGCGTGTAGTGCTTTTCGAGCACACCGTTACTCTCCCCGACGGTTCGCAAACTCACTACGAGGTCGACGAGAGTGTTCCATTCGCGGCCGCGGTTCTTGTCGTTAACGGCGATCACGTATTGGTCACTCGGCAGTATCGTTACCCGATAGATCGCTGGATCTTCGATCTACCTGCCGGTGGAGCCGAAGATGGCGAGGAGCCGATAGACACGGCCCGTCGCGAACTTGAGGAAGAAGCGGGGATTGTGCCGACAAGCTTGATGTCCCTCCATACCTTCTTCTTGAACCCTGGCCGGGCAAGCTGGCCCGTGCACCTCTTCTTTTCGTCAGAGGCAACGATAAAGGGGACCGCAGCTCGAGACGATCCGGCGGAGCAGGTTAGCGCTGTTTGGCTACGTGTAGAGGAGCTGGATTCGATGATCACAAAAGGTGAAATCGTCGATCCAACGCTGATCATTGCGCGGACGATGGCCGCAAGTCGCGGACTTATGTCGCCTCTTAAACCTTTAGTTTTATGAGACGTCAGATCCACCTCGGCGTGACTTCAGCTGTGAGTCGCAGCGGTAAATGGCACGTTTCTCACGGCGTTTAGTGGCCGATGAGGAGAGCCTGCCGCGCGGCCTCGACAACCTCGGGTGTCAACTCGTTCAGATTGTTCACAGTCTGCACGCGCTCGATCTGGGTGAGTAAACGGTCGACAAGGCGGAAGTTGCCTGCGGTGATCCGGACGATAGTCGCGATCGCGGTTGCGTGGGCGACGCCACCATCGGTTGCATCGCCTTCAGCAGGAAGTCGTCTGGCCAAGACTGCGGTGAGTTCATCCGCGCTCAGCTGACGATACTCGTGGGCGAAGCCGATACGGCTGTAGAGCTGCGGATAGCGGGCGAGGCGTTTCTCGATGCCCGGCATGCCAATGAGGATGACGCCCATGTGGTGATGGTCGAAGTAGTCACGGACTTGTTCAAAGCCGGTGGCCTTGAGACGATCGGCTTCGTCAATGATCAGCAGCTCGGTGCGTCCACTGGAGCGGGACTCGGTATGAACGTAGGGGTCGACTATGCCGTGCTCGGCGAAGTCGACGGCGAAGGAAATGCGTTGGCATGCTCGGGGCAGGCTCTGGTCTATTTGTTTCGGGGTGGCCATGACCGTGGGGGTGAAGAACGCGGTGCGGGCCTCAAGAACGCGTTCCGGCACAGGGCCGAGGGTGTCGGTGAAAAGGGATTCCCATTGTTCCCAGTCATCGACACCGGAGTAGTGCCGGGCGGAAAGTGTCTTGCCGACCCCAGGTGGTCCCCAGCACAGGCCGATATAGCGATGAGTGCGCACCGCGTCGGCGAACTCTGCGAAGCGGCGATGCTCATGAGTTGTCTGGAACGGTGGCAAGTCCGGCCGTGGCGGAGCGCTGGAGTTGATCTCCCCGAAATCGCCGAAAAGGAATCGGCTTCCATCATCGTCTTTGCTGAGGAGACTGTGTTTTGGGTCAGTCGGTGGCATAGAGACGCAATCCGTGTCGTGGTGGGGCTTCGTCGACGTCAACTGGTTCCGCTTCGGGTGGTTCAGGCGGGGGGACATAACGGATATCGGTGGGTAGCGCGTCGGCGAGGCTGCGGCGGTGGCGTAACTGTCGCTTGAGGTCACGGCGACGTTGCGACCGGGCAGCCTGCAGCTCTCGTAGCGAGACGGACTCGGCGGCGAGTTCGGGAGCGATCGCGCGGCAGAGGTAGTCATCGTTGAAATAGACGCGGATCTCGCCGACGTCGCGCGGGTCGAACCGGACGGTGACCTGTTCACCGACGTAGGCGGCCAGTACCGGGGAGACATACCGGGTGGAGGCGAACTGGATCCCGTCGCGTTGAACCTTCCTTGTAGTCGCCGCAGTCAGCAGAAGTAGGTCCAAATCCTCCGGTCGCGCCGGGGCGCGCGGGATGAAGCCGGAGGATGCCCAGCGGTGGACGGGCGCGTGGTGGGTTTCCGAATGGGGGCGCTGGTTGTATTCGGTGACGATGAATCTTTCCAGGATCGCGTCGAGTTGCTCAAGACTGAACGCCGGGTCCGTGAGGGGTTCTCCGTTCGTTCCGTGCGGGATATACCCGGGTAGGTGCGGCAAAAGCTCGGTGGTGATGGAGCCATAGAACCGCTCGATCTTTCCTCGCCCCTGCGGAACGCCGATGCGTGAGTGGATGAGCTGGATCTGTGTGTCCAAGCAAACCCGTTCGAGGCGGACAGAGGTGAAGTCCGAGCCGTGATCGGAATAGAGCACATCTGGCAGACCGCAGACCGGCCAGGCAGGATTCGTCTTCTGATTGACCGCTTGGTGTAGTGCCAGCGCTGTCTGTTCGGCTGATGGGGCACCCAGGAAGAGGGTGTAGCCGGTTACGGCGCGGGAGTAATCATCAAGTAGCACCGTCAACCACGGCCGAACCGGCTCGCCAGCTTGGTCGAGTACCACAACGTCCAAGAGCGTGTGATCGGCCTGCCATTGCTCATTCGGGCTCGTTGCGGAGCGGCGGAAAACCAACTCGAACTGGTCCCGGTAGGCGGCATCGCCGTGCTGGGCGAGTGTGCGCAGGCCCGGGTCGATGGCACCAATGATCGCTCGCACACTGGAATAGCTCGGCGCAGTCAGTCCCCGATTGGCAGCGATGCCGCTGACTCGGCGATGAACGAACGCGACTGTGGGCTCGGGGCGGCGAAGCGCCAGAGCTTCGATCATCTCCACAATCTCGGGCAGTATTCGCCTCGTACCGTTGTCAGCTCGCCGGAGGCGTTGCAGGCCATTGGACGTTGGGATAGCGCGATACTTCGCGGCCCAGCGTGACAATGTTCGCACTGGCACGCCTGATTCGGCCGCGATCCGTGTCCAGGGGACACCGTCATCGTGCTGGCGCAGCAGAGCGAGCCTCTCCTCTGGGGTCCTCTGCGCCATGACGGTCACCAGTCCTGGATCAGGTCTCGGGATCGGCGGCAGTCTTCGGCGCGACTGTCACCGCTTCGGGAGGCCGCGGTGGTAGGTGGCGATACAGGCTGGTACGGGTGATCCCGGTTTTGGCCACGATATCGGCGATGGTGTGTCCGGTCGTGCGCAGGTGCTCGGCGTAGGCCAGTTTGTCCGGATCCACCACTGATGGCCGTCCGATGCGTCGGCCCTTCGCGGTCGCTACCGCTCGAGCGTGGGCGGCACGCTCCAGGGTGTATGTGCGTTCCATTTGTCCGAACAACGCCAGCAGCACGACCGATAGCTGCGCCATCGGATCATCCGGGTTCGACGAGTCCACTCTGATCGGGTCGGCGAGGTTGCGCACACCGATGTTGCGTTCGGAGAGGTCATGGATCAGGTTCAGAGTATCGCGCACCGTTCGCCCGAGCCGATCGAGAGTGTGGACGACGATCACATCTCCGTCGCGGGCGTATTCCATGACTGCACGCAGTCCGGGGCGGTCGACCGTGGACCCAGACTTCTTGTCCACATAGATCCGTTCGGCCGCGATGCCGGTCTGGGCCAGAGCATCGATCTGTCGATCCAAGTCTTGTTTGACCGTCGAAACCCGCGCGTATCCCAATTCCATGCGCCCAGCGTACCAATATTCGTGTCTGTACGGAATGGATGGGACGTTGATTTGGGCCTTACTTATGGGACGGAAAATCAGGCCCTGGCCCGATCGATGAGGTAGCTCGTCCTCGGTGTCCCACTACCAAGGAACTGGAACGTCGCGATGAAAGCGCAGCCAACGCCAGAGAATTAGACTTGGCACGATGAGCATGAAAGGTATCGTCGAGACGATGGAACGCCGACAGATCGGTTTGTATCTGCTGGCGATTGTTGCCGGTGGTGTGTTCGGTTGGCTGGTTCCCTCCACGTCCGAGACGCTGGAACACTGGATCAACCCGGTCCTTGGATTGCTTCTCTATGCGACGTTTTTGGGAATTCCTTTCGCCGCGATTGGGCGAGCCGTGGTTATGACAGTGTGAAGTGGCCCCGGCATGACGGTTTCATTTGGCCCCACCCGCGACTCGCCGATGGTGTTGCGACGGCCACAACTGGCCCCACCCGAACCTAGAAGAACCTACTGGTTCAACAGAACGGGGCCACCACCTTGGAGTCACGAGTGGAACTCTTCGCCACCATCCGCCGCGACGCCCGCATCGAAGGACTCTCGATCCGAGCTCTCGCCAAACGCCATAACGTGCACCGCCGCACTATCCGGCAAGCCCTCGACAGTGCTGAACCGCCACCACGGAAGCCAGCGCGAAGAACATCGCCGAAGCTTGATCCCTACAAACCGGCGATCGACGCGATGCTGTGCTCGGATCTCGACGCACCCAGGAAACAACGCCACACAGCAACCAGGATCCTGAACCGGCTGATCGACGAACACGACGCCCTAGGCGTCTCGTATTCCACGGTCCGGGACTACGTGCGGGTCCGCCGGGCAGAAATCGATACTGCTGCCGGCAGGCGTAAAGAAGTCTTCATCCCCCAACACCATCCACCCGGTGCTGAAGCAGAGGTCGATTTCGGGGAAGTCTGGATCATCCTCGACGGGGTGAGAAGGAAGTGTCACATGTTCGTCTACCGACTCTCCTACTCCGGTAAAGCCATCCACCGTATCTACCCGACCTGTGGTCAGGAAGCATTCCTCGAAGGCCACATTGACGCTTTCAACACTATTGGCGGTATCCCGACCAGGCATATCCGCTACGACAACCTCACCGCCGCTGTCACCACAGTCCTCCACGGCAAAGACCGGCGGCGGAAGGAAAACGACCGGTGGGTACTGTTCGCCTCGCATTACGGATTCGACCCCTTCTACTGCCAACCCGGCATCACAGGCGCCCATGAGAAAGGCGGTGTCGAAGGAGAAGTCGGATGGTTCCGCCGCAACCACCTCACCCCCATGCCCGAAGTCGCCTCCCTGACCGAACTCAACGAACACATCAAAGCTTGGGAAGCCGACGACGACGCTCGGCGGATTAGTGGGAAACTGACCACCATCGGCGACGACTACGCTACTGAACGGGATTTGTTGGCTCCGCTGCCGACTGAAGCCTTCGATCCTGGGCTGGTGTTGCATCCGAGGGTGGATCGGTCCTCGATGATCACCGTGCGGATGATGAAGTACTCCGTGCCCGCGCATCTCATCGGCCGGAAAGTCCGCGTCTCCCTCCGCGCCTCACACCTACAGATCTACGACGGCCACCAGTTGGTGGCCACGCATCCACGGGTCGCTTCTCGTGGTGGGCATGTGGTCGATCTCGACCATTACCTCGAGGTCCTCAAACACAAACCCGGAGCCCTCCCCGGATCCACAGCCTTAGCAGCCGCCCGTACTTCCGGTGCGTTCACACCAACCCATGATGCGTTCTGGGCAGAGACTCGGAAAGTCAACGGCGATTCTGAAGGAACGAAAGAACTCATCGACGTTCTCCTCCTCCACCGGTCACTCCCCGCTGACGCCGTGATCGCAGGAATCAGTGCAGCACTGAAGATCGGGGCGGTGTCGGCGGAGGTCGTCGCGATCGAAGCCCGCCGCCACACACCCACTGGTGGGGCCACCCCGGACCGTCATCCCGCTGCACATCGTGATGAGCAAGGGCAGAAGGTTGTCTCCCTGACTCAGCGCCGACTCACCGACCCAGACGCAGTGATCGCGGGACTCCCACCCGATACCAGACCGATCCCCTCAGTCGCTGACTACGACCAGCTGCTCCCACGCCGAACCACACCAACTCCTGCTGAGAACATTCCGAAAGCGAGTACACCCTGATATGGCCACACCACCCACCACGGTCACGAATAGTCTGCGGCGACGCCGCAACATGACCGAAGAAGCCGCCCTCGCAGCGATCGACCAAGCTTGCCGCCGGCTACGCTTGCCCACGATCCGCGCCGTTCTCGACGAAGCCATCACCGTCGCCGGGAAAGAACAACTCTCCTATCCAGGGTTCCTCGCCGAACTCCTCCTGGCCGAGGTTGATGATCGTGACCGTCGTTCAACGATCCGGCGGGTGAAGGCGGCTCAGTTCCCGCGGAGTAAATGGCTCGGTGACTTCGACTTCGACGCCAACCCCGACATTGAAGCCGCGACCATCAACCAGCTTGCGACCGGTGAGTGGATCCGCAAGGGCGAACCCTTGTGTTTGATTGGGGATTCCGGGACCGGGAAATCACATCTCCTCATCGGTCTGGGTACCGCGGCCGCCGAACAGGGCCACCGGGTCCGGTACACATTGGCTACCCGCCTGGTCAACGAGTTGGTTGAAGCTGCTGATGAGAAAACGTTGGCGAAGACCATCGCCCGCTACGGACGGGTAGACCTGTTGATCATTGACGAGCTCGGATACATGGAACTCGACCGCCGCGGTGCCGAACTCCTCTTCCAAGTCCTCACCGAACGAGAAGAAAAGAATTCGATCGCGATCGCGTCGAATCAATCATTCTCGGGGTGGACAGATACGTTCACCGACCCGAGACTGTGTGCTGCGATCGTTGACCGCCTCACCTATCACGGGACGATCATTGAGACCGGCACGCACTCCTACCGACTCGCCCACACCAAAGAAACCGTGGGACGTTGAGTGCACGCAGCACTTGCTCCCGCGAATTCGTGACCCCTAGGAGTTTTGGACCACGAGTTAACCGACGGAGACACGCCTGTTACTCCCCAGTTCGTCGTTCCGGAACCTAGGTTTTCGGGGGAAGTAGGTGTTCTTGGATTCGGACAGGTCCGGGACCGCGCTCTTGGAGATTATCGTCGGCATTGAGCAATGAGCATGCCTTCATCGAGAGGCACCCACAGCCGATGCAGCCGGTGAGTTCGTATTCGAGTGCTTCAATCTGGCGTCGGCGGTCTTCAAGCTGTCGTTTCCAGATGCGTGATACGTATTGCCAGTCTTTGTGGGTCGGCGCATGATCGGTGGGTAGTTTCGCAAAGATTCGCGCGACGTCCGTTAGGGGAATTCCGAGGCGTTTGGCAACCAGGATCAGAGAGATTCGGCGGAGCATGTGCCTGGCGTAGATGCGCTGATTCCTGCTTGTGCGCTCACTGATGACAAGTCCTCTACGTTCGTAGAAATGTAGCGCGGACGCGGATACTCCAGTACGCCGCATAACGTCTCCGATACCTAGCTGTACTGATCGGGGACGTTGATTAATCGCGAGAAGGGCGGCTGGTTACCGCAGGCCGTGTGGGGGCGGTGCTGGTTGTAGTGGTGCAGCCAGCCATTGAGCGCGTCGCGGCGCTCATGCTCGCTGCGGTAGCAACGGGCATAGGCCCACCCGTCAGCCATGGTGCGGTGGAAACGCTCGACCTTTCCGTTTGTCTGTGGGCGGTACGGGCGGGTGCGCTTCGGGATGATCGACAGGACCTCGCACGTGTCGCGCCAAAGGTACGAGCGGTACGCACCGCCGTTGTCTGACAACACTCGCTCAATCGTGACGCCACGGTCGGTGAACCAGCTGGCGGCCCGACGTAGGACACCGACGGCAGTGACGGCTGTTTCGTCGTCGTGAACCTCGGTGTAGGCGACGCGGGAGTGGTCGTCGATGACGGTGTGTACGAATGCGTATCCGAGCTTTGGGTTGCCGTAGGCGTTGCGTGACTTGTCCTGTGTCGCGGCGCGGTTCTTCTCGCCTTGGCGGCGGCCGACGTAACGCCAGCCGCCACCGTCGGGGATGTTGCCGAGCTTCTTCACGTCCACATGCACCATCGATCCCGGATGGTCATGCTCATACCGGCGGATGGGCTCACCGGTTTCGCGGTCGACATAGGCGAGTCGGTTCAATCGGGCCGATCGCAGGATTCGATGGACCGTCGACGGCGCGATGTTGAGTCTCGCAGCGAGCTGGACCGGCCCTTCCCGCAGACGCATCCGCAGGCTGACGCACCTCTTCGTCACAGTCTTGGGTGTCTTGCCCGGAGATCTCCGCGGCCGCGAGGAGCGGTCCTGCATCGGTTCGCCGGCGAGGTAGCGGTCGACCCAGCGCTTGACCGTCGGCCAGGACACTTGGAAGCGGGCCGCTACTTCACTGATCCGCCACCCCTGGTCGACGACCAGGTGGGCAACTTTCAGCCTGTGGCGCGGGGTAAGGGCCGCATTTGCATGGCTCATTGAGGCTCACATCCAGGCGACGGCTCGACAACGCCGCTGGCCCCGTTTGCCGTGGCCGACAAATCAGTGCCGCTCGCGAACAGGGGCCTGCAGGGTGACGTGCCCCGTCGCGCTGTTGACCTGCCGGTAGACTCCAAAGCTGGTCAGGTGTCGCTTCTCCAGCTCGGTCTCGATGAGGATCCAGGCATCCGCGATGCTCTCTGGGGGCACATCGAACGTGACCGTTACGCCTTCCGGGACCTCCGGTACGACGATCCTGCTGACCGCCTCAGATTCGGATTGCGTCATAGTCCCGGCCGAGACGGTGATCTGGTCGTCGCGCGTGCCGTCGTACAGAAGCACGATCTCTTCATCGGATTGCGGGAGACGCCGGTACAACTCGCTCACGGCGTGACCGATCTCGGTCTCATCAAGGACGGCGGTGCTCAGCCCCCAGAAATTGAGGCTGGGCAGTGCGGTGAGGGACAGATTCATGATGATCTCCATGGACTTGTTCTGGATGATGTCCAGCCGGTGCTGAACGTGGACCAGACGTGTTGAAGCCTCGGTGATCTCCCGCTGCAAGGCATCTACCTGGTGAATCAGAAGCGATTCCAGCGTGGACTGCCCGATCTGCGGATCGAGCAGCTGCCCTATCTCGGCCAAACCGAACCCGAGCGCGCGCAGCTCCGTGATGGCTCGCACGCGCCCTAGCTGGCTGTCTTGGTAGCGCCGATAGCCGGTCACGGGGTCGGTTACAGCTGGGGTCAGCAACCCCTCGTCTTCCCAGTGCCGTAGCATGCGCCGCGAGACACCGGTGCTATGCGCGATCTCTCCGATGCTCAACATGTCGACTCCCACCAGACCGCATCACACAGTGTCAAGGTCAAGGCTCCCAGAGAAAGTCACTCTACTAACGTCTCCGGTCAGTACACCTAGCGGCTGTGCCGGATCAACGTGACGGGCCGGCGATTGCGGGGGACCGTCAGATTTCTGAGGCATTAGTTTCCTTCTCGTGAGCCGACGTACTGCGAGTGAATAGTAGGACTGTAACTATGAGGGTGAGGATCAAACACAGAGTGCCAACACCGATCTGAGTGAAGTGCCACGACCCAGTAAAAGCGTCGATCTCGAGATTGTGCGCCGCGCTACAGGGCTCGGCGAGGTGACCTGCGGACACATCAGAGGCATGCTTCGCATTATCGAGCCGTTCGGTCAATACCGCCAGCAACGACGCGCTGAACACGGCGATCACCAACGCCTCGGCAGCGCCCCGCACCGTGTTGAGGAATCCGGCCGCGGTTCCTACGAGCCGTGAGGGAATAAGTGCCATGGCTTGCCCATCGGTAATTCCAAACGATGTTCCCATGCCTATCCCGATCAGCAATAGTGGGACGACCACCGGTCCCATTGTGTGCTCCGGACGCAGCGCAAGCAGGCCCGCGTTGCCGAAAACAACCAGCACAAGAGCGATCAGGATCAACAGCCGCGCCGAGAAGCCTCGGTTGACGAGCATGGCTGCGAGCATCGGTGCGACCAATACTGGCGCGGTCAGCAGCAGCATGAAGAACCCAGCCGCGATCGGAGTGTATCCGGAGACGGACTGCAAATAGGTAGGGAGGAACACCAACACGCCGAGGAACCCGATCGAGGTAGTCAGCGTTGCCAGACACCAGCCCACGAAACCACGATGGGCGACCAGTTCAGGGGCAAGGATCGGTGCGCTGCTACGCCGCTGCGACAGGGCGAACACGATTGCCGCAGCGAGACCGATCCCGAACCCGACTAGGACCGTGGGGTGTGCCCATCCGTATTCTGGGCCTTCGAGGAGGCTGAACATGAAGGCGCTTAGCGTGACCACGAACAGGGTACTCCCAATCCAGTCGGTCTGAGCGGCCTTATCGCGGGACTCGGTCAAGCGAGTGGCGGCGATGGTGATAATCACGGCGACAGCGGCGAAGACGCTGAAGCTTCCTCGCCATCCCACCGCACTGATTAAGGCTCCGACCAGGCTAGGTCCGACAGCGATTCCGACTCCGGCCATAGTTCCCATCAGCGCGAACGCCCGATTCCGAGCAGCACCCTCGTAGGTGTGAGCTAACAATGCGCCGCCTGCTGCCATCATTCCTGCACCGCCGACTCCGGAAACAATCCGTGCAATATCGAGGAATTGAATCGTGGGGGCACATGCCGTGGCTACGAATCCAGCCGCGAATAGCGCCGCCGCGATGACGAAGACGCGGCGGCGTCCTGCACGATCAGACGCCGCACCGACAACCAGGGTCATCGCTGCGAACGCGAGGTTGTAGCCTGCGACTACCCAGTTCAGTAATGAGCCGGCAGCAGAGAGCTCTCTGCCGATATCGGGCAGGGCGATCGCGGTTCCGGATATCGACATTGCCACCAATGCGACCCCAACTAAAACAGTCGGGAGTGTGAACCTGGCTGCGGTGCGAGGTGTTGATTGTTCTAACCGTGCATCAGCTTTAGGGGCTCTTCACTATAGATCTTGTGGACTAGTTAGTCTGACTTCTCGAAGGACGTGGCGGTCTCTACCAAACGGATCGATGATGGTCTTGTGGTCGGGTCTGACTCATGGCTCTTCTGACACCCCGCTGTCTGGGGTTGTCCTGTTTACGACGTGTCGACTGGCTCGGCTCACTGTAATAAGTGCAGCCCAGCAGGCCGTCATGTCCTGATAGGAGTCTGGCGTGTCCCCGATAGTGAACTGACTGACGCCGGCTGAGCTGCGCACCCGAGAACTCGAAAAGAAGGGGCGCAGTTCCTATGATGAACGATAAGCAGGTTAAGGTCTACGGCGGGATCGACACGCACGCGGACACACATCACCTCGCGGTGATCGACCAAGCCGGGCGCCGGCTGGCTGATGCCCAAATACCGACTACCGCGACTGGGTACCAGGCGGCATTACGATTCTTGGGTTCCTGGCCTGGATTGGTCAGCGTGGGCATCGAATGCACCGGCTCCTATGGAGCCGCGGTCACCCGAGTTGTGCGGGAGGCAGGCATCACAGTGTTCGAGGTGAATCGACCTAACCGCTTCGACCGGCGACTCCACGGCAAGAGCGATCCCTTCGATGCTTATTCCGCCGCTGAAGCTGTGCTGGGTGGCCGAGTCAGCGCGGCGCCCAAGGGCGGGGACGGGCTGGTGGAGTCGCTACGAGTACTACGGACCTCAAGGTCCTCGGCGCTGCAGGCCCGGACTGCGACGATCAATCAGATTAAGGGGATGCTGATCACAGCCCCAGAGGATCTACGTACGCGTTACAAGGGCCTGTCGACCCCCAAACTGATTGCAGCACTGGCGGCATCGCGACCCACACCGACACCGGTCACCGCCGCCGAAGCCACGGCCTACAGCCTGCGGCTGCTGGCCAGGCGCTGGCAAGCACTGACCGGGCAGATAGAGGACTTGGCTGGGCACCTGCAGCGACTACTAGACGACCACGCCCCCGACCTGATGAGGGTCTTCGGCTGCGGCCGAGATACCATCGCGCAACTATTGATCACCGCCGGGGACAACCCTGATCGGCTACGTTCAGAAGCCGCGTTCGCAGCACTGGCCGGGGTCTGCCCAATCCCGGCATCGTCGGGTAAGACCAAACGCCACCGACTCAACCGCGCTGGGGACCGGCAGGCAAACTCGGCGCTTTATCACATCGTGATGGTGCGGCTGCGTTACAACCAGGAGACCCGCGACTACGTGGCGCGACGAACTGCTGAAGGCAAGACCAAGATGGAAATCATCCGCTGCCTGAAGCGTTACCTCGTCCGCCAGCTCTACCCCCTCATCGTCGAGACTCTTCATCCCAGAAAAGAGGTGGCCGCCGCTTGACGAAACACTATAGGAGTGTCGTAATTGAGAGTGTAGATCGGTGATTCCAGGACACGGCGAGTCGCTGCCTGGATAGACGTCGAGGTCTTCCGATGATGGAAGTTCTCACACAGTCCATCCGAAAGACCTCGACGTGTCCAAGCCTACTTTCTTCACCCCTGACCTCACGACATTTTGCCGACTCGACGCCCTCGACCTGACTTGTATCGGCCAGCATGTCACCGGGCACAAAGCCATTCTGGAATGTCGGCCGAACACAGCAGATGACTGGTGCCGTCGGTGTGGTGGCCGGGTCTGCTTTGGGATTCCGCAACCTCACGCACTACATCGCGAGAAGTCTGCTCGAGTCCGGCGGTTTCAGGCCGACCTTACATTCTCAATCACGATAGGGCTGAAAACGGCAGATGATCAGATGGCATATGCCGATCTGCTTCAGGCAGACTCACTACGGCCCACATTGACGATGACCGGGCCGTCGATCTTACTTGCTCGCGCAGCTTCGAGCATGAAGGCAACAAGCGTCGACGCACTCGCAGCAGACCACTCGGGAACATCGAACACTGCACGTAACACCATCGGTGACGAACGCAACGCCCACCGATCATCGAACGTGGCCCTAGAGTTTTCGTCGGTCAACGTACGGAGCATGATACCGCCGGTATGCGTGGCTTCAAACCAATTTTCGACCGCGGAATCGCGTAATCGCGCCCGGGGAGTCGTAAATAGGTTCACGGTGGCTTTGGTTGGCTCTGTCGCACCGTCGACTGCTGCGAACTGGTCGAGGAGCGTCTGGATCCACACGGGGTCGGCCGGCGCAACGTGCCCCGGGATCTGAATGCTGAACGACGATATCGACAGGCTCCCTAACTGGGCGACGGTATCGGCAGCTGCATGAACGAACAGCGGCACAAGCATAGCTGGTGGAACTCCGCCAAGATGTTCGATCTGAAACCATCCAAGCTCCCCCCTCAGCGTTCGCAGAGTCTCTGCGCCGCCGAATGCCCAGAAGCCCTCATGTGCTTCAAACGCCTTGTTGGCGGAGCTCTGCGGGCTCAAAGCCGTGCACAGTCCGAAGAACCGCGCAAACGCGCCATCTTCGTCGATTTCGCCCGCTTGGATACCTCTGTGGATTGCCTCCGTGACCTCCAATGTACCGTCGACACTGACGATGATTGGGTCAGTCGAACCTTTCACAATGTGCATTTAAGAGTCCTTGCGCTTGTGTAGAGCTTATTGGGGGAATCGAGGTATCCAATGAGATTGACATCCACCCAGCTACGCCATTGTTTTCTAGCCTGCGACCTACACGTCATCCGGGCGTTGGCTCTCTTCGAAGTGCCCGGCCCGATTGTCTTCACCCCAGCCTTGCCCCTTCTGTTCCACGACGAAGTCTTCTTCGGCTTGTACTGCAGCTGCACCGTGACCTTCGCTTTCGTCGCTTTGGCCGTGCCTTTGATCCACCACCCGTGACCTGAAGCCTGACCTCTAGTGACATGGACATAGTCACCCCTCGTGTAGAAGACGGCGACCGCAGCCTGCGCCACAATCGGGTAAACGCTCTTCGGCTCGGGGTCCACGGTCTGCACCAGTCGATTCCCTTCGATGGAATAGTGAGAGTCGACTTCGGCCCCGGAAGCGTCGTGCGAAACCGGTTGTTCGACCACACCGACCAGCACGTCGTCCTTGTACAGCGCCACCGCACCGGTCTTCTGCAGAACAGGTGCAACATCTTCGGTGAAATCGTACTGGGTCGTCTTCGCGGCGTCAGGCCCTGCCAAAAGAACACTGGCGCTAATCGCACCATTGTCGAGGATCTGCATCGCATGGGCTGCCTCGGTCCCGCTTCGATGCATGATGGTGGTGCCATCGGTTGTCACAGACAGATCTTTCGGCGCGGCATGTTCTGTAACCGAGAGTCCAACATCGACTCGATCGTCGACGCTGGTGGAGGCTCGCAAGCTTCCATCTGCGCTCAGAGATGTCACGACGCCATCGCGGCTCCACGTGACCTCTTCGTCGCTGGTATCAAGTGCGGTGGGCATTGCGACCGGCTGTGACTGCGAGTTGTCAAGCGCCACTTGAGCATCGTCTGGTCGCTCAAGAAGGCCTGAAGAGGTCTGTGCCTGGACTGGGGATGTGGTTGGCAGTGCGATAGCAAGGGCTAGGGCGAGCGAACCCGCCTTCACCAATGGATGAATTGTCACTTTGGGGATCTCCATATGTCACAGGGGCTTCGGTGCCATAGTGGGCAGTATCGAAGTTGACCAGGGTGGTCTGAACTCATTCTGGAGAGTCGGACTGCAAATCGGCGCGTACATCGGCGGATTGAGTGGCAATGTGATCTAACTGTGATCTTCAGCATGATGGTCCGATGCGTTGTGCCGCCGCACAGGATCCTGCTTACCTGCGGCAGTCTGCTCGCCAAGCGTCAGTTTGAGCGAATTTTCGATCTTTTCGCCGATCCGAAGCCCCCTGCCGAAGTCAACGTCACCTGGAGCGTGTACCAAGACAACGTGATCGCCCGCCGGAGTACCGACCGCCACGAAGGCAGGAGACTTCTGGATGCAGCAATCATCGGAGCTTCCAGCTGGATTGGTGGAGTTAAAACGCTTGGGACGCACGTTGTGGCGGCGAGCGGCCGATGCTTTGGCCTACTGCGCCGGAACGTCGAACCCGCCGACGGAATCGATCAACGGCAGGCTTGAGCATCTGAACGGATCTAACCGGGGGTTCCGCAACCTCACCCATTACATCGCCAAGTGTCTGCTCAAATCGGTTGGATTCAGACCCGTCTTACACTCTCGTTTACGATGAGCCGCTTTAGGCGAGGGGGTCATTGTCAGGTTCCTTTCGAGCGAACTCATTACCAAGACAACCCAACTACCTCAACCTAAGTTGAGGTCAAGTCTGAGGTCAAGCCCGAAGTTTTTACATCGCCAGGGCGAGTCGCGGGTGGGGCCAAATGAAACCGTCATACTGGGGCCACTTCTGGTTGACATAGCCAGAGCCGTGCGCGACTTACGGTTCATAGGAGCGACGGTCACCTTAAACTTCGTTTTCGTTCCACTCATCGTCTTCGGCCTTTCACGCTTCATCGCGGGCGACCAAGCACTCCTTGTGGGAGTACTCCTAGTGTTACTGACTCCCTGCATCGACTACGTGATTGTATTCTCCGGCCTGGCGGGGGCATCGAGCGATCGCCTGCTCGCAACAGCTCCGATCTTGATGCTGGCCCAGATGGTGGCACTCCCGGCCTACCTGCTGATCTTCATCGGACCCGAGGTTGTCTCAGCCGTCGACCCGAAACCGTTCGTTGAAGCGCTGGTTATTCTGATCATTATTCCACTTGCCATGGCAGCCATGACACAGAAACTGGCCGCAAGGAACAGGGTTGGTAGGGCCGTTATGGCCACGATGGAGAGTTTAATGGTGCCCTTGATGATGAGTACCCTCGCCATCGTTGTCGGGTCCCAAATCGTCGGCGTGGGAGAAGAGGTCGCCTCACTATGGACCGTCGTACCGATCTACGTAGCATTCTTAATCGTCATGGTCCCGGTAGGCCTAGCCACCTCAAGGATCTTCAGGCTTGATACCGGAAGTACGCGGGCGGCTGTTTTCAGTGGTGCCACCCGCAACTCACTGGTCGTGCTGCCGCTAGCATTGGCGCTACCGGAGCCGTTCACTTTGGTGGCCCTCGTAGTGGTCACTCAGACACTAGTGGAGCTTGTCGGAATGGTTGTCTACGTCAAAGTGATTCCGCGTATCGTCACACAGCACACACCAACGACCCCCATTTAGCATCGACAAAAGTCCTGACGAGTGACCGACTGTCAGCCAGCAGATCTTGTTCTCGACTGCGTAGGGTCGGCGCGTAGTCTTTGGTGAGAAGCGCGTCCATTTCTAAGACGCCGAGGAAGGACATTCAATGGCAGATTTCACCTGGGTTCCCACCAAAGCCCCCTCGATTGAGACCTTCCTTGGCTTCGAATTACAACCAATCCCGGTCATTCCCGTCCTCGCCGGGATTCTCGCCCTGTTCTACATCATCGGGTGGATTCGACTCGCAATCCGGGGACGTCGCTGGCCGGTCTGGCGGGGAGTGTTGTTCCTCCTCGGTTGCCTGCTGCTAGCTGCAGTCATGGGGCTGGCCATCGAAGGATACGGGCAAGTAATGTTCTCAGTCTTCATGTTCCAACAGATGACGCTCATGATGGCTGTACCACCTCTTCTACTCCTTGGTGCCCCAGGGACCCTTCTTCTACGTTCGTCACCGCGGAATCTACCCGGGCGAATCGTCCTCAAACTCGCAATCTTCGGTCTACGCTCGTGGGTGGGCAAGGTCGTTGTCCATCCACTGTTCTCGATTCCTCTATTCCTCGTCCTCTTCTATGGCCTCTACCTCTCGAATGCTGCGAATTTCGTGCTGAGCTCAGGCATTGGTGGCCATATCGGCCTTGAACTCGTCTTCCTCTTCACTGGAATCATCTTCAATGCGACGCTCATTCCGGCAGACCCGCTTCCTGTGCCCGAGTCTCACGTTGTACGGATTTTTCATTCTTTTCTCGAAGCCGGCCTTCACGCGTTCTTCGGTGTAATTGTCATGATGGCAACCCTGCCTTTAGTCGACCGATTCACCCAGATGCCAGCAAGCTGGGGCATAGACGTAATGGAGGACCAGAAGCTTGCGGGCGGTATTGCTTGGGCCTACGGCGAGGGGCCAGCGGTAGCGATTCTCCTCGTCGTACTCATTACTTGGTCTCGTCAGGAATCGAAGAACAATGCAGTCCGTGATCGCGAAGTCGCACTTCACGGAGACAAAGACCTTGATGCCTACAACGAGTACCTCAAGGCACTAAACCGCGGTGAGGTCACGATCTGAACACCCAAACGCACTCCCATAATGAGTAAAACTTGGTACAGCTCAGTTCTATTTCCCAGTCAACGCATTCCTGCATCCTTCGCACAGTCAGCATGCACTGTATAGTCAGTGAATGCTGACTATAGCCCTTTGTGTCGCTGTAAAGAACCGACCGGTCTCCTGCCACGCCGTAGTGTCTGACCTCGGTCTCACGCGGGTGAACGTGGCGAACTAGTGAATCTGTGGCCCTGGTCGGTGGTGGCTCATGCCTTTCTTGCCGCTGTTCGACAGTACGGACACAACGTGACACTCCTGGCCACCCACAGAGGCGATCGAAAGCCGTGCACTGGCACTTAAGAGGAGTAGTCACGGATGGCCCCAGACCCAGCACTGGTACTCTAATCCCGTTGTCTACAGGAGGTAGAAATTGGCGCTCACAGTGATCCCGCGACCCACGAACCGGATGTTAACCGTTCTCGCACTGGTGTTGGTAGCTTTCCTGCTGCCTGTCGCACCAGCCTCGGCACACGAAGCCGTGACCGGGACAAACCCCGAAAATGGGCAGAAACTCAGTACCGCCCCCGAGGCCATCGAAATTTCGTTTAGTGATACACCACTGTCGATGGGGTCGAAGATCCAAATCACCGACTCTTCAGGCACGAACTGGTCCAAAGGAGATGTCGAAATCGATGGCGACGCCGCTGTTCAACCCATCAAGTCCGGGGCGCCTGCCGGAGAATACACAGTGACCTGGCGAGTGGTCTCGTCCGATTCTCATCCGATCGACGGCACGTTCTCCTTCACCGCGACGAACGGTGCCCGCGATTCCTCGGCCCCTAGCCCCAAACAGACAGAGAACGACTCCGCGGCCCCAGAACCCTCGCAAACGGAAACCGCGCAGGCTACTGACGAAGAGGACCTGAAGTTCCCCGCGAGCTTCATCGTCGTTTGGATCCTTCTCTTTGTCGCAGCGGTGCTCGTTATCGTCACGCTCGTCCTGCAACAGAAGCATAAAAGGCAATGAAACATGAAACAGCACTTTGAGCGGCGAGGCCACACTGATGAATAGTGCTACTCCCGGTCGTCGGGCCATGAGCGGGCGCTGGCAATCCATAGTGTGGCTTCTGGCTACTCTGGCTGTTGCCATCGCTGCTGTCATAGCAAGTGCGGCCTTCTCCGGTGCGGCAGCAGAACGTGAGGCGTTGGACCCCGGGGCATTTGTGCGTTGGGCGCTACCGATCGCCTTGACCGTGCACCATCTGGTGTTGGGGGTGGTCGTTGGCTGCCTGATCTTCGCGGCAACACTCGTTCCGTCCAAAGACACTGACACGGCAGAAGAGGATTCGGCTGCCCATCCGGCATTCACTCGCGTGCGGACCGTTGCCGTCGCCGCATCGTTCGTGTGGCTGGGTTCAGTGGTGGTGGTGACGGTGCTGACCTATGCCAATCTCGTGGGCCAGCCAGTGTCGGGTAGTGCGGCCTTCTTAAGTCAGCTGACCTACTTCCTCACTGACCTCATCGTCGGTCAAGCCTGGGGTGCAATCACCGTCATTGCCTTCCTCGTTTGCAACTTAGCCTTCTTCTTTCGTTCCACCACCGGCCTGGCATGCACAGCCCTGCTCGCGCTGACTGCCATCGTCCCCATTTCACTCATCGGTCATGCTGCAGGCAGCGACGACCATTACGCCGGTGTCGGTGCGCTGGCTGTGCACTGGCTCGGAGTCCTTGTCTGGGTTGGTGGCGTTGCAGCACTTGCCGTGACCATCCCCGTGCTGGCCTCAACGAGTACCACGCTCGTGACAAAATCGGTGATCGCCCGCTTCTCTGCACTGGCCGGCGTGGCGTTCTTCCTCGTCCTTAGCTCCGGTGTGATCAACGCTGCCCTCCGCCTCGGCGAATGGGACGGGCTGCTGAGCCGCTACGGTCAGCTGATCCTCATCAAGTTCTCGGCAACCCTGCTGCTCGGAGCCATCGGATTCGCCCATCGCCAATGGGCCATGACCCAAGTCCGAAGCAGATCCGGCACACTACTTGCCTGGCGATTGGTCATTGCCGAAGTCCTTATCATGGGCGCAGTCATCGGCGTCACCGCGGCACTGGGACGAACAGCCCCTCCTGTCCCGCTTGAACTCGAGCCAGCGATCACCCCCGCCGAAGTCCTCACCGACTATCCCATGCCACCGGCCCTGACCTGGTACCGGTGGCTCAGCGAATGGCGGTGGGACTGGCTCTGGTTAGCGTTCATCCTCACTGCTGCCGCCGTCTATCTCCTCGGAGTGCGCAAGGCTCGCATGACTGGAGACAAATGGCCACGGAAACGCACCGTCAGCTGGTTCACCGGCATTGTCCTGCTTGTTTATGTCACGTGTGGTGCCCCGACGATCTACGGCATGGTCCTCATCAGCGCCCACACCGTCATGCTCCTGGCCATCGCAGTCCTCATTCCACTTCTCCTGGCGATCGGAGCACCCCTGGACTTGTTGCGCCTGAGCGTGCCCCGGCGTACCGACGGCAGCCGAGGACCGCGGGAATGGATCGAGGCAAGCAACCCGACAGTCAGCACCGTGGTCAGGGATCCGCTGCTCAGCGGTACAGTCTTAATCCTTTCGTTCGCATTGTTTTACTACACTCCGTTGTTGCGACTGGCATTAGATTTCTGGATCGCCCACCAAGTAACCAATCTGTACTTCCTGATCATCGGATTCTGGTTCATGACCACGGTCATCTGCACTCAATCGAAGTCGCGAACTCGTCGCCGGCAGATCCTTACCATTGCTGGAGTCGGTGGTATCCTCCTGCTCTGGGCCAATATGCTCGCATTCGGTGTGAGTCCGGTCCTCGAGGTGGACTGGTTCAGCAGCCTCGACCGAACATGGGGGCCGTCAATCGCCGTCGACCAGCAAAATGCAGGCACGTCAGTTCTCCTGATCGGGGTTGCCCCTCTGGCAGGAGTGCTCGCCACGTTCCTTTCGTACAAATCCCGCCCAACTTCCAGCGATGCGACAGACACCAATCGGTCCTTACCCGATGTCTCCCGCTGATTAGATGGAACGGTGTACGGTGACGAAAGGGAAGTACTTTCCTGAAGAAATAGTCGAGTGTGTGGCCCTCATGGCAAACGCCGTCGTTGCCACACACGGTACCGCCTGACACAGCCGATGAATGCGAACAACCGATGGTTGAGCGAGACGCATCTGTGCTGCCTATTCATTTCCCTTCAGACGTGAATGGTCGTTTCAGACCACGGTGGAAAATCCACCAATAAGTCCCTGCAGTCCGTTGACCCATTGAGTCCAGACTCCAGTGATCAGCAGTATTCCGATTCCGATGAGAACGGCCCCTCCGGCACGGGTAATCGCGACGTGGTGATCTTTGACCCACCTCATGCGACCGCCGCCTCTGATGAGTAGCAAAGAGACAAGCAGGAAGGGAATGCCAAGACCCAGGCAATAGCTGAGAGTCAATATGGTTCCGCGAAGTAAGGCACCGGATCCTGTCGGCCCGAAACTGGTCGTCAAGGCAAGTACTGCCGCTAATGTCGGCCCCATGCACGGGGCCCAGCTGAACGCGAACGTTCCGCCGAGAAGCGGTGCTCCCCACAGTCCCGCCTGAGGGCGGCTCTTGATACGCCACTCCCGCTGGAGGAGACTCAACCCGCCCATGAAAATGATCCCTGCCACGATGACGATCGCACCCATGATGCGATTGATCACGTCCGCCCAGGCGCTGAGAAGTATCCCCGTGAGAGAAAAGACGAGTCCAATTGAGACGAAGACAGCTGAAAAGCCAAGCATGAACAAAAACACACCAATGACCACGCGGAATGTCTTCTGATCTTCGAGTGACTTACCAGCAAGTCCAGTGACATAGCCAAGATAGCCAGGCACCAGTGGTAACACGCATGGCGACAGGAACGAGATGATCCCGGCAACCACGGCAATCGGGATCGCCAGCAGCATCGGGCCCGAGCTTGCTATCTGTGAGAACTGTTCACCGATCGTTGCCACAGCGATCACGTGTCCTTGGTGATTACATCGGAAATAAGGCCGTCGAGAGTCGAGCGATCGACGATCCCGACGACACGAGCAGCAGGACGACCTTTGGAATCGAGAACCACCGTCGACGGTACGGCCTGAGGTGGAAGAAGACCGCTCAACGCCGCAACTGCCTGACCTTCCTTGTCGAGCATGGAAGGATAAGTGATGCCGAATTGTCGAGCAAATGCGTTGGCCGCGGGGGCTTCATCTCGGACATTGATGCCTAGGAAGGTCACTCCCTCCTCGCGGAACGATTCGTAGCTTTCCTGAAGGTCTGGTGCCTCTTCTCGACACGGTGGGCACGCTGCGTACCACAAGTTCAATACCACTGGACTGCCCTGCCATTCTTGCAAGTCGAAGGCATCCCCGTCCGTCGTTTTTCCAGCCAACTGCACAGGAGTTGAGCGTTCCGCTTCGGGAATCTGGGTGATCACCCCCGTGCCTGACACATACCCCTGATCATTTGATCCCGAAGAGTCCCCAGCGTTCTTGTCGGAGGGTGCGCATCCGGTGATCGCGGCCAGCATGACCGCTAGAACAGCGCTCCCATAAGCCAACCGGGAGAAGGCATAAATTCGGAATCGCTGTGCATACGCGTCTCGCACTGGGGCCTCCTTGAGGTAACAGTTATTAGACGTTATTCTACGTTATGTAGAAACATGGTTCCCGCTACTTCCGCCGTCGCTCACATGGGCGAGATTGACGGCAACATCCTCCGCTGAAGGGTCAGTCATTGATGTATAGTCATTGTATGCTGACTATAGCTTCTCGTGTGAATGTGATGAACCGCTTGGGTCGGGCCATGGCAGATGGGACACGGTCACGGATCTTGCTGTCCCTGCTGGATCGGCCTGGCTATCCCGCGCAATTGGCACGTGATCTGGGGTTGTCGCGGACGAATGTGTCGAATCATTTGGCCTGCCTGCGCGGTTGCGGGATCGTCGTGGCTGAACCAGAGGGGCGACAGACCCGGTATGAGATCGCAGATCCCCACCTTGCTGCCGCGCTGATGGCGCTGGTGGATGTGACGCTGGCCGTCGACGAACACGCACCCTGCATCAATCCGACATGCTCCGTCCCCGGGTGTTGCACGCCCCAGGACCCCGTAACGAAGGCCCTGCAGTGAGCCGCGAATGCTGCGGACCCGATGACGCAGCCCCAGACCCTGTCGACGCCGACGCGGTCGCTGAGCACGAGGAGGTGCCCCCGTGGTGGCGCGATCGCTCCCTGGCGCTGCCGGTCGCCTCCGGGCTTCTGTGGGCCACTGGCCTGATTCTGCAATGGATCGGTCTGGAGATTCCGGCACTGGTCGTGTTCGCACTTGGCTTAGCAGCCGGCGCGTGGACATTCGTGCCCGGCACGCTGAAGCGTTTGTTCACAGCCACCGGTCGCGGGCGCTTGGGTGTGGGGCTGTTGATGACGATTGCCGCGATCGGTGCTGTCGCGCTCGGCCACATCGGAGAGGCAGCAGCGTTGGCGTTTTTGTTCTCTGTTGCCGAGGCGCTGGAAGACCGGGCAATGGACCGGGCACAGCAGGGGCTGCGTGCCTTGCTCTCACTCATCCCCGACACTGCCCGCATCTCCCGATTGACTGGCGAAGAGACGATCCCGGCCGCAGACGTCCGCGAGCTCGACGTTCTAGTCGTCGGAGCTGGAGAGCGAGTCGCCACTGATGGAGTTGTGACCTCTGGTCGATCGTGGGTGGATACCTCGGCGATCACGGGAGAATCGATCCCGATCGAGGTCGCCCCTGGAGACAAAATCCTGGCCGGGTCAGTCAATGGCACGGGAACTCTCAGCATCGAGGCCAGTGCAGACGGGCGTGATAACTCGTTGACGAAGATCGTGCATCTGGTCGAGCAGGCACACGCAAACAAAGGTGAGCGTGCCCGCATGGCTGATCGTATCGCTCGGCCCTTGGTGCCGCTCGTCCTGATTGCCGCTGTGCTGATTGCCGCATTTGGGTTCGTCGTCGGCGACCCGAGTACCTGGATCGAACGCGCTCTCGTGGTTCTGGTGGCAGCATCACCGTGTGCGTTGGCGATTGCGGTGCCGGTCACGGTGATCTCCGCGATCGGGTCGGCGAGTAAGTTGGGTGTCGTCATCAAGTCTGGTGCCGCGTTCGAAGAGCTTGGCACCATTCGCCGGGTCGCGTTCGACAAGACCGGCACTCTCACTCGCAACGAGCCTCGTGTCGTGGCCACCCACATCAGTAACGACCACACGGAGGCAGAGGTTCTCGATCTCGCCGCAGCACTGGAAGCGACGAGTACCCACCCGTTGGCGCAGGCTATCAGCGCCGCCACACCAACCCGACTGGAAGCCGTTGAGGTCCAAGAACTTCCTGGACACGGTCTCTCTGGAACAGTGGAAGGCCGTAGGGTGCGCGTCGGCAGCCCTCGGTGGATTACCCCTCACGGATTGACCACACAGGCTGCCGAGCTAGCCGATCAGGGCATGAGCATTATCGTCGTCGAAGTCGATGATCAGATCGGTGGAATCATCGGTATTAGAGATGAGTTGCGCCCTGAGGCGACTGAAGCGATTGCGGCATTGCACGATCAGGGTATCTCGACAGTGATGCTCACCGGTGATAACGCCCGTACTGCCGAGGCGATAGCTGCTCAGGCCGGCATCGATGAGATCCATGCCGAGCAATTGCCTGAGCACAAGGCCGAGCGTATCCGCGCTTCCACCGCTCAGGTACCGACGGTGATGATCGGGGACGGCATCAACGACGCCCCCGCCTTGGCCTCGGCGACCGTTGGCGTCGCAATGGGCGTGAGCGGATCGGCAGCTGCAGTGGAATCAGCCGATGTCGCATTCACCGGCACCGATCTGCGCTTGATCCCCGATGCTCTTGCACATGCCAAGAAGGGCCGAGGGATCATGACTGCCAACGTCGTCTTGGCTTTAGCAATCATTGTGGTGCTCTTTCCGTTGGCCCTGTTCGGTGTCCTCGGCCTCGCGGCTGTCGTGCTGGTGCATGAGGTTGCGGAGGTGGTCGTGATCCTCAATGGCGTCAGGACCGCCCGTTCGAAACGCCGTATCTACCCGTCCGATGCCCGGGACGGAAGCACTCCGTCCTCGACTGCCCCAGTGAAAGCGAGCGACTATTGAGCCGCAGCGTGAAAATCTCCCTAGCAATGATCGGCGTCGCCGCTCTCGTCCTCGTCGGCTTGCTGGTGTTCAATAACGACAGCAACGAACCCAAACCGGAAACTGCTCCCACCAGTGCAGACACCGCCGACTTGCTGGTCCGCGACGATAGCCCCCGCCTGTCTAAGGGTAGCGAAGCAGTGTTCGTGGAATTCCTAGATTTCGAGTGCGAAGGTTGCCTGTCGCTTTATCCGGTCATCGAGGATCTGCGAAAGGAATACGGGGACCGTGTCACTTTCGTCGTGCGGCACATGCCCTTGCACAACAACTCCGTCAACGCTGCCCTGGCCGCCGAGGCGGCCGCCGAGCAGGGCGAGTTCGAGGCCATGTATCAACGCTTGTTCGAAACGGTAGACGAATGGGGCCACCAAGAGACATCACAGCGCGAAAAGTTCTCCGGCTATGCTAAGGAACTCGGCCTGAACATGGAGCAGTTCACCGCAGCCTATGATGATCCGGCTACACTCGAGCGCGTTGAGCAGGGTCAGAAGGACGGGCAGGCCCTCGGGGTCACCGGCACTCCAACGTTCTTCCTCGACGGTGAGAAGCTCCAACCCGAAAGCGTCACTGACCTAAAGGAAGCCTTCGATGCTGCCCTCGAAGACTGAGACTGGCAACAACAGGGAGACACAAGAAACCGCGTTTAAGTCGTCTCGTGGCCTGGGAGCATTGTTCGTCGTCGGCGGGCTCATCGGGTTGATAGCGGCTGTGGTCTTGCTGGTGGAGAAGATGACACTAGCAGCCAATCCGGATTACATCCCCAGCTGCAACGTCAACCCGATCCTTTCCTGCGGGTCGGTAATGGGGACTCCGCAAGCCGCCGCTTTTGGTGTCCCGAACCCGATCATCGGCGTCGCAGGTTTCGCCATCGTCGCAGCTATCGGCACAGGTCTTCTCGCTGGAGGGCGATACACAGCCTGGTATTGGGGCACCATTCAGATCGGTGTAACGTTCGCGGTCGTATTCGTGCATTGGTTGATTTATCAGAGTCTGTACGTCATCGGGGCACTGTGTCCTTACTGCATGGCAGTGTGGGCAGTGACGATCCCCATCTTTTGGTACGCCACTACCCGAAACCTCAGATCCTTGAGCAAGGGACAAAAGTGGATCACTCTGGTCAATGAATACCGGGGAGCGATCCTGACTGGCTGGTTCCTCCTCATCATCGTTCTGATCGCCAACCGCTTCTGGGACTACTGGACCACTCTCGTTTGACCCTCAACGCATCGAGGCGTCACCGCACTAGGTAGTCTCGATACGCAGCGGAGGGACTTGGCCAACAGAGCTGCCATTTTGGTCTGTAAAAGGACCGCCATCTACCTCTGCAACTCACAGACTTCAGCTCAGTCGCGTACTCACGGGGTGCGATCTGTCTTGCTAACTCGTCTTGACGCAGAGTGTCTTAGAGTCGTGACTTCTTGGGATTTATGAGGCATTCTTAAGACATGAGGCTTCTGGGATACACGCGGGTCAGTACTGCTGGCCAAGATGCGCAGCTCCAACTCGATGCACTCGTCGGTGCGGGAGTCCAGAAACGAGATGTGTTCTCAGATGTGACCTCTGGGAGTAAGACGGCGAAACAGCGACCTGGAATGAGGCGGCTGCTCGACTATGCCGAAGACGGCGACACTGTCGTCGTGTGGCGCATCGACCGGCTCGGCCGCTCACTCCTGGACGTTCTGGCAACCGTGAACCATCTCCGAGACCAGGGAGTGAAGGTCCGTTCCGTTTCGGACAACATCGACCCTGAGACTTCATCGGGTCGGATGATGTTGGGAATGCTCGCTACCCTGGCCGAGTATGAGCGTGAACTCATCACTGAACGCGTCAATGCAGGCATTGCCGCAGCTAAGCAGAACGGCACCAAGTTCGGGCGGCCGCCGGTAGACCCGGACGAGATCGCCCAGAAGCTCTCTATCGCTGAAGACGCCCGCGCCAAAGGACGCACTGCTGAAGACGCGGCACGCTTGGTGGGCTGGTCAAGAGCGACTTTGTATCGACACCGTCAGGCCGCCGGCACTCACGACACACTGGCGGAGCCGGTGTGAGATGGACGGGCCGGAGAAGTGGCGCATCCTTCGGCTCCACGTTGAAGACGACATCGCTCTGACAACTCTGGCCCAAGACACCGGTCTCGGCTTGCGCACCCTGCAACGCTGGCACCAGCACTACAAGACCGGTGGGATCGCCGCTCTTGAATCACAGACCCGACACGACTCTGGTTCTAGGGCGTGTCTCCTTTATTGACCATTCCAGGACTGGCACGGTGGAGACGTGACTACACAGCAACGACACCGAGTCTTCACTGATGAGCAGTGGGAGAAGATCGAACCACTTCTGCCCTCAAAC
>NZ_FXZB01000027.1 GCF_900169065.1 Brevibacterium aurantiacum | reverse complement strand
CAATGGTCGGCTCGAGCACCTTCGAGGATCGGCACTCGGGTTTCGTAACCTGACTCATTACATCGCGAGGTGCCTACTTGAGTCCGGTGGTTTCAGACCGGTTCTACACTCTTATTTACGATGAGCCCGATATCGCGGGACGTGAGGTAGAGGTAGTGTGCTTGTTTCCCGACGAGGTCTGCGCCCGAGTACCGAAGTGCGGCCAGCTGATCGGAAAGGTAGTGCGCGCCGTAGATATCGTCATCGTCCATCTTGGCGATGACGTCGCCTCCAGCCGCCGATATGCCGCGGTTGAGGCACTCGCCGAGCGATTCGGTTGAGTCGACCTCAAGGATCTGGAAGTTCTCGATTCCGGAGTCGGTAGCGCGTCGAGCGAAATCCGTAGGGACTGTGAAACCGTGGGCGACAAGGACGAGTTCCCGGTTGGCATGAGTTTGCTGAGCGTGCGTTGAGATGATCTTCTCGAGGTGCTGAGGCCGGTTGGTCGAAACGACTGCCGATACCGAGGCGCTTATCGGGTCCGTGTGGTCGATGGCAAGTGCATCCATAACGGATATAGCTCTATGGGTATACGTGTGCTCTGCCCAAATGCGCCGCTGAGCTTTGTGTACGGTTCGATCCCGCAACTCTTTGCTGCGTACGAGGGAGCGGAGCACGAATTCTGCATCTTCCTTGGTCTCTGGCTGAGCAACTTCGTCTATCGGGAAGAACGCCTTCGTCGCTGCGCTCGGTGTCGTCACTACGGGAGTTCCTGCCGCTGTGATCTCGAAGATGCGTCGAGCACACATACTGGGCGAGTCGACCACGGAGTTGACGTTGAGGAACACTTTGAAATATTTGTAAGCCGTCAGCAGGTTCCGGTACGGCAGGGACCCGACTACGTGCTCGGCCAACGCGCCCGGGAATTGATACCGTTCATCCTCGCCGAGGAAACGGGAGAAGATCTCGAGTCCGTGTTGCATTCGGCCCGAGACGGCGGCTGCGGCACCGAGGAGAAGGTCCATCTGCTGGCGGCGCTCGGGGAACTTGTGTGCGAAGTACATCCCCGCAAATGCAATGTCCCGGGCGGCGAAATTGTACGCTGGCCGCGAAGGATTGTGGATCGCCGGCTGAGCCGCGAACGGTAACGCTGCGACTCGATCATGACCCAGTTTGGCTTGATACTCGGGGATGAGCCGGACATCGCTCGTGAAGACGACATCACAGAGTTCGGCCAGGGGCAGGAAATCCTCGAAGTGCGGGGGATCCTCCTTGTTCCAGAAGACTGTTGGGATTTTGCGATGACGACACTCCGCCAGCAGTTCGACAACCTCGGGGCTTGGTCCGGCGGTGCCAGTGAGCTTGAACTTCCAGTCCCCACCATTGCCATTCCATGCTGATTCGATGAAGACGAAGTCGACCGAGCCCAACTGCGATTTCCAGCCATCGCGTTTCAGGGGGACAATCGCCCATTCGTAACCGAAGCTCTCCGCTGAGAACTCGTCGAGGATGGTGCCAACTCTGAGATCGTCGAACACAGGCCGACGATCGGAATTCGGAGCTGCAGGAAACGCCTCTAGCAGATTGTCCGCAGTGAGCTGATCGGTCGTCCGCCCGTCGGCAACTCCTTGGTGAAGATTTCGACGGCGCCTCCACTTTGAGAATTGAGCTGGGCCGCCGTGGCGCAGATGCCAGAGACCGGCCCGCAATGTGCGAAGAGGGGTTTGAGGCACAGTCGGATCCTTTCGACCTGATCAGAATCGCGCAAAGTCCTGTTTCGCAGAGACCCGGTTCAAGTAAGCGCGAGCGTAACGGGATATACCCGACTCTACTTGCAGTGGGGCAACCGAAATGAAACCATTTCTTAACGCTTTTAGCAGTCTCCCTGTGTGGAAGCTGACAAGCCCAATAGTACAATCAAGAGGTTGCAAGAAGCTCGGTCGGCTGCCGCGAGATGTACACGGCGCAATCGTAGACTGGGTTGAACCAAGCCATGTAAGACGAGGGAAAAGAGGACAGTGGGAAGCAACACAGGGCCCATTCCCTCACGGACCCCAATGAGGCGGCACGGCAGAGCCATGGCTCTGTCACTCATCGATGGTCTCGTCTTCGCGTTCCTCGTCGCATCGATGACGCTCGTGAGGTACGACTTCCATGCGTCTCTCGTCAATGTGCCGGGAATGCTCGTCTGTTCGGCGGTTGGTCTGATCGTCTTCGTCATCGGCGGGCCCCTGGCGATCTACCGCGGTCGCTACCGACGTGGTTCGACCGATCAGTTCGCAGCAATCGTGGGAACGGTTGCTCTGGGCGTCGGAATCATGTGGGTGGCCGAATTCGCCTTCGCCAGTAGACTGCTCATCCCGACCAGCGTCCCCATTACAGCGGGAGCGCTCATGGTCGTGGTCAAGAGCCTCGAGAACTGGATTCGTCGCAACTTGAGGCAACGCAGCCTCACCACGTCCGGTGCGTCCCGGCCCACAATCGTCGTCGGCGCGGGAAACCAGGGCATGCTCGCTCTCGATATGATCGCCCAGGATACTCACAATGAGTTCGTCGCTGTCGGCATCCTCGACGATGACCCGGCCAAGCGGCATCTGCGCTACAACGGAATCCGCGTGCTCGGGCCGATCTCCGACATCGCCATCCATGTCGATCGCACCGGCGCCGGGGCCGTTATCATTGCGATCGCTGACCTGCCGCCCGAAGAGCTCTCCCGGATCGCGTCGAATCTCGAATCCCGGCCGGTCGAGATCAAGATCATGCCGAAACTCTCGGACTCCGCGTTGGCACGTCCCGAGCCTGACGTCCATGATGTCGCCGACCTGCGTCACCGAAGCTTTCGGGATGTCAGTCTCGAAGACCTCATCGGACGCAAACCGATCTCGACGAATATCGACGACATCGCTTCGGCGATCACCGACAAGGTCGTCCTCGTCACCGGTGCAGGCGGCTCCATCGGTTCACAGCTGTGCCGTCAGGTCGCCCGGTTCGATCCGGCCCGACTCATCATGACCGACCGGGACGAATCCGGCCTGCACGCCACTGAGCTCGGTCTCGAGGGGTCAGCCCTTCTGACCAGTGATGACCTCGTCCTCGGAGACCTGCGAGATCCGCCATTCATCGATGCCCTCGTCGCCGAGGCGAAGCCGGACATCATCTTCCACGCCGCGGCTCTCAAACACCTGACTTTCCTTGAGCGTTTCCCGGAGCAGGCCGTGCGCACCAACATCGGAGCCAGCCTCGACCTGCTCAACGCGGCCGTGGCTCACGACGTCGATTCCTTCGTCCACATCTCCACCGACAAAGCCGCTGGTGCGACCTCAGTGCTGGGGCGGACGAAGTTCTCCATCGAACGGGCGATCGCCTCTGTGGCAGCCGCAACCGGGCGACGTTATATGTCGGTGCGGTTCGGGAATGTGCTCGGATCCCGGGGGTCCGTACTCGAGACCTTTGTGGCCCAGGTGGCGGCCGGAGACCCCGTCACAGTCACCGATCCCGAGGTCACCCGGTACTTCATGACCGCCGATGAGGCCTGTGAACTCGTCCTTCAGGCCGCAGCGATCGGCGGCCCTGGAGAGACCTTGGTCCTTGACATGGGCGAACCGATCCGCATCGCGGCCCTCGCCAAGAGAGTGATCGCGCTGTCAGGTCGCAGCGATGCGCAGATCGTCTACACGGGCCTGCGCCCGGGGGAGAAGCTGACTGAAGCCCTTCTGTCGCCCGGTGAGGTCGACAGCCGCCCCAACCATCCGCTGATCACTCAGGTGCCGATCGCTCCGATCGATCTTGAGAAACTCGGTGCCCTGGTCGCCGAATCACGTGACCCGCGGGTTTTCACTCACAGGTCGGGCCTCGAAGAGCACCTGACGCGTCTCCTCGACTCCGAGCCGGCACCGACCACCTGTGACGCGACGGAGGCCATCGAGCCGGCAGCGACAACGTCAAGAACCCCCGAGTCAGGCGCAGACCCCCATGACACCGGAGTCGGCCTCTGATGGCTCTGCAGTCGCTGGTGATCCTGGTTGTGGCCGCGGTGGTCACGGTTCTCAGCGCCCTCATGGCCTTTCCGCTGCTGCGTCGAGCGGGGGTCGTTGATGTCCCTTCTCATCGCTCCTCGCATACGCTGTCGACCGTACGCGGCGGGGGAATCGCCATCGGCTGCGGTATCACCGTGGCCACGATTCTCGCCATGGTCTGGAGCGTCAGCGAAGACGGGGTCTTCGGTCTCGGCGGCGTGCTCCTGGCGATCGGTTTCCTGGTCCTCACCTGGTGCTATTCGGCCATCGGGATGAGCGACGACCTCGACTCCCTGCGCCCTGCCGGGCGACTGATCGGACAGGTCATCCTGGCTCTGCTGTTCAGCGCGATCATCGCGATGTTCTCCACCCAGGGAATCGCCCACGTGATCGCCTTCGCTGTCATCGGAGTGACCACGGTCAACGCTGTGAACTTCGTCGACGGACTCAATGGCTATGTCACCGAATGGACCATCGTCACGGCCGGATGGTTCGCCTTCGTCGGTTCCTGGGTAGGAGAGAACGATATCGCTCTGCTGGCTCTGGCGTTGGCTGGTGCTGCTGTCGGGTTCCTCCCGTTCAACCTCGGTCGGGCCAAGGCGTTCCTCGGAGACACGGGAAGCTACGGGATCGGAGCGGCCGTCTTCGCTCTCGCGGTGTGGCTGTTCGTCCAAGGCATCCCGATCGTCGTCATCATCGCACCGATGATCTTCGTCTTCTTCGACGTCGGACTCACTTTGGTCCTACGGCTGTTTCGGGGAGAGAATATTCTCTTGCCTCATCGTGAACATATCTATCAGCAGATCCAGCAGGCGGGCTGGCCACACAGTTCCGTTTCGCTCTTCCACGCCGCGCTGAGTGTCCTTGCCTGCATTATGGCTGTCCCGACTCTCATCAGCGGAAATACGGCGACGACGTACCCGGCCCATGTGTTCTGGGTCGGATTGCTCGCCCTCTACGCGCTGTTGCCGCTGTGGCTACGGCGACGGGCGCTGAAAGAGACGATGACCGCATGAGAATCGTTCTGCTCAGCCATTATTGCTATCCCGAGGTCGGTGCACCGCAGCGACGGTGGCGGATTCTCGTCGACCACCTGCGCGCTGCCGGACACGATGTCATCACGGTGGCACCGCATCCCCATTACCCGTATTCCGACCGCAACGGGTTCTTCGGATCGAAGGTCGGGCGGGGCCGTCGTCGAGTCGACGTGCGCCTCGGCGGCACATGGGACACCGGCGTCGACGGTGAGCGGATCCTTCGCGTGCCGTACCTGCACAGTGGATCGTCGATGGCTCGTCAGCTGCTCGATCAGACGGTATCGGCGACGGGTGCGATGTCGGCTGTCATTGACCGGCTGCGGGGCAGAATGCGTCCCGACGTCATCGTCTCCACGACTCCGGCACTGCCGTTTCTGCTGGCGGGCGACACCCTGTCGCGACTGCTGCGAGTGCCGCATGTCGCTGAAGTGCGCGATGCGTGGCCGGACCTCATTTCGGAAATGAACTTGGTGACGGGAGCGGTCGGGCGATATCTTCCCGTGACGCTGACACGCGGCCTCGAGCATCGACTTCTGCCGGACCTGCTCACTCGTGCCCAACGGCGTGCGGCGGTCGTCGTCGTCACTACTGAAGGTTTCAAACGTCGCCTGGAACAGCGTGGAGTGACCGCCGAGGTCGTTCGCAGTGGAGTCTCACCGGCGGAGTTGGAAGGCGCGTCCGGCCTGACCGCCACGGGTGCGATCCCCGTTGTCCCTGTCCCAGATGAGACGGGCACCGCCGGCGACGTCGTCAAGGGCACGACTTCTGCCGATCGCCGAGGGCTCAACCTGCTGTACGTGGGCACTGTCGGTCGATCCCAGGATCTCAGCACCGCGGTTCGCGCCTTGGCCCGCACTGAAGGTGTGCGACTGCGCATCGTCGGTGGCGGCGTCGATACCGGCGAGCTCAAAACCACAGCCGCGGCGTATGGGGTGCCGGTCGAATTCCATCCCCAGATCGCAGGCGCCGAACTCGCTGCCCACTGGGAATGGGCAGATGCCGGATTGGTCAGCCTCAGCTCCCTCGATTCCTATCAATGCACAGTCCCGTCGAAGCTCTATTCGTTGATGGCCCGTCGAATTCCTGTCCTCGGCGTCGTCGCCGGTGAGGCCGCCGACATCATCACGCAGACCGCGGCGGGAGAAGTCGCGGTTCCCGGTGATGTCGATTCCGTAGCAGCGGCGATGTCGAGGATGATAGAACGAGTCGAAGCCGGTGAGGAGTTCGGATCGAATCCGCCTGGAGATCAGAACCCGCGCGACTGGGTGGTTCGACATGCTTCGGCCGCCGCAATGGGGCGCACTTACGAACGCGTCCTCGAGCAGGTGGTCTCGTGAACCTGCGCTTCCTCGCCCGACAGCTGACAAACGTCGTTGTGACGACGGTCGGACACATCAACGATGACCGCGTGTTCTTCGGTATGCAGTTGGCACGTCGCCTGCCGGGCCCTGCCTCGCGTTTCGTCGGACACACGCTCGGACGCTTGCCGGGCGACGCCAGTCGGGCGGCATCTGCGTGGCTGCTCGGACAAGAGACGGTGGCGAAGTCATTGGTCGCAGGTTCTCCCTCGACGTCACGCCTACTCGGCGAAATCGCACTCAATCTGGGACTCCTCGACGAAGCCGAATCGATCGCTGCTGCTGTCGCCGGTGCCCGCGCTCTGAGCTCACGTATCGAGTGGACCAAGGGACACATCGACGAAGCCATCGCAATTCTGCCCGACGGCGCACGCCGGACACGACTGATCGATGAACGACAGTGTCTGCAACCTCAATGGTGGCCCGAGGTTTCGAGCCATATCACGGCTCGTCGGATACGCGGCCATGCGGATCATGACCGAAGTCAGCATCCGACGGCGCTGCATGTGCTGACGAATTCCTTGCCGCATACCCGCTCCGGCTATGCGTACCGGTCACATGCCATCCTCACCACTCTGTCGGAGGCCGGCCATCAAGCGGCTGCGATCACGCGCCCGTCGTATCCCGTGACCGTCGGTCGCTTGAGCCAGGGGCCGGTCGAGGTCATCGATGGTGTCGAGTACATCCGTGATGTGCCGTTGAGACCCCGTCCCACGCCATCCGAACGGCTGAGCGAGCAGGCGAATCGCATCGCTGGAGAAGCGCACCAACGTGGTGCTCAGGTCCTTCACACGACAACGCATTACGTCAACGGCTTGGCTGTTGGAGCGGCGGCGGCTGCAGCGGACCTGCCGTGGGTCTACGAAGTCCGCGGTGTCCTGGAAGAGACATGGGCGGCTGCAGGTAGCAACCAGGAAGAGCGTTCTGCGCGGAGGGACAGTCAGCGCTTCGCGCTCATGCGGGCCAAGGAGATCGAAGTCGCATCGGCTGCCGACGCTGTCATCACTCTGGGCGAGACGATGCGTGCGCACCTGATCGCCGGGGGAGTGCCGGCTGAAACCATCACACTCATTCCGAATTCGGTCTCCGAAGCCGTCGTCGATACTGATGTCACCCGCACTCCGGCCGAAGTGAGAAGAAGCCTCGGCCTGCCCGACGACGGGGTCTGGGTCGGAACGGCGGCGTCAATCGTCGGCTATGAGGGCCTCGACGACCTCGTCGATGCCGTCGTCCTGGCTCGGAGCCAGGGCACGGATCTGCGTCTCCTCATCGCCGGCGACGGTGTCGCTCTGCCGGATCTGCGGGAGCGTGCAGCAGTTCTGGGTGAGAACGCAGTCTTCACCGGTCGGGTCTCTCAAGCTCAGGCAATTGAGTACCAACTCGCCCTCGACGCCATCGTCGTACCGCGCAAGGACGAGCCGGTCTGTCGTCTGGTCACTCCGATCAAGCCGATCGAAGCGATGGGTCTTGCGCGGCCAGTTGTCATCTCCGACCTTCCGGCACTGCGTGAACTGGTTCCGGACAGCGCAGGTTTGTGGACACCGCCGGAGAGCCCGCAGAAACTCGCGGAACTGTTGTCCGAGCTCGCCTCTGATGACCCAGCGAGGGCAAGATTCGGGGACAATGGACGAGCACACGTTCTTGCAACGCTCAGGTGGAAGGAAATCGGACGACGATATGGGCAGGTCTATTCTCAAATCGTGGGGAGTGATGCGCGATGAGTGAGGCGAAGAACCCCCTTGGGCTGAGTTCGATCCCGTCCGTGTCGAGTGAAGGCCTCGTGCCCGTTGGTCGACGGACGAGCCTGAGCAGCTACCTCGCCGCCTTGTGGAACCGCCGGCATTTCATCATCGCCGAGTCTCGAGCCAAGATGTCGAGCTCGACGCGGAAGAACTTACTCGGATACGGCTGGCTGTTCCTCAATCCCCTGCTGTCAGTGCTCGCTTACTGGTTCGTCTTCGGATTCATCCTGCAGACCTCACGTGGAATCGACAATTTCGTCGGATTCCTCGTTATCGGGGTGTTCGTCTTCGGCTATACAGGCAAGTGCATGACCGGCGGAACCGGGTCGATCCGATCCGGTGCGTCCATGATTAAGGGATTCCAATTCCCGCGTGCCGCGCTTCCGATCTCCACGGTAGTTCGTAATTTCCTTGACTTCATGCCGACTTTGCTCGTCATGGTCATCGTGCTCGCTGTCGTGCCCCCACTTGAAGTGATCACCTGGCGAGTCATTCTGGTCATCCCTGTCATTGTTCTGCAGACATTCTTCAACGTCGGTCTCGCCTGTTTACTTGCGCGTCTTGGTCACAAGATCCCGGACCTCACCAACTTCATGTCGATTGTCAGCCGATTCTGGCTCTACGGATCGGGGGTGTTCTTCTCCATCGAAGACCGATTGGGAAGTCACCCGGCGCTCTTGGAGGCAATGCAGTACAACCCGATGCACGCCTATCTGACACTTGTGCGCAATTCACTGCTCTACGGGGTCGATTCGGATCCGAAGATGTGGATCGTCGGCGCGGTCTGGGCCTTTGGCCTCCTCATCGTCGGCTTCCTGTTCTTCTGGAGAGGGGAGGAGAACTATGGTCGACTCTGAAATCCAGGAACCGAATATCATCGCGGAGAACGTCCAAGTCCGGTACACGGTCAATACCAACGATCCGAGCCAACGGGCTACGGGGCTGCGTCGACTTTCCAACGCAGTCGCCGGACGCGCAGGCCAGACGACTGTCCGCGCTTTGAGAGGAGTGAACTTCGTCGCGCGCGAGGGGGAGATGGTCGGTATCGTCGGAGCTAATGGCTCAGGCAAGTCGACGTTCCTCCGCAATGTCGCTGGCGTCGAGCAGCCCGACAGAGGCCGTATCCTGGTTCGTTACCAACCCCTCCTGCTCGGCGTCAGTGCGGCGCTCCAGCCAGCTTTGTCCGGCAGTGAGAATGTGCGCCTTGGGTGCCTTGCGATGGGGCTCTCGCCCGAAGAAGCCGAAGATGCCTTTGACTACGTGGTCGAGCTGTCAGCATTGGGAGCTGCGATTCACCGACCTATGGGCACGTATTCGTCGGGGATGGGCGCTAGGTTGCGCTTCGCCATCGCTTTGGCGGCTCGGCCGAAGATCATGCTCATCGACGAAGCCCTCTCGACAGGTGACGCAACCTTCGCCGAGAGAAGCGAACGTGCGATGGACGAACTCCTTGCCGAGGCAGGAACGGTTCTGCTCGTCAACCATGCCGCCAAAGTGATTCAGGAGCTGTGTACCCGCGCAGTGTGGATGCACCGAGGTGAGATCCTCATGAACGGTCCTGCCGAGGCTGTCGCTGAGAAATACCGGTGGTGGGCGTGGAATGTTGCCAAGGGCAAGGAAGATATCGCGGACAAACTCCTCGCCGATGTGATGAGTAACGCCGTCAAAGAAGAGATCAATATCCTCGAGCCCGAACTCATCAAGAATCCCATCCCGCGGCATGCAGCGCGCCCGTCTAAGAAGAAGGCCGCTCGGGCCCGCCATGTGAAGCGCCAGGACACGGTCGTAGTCGAAGAGACTCCGACTCCGATGCTGGCTGCTGCCGAAGAACAGGTCTGGCCGAAAACCTTCGACGCTGAGATGCCGAAGGCCAAGTTCCCGTCGTTGCCCAAACCTGCCTCTCAGGCGGTGAGCGCCCCACGAATTACCGATTCGCCTCCGTTGCGGCTGAATCCCAGGAAGAGCAGAGTCGTGTTGAGGGCAGCAAATCCAAATGATCGCGCATCGTCGGTTGCCGCTGCCGATGACTTCACTGGCCGCAGACTCGCTTCTCGCGCGCGCAAGATCGCCGACGAGCGATATGAGGAGCGGCAGCGCTTGCGGCAGGAAGATGAAACGTCTGCCGTCCATCAGGATTCGAACCGATGAAGATCGCAATCTTTGGTTCCTGTGTGAGCCGTGATACGGCGGAGTTAATGCCCGAAGCTGAGGTCGTCGCTTACGTAGCCAGGCACTCGGTGACGAGCCTGGAGTCTCCGCATGGGACAGCCGGAATCGATCTCAGCGACCTGACCTCCGCGTTCCAGAAGCGAATGGTCAGCAGTGACCTCAAGGGGAGCGGCATTGAGAGGATCGTTAAGAACGCTAGGGACCTCGACGTTGTCCTTCTCGACTTGGTCGATGAACGACGAGGATTCTGGAAGTTCCCCGACGGTACGACTATGACGAATTCGATCGAAGTCGAGTCTTGTGGTGCCGCGCGTGTAGCACGTCGCGACGGTGCTCGACTAATCGAATTCGGTACGGGAGAACACTTCGACCGGTGGAAGTCTGGGTACAGCAAACTGATTGCGGGGCTCAAAAACGCTGAGTTGTGGGAGAAGACAATACTGCTCGACATTGAGTGGGCCGGTGCATTCGACGGGGCCCTGCATCCGCACAGCGATAGTTTGGCCAAAATTGGTCGCAAATGGCGCCGACTACAACGCGGAAGTCGTGAAGCTAGCCGCGGTCTGTCTCGCGGGCAAGGGATCGCTGAAGCACTGACCAACTTGCGACACGTTCGTCCGACAGAAGCAGAAGAATATGCGGATAGAGCTGCGGCCGCAAACGCAGACTATGTCCGATACCGCAGTGTTTCCCAGTCGCTGGTCGCTTCAACAGTAACAAAGACTAGCAGTCAGGTCCGGATCAATAGAGAACACAAATGGGGTCCGCAACCGTTCCACTACCGCGACGAAGACTACAGATCGATTGTGCAAAGCATTCTCGAACTTGTAGCGACCACGGGGACGTCTTCGACGAACACTCAGTGAAATAGTAGAGGCGAAAATCGGCGCCAGACTTGACCAATTGTTGATTCCGAGGGAACAAAGCAAAGTTATTGCAGTGGACATCAGGCGAAGTATCCAGGGGAGCGTCTTTGCGCTCGCCCTCCTTTTGGCAGGGTGCACAGGATCCGATTCCGATGGACCATCGCCTTCGTCGGAACAGACCGCGGAACCGAATCCTACTCCTACCGAATTCGAGCAGTCATTTGCCGACGCAACCACCGGCGAGGCGTCCGCTATCACTGCGACCGGTGAACGGCTTGGGCCTCGAATCTCCTCAGAGAATGTGGGTATCTCCTTCGAAACAACCGACTTGGCCGATCCTCGGCTGGACCCAGGCTCATCCAACCTCGAGGAGCAACTGAAATCTCTCGGTTCACCTGCGCTCCGTTTCGGAGGCAATGCTCTGGACCGCCGTACATTCTGGACGTCTAAGGGGGAGAAGCCGAAGCAGTCTGAGAAGACCACGATCACTCCCGACGACATCAAGCGACTGAAGAAACTTGTCGATTCCACGGGCTCCACGGTCACCCTCGGAATCCCGTTAGGTATTTACGATCCGGCAAGGGGAGCCGACATGGCCGCACACGCGGTCGACATCCTCGGCGATTCCTTGGTTGGTCTGGCCATTGGAAACGAGCCGAATGGGTACTCGGTGAAGGATGTGCCCAACGGGGCGGTTCGAGGCAAAGGGTGGAACAAAGAGAAGTACGTCAAACAGCTCGAAGCGTATGCGAAAGCGATCCATGCGAAGCGACCTGACGCGCCCATCATCGGTCCTGACGTTTATGACGGCGCGTGGATGGACGCATTTGCCGATTCAGATGTCAAGAACAAGACCGCGCTCTCGCAGCACTGGTACCAGCTCCCAGAGTGCGATTCCGGTCAGGTGCCCGGACGTGGACCTCAAGCAGAGAATCTCATTGATCCCTTGGCGAAGAAGTCAGCGAAGAAGAATATAGGTATCGGCAAGGAAAAGGCCGATGCGGCTGATCTGCCTCTGTGGTTGGAAGAAACCGGACCTACGAGTTGCCCCGGAACGAACGACACCTCATTGACCAACGCTTCTGCTCTGTGGGCAGCCGACTACACGCTCTACGCAGCGCAGCTTGGCGTGGAACGGATGGCGATGCACTCCATGCTGGGCGCGTGCAACGGGGGAGCGCCGATGTCCCTTATCTGCGACCCAGCCGATCACGGACAACAATCCGATACATTCGTTCCCCGCCCTAATATGCTGGGGCTCAGGCTCGTCGTCCCGAGCATCGGGGGAACGTTCACCAAGACCTCGGTGAAAGGCGGCGGCAATACGAGCGCCTACACCGTGTCGAAGGACAAGGGGAAGACGCTCGTGACGACGATCATCAACGCCAACGACGCCGCAGATGTTGGTGGCAATCCGGTTACATTGAAGATGCCGTCAGGATTCTCAGTGGACAAAGCCTCCCAGGTGTATGGGCCATCCAACGATGCGAAGAGCGCGACGAAGGTGATTCCGGCCAATCCTCTGCCGGACTCGATCCCTTACAGTGGCCCGACGAAGACCGGTAGCGCCAGTGCGTCAGCGAGCCCGGGCGCTGACGACAACGAGCTCAACATCGACATCGCAGGCAGCTCGGTGACCGTGTTCATCATGCGCAAGCAATAGGGTCAATACCCCAGTGATACGAGGTATCGGAAGAAGTCAGGCAGGTCCTGGCCGGTCAGTGCGTCCTTGAACGCAGGCATGGCTTCGGCATCGAAGTCGATGATGACGGTGCCATCGTCTGCTCGGCGCGACGTCGTGGGGATGGTTACCACAGCGATGTCTTCTGATTCGAGCTGGCGGAGGCTGTTGGCGATCTTGCCGAGCTCCAGGGTCGTCAGTCCCGCATCGTGGTGAATGCCGCTGGCGAAATGGCCGAGCACAGTCGCACCCTTATTGGGATCCTTAGCCAAGCCGCCAGTCTTGAGGGCCTGGATGAGGGCGCGCAGTGCGGCGCGCTGATTGCGGGTGCGTGTCTGTCCGGCGTCGTCGATCGGATCAGCCGTGGTGAAGATACCCGCAGTATCGGCAGTGAGATGGTTGGTGCCCTCGATGAAGTCGCTACCACCTGCAGAGAATGCAGCGCGGCTGTAGACGGGAAGGCCGCCGAGTTCGGTGATGACCTGGCCCAGCGCCGCTGATTCGAGTTCGGCCACGTGATCGATGCGTGCGCCGAGGATGTCTTCGACCATGGCGACAACGACCTGCAGTCCGCCTTCATCGGCGATGGAAGCGAAGGTCAGTCCTGATTCGATCTGCGCCGAAGGGTTGAGCGTCATCACGGCGGCGAAGTCATTGGTCGCTGGGATATGGATGATGGTGAAGGTGTCACCCTGACTGGTGGTCTCCTGAGCTTGACCGGGATGTGTGATCCGCAGCAGAAGCGTGCGAGCATCGGTGCTGCCCGGGCGGATCTCGTCGGGTGGGTAGATCGCCTCGTCGGGCAGGATGCGGGAGGCATCATCGAACTCGGCTCGGGCGCTGTTGAGGTCTTTGATAGACCCTACTGCCGAGACCATCTTCTTCAGCTTCGCCATCGCGGTGCGTCTCCCTCGGTGTGATCAGTACTTAGCCTGCCGTTTCAATCATAGCGGGGAGGCGGCAACAGATGTCGTTGGGTGGGTACGGGAGGTAAGGGCCACCTCGGCGTCACTTCTCGGTGGTGCCGCTCAGCGCACCGAACAGGGTCAGTCCCATGCCCAGAGCCAGAAGGATCGCGGCCGCGATGAAACTGCCTATGATGGTCTCGCTCAGGGCGAGGGCCACAAGTGCGGGGCCGGCGATCTGGCCGAGGCTGTACCAGGTCATCAGCTTCGCGGCCGCGGCGAAGATGCCCATCTGCGTGCCCGCCCCGATGACCATCATGACCACCCCGATGAAGGTTCCGCCGAAGAGGATTGCGGAGACGAAGAGCAGGATGGGATTGGTGGCGAAGACGGCGAGGACGGCCCCGCCGACCTGCAGCGAATAGCACAGGGCAAGCCCTCGGCGAGTGCCGATGTGGGCAGCGACCTTGGACCAGATCAGAGGTGAGACCGCGGTCGCCGCACCAGCGACGATCCAGGTCGATGCGGCCGCGCTCTCGCCGAAGACAGGCTCGGCCAGAACGACCAGGTAGGTGCCGATGATGATGTAGCCGGCGCCCTGGAAGAAGTGGCCCGCGGTGAGGGAGGTCAAGGCTCGGCGGCGGTTCGGGGTGACAGGGGCATCTGTTGCTTGCGTGTGTGAGGAAGTGGTCTGCGCGGGTTGGCTGTTGTCTTCATTGCGGGCAGGCAGAGGCCAGTTCCAGGCGATGAGAGTGAACACGGCGCTGATGAGAGCGCAGACCAGCCAGAGCCCGCGCCAGTCGAGGACACTGCTGGCGGCCAAAACGATGGCCCCGGAGATGAGGATGCCGGTGCCCACACCGGCATAGACGACACCGGAATCCAGAGGCCGGCGGGCCACGAACGGGATGCGCCCGGTGATAGAGACGAAGATGAGGCCTGAGGCCACGCCCGCGAGAGTGCGCACCACACCCTGCCACGCGAGACTTTCGCTCACCGGCACGGCGAACAGGCACAGGGTGGAGGCGACGAGAGCGACTCGGTAGGTGACGCGGTCGGGATCCACCCAGCCACGGGCAATGACCAGGCACCCGAAGAAATAACCCACATAGTTCGCGGTCGCGATCCAGGCCCCCGGTGCCGAGCTCCAGTGCAGGGCCGCGACCATGAGTGGCAAGGCAGGGGTATAGAAGAACCGTCCCATGCCCATGGCCAGCGCCAGCCCGAGCGTGCCGCGGAAGGCGGTGGGGTTAACTTTGGTGCCAGTACTGGGTCCCACGGTCATGCCTCCTGTTCGCTCGTCCTCGGGAATGATGTCACGAAAACGGGGCGGCCACCTCGGCGGGGGCGGATACGAGACAACGCGGGTGCCGAGACTCCCACGATGGGGGTGGCCTCGCGGCGGAGCACTCAAAAGCTGTTTGGCAAGGAATGTACCAGGTGTGAGGGGCGGCTGGATTCGGTTGATCTCTGTAGCCCATGAGCCACAGGCGGATACTGTCGACGAAGGCGTATTGAAAACTGCAGCTAGTTCGTCTCATTGACGATCATGCGTGCTTCTGAAGAGAGCCAGTCAGCTGGGATGAGCGTCTTGCCGTTTCGCCAGTTATAAACTACAGATCGTTTAAACCAGTCGTCATCGTAGTCGGCATGATCGATGACAATGACCTGTATTTGTCCCTTGAGCTCTTCAACGTACTGGACAAACAGTTTGAACATATTACGAACGGATTCGCGATCTGGATCCAAAAATTCATCGTCCGTGCTGCGTGGCCGGTCGGATTGGAAGTGTGCTTTGCTAGGTTGATCCAACATGAGGAACCTAGGCACGGGACGATGTTGCATCAAGAAAAACTCGTGTAGAGCCAGATGGGCAGCGACGTGATACCCGACCCAGTTCTCCCCGCTTCCAATATTGGGCAGTGGAAGAGGTCCATCCTCAGTGTCTACAACGATCGTAAGTTGATTTATGTCGAGGCGTATCGGCGATCCAGCCTGCTCGAGGTTAAGCCTCTTGCTGTATTTGCCCAGTATCGTGCTCAGCGCATTCAGACGAGAAGTCAATTGCTCTCGGGCTTCACCACCGTCAAGTTCTGCTTCAAGAGCTTCTACGAGGGCCTTCGCTTGGTCTCGAGCAACTCGTAGTTTTGCGATCGCATCGACGTCTCGGCTCTGCAGTCTGCTTAGAGTGGCATCGATTCGCCCGCGAACGAACTGCTGTGACTCCCTGAGGGCGCTCGGGTTCATATTGAGATCAGACACGACAAGCCCAGACATGACCGTGTCAACGGCGCTTAGTTCTCGCCGGACCCGTTCGATCTCCTCGCCCACTTCGCGCAATGCATGCTGCCGCTTAGGTCGTCTAGATTCTACTGCCTCAAGTTCATCACGCAATGTATGGAGACTGGAGTTGAGGGCATCGACTGTCGCATCTGAATACGGCATCTGTTGTTCGCATACTGGGCAAACACCTGCGTCCTGTGCTCTCTGCGGAGTAATGTCAAGCACACTTAAGCGGTCGATTTGGAGCGAAAGCGAACCGTGGTAATCTCCTTCCCCTTCTCGGACATCAAGCAACAGGTCTCGATTGCTCAAATGGCGATTCAATTCTTGTGCGAGCTCAAGGCGCTTCGCCTCATTTCGCCGGCGCTCATCTTGGGCAGAGAGGTCAGCACTTGCGGCCAACGACTCTGAGGAGCGTGTAAACCGCACAGAGTTGAGCACGTCTACTAGGTCTTCGCCAGAATCTTCGACGCTGGAATTGATCAACCCGACGGAGCGTGCTTCGCTGTGGAGCTCACGGAGTTCTTGGTGCTGGTTCTCCAACTCTTCTTCGGCGGTAGTGAGAGCGTTCTCCGTGCGCCTAAGTGCTTGACGGGCTTCTCTTAGGCGCGCTCGGTTTGCAGCTTGCTCACCGTCTACTGCGCCAAGAAAGAACGGGAGCGAATCCTTAAGGCCTTGTGCGATACCTGGATCTTCCTGGCGGTGGAACAACGCCACTTTGTTGTCGATTTCATGTTGTTCCTGAAGAGTAAAGGGGACGGCGGTTCCGAGTCCTACAGTTACCGGGCCTCGGGTGGAATGCTCTCTGGAATCCAATTGCACGCCTTCAAGACCCATATGAGCTCCGAGTTGTGTACGCAAGGCATGAGTATCGATGTTGAGCCGAAGTTGGTCCATCGGTGGCGCTGTAAATTCGGCATTTCCGAATTCCAACATCGCGCGTTGATTCGAAACTCCCGGAGGATGTGGCTGTCTGGCTATAAATGCGCGGTTGCCTCCCGGAAGGCGAAATACAACTGCAAACCAAGCAATAGTCTTGAACCATTGTGTTTGAGGAATGGAAGATTTTTTGCGACCTAGGCAATAGTCGACGATATTCAGCAGCGAACTCTTGCCGGTCTTTGAATCGCCAGTGATGATATTTAGCGAATCGAGACGAAAATTGACATCCCGTTGGCGGCCATCGCGGTGGTATATAGAGATGCTGACGATCTGCATTAGGGAGACACTCCAAACTGCGTAAAGATGTTTACGGAGGACCCGGATTTTGAGAGGATTCCTCCAAAAGTGGCTGCTGAAGAGAGGATGCCACGAAGCTCCGTCTCTTCATGGAGCTTGACCCCTGACCGCATTGACGCTCGGAGCGTTCCACCGTCGTTGAGAGTGATCTGTCCGCTACGCAACCCATACCTGATGCCTTCGCGAACGTGGGGAACAAACTTTCTAGATCGGTTGGGAAACCCAGCCAGGACATTTTGATTATTGTTGATCCAAACAGGAAGATGAGTTGCTGAAGTTTGAGGGAGCGCCTGCCGCGTTAGTTGGTGGAATACGAGGGGCACCACCAGGAAGGAATACTCCCAGGGCATAAGTTGCTTACTCGTAGTTCGAAAGCGATGACTCGCCCACTGTATTGAAGCAGCAATGAGCGCAGGGTTGAGGATTGTATTCGACAAGGCTGGTCGATGTTTTTCTGGTGAGGATGTCATGCTGGAATCCCCAAAATTTCTCGAACACGCTCTTGGAAATCGGGGTGCCAGCCAATCACTCCTCGATCTGCGATGAGGTGTCTTGTCCCGCCAACTAGGAAGCGCTCAGCGAAACCCGGCTGTACGACCACGTCGTTCATCTCGTAGAGCTTCTCGAAGAGAGTCCGACCAGCTTCAACCCTTGCAAGCTCATCGGTAGCACCGGAACGCTCAAGCCGGTCGCAGGCATTCTCAAACTGGATTTCCCATTCTTCGACAAGCCGGCTTTCAAAAATATTGAGATCTTCTGCGACGAGGTCCCCGTCCTGCAGCCACTTGCTCGTTTGCGCATATGCTCGGTGGTAATCGATGAAGGCTCGCTGCATGTTTCGGCCGCGAATGTCAATCCACTCAAGTTGCTGTGCGAACGGCTTTCCTGAATGTTCGTCCTCGAGTTCTTCGGCTGTGATCTCGGCTAAAGTATCGTCGATCGGGAGGGACCCTTCGGTGTAGCTGTCGCGGAGAATGTGTAACTTGGCCCGCAGACGTTCGGCAGAGATTGTTGCGACACCCTCAGCATTGAGGACGTTGAGACATTGTTCGTTCCACCATCCCCATAGCTTCTCAGTGAAATGATCCATGTGCTCGTCACGTACTGTCTGCGAGAGCTCCTGCCTTAGAAGCTGATCAATCTCGTCGACTTTTGGGTTGTTGTCGACAACATGGAACCGAGAAGCGAGTGCCAATCGGACCGAAGTTGGCGCATTAAGCCAAGCCTCCCGTCCTGCCTTTGTTGCGTCTGCTGTGTACCTTTTGGCAGCTTCCGTAAGAAGTTTGCACGCGCGCTTCGGATCTCGTTGCTCAATTTTTAAACAGGCCAGAGCAGAGTCTTTGGGGGCTTCCGATGTGGTAACCAGGTAGAGCAACGGGCCGTTATCTATACGTAGGGCAGGTGTTTCAAGCCATACGCGCAGTGTCTTCCAAAGATCTGGACTGGAGTCGGTGATCGGTGATGACTTGCAGTGGTGCTTGAGCTGTGTTGCTGCGTGCACTTGGCCATCTGTACCTAGTTGGGCGATGTCATCGTAGTCCTCAATTGACAGACTTTTAGTTGCATCAGTTCGCATCGCGCGTAGAAGGTCTAGGAGACCCCACCGGAATTGGTAGATGAATCCAAGTGCAGATGCGGTCGCATTGAACTGACTCAAAGCCTCGCCACCTTAGGGATTGTGTGCAACTACGTCCGTCTAGATCCTACTGTTTCTAGACTATAGCTCTCGACGTTCCGTACCCCAACCGATCGGAACTCGCACATGCGATTCTTCCGGTGGCCGGCTGGTGCGGCTAGTAAAATCCCTGCGTTCGTTGGTTTGGCGTGCGCGTGGAGATCAGCGTCGGACCTTTTTGACCGCCAGGCAATTGGGTTCTTGCTCTAGCTCGGTATAGTGCCGAAAATCGCGCAGGACGGCCCACGGAGTCGCCGAAGCTGGATTGCCCGACCAGCGATATACCGGAGCTACCCCTAGCCAGATTTCGATTCCGAGTGAAACACCGTTAGTCGCGCTGACGATGCCGCGATTCAACCTGTAGTATCACGAGTCAAACTCTGGCACGTAGCGAACGGCCGAAATAGTGAAGTGGCGATCGCTAGCTATCAAATTGGGGAGTGGGTAATTCCTGGCGGCTCCCTACCCAGGACTCATTGGAAAGGGCGGCCACCTCGGCGGGGGCGGATACGAGACAACGCGGGTGCCGAGACTCCCACGATGGGGGAGTACCGGCACCCGCGTTTGGGATGGCCTCGCCGAGGTGAGGGTCAGGCGGTGACGCCGACGCGTTTCTTTTCGTCAGGTTCGTCGCTCTCATCCCAGGCTCCGGGAGCCGGGGCGCCGTGGGCATCCGGTTCGAGCGAGAGCTCATCGAACGGGCTGGAGCCGTTCAAGGCCGCGCGTGCTTGGTCCATGTCGATCTCGTGGGTCCACTTGCCGATGAGCAGGGTGGCTACGGCGTTGCCGGTGAAGTTTGTCAGGGCACGGCACTCGGACATGAACTTGTCGATGCCGACGATGACGCCCATGCCATCAAGCAGCTCGGGACGGTGTGACTGCAGGCCTGCGGCCAGGGTTGCCAAGCCCGCACCGGAGACTCCGGCGGCACCCTTCGAGGCGATGATCATGAACACCAGCAGCGAGATCTGCTCGCCCAGGCTCATCGGCATGCCCATCGCGGTGGAGACGAACAGGGAGGCCATGGTCAGGTAGATGGCGGTGCCGTCGAGGTTGAACGAATACCCGGTGGGCACGGTGATGCCCACGACTGGCTTCGAGACACCGGCATGCTCCATCTTCGCGATCAGACGCGGCAGCGCCGACTCCGAGGATGAGGTGGAGAAGATGAGCAGGAACTCCCTAGCCAGGTACTTCAGCAGCAGGAAGATGTTGAGGCCGGTGACGATCTTGAGGATGGAGCCTAAGACGATGACGATGAACAGGGCGCAGGTGAGGTAGAAGGCACCCATGAGGGTCGCCATGGCACCGATCGCGGCCCACCCGGTCTTGCCGACGACTGCGGCGATGGCACCGAAGGCACCGACGGGGGCGGCCCACATGATCATCATCATGAGCTTGAAGACGACGGCCTGGATGTGGCGGATTCCGGTCAGCACTGGCTCGCCGGCCTTGCCCATGGACTGCAGGGCAAATCCGACGAGGAGGGCGAGGACCAGGGTCGGCAGGACCGCGATGTCACCGGGGATGAGGCTCATGAGGAAGTCAACGGTGCCGTTGGATTCGCCGCCGGCAGCCGCCTCGTAGGGTTCGAGCTTGAGACCCTCACCGGGGTGGATGAGGTTGCCGACGACGAGGCCGATGACCAGGGCGAAGGTGGCCATGATGAGGAAGTAGATCAACGCGATGCCGCCGACCTTGCCGACGGTGGCCGCCTTGGCCACGGAGCCGACGCCCAGGACGATGGTGCAGAAGATGATTGGGGCGATGATCATCTTGATAAGTGCGATGAAGGCCTTGCCCAGCGGTTCGAGTGCCTTACCGGCCTCGGGGGCGATGAGTCCGATGGCGGCACCGGCGAACACGGCGATGATGACCATGATGTAGAGCCAGTGCGTACGGTCCTTCTTGCGCTGCGGCGGGGTGGGACCCGCCTCGGCGACGGTGTTGTCTGATGGCAACGTTGCCATGTCTCCTCCTTGAGTGGTGGTGCTCGCGACATCGGGCCGCGAAGAATTTCTCGTTTAGCTTTCCAGGGACTGTGACGGCTGTCTCGGTTGCGTTCATAGTGTTCATGGCCGCGATCACATCGTCGGCTAGTCTGGGGCTGTACGACATCACGAATCGAAGGGAATGCTCATGAGACTCGATACAGCACTTCTGCGCGCCGTTCCCGGTGCGTTCATCCTCAACTCCGGCATCGGCAAACTCGGCCTCGATGAGGAATCCGCCGCCGGCCTGCAGCAGATGGCTGCCAATGGTGTCCCGTTCGTTGAAGAGATGACGCCGGCCCAGTTCGGGAAGTTCCTGTCCTACGGTGAGGTCGCCGTCGGTGCCGCACTGCTGCTGCCCTTCGTGCCCACCCGCATCGCCGGAGCCGCGCTGACGACGTTCTCCGCCGGGCTAGTTGCGAACTACTTCTCCATCGACTCCATGACCCAGGACGACGGCATCCGCCCCTCCGAGTCCGGCACTGCCGTGGCCAAGGACACCTGGCTGGCCGCGATCGGGCTGGCCCTGATGTTCACGACCGGAGACAAGAAAAAGAAGAACAAGAAGAACAAGAAGTAGTCGACGGCGGCATCGTCATCGACGAAGGGGCAGTTGGGCAGTGAAGGCATCCGGGACGCTCGGCCGTACCCGGCACCGGCGGCGCAGCGGCACGTTGGCGCGCAGGCTCTTCTTCATGCAGCTGGCGCTCATCGCCGTCGTCTGCGTCGCACTGTCCATCACCAGCTACGTCTCGACGCTGGGCTCTGCCCGGCAGGCGACCTCGGAGCGGGTGCTCTCCATCGCCGAGACCCTCGCCCATGACCCCTTCGTCATCGAATCCGTCGAGGACTCGGGAGATTCTGCCGCCTCGGCAAAGCTGCAGCCCTATGCGCTGACCGTCATCGACACCGCCGAGGTCGACTTCGTGACGATCATGGACCGCGACCGCACCCGCTACACCCACCCGGACCCTAAGCAGCTGGGCAAGCACTATATCGGCAGCATCGATCAGGCGCTGTCCGGTGAGAGCCAGGTCGAGGAGTACGAGGGCACGCTGGGGGAGTCGGTGCGCGCGATCGTGCCCGTCACCGACTCATCCGGCGAGGTCACAGCCATGGTCGCGGTCGGGGTGACGCTGAAGACCCTGTCGGTGGCCCGGGCTGCCGCACTGCCGCAGATCATCATCGTCGGACTTGCCGCGATCGGCCTCGGTGGGTTGGGCTCCTGGATACTCAGCCGCTATCTGCGCCGAGTCACCCTCGGCTACGGACCCGAGCAGCTCAAATCCCTGTTCGCGTTCTACGACTCCGCGCTGCATTCGCTGCGCGAGGGCCTCATCCTCGTCGACGATGATGGGCAGCTGGTCCTCTACAACGATGAGGCTGCTGAGCTGCTGGGTCTGCCCGATCCCGATGACCGCACCCCCATTCCCCTCGCCGAGGTGGCCCTGCCTCAGTCCGTGTCATCGTTGTTGTCGTCGGGTCGGGATGCCGTCGATGAGATCCACCTGACCCGTGACCGGGTGCTCGTGGTCAACCAGAAGCAGGCGAGCCAACCGGAGCGCGGAGGATTCAGGTCGGGAAGTGTTTCCAGTTCCGGAGGTGGCTCCGGCTCCGACTTCGGTGGGACCGTGGCGACCCTGCGCGATCGCACGGACATTCAGGAGCTCACCGGCGAACTCGAGACGATGCGGACCCTGTCCGATGCGCTGCGGGCCCAGACCCATGAGCATTCGAACCGCCTGCACACGGTGGCCACGCTCATCGAGCTGGGGCGCTCCCGTGAAGCCCTCGACTTCGCGGTCCGCGATCAGCAGGAGTCGCAGAGGCTCACCGATTCGTTCGTCGATGCCCTCGATGAACCTTTCGTCACGGCCCTGATGATCGGCAAGGCTGCTCAGGCCCACGAGCGCGGAGTCGAGCTCACTGTCACCGCTGCGGGGGAGCTGCCGCCCCATAGCCTCGACGCCCGTGACCTGGTCACCGTCGCCGGCAACCTCCTCGACAATGCCATCGATGCCGCGGCGCCCTCGGAGGAACGGCATGTGTGGGCGGACTTCGTCGCCGCCGAAGGGGAGCTGATCATCACGATTGCGGACTCCGGGCCGGGAATCGACACGGAGGAGTTCGACGCCATCTTCCACCTCGGCGCTTCTCGGAAGGCTACTCCGGCTGGATCCGGCGGCCGAGGTTTCGGGTTGGTGCTGGTGAGCCAGGCTGTGACGAGACTCGGCGGAGATCTCGAGGTCGAATCCGACGGGGGAGCGATCTTCACGGTGACATTGCCGCTGACTGAAGGAGGTAACGATGGCGAACAATGATGACCTGCGGGTGCTCATCGTCGAAGACGACCCGATGACCGCCGAGGCTCACGCGGACTTCGCGCGCCGCGTGCCCGGATTCGTCGTCGCCGGCACCTGCCTGTCCGGCCACGATGCGCTCGAGAAATTCGAGGCTTTGGCGGTTGCCGGTGCTCCGGTCGACATCGTGCTGCTGGACATGAACCTCACCGATTCGCACGGAATCGACGTGGCCCAACGAATGAACGCCAAAGGGTACGGTGCCGACATCATCGCGATTACAGCGGTGCGCCACCTGCAGGTTATTCGGTCCGCGATCTCGAGCGGGGTGACGCAGTACCTGATCAAGCCGTTCACCTTCACCATCTTCCGCGAGAAGCTGGAGAACCAGCGGGACTTCCGCCTCAACCTTGACGGTGCCGGATCCTTGGCCACACAGGCTTCGGTGGACAACGCGCTCAGCGCCCTGCGGTCCGTGTCCTCAGGTAGGTTGCCCAAGGGGTTGATCGAGGAGACTCTGACGGCGATCTCCGGTGTTGTGCGGGATGCTGACTCTGCTGTGTCGGCCACCGAGGTGGCAACGACCTTGGACCTCTCTCGGGTGACGGTGCGCCGGTATCTGGAGCATCTGGTGAAGACGAAGCAGGCGGTCAAGCAGCCACGGCACGGGACGCCGGGCCGGCCTGAGTACGAGTATCGGTGGGTGTGATGGTTATGGCCAGCAACGATCCGTTCGACAATGCTTCTGTGGCAGCACGACTGGCAGAGCTGCCCTTCGTTGCGAATGCGCAGGCGCTGACGGTGAGCACCTCGGGCGGGGAGTTCGCCGGTTTCCAGGCGACACCGGCTCGTTCAGATCCGCGGCTGGGAGATGCGCTGCTGCTGCACGGGTGGCCCGAATACGCCTCCTGCTGGGAGAAGACAGCCGCGCTGCTCTTGGAGCAAGGGATGAGCGTGTTCGCCTATGACCAGCGAGGATATTCGCCGGGAGCGCGCCCGGAATCTGTTGACGAGTACACGATGCCCCATCTGGTCGCGGATCTCGACGAGATCTCACGCTCGGTGGGACTGGGCCGCTTCCACCTCATCGGCCATGACTGGGGTGGGATGGTCGCGTGGCATTACGCTGCGAACCATCCAGAGCGTCTGCTGACGAACACCGTCGTCTCGACTCCACATCCGATTGCCCATGCCAAGCAGGTGCAGGCGGATCCGGATCAATACGAGCGCATGGAATACATGCGCGCGGTCCAGGACCATCCGGACGGAGTTGCCCGCACTCTGCTGCGCAATGACGGAGAACGACTCATCGATCTCTACGCTGGTGACGTACCTGATGACATGGCGGCCTCCTACGTAGCGCGCTTGAGCGAGCCTGGAGCAATGGACGCGGTGCTGAAGTACTATCAGGCGGCGGACGGCCGAGCTCGATTGTCGAGCACTCCAGTCACCGTGCCGACAACCTTCGTGTGGGGCAGCGAGGACATCGCCTTCCCTCGTGCCACTGCGGAGCGTAGTGCTGAGTATGTGGAGGGCCCATACCGATTTGTCCCCCTCGAAGGCTCATCCCATTGGCTCCCAGAGTCTAGCCCGGAGGAGATTGCGCGGACCGTTCTTGAGTGGGTTCGGGAACACGTCGGGGAGTAGCTGTTTGCTGGGGCGGCCGTTCAAGCGGCAGGCAATCCAGGTGCTTGGTGGTAAGAGCGCAGTAGTTACGTCGCCAACCAGGATTGTGCCTACGCGAGTGGCGACTATGTGAAGTCCGGAAATGAAATTGGGAATTTCCCAATTTCCGGTCTAGAATTGGACTATGAGTTCTATAGGAGACAGAGTCATTGCAGTCATGCGGAAACGTGGCATGGCTCAAAAGACGCTGGCCGAACATACTCAGATGACACCCGACGCGATGTCGCGAGCGCTTCGTGGGCAGAGAGGTTTTGCCGCAGTCGAGCTTGCAGACATTGCGCGGGCTCTCGATGAAGATGTGTATTACCTGATCACGGGCGAGCTCGATCCGGCTCGGCTTAACTTTGCTGCTCGGCATAGATTCGACCATGAGACAAAAACACGCTCAGTCGACGGTCTTGAAGAAGACAGAGACGTCCTGATTAAGATTCAGACTGCCTTCAACCTGGCCGGGGAGCTTAGCGCAACTTCGAAATTGCCTGCGGATCCAGCGAAGTTCCGGGAGATTCTTGGTCCAGGATTCGTCGAACGATTTGCAGATAAGCTCGAAGTGCTCGGCGTGGATGTTGTCGTTCTATCGGAGCTGACTACTGCCTACTCTTTCACCGTCACAGGCCGAAAGGTCATTGCCGTCAATGGTTCAGGCAATTGGTTCAATGAGAATTGGTCGATCGCCCACGAGCTTGCACATCATGCTCTTGGTCATGAAGACGTTCGCCCTTGTAGCGATAAAGTCGATGTGTTTGAAGCGAAGGCTAATAACTTTGCCGCTCAATTGCTCCTCCCAGAAGAGTCAATGCGCGCATTCGATTGGCAGTCGACACTGTGCAACGACTTAGCTGACTTTCTATGGGAGTCGGGAGTGTCAACGGGGACGGTGAAAGCTCGGTTGAACAAGCTTGGCATCGTTCCATCGCATGAGATTTCGGCAGCGCTCGAACTCAAGACTCAGGGCGTCCTGCGGAAATACTGGAGCAAGAGTCGACACGTACAGGGCCCGGACAAAATCACTGACCGAATGGCTCGCGCGAGTGCGCGCTGCTTTCCCACATGGTTGCGATCTGCTCACCTGCAGCGGATCGAATCCGGCAAGCTGAACAAGAGCTATCTTGCTTGGATGCTTGGTACTGATGAGGCGGAACTCGAGGTTCCCGACCCAGCTCCTATGACTCCCATTGAGGGCGATGAGTTGCTATCGCTTCTTAGATAAGGCTGCTGGATGTGGATTCAAAACCCCTGTTCTTCTTCCATGACACCAACGTCCTCATCAACTTTAGTCTTTGCGATGAGATGGACTGTCTGAAGGAAATCCTGCAGGGTAGAGGCACCTGGACAGCAACTGTCCAGCGTGAGTGCGATGGTCGTGGACCGTCGAATTATGGGATATCGGGCCTTGGCTACGCGGCTGAGCTTGTGCTCGGCGAACCGGTCTTTCCCAGCGACGACGAGCATGTTCAAATTCGCCGACTGCGGTGGGAGATGGCATTTGCAGAGGCGCTCGACGTAGATCTCGCTGAACAGAATATGAAGAATGGCGACGACAAGCACTTAGGCGAGGCTGAAACAATCACCATTATCCAGCGTCGCATGCTCAAGGCGATATTTGTAACAGATGACTTCAGGGCCAGACCGTTTGCGGAGGGAATCAAGTGTATTGACACTTGGTCATTGGTGAGTGTCGGTCTGAGGCTCGAAATTTTGAATGAGGAGCGGGTTCGTGCGATGCGTGAGCGGCTCATGAGTTTCAATAGGATCTCCCGTAATCACCGCAGAGAGATCTTCGACGCGGTGAAATTTGAAGAATGGATTGCGGGATAGATCTACGGCCCGTAGCTCTTCAATGGGAAGATGATTCACAAGACATAAATACCAGGCGCCGTCCCTTGGGCTCGCCGGAAATGGCAAGTGAGTTGAGACTGGTCATGGACGCCGACCGATGCGGCCGCCTCGGCGACGTTGAACGGTGGAGAGATGAGCAAGATGCGTGCGGTAGTCCAGAACGAATTCGGCGGGCCTGAAGTCCTCACCCTGATCCACGACGCACCGATCTCTGAACCCATTCCCACCGAGGTTCAGGTGCGCGTCAGCCATGTGGGAGTCAACCCGGTCGACGGAAAGACTCGTGGCGGAGCATCCGTGGCAAAGCTCATGGGCGCTTTCCCCATCACCGTCGGATGGGATATTGCCGGTGAGGTCTCCGCCCTGGGCAATGGGGTGAATCGCTTCGCACTAGGTGATCGCGTCTTCGGGATGCCCCGTTTTCCCTACCCGGCCAACGGGTATGCCGAATTTGTGACCTCACCGTCTCGCCACCTCGTGCGCATTCCCGATTCTCTGGATTTCGCGACTGCTGCGTCGATCCCTCTGCCTGCCACGACGGCGTACCAGATCGTGCACGAAGCCGCGGATGTGCGCAGCGGGCAGACCGTGCTCGTCCTCGGCAGTGGTGGCACCGTGGGTACCTATGTCGTGCAGATGGCGAAGAAGCTGGGCGCGACTGTCATCGGTCACGCAACGGGAGAGAAGCTGAAACATCTCGAGTCTCTCGGTGTGGACCGGGCGATCGACTATGCGAGTGAGGAATTCGACGACCCCAACCTCGGTGCCGGAGGAATCAGTGATGTCGAGTCGTCATCGACCTCATCGGTGGGGAGTTCGCAGTTCGCGCAGTTTCACTGACCAAGCAGGACGGGATCGTCGTGGGAGTGCCCTCGGGACAGCAGCAGGGCCTCGACGAGGCGGCCACGCAGGCAGGTGTTCGCTGGACGAACGTCATCGTCGAACCGGATCATGTTGCGCTCGAATACGTCGCTGAGCTCATCGAGAACGGGGAGCTTCATGTGCCTGCTCCGGCCACAGCCCCGCTCGAGGACGTTGTGGAGGTCCATCGGCAGATGGACGAGGGTCACCTGCCGAAGACAGTGCTGACGATGTGACCGATTGCCGGTCGCTCCTCCACGATTGACTTGCGCCGTGCCACACTGATCTCATGACGGACGTGAATGCGATGTCTTCGACGGAGAAGATCGAACGCGGTGCCACCGCTGTGCACCAGGTGGGTCTGCAGGGGGCGGCGATTGATGCGCTGCCGGCAGGAGCTGTTCCTGGAACTCGAGCAGAGGCCTACTCGATGCAGACCCGCTATGCCGAGTTGGAAGGTCAGCCCACCCTCGGATGGAAGATTGCGGCGACGAGTGAGGCCGGGCAACGGCACATCAATGTCGAGGGCCCGCTGGGCGGTCGCGTGCTCGCTGATCGCGTCCAAGTAGATGGGGAGGCCGTGTCGCTGAGCGGCAATTCGATGTGTCTGGCCGAGCCGGAGTTCGTGTTCGTCCTCGGCACGACGCTGCCGCCGCGCCCAAACCCTTACACCCTCGACGAGGTTGTGGCGGCGGTGGCTGCGCTGCACTTCGGAATCGAACTGCCAAGTTCTCGCTTCACCGATGTCACTACGGCGGGTGCTCTGCAGATGATCGCCGACAACGCCTGCGGGCACCGGTTTGTGCTGGGGCCAGCGGCGAAGGAGACCTGGACCTCGCGCGATCTGGCTGAGGTGTCGATGACCGCCGAAGTCGACGGCCCAGCAGGGCCCCGAACCATTGAGGGAGTCGGCACCTGCACGTTCGTTGACTGAATCGGTGGGGTGGAGGTTTCTTCCATGCAACCATCAAACAGATGACGGAGCCTGACGGGCAGAACGAAGACGGCCCGTGTCATACCCGTCTGCCATGCTGTTTCCATGTCTGAAACGCAGCCTTTTCAGAGCAATGTCGACCAATCCGATCTCAATGATCTCAACGACCGACTGGCCCGAACTCGCTGGACGGACCAGCACCTCGGTATCGGCTGGTCGCATGGGGTCAACGGCGACAATCTGCGAGAGATGGTCGGTAGCCAGAGCATTTGCTTCGCTTCAGTTCGTCCCTCGCGTAGAATAGGGATAACTAATAAAATCTCGTTCGAGGTGGTGGGCGCAATGACAACTTCTGTGGATGTACTTCAGTACATCAAGTTTGCATTGCCCGAGGTTAGTGTCACGAAAGCCATGAAGCTGGTCTATTACACACAGGCTTGGTCACTGGCATGGACTGGACAAGATGCTTTCTCCGATCCAGTTGTAGCTTGGCAGTACGGGCCGACCACAGAACTCGCGTACAAGAATTTTACCGCCACGGTGCCTCGATCGGACGGCATTTCCGCCGAGCTCAAGAGCGTCGTCGATGCGATAGTCGGTTATTACAATCAATTCACGGCTACGCAGCTCGTGGATCGGACTCATAGCGAGTCGCCTTGGAAGAAGACGTTCAACTCTCTTAGCGGGGGGCACGAAGCTGGCAGGGCGATTGCCCCGACGGATATGAAGAAGGAGTACACGATGCAGGCGCTGAAGGGCGAGGGTCCAACTAGGCCTAGTTTTGATGCTGCCATCATCGGTGATGAGAAGTTCGAAAAGCTTCTGAGCAAGATCCGCACCGAGCGGAGAGAAGCCCTGGACCTCCTCGCATCTAGGTGATCGAGTATTTAAGCGTGGATCTTGTTATCAAGATCCACGACAGAGAGTCCTCGGCTCCTCTACTTGAGTACGGCAAGCTCGAGTCGGCGGTCCTCTCGCCACAGACCGACTATTTCGGCCAAGTGCCGTATCCGACTCTGTTTGAGAAGGCAGCTGTCCTCTTATCTCATATCGCCAACGCTCATGCCTTTCTCGACGGGAACAAGCGTTGTGCGTGGGCCTCATGCGAGCTATTCCTCTTGGCCAACGGCGTGGAACTCAACCTCGGGACACAGTCACTTGTTGCCTTCATCGAGGACGAAGTTGTCGACAACAATCTGTCTGTTAAGGAGATAGCGGTCTGGCTCAGTCAACGCCAGGCTTGAATAACTTCTACTTCGCTGGTGGGTCTGCTCCTAGCTTCAGGCCGCGAAGACTCCCGGTGTCGTTCCCAACGTCCGGCGGAAGTGCCGGGTGAGATGGGACTGGTCGTGGAAGCCCGACTGGGCGGCCGCCTCGGCGATGGTGAAGGTCTCGTCCAGGCGATCATCGAGCAGATGACGCAGACGACGGGCCAAGGGCTTGTCAGAAGCAATGTCGACCGGTGACTTCAGATGCGGCTGCACGAGCTCGCGCAGGGCAAGGACCCCGCACTCGGCGGCGAGGACATCGGCTGGATCATTCAGTGCGGCATGGATCTGGTCGACAGTCGACGTGACGCTCGGATCGAAGAGCGTCGGAGCCTCCGCCGCAGCATCGACGGCGCTCAGGGACAGCCATTCGGGTTCGAGGTAGAGCACGCGTTTGCGGAACGGAACATCAGGAGTCGCCGAGCGACCATCGTGGGGCACCTGCGGCGGCAGCAGCGTCACCGTCGAGTTCGTCGTCCGGTGCTCGTGCCGGTCCAGATCGTAGGTGACGGTGCCCTGATCGACGAGCAGAACCGTCCACGAATCATGAGTGTGGGACGGGTAGGCATGATGCTCGAACTGTGCGTGGAGGACCTCCTGCACCTGGGGCACATTCGGGTGCCATGCGTGGATCACATCTGCCATGTCACAAACGTACAAGACCCACCTGTGGAAACCGGTCAGAGTGAGAGCATGCACGAAAACACGAACACAGCAGAAACAGATTCAGGCAGCTCCACCGATTCGGTCGGTGCAACCGGCGCCGAGGTGGTCCGATTCGATACGAAGGTCGTCGTGGTTCTCCGCGATGACCTGCTTCCCTGGCAGGAACTCAACGTCACGGCGTTCCTGACCAGCGGCATTGCCACGAGCGAATCGGGGCTGGTGGGGGAGAACTACCGCGACGGCGACGGCAACGACTATCTGCCGATGCTGCGCCAGCCAGTCCTCGTCATGACAGCCGATGGAGCGCTTCTGGCGAAGGTGCGAGAGAAAGCGCTCGGCCGCGGGATTCCTCTGGCGGTCTATACGCAGGAACTGTTCTCGACCGGACACGACGCGGCCAACCGTGAGGCCGTGGCATCGGTTGCTGCTGAGGATCTCAACCTGGTGGGGATTGCTCTGCGGGGGCCGAAGAACGCAGTCGATCGGGTGGTGAAGGGTGCGCGGATGCATGGGTGAGGTGGTGAGCCGGGGTTAGCGGTGGTCGTCGCGATGTACGAGTTGCCCTGACAGTCGTGCGGCGGCAAGGATATGTCCATGGATGAGTCTCGAAGTGACCTGAACGGCAAGCTGTCCGGATGTCGCGTGGTCCTGACTGCTCAGCGGAAGGCCGAACAGTTCGCGACCGCCCTCGAACGGCACGGTGCGGCCATCGTTCATGCGCCCACACTGTCGGTCATCCCCAACGTCGATGACCCCGAACTCGTTGCACGCACCCGTGCACTCATCGACACCCACCCCGACATCGTTGTAGTCACAACCGGCGTCGGCTTCAATGGCTGGGCTGAAGTCGCCGAGGCCGAAGGGCTCAGCGAACAGTGGCACGCCATGCTCACCGGAGCCCAGATCATCGCCCGCGGTCCCAAGGCCCGCGGTGCGATTCAGTCCGCCGGCCTGACACCGGCCTGGGTTGCCGAATCAGAGACCAACTCAGAGATCCAGCAGGTTCTGCTCGAACAGGGAGTGCGTGGCCTTCGGATCGCGGTGCAGCACCACGGCGCTGGCGCCGATGGTCTGGACGAAGCCTTCTCCGCAGCCGGTGCCGAGGTCAGCTCGTTGGTGGTCTACCGGTGGGGTCCCGCACCGGATCCAGACGCCGTGGTGGCCGCCGTCGAACTCGTCGCGAACCGCCGTTGTGATGCCGTGGCCTTCACCTCGGCGCCCGGGGTCACTGCCTTCTTGGACGCCGCTCGTGATCAGGGGCTGCTGCCCGAAGTCCTCGAAGCTTTCAGCGACGAGGACGGTGTGCTCTCCGCTGTGGTCGGCAACGTCACGGCAGCACCGCTGTTGGAGCACGGAATCGAGCCGTTGATCCCCGAGAGGTTCCGTCTGGGTTCGCTCGTGCGCACTATGGTCACCGAACTCACTGCGCGGCAGAGTCAGGCTTCCTCTTCAAATCGATAGGTGAACGAACCGTGGTACTCATACACTCGGCCCAGGACGGGGACGTCAACGGTGAGTCGCACGTACTGGCGAGCCACCTCGGCGACGTAGCGCTCGCTTAGGGCGATCACTGGACGAATGACCTTCGGGACAGGAAAACGGATTGGCCCCAACCGCACGGTGACGCCACGGCTGTTCAGGCTCAAACCACCATTATCCGCCGCGACTTCGAAGGCGGCTTCGACCAGGGCCGGGCTGCCCAGCACATCGACGACCTGGCCGGACTCGGACAGTGAGACCGCGTCGACCATCGTCCAGGTACCCGACTCCAGCTCCAGGGTGCGAGCTGCGGTCTGTTGGCCGTCAACGGTGCGGTTCTCGATCCGAAACGGGACTTGATGGTGCATCCCGGGTACGATCACCTGACGTCGTGCCACCCAGGCAAGCACCGGTCGCAGCCACCAGTGCTTGGTGCCGAAGCGTTGGAAGGTGCCTTCGCCGACCCCGACCGAGCCCGCAGGAATCGCCGCGAAGTAGCGTTGCAGCACCGGATGCAGCTCAGACAATCGGGAGCCGAGGGCCCGCTCGTACGGCGATCTCGTCTCAGGCTCCATGCCTGCGAGTATAGGCGCAGGTCAAGGTTGGGCGGGCCGGGCAGTAAGGCAGCGAGCGGCGACTATTCTGAGTCATCCTGGCCCGGTGTCTGTTCCATCTGCATGGCCTTGAACCGGTTGAGTCCGCTGATGATGTGGGCCTTACTCACTGCAGCGACCCATTCCTTGTCTTCTGCTCGGGCCGCAGAGATGAGCTCATCGTGATGGTTCATGCTCGACGACACATCGTTGTCCGAGTACGAGGCGAACAGCGTCGCCACGACGATGGGAATCATGAGGTTGGACGTCGTCGAAATGAGGGACTGAGCCGCGCTGTTGCGGATGAAGATGGCGTGGAATTCGTTGTTCACCGAGGCGATGTGGTGCCGCGTTCTCGGATCCGACCCCAGGCTCTTCATCTGTTCGGTCAGCTCGGACAGAGTTGCGAAGTCATCCTCGGTGAGCCGACCGACGCTTTCGGACATGACGTAGGGTTCGATGACCGCACGTGAGCGGTAGATCTGCTCGATCTCTTCAGCGTCATAGCTGCGCACACGCGTCCCACGCCTCGGCACAACCTCGACGACACCGACGCCCACCAATTCACGGAAGGCCTCACGAATGGGCGTCCGGCTCACGCCGAGGCGACCGGCAAGGTCGTTCTCGCGTATCCACGATCCCGGCGGCAGGTCCCCAGAGACCACCAAGCCGAGGATGCGTGAGCTGACTTCAGTCCACTGTGAGTCGCCGAACTGAGGCGGTGTGGCGTCAACGTCTACAGGCATCGGACACTAGTCCCACGTGGCGTTGGCGAGTTCCTCACGAGTACCACCTCGGCTGACGAACGAGCTGACTGGGAACTTCGTCTCTTCGATGAGACCTTCAGATATATGTCTGACACGGTTCAAGTCTATGCCGGTGGAGATGCCCATTCCATCCAGCAGATGGATGAGATCCTCGGTTGCCATGTTGCCGAGGACGCTCGGATCGCCGGGGAACCACATGTCTCCGCCGAGCCCGGCAACTGAGGATTCGAGCCAGTCGGCACCGGCAGACAGAGCCGCCAGTGCATTCGCCGGGGCGAAGCCGTTGCGGTTGTGCAGATGCGCCCCGACTTCCAGGTCCGGGAAATCGTGTTTCGTCTCGCTGATGCCGGAGAAGAGCTCCAACGGAGTCTCCTCACCGGTCGTCGTGGCGAGGTAGACGCCATCGGCGCCGACCTCGATCGCCTTGCGAACGACCTTGTCGCGCGCATCCTTCGACACCGGTCCGTAGCAGGGGGAGAAGAAGGCGCAGGCGACGGCGACGATGAGTCGTTGTCCCGCCCCTCCTGAGACCTCTCTGATCTCATCCAACTGGTCCAGCAGACCGTCCGTCGTCGTTCCCTGGTTCTTCAGCGCCATGCCGTCCTCTGCCGGAACGACGAACGTCAGCTCATCGAGCTCACACTTCGCGGCCCGAAGTGCACCCCTGGCATTGGGGACGAGAGCGCGGAAGCGAACATCAGGTGGGCGAGGGATTCCGGCCAGGACAGCCTCGGCGTCGGCCAATTGCGGAAGAACCTTCGGGTGAGCGAAGGACGCGACCTCGATCTCTTTGAACCCGGCGGCGATCATCTCGGAGACGATGGCAATCTTACGATCGGTGGACAACGGCGTCTCGATGGCTTGGAGACCATCTCTGAGCCCCACCTCGACGACGCGAGCACGCTCTGGCAGATTCCACATCAGCGGATCACTCCCTTGTCTCTCATATCCGTAAGTGCATCGTGATCGTAGCCGACCTCTGTGAGCACCTCGTCGGTGTCTTGGCCGAGCTCTGGTCCGACCCATCGCACGGCGGTGTCGGTGCGGCTGAGCCGGGGGAAGGCGTTCTGCATCGTGACAGCCCCATATTCCTTGCTCTCGACCTCGACGACAGATCTGCGGGCCTTGTACTGCGGATCGCTGAGCATGTCCTCGACCCGGAAGATCTTCCCGACCGGCACGGAGTGCTCGTTGAGGAGTGCGACCAGGTCATCGGCCTTGTACTGCAAGGAGAATTCGGCGACCAGTTCGTCGAGTTCCGCCTGGCGCTCGCCTCGAGCCGTATGGGTGGAGTACTCAGGATCGTCGGCGAGTTGGGGATTGCCCATGGCCGCAGCCAAGCGTGCGAAGACCGTGTCCTGATTGGCGGCGATGATGAGCCATTGTCCATCTGCGGTGGGGTAGACGTTGCTGGGAGCGATCTTGGGCAGGGTCGAACCGCTGCGTTCTCGTTGGATTCCGTCGTCGGCCCATTCGGGCACCATGGACTCCATCATTGCCAGGACGGATTCGTAGATCGCGGAGTCCACCACCTGGCCGAGACCGCTGTTGTGCCTTTCCTGGAGTGCTGCGAGAACGCCGATGGTTCCGAACAGGGCCGCCAGGGAATCACCGATCGACACCCCGACCCGTGATGGGGGAGTGGACGGGTCGCCGACGACGTAGCGCAGACCGCCCATGGCTTCGCCGATGGAGCCGTAGCCGGCCTGCTTGGCATAGGGGCCCGACTGGCCGAACCCGGAGACGCGCAGCATGATGAGCCCGGGGTTGTTCTTCTGGAGCTCCTCGTGGCTGAGGCCCCATTTCTCGAGCGAGCCCGGGCGGAAGTTCTCGACGACGATGTCGGCAGACTCGGCCAGTGCGCGTGCAGCTTCCTGGCCCTCCGGGGTGCGCAGGTTGAGGGTCACGGATTTCTTGTTGCGGGCCAGGACGGACCACCACAGTGATGAGCCCTTGATGGTGGCCTGTCCCCATTGGCGCATCGGATCACCGTTCTTGGGGTCCTCGATCTTGATGACCTCGGCACCGAGGTCGCCCAGCAGCTGTCCGCAGAACGGTCCGGCGATGAGCTGTCCCATCTCAAGAACTCGGATTCCCCTCAGCGGTCCTGTACCTGAGGGACGCGATGTCTCTTCGTTCACTGGTTCTCCTTTGAAACAACAAGTTGCATACAATTATGCGAAATTCTGAGGTATGCTTTCAATCGTTCCCAGCAATGGAGCCGATTCTAGAAACACCATACACTGATCTGTATGCAATCAACGAAGTTTGTCTACCAGGTAGGACCGGAACAATCATGACAAGTCGAGATGTCAAAGAGGACTCTGCGCCGGCGGAGCAAGTGGAGGAGAGTGCCACGTCCTTCGATCGCACGATCATGGGGCTGCCGGTCCTGGCGTTCATTCCGATGGCGATCATCGCCCTCGTTGCAGTGAGCCTCACCTCCGAGCGGACCGGAATGACGGCGGCCTTCGCCGTGGTCATCTCCTTGGGCGGAATCCTGATGTGGGTGGGAAACTCCATCCCCTATTTCAAAGTGATCGGCGGCGGGGTCATTCTCTGCATCCTCGTTCCCGCGATCTTCAAGTACGTCGGTGTGATGCCCGGCTCCATCGAAGGCTTGGTGGCCAGCTTCTATGACACCTCGGGGTTCGGGGAGTTCGTCGTGGCGGCGCTCATCACCGGCAGCATCCTCGGGATGCCGCGCAGCCTGCTCATCAAGGCCGGCGCCCGAATTCTCATCCCGATCATCGTCACGATCGCTGTGTGCTTCACTGTCATCGGACTGATCGGGCAGGTCACCGGCGTTGGTGCAGGCTATGCGATCTTCTTCGTCGCCGGACCGGTGCTGGGCGGCGGTGTCGCGGCCGGAGCCATTCCGATCTCAGAGATCATCGCTCAGAACAGCGGTGGATCTGCCGCGGAATACCTGACGTCACTGGTGCCGGCGGTCGCAGTTGCCAACATCATCTGCATCATTGTTGCCGCTGTTCTCAACAATGCGGGAAAGAGGCATGGGCACCGCTTCAAGGCCTTCAACGGCAAGGGTGTCCTCGCCCAGGGAGTCCGCCTGCCCGAGGCGACTGCCGAGAAGCTCCAATCGCCGACCGCGGCCGTCAAGTTGGCTGCGATGGGCTTCTTCATCGCCGGTGCACTCTTCACCGTGTCGAACCTGCTCAGCGATCTGTTTCCGGTGCTCCACGCCTACGTGTTCCTCATCGTCATCTGCGCACTGGCGAAGATCTTCGTCCCGATGCCGCAGTACGTGGAGGAGTCCGTTGACCTCTGGTACGTCTTCGTTGCCAATGCGATGATTCCTGCGATCCTCGTCGCCATCAGCGTGATCGCCATCAATATCGATGAGGTTCTCTCGCTGGTCTCGGACCCCGGATACATGGCAATGACGCTGCTGACCGTGGTCATCGCCGCTCTCGTCGCCGGCTTCGTCGGCTGGCTGGTCAAGCTGTACTGGATCGAATCGGCGATCTCGGCGGGACTGGGACTGGCCGACTTCGGTTCCAGCGGTGACCTCGCGGTCCTTCAGGCCTCACAGAGGTTGAACCTGCTGCCGTTCCTGTCGATCTCCTCACGCATCGGCGGTGGACTGGTCCTCGTCGCCTTGTCCGCGTTGGCTCCGTACCTGCTGTAGACACCGACTAGCGGTAGGTGACCTTCTCCGGAACCTGATGGCCGTGCTCGTTGAAGGAGACGAGGCTGGTGCCGCTGCGGCCGGTGATGATGCGCGTGATTCCGGTGTTGACGGTCACCCGGTTGAACGCCATCCACTGGTCGAAGCCGCCGCCGAGCAGTCTGGCTGCCGTCCACGCGATGGCCCCGGCGCTGGAGACGACGATCGTCGACTCACCGGAACTCATTGCCGCACACGCATCATCGAGAGCGGTGTTGACGCGGGTGGCGAACTCCTTGAAGGTCTCCGTATAGTCGCCGTCGTGCTCACCGCTGGCCCAGCGGGCAGCTCCGCGTTCGAGTTCGGCCTGGAAGACTTTCGAATCCTGCTGCGCACGAGGGTCGGGATTGGTCAGGGCCCCGGTGAGTTCCCACGCTTGGTACTCGTTCCAGCCGGAATCGATCTGAGGCTCCAAAGCGCTGCCGAGTCCGGTCTGGATGCCTTCGGCGGTCTGTCGCTGGCGCAGCATCTCTCCGTGGACGATGCGAACCGGCGCGACGTGCTGTGCGCCGAGGTGCTCGCCGGTGATACGGCTCTGCTCCTTGCCCAGATCGGACAGTCGGTCATAGTCATCGGTGCCGAATGATGCCTGGCCATGCCTGACCAGATACAGAACACTCATGCTTCTCCTCATCTCGACCGTCCGCCATTGGAGCCGGTGCGCGCAAATGCCTATCGAGTTCGAGTCTACGGCGCCGATCGAGGCTAAGCGATCGTTCGGTCGAAATAATTGCGTGACACGAATGCCGGGTGTAAATAATGCTCAAACTGTATGAATGAAGGGCAGTATTTACATTGGACTGGCATAAATGATTTTGGCAGGATGATCGAGGTCACAGTCAATCGATGCTCAAGGAGGACGCGATGGACAAGACGACGAGCCTGTCAGAGGCGATCAGCACCCATCTCAACGATGGGGACACCGTCGCGCTGGAAGGCTTCGGCCACCTCGTGCCGGTCGCCGCCGCGCACGAGATCATCCGACAGAAATTCTCGAACCTCACCCTGGCACGCATGTCCTGTGATGTCATCGTCGACCAGCTCCTCGGCGCCAACTGCCTCACTGGTCTGATCGCGGCCTTCGTGGCCAACAGTTCGGCGGGCTCGCTCTACGAACTGCGCCGGAGAATTGAGCACTCGGATCCGGAACCGCTGTGGTTCGACGAATACAGCCACGGCGGAATGGTGGCCAGGTATCAGGCCGGTGCCTCGAAGCTCCCGTTCCAGCCGATCGCGTCCTATCGCGGCAGCGATCTCGCCCAGAAGAATCCCCGGATCAGACCCGTGGAAGACCCCTTCGGCGGTCCGCCGATCTACGTCGTGCCCGCGCTCAATCCGGACCTCACGGTCATCCACGCTCAACGTGCCGACTCGGCCGGAAATGTGCAGGCCTGGGGGATGCTGGGAATCCAGACCGAGGCCGCGTTTGCAGGCCGGCGACTCATCGTGACCGTCGAAGAGATCGTCGACGAGTCCATCATCCGCTCCGACCCAAACCGCACAATCGTTCCCTCCCATGTCGTTGACGCCGTCGTCGAAGTTCCACGCGGCGCACACCCGCATGCCGTGCAGGGATGCTACGACCGCGACGATGCGTTCTCCCGCGACTGGTCGGCTCTCGCCCGTGATGCCGAGGCAGTCAAGCAATGGCTGCAGACCAACATCCACGCCACTGCAGATCATGAGGAATTCCTCGCACTGCTGGGAGCCGACCATTTCGACAAGTTGGGCATCCGCGACGCCTATTCGACACCCGTCAATTATGGAGGTCGGGAATGACCGCTGGCACATCTGACCACACGGACACGAACAAGGACGACGGGGATGTCACGAGCAGCGAGCTGCTCACCATCCATTCGGCCCGAGCACTCGCCGGCCGCCGCGTCGTCTTCGCCGGACACGGCCTGCCGACGCTGGCTACTGCACTGGCCCAGCGCACCGTGGCCCCGGAGATTGAGATCGTCTACGAATCGGGCGTCACAGGAGCCAGACCGCCGGACCTGCCGCGCACGATCTCCGACTCGGTGCTGGTTCCGGGGGCCGCCTCGGTGATTCCGATGACTCACCTGTTCAACTACGTCCTGCAGGGGCAGCGCATCGATGTCGGATTCCTCGGAGCCGCACAGGTAGACCGCTATGGCAGCCTCAACTCCACTCTGATCGGTGAGGACTGGGAACACCCCGACAGTCGACTGCCCGGCTCCGGTGGAGCGATCGAAGCCATGGCCGGGGCGGCCGAAATCTTTCTCGTCATGCGTCGGCATACCCCGCGCACATTCGTCGAGACTCTCGACTTCGTCACCTCACCCAGCCCTCACCGGGCGGCACAGTCTGAGGTTGGCACCATGCCTGCCGGCGCGGGAGTCACGCACGTGATCACGGACCTGGGAATCATGACCCGATTCGCCCAGGACGAGGAACTCACGCTGAGCGCAGTGCACCCAGGAGTCGACCCCGCCGAGGTTGTGCGACAGACTGGTTGGGACCTGAAGGTCGCGAGCAATCTCGAAACAACTCAAGCGCCCACGGCAGAAGAGCTGGCGGTACTCAGGGACGATCTCGACCCCACCCGCATCTACCTGCGCTGAGCCGAACTCGCGAAGTGCTCCTCCTTGGCGTTTCGGGGCGAGCGGGTCGGAGACGCGAATGCGGTGGCGATGTTTCGTGCCTGGGCGATTCCGGCGCTTCGATTGTCGGCGTTGTGCTCGCCCTCGACGTCGTAGATGAGGTGGCTTTCCACATCGGTGATGCCGCAGTAGGCGAAGATGCCGATGTCGAGCTGGGCATACATCGCGTCCCCATACCCGTATTTGTCATAGGTGCGCTGCTTGGAGCCGCCGACCCCGATGAGTGCTGTGGGCGCGCGGGGGAGAAGCCCGTTCAGCGGCTCCTTGCCTCGATCAGCAACACCCGAGCCATACTGATAGGCCCAGTCGCCAGTGAAGACCCGCTCAATCCAGCCCTTCATCATCGCCGGCATCGACCACCAGTAGACGGGGAAGACGAACGCCAGCCGGTCAGCAGCCTCGACCCGCTGGTGCATGTCGGCGATACCGGGTGGGATCGGGCCGCCCCAGAAGTGACTGTGGTCCGCCTCGGTGAATCGTGGGTCGAAACCCTCGGTGTGGAGATCGAGGATATCGATCGAGTGACCGGCAGCTGCGAATGGTTCGTGGAAGGAATCCATCACCGCGCCCGGATAGCTTGTGCGGATCGGGTGGGCGAAGACGGTCAGCAGGTGCATGGATCTCCTTTCGTCAGCACGGCGCCCGCCGCACTGCGGGCCGCAGTGATTGCTCGCGGGCCCAGGTATGAGGCTGTTGATGTTGCACCCTCGAAGATGATGAGCAGCTCATCGCACAGAGTGTCATCTTCACGACCGAGCTCGTTGACGACGAGGTAGCCGATCAGCTCTCGCAATCGCCGCCGATATTCCGCGACCACGGTGGAGACCCCAGCCCCGGCGCCAAGCGTGTCGGCTTCGCCTTGGGCGCGCAGGAACAGGCAACCTCGGGCACCTTCTGCTTCTATCCAACGTTCAAGGCCGGTGAGCAGCTCGTCGAAGGTCGACGCTGTGCACGTGCTGAAGAAGCGTTCCATCCGCGCCTGGAGAACGGCGATCGTGAGCCCGGTCTTGCTGCCCAGATGCTTGTACAGGGTCCTTGAGGAGACGTTTGCTGCCTTGGTGAGGGCATCCATGCCGGTTGCCGCGAAGCCGTTCCGGTCGAAGACGGGCTCACAGTTGGTGACGATGTCGGTGCGTGTAGTGGACATGACGACAACGGTACAACGATCGTTTTACATTGGGCAAGCCCGTAGGAGATGAGCGCAATATCCATGAGTTTTCTAGCTTCTGATTCAGTCCAGTACTGATGCTCGACGTGGCCAACAATTCAGAGTAAAATCGACAACATCATGATCGGTTCGTTCGTCCCCTTGAGGGGCGGGCGAGCCGATTTTCTTCACTCTTGGAGGCAGAGTGGCTGATTACGAAAAACCGTGGCTCACTATCGATCAGCAAGTGGACCACCTCGCTGATCGAGGAGTTGACGTACGTCCGCGAGATCAGGCCCTTGCCTTGCTAGCTTCCACGGGGTACTACCGACTCACTGGGTATCTGTACCCCTTTCGCGATGCCGAGAGATACCGAGATGAGGACGGTCGATCGCGTGTTCGCGTCCTCGAGACTTATCGCCCAGGGAGCTCAATTGAGTATGTGCAAGAAATCATCGATTTCGACAGAAAATTGCGCTTACTCGTTTTGGAGGGGGTCGAACGCATTGAAATAGCTGTGCGTATGCAGGTTGGATACGTCTTGGGGCGCACTTCGCCATTCGCACACCTGAACTCAACCACTTTCCAGCCAAACTTTGTCCAGCCCCGCCTTGATAGTGAGATGCCCATTCAGCACGCGGTCTGGTTGAAGCGGGTTGCTGAGCGGCGCGATAGTTCAGATGAAGCGTTCGTTACACACTTTCGAAGTAGATATGACGACCAGATGCCTATATGGGCGCTGACAGAGATTCTTGAACTTGGCCAACTGTCCCGCCTCTATAAGGGCCTCAACGACGAATCTTCACTGGAAATCGCCCAAGCATTCAATGTCCCGACCAAGAGGCTCATGAGCAGCTGGCTGGCAAGTCTCAACTATGCGCGCAATGTAGCTGCCCATCATGCTCGACTCTTCAACCGGAAGCTTCAGAATTCCCCAGGCCGTCCCAAGCCCGATGTCATCCCCGTGCTCAACCATTTGCGCGAGTTCGAGCTCAAGGGTGGTTATGGTGCCTACAACATTCTCGCAGTGGTGGCCTATCTGCTGACGTGCATCGAGGGAGGCGAGACCTGGACTTCCAGCTTGGTCGCGTTACTCAACTCGTTTCCGCGGTCTGACATTCTTGATCTTTCGTCGCTAGGCGTTCCTGACGACTGGTCTGACCTCGAGCTTTGGAATTGATCGGTTCTTATCCAGAAGTCAAAACCAGTGACTAGGGGGCACAGCGTTTGACGGACTTCGGTTGTACTGCGTGAAATCAGGTGGGTGCTCTGCGAATGGGGCGAGGACGTCCTATGCATCGCTTGCCTAGATTGGGGTCGCCCTCGATATCGGAGGCGACACGGCTACTCGCAGCGGCGGTCAAACTACAGTCAAAGGTCTGATGAACATGCCGCTGGAATGACGGGAAACCTCGGCGAAGGTGACGATTTCGGGTGACCTGGTGACGGTGTTGGACTATGCTGGCAAAGTTGCCGGAAGCGACCCACAAGGTCGAAGCTCGCTCTTGTGCGTGCCGCTTCTGCACTGCGCATGGTCGCCGATTCCTTCACAAAGGGGTTCGAGTACGCACCAGCGCAGACGTCACCGCACCACCATTCGCGTGGCCTTCAGTCCTGACCGACCGCTGTTCCGAGCACCCCACGGTGCGGGCACGGCGATTGACGAACTTCGATGACAGCACTGGTATCCCGCCGGCCGTCACACGACCAAAAGGATCAATCATGACGACTACGACCGAAACCGCCGCAACGTCGGCACAGACCTCAGCTCCTGCCATCACCGATGGGGAGATCTTCGCCGCTCACGAGGGCGGAAAGCTCTCCGCCGAGCTCACCAGCCCGCTCGAGACTCAGCGCGATCTCTCGATCGCCTACACGCCAGGCGTGGCCAAGGTCTGCACCGCGATCAAGGACGAGCCGGAACTGGCACGCACCCACACCTGGACCGGTCGCCTCGTCGCCGTCATCTCCGACGGCTCGGCCGTCCTGGGGCTCGGCGACATCGGCCCCAAGGCCTCACTTCCGGTCATGGAAGGCAAGTGCGCGCTGTTCAAGAGCTTCTCCGGCCTCAACGCCATTCCGATCGTGCTCGACACCAATGACACCGATGAGATCGTCGAGACCATCGTGCGCATGGCCCCGACCTTCGGTGCCGTCAACCTCGAGGACATCTCCGCACCGCGCTGCTTCGAGATCGAGGACCGGGTCAAGGCCGCACTCGACATCCCTGTCATGCACGATGACCAGCACGGCACCGCCGTCGTCGTCCTCGCTGCGCTGACCAACGCTCTGCGCGTGGTGGACAAATCATTTGAGTCCCTGCGCGTCGTCGTCTCCGGTGCCGGTGCTGCCGGTGTGGCAGTCGTGAAGATTCTGCGTGATGCCGGCGTCGGCGACGTAGTCGTCCTCGACTCCAAGGGCGTCGTCGAAGCAGGACGCAGCGACCTCACCGAGACCAAGCAGGCGCTGGCCTCCGAGACGAATCCTCGCGGCATTGCCGGTGGAATCGATGCCGCACTGAACGGAGCCGATGCATTCATCGGCGTCTCCGGCGGCACCATCGCCGAGGAGCACCTGTCGCAGATGGCCGATGACGCGATCATCTTCGCCCTGTCCAACCCGAACCCCGAGGTTCTGCCCGACATCGCAGCGAAGTACGCGACCGTCGTGGCCACCGGACGCAGCGACTTCCCGAACCAGATCAACAACGTCCTCGCGTTCCCCGGAATCTTCCGCGGCGCCCTGGACGTGGGAGCCACCGACATCACGGATGCGATGAAGCTCGCCGCCGCGCGTGCCATCGCCGACCTCGTCGGTGACGACCTGCGCCCCGACTACATCGTGCCCGGCGCGCTCGACGAACGCGTCGCTCCTGCTGTGGCTACAGCGGTTGAGACTGCCGCCGATGCAGATGGTGTTGCTCGGGAGTAAGTTCCCTGGAAGCTGTAGACAGACGAATGGGCGCCGGTGCTGATGCACCGGCGCCCGTTCTGTCGTTCGTCTCAGACTGCGTCAGCCCTTGGGGCAGGCCTAGTAGCCAAGCTCAGGAATCCTCAGGAGTCCTCGGGAGTCTGATCTTGGTGATTGGTGTGGGGCCTGACTGCGTCGACTGCGCGCTTCATGGCTGACTTCGTCTCAGCGGGTGCACTCTGCGCTGCTTTCGACTCGGCCTGCTTCTGGGACCGGGGCCCGGTGGCGCCCTTGAGCCCCGAAGTGTTCTTCGCATCCTCAGACGCATTGGCCGCGAACAGGGTGTTCCTGATCTCCTGCGTCATCTCTCCCAGGCCGCCCGGGTTCGAGGGCATGAACAGCACGTTGGAGCGACCCTCTTGGGCTACGTTCTGCATGGTGTCGAAGTACTGGGTCAGCATCAGCAGCTGTTCGGCCGTCCTGTCGATGCCCACCGACTGCAGCTTCGAGTACTGTTCGGCGATGCCTTCGGCAATGGCCTTGCGCTGTGCGGCGACACCTTCACCGTGCAGACGCATCGCTTCGGACTCCGCCTGCGCCTGCGTGACGCGCTTGATCTTGTCGGCCTCGGCCAGGGACTGGGCGGCCACACGGTCACGCTGAGCAGCATTGATCGAGTTCATGGAATCGCGAACCTTGGAATCCGGGGTGATGTCCGTGACCAGAGTGCTCACAATCTTGAACCCGTAGCGGCGCATCGACTCCGAGAGCCGGCGTTCGACGTTTTCAGCGATATCGTCCTTCGACTCAAACGCCGTGTCCAGAGTCAGGCCCGAGAGTGCGGAGCGCACGGTGTCGAAGACATAGGACCTGATCTGCTCCTCGGAGTTCGCCAGCTTGTAGTAAGCGTCGGTGACATTCTCCTCCTCGACGACGTACTGCACGGCGACGGGGACTGTGACGAAGACGTTGTCGCTCGTCTTCGACTCGATGTTGACCTCGAGCTGCTGAACACGCAGGGAGATCGGTTTGCTGATCGTTTCGACGAGGGGCATCTTGAAGTTCAGGCCCGGCTTGGCGACCTTTTTGAACTTGCCGAAGCGCTCGACGATGACGTTCTCCTGCGTCTTGACCGTGAAGAACATGCTGGTCCTCAACTTGCCGAACAACAGTACGGCCAGGATGAGGACGACGACTACGACGGCAATGACGCCTCCGGTGAGAATTTCCATGGCTCCTCCGAGCGTGGGTGGGTGCGCTGTTTCCTACAACATCTGTTGCTGACCCACTCTAGTCGTCACGGAGCCTGCGGCGCGAGGGTCGACTGCTGCGAAACCATCTACTGTGCGGTTTTGATGGCTCTTCACTATAGATCTTGTGGACTAGTTAGTCTGACTTCTCGAAGGACGTGGCGGTCTCTACCAAACGGATCGATGATGGTCTTGTGGTCGGGTCTGACTCATGGCTCTTCTGACACCCCGCTGTCTGGGGTTGTCCTGTTTACGACGTGTCGACTGGCTCGGCTCACTGTAATAAGTGCAGCCCAGCAGGCCGTCATGTCCTGATAGGAGTCTGGCGTGTCCCCGATAGTGAACTGACTGACGCCGGCTGAGCTGCGCACCCGAGAACTCGAAAAGAAGGGGCGCAGTTCCTATGATGAACGATAAGCAGGTTAAGGTCTACGGCGGGATCGACACGCACGCGGACACACATCACCTCGCGGTGATCGACCAAGCCGGGCGCCGGCTGGCTGATGCCCAAATACCGACTACCGCGACTGGGTACCAGGCGGCATTGCGGTTCTTGGGTTCCTGGCCCGGGTTGGTCAGCGTGGGCATCGAGTGCACCGGCTCCTATGGAGCCGCGGTCACCCGAGTTGTGCGGGAGGCAGGCATCACGGTGTTCGAGGTGAATCGACCCAACCGGTTCGACCGGCGACTCCACGGCAAGAGCGATCCCTTCGATGCTTATTCCGCCGCTGAGGCTGTGCTGGGTGGCCGAGCCAGCGCGGCGCCCAAGGGTGGGGACGGGCTGGTGGAGTCGCTGCGAGTACTGCGGACTTCAAGGTCCTCGGCGCTGCAGGCTCGGACTGCGACGATCAATCAGATTAAGGGGATGCTGATCACAGCCCCAGAGGATCTGCGTACACGTTACAAGGGCCTGTCGACCCCCAAACTGATTGCAGCACTGGCGGCATCGCGACCAACAGCGACACCGGTCACCGCCGCCGAGGCCACGGCCTACAGCCTGCGGCTGCTGGCCAGGCGCTGGCAAGCACTGACCGGGCAGATAGAGG
>NZ_FXZB01000005.1 GCF_900169065.1 Brevibacterium aurantiacum | reverse complement strand
TCTGCCCCCGTGTGCAGTTGCATTGTCGGACCGGACCAGTCGACCTCGATGGTCTGGGCGGCTTTGTGTCCCACACGAGAAGCTGCACCGGTGACGAGAACGTGACGCTGATAGGTGCGGCAGAACCGGTCATAACTCATCGCCGGATCACCAGCCGCAGCGCACTCATCGGCGTACTCGCCATGGAGGAGCTTCAGCGTCACCCCGACCCGGGCCATTTCCTTATGGACTGCCTTCCAGTCAGGTTGGGCGAACACGCTGTCATGGTCCCCGCGGCCCGGGAACAGGAGGCCATACACTTCACTGTCAGCACGGTCCTTGACATCATCCCACCCAAGTCCCGCAGCGTCGGCGGCCTCGAGGACCTGCGTGACCGATTTGCGTGACATTGCCTGGGAGCCAGCGATCGCTCTGCCAGAAGTCCCTCGGCTCGAAGCTGTAACACCAGTTTGGCCCTGATCTTGCGTACCATTAATATTCTCCTTTCGCCGCGTGCCCTATACACGCGGTGAAAGGAGCTTATAAGTCGTGGCCCCCACGAACGCCATAGCTGGACCCGAAGTCCACGATCGCGGGATCATGCAACTGGCCCCCGAGCTCACGATTGACGGCCCCCAACAAGACGGATATTCAATGACCGCGTAAGCGGCGTAGAGGAGGACAAGACCTCCGATGCCCAGGTGCACGCAGATCGCAAGGGCGAGAACGGCAACTCCCCGCAGAATATTTGCGACGATCAGGATTAAACGGCGGTCCACACGATCGACCCATACGCCGATCGGCAGAGCCACGAGCAACCGGACGAGCGCGTAGAGCGTCGAAAGCCCGGCGATCCAGCGCGGATCGTCCGTAAGTGAGGTTGCCAGCAGCGGGATCGAGACGAACGCTAAACCGTCAGCCAGGTTCGACGCAGCGTTCGCTCCCCACAGGACACGAAAAGAACGACCAAGGGACACACACCCCAGAATACCTATCGCACCGCCACCAGCGGCTCATGGGAGCGAGCTGCTAGCGGGACGAAATCACTCGCACTCTGGCGGAACGAGACCTGCCCCAGTGAACCAAAGCGTTGTTGGATAACCGACTTATGAGTCAGACAGATTTTTGAGTCAGCGCACCTTCCGCGAGATCGCGGGTCGAACAACTTGAACCCGCCGCAGAACTGCCCAGCCGAAGCCACTCGCCAGAGACGCTACCGCAACGCGACAACGAGAATCGGCCTCTGCGAGAGCTCCGCAGAGACCGATCAAAGTCCCAGGTCAGCGGGACAAACGCTTAGCACCTGATGGTAAAGCGGAACCTGTCCATCGAACCCAACCGGAGGCCGAGAAGATAAAATCCCTGGTCAGAGGCCCTTATTGGACATTAAATCTAAATTCGACCGCATTCCGGCACAGAACAACCTCTGCGGACACTTGGCGACACCACTGAGTCTGTGCCCGGCAGGCGACTCGTTGCGTCACGAGCCGGGCGACCGCAGAATTGACGGCTGGACCTCTTCCGGACGCCACAGATCGTTCTGTTCACGCGTGACATCAACGGCGCTGTCGCGTTCTACAACGCGCTCGGCTTCAAGGAAGTGTTCCACACGCCAAGTAACGGAACACCGATTCACGTCGACCTGGCACTCGACGGATACCGAATCGGTCTCGCAACAGAGACCAGCACCCGCGAAGACCACGGACTTGACCCGACCGCCGACGGCCAGCACGCGGCGGTGATCCTCTGGACCGACGACGTACCTGCAGGCTATGCCCGACTGATCGATCTCGGCGCGAAGCCAATCAAGACACCGGAGACGTGGCTCGATCGGCTTCTCATCGCATGGGTCGAGGACCCATCTGAGATCGTGGCGCTGCCAGTCTGCGAACAGATGCAGCGACCTCAGTGCTCTTGAGGATCAGTGGCAGCCGGGGCGTAGACGTCCACGACAGCTTTGCCGAGCACTCGCCCATTGACCTGAACCTCGATCAGATGCGGTCCGGGATGGATTCGACGGGTGGCGACGGGCGCGAATCGATGACGTCGAACAAAGCTGACGGCCTCTCCAGCAGGCAGGTCACGAACGCTGAGCTTGAAGACCTTGCCGGCCTTGGGACCGTGCGCACCTTGATAGTGGACCACGTAATCGATAGTTGCCTTCGTCTCGGCAGCTGCCCGCAGGGTGAACGCGATCGTCGTCTCGCCGCCGATGGGAATCGAGGGGTGTGAGCATTCCAATCCGGTGATCTCGATCGGAGCTTCGGGATCGAATCCGAGGATGCTCAGCGCTTCGGGATCACCTCGCTTGATCAGAGTTCGAAGACCGTGCCGGACGACGTAGTCGCCTCGAGTGCTTTTCGCTGCCCACCTTCTGGCAGCCTCGAGCACGACGTCCGGATGATCCTTGGCGATGTCGTTGAGGTGATTCGCCACGGAGCGACGGACATACAAGGATTCATCGTTCACGAGCTCCTCGAGGAGCTCGAGTGCCGGCCGAGGATCGGCGATGAACCGCGTGAGGCGTTGACCCCAAGGCAGTCGTGGGCGTGTGCCCTCCGAGACGAGGCGACGAACGTGCTCGTCAGGATCTGCCACCCAGGCGCGGAGGCGCTCCATCGTCGGCTCGTACTGAGCCTCGATGAAATGACGGATCGCGAACTCCGCGGTGTACCGCGGCGTCAGCGCGGCCAGGAGCGGAAGCCCGATGTCGGGTCGTCCCAGCATCGCGACGGCCACGTACTCGTTGACCGGAAGCGAAGCCCAACCCTGCATGCCTCCTCCGGCGAGGACGCGGCGAATCACCTCGTCTGCCACGTCCAGGTCCGCCGGCATGCTCGCGCAGAGAGCATGAGCGATCTGCTGAATGCGTGCTTTCATCTCCAGGCCGACGAGGTTCTCGCCGGCCGTCCGCTCAAACCCTGCCCGATCGAATGCGGCCCAGGCTACGGAGAGATCCTGACCCAGGGCCCGAATCAGCTCCGGCGAGAGCTCGTCCTTGAAATCAGCCACCTATGCGTGTGCCCTCCGATAGATCGTCATTCCACCCAGGCCTCCGTGCGGGGGCGTCCCACGCGGAAGGAAACGGCGATTCCCCCACGCTCTCATGCCAGCGGTGGCTGACCGGGAGCTCGCCTATACATTGAACCTAAATTCAACCACGTCCCCACACGTAGAGACATCAATGGGCATCGCAGTCGTCAGGCTTGAACTCACCAACATTCCGGTAGAAGTCCGTAGGCCCAAGAAGATCCGCGAGCGAACCACGCATCAAGTACGCGCCTCGTCTCAAGCGTGCACGACGTCCCACTGACGTTCTCTGCCGTGACCCACCTGCAGGCGACATGCTCGTCAGAGAGTCGAATTGCTCGACCTGCCAAGGGCACCGAGACTGTGAACTGTCTCGTCGCCTTGCCCGACGAGGAGCGATAATCGAACGTCTCAAGAAAGTCGCCATCAATCGAGCCGGCAGCGAACCCGACCTCTTCGGACAACTCTCGGTTAAGGGCCGTAACCAAGGTCTCGCCAAGCTCAACCCCACCAGAGGGCACCTCGTCGATCCCCGGCAGGAAGTCGTCCAGTTCGCTACGAGTGACGACCAGCGCAGCCCCATCTTGATGTATTACCGCACCGACCACGAACTTCTCCACGCCGTCACGTTGTGCAGAATCGCGGAGCTCTTCCAAGAGGACAGTCATGCAACCTCCAACGGCGTGATCCCCGCAAGCTTGTCCCGCAGAGCCCGGCGCTGGAGCCGCAGCTCGTAGTTTGACTGCAGGTTCATCCACAATTCCTCGGACGTCCCGAAATATCGCGCCAGACGGATCGCGGTATCTGCTGTGATTCCCCGCTTGCCGTGCACGATCTCGTTGATCCGGCGCGGCGGCACCCCGATGGACACGGCCAGCTTATTCTGTGTGATCCCGAAGCCCTCGATGAAATCTTCCAGCAGGATCTCTCCCGGGTGGATCGGCTCGATCAGGTCGCCCTCAGTGGTAGTCGACGAGTTCGACATTGTCCGCACCTCCTTCTCTCCAGACGAAGCAGAGACGCGATTGCGCGTTCACGCGGGTGCTGTGCCGCCCGCGTCGGTCGCCGACCAGACGCTCCAGCCGGTTGACTGGCGGGACCCTGAGATCCTCGACATCCTTCGCCGCATGGATCAGTTCCAGCTTCCGCAAGGTCGCCCGCTGCACCATCCGGTCAACGCGTTTGACGTACTGCTCATGCCAGATGCGCTCGGTGTCCTTGCTGCTGAACGATCTGATCACGAGTCCAGTGTATAACGGACACCGTCATTAACGCTATACGTTAAACCTAAATTCAACCGCATTCCGTACCCGAATAAACTCTGGAAAAATCTCCGTGGATTCGGAAGTCGTGTCGACCTTGGTCTTGACGCTTACGACGTCGAACCGCTCTGCCCCAGGGCTGCAAGATCCTTTCGAATCGGGAGGGCCTTACAGATTGCTTGCTATCTAGTCCTGCGTTTTCGCATGAGTAGCGTCACGTGGATCGCACAGACAACCAGGGCTGCTCCGGCAACATAGAGCGTCAAGTGGTGCAACGGGGCAAGTGCCAATGCATCGATGACTCCCAGGAAGAACACCCAGATCCCAAAACCCACTAGATCCCTAGAAGGGCCCCACCGGCATCGGGTCGACTCTCTTCATTGGCTGGACCATTGGGGGTTACCACTTCCATGATCTGTTGAGCGGCTGGCACTTGTTGGAAGCAGCCGAAGCTGTGGACCAGCTAAAACGGTATCGCAGCTGCGTGGAGTTGGGTGTGTTCGCGAGATGTTCCTCGATACGGTGGAGAACATCTTGGATAGCTGGAGAGGCCCCGCATATACGCTATACGTGCCGAGTACAACGCCGTAGCCCCAAACAACTTGAGGAGAAAAACATCATGGACCCCATATTCAGCAAGAACGGCACTGTCGTCGCTTGGCTTTGCGGTAACGAAGTCTTGGACCTGGGCGGAGCGCACCGAGGCTTTATCAACGGAACTAGTGTGATCAGCTACCAGACGGGCTGCCACCTTGGCTGGTTCGAACAGGGAGCCTTCTGGGACTCCCAAAACCGTGCCATCGGGATGACGCGTGAAGTTTCCGCCTCCATCCCTCGCCCGGGATTCAGCGGTGTACCAGGCAGGCCGGGGATCGGCGGACGTCCCGGACGGCCTGGCATCCCAGGGACCCCGGCTAAGCCCGGGCGATCCGGTGGCTGGTCCCCTCAAGAGTGGAACGACTGGATGCCAAGCAAGTAGCAGTCGCGTCGAGTTGACCCTAGATAGCATTGTTCCGTTTTCAAGGAACCGGGATACATAGGACGACCGGTACGCCTATTTCGCGAAGAAGCGGAACGACTCGGAGAAGACCAGAAAGTAGGTAAACGAGGAGAAGCTGGCTGGCTTCTACGTCCACTTGGATTCCTCGGGCGAGGCCGTACTCTCCCCCGCCGAATTCTTGGCGAGGACGATTACCGACGACTCGCAGACCGCGGCGCAGGTCGGAAAGATGCTACTGATCAGAGAACACTGCCGAATGAAGCTCGAGGCCACGACCACTACGACAGCACGCACGAGCAGTTGCACAGGCTCCTGCCAATCTCGCATCCCGAACTTGGGCGTCGCAGGAGTTCAGGGGCGGCCGGTACATCAAGGATCGGCAGGACTGAGCGGTGCCATCATCGCTACCGCGGGCCCGCACAGCACCAGCCGGATTCATGGGCCACCCAGTCTGTGTAGCCGATGACGGAACAAAGGTACCCGATGTGTACTCCGCTAGCCACGTTCGTGATGACATAGCTTCCGTCAGAGCTTAAAGCGCGAACCCAATTCCAGCACGTGCAGTCACAGAATTGGTCTAGGCTCCCGACTGGACCTTGCCACCGCTAACTAAGACCAAGGTGGTTCGTTGAGCCCCGTATTTCACAGGATCCACCCGAACATTTCGTTGAGGCGACTCTGCGCCCGCAGCATGAGGATTTCATCATATGTCGACTGGTATGGACGGCTGAGACTGATCCGGTGGTCCCAGAGCCACCTTCGGCCATTATGGGTATGCTCAGGGGACTAGCAAGATCACAGATGAGGGGCAGTATTTTGCAGATTGATGCACAGAAACGAAGTCTTGGTGAGGTACTCCAGCAGGGGCAGCATGTTGTGCCCAGATATCAACGTCGATATGCATGGGAGTCGCAGAATATCAAGGATTTTTGGAACGATATCACCAATACTTCCGACCCTCACTTCTTCGGAAGCATGGTGACGAGCGGCGCAGCCGCGGCCCCTCGAGAGGTGATCGATGGCCAACAGCGATTGACCACCGCGATCATCGCGTTGAGCGTATTACGTGATCTATACGCAGAGATCGGGAGTGCGCCACGCGTCACCGGCATCAATGAATATCTCGAATACAACGATCGCGACGGCCATCGCAATCATCGTCTACGAAATAAGGACGTCAGCGCCGCGAGCCGCCTGAATGACAACGTCCTTCTGGAGAAAAAACAACGAGCTACTTCGCCAGGCTACGACTCCGAAGCGCTGGAGTCGCAAGCCTACAAAACATTCGAGACACTGGTACGTGACGAGCTGAGTGGTACAAACGACGCGACCGCGCAGCTAGACAATATTCGTGATGCGATTCTCGAAACCGAGGTCGTCTATATCAATGTCGAAGATCGCAAGAATGCATTCACCATTTTTGAAACCCTCAACGATCGAGGGAAAAGTCTAACGGTGATGGATCTCGTCAAGAACTTGTTGTTCGCGGAGATCGCCTCCAGCGATGAGGACAGCTCCGAGCGTGCATGGTCGGACATCCTCGAAAAGCTCGACGATCTCACGTTCGAGGGGATGACTCCCGACTTCTTCTTGTACTATGCATGGAACTCGCGGCATCATCCCGGGCATGCAAGCACAGACCTAATCGAACAGGCGCGACTGCGACGATCGATAGCCGATCAGATAGCAACATCGACGGACCGAGACGTTTCAGCTCAAGATTTAATCGGTGGACTCAGTATCGATGCGAAAATACTGGCCGGCTTGAATCGGACGCTAACTAGCAACGGCTCAGCCGACACATGGCGAGAACTTGCGACCGCTTGGCGTCGGGATGATTACGAAGATATCTCTAGTCGCTTGTACGGAATCCTAGTAGCAGGATCACTCCAGCCACTTCCGCTGCTTTTATCTCTGATGAGGGCATACCTCCGGGAACGTGCTGGAATTTCTCGAAAGACCCTTCTAAAGTTCCTGACAGTTACAGAGAGTTTCCAATTCCGGTGGAGTATCGCTCAGAAACCTTCAACGTCTACAATTCGCCGCCTGTACCGCCAGGCTGCAGCATCCGTGTCAGCGGGTTCTTCGAAGCCGGACTTCGAAGCCGCTTTGAGTTCATTCGTGGCCGCCGCGGACAGAATCGATGCCTCTAATGCGCAGTTCAGGGACGGGATCAGTCGCCTGGCCTACTCAAAAACTCGGGCAAAAGATACGTTCAAGATCAGGTACATCCTCACCCGAATCGAAGAGTCTTATCAATCTACGACGCTGAATCTGAGTCGCCAATTGTCCTTGGAACATCTTCAGGGTTTGGAGGGACGATCAGAGGCTACAGCGCGGAACTCCTGGATCTTCAAAATAGGAAATCTTGCCCTCCTTCCCCCTGAAGTCAATGCGGACCTTCCAAAGGAATTCGCGGACAAATGCGCCGAGCTTAGCAACTGGGTCAATGCCGAGGATGAGACGTTAATTGACGCGATCTCCAGTAAGGTCTGGAACAGTGAGCAATCGAACGAGCGGCTCTCCGATATTGTCCAACGCGCGCTACAGCTATGGCCCAGAATCCAAGTTTGATTCTCGTTGAAGGGCATCCATGGATGGTTATAACCGAACGTATGCCGCCTGACAGAGTTTCGCACTTCGTGCTCCCGACCTGTTGGCCATTACGGCTAGCAGACAACGCGATATAGGGAGAACCAAGCCATCGAAGACTATGCCCCGGCCTTAGGCCGGGGCATAGTCTTCGATGGCTTTTCACACATTAAATCTAAATTCAACGACGTCCCCATCAACCATAATGTATTCCTTGCCCTCCATCCGCACCTTACCAGCGGACTTGGCTGCGGACATCGAGCCGTTGGCGTCGAGATCGTCGAAGGAGACGACTTCAGCCTTGATGAAGCCCTTCTGGAAGTCGGTGTGGATGACACCAGCCGCCTCGGGTGCCGTTGCACCCTTCGGAATGGTCCAGGCGCGGGATTCCTTGGGGCCGGCTGTCAGGTAGGTCTGCAGGCCCAATGTATCGAAGCCGACGCGTGCCAGCTTGTCCAGTCCTGCTTCCTCCTGGCCGGTGGATTCCAGCATCTCGAGGGCTTCCGCTTCGTCGAGTTCAGCGAGTTCGGACTCGAATTTGGCGTCGAGGAAGATCGCTTCGACAGGTGCCACCAGTGCACGCATCTCTGCCTTCTTCTCTTCATCGGCGAGCACATCGTCATCGACGTTGAAGACGTAGAGGAACGGCTTGACGGTCATCAGCTGAAGTTCGCGCAGCTCGGTGACGTCGAACTTGTCGGACTGCATCGCCTGATAGAGGGTCTTTCCGCTTTCGAGGATCTCGACAGCGGCATCGATGGCGGTCAGCTGTTCTGCCGGTGCCCGTTTGCCTTTGACTTCCTTCTCAATCCTCGGCCGTGCCTTCTCCAAGGTCTGCAGGTCGGCGAGGATGAGTTCGGTGTTGATGGTGTCAATGTCGTCGGCCGGGCTGATCTTGCCCTCGACGTGGATCACATCGTCATCGACGAACCCGCGGATGACCTGGCAGATTGCCTCAGCCTCGCGAATGTTGGCCAGGAACTGGTTGCCCAGCCCTTCGCCCTCGGAAGCGCCACGGACGATTCCGGCGATATCGACGAAGTCGACAGTTGCGTTGAGAATGCGTTCGGATCCGAAGATCTCCGCCAGTCGAGTCAGTCGCGCGTCGGGCAACGGCACCACGCCGACGTTCGGTTCGATCGTCGCGAACGGGTAGTTCGCCGCGAGAACTTGGTTCTTGGTCAATGCATTAAACATGGTCGACTTGCCGACATTGGGCAGTCCCACGATTCCGATAGTTAGAGCCACGGTAGCTAAGTCTATCCCGCCGCCGAGGTGCGGGTCTAAATCTCGTGTCAATGCCGTCTGTCACGCTTGAGTCATGAATTCTTTCCCCGCCACCGGAGGGATCGTCATCCTCATCCTGGCGATCATCATCAGCGTCGCCCTCGGCTTCCTCCTCGGACGCGCACACACGCGTTCCCGCTATATTGAGCGACTTACGAGAGCGGAGACCACGTCTCGGATTCTCACGAACAGGACGGAGGATTTGGAGGCTGATGCACAGATGGCCGGCGAGATCACTGCGGCCATCGGCCCCCTGGCTGCAAGCGTCAATCACCTGCAGGAGAACCTTCAGTCCCAGGACCGGACGCAGTTGGAACAGATTACGCGACTCAACACGCAGATCGGGCACCTGAGCCAACAGAACCTCAGACTGCAGGAGTCCACCGGTTCACTGGCCAGCGCGCTGAATTCGACGACTCAGCGTGGAGACTGGGGCGAGGTCCAGCTCAAACGCATCGTCGAATATGCCGGCCTCCTCCCCCATGTGGATTTCGAGACCCAAGTCAGCAGCGTGCGCGACGGCAAACGCCATCGCCCCGACATGACTGTGAATCTGCCCGGCGGCGGAACGATCATCATCGACGCCAAGACCCCCCTGTCTGCCCGGATGGACAGTGCTGATTCCAATGCCGAGGATCATTCTCGCGCACTGCTGCGACACATCGATTCGCTGGCATCCAAGGAGTATTGGAAGTCTTTCGACACTGCTCCGGACTTCGTCGTCTGCTTCGTCCCCACGGACGGGCTGCTCTCCTCGGCGGCGTCCACATATCCGAAGATGATCGATCATGCTCTCGGGAAGAACGTCGTGCTCGCCTCCCCCGCCACGCTGCTGGTTCTGCTCAAGACCGTGGCACTCAATTGGCGGCAGGCTGACATGAGCACCTCCGCAGCCGAGGTACTCAAGCTCGGCACCGAACTCTACGAACGCATAGGCACTCTGGTCACCCACGTGACACGGATGGGCTCAAGTCTCGACCGGTCGGTTGAGGACTACAACCGATTCGTCTCATCGCTGGAATCGCGGTTCCTCGTCACCGCCCGAAAGTTTCCGAGCACGGGAATCGTCGCCACCGAACTCGATGCAGTTGCTGAACTCGACTCACGCAGCCGTGGAGTCAGCGCTGAAGAACTCACACGGCCACGCATCTCGGGACAGGATCCATTCGCGACACAGGATCCCACTGATCTGAGACGCCGCCATACTGGCACGGACTAGATCAGGCAGCGATCAGATCAGGTCGTGATCCCGGTCGGCGCCATCGCGTTTGTTCGATGTCTTCTTACCGGCGGCCTTGAGGTCCTTGCGCAGTTCGCGCGGCAGGGAGAACATGATGTCCTCCTCCGCCGTGACGATTTCTTCGACCGAGCCGAAGCCGTACTCTGCCAGCAGTTTGAGGAGATCCTGGACCAGTCCCTCCGGGACGCTCGCTCCTGAGGTCACGCCGACAGTTGCGACATCATGGAACCAGGTTTCGTCGACCTCACGAGCGAAATCGATGCGATGCGCGTCCTTGGCCCCGTGCTCCAGCGCAACTTCGACCAGACGCACGGAATTCGACGAGTTGGCTGAGCCGACTACAAGAACCAGATCGGACTGTGGGGCGATCTTCTTCACGGCCACCTGTCGGTTCGACGTGGCATAGCAGATGTCGTCGCTTGGAGGGTCCTGCAGGTGCGGGAACCGTTCCCGCAGGATGTTGACCGTTTCCATCGTCTCGTCGACACTCAACGTCGTCTGTGACAGCCAGACCAGGCTCTCTGCATCGTCGATCTGGACGGTCTTGGCTTCCTCAGGGTTCTGGATCAACGTGATGTCGTCGGGAGCCTCTCCCATCGTGCCTTCGACCTCTTCGTGACCTGCGTGGCCGACTAGCAGAATGCGGTAACCGTCACGGGCGAAACGGACTGCCTCGCGGTGGACCTTCGTCACCAAGGGGCAGGTGGCATCGATCGTCGACAGTTCGCGAGCGGCCGCCTCGGCGTGGACGGCAGGAGAGACACCGTGTGCAGAGAATACGAGGCGGGCGCCTTCGGGAACTTCGTCGGTTTCGTTGACGAATACGGCGCCGCGTTCGGAGAGGGTGTCGACCACATGGCGGTTATGCACAATCTCCTTGCGCACATAGACCGGAGCACCATAGTGCTCGAGTGCGCGCTCGACGGCGATCACTGCGCGGTCAACACCGGCACAGTATCCGCGCGGGGCGGCCAGAAGCACCTTCTGGTCGGCGCCTTCAGGCGTCCGAATGTCTTCCGGAGCGAGGCGTTTGCGCGGAATGGTGGGCATGGGTACAGATACGGCAGTCACAAGCACAGTTTAGGCCGGGGACCTGAACAACGGCTACAAAGGTGAAGCAACCCACAACAAGCCTGCAACCCGGGGTGTTCCTGCGCGGCGCTGATTCGTCATGTCACCACCGTTCGTTAGGGTGGTGGATTGGAAGGGGAGACAACATGGCGCAACGAATTTCCGGCACTCCCGGGACTCTCGGCGAAACGGTCGACGCTCAGGAGCTGCCTGCGACTGCGGGAGAGACGACGGCGGAGAACCCGTGGCCCTTGAGTCTGCTCTCAAGCAAGATGAAGTCCTATATCGACCGCATGTCCAGCGTGTGGATCGAGGGCCAGGTCGTCGAGCTCAACCACCGCGGCAAGGCCAGCTATCTGACACTGCGTGACACCGACGTCGAGACGTCGCTGCCGGTTCAGATCTGGAAGAACGTCCTCGAACGCACTGGCGCGCCACTGTCCGAAGGCAGCCACGTCGTCGCCAACCTCAAGGCCGATTTCTGGACGAAGACCGGTCGTTTGACGATGCGGGCAAATGACATCCGAGCCGTTGGCCTCGGTGAGCTCCTGGCCCGGCTTGAGCGGCTGAAGAAGCAGCTTGGAGCAGAAGGTCTGTTCGACCCCAACCGGAAGAAACGCCTGCCATTCCTGCCCAACCGGATCGGTCTGATCACCGGCAGGGACTCAGATGCTCAGAAAGACGTCGTTCAAAACGTCCATCTGCGTTGGCCTGCCGCCGAGTTCGAAATTCGCAACTGCGCCGTCCAAGGTCCCGATGCCGTACCCGGCGTGATGAAGAATCTGGCCGAGCTCGACGCTGATCCGCAGATCGACATCATCGTCATCGCACGCGGCGGTGGAAGCATGGAAGATCTGTTGCCGTTCTCCAACGAGGCCCTGGTCCGAGCCGTGTCTGAGGCTAAGACTCCCGTCGTCTCGGCCATCGGCCACGAAGCCGATCGTCCGATCCTCGATGAAGTCGCCGACCTGCGCGCATCGACTCCCACCGATGCCGCCAAACGCATCGTGCCCGATGTGGCCGAGGAAGCGATGAACCTGCTGCGTGCTCGCGCGGAACTCGATGCCGCCGTCAACCGCATCATCGACCGGGAGCAGGAAATGCTCACCGCCGTCCGATCGCGTCCGGTGCTGGCCGAGCCGCAGACTATGGTGACCGCGCACGAAGAGCAGCTGCGACTGGTCCGTCGACGCAGCCTGCAGGCGACGACGACGCGCGTCATGCAGGGGCAGACCGAAATCAACCACCTGCGTTCACAGGCACGCTCGCTCTCCCCGCTGCGGACGCTCGAACGCGGCTACGCCGTCGTTCAAAGCGATGACGGCCAAGCCATCAGAGACTCGAACGAGGTCAAAGCCGGCGACGGCGTCCATGTCCGTGTCGCTCACGGCCGCTTCGATGCCGCGGTCACCGCCGTACAGGAAAGCACCGACAGCAGTCAGGCAACCGAATAGTGAAGGTGCCTGGGCCCATCACCGTCGATCACACGCACCAACACAAACAATCGCACTAAGGACGCAATCATGACAGAGCCAGCAGCCCAGCAGAACCAGTCCGACATCGCCTCGCTCAGCTATGAACAGGCACGTGAGGAACTCGTCGGAATCGTCAAACGACTCGAAGCCGGAAATCTTCCACTGGAAGATTCGCTGAGTCTGTGGGAGCGCGGCGAAGCCCTGGCCGACCGCTGCCAAGGATGGCTCGATGGGGCACGCGAACGCCTCGACAAAGCGCGCGAAGAATCCTCAGACGACGAGGGCTGAGGCTCACTTCAGCTGTTCGGCGACCTGCTGTGCGAAGGCGTTGATGGTGTCGGGGGACGCGATGGCGGTGATGACGACGAACGTGTCGCCCTTGCCTGTGACCCAGTATTCCTTGGCATCCTCAGTCCGATAGATCTGGAAGTCAGAGCCGCCGACGGTCACCGTCTCAGCAGCAATCGCATCGTCGACTTGGTTCTCGGCCCAATTCTCGGTGGCCTTGGCCTGCTCGATGCTCACCCATTGCTGTTCAGTGCCGACGAAGGACATGTACCAGGAGGTGCGGTCGGATTCGCCCACACGGTCCAAGTTCGCCTCATTCGATGTCCACCCGCTCGGGATTTCAGGCACGATGAGGTCGAAGTCGGCGCTGTCCTGGGACTGCTCCGCAATCGACTGGTAGTCGACCACACGCTGCGAGTCGACCTCCGGCTGAGGTGCGATCAGCAGAACCACTGCGACGACGGCCAGGCAGGCCAAGATCGCAATGATCATATTGACCCAGTTCGAGTTCTTCCGCAGGAAGCGCATCTCTTCCCTGGACCCCGGGAGCATCACTCCGGACTCGTCAGCCATTGGCACTCCCTCGGGACTGGCATCCGTGCGCGTCACGGGCGCCTGCGTTCCCACAGTGTTGGTATCGGATTGGGCATTCACATCGCCATTGTCCTCGGGGATTGCTCCCAGGGCCAATCCTGGGCGAGGTTTCATGATGGGGGCCACAGTCACGGCGCGAAATCGTCCCGATGTCGGCGCCGAACGTGCGGGGTGGCACAATTGGACCTATGAGTGACTCCAATGAATCTGCTGACGTGAAATCTCATCATGACCGAGGCCGAGTGGATGCCGAGGCTCCTCCCGTCGCTGTGACGGATGCCTGGTCCCAGAAAGCACAGGTCGGAGCCGACGCCCCCGACCGCAACCTCGCCCTCGAGCTCGTCAGAGTCACCGAGGCCGCCGCTATTGCAGCCGCTCCTTGGGTGGGCCGCGGCGACAAGATCGCTGCCGACGGTGCCGCTGTCGCCGCAATGCGCAACGTGATCTCGACCGTCCGCATGGCCGGACGAGTCGTCATCGGCGAAGGTGAGAAGGACGAAGCTCCGATGCTCTTCAACGGTGAGCAGGTCGGCGACGGCGGAGGCCCCCACTGCGATGTGGCCGTCGATCCGATCGACGGCACCCGCCTGACCGCGCTGGGGATGCCCAACGCGATTTCGGTCATGGCAGTCACCGAAGACGGTGCCATGTACGACCCGTCGGCTGTCTTCTACATGGAGAAGCTCGTCACCGGCCCTGCTGCCGCCGATGCCGTCGACCTGCGCCTGCCAGTGGCAGAGAACATCCGCCGCGTCGCCAAGGGCAAAGGCACGAATGATCCAGCCTCTGTGACCGTGATGATTCTCGATCGCCCACGCCACCAGACGATGATCGACGAGATCCGAGCCGCAGGAGCACGCATCCAGCTCATCACCGATGGTGATGTCGCCGGTGCCATCGCCGCCTGCCGTCCCGGTACCGGCGTTGACATGTTGATGGGAATCGGCGGCACCCCCGAGGGCATCATCACCGCCTGCGCGATCAAGGCGCTGGGCGGAGTCATCCAGGGCCGTCTGTGGCCACAGGACGATTCCGAGCGTGAGGCTGCAGCCGCAGCCGGGCTCGACGTCGACAAGGTACTCAACACCGATGACCTCGTCACCGGTGATAACAGCTACTTCGTGGCCACCGGCATCACCAACGGCGACCTGCTCGACGGTGTGAAATTCGACGGCGGACACGTCACCACTCACTCGCTGGTCATGCGCTCGAAGTCGGGAACCGTGCGTTCGGTCTTCGCCGAGCATCAAGCAGCGAAGACCCACTCGTACGTGGAGGCCGCCGAGGAGGCAGCCCGCCGCGGGCTCATCTGAGCCCACCCTCTGATATCCACCCCGGTCATCGTCGAATTCGGACACCACCGATTCGATCCCTGGCCCGACAACCGGAAGTGAGGATCTCACTGATGCCGAACGAGGCATGGAACCGACTGCTCGAAGGCAACCATCGCTTCGTCGATGACGTCCCGCAGCACCCCAATCAGGACACCGCTCGGCGTGAGGCACTGTCGAATAACCAGATGCCGTTCGTCACCCTCTTCGGCTGTTCGGATTCTCGAGTCGCAGCGGAGATGATCTTCGACGTCGGCCTCGGCGATATGTTCGTCGTGCGCAATGCCGGACAGGTCGTCGATCCCGTGACCCTCGGTTCCCTCGAGTATGGGGTCGAGATTCTCGGCACTCCCCTACTTGTCGTGCTCGGTCACGACAACTGCGGCGCGGTGACGGCGGCGTACAACTCCTACGACTCCGGAGAGACTCCCCCCGGCTTCATCTCCGACGTCGTAGCCCGGATCCTGCCCACAGTGGCCAGGGCCCGCAAACACAATCGCACAACCGTCAATGAGACGGTCGCTCAGAACACCATGGACACCGTCGAGAAGATCATGCAGCTCTCTGCCATCATCTCCCGCGCAGTCGAAGAAGGTCGCCTCATCATCGTCGGCCTGACTTACCAGCTGCATGACGGCCGTACGACGGTCGTCGCGCAGCACGGCGGTGACGAAGACGCAGTCTCGACCCACTTCGCTTGACCACGGCCGCATTCGCGGCCGACCAACAATGACGAACAGCCCAGACACCTTGTCGGAAAGGACAACTATGAGCGAAGAATTTCGCATCGAACACGACACCATGGGAGAAGTGAAAGTTCCCAAAGATGCCCTGTACAGCGCACAGACACAGCGCGCCGTGCAGAACTTCCCGATCTCCGGCAAGACCCTGGAATCGGCGCACATTGCAGCTTTGGCCCAGGTGAAGAAGGCAGCGGCGAAGGCCAACCTCGAGCTCGGAGTCCTCGACGCTGACCGGGCCGAAGCCATCAAGAACGCCGCCGACGCTGTCATCTCCGGCGAATACGACCCCCACTTCCCCATCGATGTGTTCCAGACCGGTTCGGGAACATCGTCGAACATGAACACCAACGAGGTTCTTGCCTCCCTGGCGACCAAGGCCCTCGAATCCCAGGGCATCGACGTGCACCCCAATGACCACGTCAACGCTTCGCAGTCCTCAAACGACGTGTTCCCGACCTCAGTCCACGTCGCCGTGACCAAGGCTCTGGTCAACACACTGATCCCGGCGATGGAGACACTGGCCTCCTCGCTCGAGAAGAAGGCGAAGGAATTCGCCTCAGTCGTCAAATCGGGCCGCACCCACCTCATGGATGCCACCCCGGTGACCCTGGGACAGGAGTTCGGCGGCTACGCGGCGCAGGTCCGCTACGGCATCGAACGCATCGAGGCCTCACTGCCTCGCGTGGCTGAAGTGCCCCAGGGCGGAACCGCTGTCGGCACCGGCATCAACACCCCGGCCGGATTCTCCGCTCGCGTCGTCGAGATCCTCGCCGAGGAGACCGGCCTTCCCATCACGGAAGCACGCAACCACTTCGAGGCGCAGGCCAACCGCGACGGACTCATCGAAGCATCAGGCCAGCTGCGCACGATCGCCTACGGCTACATGAAGATCTGCAACGATCTTCGGTGGATGGGATCGGGACCGAACACCGGCCTCGGCGAAATCGCCATCCCCGACCTGCAGCCCGGTTCCTCGATCATGCCCGGCAAGGTCAACCCGGTCATCTGCGAAGCCACGATCCAGGTCGCCGCCCAGGTCATCGGCAACGACACCACCGTTGCTCTGTCCTCGACCAACGGTGCCTTCGAGCTCAACGTCGGCATCCCGGTGATGGCGTCGAACCTGCTCGAATCCATCCGTCTGCTCGCGAACTCCTCGACCGTCATGGCCGAGAAGATGATCGACGGGCTCAAGGCCAACGAGGAGCGCGCCCGCTTCCTCGCCGAGGCGAGCCCCTCCATCGTGACTCCGTTGAACAAGGTCATCGGCTACGAATCGGCAGCGAAGATCGCCAAGCACGCCGTGGCCAACAAGATGACCGTGAAGGAAGCCACGATCGACCTCGGCTTCGTCTCCGACGGTTCCATCACCGAGGCTGACCTCGACAAGGCCCTTGACGTCACAACGATGATCGGCGACTACAAGTAAGCCACACAGCTGCACGTAGGTTTTACAGCAGATACATCGCACAGCGAGGGGCCGGTTGCCAGGACATCACATCCTGGCAACCGGCCCCTCGCATTCACCTCATCGAGCGCAGACCGCAGCGTCGAGAACAGACTCCAGGGAGTCGCCCCTCAAGGCCACGGTCGCCTATCGGCGCTGAGGCCGCCCGTCGACGCTGAGGCCACCCCTCGACGCGTAGGCTGCCTGTCGACGACGACGTCTCCTCGCGAGTCCCCCGTGCGAGTCCCCGATGCGCGGTTCGCGGTACTCGTCCCGAGCCTAGCTGCGGAAGGGATCGAACTCCTCGAGCACATCGGTGACCAAGGCTGCGATCTCGGAGCGCTCCGACCTGGTCAGCGTCACGTGAGCGAAGAGATCATGGCCCTTGAGCTTCTCGATCACCGCCGCTACGCCGTCGTGTCGACCCACCCGAAGATTGTCACGCTGAGCCACATCGTGGGTCAGCACCACCTTCGAATTCATGCCGATGCGAGACAGGACAGTCAGGAGCACATTGCGCTCCAACGACTGTGCCTCATCGACGATGACGAACGCATCATGGAGTGAACGTCCGCGGATATGTGTCAGCGGCAGCACCTCGAGCAGATCGCGGTTCATCACCTCTTCGATGACGTTCTTGCTGACCAGAGCGCCAAGCGTGTCGAAGACTGCTTCCGCCCAGGGGTTCATCTTCTCGCCTTCGCTGCCGGGCAGGAAGCCGAGGCTCTGCCCGCCGACGGCGTAGATCGGGCGAAAGACCATGATCTTCGAGTGCTTATTCTCCTCCAGCACCTTCTGCAGCCCGGCCATGAGAGCGAGTGCGGACTTCCCCGTTCCGGCTCGACCTCCCAAGGACACGATGCCCAGGGCATCATCGAGAAGCATGTCGATGGCCACTCGCTGCTCAGCGGACCGGCCATGGACACCGAAGATGTCGCGATCACCACGCACCAGCGAGACCCGTTTGCCCGACCTGACGCGGCCGAGAGCGGAGCCGCGGGGTGAGGTGATGACGACTCCGGTGTTGACGACCTCATCGGCGACCGCCTCGGTGGTGGCCCATCCGTTCTCGTAGAACTGAGACATCTCGTTCTCGTCCAACGACAATTCGCTCATTCCGGTGAACCCCGAGTCGGTGGCAAGCTCGGCAAGGTATTCCTCGGCCTGCAGGCCGAGGGCCGATGCCTTCACACGCATCGGCACGTCCTTGGTCACAACCACCACGTCCTGACCTTCGGCAGCCAGGTTCCGGGCGACCGCGAGGATACGGGTGTCGTTCTCCGAGCGGTCGAAGCCGACCGGCATCGTCGTCGCATCGACGTGGTTGAGTTCGACCCGCAGGGTCCCACCGGCGTCACCGACGGGAATGGGTTCATCGAGGCGATCGAACTCGGAGCGGAAGTCATCGAGGATGTGCAGTGCTTTTCGAGCGGTGAAGCCGAGTTCCGGATGATTGCGTTTGGCCTCAAGCTCGGAGACGACGACCAACGGAATGACGAGATGATGTTCTGCGAATCTCAGCAGTGCACCCGGATCGGAGAGCAGCACCGAGGTGTCGAGAACGTATGTGTGGACATGTGCGGTCATGAGGACCCCTGTGGCGTGAGTACCGCCGAGATCCGAGTCCTGACATCCCCCGATCTCGGGTTGGTGTCGACCAACTACTGCCAACCTAACCCCGAATCGGGGCCGTGTGGGCAACGGCACGCGTGTTCGGGAGAGTCGCTGTCGTGAACTTCGGATGAACCAGGGGCGGCCCGAGGCCTATTTGCCGAAACGACGCTGGCGCAGGCCGTAGTCGCGCACGGCACGCAGGAAATCAGTGCGCCGGAAGTCGGGCCAATAGGCCTCGCAGAAATAGAACTCCGAGTACGCGCTCTGCCACATGAGGAACCCGGACAGTCGCTGCTCACCGGAGGAGCGGATGATGAGATCGGGGTCCGGTTGGCCCTTGGTATAGAGATGTTCGCTGATCTGCTGCGGGGAGAGCTCGGAGATGATCGTCTCCAGGTCGGTGCCTTCGTCTGTGCGCAGGCGCAGCAGGGACTTCACCGCGTTGACGATCTCCTGCCGTCCGCCGTATCCGACGGCGACGTTGACGCGCATCTGGCAGTCCCCCTCCGAGGTGGCCGCCTCCAAACGTGCACGCAGGCCAGGTGGCAGGATCTCGAGGTCACCGACCAGCTGCACCCGCACCCCGTTGAGCGCTGCGATCTTCTCTACCAGGTCGGAGATGATCTCGATGAGGACTTCGACCTCCTCGGCGGATCTGGCGAGATTCTCCTTGGACAGAACGTAGAGCGTGACGATGTCGACATCGATCTCATCACACCAGCCGAGGAACTCGACGATCTTCTCGGCTCCGGCCCGGTGTCCGTCGGCGGTGGTGGCACCGAACTCCTTCGCCCAGCGTCGGTTGCCGTCGGTGATCACACCCACGTGCCTCGGCACCGGCACGGACTTGTCCAGCTCGCGCAGGAGCCGCCGCTCGTAGAGTCGGTAGAGCAGGCTCACCGGTCGCGCCACGCTGACCTCTTTCACACTCGATTTCCGGTCGGTTCGACCACAATACACAGTACTATCCCGAACGACCCCACGTCGGCGGCGGCGTCATCGAACATGCCACTGTTCAATCGTTCAGGTGGGGTCGATATCCTAGAACCATGAACACACCAGTCACTGAACCCTCATCATCCGGCTCCGACGGGCAGAGGACAGTCGACTCCACATCCGCTGCCCAGCCGCGTTCCGGCTACCCCGAGCACATTGCCCGCAGGCGCTCGGCTCTGCGCCGTGAGTTGGGCAAACTGGCTGGTCAGGTCAAGCCCAAACTGCGTGGTTGGTTCCACGCAGCCGCCTTTCCCCTGGCGATGCTCGGCGGGCTGGCGCTGGTCATCATCTCCCCCACGATCGAGTCGCGGATCGCTGCCTCGATCTTCGCCATCACCGGAATGCTGCTCTTCGGAACCTCGGCCGTCTACCACCGGGGACGGTGGCGGTCTCGGGCCCGGCTGATCCTGCGCCGTCTCGACCACGCAAACATCTTCCTCATCACCGCGGGGACCTATACGCCCCTGGCGGTGCTGACCCTCAGGCCGGATCAGACGATTCTGCTTTTGTCCGTCCTCTGGGGCGCAGCGCTGTTGGGTGTCGCCTTCAGAACCATCTTCACCACCGCGCCGAGGTGGCTCTTCGTTCCCATCTACGTGGGCTTCGGGGTCGCCGGGGTCGGCTACATTCCCCAGATCTGGGCGAGCAACCCTGCAGTGGGCATCCTCGTCGTTGCCGGTGGCGTCTGCTATGTGACCGGTGCTGTGATCTACGGAATCAAAAAGCCCAACCCGTCACCGAAATGGCTCGGCTTCCATGAGATCTTCCACATTCTCACGGTCGCAGGCTATGGCTGCCACCTCGCGGCCCTACTCGTTGCCGCGGTGGCCGCTTACTAGACCTCTGACGACACCGGGCAGGTCTGCCGCTCAGTCCAGCGGGCAGTCCTGAAGGTCAGTCCTGTGACCGCGCAGATTCACCCTGCTCCGGCTTTTCCGCATCGGTCGTGGTTGTTGGCGACGCATCGGTTTTGGCCGTTGTCGACGTCTCGTCATCCGCTGTCGACGTCTCGTCATCCGCAGCCGGTGCGGAATCCCCGGACAGCTTCGACTGGTTGGGCACTGCATACTTGCGCATCGGGATCGGGTAGGCGTCATCGGCTTGAGCGCGTGCGCGCACGCGGCGCACCCGTCGAAGGGCGTCGCGGATCAGGAAGATCACGACGATGACGATCACCAATGTCGACAGGAAGCCGATCGTGCCGGGAGTCACCAGGTCCGGGTCGGGGGCTCCGCTGGGGGTCGCGTCCTGCGCTGCGGCCAGAATCATGCACTCTCACCTGTCGCTTCGTTGTCTTCGTCTTCGTCCGGTGATGCGGGCAGCATGCCCTTGGCGGACACCTTGCGACCATCATCCAAGGTCACAGAGGCGAAAAGATCGGTCTCCTGGAAGTCTACGCCGGGTGTCAGAGGAGTCCGGCCCGTGTTGTCGACGGCAAGCTCGAATTCCTCCGTGGGCCAGTAGGTCCGCGCGGCCTTTCGCGATGCCGAGAAGAACCCACCCTCCGGATCGATCTGGGTGGCGTGGGACAGCAGTGCTCGATCACGCGAGGGGAAGAACTCTGCGCAGTCGATCGTCGTGCTCAGCCAGTTGACCCGCTGAGCATCGCGCTTCTTGAAGTCTTCGATGTGGTCGGCGAAGGGAGACTCGAGTCCCGCTTCAGTCATCTTCTCGTGGATGGTCACCCACTTCTTCGCCGACAGGTCCTGGTTGTAGTAGACTTTCTCAACCTGCCAGGGTTCGCCGAGCTCAGGGTTCTGCTCCGCGTCCGCAGCGGCGGCGACTGCCGCCATCGTCACGGCGTGGTTCTTGATGTGATCGGGGTGAGGGTAGCCGCCGAGTTCGTCGTAGGTCGTGACGACCTGGGGGCGGAAGGTGCGGATGATGTGGACCAGGGGCAGCATGGCCACCTCGTCGGGGACACGGTAGAAGCATCCGGGAGGAGTCTGATTGTCGAAGTCGCCATCGGGCAGGCCCGAGTCGACGTGTCCGACCCACACGTGTTCGGCTCCCAGCGCGGCAGCGGCTGTGGCCATCTCCTCGCGACGCAGACCGGCGATGTCGCGGCTGGCCTTCGGACTCTGCAGCAGGGCCGGGTTGAGGATGTCTCCGGCTTCGCCACCGGTCATGCTGGCGATGAGGACTCGTGCTCCCAACGCGGCGTACTTCGCGCTCGTCGCCGCACCTTTCGAAGATTCGTCGTCAGGGTGGGCATGAACCGTCAGCAGACGCAGTCCATGGTACGGAAGCGAAGTCATGTTTGGAGTGTCCCTTTCGAATCAGCCTGGTGACGTTCCGATTCCTGCGCAATGGCTGAAATGATCACAGGAGACGGATCGACTACTCTAGATTAGTGCGCAATGTTCGTAGATGAGGAATTCAATGACTGAGGTAACAGTGGAAAAACCACTGCAAGATGATCGTTACGGCCGCGTCCGGGAGCCCAAGAGGCGTCTCGGAAGAACGGCCAAGATCATCGCCGCAGTCATCGTCGCCGCCCTGATCGTCGCGATCGCATTCGTGGCGTTTCGTCCACAGACCACTCCCACGACACCCAGGACTCTTGACTATTCGGTTGTCGACTCTGCTTTAACACAGGTCACAGTGGCAATATTTCCTGACCAGGATCGCGATGTGCACTGCATTGTGCAGGCGACGAACGAATACGAGGCCATCGTCGGCTTCACCGAGATCACGGTCCCGGCCGATCCCACCGCTGACCCCAACTCGCCCCGACAGATGGGCATCGATCTGGCCACAACACAGGTCGCCTCCTCTGGCCACGTCGATTCCTGCTGGTTCGAATAGTCCCGCCGGTACCGCTCGAATCTGACTCACTCGCGCCCTCGACAACATCTGTATACGCGCGTGACGGAGATCATCGTTTTCGTCTGCAGATGCGTTAGACTGTAGTTTCATTCAACATCCGGGCGTACCCAACGCCCGGTTTTTCGTTGCCTGACGCGCCTGTCAGTGCACCGAACCGAAGAAGGAGAAGTCATGACCGAGGATGTCACCCAGGAAGAAACATGGTTGACTCAGGAAGCCTTCGACCGCCTGTCGCAGGAACTTGAACACCTCTCCGGACCGGGACGTGCAGAGATTGCTGAAAAGATCGAAGCCGCCCGCGACGAGGGTGACTTGAAGGAGAACGGCGGCTACCACGCGGCGCGCGAGGAGCAGGGCAAGCAGGAGGCACGCATTCGCCAGCTCGAGCTGCTCCTGCAGTCCGCGAAGGTCGGATCGAGCGACAGCGACGGCAAGACCGTATCCCCCGGTTCCGTCGTCACCGCGAAGGTCGCCGGAAACGACATGCGTTTCCTGCTGGGCAGCCGCGAGATCGCTGGCGATTCTGATATCGACGTGTTTTCAGAGAAGTCCCCGCTGGGCGCCGCGGTGCTCGGTGTGGCCATCGGCGGCAAGAGCAGCTACGAGGCCCCCAACGGCAAGGAGATCAAGGTCGAAGTCACGAACATCGAACCTTTCTCCGGCTGATCGAACAGCCTCGATCGGCTTGCAGCCGAGAGCAGCATAGAGCAGTGGGCGGGTGATGATCACCCGCCCACTGCTCTATTCACTTTGCGGCCGCACTCACTGTGCGGCTCTGCTCGTTCGGACCCGCGGACCCGATCATTCGCGCCTGCCGGTCCCCTTGGAAGAATCGTTGGCAGATGTCTCCTCTGCAGACTCGTGGATGGCGGTATTCAGCTTGTCCTTGGCGCGTTCCAGTACGACCGCGGCCTCGTCTCCTTCACCGTCTGGATTCTGAGGTTTCTTGGCCCGGACGATGTAGGTCACGACCGTGTTGAGGACGGCGACCAGAGGAACCGCGAACAGTGCGCCGACGATGCCGAACAGGAAGCCGCCAGCGGTCACAGCGAGGATGACTGCCAATGGGTGGACCGACACGGCCTTACCCATGAGGAACGGCTGCAGGATCTGGCTTTCGATCTGCTGCACGGCAAGGACCACGCCCAGCATGATCAGTGCGCTGACTGGTCCGTTTGAGACCAGGGCGACCAGCACGGCCACGACGCCTGAGGCAATCGCACCGACGACGGGGACGAACGAGGCCAGGAACACGAGCACCGTCATCGGAATGACCAGCGGGATCCCAAGGAACGCCGCACCGATGCCGATGCCGATAGCGTCGACGCCGGCCACGAGGACCTGGACACGCACGTACTGGACGAGTGTGGTCCAGCCGCGCTCCGAGGCTCCGGTGGCAATGGGCTGAGCCGGCAGCGGCAGCAGACGCATCACCCAGCGGAAGATCTTCTCTCCGTCGTAGAGGAAGAAGAAGGTCGCGAACAGGCACACGGCGGCGCCGGTGAGGAAGGTGCCCACCGATGACGTCGCCTGCACGGCACCGCCGAGCAGCTGGGAGCTGTTGTTCTGGAAGAAGTTAGTGGCCGCATCGAGTGAATTGTTGATATAGCCCGTGATAGTCGAAGCATCGAGACCGAAGGGTCTGCTGGCCAACCAGTTGCTGATTCCGGAGAATCCTGTGATGACCTGATCGACGAGGTCTGGCATTCCCGAGTAGATCTGCTGGCCCACCAGTGTGAAGAGTCCGGAGACTACGACGATGAAACCGATGAAGGCGATGAGTGCGGCCGCGACTCGAGGCAGCCCCTTCCTGACCATCCAATTGGTGAACGGCGCCAGGAGTGCTGTGAGCAGGAGTGCGATGAGCACAGGCAGGACGACACTCGAGACCTTCGCCAGCAGCCAGAGCGCGACTCCGACAGCGGCGAGCACGACGAGTGACCGCCAGGACCACGCGGCGGCGAGCTTGAGACCCGGAGCCACATAGGGGACGGCCTCGGCTTCGATGCGGCTGTGCGCGATCTCCTCTGCGCTGATGTCCTGAACACGCGAGGGCTGCTCGGATGGTTGGGATCGTCCGTTGTCACGGCCCTTGCGGAACGCGTCCCAGGCCCCACGGAACCGATTCGGGGATTGCTTCTTCTCATTGTCAGACATAACTCAACAATAGTTGTCGGGAGCTTGAGGGAAGTGCAATGATGACGGTTAAAGGAGGGAATTTCGTGGGAAAACGCATGTTGTACACTCTGGCCACCATGACAGGCACGGCCGTGGGTGTCGGAGCATCGGCCGTCGGTCTCCTTCGTCATCAGGCGGGTGCGCTCCGCAAAGCGTTCGATGAAGACGCACAGCGCACCTATTCCACCTTCGCCGAGGCGGTCGCTCCCCCACGCAACTACGATGACGAAGATTCCGCCGCGTTGGCGATCATCGGCGATTCCTGGCTCTGCGGAATCGATGTCGACGACCCGGCGCAGGCTCCCCCGAATCTCATCGCCCGTGGCCTGGGCCGCATCCTCGGAACGACTGTCCGAGTCCAATCGACGGCGCGACCATCGGCCCTGTCCGAGGACCTGCCGCGCCAAGTCGATGAGATCCTGCGCTCCGCCTGGCTCTCACGTCAGCTGTCTGAGTCCTGGACCGCGCAGCGACGATTCGCAATCATCTCCATCGGCACCGGCGACATCATCCACCCGATCCACGGCACCATCGGCATTCCCGTGCTCACCCAGGCGATCAATCGACTCCAGCGAGAGGGCAGGTACACCGTCTTCGTCCTGGTCTGCCCCAACCTCGGCGGTCTTCCAGGTCTGCGCGACCCTCTCAAGACCTCACTGCGGCGAACATCGCGTGTGCTTGCCGGCTCACAGTGGCTGGCGGCTCTTTCAGCTCGCGCTACCCCGTTGCGGGCCACCGGTTCGCTGAGTGGGACCACACGGCGATCGCTGCTCAACGAGTCCGGACGCTTCCCCAGCACCTTGGGATTCGCCCAGGTGTCCTCGACCGTCCTCGCGGCGATCGCTGATCGGCTCGATGCTCCCATCGACGTCGACCGCAGTCTCGACATCCCGGAGAAGGGCGAAGGCGCCCGCCGACCCACGCCAGAGACAGAGCCTCAGACTGAACCTGCTGTGCCTGCGGGACACGTCGCAGATTCTGAGTCAGGTGTCGAACGGGACCTCGCGTCGGAGGATGCTTCGTGATCCCTGTCGTTCTGGCCTCGCAGTCACCGTCCCGTCGCCAGATCCTCACCGCATCGGGAATCGACCCCATCGTCATCGTCTCCGAGGTCGATGAGCCCTCCATCGAAGCCACCTTCACGGGCACGGTCGGAGATCTCACCACGGCGCTGTCCGAGGCCAAGGCCCGTGCCGTCGTCGACCGTGTGCTCGCCACCTCGCCTGCCCAACTGGCCACAGCCGATACCGCGGTGATCATCGCCGGGGATTCGCTGCTCGAACATGAGGGTCAGGCGATCGGCAAACCTGGAAATGCTGAGCGCACGCGTGAGGTGTGGGCCGACATCGCCGGAGCCTGGACCGCTCTGCACACAGGACACACCATGGCTGTGCTCAGACGCACCAGCACCTCGGCGGCCGACTTTCAACTCGTCGACCTCCGCTCGAAACGGTCGACGACTTCGGTGCTCATCGGCGAGCCCACGCCCGAGGAACTCGACGCCTACATTGCCACCGAGGAGCCCTTCCATGTGGCCGGCGCTCTGACCATCGACGGCTACGGCGGAGCCTTTGTCGAGAGTCTTGCCGGTGACCACCTCACCGTGCTCGGCCTCAGCCTGCCGGTAGTCCGTGAATTGGTCAGCGACGCGGGCCTGTTCTGGCCCGATCTGTGGTCTCCACGCGGGTAGAATCGCTGAGAGCAGACGGACACGCCCGAGGTCTTTGAAGTTTTCGGCCGAACTTTTTATCTGTGTCCTACAAACGCTTGGTGTCGATCTCTAAATTGTTCTGTGATCGTACAAAGGAGCGTCATGACCACAGTTCTCCCCGAACCGTCGACCGCACAGCTGCACACCGACGTCCCCACTGCTGCAGTGCGCCGCGTCCTCATCGCCAATCGCGGTGAGATCGCCCTGCGCATCATCCGGGCCGCCCATGACCTCGGCGTCAAGGCCATCGCCGTGTACACCCGTGCAGATTCGGATGCTGACTTCGTGCATCTGGCTGACGATGCCTGGCTCCTCGACGGAGCCGGTCCCGGGGAGACCTATCTCGACATCGAGAAGATCCTCGCCCTGGCCAAGCGCTCCGGCGCCGATGCGATCCACCCCGGCTACGGCTATCTGGCCGAGAATGCGATGTTCGCTCAGGCTGTCATCGATGCCGGCCTGACCTGGATCGGCCCTCCCCCGGCAGCGATCGAACTCCTCGGCGACAAGTCCGGTGCCCGCGAGGTCGCCGAGGCTGTCTCTGCTCCCGTCGCGCCCGGCTCCGACGGTGCCGTCGCAGATCTGGAAGAGGCCGCCGAGGTGGCTCGGCGGATCGGTTATCCGATCGTCATCAAGGCCGTCCATGGCGGCGGTGGGCGCGGTTTCCGCGCCTGTGCCACTGCTGCCGACCTCGAAACCGCCTACACCGCAGCCACGCGTGAGGCGCTCAGCGCCTTCGGCCGCGGCGAATGCCTCATCGAGAAGCAGATCGTGCGACCACGACACATCGAAACCCAGTGCCTGGCCGATGCTCACGGAAACGTGCAGGTCCTCTCCACTCGCGACTGCACTCTGCAGCGCCGGAACCAGAAGATCGTCGAGGAGGCCCCAGCACCGTTCCTCGGCTCCGACCAGGAACGTCTCGTCACCGAAGCCTCCATCCGAGTGCTCGCCCACGTCGGCTATGTGGGGGCTGCTACGTGCGAGTTCCTGCTCGGCACCGACGGAACGATCATCTTCATGGAGGCCAACGCACGAATCCAGGTCGAGCACACTGTCACCGAAGAGGTCACAGGTGTCGACCTCGTCGCCTGGCAGCTGCGCATCGCCTCGGGTGAGCACCTGCCGGAGTCGTTCCCGCAGGTCCGCGGTCACTCGATCCAGTTCCGGATCAATGCCGAAGACCCCACGACCTACTTTCCTGCCACCGGCACGGTGAAGAACCACCGGGCCCCGGCCGGGCCGGGCGTTCGCTTGGACTCCGGCATCGGCGAAGGCAGCGTCGTCGGCACGGACTTCGATCCGATGCTGGCAAAGCTCATCATCACAGGAGCCGACAGGAACCAGGCGTTGGCGCGGGCTCGACGGGCCTTGGACGAGTATCGCATCGAAGGTGTGTCCACGCTGCTCCCCCTCCACCGCGTCCTCGTCTCCGACAAAGCCTTCGCCCAGGACTTCGAGGTCTGGACCAATTGGCTCGAGACTGCCTTCGTCAATCCACTCGCCGACCCACAACTAGGAGAACAGATGAGTACAGCAACCGACAGTTTCAGTGTTGTGGTCGAGGTCGACGGGCGACGGATGACCGTCTCGGTTCCCAAGGACGTCATCTCCGACCTCGGGCATGTCCCCAGCCCGAGTGTCCCGCGCCGCAAGCGCAGCCTCAGCCGCAAGGGCGCTCAGTTGGCCGACGATTCGAACTCACTCAACGCACCCATGCAGGGCACGATTGTGTCTGTCTCCGTTGCAGCCGGTGACACCGTCGAGGCCGGCGATACTCTGGCCGTCATCGAAGCGATGAAGATGGAGCAGCCTCTCAAGGCCGGTCATTCCGGCACCGTCTCCGAGGTGCTCGTCGACACAGGCGTCGCGGTGAGGTCGGGCGAGCCGATCATCCGTTTCGCCGCCTGAGACCGTTTCGCGGCTCGGGACCGCTTCAGGCCAGCAGATCCCTGATCTGAACCTCGATGTAGTCCGACTCGGCGTCGTTTCCGGGGCAGTCCAGTGCTGATCTGAAGGCACGTTCGGCCTGTTCGGGCTTGCCCACTTCCCTCAGGGTGAGGGCGTGCGCGATGTGAAAAGGTCGGTAGTCGGCCAGTCCCGGATCCGCTGCCAGCTCTTCGAGCGCGTTGAGCCCGTCCTCGGGTCCCTTCGCCTTGCCCACGGCCACCGCTCGATTGAGCGCCACCACGGGGCCGGGTTCCAGTCTGGAGAGGATGCCGTAGAGGACGAGGATCTGGTTCCAGTCGGTCTCCGAATAGGTGACGGCCTCGGCATGGAGCGCCGCAATCGTTGCCTGCACTGTGTAGGGCCCTGCTTCGGGCTCACCCGCGGCAGTCTGAGCCAGGCTCAGCCCCTCAGCGATGAGCCGCGAATCCCACAACCCGCGATCCTGCTCGGCCAGTGGCACAGGCAATCCGGCTGGGTCCGTTCGCGCCCCGGCTCGTGAACCGGTGAGCAGCAGGAGTGAGAGCAGGCCCCTGGCCTCGGTCTCCTGCGGCAGCAGCCTCACGAGCAGTCTCGCCAGTGTGATTGCCTCCTGCTGCAGATCGGTTCGACTGTGTGTGGTTCCGGTCGTCGGTACAAAGCCTTGGGTGAAGATGAGATAGACAACTCGCAGCACTCCGGGAAGGCGCTCGCGCAGCTGGTCCGCTGTGGGCCTGCCGAAGGGAATTCCTGTAGTGGTGATCCGCTTCTTGGCCCTCACGATCCGCTGCTGCATCGTCGTCGTGTCCACGAGGAACACTGCTGCCACTTCGGCGGTGCTCAGACCGGCCAGAAAACGCAGGATGAGGGCGATCTTCTCCCGTTCCTTCAACGTCGGGTGCGAGCAGGTGAAGAACAGTCCCAGCCGCTCGTCGGGGATATTCGCTGTGCTCAGCTCCTCGTCGAGGTCAGCCGAGTGTGCACGATGATCGCCCTCGTCGACCTCGGATTCGATTCTGAGTGCGGCAAGTCGACGTGCTTTCACCGCATCGGATCGGATGATGTCGAGGGCTCGATTCTTCGCAGCCGTCATCAGCCAGGCCTGCGGATTCTGCGGCACACCTCGTCGGGTCCACGTTTCCAGGGCGCGCACCATCGCCTCTTGCAGAACGTCCTCGGCCAAGTCCAGATCGTGAAAGCGTGTGGCCAACCCTGCCAACAGCCGCCCACGGTCCTCGACACCGATGGTGTGGAGGACCTGGGCGACTGCCGAGGAGTCGGCGTGATCTGCCGAGGCCATCAGTAGTCGGCGAGCGGCCGAATTTCGATGTGACCGAGGGAGGATCCTGGGCTCTTCTCTGCCCAGGCAATCGCCTCGTCGATGTCGGCGACCTCGATGATGTAGCTTCCGCCGACGAATTCCCCGCTTTCGGCGAAAGGACCCGACGTCACCACCGTCTCTGCGTCTCGGGTGCTCACGCGCACCCCGGTCTCGGGACCTTCGAGGGCGAATCCGCCGACGACGATCCCCGCCGTATTGATCTCCTCGTCGAAGGCCATGAACTCACTGGGGTCGGGCCCCTCATCGGTACCGCAATCGGCATCGGCGGCATTTCCCATGAGCAGAAGTACGTACTTCATTTCTCTCTCCTTACCTCGAATGTGCGCCAGCGGGAGCTGAGCACGTCAGGCGAAGGTGCCTGACACCATACTGACGGTTGGGGGTTCCCGATATCGACAGTTCGGAAAGAGAAACTTTTCTACAGGTGTCGGTGCAGTTGGCGGGAGGCCTCGGTCAGGGAGCCGCTCACGGACGGATAGACGACGAACGAGGCTGAAAGCTGATCGACTGTCAGACGGTTCTCCACGGCCATGGTGATCGGCAGAATGAGTTCACTGGCACGAGGACCGACGACGACTCCGCCGAGAATCGAACCCGAACCTCGGCGAGCGAAGAGCTTGACGAACCCGTCCTTGATGCCCAGCATCTTCGCACGAGGATTCGTGTCCAGAGGCAGCATCACCGTATCGATGTCGGTCGAATTCTCCCGGTAGTCGGACTGGGTGAAGCCGACGGTCGCAATCTCCGGTGCGGTGAACACGTTCGATGCGACGTGGCGAATCTTCAGCGGCTGCACTGCGTCGCCGAGGGCATGGAACATCGCAATCCGGCCCTGCATGGCCGCGACGGATGCCAGCGGAAGCACACCGGTGCAGTCTCCTGCGGCGTATACCCCGGAGCGGGACGTGCGCGAGACGCCGTCGACCTTGATATGGCCGGACTCGCTGACCTTGACCTTGGCAGCGCTCAGCCCCAGGTCCTCGGTGTTCGGGATCGAACCGACCGCCATCAGGCAGTGCGAGCCTTCCACTCGTCGCCCATCAGACAGTGTCACCTCGACACCGTTGTCTGTGCGCTTGACCGAGTCGGCTCGCGACCGAGACAGGACGTTCATGCCCTTGTTGCGGAAGACGTATTCCAACACGTCGGCAGCGTCCTCGTCCTGGCCAGGCAGTACCTTCTCACGAGAGGAGACCAGTGTGACCTTCGTACCCAGCGCACGGTAGGCCGAGGCGAATTCGGCACCGGTGACACCGGATCCGACGACGATGAGGTGCTCTGGCAGCTCATCGAGGTCGTAGAGCTGGGTCCAGGTGAGGATCCGTTCTGCATCCGGCTTGGCCGAATCGAGTTCACGAGGGTGGGAGCCCACCGACAGCAGGATCGTCGAGGCTTCGAGCGTGTATTCGGTGCCGCCCTCTTCGACGACTGCGACGTGGTCACGATCGGCCAGGGTCGCGGTGCCCTGAATCACCTTGACTCCGGCTCGCACCAGGGCTTGGTAGATGTCGTTAGCCTGCGCGTCGGCCAGGGACAGGATGCGCTTGTTGACGGCTTTGAGGTCCGCGATGACCGTGTCGCCGTCGTCGCCCTCGCTGTCGTAGATGCGGATGCCCAGACTCTCGGACCGGGCGATCTCCTCCATCATCTCCGCTGTGGCGATGAGTGATTTGGAGGGGACGACGTCGGTGAGGACGGCGGCCCCACCACAGCGGTTGCGCTCGATGAGCATCACGTCCGCGCCCAATTGTGCGGCAACCAGTGCGGCTTCATATCCGCCAGGGCCACCGCCGATGATGACGACTCGATCTGCAGTGGGTTCAAATTCAGTGTTCACAGAACAATTCTCTCAAATAGCGGACGGCGGGGCGAATGGACACTTCGGATCGAACGACACCGAGACGAGCCGAACATCGGCGACCGATCGCGGCACCTCGGAGTTCACCTCAGAGTTCGTCGAGAACCTCGGCGGTATCCCGGTGGAGCGCGGACAGGCGCAGGTAGGACTGTGCGTTCTGGCGCACCTTCTCCACACCGTCGTCCGTCATCTCCCGGCGCACCTTGGCCGGGACGCCTGCGACCAAAGAACGAGGCGGGATCTCTGTGCCCTCGAGGACGATTGCCCCCGCGGCGACGAGCGATTCGGTTCCCACGTGGGCGTCGTTGAGAACGGTGGCGTGCATGCCGATGAGGACATCGTCGTCGACGATCGCTCCATGGATGAGGGCCTGGTGGCCGATGGATACTCGGGAGCCGATGACGACCGGTTTGCCCTCATCGGTGTGCATGACGGTGTTGTCCTGGACGTTCGAGTCCTCGCCGATGGTGATCGGAGCGGCCTCGGCACGGAGCACGCAGCCATAGAAGACGCTGGCGCCCTTGAGCACCCTGACGTCCCCGACGAGGGTGGCGCCGGCGGCGATGAAAGCACCCGGATCGACCTGTGGGGTGTGACCGCCGACCGAGATGATGCGTGCGTGGGAAAGGTTGTCCGTTGTCATGAGTCCTCCATTGGTTCACGGTGCGATTCGGTTCTCGTAGGCGACTGAGTCCGACCCCGTACGGATCTTCTGCTCCTTCGGATCCTCTCACCGAGGTGACCAGTCGTTTCATCGTCAGTCTAGCCGCGAACGTGGGCCACTTCAGAGCTGGGTCGCAACAGAATCCGATCGTGTGCTGGTGAGCGCTGGCGGGACAGTTCAGTCCCATATTGGACGAATTTGCGTCCAGAGCCCCATAGCAGGACAATGAACAAAATATTTGTCAGAAATTTCACACTGCATTACCCTTGTGTGCCCAAAACGGTTATGTGAACCTTGGGTAAGAGAGTTGCGCGCCTGGAACTTGGGTGTCGTACACCGCGTTCACTTAATTCGTCGAAAGGTCACCATGGATTGGCGACATCGTGCAGCATGCCTCAATGAGGATCCGGAACTGTTCTTCCCGATTGGAAACACCGGACCCGCCCTGCTCCAGATCGAAGAGGCTAAGACTGTATGCCGCCGCTGTGAAGTAGTCGAGACCTGCCTGCAGTGGGCTCTGGAATCCGGTCAGGATGCCGGTGTCTGGGGCGGTCTCAGTGAAGACGAGCGTCGCGCGCTCAAGCGTCGCGCCGCACGTGCCCGCCGCGCCGGCTGAGTCCCTCGGCGACCGAAGTCGGTCGATTGCAACTTGAGTCCCTTGCTCGGAATACGAGATCTTCGCATTCTGAGCAAGGGACTCAATTGTGTCCGCACACGGGGTCAATCAAATTCGTCGGCACACCAATATTGTCGGCACAATTCGCACTGTCGCTGATTCACCCCGCACCGTGAGTGCCGCATCGCCAGGGTGCACCAAGTTGAATTGTCAGTACGTGTAGGCGATACGCGGATCAGCGAAGAATACGCGACCGCAGTCGGCTGCCTCAGTCGTAGGAGTCGGCCCGCAGGGGTACGTCGAGGATGGCCACGGTTCCGCCGCCTTCTCGTTCCTGCCATTGGATCGAGCCTGCGAGGTCGGCAGACACCAGAGTCTTGACGATCTGTGTGCCCAGTCCGTTGCCGGGGCTGTGGTGTTCGCCCAGTCCCACACCGTCATCGGCGATCGTGACGTGCAGATGATCGCCTTCGCGTTCCGGCGTCACCCACACATGACCGGTCAGAGTCTCGCCTGGAGCGAGATTCTCCTGCTCCGCGACCGGGAAGCCGTGTTCGATCGCGTTGGTGATCAGCTCGGTGATCGCCAGGGCCAGCGAGGTGGCATCGGCGGAGGAGATGGTGCCGAAGCTGCCGCAGCGTTTGAGACTGATCTGGACCAATGGACTTGTCAGCTCAGGGGTCAACCGCAGTCCCTTGTCGACGACCTCGTCGAAGTCCACCTCGGATTCGACGCCCTGGCTGAGCACATCATGGACGACGGCGATGATTGAGACTCTGCGCATCGCCTCCGTCAGAGCGCCCTTGGCCTCGGGGCTGTCGATCCGACGAGTCTGCAGCCGCAGCAGTGCCGAAACTGTCTGCAGGTTGTTCTTCACCCGGTGGTGCATCTCTTTGATCATCGCATCGCGTGAGAGCAGCTCACGTTTGCGGCGTCTGATCTCAGAGACGTCGCGAGCGAGGACGATCGCGCCGGTGCGAGTGCCCTCATCGGTCAGCGGGATCGCTCGCAGCGACACACTCGTGCGGCCGACTTCGAGCTCGGTCCGCCACGGGGCACGGCCGGTGAGCACGAGCGGCAGAGTCTCATCGACCTGACGCAGCTCCGTGCTCAGACTCGACACCACCTCGGCGAGATAATCGCCTTCGACCTCGCCCCGGTGACCGAGGCGGTGCATGAGCGAAACCGCGTTCGGGGACGCGTACTGGACATGGGAGTCACGGTCGAGGATGAAGATGCCGTCTCCGACGCGTGGTTCACCGTGCCGGGCACCACTGGGAGCCTCACGATCGGGGAAGGCACCCTGCGCGATCATGGTCAGCAGCGACATCGCCGACTGTGTGTAGTACTTCTCCAGTCGCGACGAACCTCGACGACGGACTTCCTCGGAATACCGGACCATGATGGCAATCGGCACTCCCCCGCGGACGAGGGGCACCGCCTCGGCGGAGACTTCCGTGTCGTCGGTGCCGGCATTGACGCCCAGGGACTTCGCCTGCGCCACCTTCGTGACCAACTCATTTGTGCTGGTTGCCGTGTCCAGGAGCTCCCGTTCGAGTCCGGTGGCTCGGGCGCCGATGAGATCACGATTGAACAGGGTCGCACCGGTGGTCGGTCGCGCGTGTGCGACCACCGTATATGCCCCACTGGCAGAGGGCACCCACAGGACGAGGTCGGCAAACGACAGATCGGCGATGAGCTGCCAGTCCCCCACCAGCAGGTGGATGTGTTCGACGTCGGTCTCGTCGGTGATGCCTTCGGCGGCCAGGAGTTCGTTGAGCACTGTGTTCTTCTTCCGGATGGGCAACGGCACTAGCCGATGATGGCGGCCCAGACGCCGGCAGACCTACGGACTCGAAGTCCGTGAGTCTGCCGACGTCAGCGATGATCTGACGCTATCACTGATCTCCTGCGCTCAACCTCAGGCGCCGTGCTCCGATTCCCATGCGGAGGAACGGACCACTCCGCGCATCATGCGCAGCAGCACCGACAGCGGAGCCTGGGTCACGGTCTCGAGTCCCAAGATCGTCTCGGTCGTATCCAGCACTCGCGCGGCCACGGTGTCGTTGCGCTCGAGCCACTCGCTCAGACGCTGGTTGGCTCGTTCGTCCGGGGTCCCGGAGATCGGTGAGTCGGTCGCGGCGAGCACTGTTCCGGCCACGGAGAGGATGGCCGAGTAGAAGTCATCACGCAGCGAACCCCGTGCCAGCGCCGACCACCGGTCGCTGCGGTCGAGATCGCCGATGAGAGTGAGCACCTGCGAACCGGAGAACTTGTCGTTGACTGCATAGTAGACCTCTGCGACGTCCTCGGCGGATTCGTTCGACCGGCCAGCCAGCTGTGCCACGTCGAGGAGGACGAACTCGTCGAGCAGGGCTGCCGCTCGCCATGCGAGTTCGCTGGGCACTCCCTCGTCGATGAAGCCTTCAGCCGTCGCCTTCATGCTCGCGGCGTCGAACCCGTCAACGAGGTCGGGCACGCGGTCCCGCAGTGCCGCAACGACCTTGCCGTACATCTCGATGCCGGAATCCACGTCAAGTGTGTCCGGGGCCTGCTGGACCAGCCACCGCGAGGACCGATCGAGCAGACGCACATAGGCATGCTGCAGCTGGACCTGAACGTCAGTGGACACCTTGTTGTCGAGCGCGCATACGGCCTCGAAGAAGTCATCGAGTCCGAAGATCTCGGAGACGACGACGAAGACGCGCGCGATCTGCGGCACCGAGGCCGGAGTCTCTTCCAACATGCGGTAGACGTAGGTGAGTCCGCCGCGGTCGATCATCCGGTTGACGAGCTTGGCCGTCGCGATCTCCCGGTGCAGGGGGTGCTCCGGGATCAGCTCTCCGTACTTCTCGACCAGGGAATCGGGGAAGTAGGAACTCAGTTCCCGCTTCATCCACTCTTCATCGGGAACCACGCTGTCGAGGATCTCATCGGCCGCATGCATCTTGACGTAGGCCAGCAGAACGGCCAACTCTGGAGAGACATAGGAGCTGAACTCACGTTTGGTCAGTTCCTGCGCATCGGGCAGGAACTCGACCTGGCGATCGAGGTCGGCGTTCTTCTCCAGGTAGCTCAGCATCCGGCCGTAGGTGCCCGACATCGATTCGGTCTGTGCCCGTGCCTCGCCGAGGACGACGTTCTGGGCGTAGTTGTTCGACAGCACCCGATCGGCGACATCATCGGTGAAGGACAGGAGCACGCGCTCGCGATCCTCGGCGGCGAAGGCACCCTTGTGGAGCAGGGTGCGCAGGAGCAGCTTGATGTTGACCTCGTGGTCGGAGCTGTCCACACCTGCCGAGTTGTCGACGGCGTCGGTGTTGATCGCCACACCGTTCAATGCCGCTTCGACACGTCCCAGCTGGGTCACACCGAGGTTGCCGCCCTCTCCGACGACCCGGCTGCGCACGTCGCGACCGTCGATGCGGATGGCGTCATTGGCCTTGTCCCCGACATCGGCGTGGCTCTCATCGGAGGACTTGATGTAGGTTCCGATTCCTCCGTTGTAGACGAGGTCGACAGGGGCTTTGAGGATCTGGGACATCAGTTCGGCGGGGCTGCGCTTGCCGGGCTCGAGTCCCAGAACCGCGGCGGCCTCGGGGCTGAGGTCGATCGACTTCGCCGACCGGGGGAAGACTCCGCCCCCGTTGGAGATGAGCTCCCGGTCGTAGTCCTGCCAGCTGGAGCGCGGCAGGTCGAAGAGACGTTTGCGCTCGACGAAGCTGCGTGCGGCATCCGGGTTCGGATCGAGGAAGATGTCTCTGTGGTCGAAGGCCGCGACGAGCCTGATGTGCTCGCTGCGCAGCATTCCGTTGCCGAAGACGTCACCGCTCATGTCACCGATTCCCACGACAGTGAAGTCGTCGGCCGCGGTGTTGACCCCGAGCTCACGGAAGTGTCGTTCGACGGATTTCCATGCACCGCGGGAGGTGATGGCCATCTTCTTGTGGTCGTAGCCGACTGAGCCGCCGGAGGCGAAGGCGTCGCCGAGCCAGAAGTCGCGGCGTTCGGCAATCGCGTTGGCCACGTCAGAGAAGCGTGCCGTGCCCTTGTCCGCGGCGACGACGAGGTAGTAGTCATCGCCGTCGTGTCGGACCACACGGTCCGGGTAAACGACCTCTTGGGTGCCGTCGGCGCCGTAGACGAGATTGTCGGCAACCTCGAGAAGGCTTTCGATGAAGACCTCGTAGGCGGCTTGACCGGCGGCCATCCACGCATCGCGGTCGCTCATCGGCGGCAGCTGCTTGGGGAAGAATCCGCCCTTGGCGCCGGTCGGAACGATGAGCGCGTTCTTAACCATCTGAGCCTTGACGAGACCGAGGACCTCGGTGCGGAAGTCATCACGACGATCAGACCACCGCAGGCCGCCGCGGGCCACTGTTCCAAAGCGCAGGTGCACGCCCTCAACCTGAGGCGAGTACACCCACATCTCCAGGGCTGGCTTCGGCTTGGGCACGAAGCTGAGGTCGTTGGCGCGGATCTTGAGTACGAGCGCTGTCGGCAGTTCGCCGTCTTCGTCCAGGAAGTAGTTCGTCCGCACTGTGGCGCGCAGCAGTTCGAGAGAGGACCGCAGGACACGGTCCGCGTCGAGGCTGGCGACATCGCTGAGTGCCGACTCGATCGCGGTGTTGAGTTCGGTCATCCTGTCATCGCGTCCGGCATCGTCGGCGGTGGGGTCGAACTTCGCGAAGAAGTAGTCCACCAGCAGGCGTGAGATCTCCGGATTGTCGCTGTAGACCTCACCGACGTAGGCGTCGGAGTACGTGAAGCCGGCCTGGCGCAGGTATTTGCCCAAAGCACGGATGATCGTGACATGCTTCCAGTGCATTCCGCACACGACGAGGCGGTCGAAGACTCCAGCTTCCTTCTTGCCTTCCCAGCCGGCGATGAACGCATCAGAGATCCGTTCGCAGTCGCCATCGTCGAGTTCCTCGGGGAAGGTCAACCCGAAGTCATAGATGTAGCGGTGTTCCCCGCCAGCGAGGTCGAGTTCATGGGGACGTTCGTCGAGAACGGTCGCGCCGAAGGCCGTGAGGAACGGAAGCACTTCCGAGAGTCCGACTCGTTCCTTGCGGTAGAGGGCCAATCGCACAGGTGCATCCGTGGTGTCCTCCGGACGATAGAGGCGAACCGCGGGGCCGTGACCGGCTTCCAGCGCTTCGAACCGGGAGACGTCGGCGATGGCGTCGGCGGGAGAATGATGTTCTTCGTAGCTGGGTGGGAACGCCTTCGACCACCGGTTCGCGCGTGCCACTGAGCTGTCGTTGTCGCCTCGCTCTGTGGGTGCGAGGAAGGCGTGGACGTCTTCGGACCAGGAACGCACTGCGCCGACGATCCGCTTCTCCACGGTCTTGGGATCGATCTGCGGCAGTTCCATGTCACGGCCGACACGGGCCACGAAGTGAATGCGTGCCAGTGCGGATTCCGTCAGCAGCACGTCGAAGTCGACGCTCTCGGCGTTGTAGAACTTGCGCAGCACCTCTTGGACCCGCATGCGTGCGGCCGTGTCGTAGAGATCGCGGGGCAGGTAGAGGATGACGGAGACGAATCGCTGGTACGGGTCGCGGCGGACGAAGACGCGTGACTGGCGGCGCTCCTGCATGTCGACGATCTGCATGACGACGTCGAAGATCGTCTCCGTTACGTCGTGCAGGAGGTCATCGCGGGGGTAGGTCTCGAGGACGCCCAGGAGTTCGTTGGCCGAATGGGAGCCGGCGGGGAACCCGCTGGCCGACAGTATCTTGCGCACCTTGCGGTTGATGACCGGGATGTTGAGCACGCTGTCGTTGTAGAACTCAGGCTTGAACACACCGACGAAACGACGTTCACCGACGATCTCACCAGCCGAGTCGAAGGTCTTCACCCCGATGTAGTCCATGAACGAGCCGCGGATGACGCGCGAGCGTGAGTTTGCCTTCGTCAGCACCAGAACGTGCGGCTCGAGGGCCTTGTCTGCCACGGCGCGGCTCAACGGCGACTTCGTCAGCGGCCGCAGGGCGGAGATGCCCAGCGAGGTGTGCTCGATCGGCTCAAGGCTGCTCTGGCTCTCATCGTGAGAGTAGTCGTACTCGCGGTATCCGAGGAAGGTGAAGTGACCGTCGAGCCAGTTGAGCAACTCCGCTGCGGCTTCCGCTTCGGAGGCGAGCTCCGGGCGCGGAGGCTGCGTCTGCAGTTCCTTCGCGATGTCCTTGGCTCGGATCGCCATGGCGCTGGCATCGGTGGCAGCGGCTGTCACGTAGTCGAGGACGCTGCGCAGCTGGTCCTTCAGCCCGGGGAGGTCCTCTTCGGGGAGGCGATCGATCTCGAGACGAATCCACGACTGCTGCTGAGGAAGGTCTGTTGCGGGGGCCTCGTTGGGCTCAGAGATCAGGGGGATGCCGGCGGTGTCGGCGGAGACGGCTGGTGCCTCGGCACGTGAGAGCACCGACAGCCCCGATCCCTGGCCTTCGACGGCGATGATGGGGTGGTGGACCTGCCGGATGGCTCGACCGCTGGTGGCCAGATCGCTGACGATCGAGGACACCAGGTGCGGCATGTCGGTGAGGACCATCGCAATGACAGTGTGATTGTCACGGAATTCGGGAGAGTCGACATCGGGATTGTAGATGGAGATCTGCGGTGATCTGCCGTCGTACTCAAGTCCCAGCGCGTAGTGTGAGGCAGCCGCTGCGGCCAATGCCTCTGTTCCTGCTTCGGAGGTGCCTGGTTCGAAACGCGGATAGTACGCCTCGATGAAGTTCTCCGGGGCACCTTGTCCCCTCTGCTTCCTCCACTCTTCTGCAATGTCCGAATATGAGACCTGAGACACCATGTCACCTCTATGATCAGCGCGCAAAATTTACTGCGATTCGACGTCGAACCGCCATCACCCACACTATGCCGTAATGCCCAGAAAGGCACGCCGACGGCGATGCTGGGTCAGGACGATGAACTACTGGCAAACTGGAGCTATGCGAACTCTGACTCTCAACCATGATTACTCGGAATCTCTGTCCGATTTTCTTCTCAGGCTTGCCGACGCCTCGACGTGGCAGTCACTGGGATATGAAGCCCAGGCAGAACGAATCGATCCCGACACCGAGGTGACGGTGAAGACGCCGCTGCCCAAGGATGAGATGCCCTCGGCCCTGGCCTCCCACCTGCCGGCGGATGCCGAACTCGTTGAGGTCTACATGATTCCCGGCGACGTCATCGGTGACAGCGCGGAGATCAGGATGACCGCCCACGCGGCCGGAGTGCCCGTTGAGATCGATGCGCTCATCACGCTGACCCAGAAGGACGCGGGAACTTCGCTGTCGGTGCGCGCCGAGATCAGCTCCTCGATTCCCCTGTTCGGGTCGATGATCGAACAGGCCGTGGTGCCTATTCTGCAGAACCGTCTCGACGATCGGCTGAACAAGCTCGAACGCGCCTGAGACTGCGGCGCGCCCGGTCTCAGCTATGTCCGCGTCCGGTCTCAGCTGCGTTCGCGCAGCAGCTCGGGAAGCTCGGTCGCGTCGTACCAGAGCAGATCTGAGTCGCCGAGGTGGTCCTCTGCCGCTTCGTGTCCGCCGTCGGCCCCGATCTTGGCAGCTTCTTCCCAGACCTCGACCTCGTCGATGTGGATGCTCACGATCGAGGTCATGTCGACCTCGGGAAGGCTGAGCAGGTCGAAGCCGTCGACGAGTTCCTCACCGGCAGTTGCATCGGGTGCGTCGTAGGCGACGACGGCGCGTGGCGAGGGCTCTTGGATGTCTGCGGGACCGTCCTCGAATGACTGGGTGGCGGCCAGTGCGGCCGCAATGTAGAGAGCGTCGAACTCTCGCGCCTCAAGTTCATCTCCGCCCAGCCCTCGACCGTGGGCGTCGGGGGCGACCGCATGCACGGAGGCGAGTCCTCGGCGAAGTGCGTCCAGTGTGGTCGGGATGTAGCAGCGAATCGACATGCTCCAATCTTAAAGGGACTTCACCCTGCGCCCCGAACCTGTCTTCCTAGAGCGCTTTCGTGCCGGGAGCAGTTCGGCCACCGCGGCAGCGTACTCCTGGCTGAGCACGGATTTCGGATTCTCCTCGTGGAGCGTGTGTCCGGCCAACATGGCGGCATCGGTCGTCACACGATCTTCGCTGAAGATGAAGTCGGGATCCCGACGGACGAACCTGGACAGCACTTCCCGGATTCGCCCCTCGGCGGGGTGGCCGACGGCTGACGAGCGGACCTTCGTGATGCCGATGCGCATTCTCGAACCCAGCGACTCCACTCTGTCGGTGCCCAGCAGTTTGACGAGCCTCTGCAGTCCGATCGGATCTCCGGCAGCGAGGACGAGCACCGTGTCGGCGGCGTCGAGAGCAGCCCGGGTCGCACAGTGCCGGTCGTAGAACGGATCGGCGAAGTCATCGTCGGGGTCGACTCGGTCGGAGACGTCGACGACCACGAGGTCGAACATCTTCGCCAGGCGAGCCAGCACCGCGGTGAGGACCGAAGCGCGCACTTCCGGCCACCTGTCGGGCCTGGTCAAACCGGTGATGGCATGGAAGTCCTCGCGTATCGCAGCACGCGGAACGCCGGAGACGTCCAGGGGCGGCGCCTTCTCCGCCTCGAGTCGGCAGAGGCTTGCCAAGTGTGCCGACTCCTCCGTCAACCCCAGGGTCGTTGCCACCATCGCGGCTACTGTGTCGGCATCGACGACGACGCTGCGATGCCCTTGTCTGGCCCCATCATCGCCGAGGTTGACCGCCGTGAGCGTGCGACCCGGAGAGGAGCCGGTTCCCCAGACCGTGACGATATGTCCCTGACCGCTCGCCGACCCAGGTGGGGCGATGGGCCGCGGCGGAACAACAGTGGAGTCGCGAGTGTCGTTGAGCGCCTGGGCGACGGTCTCAGCATCGGCATTCGACGGGACGCTGGTGCTGATGCCGAGTGCCGTCAATGCCGCGGTGTCATTGCCGAACCCCAGCACCGCCGTCCCCGTTGCCAGGATCGATGCGATGACCTGCGCGTCGAGGCCCGGAAAATACTGCCCGACGATGACGACGTCGGCGCTGCCGGTCCGACACAATGCGAGCAGTTCGACCTCGTCCGCGGGGCGGGCGACGATGGTGACATCGTCGACCTCACTGAGGAGTTCGAACAGGATGAGATCGAATTCGAAGTCCACAGCCAGGAGGACCTGCGTCATGACTGGCCGCCCTCGGCCTTGACTTCAGCGGGGGCGCCGACAACGGAGAGCACGCTGTTGCCGTCGAGGGCTCCGAGGACATCGGAGAGTTCAGTGCTGGCGACGAAGACCTCGATCCTGGCACCGTCTCCGACACCGAAGCTGCCCACCTCACGGGAGATGTTCGACACCGGTGCCGAGGTCACGATCTGCTCTGGGTCGATGCCCTCATCATCGAGCCCCTTCGACTCCGGCTGCGCCCAGACATCGACCAGGCTGCCGGTGTCCACGACCGTCGGGACAGAGCCCGCGACATCGATGGCCACAATTCTGCCGTCGAGTTCCGCGACGGGCGCCAGCGCCGAGGCTGGCAGCAGCTCACCGGCGGCGATGACCGTGCGCACACTCGAGCGATCCGGGATTCCTGCGTCGGCCGAGAGGTACTTGTCTCCGATGTCTGCCAGGTTCACCTCCGCAATCGTCAGATCGTCCGCACTGACCACCTGACCTGGGACCAGAGGCGAGGCGCTGGCCCACACGCGGGTCGTCGCATTCGCGGCGCTGATGAGCAGATAGGTCGCGACGATGGCCACGACGACGAGGACCGCTCCGACCAGCAGTCTGGCATCGGTCCACTTGGGCCGACGAATTCGTTTTGAGAGCTCCATTGCATCTCCACCTTTGGAAAATTTCCCATGACAGGAACTGTTTCTGAGTGATAGTATTGAACACCAAACGAGGTCAAAGCAATGGTTTTGGCAAAATTAGTCACCAAGCAATCAGTCACCTGGGATGAGAAGGGGCCCTCATGGTCGTCGAAAATCGCTTCCTGCCGCTCACCGATGTGGCCGATCTGCTCAATGTCTCGATCGCTCAGGCGCGGGCCCTGGTCCGCACCGGCGACCTGCGCGCCATCAAAGTCGGCGGACGCGGACAGTGGCGTGTGGAGAAGACCGAGATCGAAGCGTACATCCAGCGGATGTATGAACGCACCGAGCACGAGATCAAGACCGGCTCGCTCGAAGACTGAGCGCACCGCAGCGCTCGAACCGTCAGCACTGCCTAGGCGAATGGGTTGGTCCTGGCACGCACCAGCACGATCGCTCGGTGCGGAATGATCCGGCCTGAGATCTCAACATAGTCGGCGGCGACCATGTCGCTGCGCCCACGAATAGTCCCACCATCCCCCGCCAATTCCAGCGAGATCTCCTCGTGATCGGCGGCCAGGCGCCTCAGCGCAGACGCCATCCCCAACCGCTCCAAGGCACCGGGTTCGTATCTGTGCCGTCGGGAACGGGTGCGAATCTCTCGAATCGAGTCGATGGCCACGACCACTGTCTCGACGCCGGCGATGACGAAGATTCCATCGCCCAGGAACACGGCGGTCCCGGATATCTCCCGGTCAGCAACCACTACCTGAACCGGCTGACCGAGCGTTCCACGCATCCGCTCGAGCAGGGTGCGCTGCGCAGCATGGACCGCGAGTTCATCACCGAACTCCCCACGCCTGGCGTGGATCTCCCGAGACGCGTGCATTGCTTCGACATCCGCAAGGAGAGCGTCGATCCGATCGTCCATGATCTGAAGCCTGCCGCAGTGACGAGCGTGAGGCAAGGGATTCCGACCCGTACATGAGAACTACACTACTGTAGTTATATTTGTCTATTGACATCAAACGTTATCTACCGACATCATTGGTGTACGTTTCCAATGAAGGATCGCTTTCATGTATCTGCTGGCAGCTTGCACCATCTCGTGGCTCTGTCTGATCGGTGCGTTCATCACCGCGTGGGTTCAGCTCCCAGAGCCACGCAGCACCACCGATCTCGTCATCCTCATCATCGTCGGCACAGCTGCGGCGCTGTCGTCTCGGCTCGGTGTGGTGTCTCTGCTGACGATGCTGATCAGGCTCCTGCCCCGAGGTCGGGTGAGAACACTGGCCACAGGGACGGTCCTGCGCATCGTGCCCGCCGTGCTGCGTTCGAGTGTTCTCGCTGTGGCCTCGGCGAGCCTGACGCTTCACGCGGCACAGGCCTCTCCCCTGCCGGAGGGCGCACCTCCACGAGACGCTCACTACGCCGCCGCTGCCGCAACGAATGCCGCACCGAGTGCCGCGCCCGATCCGGACGGGCCGAGTGCCGCGCTCGATCCGGGCTGGCCGACTGCAGTCGCCGACGATCCCTCGCTGGACCCCGGCTGGCCGACAGTTCCACCGCCTGCTGACTCCGACTCATCAGGTCCGACGCGTCCTCCCTCCCCTGACCAGGGTGGACCAGCGGCCGACACCGGTGCCCCTGACCCTGATCCAGACAGTCCTGACCCAGCTGCAGACAGCGACGACTCGGCTCCACCAGGTGCCGACGACGAGGTCGGCGTTCATATCGTCGGCGTCGGGGAAAGCCTGTGGTCGATCGCAATCAGCCAGCCCTCATCCGGTGGCACCGCCCAAGACATCGTCGATGACATCTACTCAGCAAACAAGGACGTCATCGGCACGAATCCGAACCTCATCATGCCCGGCCAACGATTGGAGATCCAGCCATGACCGCCCCACTGGTGCTTTCACGCCCACGAGTGGCAAACACGCCACCTGCCAACTCACGACAGAACCGGATCGGCACTGCCCCAGCGGCAAAGACGACCCAGGTCGCAGCGGATCGGGATGACAGCCGCATCGCAGCCACCGCAACCTCATTGGCGGTGGCGTGCTTGGAGATCTTCGCTGGCATACGGCGCAGCGATTCCATCTCCCGTTGGGTCGACCGGGGACTGCTGGAGAAGATCGATCAGCGGGCCCAGCTGCGTGCCGAGGTGGCGCCGGCCAAGCCGGTGGGTGAGCTCGGGCCATCTCGAACGCTGCAGGCTGGCAATGCGCGAGTCTGTCGTGTCACCGGTGACGTCGCCGAAGTCACTGTCATCGTCCGCACCCAGAGTCGCTTCCGGGCGGTGGCAATTCGCTTGGAACTGCTCACCACCCGGTGGACGATGACTGCTCTGCAGACGATGTGAATTCGTTGTCAGAGCCGAAGAATCAGCTCTTCGCCTTCTTCTTCGCACGACGCTCGGCACGGTTGGCCGGCTGCTCGGCTCCGGCCTCGTCACCCTCGGACTCAGACATCGAGGATGAGCCGTCCTCGGACGGAGCGGACAGCTGCATCTTGGGCGTGGTGTGACGCAGCTCTGCCGCATCGACCTCGACCTCGGAGTCATCGTCGGCTGCATCGTCGGCCCGGTTCACGGTCACTTCCAGGGTATTGGTGAGGCGGACGACGTCCTCCTTGATCCCATCCTGCATGGTCTTGAACATGTCGAAGCCTTCGCGCTGGTATTCCACCAGCGGATCCTTCTGCGCCATGGCCCGCAGACCGATGCCGTTCTTCAGGTAGTCCATCTCGTAGAGGTGTTCGCGCCACCGTTTATCGATGACCGAGAGCACGACCCGTCGTTCGAGTTCACGGGTTGCCTCTTCGCCCAGAGCCTCTTCGCGCTGCTCGTAGAACACCTCGATGTCGGACTGGATCTCACGATTGAGACGGTTCTTCGTCAGGTTTCCGATTCCGCCGACCTCGTCGGCCAGGTCCTCTTCGGTGATGGAGGGCTGATAGATCTTGCCTAGTGCTTCGAAGAGTTCGCCCACCTTCCAGTCCTCGACCGGACCGGTGGTCGCCTCGGCGACATAGGCGTCGATGACCTCCTCGCGGAACTTCGAGACCTGGTCTTCCAGGTCCGCCCCGTCGAGAACGCTGCGACGCTCGTCGTAGATCACTGTGCGCTGGCGGTTGAGCACGTCATCGTATTTGAGGACGTTCTTGCGCTGTTCGGCATTGCGCTGTTCGATCTGCGACTGCGCGGAGAGGATCGCTCTGGAGACCATCTTGGATTCCAGCGGGACGTCGTCGGGAACATTGGCGGTGGCCATGATCCGTTCAGCGGCACCGGAGCCGAAGAGTCGCATCAGATCATCGGTCAGTGAGAGGTAGAAGCGGCTCTCGCCGGGGTCACCCTGACGTCCCGAACGTCCCCGCAGCTGGTTGTCGATGCGCCGGGATTCGTGACGTTCGGTGCCCAGGACGTACAGGCCACCGGCCTCGACGACCTCTTCGGCTTCGCTCTTGACTCGCTTCTCTGCGGCTTTGAGGACGTCCTGCCATTCCGCTTCGTACTGCTCTGCGTCTTCCTGCGGGTCCAAGCCCCGCTTCTCCATCTCGGCCACGGCGATGAACTCGGCGTTGCCGCCGAGCATGATGTCGGTACCGCGGCCGGCCATGTTCGTCGCCACTGTCACAGCGTCTTTCCGACCGGCCATTGCCACGATAGAGGCCTCACCCGCGTGGTTCTTCGCGTTGAGCACCTCATGACGGATGCCGCGCTTCTTCAGGTGCTTGGAGAGGTATTCGCTCTTCTCCACGCTGGTGGTGCCCACTAGCACCGGCTGTCCGGTCTCGTGGCGTTCGGCGATGTCGTCGACGACGGCGTCGAACTTCGCGACCTCGTTCTTGTACACGAGGTCGGACTGGTCGATGCGCTGCATCGGCTTGTTCGTCGGGATCGGGACCACGCCGAGCTTATAGGTCGACATGAACTCAGCAGCTTCGGTCTCGGCTGTACCGGTCATGCCCGAGAGCTTGTCGTAGAGACGGAAGAAGTTCTGCAGGGTGATCGTCGCCAGGGTCTGGTTCTCAGCCTGGACCTTGACGTTCTCCTTGGCCTCGATGGCCTGATGCAGACCCTCGTTGTAGCGACGTCCCTTGAGCACACGACCGGTGTGTTCATCGACGATGAGCACTTCGCCGTCGAGGATCACATAGTCTTTGTCCTTCTTGAAGAGCTCCTTCGCGCGGATCGCGTTGTTGAGGAAGCTGATCAGCGGGGTGTTCTCCGCATCGTAGAGGTTGCCGATGCCCAGGTAGTCCTCGACTCGTTCGATGCCGGGTTCGAGCACACCCACGGTGCGCTTCTTCTCATCGACTTCGTAGTCACGGTCGGTCTTGAGGCGCTTGACGACCTTGGCGAACTCTTCGTACCAGCGGTTGCCGTCGCCTTCTGCTGGACCGGAGATGATGAGCGGGGTGCGCGCCTCGTCGATGAGGATCGAGTCGACCTCGTCGACGATCGCGAAGGCGTGTCCGCGCTGGACCAGTTCGTCGGCCGACCAGGCCATGTTGTCGCGCAGGTAGTCGAAGCCGAACTCATTGTTCGTCCCGTAGGTGATGTCTGCGGCGTACTGTTTGCGACGGTTGTCCGAGGACATGTTCGCCTGGATGCAGCCTGTCTCCATACCGAGGAACCGGAACACACGGCCCATGAGTTCGGACTGATAGGTCGCCAGGTAGTCGTTGACCGTGATGACGTGCACGGACCCGCCGGTGAGCGCATTGAGATAGGCCGGTGCCGTGGCGACGAGCGTCTTGCCTTCACCGGTCTTCATCTCGGCGATGTTGCCCAAGTGCAGTGCCGCCCCGCCCATGAGCTGGACGTCGAAGTGGCGCATGCCCAGGGTGCGGCCCGAGGCCTCACGCACCGCGGCGAAGGCTTCCGGAAGCAGCGAGTCGAGGGTCTCCCCCTCCTGATAGCGCTTCTTGAAACGATCTGTTTCCTCTCGCAGTTCAGCGTCTGACATCTCGCTGAACTCCTCGGACAGCGCATTGATCGCTTCCGTGTACTGGCGGAGTTTCTTCAGCGTGCGTCCCTCACCGGTGCGCAGAAGCTTCTCGAGGAAATTAGCCACTTTTCTCCTAATCGGCATGAATGCCTGACAACAACTCGAACGACTCTATATTCCCTAGCTTAATGGCAGGTGAGTACCGCTCATATCCACGGCACCCAATCCGAGCCACTTCGCCATTTCGCACAGCTCCAGCGCCAGTTCCTCTTGATGCTCTTCACCGGGCTCCCACGTCACCTTCAGCGCCCGGAGCGTATCGGCTGCCTGGTCCCGGTGCAGGTCGACTCGACCGACGAGGCGTTCGCCGAGGAGGAACGGCAGCACATAGTACCCGTGCACTCGGTCCTTGGCCGGAGTGTAGATCTCGATCCGATAGTGGAAGTCGAAGAGCCATTCGATCCGCGGACGGTAGAAGACCAGGGGGTCGAACGGGACCAGCAGCGCCCGTGCGTCGACTCGGCGCGGGGTCCTCGCTGTGTGCCACTTCAGAGCACGGGTGCCCTCGACGTCGACTTCGATGAGCTCGCCGGTCTCCAGCAGAGTCCTGATCGCCTCGTCCGTGGGTGCGCGCTGCTGGCGGAAGTAGTCCGCCACGCAGCCCGGACGCGCGATACCCAGGGCTCTCGCGGCGATCCTCGTGAGCTCGAGGACGTTGTTCTCCGTGCCTGAGATGCCCCGCTGACGAGAAGCCGCCGGATCGACGAGGCTCAGCTCCGGTGTCTGACTCGGCCCATAGGCCAGGGACGTCTGCGGCAGGACATCGCTGACGTCGCGCGGCAGCGCATAGATGCGTTCGAAATGATCATTGCGGCCGGTGGCGCTCACTGTTCCCCCGGCGAACAGCGCCTCAAGAGCCATCTTGACCTGGCTGGGATTCCACCCCCAATGGCCGCGATGCCGTTCGGGGATCTCATGATCGACGACATCGGCGACTCCACGCGCGGTCTTTGGTCCGTCTTCCAAGGCATCGAGGACGGAAGCCTGGAGTTCGCGGAACGCCGCACCCGTCTCCGGATGCCGCTGCCCGTAGTCATTGCGCCACCACTCGGTGCGACTCTGCTCGAAGTGGCGCCAGGTCTCAGGCGGAACGAACGCCGCCGCGTGGGCCCAGTACTCGACGCCCATTCGAGGTGCTGAGTAGAGGAGGCGGTCGAGGGTCTCCCGCGGATACGGACCCAGACGCGAGAAGAAGGGCAGGTAGTGGGATCGGACGACGCGTGAGACCGAGTCGATCTGGGTCAGACCCAATCTGGCAAAGGTCGATTTCAGGTGTCGTGCCGTCACCTGGGCCGGGCGCGGCCGGTCGAGGCCCGTTGCAGCGATTGCAGTCCTGCGCGCCGCCGACAGTGTCATCTTCTGCATGGACCCACAGTAGGCCACCGCACTGACACGGTACGGAAATCCGTCCATCCGGCCGATCTGAACCAGCCGTTCGGCCGAAGGCGGCACGACCGTCTGCCGGAAGGATGGTCATTGTCACCACGACGCCCACGACTCCCCCACGATAGGAACCAGGACAGATCATGAAGAAGGCCATCATCGCTCTCGCCGCTGCTATCGGCATCATCGCCATTGCCATCGGAGGACTCTTCGTCTGGGAACACCAGTCGAAGCTCTCACTCGAAAACCAGGTCGAGGACTATCTCGCTGACCAGGGAGTCGACTCCACCGGGATCGACGTCCATGGTCGCCCATACATCCTCTTCGCCATCCAGGACTCCGTGGACCTCACCTACGTCGATCTTGCGCTGCAGGCCGGGACCAACAAGGACCAGCTGCTCGTCCACCGTCTCAGCCACGGTCGGGCAGACCGTCTCACACGCTTCGTGACCTTCGACCATCCCGCAGGAGACGTCGACCCGAATGAGCGCGCGGACGGATCGTTCACCGACTCCGCGATGGTCAACGGCACAAAGGTCACCTACACCTCCGAGGTCAAGGACCGCACGCTGCGACTGTTCGCCGACGGACAACTGGCCGGCGAGATCGAAGTCGAGGAAGGCGTGAGCGAGCACGGAGCAGCCGTAACCAAGACCGGCGTGGTCGTCGAACTCGAATACGACTCCTCCCACGACAACGACCAGTAGGCCCACGACCTGAAGTTCCACCCCACCGGTGGGCACCTTCCCCGATTAGACTGGGACGCGATGAAGACTGTGATCACGTGGCTGTGGCTCCTCCCCCTGCCTCTGACCTTCGCTTTAGAGGCGCTCACCGGCTCGGGCTGGCTGGTGATCATCGCCGATCTGTTTGCGCTGGCCACCGCGCTCCCGATCCTCATCCGCACCCAAAGAGCTGCCGCCGGGGTCACGAGGCCTCAGATCTCACTGCTGCCGTTCGCCGCGCTCGCTCTGATCCTCGCGCTCATCCCGGTCGCGGCAGCGTCGACCCTGAGCCCGACTGTGATGTGGCTGAGCCTGGTGACTGTGGTCATGCTCTCCCGCTGGTTCTCCACTGGCCTCCAGCTGCTGCTGCTCATCCTGCTCTCGGTGGGCAACGTCGTCGTCCCCGGCCTCATACCCGACGGGATCACCTTCGCCTTCGGTGCCTCGACGGTGATCGTGGCGAGTCTGTCCCTGGGGCTCCTGCTGCGCATGGTCGACCGGTCCCTGCTCGAACGTCAGGCCACCGCCGCCGAGGCGGAGCGACGTCGGATGGCCACCGAACTCCACGATCTGGTCGCCCACGAGGTGACCGGGATCGTCGTCCTCTCCCAAGCCGCGGCCCGCAGCGAGGACGCCGGGATACTCAGGACTGCCCTGTCCAAGATCGAGGAGTCAGGCACACGTGCCTTGGAGGAGATCCGGTCGTTGGTCTCAGACACCACGTCCGTCCCCGGCAATTCCGGTGCCCGGTCCCCCGTCGTCTCCGGCCTCCAGGGGCTCGTCGACCGGGCGAATGGCTTCGCCGAGGCTGAGGACCTCTCCCTCGACCTCAACGGCACCGATACCGATGCGGTCCCCACCACCATCTGGCCCGTCCTCGACCGGGTGCTGGCCGAGGCACTGACGAACATCCGTCGCCATGCCGGGTCCCGCGTCCCGATCACGGTCCGGCTGCTCACCACCACCTCGGCGATGCCCGATGACGGGTCACGTCGTGACATCATCCTCACCGTGATCAACGGCCCCAGTGCAGGCGGGACCGGTGCTGGTGGGATCGGGGCCGGCAGCGGAACCGGGCTCCACGGGCTGCGCACACGGGTCGACCACCTCGGCGGGGATCTGTTCGCCGGGCCCAGTCACGACGGGGGCTGGGTGCTTGAGACTCGGCTACCCTTGAACCCGTGAGTTCAGGGATGAGTCCGACACGAGCCGACGGAGGACGATCGTGATTACGGTGGCGCTGGTCGATGATCAGGAAATGGTGCGGATGGGGTTCTCCCTCATCCTCGACGCCGATGAGTCGATCACCGTGGTCGGGCAGGCTTCTGACGGGGTCGATGCCATCGCCTTGGCCAAACGCGAACACCCCGATGTCATCCTCCTCGACATTCGCATGCCCAAGCTCGACGGGCTCGCCGCCCTCCCTCGGCTGACACCGATCTCCAAGGTCATCATGGTCACGACATTCGACGATGACGACTACGTCGATGCGGCTCTGGCCGGTGGTGCCAGCGGATTCCTCCTCAAGGATGCCGGCCCGGACCTGCTGCTGGCCGCAGTCAGGGCCGCCGCGAACGGCGACGCGCTGATCTCACCGTCGCTGACCCTGGATCTGCTCAGCCGCCGCGCCCAGGACACCAGAACGGGCGAGGACCCTGTAGCCGGTCTCAGCGAGAGGGAGAACGACGTCGCTCGCCTCGTGGCACGGGGGCGGACGAACCAGGAGATCTGTGCCGAGCTCTATATCTCGCTGGGGACCGTGAAGTCTCATCTGGGCAGCATCCAGACGCGCCTGGGTGCCCGCAACCGGGTCGAGATCGCTGCACGAATGTGGGAGTCCGGGGCAATGAACGCGGGGCGATGAATCGGCCGAATGGCTGACCCCTGATCGCGGAGTCCGGCCATTGTGCCGATGTCGGCGGCGGGCGGGGTGAACCAGGATGGAACACATGAGTTCAGACACCAGCGACCACCCGTCCACAGCACCGACCGACTCCCCCGCACGCACCACGACCGAGCCCCGCAGCTCGCGCACTCCGGCCAGATCCCGCATCGCGGCCCTCGACGTCATACGCGGTATTGCGCTGTGCGGCATCATGATCGTCAATCTGCCGCCGCTGTTCGGCCTTGACGCAGTCACCGAGACCGGCGCTGTCCAGAGCTTCTACAGGTTCGAACAGGACTTCGTGCAGAACAGGTTCTTCCCGATCTTCTCTCTGCTCTTCGGCATCGGCTTCGGCATCATGTGGAACTCGGCCAGGGCCCGCAGTCCCAGACCCAGGTTCGCACTGCTGCGCCGCTTCCTGTTCCTGGCCCTCCTCGGCGTCGGCCACGCGTTCCTGCAGCCCGGTGAGGCTCTGCTGCCCTATGCGATCGTCGCGATCGTCATCCTTCTGCCCGCGACGTGGATTCCAGCCCGCGCGCTGGCCGCGACCACATCGATCGCCGGAGGGGTCCTCCTGGCCGCCGGAGTCTGGTTCGGCGGTGGCCAAGTGATCATCCCCGGACTCTTCCTGCTCGGATTCGCCGCCGGCTACGCAGACACCATCCGCCGCGCACTGCGCCATCCCGGCCGGCTGGCCCTGATCGGAGCCGCAAGCGCCGCCATCTCCGTCACCGGATTCCTGCTCACCGACTACATCACCCGCCAGGTGCACATGTGGATCACAGCCGGCCTCGGCATCACCATGGCCCTGTGCCTCGTCGTCATCGTCATGCTGCTCATGCTCACCCCCGCCGAGGCGGTTCTGAGGCAGGTCTTCGCACAGCTGGGTCGGATGGCGCTGAGCAACTACATCGGAGCCACACTGCTCATTCTGGGCGTGAAGGCCATTGAGCCCGACCTGACCCAGTTCGATGACCATGGCGGATACCTGGCAGGCGTCCTCATCTGCCTCGGCATCATGATCATCCAGATCATCATCTCCGCACTATGGCTGCGCTTCGTCGGGCAGGGCCCCTTGGAGAGGCTGTGGCGACTGGTCACCTGGGGACGTGAGGGTACACGAGCCTGAAACACCACCGACATATCCACAGACACAGATCGCCGAGGTGGGCCCTCCCACCTCGGCGATCGTGTTCGTATTCTTATCTGAGTTCGAATCAGTGCCCCTCAGCCTGAGTCAGCACTGTCGATTTCGGCTCAGTCGGCGACTGGCTCGAGCTCCGGGTCAAGGGCGATGACCCCGTAGCTCCAGCCCTTGCGGCGGTAGACGACGGAGGGTTTGCTCGACTCCTCGTCGATGAACAGGTAGAAGTCGTGTCCGACGAGCTCCATCCGGTTGAGTGCTTCCTCGATGCCGATGGGTGAGCCGTTGAACGTCTTCTCACGCAGAACCACCGGCGAATCGCCTTCAGCCTTGATCCGACCGTTCGTCTGATCGTTGTTCGCGGACGCGTTCGCGTCGATCGCCTCGCCCTCCTCGGGGACGAGCGAATCGGCCACGGGCATCTTCGCGAGTGCCTCTGCGGTCGATTCCTTCCGATGGTGGCCGGCTCGAGGAACCTTGTTGCGGTCCCTGGCACGCCGTAATCGTTCGACGAGCTTCGCCCAGGCCAGATCCAATGCCGCATACTTGTCGCTTGCCATGGCTTCGGCGCGAATGGCCGGTCCCTTCGCCACTACAGTGAGTTCGACTCGTTCGCTGGTTTCGGGCTGACGAGAGTTCTTCTCGTGAGCAACGTGCACTTCGACTCGTTGCGCTCGCGGTGCGAGCTGCTCGACCTTGGCGATCTTGTCCTCAATGTGGGCCCGAAAACTGTCGGAGATGGTCAGTTGACGTCCGTTGACAACAATGTCCATGATGCGTCCTTAGCGACTCGTTCTTCGGATTCATCCGATCCCATTCCCTTGGATGGGTAAACACCGTTATACAGTAAAGGGAGAGACAAATCGAGTGCCCCCGCGGCCGAGACCGAGAACGGCTCCTGCAGCGGGTCTGATCTGCACCGATGCTAATACCCTTGCGCTTTCTGCCAAGGTTGCGCCGGTGGTTGAGAAATCATCGATGAGAAGATCCACACCCGATTCCGACTCCGTTTCGCCGCCTGGTCGCCCAATCGCTGAGTCCAGGATCGTCGGGTTGAGATACTGCGATCTGGCCACATTGGCCTCCCTGGCATGTGCTCCCAGACCGACCTGATCATGGTGGTGTCTGGTGAGGAGCACATCGATGACCTCCAGTGACAGTTCGGGAACCAGCTGCGCGGCGCGTCTGGCCAATGCCGCCGTATGGGAACGACCTCGACGACGCAGCGCCTGCGGGGAGCTCGGCGCGGGAAACAGTCTGACCCTCCCACCCGAATGATGAGCCAATTCCAAGGCCGCGGTGATGGAGCGTGCAAGTGCCAGGGCTAGCGGGTCGAGAATGTCGCGGCGTCCGTTGTCTTTGAAGTTGACCACCATATGAGAAATCTGGGTGCTGTATTCCGAGACGCCGACGACGGGAATCTGACCGTATCGAGGTTCCATGGCGCGCGGGATGCCGCCGAGGAGATGCAGACAGGCCGTACACAATGAGACGTCCTCCCGCCCGCAGCCGGCGCACCGGCGGGGCAGGAAGAGTTCGCCGAATCCGGTGAGCAGGCCCATGGGAGAAATCTACCTCGCCGCGCTGCGCACCTCAGCCCGGATAGGAGGGGTCTTTGGCCGTGATGTCGACGAGCTTCTGCCAGGCGTTGGAATTGTAGGAGTAGATCTCACCTGATGAGCTCGTCACGAGAATCGAACGTCCGTCCTCGCCCGAGGCGATGCGGCTGCCGTCGGGGACCTCTCCCAGCTGCGCCGGAGGTCCGGTGACACCGATGCGGAACGGCTGGACCTCATCGCCTTCCATCGCAGCCAAGGCCACCAGCGACGTCGATCCCGCCCACGAGATGTCCTTGACCTCGTCGAAGTTCGATCCAACCTCGATCGGGGCATCGGACACAGCGCTGGAGGGGTTGCCCGCCTTGTCACGCGGGATGCCGACGACGTCGATGCGTGAGGGTTCGCCCTTGTGCCGGCTCAGCAGCGCGATCCGTGTCCCGTCGCGTGAGACTTCGAGGTCGATGAGATCTCGACCGGAGAGGAAGTCCGTGGCGATCGAGTACTCCTTGCTGTCTTCGCCGATGGCGGTGAGCTTGCCCTTGTTATCGCGTTCTCCGGTCCACACCGTGTTGAACCGGTCGATGCTGGGGCGGACGAGCTTCTTGCCCTTGAAGATCGGAGTCGCATCAACGGTATCGGCCTTGAGCCGCATGAGCTCCTTACCGGAGTTCTGCAGGTAGACGTAGAGCGAATCGTCGAAGGACACGGCTGGATCGCTGGCTTTGACCTTAGCCAGATTCGGGCTGTTCTCGACCTTGGCCACTGTCGTGCCGGAGATGCGTGAGAGCCGGTCCTGGGACAGCACCACGGGTGGACCGTCGACCTGGACGGAGGAATCGGTCTTCGGCTGCAGACTCTCCGAAACGAGCTGTCCGCCGATGGTCAGCTCGATGCTCGAAATGGAGGGGATGACCTTGAGCGTCGACGCGATCTGCTGTCGGATCAGCCCCTTCTCTCTGTCTGTCGGCGCATCTCCCTGGCTGCCCAAGGCGATATGCGCAACACCGTTCTCAATGGTCACCACGTTGGTGTCGCTGAGTTTCGCACCACCAGGGATTGCGGTCACGACCGCGCCCGAGAGGTACGAGGCCGGTCCGCTGAGGAGTTCGTTGATGAGCGCCGTCGGTGTTGACGAGGACCGGAGGAACCACCGGGAGTCCGGGACTAGGTAGGAGTAGTCGGAGGTGAAGAACTGCAGCGAGTAGTTGAGGAAGATCGTCTGGAACTCTGTCTCGGAGATGAGCAGACCATCGGGCGCCGAGGCGATGCGCCACTCCCCGTTCTCCTGACGCAGCGAGAACTCCATGTTCGACTGAGTTCCCGGCTTGGTGGAATTGTAGATGCCCGAGGAGTTGACGAGCCCGACGACCGGGGCCGACATCGTCAGCGTTTTGTTGTCGGAGGTGACTCCGGCGTTGAGCGAGTCCAGATCGGTGTCGTTGGGCAGTATTGACACCGACTCCTGCGGATTCCATTCCTGGGCCTCGGCCTCGGTGAGGAAGGACTTGGCGACGGAGAAGTTGTTTCCGGTACCCGCACCGGCTGCTAAGAATCCGCGGACGATCTCACCGATGCTGTCACCGGGTTCAGGGCCGTCAGGGATACGGGCGCTGCTGGCTCCGGGGTCACCGGATCCCGCTTCGATGTGACCGACGGGCGAACTGCTCGGGATCGAGGAACAGGCTCCCAGCGCCATGGTGGCGAAGATGGCGAGGATGAGCATCTGCAGACTCTTCCTACGGCGGGGAGTCTTCATGACTTCGATCCTCCTTCGGGAGTGGTGCTGGGGTGCCAAACGGTGTCCATGTCGATGTGAATTTCGGCGTCGCCAGCAGCGTCGGGCTCGGGCTCACTGCTGCCTGCCTCGGCGTCGGAGTCGGGCTCGCCCTCCGAGTCCCTCCCGGTATCCGAGTCCTTGCGAGTCTCAGAACCCTTGCGCGCCTCAGAGTCATTCGCGGCATCCGGGTCGTCACTGACCTCCGTGGCTGTGCCAGCCTCGTCGACATCAAGTGTCTCGTCGTCGGAGTCGGTGTCAATATCGGTGCCGTCGTCGATGATGGCCGAATCACCGCTGATGACCTCAGGCTCATCGACGAAGCCGTCGTGGGCGGGGCCAGTCTGACCGGTCTCGACCACGATGGGAATCGAGCCCGTCTGGATCCGCACGGAACCGTCCGAGGACAGCGGGCCGGCTACCAGGGCGGCACCCTGGATCTGCGCATCTCGTGGCGGCAGAGGCAGAGGTGAGGACGTGATCTCCTGATCTGGACGGCGTGGAATGGTCAGGCGGAAACACGAGCCCTCTCCCAATTTGCCCCAGACCTGCAGCCAGCCGTTGTGCAGGTGAGCGTCCTCGAGCGAGATGGCCAGCCCCAGACCAGAACCGCCCAAGGTGCGTTTGCGGGCGGGATCCGCACGCCAGAAGCGGTCGAAGACGTGCTCGACCTGCTCTTCGTTCATGCCCACCCCGTGGTCACGCACGCTCACGGCCACCGCCTCGGCGTTGGAGGCGACATAGATGTCGATCGGATTGGACTCTCCGTGTTCGATCGCATTGACGACGAGGTTGCGCACGATACGGGTGATGCGCACGCGGTCGACCTCGGCCATCACCGGCGAGGACGGGGCGTGGACGACGATGTTCGTCGACATCTGGTCAGCCACCATCGACACCGTTTCGATGATCGAGGTCACGATGGCCCCAACATCGACGGGCTTGGCCACGAGGGCGGCGGCACCGGCGTCGTAGCGGGAGATCTCGAGCAGGTCCGAGAGGAGATTGTCGAACCTCTCCGCCTGCGAGTTCAGCAGTTCCGCGCTGCGGGAGGTGACCGGATCGAGGTCGTCGCGCGCATCGTAGATGAGGTCTGCGGCGGCCCGGATCGTGGTCAGGGGTGTGCGCAGCTCGTGGGAGACGTCGGAGACGAACTGTCGCTGCAGGACGGAGAGTCGCTCCATCTGCTGAATCTGATGCTGCAGAGTGTCGGCCATGTCGTTGAAGGACTCCCCCAGCACCGCGATCTCGTCATTGCCGTGAACCGGCATGCGCTCGTCCAGGTCACCATCGGCGATCAGACGTGCCACCTCGGCGCCGGTGCGAACCGGAGTCACCACGAGCCGGGTGACGATCCAGGCCACCGCGCCGACGAGAACGACGAGGACAAGGGCTGCGACGAGCATCGAACGCTGCACGAAGTCGAGGGTGTCCTGCTGCTCGGACAGGTCACCCAGATAATAGAGCTGGAATTGACCGGCACCTGGGATCTGGAGTTCCTGAGTGATCAGCAGACCGGGACCGGAACCGTCGGGAAGGGCCACGGACTGGTAGAGCATGTCATCGGTCGGGGCCTTGCCGATGGCCTCCTTGAGCTCATCGGTGGCGGGCACCTCGACGGCGGAGCCATCAGACTCCGTCTTCCCCGCACTGACGGTTGAGAACGATGAGTTCGGATCACTGGGCTCCAACGACAGCGAGTACACGGAACCGGTGGAGCGGTTGTAGATCGAAGAGAGCTGAGAGCTCAGGTTCTCCTGAGTCACCGCCTGCCCGTCGACGGGGGCGAGGCTGCGCAGCTCGGAGACGATGGTCCCGGCCTGAGAGGACAGGGACTGGAGCCGGGTGTCGAAGAGGCCACGTGAGATCTGCTGGGACATGTACGTCCCCACTCCGAAGATGGCCACGGAGGTGAGGACGATGGTGAGGACGACGATCCGCAGCTGCAGGGAATGGCTGAACGAACGGAGGAGGAACCTCCAGAACGTCTGGACCGCCGAGGCTGCGGTGCGGATCGCTCCGCCCACAGCCGAGGTGGGACTCACGCCGCTCTGCCTGCCTTATATCCCACGCCGCGAACGGTCACGATGATGTCCGGCTTCTCCGGGTCACGCTCGATCTTCGAACGCAGTCGCTGCACGTGCACGTTCACAAGACGGGTGTCCGCCGCATGCCGGTAGCCCCACACCTCTTCGAGCAGGGTCTCACGGGAGAAGACCTGCCAGGGTTTGCGGGCCAGCGCCACCAGCAGATCGAACTCGAGCGGGGTCAGGGAGATCGGGGAACCGCCCTTGGTCACCGTGTGACCGGCGACGTCGACAACGACATCGCCGACGGTGAGCAGTTCCGGCGCCTGCGGTTCGGAGATGCGCAGGCGGGCCCGCACCCTGGCAATGAGCTCCTTGGGCTTGAACGGTTTGGGAACGTAGTCATCGGCACCGGACTCCAGGCCGAGGACGACGTCCACGGTGTCCGATTTCGCCGTGAGCATTATGATCGGCACGGAGGAGATCTCCCGGATCTCCCGACAGACCTCGAGTCCGTCCTTCCCGGGCAGCATGAGGTCGAGGAGGACGAGGTCCGGATTCACCTTTTGGAATTCGTCGAAAGCCTGATCGCCGGTGGCACAGAAGAAGGGTTCGAAGCCTTCACTTTTGAGCACAATTCCGATCATTTCGGCCAGAGCCGTGTCATCATCAACTACGAGGATACGAGCGTTCATCCTCCCATTGTCGCTTATGAGCGTCCAATCTTTCGACCTCGACACCCCCACCGCTGAATGCAGACGTCGTGAACACAGCTTCGGGGGCGATTCGACTCGGCGTCGGGCCGCGAAACATGGCAGGATTGTTCGGTGATGGGACGATCGAATGCGTGGACCTCAGAGGTCGACTGGCAGACCGGTCAGTGGCAACGACGAGATCAGGGCCCGACGCATCACGAATGGCACCCGCCTTCCCCGCGTGGAATCCTGGCCAAACGACCGCTGACCTTCTTCGAGGTGCTCGATTCCGGTTTCCGGCTGCTGAGGTTCATTCCCGGCCTCACCATCGGTGCCGCTCTCATCGTATTCACGCTCTGGACTCTGATTCTGACCGCGCTGGGAACCTTCGTCGTCCTGCAGTTCCTGCCTTTCCTCAACGACATCGTCAGCAATGACGATGCGATGTCCGGGTTCTTCCTGCTCGCGCAGATGGGATCGTTCGCGATCAGCCTGCTCAGCCTCGGCGTGGCCCATTTCCTCGCCGGGCTGGCCGCCAGCGGTGCCGAGGCCTCGTTCGGGGCACGCAAGACCACCTTGACGCAGTCGTGGAGGTCTCTGCACGGGCGCCGGTGGACGCTCATTCTCGCCGCGCTGCTCCTGGGTGCCGTCAACCTCGGCCTGCTGCTTCTGCTCAGTCTTCCCTCAGTTCTGTTCGCCCTGGCCGACAATCCGGTTGTTGCAATCGTCACCGCGCTCGTCGCTCTGGGGCTGTGGGTGTGCGCCCTGATCTGGCTCAACCTGCGGTTCGCCTTCACCGGCTCGGCCATCGCCGTCGAGGGCTTGGGCGTGCGTGCGGGACTGCGCCGTTCGTGGACGCTGACCGGGCGAGGATTCTGGCGCACCCTCGGCCAGCTGGGGCTCGGCTACTTCCTGTCCAACCAATTGGTCCAGCTCATCATCACCCCGCTCGTCTCGGTCCTCACCGTCATCGCGACGCTTGCCATCGGGGCCGCTGCCGCATCCTCGACGTCGATCACGGTCATCACCGTCGTCGCCGGAGCCGCTCTCCTGATCTTGACGACCGTATCCTCGGCGATCCTCTTCGCCTACTTCTCCTGCCTCGTCTGCGTCTGCTACTTCGACCAGCGCATGCGTTCCGAAGGCTTCGACCTGGTTCTCATCCGCCGCGAGGAGGGCAGCGCATGAGCATCCTCAGCAGCTCTCCCATCGATCGTGAAACCGGCCGCGAATTGGTCGAAGACGAACTGTCGAAGAACGAATACTCGAACACCGATCTCACCCCTTTGGAACAGCTCGGACAATGGCTCAGCAGCATCTGGGACTCACTCGTCTCCACCGCCTTGGACGGCAACTCACCATGGCTGCTGCTCATCGTCGTCGCAGCCCTCGCGGCCATCATCGCGCTGATCATCTGGCGAGTCAGGCGCGTCGGGCTGAAGAAGACCAGCCTTCCGCTGTCGGCATTCGACCCCGTTGTTGCGTCACCGCAGCCCGGTCCGTGGAGGGACAGCGCCCGGGCCGCTGCCGAACGTGGGGATATGAGGACCGCGGTCATCGATTCCGCCCGTGCCATCTTCGCCGTACTCTCGCAGAAGCAGATCGTGACTCTCGATTCGGCGTCGACGGCCAGCGAACTCAGCCGCACCGCCGGAGAGCACCTGCCCGAGCACAGGCGAGAGCTGGCTCGCGTGGCGAACGTCTTCAACGACCTCCTCTTCGGTGAGGAACGCGACCGAACTTCGAACGATTCGCTGCAGACAACCTATGGCGAATTCCAGGCACTCGATGGCAGGCTCAGCGCCTTGAACCCTCGGCAGCGATCGGCGGTGGCATCATGAGCGCCTTCATCGACGTCGCAACCAGGGGAACCCGTTCCAGTGCGGCCGTGCCGGTGACGGCTCGCCTGAGATCGGCTGGGGTATGGATCGTCGCGGCCGTCGCCATCCTCATCACTGTGATCGCGACGATGCTGATGACATCCGACCGGGGCACCGATGCCCCGCTGCACTACGACTCCACTTCACGCGACGGCACGAAGGCCATGGTCGAGACCCTGCGCGACCAGGGGGTCGACGTCACCACCACCGAGGATTTCGACACAGCCCATAAAGCCGCCGGACAACCCGACACGTCACTGCTGATTCCCACGCAGGCCGAGACGCTCTCCCAGGGCGACATCGATGGCTTCCGGTCCGAACTGGCAGCCGAGGACAACCGTCTCGTGCTCATCGACCCCGGCTATGCCGTCCAGGAATTCACCGACCGCATCACGGTCAATGACAGCCTCAGTCCGCTGGCGTCTCCGGATAAGATCTCACAGCCAGATTGTGCTGTGCCCTCAGCCGAGGCTGCAGGCCCGGTAGAGACCGGTGACTACGAGTATGCCGAAGCCAGGAAGGGAACCGAGGGTCTTCGCGCCTGCTACCCATTCGCCGGTCCCGGTGTCTCGCAGATCGACGGCGGCGCAGTGACTCCCGGATCGGCTCACGGACAGCTCATCGTCGACCAGGGCGGCGGAGGAAAGGGCGACTTTCCCGTCACCGTCCTCGGCAATTCCACCTGGGCGACCAACGCCGGCATCGACGAAGAGGGCCATGCCTCGCTGGTACTCTCCGAACTCTCACAGACCGACCATCTGGTCGTCTACTACCCCACCGAGTCCGCTGACTCCGAATCGGCACCATCGACGCTGGACTATGTGCCCAGCTGGTTCATCGCCGGAGCCGTATGGCTGGTTCCGTGCATCATCGTCCTCCTCCTCATCATCGGCCGCAGGTTCGGTCCCCTGGCCGTCGAACGCCTGCCGGTGATCGTTCCCGCAGTGGAGACGGTGCACGGTCGAGCGGCTCTGGCTGCACGCAGCCATGACCGGACCGGAGCCCTGCACACCCTGCGCACGGGTGCCCTGCTGCGCATTGCGAAGCGGTTGGCGCTGGGACCCGAGGCGGGCCTGACTGACATCATCGTCGGCATCTCGAATTCCACGGGCCGCGATCCGGCCCAAATCGAGTCGGTCTTCTCCTCCGCGGTGCCCCACACCGACTCAGATCTGGCGAACATCGTCCATCTGCTCACCCTCATCGAAAGCGAGGTCTCATGACACAGACTCCGGGAGAGAACTCCGCCCAGCCCCAGCAACCGGCGCAGCCGCAACAGGCCCCGTCACAGGAACAGCCGCAGCAGCCGGCGCAGCCCCAGCAGGCTCAGCCGATGCAGGCCCCACAGCAGCCGGCCCAGGAACGCGACCCGCTGCGCGAGGCATTCGTCGATGTGCGCACGCAGATCGCCAAGGCCGTCGTCGGCCAGGACGAAGCAGTCACCGGCATGCTCATCGCCCTCCTGTGCCAGGGCCACGTCCTGCTCGAAGGTGTGCCCGGCGTCGCCAAGACCCTCTTGGTGCGCAGCTTCGCCACCTCGGTCAGCCTCGACAACACACGCATCCAGTTCACGCCGGACCTCATGCCCAGCGATGTCACCGGCTCGCTGGTCTATGACGCATCCGTGTCGAACTTCGAGTTCCGAGCCGGACCCGTGTTCACCAACATCCTCATCGCCGATGAGATCAACCGCACCCCGCCCAAGACCCAGTCGGCTCTGCTCGAGGCCATGGAGGAACACCAGGTCTCCGTCGGCGGCGGGTCCCGTGCCCTGCCCGAACCGTTCATGGTCGCTGCCACCCAGAACCCGCTGGAGTATGAGGGCACCTACCCCCTGCCCGAGGCTCAGCTCGACCGCTTCCTGTTCAAACTCGTGCTCGGACTGCCCGAACGCGATCTGGAATTCGAGATCCTCAACCGTCACGCCCACGGCTTCGATGCCTCCCACCTCGCCGAGGCGGGACTGACCCCGGTCGTCGACGCGGCCATGATCGCGCAGGCGCGCGAGCGCATCGCCGAGATCTACATCGCCCCACAGGTCATCACCTACATCGTCGACCTCGCCAGAGCCACGAGGCAGGCACCGTCCCTGGCCTTGGGCGTCTCCCCTCGTGGCGCCACCCGAATGCTCGGTGCCGCACGCGCCTATGCCTGGTTGTCAGGTCGCGGCTACGTGACACCCGACGACGTCAAGGCCCTCGCTCATATGACTCTGGGCCACCGTGTGATCTTGCGTCCGGAGGCTCAGATGGACGGGCTCAACGTCGATCAGGTCCTCAACTCGATCATCGCAACCACCGAAGTCCCGCGCTGAATGACCACACGTCTGCTCCTGCTGACCCTGCTTGGGATCATCCCCGTCATGCTCATGCCGGGGTTCACCAGCGCGCTGATCGTCGCCGGCATCATCGTCCTCCTCGCGCTCGTCGACTTCTTCCTCACACCGCCGCCGAGGTTGGCCTCCCTTCAGCGCACACCGGGACCGATGGTCCGGTTGGGAGACCCCACCCATTCCACTCTCACAGTGGTCAACGACTCCCCCAGACGACTTCGCCTAGCCGTCCGGGATGCTTGGTCGCCCAGTGCCGGGGCGAAGAGCACCCGTTCGCGGCTCGACCTTGCGCCGGAGGAGAACACGCAGGTGGTCACTCAGCTCCTGCCGGTGCGTCGTGGTGCCCTGCACGGTGACAAAGTCACCATCCGCAGTCGCAGCGTCGTGGGCCTGATCGCCCGCCAGAAGAGCTTCGACGTTCCTGCGATCGTGCGCGTCCTGCCGCCGTTCATCTCTCGACGTGAACTGCCGTCGAAGACCCAGAAGCTGCGTGAGCTCGACGGTCGCTCGGCGGTGATGATCCGCGGCATGGGCACGGAGTTCGATTCGCTGCGCGATTACGTCGACGGTGATGATGTGCGCTCGATCGATTGGCGGGCCAGTGCCCGGGCCCAGGACCTGGTCGTCAAGACCTGGCGGCCAGAACGTGACCGCCGGGTCGTCATCGTCGTCGATTCGTCCCGGCTGGCAGCACGCCGGTGTGGAGACGGCACGGTCTTCGATGCGGCGTTGGAGTCTGCTCTGCTGCTGACGGCTCTGGCTTCGGGCGCAGGTGACCGCGTCGATGTCGTCGTCGCCGATGCTCGCATTCGTGCCATCGCTTCGAGTCATCGGTCGAAGGACCCTGTCCATGACCTGTCGGTGGCACTGACCACGGTGCATCCGGAACTCTACGATGCCGACTGGGAGCAGATCTCTTCGACCGTTCTGGCCACGTCGCGCCAGCATGCCCTCGTCGTCCTCGTCACAGCGTTGGACGAGGGCAGCGTCTCCGATGAGATCCTGCCGGTCCTGCCGACGCTCCTGGCCCGCCACCGTGTGGTCCTGGCCTCTGTCGAGGATCCCGGACTGCGTGAACTGGCTGCCAGACGTGACGGAACCGACGAGATCTTCACCGCCGCAGCCGCAGAATCGGAGCTGCTGACGTCGAAGTCACTGCAGACTCGTCTGCGCGGTGCCGGTGTCCAGTCCGTCGAGGCGGGCCCCGACGATCTGCCTGGCGCATTGGCCGATCTCTACATCAATCTCAAGGCCACCGGGAAGCTCTAGACCGCAGCCCCAAGCCAGTTTCGGGTGCGCGCTTATCACTTTGGATACTCAGTCCGCCCCTCACCGTTTCAATTGGTGAAGAAACGATCACTGCCCCGCTCGAATGCGGTGGCACAGATGAGGTTGAGTCTGGTGGAGCGATGATCATTTCTGCCCTTCTGATTCGGCAGACGCGTCGGTTGGTTTCGGCACGGATCGCAATAGAAGGTGGACGGGAACGAGACCAATGAGTGCCACGCCTGCGGCAACTCCTATCACCCATCGGACACCGATCATGTCGGCCAGGACTCCGCTGCCCAGCATAGTAATCAGGGTGAAGCACGAATAGACAGCTCCATTCGTACCGACAACGCGGCCCCTCATCGATCGCGGTGCAGTCAGCAGCAGCCACGTCTGACTTCCCACCCACGACACGGTGAAAGGCAACCCTGACAGAAAGAATGCGATGACCGCCATGGGGAAGGAAGGCCAGATCACAAGAACAACGATCAGGCTGTACGCCACGGCGGCTCCGCCCACAACCGTCAGCTGATAACCAAGGCGTTTGATCACCACACCGATCAGCGGGCCGGCCACCACTGCTGACACTGCGAAGGCGCTGTTGGCCAGTCCCATCTCAGTGGACGTCGCACCGACTACTCCCAGCATCAGAACGGGGAACAACGCAGACAGAGGGCCCTCTTTGACGGCGTCGAGCACTTGGAGAAGGACTAACCCGCGTGCCCGGGGGCTCCGGCGTAAGAGCTTCAGATATGTTCCGACTGATTTGGAACCGTCTGGCATTTCCGCATCTTCGCTCGGTGGCGACTGTTGGAACCAGCGGCCCAGCGTGAGACTCAGTATTGCCGAGCAAGCCATAAATGCGGTCATCCCAAGCGCGGTCCAGCCGAACCCTACGACGGCGATGACGAAGCCACCCAACGCCGGAGCAACGAGCCGGGTCGCGTTCGACGCGAACGAATTGAGCCCGTTTGCCTCGGGTAGGTCCTCAGCCGAGACAAAGTCAGCTATCAATACCTGCTCCGCTGGCCGATAGATCTGCTGGACGGCGGCTTGCACAAAGACCAAAATCGCCAACCAAACAGGTGATTCAGCAACCACGAAGAGTCCCAATAGGACGACGACGCGTGCCAGCAAGGTCAGTTGGACTACTCGCAGGGGGTTCCAGCGATCAGCCACCGTGCCAGCCAGATGGCCAAACACTATTGCCGAGACCGTCGGTGTGGCTGCCAAGATGGCGGTCCACAAGGCTGACCCGGTCAGCTGGTAGATGTGAACGCTGAGGGCAATCCCCATTGACCAACCCACCATAGAGGAGGTGAAGTTGATGGCCCACAGCATGCTGAAGCCCGGATGAGTTCGTAGGAACCTCATGTAGATCCGCCGGACTTGGCCTTCAGCATGCGCGCTACCTATTCGTGGTCAGCTTTTCGCCCGAGGCTAGGCGCCTTGTGCGACTGTGGTTCGACGCGACCCTACTTGTCGGTGGCGAGGATTGAGTAGCCGGCTTGATGCTCATCGAGGTCTGCGCTGAGGCCGGCTTTGGCGGCACGTTTGCCGAAGTACCAGGCATAGGCGATGACTGCGGCCGTATAGGCGACGCCGATGGCGATCTTGAGCGCCGGCGGAATCGGATTCGGGGTGACGAAGCCTTCGATGAGACCCGAGATGAACAGCATGATGACCAGTCCCCCGGCGACTGTCAGCAGTGATCTGGCCTCCGAGGCGAGTTTGTTCCGCCGCAGCTGTGGGCCCGGCACCACCCAGGCGAAGAACAGCCTCAGCCCCGCGGCTGCAGCGAGGATGATGCAGCTGATCTCGGGGATGCCGTGCGGGAGGATGTAGAGGAAGAAGTCCGAACCGCGGTCGAACTCGAACATCATCGCACCGGAGAAGCCGACGTTGACGGCGTTGGAGAACAGTCCAGAGACGACGAAGACACCGGTGATGCCCAGGAGCACGAACTGCACGGCAATCCACGCGTTGTTCGTCCACACACCCACGGCGAAGAAGCCGTTCGGGTTCTCCTTGTAGTACTCGACGAAATCGTGTTCGGCGAACTGTTTGCGGAAGGCGTGATCACCGAAGGTCTCGAGGACCTCCGGATGCATTCCCGCCCAGATCCCGGCCAGGCTCGCGACCGCCAGGAAGAACACTGCGGCGATGAGGAAGTCCCAGCGGAGCCGATAGATCGACAGCGGCAGGCTGATGACGAAGAAGCGGGAGAGACCGCTCAGACCACCGGATGGGACCGCGGATAGATGGTTGCGCGAGCGATGGACGATCGCCGACAGACGTGCGGCCTCCACCGAGTCGGGTGCGACCGTCATGATCCGCGAGAGATCCTTCGACGCATCGCGGTAGAGGTCGAGGAACCTGTGTGTCTGCGCCGGATTCAACGTGTTCTGCTTGGCCAGCATGGACAGTTCTCGCCACTTGTCGCCGTGAAGTTCGGCCAGCAGATTCGGGTCCATGCTTCAACCCTATCTGAGAGTCCCGCCGCTCCGAATGTGGGTGGCAGGCGATCCGCCGTGAAGTGGGGATGGGAATTATGACAGGATGGATTTGTGAGTACTTTGGTGACGGGAGAAGCCGTCGAATTGAGCATTCAGCCTGCTGCCCTGGCGGCACGTGCGCTGAGCTGCCTCATCGACTTCATCGTCTACTCGATCGTCAACATCGGGCTCATCATCGCCATGTTCTGGTTCCTGCTGCAGATTCTTGAGGTCAACGAGCTGCTGCTGACATCGGTCATGACCATCATGAGCATTTCGGTGTTCGTTCTCCTGCCGATGATCGTCGAAGTCCTCACCCACGGACGCTCACTCGGCAAGCTCATCCTCGGCCTGCGAGTCGTCCGCGATGACGGCGGCGCCGAACGAGCCAGGCATTCGTTCATTCGGGCCATCCTCTGGCCCTTCGAGATCCTGTCGACCGGCGGCGGTGTGGCTGCTCTCTCCGGCTTGATCTCCCCACAGTCCAAACGCCTCGGCGACTACATGGCCGGGACGATGGCCGTGAGTGAACGCACCTCCCCACCCCAGCCGATCCGCACGCACGTCTCCCCGCATCTGCACAATTGGCTGGCCGAGACCGACATCGCCACACTTCCGGCCGGACTGCACCGGCGAATCGTCCAGTTCCTGTCGATGGCGGAGAATCTGGGTCGCGATTCGCGCTGGGAGCGGGCGAAGGAACTTGCTACCGAGCTCAATCCCTATGTTGCACCCGCGCCACCAGAGGGGACGATGCCCGAACAGTTCCTGTCAGCGGTCATCCACCGGCAACGGTCCGCCGAGTTCGCAAAACAGCAGCGCCGAGCCGAACAGTCTCAAGCCTTCCGCGCCGGCGTCAACACTCTCCCCCACGGACTGAGTCTGCAGAGCCGCTGAAAGCCGCACACCCACTTACACGCTCAGCTCCAATACACCCCACACAAGCAGAACCACAGACAGTTCAGGCCCGACCCCAGTCGATGGGAGCCGGGCCTGAGAACGTCAGGGAACCTCAGTACCGGTAGTGCTCGGGCTTGTAAGGTCCGGCGACGTCGACACCGATGTATTCGGCCTGTTCCTTCGACAGCTCGGACAGCTTGGCTCCGAGCGCCGGCAGGTGGAGACGGGCGACCTTCTCATCGAGTTCCTTCGCCAGGCGATGCACATCGTTGTCGTAATCATCGGCACGGACCCAGAGTTCGATCTGCGCAAGCACCTGGTTGGCAAACGACGCGCTCATGACGAACGAGGGGTGGCCGGTCGCGTTGCCCAGGTTGAGCAGGCGACCTTCGGAGAGGACGAGGAAGTCCGTCTGGTCACGATCCAGTCCGAGCTCAGCCGGCACCGGAACGCGCCATTCGTGGACCTGCGGTTTGATCTCAACCTTTGTCACTCCGGAGATCTTGGCCAGTCCGGCCAGATCGATCTCATCGTCGAAGTGGCCCACGTTGCCCACGATCGCTCCGGGCTTGAGACTGGTCAGCACCTCGACCCCGACGACACGCGTGTTGCCGGTGGTCGTGATGATGATGTCAGCCGTCGGTGCCACTGCGGGGAGATTCTCGACCTGGTAGCCGTCCATCGTCGCCTGCAGGGCGCAGATCGGGTCGATCTCGGTGACGATGACCCTGGCACCCTGACCGCGCAGCGCCTCGGCGGCTCCCTTACCGACGTCACCGTAGCCGACGACGACTGCGATCTTGCCGCCGATGAGGACATCGGTGGCGCGGTTGAGGCCGTCGGGCAGGGAGTGGCGGATGCCGTAGCGGTTGTCGAACTTCGACTTCGTCACCGAGTCGTTGACGTTGATGGCCGGGAACGGGAGGTTTCCTTCCTCGGCCAGACGGTAGAGACGATTGACGCCCGTGGTGGTCTCTTCGCTGACGCCCTTGATGCCGGCGGCAATGCGTCCGAAGCGACCGGGCGAGGCCTCGAGTGACTTCTGCACCTGTGCCAGGAGGACCTTGAACTCTTCCGGGTCGTCCTCGCCAGCGGCTGGGACTCCCCCATCGATTTCGGCCTGAGCACCCTTGAGGACGTACATGGTGGCGTCGCCGCCGTCGTCGAGGATGAGGTTGGCGCCCTCGGCGAAGTCGAAGATCTTGTCCGCGGCCCACCAGTACTCTTCCAGGGTCTCACCCTTCCAGGCGAAGACCGGCACACCGGCGGGGGCGTCGACGCTTCCGGTGCCGACGACGACGGCAGCGGCGGCCTCATCCTGGGTGGAGAAGATATTGCAGCTGGCCCAGCGCACCTGCGCCCCGAGGGCGACGAGGGTTTCGATGAGCACAGCTGTCTGCACTGTCATGTGCAGGCTTCCGGCGATGCGGGCCCCGGTCAGCGGCTTGCTCTGGCCGAATTCTTCGCGCAGAGCCATGAGCCCTGGCATCTCGCGTTCGGCCAGTCGGATCTGGTGCCGGCCGGCCTCGGCCAGACTCAGATCGGCAACCTTGTAGTCGGTGGAATCGAGCACGGTACCTCCATCGGGAACGGAAACTGTTGTCGTCTGCGTTTGAGTCTATTGCCTGCGGGCTTCGACGAATTCACTGGCCTGTGCAGTCAGTTCGCGCAGACGATCCGGATCGCTGGCTTCGACGTTGAGTCGCACCAGTGGCTCCGTGTTGGACTTGCGCAGGTTGACCCACCAGTCTTCGCCCTGCAGACCGATGCCGTCGAGGTCATCGATGGTGCTGGCTGGGAAGTCAGAGGATTCGGCGGCGAAGGCCGCGCGAACCGCATCGGGGTCTGCCACCGTGAAGTTGATCTCGCCCGATTGGACGTAGAGATCGTAGTCGGCGACGAGCCGTGAGGCCGGTGCCCCGGTGTTCGCCAGGGCGGCTATCAGGTGACACGCGGCGAGCATGCCGGAGTCGGCGCCGTAGAACTCCTGGAAGTAGAAGTGCGCGGAATGTTCGCAGGCGAAGACCGCCCCTTCGGAGCGCATCAGGGTTTTGATGCCGGAATGGCCGACCTTCGAACGCACTGCTCGCCCACCCGCGGCGGCGATCGTGGCCGGCACGCTGCGGGAGGTGATGAGGTTGTGGATGACAGCTGGTTCGGCCACGCCTGCTGCCTTGGCACGAGCAATCTCGCGCTCGGCGACGAGCGCTCCGACAGCCGAAGGAGACATGGTCGCTCCGGTTTCGTCGATGAAGAAGCAGCGGTCGGCATCGCCGTCGAAGGCCAATCCCAGATCCGCGCCCTGGTCGACGACTGCGCGGGAGACATCGAGGAGGTTCTCCGGCTTCAGCGGGTTCGCCTCATGATTGGGAAAGGTGCCGTCGAGTTCGGTGAACAGGCCGATGGCCTCGAAGGGCACCTGAGCATAGCCGGCGTCGGTGCCGAAGACCTCGCCGAGGAGCTTGCCCGCCATGCCGTTGCCGCAGTCAACGATGACGCGCAGACCGCTGACCTCGTCGACGTGGGTCAGGGTGCGGATGCGTTCGACATAGCGGCCGCGCATGTCCTTCGCGGCGGACTCGTCGACCGGGACCTCAGGAGCGTCGTTGTGTGTGGGTGCCTGCGGCGCCAGGTCCTTGATTCGTCCCAGCCCCGAGGCGAGGCTGACTCCGGCGGCACGAGGACCGCAGATCTTGATCCCGTTGTAGTCGGCCGGGTTGTGGCTGGCGGTGATCATCGCACCCGGCAGATCGAAGATGCCTGAGGCGAAGTACAGCTGATCGGTCGAGCACAGTCCCAGCAGGACGGCTCGGAAGCCGGCGGACTCGATGCCGGCAGCGAATGCGTGGGCGAAGCCGGGTGAGCTGGGGCGCATATCGTGGCCGACGACCACCTCGGCGGTGTCATGGAGTTCAGCCATCGCGGTGGCCGTAGCCCAGCCGAGAGCGAAGAGCACATCGGTCTCTAACTGGTCCGGGATGCGCCCCCGGATGTCATAGGCACCGACCGCGGCCTCGAGCGCCCTCGTGCGGGCCGCGACGAGATCGGGACCGGGTGTGCGGCTGGGATCGGGCGCGGCGTTGTCTGTGGTCATGAGTCGCCGATGATGCGCAGGTGACCGTGTTTGCGGCCCTGCACGGCGCCGTCGTTTCGGCTCTCGGAGCCCGCAGGCGAGCCCGTCGACGAGGGAGATGAAGAGTCAGATGACGGGGCAGTTGCACCCCCGCCTGTGCGAGCGCCGTTCCCGGGGCGGCCTGCTGCTTCCCTGACGGCGTCGGCGATGGCCAGAAGATCGTCACGGGTTCGTTCGGGCGGAGCCTGCTCACCCCCGATGCGGATGAGCTGCCAATCCACCGGTGGGGTCAGTTTGGCGGCATGATCGGCGCACAGGTCGTGGGCACCGGGTTCGGAGCGACGCGACAGCGGACCGATGACGACGCAGGCATCAGCGTGCACGTACGTCATGGTGGCTGTGGCACTGCGCGAACAGCTGACTTTTGAACACAATCTCACGGCTGACACAGTCCACCACTTTACACGCGAGCACCGCCTGTCCCCGACAGCCAGGGCCTTATGGTCAGTACAATATTGACTCATGAGTACCAGGCGTCACCGTGATCGGCACGGCCGTGGACTGCGGTCCCCGCTGTTCTTAGCCGACGTGCCCGCCCGTCAGCGCCGATCCGAGAGCTTCGCCCGTGTCGCGGCCGAAGAGTTCGCCCGCCAACGGGCTCAAGAACCGGCACTGCTCGCCGAGGTGGTGCTGGCCATCGATGCCGTCCCACCGGCCAGTTCGACCGAACCTGCCTTCGGGCGGGTGTTTCCCGCCACCGCGCACCGGCTCACGCACATCGTCCTCTACCGTCGGGTGATCGAATATCACAGCAGCGGACAGCGCGATTCCCTCATCGCCGAGGTGGTCGCCGACCAGGTCGAGATCCTCCGGAACTCCTAGCCGAGTTCGCTGTCCCCGCCTCAGCCGAGTCGGATGTCGCGGTAGGCCACGCCGGCCGGTGCCGGTGCCGGCTGGACCGAGGAGATCCCGGAGTCGGTGGTGACCACATAGCTGGCGTGGACACCGTCCGACTGGGATCCTGAGGCGTTCTCACCGCTGATGACGATGGCCCGCACTGCGTCCGGGGACACCTCGGCGGGGCTGAACTCGGTGGTGCCGGTGGGGTTGAGGTCGATCGACTGCGGCTCAGTGAGCGAACCATCATCGAGCATGCCGCTGACCTGCACCTGCCCCTGGCCCGGTGAGAGGTAGAGCTTTCCGGTGCCCGTGCGCGGAAGGGCCATGATCTGCGAGTCGGCGAGGGTGTCTGTGGCGTTGACGCTTCCGAAGTCCGCGCTGCCCTTCTCCCCGTCCTGGCCGATGAATGCGCTGGCCTGAATGCTCTGGTCCGAGTCGAGGATGACGCTGGTGGCCTCCAGATCGCCGAGATCCGCCTCGGCGACTCCATGCGCGACCACGGTCATGGATGAACGGGGAATGTCGATCTCACCATCGGGTCCGTAGGCCTTGAGGGAGACCTCCGCGAGGTCATCACTCGGGTTGGCCACACGCAGTCGTGCGTCCTTGCCGTTGAGTCCGGTCACGACCTGCTGCGAATCAGCATCCGCCCCGCTTGTGGCCAAGTCGATGCCCTTGGGGGTCAGACCGTCGAGCACCGTCTCCTGGAGGGAACCGGACACGACTCCCCCGTCGACCTTGACGTCGACTGCCAGAGACTCGGCTCCGCCGGCGAGACCGCCCAGGCGGATGGCGCGCTGCTTCCCTGCCTTGATGCTGACCTCTGTCGGCTCCCCGCGCTGTCCCGAAGGTGTCATGAGTGCGACCTCGGCCTGGACGGGAACGTCACCGGGGTTGCTCAGCAGCAGTTGGGAATTCGATCCTGCAGCACCCGAGCCTGCCAGGATCCGGAAGTTGCTGGCGGCTGCCCCGCAGGTCAGCGTTGCCAGACCGGTGAGGTCACCTGATGTGCCTTCGACTGTTTCGACGCCGGTCGTCAGCGCCGGTGCTCCGGGGCGGGCGAACCCGGTGATGAGTTTGGTCTGATCGATCGGATCGTCACCGGAGATGAAGCCGTCCGAGCTGGGGTTGTCGAAGTTGGCCGAGCCTCCCAGATCCGCGACCTGGAGGCGTGCGGCCGAGACGGAACCGTCGGCGGCACTGATCGGCGCGGAAGCCGAGACGACTCGGGTGGACACGTTCGAGTCATCGACGAATTCCGCGTCGGTGCCTTCTGCTTCGTCATCGGTCAGCAGCGGGCCGGGGCAGATCACGCGGGTGTCTGCGGTGGGCATCCTCACCTGTTCGGGGCTGCGGTCGAGGGTGCCTGGGGTCAGCGGCGTCAGGAACGATGTGGTGGCGACGAGGACGCCTGGCACGGCGATCGCCGCGAAGGTCACGATGCTGCGCAGGTGTTTCATGGCTTCGTCTCCACTGTCTGCTCGGGTGCTCGCGACTTCGGTGCTGTCTTCGCTCGCTGCGATGTCGTGCGAGCCTTCTTCTCAGATTTCGCACGAGTCGTTCGCGACCAGGCCCTGCTCTGCCGCTGCGATCCGAAGGGGATCGCGACGATGACGGTGAGCAGACCGAGGACCCAACCGAGGATGACTCCCGGTGCATAGAACTCGGAGCCGTAGCTGAGCTCGACGTCTCCCCCGGCTGCGGGCAGTGAGAATTCGGCGGCCCAGTCGTTCGTGGGCTTCTCCGGGGCCGGCAGGGCCTTGCCATCGAGGCTGGCGGTGATGTTGCCGGCGGCGTCGGAGGCGATCAGGGTGCGCCCGTCCTCACCTGCAGCCACCTCGGCGGTGGTTCCGTCCATCGGTGCCGTGCTCAACGTACCGTCGGGCTCGCGGACGAGGAAGCGACCGTTGTAGGGGGTGTCGACCTGCCACAGTCCGCCAGACTCGGTCGGACCGACCTCGACCACACCGTCGGCTGCTGCCACCGAATTGCGGAGGTTCTTCGCATCCGAGTCGACGAGGACGAAGTCCACGCCCAGCTCGCCGAGGATGGCGCGGACGTCACCGGCATCATCGGCCGACAGTGCTGCGGCGGCCTGCGCGATGAGGGTCTCGTCCTCGCTGATGGGCAGGGGCCTGCGCTCCCACGGCCAGCCGCCGACCGCCTCGGCGGAGTGAATGGTCGAGGTGCCGATGACCGTCCCGTCGGCAGATGAGAGCAGCCGTGCCCGGACCTCGCCGTCGACGACGTCGAGGCGCAGCGTGCGCGCCTGAACATCATCGGCGGCCCGGTCAGCGGCCAAGGCCGGAACAGTGCCGTGCTCCTGCGTAGTGAGTGCGCCGCCCGAAGTGGTGCCCGCCGAGGTGGTGCCGGATCCGACGCTGACGACGATGAGTCCGACGGCTGCGATGGCCACCAACCCGGTCAGGCCGCGCATGGGCAGCCGGCGGGAGTTCGTCGACTTCGTCGTCGTGGCCTGGGCTCCGAGGGTCAGCAGCATGATCGCGCCGAGGCTGAGCAGGGTCAGTCCGGCGGCAGGATAGGAGCCGATGAGATGGAAGGGCCCGGTCTGGGCCGGGATGAGGATCTGTCCGGTGGCCACCAGCAGACCGGTGAGGTAGAGGCCCACGGCCCATGTCAGCCGGGAGAGTTTGAGGTGAGCTTCGATGACCGTGAGGAACGCGAGGATGAGCATCGGCAGCACCAGGACCGGTACCCACAGCTGGAGCAGTCCCGGGCTGACTCCGCTGATGCCGACCGCGGCAAGCAGGTCGGACAGCCACGTCATGTCAATAGTTGAGGGGAAGCCGACCGCGAGGAGGTAGGTCGGCGGGGCTGGCGGGGCCAAGGTCTGTCCGGGCATGACGAAGAGGGCGCCGGGTTCGGTGACGAGGCCGACCACCCAGGGCCAGGCCAGGAACAGGGTCGGAGCCAGCAGCCACAGGTGGCGCAGGCCGCGACCGGTGCACAGGAGGACGACGGTGAGGATGATTCCCAGGGGCAGCATCAGCGGCACGCCGGCGACCATCAGGAACAGCAGGAGTCCGGCACCTGCGGCAGCGGCGATGGACCCGGTGCGCAGGCTGCGGCGGAGGGCGATGACGAAGAGCGGAGCCGCGATCCACACGAAGATGACGCCGAGGCGTCCGTTTGAGAGCGCGGTGACGAAGAGCGGGGCGGCGATCCACAGCAGCCCGGCGAATCCGCGCACCCATTTCCTCTTCACGATCGTGCCCGCCGCGGTGTAGGCGGCGATGACGGCCAGGATCGGGGCGAGGAGGATGAGGGTGCGGACCATGATGTCGACGTGGCCCAGGAACGGCAGGCTGAGGACCGCGATGACCAGCTGATAGGGGTCGCTGGGCACGGCGGCGCCGGTGGAGACGTCGAGATTCGGGCTGAGCAGGCGCCTGACGAGGTCACCGAGGCTGACATCGGTCGAGCCCACGGCACCGCCGACGAGGTGGCCGGTGCCGAAGAGTCGGAAGGAGACGAAGCCGCTCAGTGCCACGGCCGCAATGAGGAGGTAGGTCAGAGGGCTGCGAAAGAGCCCGGCACCGCCGGTGACCTCGAGTCGTGAGAACGAGTCGATGGCCTCTTCCGTATCGCCCACGGGATTGAGTTCTGTTTCATCGCCGTGCCCGGGGCCGGTATCGGCTGCGGATTCGGCCTGGGCCAGACGGGCCTCCTCGGCGGAGTTCATGCTCCGACGTTGGACGGAGAGTTCGTCCGGGTCCGCATACAGCGGGGCCACGTGAGAGTCGGTGGTGCGTTTGGCGAGGCGACTGCGGCGGGCGTTCGAGCGCCTCAGCCGGGCGGTCGTGCCGGCGTCGGCGCCGAGTCCGAGCAGCGCAGAGAAATACCAGGAGGCGGCGCGGACGTTGTTCGACAGCAGACCCGCCAGAGTGTTCTTCAGCTGGGTGAGGACGAGGAGGCAGAAGATGCTGAGGAAGCCGGGGCTGGCGAGGCTGAGTCGGTAGCGCTGTTCCGTGCGGATCTGAGATTTCGACAGAGGTGGCAGCGGGGAGGAACCGAGTTGGGAGGCCAGTGCGGTGGAGACCGTGAGTCTGGCGCTTGGGGCGACGACGACTCTGCGGCCGAGGTCGCGGAGTCGACGCGAGTATTCAAGACCACGGTAGGCAACGCCGAGGACCCTAGAGGGTGCTCCGATCCTCTCCAGCTCCGTGGTGGCGATGAGCATGCCGGGCAGATCGAGACCCAGAGTCTCCGACTGCCCGTCGCGCTGGCCCTGGTCGTACTCCCCGTCTGCGACGGGGTTGACCCTGGCTCCCGCCGAGGTGGTGGTGACGCCTGCGGAGACGATGTGATCTGAGTGCATGATCTTGGGACCGACGGCGGCGATCGATTCTGTCGCGCCGATGGCCTCGAGCAGTTCTTCAAGACATTCGGGCTCGGGGCGTGAGTCTGCGGTGAGGAACCACAGATGGGTGCTGTCGGCGACTTCGGGGAGTGCCATGGCCTCTGTGACGGCAAGACCCCCGAGATCCACGATCGGGATCTCGGGGTAGGACTTGCTCAGAGCTGTTTCGAGCTCGACCCTGCTGCTGTCATCGCCTGAGGCGAGGACAACTGTAACGGCAGGTTTCACACGACCTGTTTCTTGAGTCGGCGGCGTTCACGTTCAGACATACCGCCCCAGATTCCGAAGCGCTCGTCATTCGCCAGCGCGTATTCGAGGCAGTCTGACCGGACATCACACGAGGCGCAGACACGTTTGGCCTCACGAGTCGATCCGCCCTTTTCGGGGAAGAACGCCTCGGGGTCGGTCTGAGCGCACAGCGCTTGGTCCTGCCAGGAAAGCTCACCGTCCTCAGCTGCCCCGAAGAGCAGTGAAAGCGGTGATACTGCGGAGTTATCCGTGGGAAGCGGTGTCAGATCGTTCGGATCGATCGCCAATGGATCAGGCAGAGTATCCGGTGTTCGTGCTCCTGGTTCGACGAACCAGTCTTCGGCACTTCGAGAAGTGACTCCGGGCACGACTGTGGAGAAGTCTTCCCTCTCCTGCCTTTTGCTCTGTGCGCTTTGCACGGTTTTCCCCTTTCTCACGCTCAGCTCACCTACCACTGCGAGCTCCGGTTCCGGTACCGTTCGAGGAGTGAAATGGTCTGGGTGCGACCGGCTCCCCGGATGGTTCCGGAGGTGAAGCTCGTGCTGACGGCATCAGCGTGGTGGATGCTCGAATCCGAGGATTCGTGCTAAGTGCGTTCCCCTGTTAAGTATAAATTACACGCGTGTCATTACCGCCCCGTCAAGCCCTCGTGGAGTATTGCAGAGGCCGCCGGAGAGTTATTCGAACACACCTTCACATACACACGCGCCGAGAACACCACATGTAGCGACCACTATCTGGGATGGACACAACCTATGGTGCGCGCCTGAGCAAATCTGGAGAATTTAGAAATCATTCGCCGTCGGTGGGATTATGGAGTCATGAGAGTCGAATCACTCGCGATCGTCGCCCGATCCCAGCAATCGCACCCAGAAAACGGGCGCCGAGGCTGCCCGACGACGATGCGGACGCGGTGATGAACGACCGACTCCTCACCGTCTATGCACCTCCCCTGGAGGAGGACATTTCGCCCGGTTCCGATCTGGCAGCCATCCTTGTCAACGCTCTGCGTCGCAATCGGATCGACCTCAAGGACGGTGACATCCTCGTCATCGCCTCGAAGGTCGTGTCCAAAGCTGACGGCCGTCTGCTCTCCGTCAACGACCGGGCGGAGTTCGAGGATCTCGTCAAGGAGTCGTCGAACCACCTCGTCGCCGAACGCACCTATGCCTCCGGATCCACCGTCCAGATCGTGCGCACTCATTCGGGCACCGTGCAGGCGGCGGCCGGCCTCGACCAGTCGAACTCCGGCGGAGCCGTTGTCCTTCACCCAGTCGACAGCGACGCCTCGGCCCAGAAGCTGCGGCTGCGGGTCGAAGAGGCGTTCTCAGTGCGCATCGGCGTCGTCATCTCCGACACCATCTCGCGGCCGTGGAGGATCGGAGTCGGCGACTTCGCGCTCGGTCTCTCCGGCTTCTCCGGACTCGATGACCAGCGCGGCAAGCCCGACGGCGACGGTCGTGTGCAATCGGTGACCGTCCGCGCAGTCGCCGACGAGATCGCCGCCGCAGCCGATCTCGTCAAGGGATCATCGCGCGGCCTTCCGATGGCACTCGTCCGGGGCGCCGGTGGTTACCTGGACAATGGTCGGGCCGGGGCGAAGGCGCTCAGCCGCGACCTCGGCGAGGACTGGTTCCGCTACGGCCACGTCGAAGCGATCCATCGCGGGCTCGGAGTCACAGAGCTGCCCGGACGTGCCGCGGCCGGGGACAACAGCGACGACATCCTCGAACGTGTCTCCCGCGCCATCCGCGTCGTCCGAGCCGGGTCATCACGCACCCCCGGGCAGGCCGCCTGGCGGATGCGCATCGAAGGCTCCGGGTCACGGATCACCATGGCCCCCTCCGACTCGCCCGCGACCCCGCAGGCCGGTGGGCCTCCCCTGCTCGAGGCGATGGTCGGCCTCGGTTCACTCGTCGAGCGCATGCACACCGCACTCTTCGCCGAAGACCTCAGCGCGACGACGAAATGGGAGTGGGCCGATGGCGAGCTCGGCGCCTTCCCCCGCGGAGTCCGCATCAACATCGGACTCCTCAACCCCTGACAACACCCCACCCTCTGACGTATATCGAGAAAGCAGGTCTGCCTCGTGGATCTTTCCATCATCAGCCGCACCGGCGGACCCGTCCTGTTCTGGCGCGGGCCCGACTATGACCGACTCGACCTCACCGGTCCCGTCGTGGCGAACTGGGTGAATAAGGGAGTCGGACTCTTCGGAGACTATGGGCTCGGCCCCGACTTCACGCTCTTCGTCCCAATGCCTGCCGGACTGCACTGGCGCGAGCTCGTCGCCATCCTCAGTGTCCTCCTCGCCGATGGTCGCGTCGTCCTCGGAGCTGGATCTCAAGAGGATCAGGCAGACGGTGCGGCCGCCTCGGCGGACACACCCACCGCGCTCGACGGTGACTTCCACGCGCTGGTGCCGTTGGGCCATGAGAACGATGAGCGCCTGGCCGCGGCAGAAGAGGTCTTCGTCTACAACCCGCCCGCGCTGGCCCTGAGCACACCGGTCGATGAGGACTTCATCGATGTGAACTCAGCGATCCGGGCCTACCCGGATGTCACACCTCGGCGACTGCAGGCCACCGGAACGCTCCTCGTCGGTGACGAGGAGATCGCGTGGGCCGACCCGGCCGATGATTCCGGCTCCGGCATCCTGGTGGCGAACTCAACCCCGCAACCGCAGGAGTGGGCGACGTTCCTGGATCACCTCCTGCGCGGGGGTGAATCTGTGTTGGCCAATGGCATGGACGACGCTCGCGTTGCGGACCTGGCGAGCAGCCTCGGCGAGGTCCGTGGCAGACTGGGCTCATGGACAAAGTAGTTGATACGCCCGCCGAGGCGGTAGCCGATATTGCAGATGGATCATCGATCGCCGTGGGCGGTTTCGGTGTCGTCGGTGTCCCAGAGTTCCTGATCCGCGCGATCAAGGAACAGGGCGCCAAGGACCTCGAAGTGATCTCGAACAACGCCGGAGTCGACGGGCGGGGCCTGGGCCTGCTGCTCGCCGACCACCGTCTCCGACGCATCATCGCCTCCTATGTCGGTGAGAACAAGGAATTCGCACGCCAGTACCTCTCCGGCGAGCTCGAGGTCGAACTGACCCCGCAGGGAACCTTGGCAGAGAAGATGCGCGCCGGTGGCGCCGGAATCCCCGCGTTCTACACGATCACCGGAGCCGGCACCCAGGTCGCAGACGGCGGCATGCCGTGGAAGTACGACACCGAGGGCAATGTGGTCAAGGAATCACCGGCCAAGGACACCCGCGTCTTCGACACCTTCGGCGAAGAGAAGGAATACGTCCTCGAGGAGTCACTGGCACCCGACTACGCGCTCGTCCGCGCCGCCGTCGGAGACCGCCACGGCAACCTCGTCTTCCACTCCTCAGCCAGGAACTTCAATCCCCCAGCCGCCCAGTCGGCTCGAATCACCATCGCCGAGGTCGAGAAGCTCGTCGAACCGGGCGAGATCGATCCCGATGACGTGCACGTGCCCGGCATCTTCGTCCACCGCGTCGTCGAGCTGACCCCGGAACAGGTCGCCGACAAGCCCATCGAAAAACGTACCGTTCGCGAAGCCTGAGGAGCCGATATGTCATTGACAAGAAACCAGATGGCGGCCCGCGCGGCCCAAGAGCTCGAAGCCGGCAGCTACGTCAACTTGGGCATCGGAATGCCGACCCTCGTGCCCAACTACCTGCCCGAGGGCGTGGACCTCGTCCTCCAGTCGGAGAACGGTCTGCTCGGCGTGGGTCCCTACCCGACTGAGGACGAGATCGATCCCGACCTCATCAACGCCGGCAAGGAGATCGTCACGATGGCCCCCGGTGCCTCGTACTTCGATTCCGCAGCCAGTTTCGGCATGATCCGCGGCGGCAAGGTCAATGCCGCGATCCTCGGCGCGATGCAGGTCGCAACGAACGGCGACATCGCGAACTGGATGATCCCCGGCAAGATGGTCAAGGGCATGGGCGGTGCCATGGACCTCGTCCACGGTGCGCAGCGCGTCATCGTCATCATGGACCATGTCGCCAAGGACGGTTCGCACAAGCTGCTGAAGAGCTGCGAGCTGCCTCTGACCGGCAAGGGCGTCGTCAGCCGCATCATCACCGACATCGCCGTGCTCGACGTCAGTGGAGATTCCTTCACCCTCGTCGAACTGGCTCCCGGAGTCACCGTCGATGAGGTCAAGGAGAAGACCGGCGCCGAGGTGAACGTCCCCGACGACGTCGCCACCATCTCCGTCGACGCAGCCTGAGACGCTGACTCTCGGATGTCGGCCGGATGGTCGGCGCGCCGCGGTCACGCTAGGTGACTAGCGGCGCGGCAGAGGCGCTAAGTCTGATCGTCCCGGCAGTTTGATGAGAGGCCGTCCTGGGCCGATTCCTTCAGAGGAATTCGGCCGAGGACGGCCTCTTCCGTGTGCCACTCTTCCGTATGTCAGGAGCGCTGTGCAGGGAAGGCACAAGGGAGCACTGTGCTGCGGGTATGTTGTGCCGTCTGCAGAGAGCGCTTCGCAGGATGGTCGCAGGCGATCAGCGCAGCGGCGACCAGACTCACCACGCACCGCAAGCCACTCAACACCCTGTTGGTCGCTGAGCGCCCCGTTACCATCACAGACAACAGTTCGTTCTGCACCGCCTACACTCCGTGCCAAAAGGCACCTCAGCAAAGGGGTGGTTTGCTGCTCACAGTGCGTGGTGCCAATACGCAGTCGGCTCAGACCAGTTGCGAGTAGTCTCTGACCAGCTGCGGAAAGTTCAGGCGAAGGGCAGCGAGTTGTCGAGGCCGGTGGTGGCCACGAACAGGTCGCCGTGTCCGTCAGCGGTCACTGTGGGCTCGTTCGCCGCGATGAAGACGCTCTGACCACGTGTCAGTGTCACCGTGGACCCGAGCGACGTCAGTGTGATGCTTCCCGAGGTGCACAGCGCAATGCTGGCGCCGCGGCGTTCGATCTGAGTCAGTCGAGGGCACCGCAGCGACTGCAGTGCGAAGTCCTCAGTCGCCCCGAGGAGGATTCCGTCACGGTCGGGTTCGACCATCCGAGGCTTGGCGGAAGTGAACTTTGCGACCTTGCCCAGTTCGGGGATGTCGATGTGTTTGTTCGTCAGTCCCCCGCGCAGAACGTTGTCGCTGGAGGCCATGACCTCAATCCCGGTCCCGCCGAGGTAGGCGTGCAGGACGCCGGATTCCATCGCCAGGGCCTCACCGGGCTGCAGGTGCACGCGGTTGAGCATGAGCGCCACCAGCACACCGGGATCGGACGGGTAGTCAGCAACGAGTTCCTGGAAGGTCTCTGCAGGGTCAACTGCCGTGCCCGAACGGCTGATATGGCCGTCGGGAAGTTCTGCCAGATCCTGTCCGGCAACCTCGTCGACAAATCCTGCGGACCGAGAGTCACCGAGGACGAGCTCGACGGCCCTGGCAAAGGCCTTGGCTTCGGTGACGGACTTCAGCGCCGAGAGCACATCACCCAGAAAGTCCAGTGAGGTCGGCGACAGGGACAGCGACAGCAGGCGTTCGAAGGTGGAGCGCATGGCCTTGCGGGACCGGAAACCGGTCAAGGCGTGGAACTCAGTCAGAGCGTAGATGAGTTCCGGTTTGGCCGAGGGGTCCTTGTAGTTGCGCGTCGGGGAATCGAGGTCGGGACCTTCGGATTCCTCGCGGGCGAACCCGAGGGCCGCCTGCTCGGGGTTCGGGTGAACCTGAATGGAGAGTGCCTTCTGCGCGGAGAGAACCTTGAGAAGGAAGGGCAGACGTGGCCCGAAGACCTGAACAGAGTCGTGGCCCAGCAGTCCGGCAGGATCACCGGCAAGGTATTCGATGAGGTTGGGGCCGACCGTGGTGCTGTTCGTCTTCACATCAACAGATGACGATGAGCCCTGCTGCGCCGACCGGTGAGTCGAGCTCTGCTGATCGAACTGTCCGTTGTCCAACCGCGAGGGGCTGAGGGGATGAGCTCCGAGCCAGAGCTCGGCGCAGGGAGTGCCGTCGGGTGCGGTACCCAGGATTGCCGGGATCGCGTCCGTGCTGCCCCACGCGAAATTCTTGACCGTGTTGTGCAATCGACGCACTGTCTTGGTCCCCTTCGGCTGGAATCATCGGATGTACACACATGCCGTGTGTGCTTCTCCACGTTAGCGCGTCCACCTCGACTAATCACCGATTTCGGAAGTGGCTTCACTGACTGTTCAGGCCAGGACATCTGCAATTCACCGGGTGTTACCAGGGCAAATGCACAGGCCGGTGGGGTTGCCCTCATAAGTTCGGATGGCGGGCAGCGGCATCAGTCTCTGGAGATCCGGAGCGGGGCTGTGCTTGAACCCCATAGACGAAACGCCTCGTGGCACGCGAAATGCCTCGTGGCCAGTCCCTTTCGGAACCGGCCACGAGGCATGTGCAGTCTCGCCCGATGAAGGCGATGCTGCTGTCATCAGCCGACGACGCGGATGACCTTTGCTCCACGATCGAGCATCCAGCTGTAGCTGCGCTTCGTCGTGTTCGTCCGGGTCGAGCCAGCGTCGTACATCTGACCCTTCGTCTCCGAGATGATGCCGATATGACCTGGGATCCAGATCATGTCGCCAGCCTTCGCTTCGCTGGCCGGAATGACCGTGCCGGCGTTGCGCTGCTGGCTGGTTGTGCGCGGCAGCTTGATGCCGTGCTTGCCATAGACGTACTGGGTGTACCCCGAGCAGTCCCAGCCCTTCGTCGGCGACGTACCGCCCCAGACGTACTTCACACCGAGGTGGGCTTTCGCCTCCTTGATGATGGAGTCACGCTGAGCCTGGATCTTCTCTGCCTTGGACGGCTTGTCTTTCTTGTCGTCCTTCTTGTCATCGGACTTGTCGTCCTTCGACTTGTCGTCCTTCTTATCGTCCTTGGACTTGTCGTCGTCCTTGGACTTGTCGTCCTTCGACTTGTCGTCACCCTTCGAATCGCCCTTGGGCTCTTCGGTCTTCGACTTATCGTCGTCCGATTTGTCGTCGTCCTTGGACTTGTCGTCCTTGGAATCCTTGTCGTCACCCTTGGCGTCTTTGTCGTCTGTAGAACCTTCCCCGGAGTCTGCAGCCGAACCGCCATCTGTGGCGCTGTCCCCCGGTGGTGCCGACGCATCGGCACCACCGGAAGCATTGGCGTCTTCAGAATCACCCGGACCGTTGTTGTCGACGACACCGCCGTCGATCGTTCCTGTGGGCGAGAACTCTGTGGTTCCGTAGCCCTCGGCCCAGACGAGTCGAGCACCTTCGAAGAGCTGCTCGCCTCGCCCGTCCTTGTAGACCGGGTCCGACTCGGGGTAACCGAGGTGACCCTTGATGGTCCCCTTGTCACCCCAATATTTCAGAAGGGTGCCGGTGGTGTAGTGAGCACCGGTGTCCTTCGACCAGTAGATCTTGCCCTTCTGGAACGACTGTGCCGATCCCCCGTCCTTCAGACCGCCCTTCTCTTGCGAGGTGGGCAGTCCCAACTGGGTGACAACGTCACCCTTGAACGAGTTCTTGATTGCTCCGGTCAGGTGGTACGCACCGGTCTTCTTGGACCAGTAGACGTTGCCCTTCTCGTAAGTCTGAGCACGTGCTCCGGCTACGCCCTTGACATCGTGTTCCTTGCCAGTGGCCTTGCCGAGTTCCTTCTTGTGGTCGGCAGCGTACTTTTCGATCGCGGTCTTGGGCTTCGGCGTTTCCTTCTTGCCGTCGTCCTTCTTACCGTCATCTTTGTTCTTGCTGTCGTCCTTCTTGTCGTCGTCCTTCTTGTCGTCGTCCTTCTTCTCATCGGACGGCAGATCACCGGAGTTCATGATGTCGGTGACAGTTGAGCGGATTTCGCCCATCTTGGAGTAGAAGGCGTCACCGGGGCAGCTGGTGTTCGCGAGGTCGCGGTGCGCGACGACGGTCGACTTGCTCGGCTTGACACCATCGAGCGAGAGTTTCCAGGCAATCGCCGAGGCGACAGCGTCCCGGGTCTTCTTCGGCGGAGCCGACTTGTCGTAGGAGCCGAGCACTGAGATGCCGAAGGTTCCGGTGTTGTGTCCGGCCACGTGGGCACCGATAACGGCCTTCTTGATGTCGCCGCCGCGTGCGTGCCAGAGACGACCGTACTTATCGGCGATGACGTTGTATCCGACGTCGCTCCAGCCGCGGCCCGACTGGTGGTAGGACTGGATACCGCGCAGGACCGACGGGACGTCTTCAGCCGAGTAGCTGTTGGAGCCGGCTGTGTGGTGGACGACCGCCTGCTTGACGCTGCTGGCGTAGTCCGGGCTGCCCTTGTATGCCTTGGCGCCCCAGGAGCTGCGCGAGCCGATCTTCGGCTTCGGCACCTTAGCGGACTTCGCGACGGTGCTCACGGATGAAGATCCGGGCACGTAGTTCTGATTGGTGACCTCGGCCTGGCCTGAAGCGGCCGCGGTCTCGGTGCTCGCAGAATCCGCACTCGAGTCGGGAGTCGACTCAGCGGTGTCTGCCGCACTGTCGGATGAGGTCGAGTTCTGTGGCTCGAGCTCTACTGGGTCGTTCTCGGCCACAGCAGCAGCATCGTTGGGATTCTGCTTCGGGTCGACGAGGACGAGCTCGGCGTCGCTGGGAGCCTTGTCGCCGAGGATGCGCATCTGCACACCCGAAGCGCGGTTGACGGTGAACGGCTCGGAGCCTTCGTTCTTCGCCTGCTCCTTCTGCTCCTCATCGAGTGACTGCCAGTTGCCCCATTCAGAACCGCTCTTGACGCGGACCTGGATCCGGATGTTCGACTTCGACTGCGAGAAGGTGAAGCCGATGAGGCTCGGGTTGTTCGTCGGCACGTCGAGGACGTCGGAGATCAGCGCGATGTTGACGCCGTCCTCGGTCTTCTGACGCACTGAGCCCGAGATGTCGTCGCTGTCCTTCGAGTCCTCGGACGATTCGGAGTTCTCAGACTTCGCGTCCTCTGACGCGCCGTCTTTCTCCTCCTGCTCCGCAGCCGGTGCCGACGGTTCAGCCGCCGGGGCGGAGTCTTGGGCACCTGCGGATCCGTTGCCGCTCTCTGGGGAAGACAGGCTGGCAGAAACCGGATTGACCGACCCCGTGGATGCAGCGGCCGAAGCACCCGCACTCACGTTGACGATGTCTGGCACATTCGTCGAAGCGACAGCGGTCTGCGACTTGAAGATGTTCGGCAGGTTGCTCGTTGCGCTCTGGTTGGCGGCGGTGGCAGTGGAATCACTGGAATCGCGGGCGCCGGGGACGTTGAGTCCGTCTTCGCTCACGCTCAGCGCCTTCTGGGTCACTTCTGGCTCTGTCGATGCCGCGAAGGCAGTCGGTGCCGTGACCGCTAAGGTGCCGACGAGTGCGACCGAAGCGCAGCCCGCGACTGTGGGCAATAAGTATTTCATCGTTACAGCCTTTTCGAGGAAGTCAGGGAAGTTCAGGCCCTGGAATCATCTCACCGTTGGCAGGACGGTGGGTAATCCCAACATCTCAAAATTGTTACACATATACGGCGTGTCAGACTAGCCAAATAACAAAATAAGCAAATTACACGGGTGTGGTTCCCAGTGTTTACACGGGACACACCGAGAGAAACTTTTTCCGGGAATCTGCTGCAGATTCTCACTGAGGACAGAACCACCGTGCTCCGGGAACGTGATGTCTGCCTCAGGGCACGTAGCAGATTTCTCTCTCCGCGATCTCTTTGTCCTCGTCAGAGCCGCCTTCGGCACTGCCCTGCGCACTGATCTGCGGATTGGTTCCGCCCACGCTCCCAACAGTCCTAAGACTTGCGTTGACCCCGGCAACGGCTCCGGCAGAGCCGCCGGGGGCCGTCTGAGCGCCTTTGTCCTTCTCAGCGTCTTTGGACGACTCTTCGATGGTGTCCGCAACCAAGGTCCTGGCGGCGTCGAAATCAGGATCAGATGGTGTCACGTTGGGCGGAGTGAGGTCAAGCGACTCGATCTTCTGCGACTTCACCTTCAACGCCAGGTCCACGAAGTCGTCGACCTCGGAGGAGGGAATGTCGGTGGCCAGGGCCCCCGGAGTGGCTTTGGCGATCTCCTGGTATCGGGTCAGCACCGTGGCGGGATCGAGCTGCTTGACCATCGCGGTCTGGACACAGCGCTGCCGGATCATGCGCTCGTAGTCGCTGGAGAACTCACGGGAACGGGCGAACCACAGGGCGTGGAAGCCATCGAGCTTCTGCTTGCCCGGTTCGATCCAGCCCTTGACCGGTCCGTGTTCGCCCGTGGTCGGATCGACCTTTGAGGAGATCGGCACACGCTCGCCGGAGACGAGCGTGATGCCGCCCAGAGAGTCGATGAGGTTCTCGAATCCCTTGAGATTGACCATGGCGAAGTACTGGACTTCGAGTCCGGTGATCGCCGAGGCGGCATCCATCGTGGCCTGCTCGCCGGCACGTTTCGGATTCTCGAACTCGTCCTTGTGCTGCTCGCCCTGCTGGAAGACGGCGTTGAGCAGGCATTCATCACCGCAGTTGTACCCCTGCGGGTAGTACTTGTGCAGCGGTGAGTCCTTGGGGAACGGCACGTTCTCCATATTGCGCGGCAGGCCGACGATGACGGTCTTGCCCGTCTTCGCATCGATGGAGACCAAGGACAGCGAATCCGGGCGGATGCCGGTGCGCCCCTTGCCCGCATCAGATCCGAGCAGAAGAATGTTGTAGCGCCCATCGACGGGCTTCGCCGCCTTGCCCGAGGAGAAGAGGTCGGCCATCAGCCCACGCTGGGAGTCCAGCAGCGTCGTGCCCCAGGCCAAGGGGCCCACGACGATGAGCACGAGGGCACAGAATGCAGCGAGGAAGCGTTTGCGGGCTCTTGCCGAGAGCGTGACCAGCTTGATCCGGCGCAGCGTGTCGAAGAGGCACACGATCCAATTGATCGCGATGACCGGAAGCCAGATGATGAGAAATGTCAGCAGGATCGGGTTCGTGCCGATCGTGAAGAGGAACTTCTTATCGATGATGATCACCACGAGCGCGATGATCGCGAGGATCCAACTGATCGCGGTGATCGACAGCGAGACCTTTGCCCAGCGGCGAGACCGGAACAGCAGCTGCACACCCCCGGGGATGAGCACGCTGATCAGGAGAAGAATCCACGCCCGCACATCACGCGTCGGCTGTGAGGCATACGACGGGTGATGGATGGGGTCGACGTATCTCGTTTCGGCCACTGACCTACCTTTGCTTCGTGCTCGTTGCTGTGATGGCCACACGCGCGGGTCCGAAGCCCGCAGCGACGCAGTCCACTGTGCCAAACCTTCTGGAGAGTCCACTGTGTTCATCCATTGTGGCGCGTGAGAACCCGGGATTCCGGCACATTTCACCTGCGCATGTCGCGTGGTGACAGGTGGACTTGGTCACACGGACCCCCTCGCAGACCCCGTCACAGACCTGCCCCGCCCTCCCCTGCAGACCCAGGACACAGAGGAAGGCCACCGCCTGCTGGCAGTGGCCTTCCTCCTCGAAGTCCGGATTCTTTCCCGCCGAGGCGGGTGTGGCATCAGGCGATGAGCTTGCGCCCCATCACCATGCGCTGAATCTGATTCGTGCCTTCGTAGATCTGTGTGATCTTCGCATCACGCATCATCCGCTCGACCGGGTGGTCGACGACGTAGCCGGCTCCGCCGAGCAGCTGCACGGCGTCGGTCGTGATCTCCATGGCCGCATCCGAGGCGAAGGCCTTCGCCGCCGCACCGAAGTACGTGAGGTCCTCGTCCATGCGCTGGCTCTTGGCTGCCGCGGTGTAGGTGAGCTGGCGGGCGGCTTCGAGCTTCATGCCCATATCGGCGAGCATGAACTGGATGGCCTGGTTCTCGGCGATGTTCTTGCCGAACTGCTGACGTTCCTTGACGTAGCCGATCGCGTAGTCGAGTGCACCTTGCGCGATGCCCACGGCCTGTGCGGCGATAGTCACGCGCGTGTGGTCGAGGGTTCGCAGGGCGATCTTCAGCCCTTCACCGGGATCACCGATGATGCGATCGCCGGGCAGACGGACATTGTCGAAGAGGAGCTCACGTGTCGGCGAGCCCTTGATGCCGAGCTTGCGCTCCTTCTCACCGAAGGTGAATCCTTCATCGGACTTCTCCACGACGAAGGCGGAGATGTTGCGACCGCGTGCACCGTCGGGGTCGGTCACAGCCATAACCGTGTAGTACTCGGAGACGCCGGCGTTCGTGATCCAGGTCTTCACACCGTTGAGGATCCAATCATCGCCGTCTGCGACGGCACGAGTCTTCATCGAGGCGGTGTCGGAGCCGGCTTCGCGCTCGGAGAGGCCATAGGAGAACCCGGCCTCGCCGCGGGCGACCTGTGGGAAGTACTTCGCCTTGATCTCTTCGCTGCCCCCGAGCTGGACGGGCATGCTGCCGAGTTTGTTCACGGCCGGAATGAGCGAGGACGAGGCACAGCCACGGGCGACCTCTTCGATGATGATGGCCACAGCCAGTGCATCGGCACCCATGCCGCCGTGCTCTTCGGGAATGTGTGCGGCAAAGAAGTCGGTCTCAACCAGTGCGTCGTGGGCTTCCTGCGGGTAGCGGGAGTCGGCGTCGACCTCGGCGGCAAAGGGGGTGATCTTCTTCTCGACGACGTTGCGCACGGCGGCGCGAATCTCTTCGTGTTCTTCGCTGGGCTGGTAGAGGTCGAACATCATTCTCCTATTACTGATCGCTCGTTAAGTAGTTCTATTATCGCCGCAGAGCCTGCCCTTTGTCGAGAGCGACCTGCCGGAGGGACTTCCGATGTTCATCGAGACGGTGCCGGATCTGCGCCGCGGAGTCGGTGTCGCCGGCGCCGAGGATGCGGGCCGCCAGCAGGCCTGCGTTCTTCGCCCCGCCGATCGAGACGGTGGCCACGGGGACCCCGCCGGGCATCTGCACGATGGACAGCAACGAGTCCATTCCGTCGAGGTACTTCAATGGGACCGGCACGCCGATGACCGGCAGTGAGGTCATTGAGGCGATCATCCCGGGCAGGTGGGCCGCTCCCCCGGCGCCGGCGATGATCACGCGCAGGCCGCGGTCGGCTGCGGTCTTGGCCCATTCGACCATGTCTTCGGGCATACGGTGGGCGGAGACGACCTCGGCGGTGGAGTCGATGCCGAGTTCGTCGAGCGCTTCTGCGGCGGCCTTCATCGTCGGCCAGTCCGAGTCCGAGCCCATGACGATTCCGACGACGGCTGAGCCGGAATTTGCAGATTCCTTCGCCGAGGCGGCCCCTGAGTTCCCATCATCTGTCGACATATCAGTCCCTTTCGTCGCGGGTGGCATCGCTGCTGCCGGTGTCGTCGGTCGACGGTCCGGCGTTGGCGTCGAGGTCGGTCGGAGCCGGCATCTGCGGGTGCGGATCGACGTCGACGCCGGCGATGAAGTCCGCCGCATGGCGGGCGCGAGCGAGCACCAGGGCGGCATCGCGTCCGTAGGCATTGACGTGGCCGACCTTTCGGCCCGGGCGCACACCCTTGCCGTAGAGGTGGACCTTGATCGCGGGGTCATGAGCCATCACATGGAGATAGGGATGGTAGAGGTCCTCGTGGTCTGCGCCGAGGATGTTGACCATCACAGACACGTCCTCCCGAGCTGCGGGGCTGCCCAGGGGCAGGTCGAGGACCGCGCGCAGGTGCTGTTCGAACTGGCTTGTCACCGCCCCGTCCTGGGTCCAATGGCCGGTGTTGTGGGGTCGCATGGCGAATTCGTTGATGAGGAAGCCGTCCGCGGTCTCGAACAGCTCCATGGCCATCACACCGGTGACGTCGAGGGCTCCGGCGACCTTGAGGATCGCCTCGGTGATCTCCTTCGACTTCTCGGCTGCCAGTCCCGGTGCCGGTGCGACTGCTTCTTTGCACACCCCGTTCTGCTGCCAGGTCTCCACAACGGGCCATACCGCGGTCTGCCCCATCGGAGAGCGTCCGACCATCACGGCGAGTTCGCGGGTGAAGTCGACCTTTTCTTCAGCCAGCAGCTGCCCGACCTCGTCAAGCCAGGTTGCAGCCTCGTCGAGGCTGTCGATGACTCGCACGCCCTTGCCGTCATAGCCGCCGCGAGGTGTTTTGAGGATGAAGGGGTACCCGACTCGGTCGGCGAAGGCTTCGATGTCACTGCGGGAGGTGATCTCTGCCCAGGCGGGGTTCGGCAGTCCGAGTTCGTCCATGCGTCGGCGCATGAGGATCTTGTCCTGAGCGAAGATGAGAGCCTGCGGTCCCGGGCGGATCGCGTGACCCGCCTCGGCGAGGGCCTGGAGGTGTTCCGGAGGAACATGCTCGTGGTCGAAGGTGACCACGTCCACGGCCTCGGCGAAGGCCTTGAGGGTCGCGAAGTCCGTATAGTCTCCGACGCTCACCTCATTGATGACCTGGGTGGCCGGGGCGTCCGCGGTCTCAGCGAGAACTGAGAAGCGGATGCCGAGGGCTTCTGCGGCAGGGGCAAGCATACGTGCCAATTGGCCGCCGCCAATGACACCAACACGAGGAAAAGTCACGTTCGCCATCCTATCGTCCGCCGCGGACATGGGACGCGCAGGTTCATCATGTGAGTCTCACGCTCGGTGGGAGGAGTGCTCGACCTCAGGTGGCTTGTCCTCAAGTGGCGTGGCCCCAAGTGGCGTGGCCTCAGGTGGCCAGGCGCAGCCGCCACAGCGAGGTGACTTCGGCACCGCGTGCCTTGTGGAGTTCGTCGGTAGTGTCCGAGGCGCGGGGGTGGCGCGGGGTCGTATCGTGTCGATCATGGACGCGCAGGCCCGCAGCGGTGATGCGCTCGAGCAGCGCCTCCCGGGTCCGCAAGCCAAGATGTTCGGCCAGATCGGACAGGATCAGCCAGCCCTCGCCCGCCGGGTTCAGATACGCGGCTAGCCCGTCGATGAAGCGGTGGAGCACATCGGATCCCGGGTCGTAGATGCCGGCTTCGAGGGCCGACGTCGGGCGGGCAGGAAGCCACGGCGGGTTGCACACGATGAGATCGGCCCGACCTGATGGGAAGAGGTCGGCTTCGACCACCTCGGCGGATGAAGCCAATCCCAATCGATCCAGATTTTCTTGGGCACAGGCCACAGCACGCGGGTTGATGTCCGTGGCCACGACCCGTTCGACACCGCGGCGCAGCAGCACGGCGGCGAGCACGCCGGTGCCCGTGCCGAGGTCGAAAGCCGTCTGTGGTGCCGATGGCTCTGGTGCGGACGACTGTGGTGCCGACGCCTCCGGTGCCGACGAAGCATCAGTGGCCGGTTCGGCCCCGGGAAATGGTGTCTGGGCGACCAGATCGACGTATTCTCCGCGGATCGGGGAGAATACCCCGTAGCGCGGGTGGACGTCGGCGCCGAGGGCGGGAATGGACACGCCCTTGAGCTGCCATTGGTAGGCGCTCAGCACCCCGTTCAGCTCGGTCAGCGAGACGCACATCGGTCCCGTCGACGGGCCGTAGGCGGCCTCGCAGGCCAGACTGACATCGGGGGCGCGACGCAGGTTCAGCTGGTGGTCGCCATCGAGTTCGACGATGAGTGTACCGAGCAGACGGGCTCGTTCGGCGATGAAGCGACGCTGCGTTTCGAAGGCTCCCAGTGCGCTGAGGTCACCGCGATTGCCGGTTGCCCCGTGATTGCCGGTTGCCCCGTGATTGCCGGCTGTCCCACGCTTGCCGCCGCGGCCACCGTTTCTACCGGTCGCCCCTTGCTGACCGCCGCCACGGTGCTCACTGTGGCGCTTGAAACGGCGGTCCATCGCCTGCAGCAGTTGACGCCCGTTGTGATAGTCCCCGCGCCACAGCAGCGCGGTCCCCGATCGTGCCAGACGGTAGGCGGCATCGGCGGTGATGTCGTCGCTGATGACCGTCACCTGCGTCGGGGCTGCGGACTGGTTCTCCGAATGCCAGGTCGCCGATCGTCGGGCACCGTCTTCGGTCCACTCGAGCTCGGTCAACGGGGCCTCCTGAGGCATCTGGTCATCGGGGAATCGCGGTGCATCTCGTCCTCGGCCACCCGGCTCAGACCACGAGCAGGGGAATCTGCAGCTCGCGTTCCGTCGTCGAACCGTGGTGTCCGATGAGCGCGATCGCGGAGGCGGATTCGTTGTCCGAGTCGACGATGGCGAATTCGTCGCGGCAGATGATCATGAAGTCCCCGATGCGCTGCCGGAACCGAGGGTCGACGGGGCCGAAGTAGCCTCGCCGGATGGCCTCGTCACGGCTGAGGATGAGTGCCCGCTCCCCCACGGTCTCGGTCCAGGCCGAGTACACGTCAGCCTCGGCGCCGTCCTCGGCATAGAGGTGGACTGCCCGGGGTTCGCCGCCGACGTGCCTGACCCCTGAGCGCAGCGCGGGTGCATCGGCGAGGTCGAGGCGCAGGGTGTGGTCGATGTCGACCATTCCGTGATCAGCGGTGACGACCATCGTCGAATCGGCCGGCAGGCCGTTGGCCAGCTGAGACAGAGCCAGATCGACGTGTTCGAGTTCCTCGGTCCACTGCGAGGAGTTGGAACCGTGAACGTGTCCGGTCTTGTCGAGGTTGCCCCAGTAGAGATAGACGAGCCGCCGGCCGGGAGCCTTCGCCTCTTCGATGGCCTGGGCGCAGCGCTCTTCAAGCGTCTTCGAGGCACGGAACCGTCCGCCGCGCAGGGAGGCCCGGTTGAGTCCGCGTCCGGCGAACTTCGCCTCCCCGAGGCTGACCACATCGACCTCGGCCTCGGTGAGGCGTTCGAACAGGGTCGCGTCGGGCACCCAAGAGACAGGGTCGACATCGAGGTCCCAGGTCAGCTGGTTGAACACAGTATCCTTGGACGGGTCGAGGACGCGATACCCGACGACGCCGTGGCCACCGGGCAGACGTCCCGTAGCCAGTGAGGACAGGGAGTTCGCGGTCGTCGAGGGAAACCCTGTGGACAGGGTTCGCCGCGAGGCCGCCATGGAACGGAAGAAAGGGGTGTAGCCGCTGTACTGGCGCAGCTGGCTCTCCCCCATACCGTCGATGAGGACGACGATCGTCGTCCGCGACTCCCGGTCGAGTCCCAGGGACTGTGCCCTGGCCCGTGCCGTGTCGTCGAAGATCTCACCCGCGCCGAGGCTGAGCGCCGCAGCCGGGACCACGTCGGAGAGGATAGGCCCGGAATAGTCGGGCGGCCCCGTCAGGGGTGAGGTTGTCCCATCTGCCATCAGCGGCGGGACCGAAGCCTGGCGTGGAAGACGGCGGCACGCAGCTTACCGGCGAACTCCGCGATCCGGTCAACGGCAGACTGGCCCTCAGCTTCGGCGGAGACGCGCAGCATGACGTCTTCGGAGAAGATGGATCCGCCGTAGCCGTGGTCGGCTGTGCAGTCCGGGTCCCCACAGGTCTCGGGGAAGGCTTCGATCCGTCGGGAGGCGCCCCAGGACATGGTCAATGACACCTCGACGGGCTTGTCACCGGGGATGTAGGCGGCCGGGTCGGCAAACGTCCGGCCGACCATGACGGTGCCCAGGCGTGAGAGTTCGATGTCTTCGCTGCTCGTCACGGCACGCGGTTTGGAGCCGGGCGCGACGTTGGGATCGTCGTCGACGTGCGCAAGCAGCAGTCGCGTCTCGGTGAGTACGAACGCGGTGACGTGCCGGTGAATCGATTCGATGTCGACATGAGTGTCGATGTGGACGAAGTGCGCGAGAACCGGTTCGTCGAACAGAGAATCAGCCAGAATCCCCTGTGTGAGCTGTGGGTAGTATCCGGCCGACTGCAGATCGTGGACGAGAACTTCGGGTAAAGCCATGACTCCTATTGTGCCGTACTCGCCCGACTCTTCCCACTTCGCACCGTTCCTTCGGCTCCTGTTCGGTGACCTTGCAGTTCATGTACGGTCAGGGACTCTCACCGTCCGCTTATGCTGGGAGCATGGAAAACTATCCTGCCGGCTGGGAAGCCGATGTCGTCCTGCGCGACGGCGGCACGGCCCACCTGCGCCCCATCGTTCCCGCCGACGCCGAGGCCCTGTCCCGGATGCACGAGGCCCAATCGCCCGAGTCCGTCTACCTGCGTTTCTTCGCGCCTCTGCCGAGGCTGCCCAAGCGCGACCTCGAGCGCTTCGTCAACGTCGACCACCATGACAGAGTGGCGCTGATCATGCTCATCGGCGACGACATCATCGGCGTCGGACGCTTCGACAAGATCTCGGCCACCTCGGCGGAGGTTGCCTTCAACATCGCCGACGCCCATCAGGGACGCGGCATCGGTTCGATCCTCCTCGAACACCTCGCGGCCGCCGCCCGGGAATCGGGGATCCGCAAGTTCACCGCCGAGGTGCTCCCCCAGAATCGTTCGATGCTCCAGGTCTTCCAGGCCGCCGGCTACGAGGTCACCCGCGGCTTCGACGACGGGGTCGTCGCCGTGAACTTCGACATCGACCCGACCACACGCTCGATCGAGGTGCAGGCCTCGCGGGAGCACCGCGCCGAGGCCCTGAGCGTACGCACGGTCCTCCACCCCACCTCGGTGGTGGTCATCGGCGCCAGCCGCAAACGCAACTCCACCGGCCATCTCCTCATCCGCAACATCACCGCGGCGAAGTTCACGGGCGACCTCTGGGTCGTCCACCCCGAGGCGGACCAGATCGCAGGGGTCCAGGCGTACAGGACCCTCGAAGATCTTCCCGGCACCGCGGATCTCGCCGTGATCGCGGTTCCCGCGGAATCGGCCACCGAGGTGGTCCAGGAGTGCGCGGCCCACGGGGTCAAGGCGGTGCTCGTCATCTCCTCGGGCTTCGCCGAGACCGGCGACGAGGGTGCCGAACTGCAGAGAAGAATGGTCGCCACGTCCCGCGCCTACGGAATGCGCGTGGTGGGCCCGAATTCGTTCGGCCTCGTCAACGAGGCCGCCGATGTCTCCCTCAACGCCTCCCTGGCCCCGTTCCTGCCGGATTCGGGTTCGCTGGGACTCTTCAGCCAGTCGGGCGCGCTCGGGACCGCGCTGCTCTCGGCGGCGAAGAACCGCGGCCTGGGGATCTCGACCTTCGTCTCCGCGGGCAACCGCGCCGATATGTCCGGCAATGACGTCCTCCAGTATTGGGAGGAGGACCCGGACACGAAGACCGTCGGACTCTACCTCGAGTCGATCGGCAACCCGCGCAAGTTCTCCCGCATCGCCCGCCGCGTCTCCCGGGTCAAACCGATCATCGTCATCAAGTCCGATCTCACGGGCAGGGAACTGCCTCCGGGACACATCGTGCGCACCTCCTCCCTGGCCCCGAACACCCTTGACCAGGTGCTCGGACAGGCCGGAGTGATCAGGGCGGACACGATCCACCAGCTCTTCGACCTCGCTCAGGTCTTCTCGACTCAGAGCCTGCCCGCCGGGCGACGGGTCGGCGTCATCGGCAATTCGGCCGCGATGGCCACCCTCCTCGTCCAACGCTCACGCTCGGAGGGACTGCATGTCGAGGCCGAGCCGGTTTCCCTGCACCCCGAGGTCGACGCCGAGCGATTCCGGACCGAGCTCGATGCCATGTATGCCCGCGACGACATCGACTCGGTCATCGTCACGTTCACCCCCTCGGCAGGAGCCGAGGAAGCGGAGATCGCAGCGCACCTCTCAGAGGCCGCGGCCAGATCCCAGAAGACGACCGTCGCCTGCTTCCTCGGAATCCACGGTGTCAAGGACGAACTGACGACCTACCTCACCGATGACGAGGGGGCGCGGGTCTCTCGCACCGTGCCCAGCTACGTGGGCCCGGAGGACGCCGTCTGGGCGCTGGCCAGGGCCACCGACTATTCGCGCTGGCGCGCCGCAGACCACGGCCGGTTCCTCGAGATCGAGGACCTCGACGACAAGGGGGTGCGCTCGATCATCGAGTCCGCCCTCTCCGATGCTCGGCCGGGAACTCCCGTCCGCCTCGAACGCAGCGACACCCGGGCGCTGCTGTCCTGCTACGGCATCGAGGTCCTGCCCTACATCACGGCCGCCTCGGTCGAGGAGGGTCTGGCCGCTGCCGAAGAGATCGGCTATCCCGTGGCGCTCAAGGCAGTGACGAATGTGCTGCGCCATCGCATGGAACTCGGCGGGGTGCGGCTGAACATCGACTCCCCCGAGGAGCTGAGGGAGGACTTCACGGCGATCCAGCGGATCATCCGCCAGGTGATCGGGGACTCGGATCCCCTTGTCGATGTCCAGACCATGGCCCCACACGGAGTCCCCTGCGTCATCCGCGCCGGAGAGGATCCGCTTCTTGGGCCGCTGCTGTCGTTCTCTCTGGCCGGGGACACCACCGAGCTGCTCGGCGATGTCTCACATCGGGTCGCCCCGCTCACCGACAGGGAGGCCGGGGACATGATCAAGTCGATCAAGGCCTCGCCGCGACTCTTCGGGTACCGGGGACTGCCGCCGATGAATATCGACCCGCTGGGCAATGTGCTCGAACGGCTCTCGGTCCTCGTCGAACGCCACCCGCAGATCCGCGAGCTCGTCATCCACCCGATGGTCGCGACGGAGACCGAGGGGCATGTCCTCAGCGCCCGGATCGATCTGCTCCTCGACCCGACGCGCATCGACTCGACGAGGCGCCTGCTCAGCTGATCGGCGGCGGGCGGGCCGACTGGCACAGAGGCGCTGGTCGAATCGGCCGGCAGGTCCCGTGGCCGCTGCCGAGGAGGGTCTGGTGGCCAGACGGTGGCACCTTCGCGCGCATGACACTAAGGTGGAGTCAGAGCCCATGGGACGAAGACATGCCCCGTTTAGTGGGAACCGACTGTCAGTTTGGCGAGTCTTATACCAATTCTTCTGCTTTGCAGGTAGTGTCTGTATCCGTTCGACACGAAACGTTATGAATTCGTGTTTTAGTGTGCGGCCAAACATTGGCCATAGTCTGTGGCCAACCGCTGGCCATCCACCATCCAAAAGGCACCTGTACTGCAGGTGCCTCACGAGAGTGAGGCCTGAAAGAAATGATTTCACGAAGAGACGTCGTCACCGACTCCGCGATTGCCGTAGTCGCCGAACAGGGAGTTCGTGGACTCACCCACCGGGCAGTCGATGCCCTCGCCGAGCTGCCTGTCGGCTCCACCTCGAATGTCTACCGCACCCGCGACGCCCTGATCACAGGAATCATGGGGCGCATCGGAGACCTCAACTCGCAGCAGCTCGACCGTCTGCCCGACATGTTCCGGGACAGTGGAAAGCCCGCACAGGAGATCGCCGTCGATTTCTGCATGAACTGGCTGACCACGGACCGCAATCGCTTCTACACGATGATCATGCTCAGCCTCGACCCGGCGTTGCCCGATGAAGCGGTGGTGGCGAAGCAGAGGAACATGCGCAGCATCAATGAGTTCATCATGCGCTTCGGTCAGGTCGACGCCGACCTCGCGCGCCGGATCAACAGCTCGGTGATGGGCATGATGGTCAGTGAGCTCATGGCCGGAACCGCGGACCGCTCGCACATCGAGCAGTACATGAGCGAGTTCCTCAAGTGGAAGCGCGACATCGCAGCGCAGTCTTAAACACACGACCAGCACTCCCCTCCTGTACCGCCTTCGCGTGCGACACTCCTCCATGACCTACGCCTGCGACACGAACCTTCGCCTGCGACACTCTTCTACGGCCTTCGCGTGCGACACGAACCCTCGACCGAGGCCGATTGGGCCATAGAACTCTAATCGAACGCTAGAATCAATGGGTGCTCTCCGTTGCGCCTGCACCGACTCGGCGCTCGGGAGAGCATCCGGAGAACATTCGCGCGTCCCAGTCAAAGGAGTTCCATGACCGAAGGCAGAGTCATCGATGTCGACGTCTCGTCGGAGATGGAGAGTTCGTTCCTCGAATATGCGGTCTCGGTCATCCACTCCCGCGCACTGCCCGACGCACGTGACGGCCTCAAGCCGGTCCAACGCCGCATCGTCTACCAGATGGGCGACATGGGTCTGCGCCCGGAGCGCGGCCATGTGAAGTCCTCCCGCATCGTCGGCGATGTCATGGGCAAGCTCCACCCTCACGGTGACACCGCAATCTACGATGCCCTGGTGCGCCTGAGCCAAAGCTTCATCATGCGCGTTCCGCTCGTCGACGGCCACGGAAACTTCGGTTCCCTCGACGACGGCCCAGCCGCCCCACGTTATACAGAGGCCCGACTGACATCGGCCTCGATGCAGATGATCGCCGGCCTCGACGAAGATGTCGTCGACTTCGTCGGAAACTACGACAACACTCTGACTCAGCCCGAGGTTCTGCCCAGCGCATTCCCGAACCTGCTCATCAACGGCACCTCCGGAATCGCCGTGGGCATGGCCACGAACATGGCCCCGCACAATCCCGGTGAGGTCATCGCCGCCTGCTGCCACCTGATCCGCAATCCGGAGGCCGGCCTTGCCGAGCTCATGCGCTTCATCCCCGGCCCTGATCTGCCCACCGGCGGGCGGATCATCGGACTCGACGGTGTGCGCGAAGCCTATGAGACCGGACGAGGAACGTTCCGCACCAGGGCCACCGTCTCAATCGAGAACATCAACGCCCGGCGCAAGGGCATCGTCGTCACCGAGCTGCCCTACCTCGTCGGCCCCGAAAAGGTCGTGTCCAAGGTCAAGGACGCCGTCGGGGCGAAGAAGCTCACCGGCATCGCCTCGATCGATGACTACTCGGACCGCAAGAACGGCATGCGCCTGGTCATCGGCATCAAGAACGGGTTCAATCCGGAGGCTGTCCTCGCCGAACTCTACCGGCAGACCCCGCTCGAGGAATCGTTCAGCATGAACAATGTCTGCCTCGTCGACGGTCAGCCACGGACGCTGGGTCTGCGCGAACTGCTGACCGTCTACCTCGCCCACCGCATCGACGTCATCCGACGCCGCACGGTGTTCCAGCTGCGCAAGGCCAAGGACCGCCTCCACCTCGTCGAAGGTCTGCTCATTGCGATCCTCGACATCGACGAGGTCATCCAGCTCATCCGCTCCTCCGACGATGCGGCCACGGCACGCACCCGCCTCATGGACGTCTTCGAACTTTCGGAGCTCCAGGCCACCTACATCCTCGACCTGCAGCTGCGCAGGCTGACCAAGTTCTCGCGGATCGAACTCGAGGCCGAACGCGACGAACTGCGCAAGAAGATCGCCTACCTCGAAGACCTGCTCGCCGATGAGGCCAAGCTGCGTGAACTCGTCGCCACCGAACTCGAGGCGACGGCGGAAGCCATCGGCTCACCTCGGCGCACGGTCCTCATCGAAGGCTCGATGAAGGAGCTCTCTGCCAAGGGCAAGAAGGCGCAGGCAGACCTCAAGATCGCCGACGCCCCCTGCCGAGTCCTGCTCTCAACATCGGGCCGGATCGCCCGGACCGCCGATGCCTCACCGCTGCAGAGGGTCGGGAAGCGCTCGAGCCACGACGCGCTGCGTTCGGAGATCGTGTCGACGACTCAGGGCAAGGTCGGTGCGGTGACCTCGACCGGTCGTCTGCACATGGTCGATGTCGTCGACCTGCCAGCCCTGCCCCCGGCCGCAACCCGGCCCAACGTCGCCGGCGGCGTCAAGATCGCCGACTACGTGACGCTGGAGAAGAACGAAACCGTCCTCGGCCTCATCGACCTCGATCGTGAATTCGTCCTCGGCACCGCGGGCGGAGTCGTCAAACGCGTGTCCGTGGCCGCGCGGCCGAACAAGAGCGAATGGGAAGCGATCACGCTCAAGGGCAAGGACTCCGTCATCGGCGTCGCCCAGCCGAAGGACATCGATGAGTCCCTGGCTGTGTTCGTGACCTCGAACGCACAGCTGCTGGCCTTCGACGCCTCCGGGCTGAGAGCCCAAGGCTGGAACGCCTCTGGTGTGGCAGGTATGAAGGTTGCCGCCGATGCGCGCGCCCTCTTCTTCGGAATGACGCCCAAGGCGGCCAAGACCGATGAGGAAGGCGACGCCGACACCAACATCGGCACGTTCGCCGTGGTCACCGTCGCCAGCGGCGAGAACTTCTACGGCGCACCCTCGTCATCGATCAAGGTCAGCGACTTCTCCGAATATCCGACCAAGGGTCGTGCGACCTCGGGTGTGCGTGCCCATAAGTTCCTCAAGGGAGAGACCGAGCTGTCCCTGGCATGGGTCGGCGACTCTCCGCAGGCCGCTGCGCAGGCGGGTGGGGCCAGGACCCTGCCAGCCGAGATGTCGAGGCGCGATGCCACCGGTTCGCCGCTGGAATCCAAGATCGACGTCATCGGGACGGTCCCCCGCCTCGGTGACGCCGAGGCGGCCCTTTCAGGCGGCGGAGCCGGTGCAGGTGACTCAGGCGCGGCAGGTACTGACGCTTCCGGTGACGGGGGTGCGGCCTCCGGCGGGGGCTCATCGTCCTCGGCTGCCACGCGCACTCAGGGCCTGGCGACGAACTTCGGTGAACTCGATCTCGACCTCGACGGCGGGCCGGATCTCGATGAGGCGAAGGAAGAGATCGCCCGCTCGAAGATCGACTCCGACGACGCCGTCATCGTCTCCCATGATGACGACGACGATGACGACACCGCACTGTTCTGAGGAACCTGGCAGGGCTTTCCGAGATATCGGACGAGAAAAGCTGCCCTGTCGTCAGTAGTGATTGTGATCACAGATCACTGCACACGTGGTACCCGTATTCGCACAAACAACCACTGCAACTGTATGCCTTACGGCTAACAGTGCGCAGCGCAGCCAACGGTGCTGTGTAGACCAACCGGTGCGTGATGCGTCGCGGAACCTGGCTCAGTTGGAGCCTCTGGCTCAGTTGGAGTGCCTGGCTCAGTTGGAGTGCCTGGCTCAGTTGGAGTGCCTGGCTCAGTTGGAGTGCCTGGCTCAGTTGTCGTCGTCGTCGAGATCCAGCTGCATTTGGGCGGCCGTACCGCGCTTCATCTCGCCGATACCGGTCTCCCCCAGCCCCTGGAGCGACAGAGATTCGCGCCGCTCGAACACATAGGCATCCGAGGCGGAGAGCACCCGAGCCGTGTCCTCATCGGTGAAGATCGTTCCCGGATCGGCAACCGCGGTCAGCCGGGCAGCCAGATTGACGCTGGAACCGAAGATGTCGCCCAGGCGAGACAGGACCCTGCCCCAGACGAATCCGACGCGGGCCTGCGGCAGATCCTGGGCAGCGGTAACGCGTTCCATCAGGGTCATCGCGATCTCCGCTCCGCCCAAGGGCGTCTCGGCAGCGAAGAACACCTCATCGCCGACAGTCTTGATGACGCGACCGCCACCAGTGGCGACGATGTTGTAGGCCATGCCCTGGAACTCCTGGACCAGATTCGCCAACTGTCTGGGCTCCATCTTCTGCGACAGCCGTGTATAGGAGACGAGGTCGATGAAGCCGACCGCACGTGCCAGCGGCATCGACGAGTCGTACCAACCCTGCCTGTTGTCGATGGCCAGACCATCGGAGACGTTGACGTTGAGGCGACCCATCACCTCGGCGAGGTTGCGCCGCCAGGAATACGTCAGCATCTTCTGCAGAGGATCGACCATGTCCTCGACGAGCTGCAGCGCGTCGCGTCTGGCCTCGGGATCGGTCAGGCCCTCCTCCTCAGTGAGGAAGTCGACGAGAGTCTCCATCTGCCATACGACGAGACGGTCCGTGGTCTGACCGATCGCGCGGGCCAGTGACAGGGCAGTGGACTGATCAATGAGGCCGTCGGCGACAGGCTTGGCCCACATGCGCAGCGCATGGGCGTCGCTGACGGTGTAGGCCTTCTCTATGCCGTCCGTCTGGGACATGCCCAATGCTCGCCACATCTTGCGCGCAGAGACCGTGGAGATGCCCCCGAGTTTCGCCGCTTCACGCCGGTCGAGCACGCGTTTGCCGTCGAGGAGGATCTCCTCGAGGCGTTCGGCCGCGCTGCGCGTTTCGTAGACGGTCTCGTCTTCGTCCTCGTCACCTTCGCCGACGATCTGCAGGGCCGCAGTTCGCGGGTCCTCATGCAGCCCTCCGAAGAAGTCTCCGCGAGCCTTCTCATCCAGCTGTCCCGAGGCCTCGGACGAATCCGTCTCACCGCTGGAACCGTCCTCGTCCCTGGGGACGGAATCCGTCACCGAGGTGGCCGGGAGGTCGTCATCACCGTGCTCGATTCCCGGCATCGAAGGGGATGGGGTGGCCGCGGGAGGTGCGTTGGAGGTGGACGAATCGTCGATCTGGTCCTCCGTGACCACTGGTATCGAGTTCATGCCCGATGACGCTGAGTTGTGAACCTCTTGGACCGAGTCGTGACTCTCCTGGCCGGAGCCGTGGGACTCATCTGCGACACCCTGAGGTTCATCGGCCGAAGCCTGTGGAGCGTCGGCCGAGTTCGGCGACTCATCGACAGGACCTTGCTGCTCGTCGACTGGGTCTTGACCGTCGTCGGAGACGATGTTGAATTCGGCGGTGAAGTCCGAGACACCTGTCATCTGTGGCCCTCGACTTCCGTGTTCGTCACTGTTGGCTCGTTCGACACTGCTGGCTCAGCTTCGTCAGCAGACTCGGCGGCCGGTCGCAGGTGGTGGACGTCGCCGGCGCTGACACTGATGTCGTTGTCGATGATGAGATCGCCGCCGGAGTCGAGTCCGGTGGCTCGGCCGTACAGGTTGCTTCCGTCGGGGCGTTCGACTCTGACCCGAGTCCCGAGGGTCACCATGTTCGCACGCACCTTGGCACCGGCTGCGCTGCGGCTGAAATCATCATCGTCATATTCGACAAGCTCCCTGTAGGCAGGAATCAGTGTGCTCAGGATTGAGATTAACAAGTCTTCATGAGCAACTTCTGAACCGTCGGTGTCCGTTTCGATGGCAATCGAACTGGCGCTCTCACGTGGCAGATCATCTGACTGCAGGCGGGTGTTGATCCCCATCCCCAAGACGATTCGCGGTCCGCTCGGCGCCGGTTCGACTCGGGCCAGGATCCCGCACAGTTTCTTTCCGTCTTCGGTGAGCACATCGTTGGGCCACTTGAGTACGGCAGGCACTCCCGCCTCGGCGATGGCAGATCTGACTGCCTCACCGGCGATCAGGGGAATCCATCCCCAGGAGTCGAAGACGGCACCGGGCTCCAGCAGGATCGAAAACGTCAGCGAACGACGCGGGGGCACGGTCCAGGTCCGGCCCAGGCGCCCGTGTCCGGCGTTCTGATGATCGGTGCCGTAGACGGAGAACTGGGCGGGCACCTCGGCGAGGTCGATGCCGTCGGATGCTGCGATACGGCGAGTGCGATCGGTGGGGTGCTCGCGAAGCTGCGTCTGCCCGCGGACCAGTGAGGCCAACTCGTCGTTCGTCGACGAACAGACGTCGTCCCAGATGACAGTAGGGAGATCGAAACCACGGTCCGCGGCCTTGCGGCGCAGTGATTCGACATCGACGAGGAAGGGAATGTGTTGGCTGTTCACCAGACCACTTTAGATTCTTTTGGCGAGAGTGCACAATGATCGCACCCTGCGTCGTTATTGTGGAGGCATGACGGATACCCCACGTACAACAGCCGAGCGCATCGACGCTTTCGTCCAGCGCCGGGACGCGGCCCACACCGGCAATGTGAAGTCGGTGGAGAACCAGCACAAACGCGGCAAGCAGACCGCTCGCGAACGCATCGAAGCGCTCCTCGACGAGGATTCGTTCCAGGAGATCGACGAGTTTGCGCGCCACCACAACCACCAGTTCGGGATGGAGAACAACCGCCCCGATGGTGACGGTGTCGTGTGCGGTCTGGGCACGATCGAGGGCCGGACCGTGGCCGTGTTCGCTCACGACTTCACCGTCCTCGGCGGCTCCCTCGCCGAGGCGAATGGTCGGAAGATCGTCAAGGTCCAGAAGCTTGCCATCAAGCTGGGCTGCCCCATCATCGGCATCAACGACTCCGGCGGCGCCAGAATCCAGGAGGGTGTGGGCTCGATCGCCCTGTTCGCAGAGATCTTCCGCCTCAATGTGGCTTCCTCCGGCGTGATCCCGCAGATCTCGCTCATCATGGGCCCCTCGGCCGGCGGTGCCGTGTACTCCCCCGCGCTGACCGACGTCACGATCATGGTCGATCAGACCAGTCACATGTACATCACCGGCCCCGACGTCATCAAGACCGTCACCGGCGAAGAGGTCGGCCATGAGGAGCTGGGAGGTGGCCGCACGAACAACACCGTGTCCGGCAATGCCCACTACCTGGCCAGCGACGAAGACGATGCACTGAACTATGTGCGCGACCTGCTCTCGTTCCTGCCCCAGAACAACCTCGACCCCGCCGATGCCGACGAGTTCGAATCGGACCTGAGCGTCGCACCTGAGGACGAGGCCCTGGATACGCTGATGCCGGATTCGCCGTCTCAGCCCTATGACATCCTCGATGTCGTCACCACGGTCCTCGACGATGCGGAGTTCCTGCAGGTCTCCGAACTCTTCGCCCCGAACGTCGTCACCGGATTCGGACGCGTCGAGGGAGTCAGCGTCGGCGTCATCGCGAACCAACCGATGCAGCTGGCGGGAACCCTGGACATCGACGCCTCGGAGAAGGCCGCCCGCTTCGTGCGCCTCTGCGATGCGTTCAACATTCCGATCCTCACCTTCGTCGACGTGCCCGGATTCCTGCCCGGCACCGATCAGGAGTTCAGCGGCATCATCCGCCGCGGCGCCAAGCTCATCTACGCCTACGGTGAGGCGACGGTTCCGCTGATCACGCTCATCACCCGCAAAGCCTACGGCGGAGCATACTGCGTCATGGGCTCGAAGCAGCTCGGCGCCGATCTCAACCTTGCCTGGCCCAGCGCCCAGATCGCGGTCATGGGTGCCCAGGGGGCTGCCAACATCGTCTATCGGCGCAAGCTCAAGGCCGCCGGCGAGGCAGGCGAAGACGTCGATGCTCTGCGTGACGAACTGATCCAGGACTACGAGGATGCCCTCCTCAACCCGTATCTGGCGGCCGAAGAGGGCTACATCGACGCGGTCATCAAACCGAGCGAAACCCGGAACCGGATCGTGCGCGGGCTGCGGGCGCTGAAGAACAAGCATGTTGACGCTCCAGCGCGCAAGCACGGTAACATCCCACTATGAGTGAGGACGTTTCGCAGCCCGTCGACGATGCCGCAGCCACCTCGTTCGAGGACGTTGCAACCACCTCGTTCGAGGATCGGACACAGGTGCACGCACACGACGGCGAGCCCGTCAGCGACGACATGGCCAGTGCCGCTGCGGTGGCGGCCGTCGTCGCGATCCGCCAGGTGGCTCTTGCCTACGCGGCCAATCAGGCTGCTGCCCTCGATCAGATGGAGACGGCCAAGCATGACCGTGCCGGGTTCAACGCACCACGTCGCAATGTGCGCAGGCGACTGCCCCAGGCGTGGACGCAGACACTGGGTCGCTGACACCGGGACGCTGAGTCGCTGAGCCGTTGGGACGTTGACAGATCAGCGAGCTCAGCAGCCAGACACACTTTGGGCGCCGACAGATCTTCTGTCGGCGCCCAAAGCATGTCACTGTGCACCCCGTTCGCCGAGGGGAATGCTTACCGCAGCCGGTACTGGTCCTTTGCGGGGTCGGCCCCGGGCTCCACTTGGTTGATGGTTCCGGTATCGATTCCAGGACGCGGTGCGTATCCGTCATCGACGGTGACCGTGCTCAGACGCTGAGGACCACGTTCACCGGCCACCGACTCGTCCGAACCCGCCGCTGTGTCTGCAGTCGCCGACTCGCCCGAATCGTTCACGACTCCTCGTGTAGGACCGCCCAGGTCCTCACCGTAGACAGCTTCACCACGAGCCACCATTCCGGCGACGTCGGAGAGCTTGAGCTGCGGGAGGAACCAGGCGAGGACGAAGGCGACGAGGAAAACCGGAACCATGTACCAGAACGAGGGTGCCAGGGCGTCCGCATAGGCATTGACCACGAGGTCATGGATGGGTCCGGGCAGTGAGGCCACGGACTCCGGAGTCAGCGAGTCGGTGGAGGCTCCACCGGCTGCCGCGCCGCCGGGTGCCTGGGACATGGCTTCGCCGACCTTGTCATCCAGCCGGGAGGTGAAGATCGACCCGAACAGGGCCGTGCCCACCGAGGCACCGATCTCGCGGAAGTAGTTATTCGTCGAGGTTGCGGTGCCCACCAGCTCCGGGGCCACGGAGTTCTGAATGACGAGGACGATGATCTGCATGACCAGGCCCAGGCCGAAGCCCATGGTGAAGATCATGCATCCGATGAGCACCATCGAGGTATCGGCCGTCAGCGTGGTCATCCAGGCCAGAGCAATGCCAGCGATGAGGGTGCCTAAGAGCGGGTAGATCTTGTACTTGCCGGTCTTCGACACGATGAAGCCGGAGACGATGGAGGTCAGCATGACACCGGCCATCATCGGCAGCATGAGCAGGCCGGATCCTGTCACATCTGTCCCGGATGCCATCTGCATGAACGTGGGCAGGAACGCCATTGCGGAGAACATGCCCAGGCCCAGCAGCAGGCCGATGACTGTCGAGAGGACGAAGGTCTTGTTCTTGAATAGGAAGATCGGAATGATCGGGTTGCTGACCTTGGTCTCGATGTAGACGAAGATGAGCGCCGAGACGACGGTGCCGATGATGAGTCCGATGATGGTCGGCGAGTTCCAGTCGTAGTCGTGGCCGCCCCAGCTGGTCACGAGGATCAGCTGCGAGGTTGCCGCCACCATGAAGATGATGCCGAGGACGTCGACCTTCTTGTCCGACTTGTGGCTCGGCAGCTTGAGTGCGAAGAGCGCGATGACGAAGGCGATGATGCCGATCGGGACATTGATCCAGAAGCACCAGCGCCAGTCCATGTGCTGGGTGAAGAAGCCGCCGAGGACCGGTCCGAGCACGCTGGAGATAGCGAAGAGTCCGCCGAGCGGGCCCATGTACTTGCCGCGTTCGCTGGCGGGAATGATGTCGGCGATGATGGCCTGCGACAGGATCATCAGACCGCCGCCGCCCAGTCCCTGGAAGCCGCGCCAGGCGATGAGTTCCCAGAAGGACTGGGCCATGCCGGACCCGAATGAGCCGACGACGAAGATCGCGATCGCGACGAGGAAGATGACCTTCCTACCCCACATGTCGCCGAACTTTCCATACAGCGGCATGACGATGGTCATCGCCAGCAGGTAGATGGTCACCAGCCAGGCCTGATGCTCGACACCGTCGAGTTCACCCACGATCGTCGGCATTGCCGTCGACACGATCGTCTGGTCCAGGGTCGCCAGGAACATGGCGGCCATGAGCGCGGAGAAGATGAGGGCGATCGTCTTCTTGTTCAAGACGATCGGCGCCTTCTCAGCTGTCTGCGTTGCTGAGCTCATGCGGTTTCCTCCTCAAAAATGTCTCGTAGTTCGTCGAACAGTTCTTTGATGACGGGGGCCGGGTCACCCTCGACCTTGCGCAGGCGCAGGAACGTCGCCTTGATCGACATCATCGCCAGGGCGGCCAGAGCCTCGGCGCGGATGGACACCGGCACCCCGTCGCCGTCGTCATGGCAGTGGCCTGAGCCGGAATCGTCAGAAGAGCTATTGGTCGCCGAGGTGGCCCTGCGGTTCACGTCGGACGCTGAGTTCTCGTCGGTCGCAGAGGTTCCCGAGTCCGTCGCTCCCCCGTCGAGGCGACGTTGGATCATCTCGCGGAACAGGCGCTCATTGTTGCCCATGCGAGACATCTGAACCTGCATGAGCGAAGGATCCTGCTTCATCAACAGGTGATACTGGTGCATCTCTTCGCGCTTGTTCAAGCGCGTGCGCACGACCGAGGCCAGCAGGTGCTGGAGGTCGGACAGCAGCCGCCCGTCCGGGCCGCCTGCCTCGAACGCTGCGATGTCGGGCTGGTCCTCATCGTCGAAGACGGTGTCGGCGCGGCCCAGCAGTGCCTCTTCCTTGCTGGAGAAGTAGTTGAAGAAGGTCCGCCGTGAGACTCCGCAGCGTTCGCAGATGTCTTCGACGGTGACGTTGGCGTACCCGTTCTCGAGTGCCAGATCGAGGGCGGCTTGACGCAGAGCCTGACCGCGTTCGCGCTTCTTGCGTTCGCGCAGCCCCTCGGGCTCGCTAGAAGATGTGGAATCCATATTCACATTATTGCACTCGGTGCATTTTTGCCTCAAGTGCAACTACTGTGTTTTACGGCACATTCTCAGCCGGACTCAAGCTCTCCCCTGAGTCAGCCTCGGTACCCGAGCTTCGCGTTCGCCAGCACCGGAATCGCCTCGGCGGCCTTGTCAGCTACGGCGAGGTCAACCTCGACGACTTCGAGGGCCTCGTGGCCGTCCAGTGAGGTGATGACGTGACCGAAGGGATCGGAGACGAGACTGTGGCCGACGCCGGTCGGTCCCTTCTGCGGAACTTCGACACCGCTGACCTCGGGATCGGCCTGGCCGATGGCGGCAACGAACATATTGGAGTCCAGTGCCCGGGCACGAGCCAGAGTCTCCCATTGTTCGACTTTGCCCTTCCCCGCGCCCCAGGACGCGGAGACGATGGCGAGTTTGGCACCACGACGGCTGACCTCGGCGTACAGCTTCGGGAAGCGGATGTCGTAGCACAGGGTCAGTCCGACGCTCTCACCGGCGAGGTCGATGACGACCGGGTCTTCGCCGGGGACGACGGTGTCGGATTCTTTGAACCCGAAGGCGTCGTAGAGGTGGATCTTCGCATAGTCTTCGCGCTCACCCTCTGGCGTGTAGACGGCAAGCAGGTTGATCACCTTCTCACCTGAGGTCGCGAACTCGCCGACGATGACGGTGATTCCGGCCTCGGCTGCCAGCTGGGTCATCTCCGACCGCCACGACTCGGTGTTCGCCTCGGCGACATCGCGCAGGCCGGGCCCGAAGGCGGACATCGTGGCCTCGGGGAAGACGACGAACTCGGCTCCAGCCTCGGCGGCCCTGTTGGTGTAGTCCCGGACCTTGTCGAGGTTGTCCGCAACCGTGGTGGTGGAGTTGATCTGCGCGAGTGCGAATTTCATGGCCAGTCCTTGCGATCCAGGGGTGTCATCGGTGGGTTCAGGCTATCGCGATCGCACGAACTGAGAAACCTCCGTCCAGCTGGCAGCGACATCAGCCCGGCCGGCAATGACCAAGCCCAGCCGACACCGTCCTCAGTGCAGGTATTCGCGACCGGGGCGACCACCTCGGCGGCGGCCGTGGACGAAGTAGTAGAGGATCATGGCCAGGATGACGAGACCGCCGCAGAGCATGAACATGCCGCTGCCGCCGGTCAGCGGCATGATGGCGCCGAGGATGATCGGCCCGATGCCGGATCCGGCGTCAAGGAGCAGGAAGAACGAGGAGGTGGCGACAGCGACTCGCGACATCGGCACAGATTTCACGGCGATCGCCTGCATGCACGGCATGAGCGAGCCGAATCCCAGTCCGACGAAGACGCCGGCGAGGATGATCCCCGTCATGGTCGGCCACATCGCCAGCAGGATGTTGCCCACGAGGTTGAAGATGAAGACGGGATAGATGACGAAGTTGTCGCCGAGGGTGTCCTGCAGGCGACCGACGAACAGTCGTGCGATCAGAGATGCCACGGCGAAGGCGACGAAGAACAGGGAGGCAGCACTGGCAACCCCGTTGTCCTCGGCATAGCCGGCGAGGAACACGAGGGCCGCGGCGTAGGCGGTGCCGACGACGAGCATGATCGAACCGATCCGCAGCCCTGCCGGATCGACGAGGGTGGAGAGTTTGAGGTTCCATTTGCTGCTTCGCTGATAGTCGCTGAGCTCCTGCTTGGGCAGCTTGATGATGACGCAGAGGATGAAGGCGACGAGTGACATGAACGCCGAGGCTGCGAAGAGCATCGGGAAGTCGTAGGCACGTGGGAGGATGACACCCAGATAGGGGCCCAGGGCCGTCGACAGCGTGGTGGCGGTGCCGAAGTAACCGGTGCCTTCACCTCGGCGAGAGGACGGGATGACGCTTTGGATCGCGGTCATGATGGCCGTGTTGCCGGCTCCGAAGGCGATGCCGTGGATGATGCGGATGACGAGGAGCCAGACCAGGGTGTCGGCGAAGATATAGGCCACGGAGGCGAGGATCGAGATCGCCATCGTGATGATGAGCAGTTTCCTCCGGCCGATGAAGTCCAGGTACTTTCCGGTCAGCACACGTGCGACGACGGCACCCACGACGAAGGAGGAGGACGCGAAGCCGGCAGCGGCCTCGCCTGCGGAGAATCTGGCGACGGCGTAGCCGGCCATGGACGTCATGAGGAGGTAGAACACCATCGACATCGACAGGTTGAGACCGATGCCGACGACGAAGTCCTTGGTCCATAGCTGTGCCCGTGCCACTGAAGATCAGTCTCTCTTCCTGTCGAATGATGCGCTCAGTCCCCAAGCTGCCCGGTGGGAACAGCCTGCCCGGTGAGATCGGTGCCTGCGGTCAGTGTCGATCGGCTGTGATCGGCGAATCGCTGATCGTTGAGATCGGGCTGATTTCTGAGATCGGGCTGGGAACCAATCCATGCTATCCGGTGGTCCCCGTCGGCGGCGGTCCATCTCAGGGTGATCTTGCTCTAGCGCCTGATTGCTGTGTTCTCAGTCATATAGGGTGAGAATCATGACCCAGAAGAGAACCCCTTCGGCCGTTGATGCCGTTGCTGAAGAATTCGTCGACAGATCACTTGCGCTCTCCCCGTCCCTCGCCCTCTACCTCGGCATTGAGGGCGCGAAGGGCTTCGATGACTTCTCCCCCGCCGGTCTGGCTGCCGCCAACGATCTCACCGTCGAAACGCTGGCCAAGCTCACCGAGGTTGAGAAGACGGCCGAACTCGACGACGTCGACCTCGTGACCATCGATGCAATGCGCGACCGGTTGACCGTTGAACGCGACTATTTCGACGCCGGACTCAAACATTCGAGCCTCAACGTCATCGAATCTCCCCTGCAGTCCATCCGCGACGCCTTCGACCTCATGCCCACCGAAACCACCGCGGACTGGGAGACCATCGCCACCACGATGGAGGCCGTCCCGAACTCCGTGGCCGGCTATCAGGAGTCCTTGGCCCTGGCCAAGAGCCGCGGCCAGGTCGCGGCCCGGATCCAGATCGAGAAGGTCATCGAACAGGCCCGCACGCTGGCCGAACCCGGCAGCAACTTCGACCAGCTCATCGCCGGTGCCACCGACGTCCCGTCGTCGCTGCGCGAACAGCTGAGCACCCACGCCGAGGCGGGCCGTGAGACCTTTTCCCACCTCGCCGATTTTCTGGCTGCCGAACTTCTCCCGGATGCGCCGGAGAATGAGGCCTGCGGTCGTGAGGCCTACGCCCTGTATTCGCGTGACTTCCTCGGCGCCGAAGTCGACTTCGATGAGACCTACGCATGGGGACTCGAGGAACTGGCCCGCATCGACGCCGAGCAGCGCGAAGTCGCGGAGAAGATCCAACCCGTAGCCGATCTGTTCGAGGTCATGGAGACGCTCAACAACGATCCCGATCGGACCCTGCACGGAGCGGACGGGCTGCGGGAGTGGATGCAGAAGATCGCCGATGAAGCGATCACCGAACTCGGCAAATCCCACTTCGACATTCCCGAGCCGGTGCGCACGATCGAATGCATGATCGCGCCCTCGGCCACCGGAGGCATCTACTACACCGGCCCCACCGACGACTTCTCCCGGCCGGGCCGCATGTGGTGGTCGGTGCCCGAAGGCGTCACCGAGTTCGCCACCTGGCAGGAGAAGACCACCGTCTATCACGAGGGTGTGCCCGGCCACCATCTGCAGGTCGGCCAGGCCACCTATGTCTCTGACACCCTCAACCGCTGGCGCCGACTCATGTGCTGGGTCTCCGGACATGGTGAAGGCTGGGCCCTCTACGCGGAGAAGCTCATGGCCGACCTCGGCTTCCTCGACGATCCCGGAGACTACCTGGGCATGCTCGACTCGCAGCGTCTGCGCGCGGCCCGCGTGGTCCTCGACATCGGCTTCCACTTGGGACTCGATGCCCCCGAGAGCCTCGGCGGTGGGACCTGGAACCGGGAGAAGGCCTGGCAGTTCCTCACCGACAATGTCGCCATGGACCGCTCTTTCCTCGCCTTCGAACTCGACCGCTACCTCGGCTGGCCGGGACAGGCCCCGAGCTACAAGATCGGGCAGCGCCTGTGGGAGCAGTTCCGTGACGAGGCCAAGGCCGAGGCCGAGGCCGGAGCCGGAGCCGACTTCGATCTCAAGGCCTTCCATACCAAGGCGCTGAACCTGGGATCGGTCGGCCTCGATGCCCTCGGCCGAGCCATGAAGCGCTGACGCTGCGCAGAACACTGGTGGGAGAATGACCTGGTGAAGAACAATGACAGTCCTCGCAGCGATTGCCCGCGCTCTGAGACAGTGCGGGTCACCGAAGTGCTGCGCAACGAGATCATCGACGGAATCCGTCTGCCCGGCAGCAAGCTGGTGGAGCGGAACCTGGCCACCGAGCTCGGGGTCAGTCGTGTGCCGATCCGCGAGGCTCTCAAGCAGCTCGCTGCCGAGGGACTGGTGGCGAATCGACCCAACACCTGGTCGACGGTGCGCGAGTTCTCCCCCAGTGACATCGCCGACCTCAACGAAGTGCGGACAGTCTTCGACATCCTGTCCTTCGAACTCGCCGCACAGCGACACAATCGGGAGGGTTTGGCCAAGCTCGAGGCCACCATGGCCAAGGGCAAGGAACTGTCGAAGGCCGGCGATGTGGTCGGCGCCCACCGTTCGGCCGCGGACTTCCATGCCATCGTCACCGAGCTCTCCGGCAACCGGCTCCTGGCCGAGATCGGTGAGCTCCTCGACTCCCGTATGCGCTGGCAGCTGAGCCAGCACGATGACCTCGACTTCGTCGCCACCGAGCATGCTCAGCTCTACGACGCCATCGCCCATCGCGATCAGACAAAGGTCAGGGATCTGGCCGCCCGGCACCTCGGGACGAGCCAGGAGCAGCACGACAAGCACAAGGAACGCCTCGCCAAGGCTGTCGATGAGGGAACTGAGTCACGCGAGGAAACTGAGTCAGCCGAAGGAACCGAGTCACACGAGGACTGAGTTCACACACTGCTGAGGTCACGCTGCGCTGAAGGGCCAACCGCTCAACTGCTTCGGACGAGCCGGCGCGTAGGTCCTCACCTTCGAGGTCTTCAGTCCCAGGCCGACCAACGATTCGGCCAGCTTCACTGCGGCGGTGACCCCGTCGACGACGGGGACATCGCAGCGTTCGACGATGACCTGCTTAAGATCGGCCATTCCCCCGCACCCGAGGACGATGGCCTCTGCACGGTCACGTTCGACCGCCTCGGCGGCTTGATCAGCGATCGCCTCTACGGCGCGCTCAGGCTGATTCTCCAACTCGAGCACGGCCATCCCGGAGGCACGAACCGAGGTGCAGTGCGTGTTGAGTCCCGCTAAGAGGAGCCGGTCCTCGATCAGGGGAACGGTGCGATCGAGCGTCGTGACGACCGCGTACCTGTGGCCGAGGAACATCGCCAGCGCTGCTCCCGCCTCGGTGATGTCGATGACGGGCACGTCGAGGAGTTCCTGGAGTCCTTCGCGCCCATGTTCTCCGTACCCGGCCTGGACGACGGCGTCGAACTCCCCCGGATATTTCATCACCGCGTCCATGACACCCAGCGCCGCGAGATAGCTCTCGACATTGCCTTCGCAGGATTCGGCTCCGAAGGTGGGGGTCAGTGCAATGATCTCGGTGCCCGCCGAGGCAGCTTCTCGTGCCGCGCGGGCGATGCCCTCAGTCATCGACTCAGTCGTGTTCACGTTGACGATGAGAATTCTCATGGCAGGGCTCTCAATCAGTGTGTGGTGGGGACGGCGATCTCTTCGCCGTCGACCTCGCGGAAGGTGAAGTTCCGGCGGGCGATGATGAAGTAGATGATGGCCGCGATGCCTGCTCCGCTGAACCAGGAGAATTCCGAGAGTCCGGCAAATGCCGGGACCAGAGCGAAGACGAGGGAGATGACGGAGGCGGGGATGAAGGCGCCGATGGCTCGCCAGTTGACTCCGCGGTGGTAGAAGTACTCGCCGTCTCCCGCCTCGGTGTAGAGCTGGGGAACGTTGACCTTCGTCTTCCTGATCACCCAGTAGTCGACCATGATGACGCCGAATAGGGGTCCCAACAGAGCGCCGAGTCCGCCCAGGAAATAGACGATGACGACGGGTGAGTCGTAGAGGTTCCAGGGCAGGATGACGAACCCGATGACCGCGCTGATGATGGCCGCACTGCGGAAGTTGAGATGACGCGGGAACATGTTCGTCAACGCGTAGGTCGGAGCGACGAAGTTCGCCATGAGGTTGACCGCGACGGTGAGGATGAGCAGCGCCAGGGAGGCCAGCGCCAGCAGAATCGGGTTGCCGATGGTCTGCACGATGTCGGCCGGTGAGGTGATGACCGTGCCGTCGATCTTGTACTGAGCTGCGGCCAGGGAGATCACGACGAGGCCGAAGACGAGCATGTTGATCGGGATGCCCCAGAAGTTGCCGACGACGATCGATCCCTTCTTCTTCGCAGCGCGGGTGAAGTCGGAGAAGTTGAGGACGAAGGTGCCGTAGATCGCGACCCACAGGGACCCACCGCCGAGGATGTGCATCCACATCGGCCACCCGGACAGGGCGTCCTCTCTGGCCCAGGAGATGGAGAAGTCGACGCGGGAGAGCATCCAGATGGCCAGTAAGACGAAGGTGACGAGGATGATCGGTCCGGCGATCGCCTCGTATTTTCGGATCATCTCCATGCCGTAGCTGACGATGATGACCTGGACGATCCAGAGCAGCGTGAACGAGAACCAGCCCAGCCCGGAGAGTCCGAGGAACTCGGTGTCGGCCCACGCCTGGAGACCGGGAATGAGGGTGATGAGCAGGACGTTGAGGACGCTCGAGGCCAGGTAGGTCTGGATGCCGAACCAGGCGATGGCGACGATTCCGCGCACAGATGCCGCCAGTTGCGCGCCGTGGACGCCGAAGGCGATGCGGCTCATCACCGGGTAGGGCACGCCCGTCTTGTGACCCATGAAGCCGGAGAGCGTGAGCAGGAAGAAGAGCAGTGCGGCACCGACGAGCAGCGCCACGAGGATCTGCCAGGCCCCCAGGCCCAGGGCGAAGAGTCCGAGAGCGAACCCGTAGTTGCCCAGCGAGTGAACGTCGTTGGCCCAGAGAGTGAAGACACTGTAGGCCGTCCAACTGCGCCCTTCTTTGCGACTGGGCGCCAGATCCGAGTTGTAGAACCGGGGACTGATGCGATGCGCCGCCAGCTGTTCGGGGCTCGGCCCCATCCACTTCGGTGCGGAGTCCTGCGTGGCCTCGGTCTTTGACATGGGTGTCACTCAAATCTGCAGGGCACAGAGCTGGGATACCAAATTGAATACCACTGCGCTGCGACGGCGGGTTCTTTCGAACTCAGCGTAACCCCAGTCACAGACTGTGCGCAATGACACATTTGCAACAGAGCCGTCGATACGCTCAACTACAGGGATCGTGCGAGCGGCTCAGCCGCTGGTCACGGGCTTGAACCCGACAGTTCAGCCATCAGATTTTTGGCATACCATTTATTCTTCTTCTACGTCCTTGGCCGTCGGATCCCACTTGACGATGCCCACGGCGATGGCTCCGGCCAGCGGTGCGCAGGCAACAATCCAGAAGACTCCGGTGCCCATCGAACCGGCCAGGATCGGGAACATGATGAGGGAGACGATCGAGAACGCACGCAGCACGGACTGGTTGAATCCGATGCCGATTCCACGCAGCCTCGTCGGGTAGGACAGGGTGGCGTAGTTCATCAGGTTGGCTCCGGGCCCACCTGCCTGCGCGAAGACGAAGGCCGCGAGCATTGCCACCGATACCAAGACGAGGGCACCGGTCGGGATGCCGACGATGGCCAGCAGGGCCAGTGCGACGGCCTGGATCGCGAAGCCCACGAGCGTGATGCGGCGGGTGCCGAACCGGTTGACGATCGTCATGCCCAAGAGTCCGCCGATGGCCCCGAACCCGAGGTTGATGACGAGTGAGGCGATGATCGTGACCAGCGGAGTCTGGTGGAACAGCGTCGTGATGATCAGCGGGGTGCCGTAGGCGACGGCGTTGTAGCCGAAGGTGGAGAACACGGACACGCAGAGGGCGACGATCGTGCGCACGCGGTACTGCGGGGCGAAGAGTTCTGCGAACCCGCTCCACTTGCCTCCGCGCTTGGGCGCTTGAGGCTGAGATGCTTGGCTCGTGGGTGCTTGCGGAGTGGATGTTTCGTTCGCGATCGTATCAGCCGATTCCACCGTATCCGTCGATTCCGATGGGCTGCGTTTCGCGTCGTCTGCGAGCCTGACATCGAGGTTGTGGTGTGAGCGCATGACGTCCACGGCCGCGCGCAGGTCGCCCTGGTTGGCCAGCCACTCCGGTGATTCGGCGAGGTAGCGGCGGCGGACGAGGAGCACGATGAGGGCGGGAACTGCACCGAAGCCGACGACGATTCGCCACAGGATGGCGTGCTGGTCATAGGGCAGGGTGACGAAGATGATGAGGACGACCAGATACCCGATGCCCGTTGCGATGTACCAGGCAGGTGACCAGGCGTTGACGCGCTGAGAGCGGTTTCCCTTGCCCTTGAGTTTGGAGAACTCGGCGAGGAAGGCCATCGCCACCGGCAGGTCGAGGCCCACACCGATGCCCATGATGAACCGGAAGAAGATGAGGACCCATTCGTTGGGAGCCACGGCACAGCCGATGGCGGCGACGACGAAGAAGACCATGTCGGCCATGAACAGTTTGTAGCGCCCGAAGCGGTCGACGAGGTATCCGCCGAAGAGAGCACCGATGACTGCTCCGACCATAATCGAGGCGTTGACGAGCCCGGTCATGAAACCGGAGAGCCCGAACTGCTCCTTGATCGCAGTGATGCCGAAGGCCAAGGAGGAGAAGTCATAGGCGTCCATGAAGATCCCGCCGAGGGCGAGGATGATGACTGCCTTGGTCTTCGTGCCCTGGGATCCGAATTCGGCGAGGACCGAATGGATGTCGGAGGCGCTGCGGATGATCCGCGAAGACGATCCTCCGGTGCTGGTGGTCTGGGGTGCGTGCGCCGAGGTGCCGGCAGGTTCTGGACTATTCACAATCGCTCAGTATGGTCTGGGCACGTGCCCGCCCACTCCCCCGGCCGTCACAAAATGTCACGGACCGCTGATTGCCGGGGCTGTCGCCCTATTCCAGTTCGACGCCGCGCTTCTCCGGGAGCAGGAACATGGCGAGGAACTGGATGATGTAGATGGTCGGCAGCAGCGCGAAAGCGAAGGCGAAGCCGAAGGAGTCCGCCAGCAGCGCGATGACCACTGGCGCGAGTCCGCCGAGAGCGCGTCCGATGTTGAACACGACGTTCTGGGCCGTGGCTCTCACCTGAGTGGGGTACATCTCTGCCAGCAGGGCACCATGACCGCCGAGCATGCCGTTGGCGAAGGCACCCATGAAGAAGCCGCCGATGAGCAGTGCACTCGGGTCGGTCATCTGGCTGTAGACGAGGATCGACACGATCGCCCCGGCCTGGAAGATCCAGAAGGCAGGACGCCTGCCCAGTCGGTCGGCGACCTGACCGAAGATGAGGATGCCGGCGAGCATTCCGATCACCGTCACCGCCGTCCACAGTGATCCCTTCGTCACGCCGAGGTCCATCTTCTCCGACAGATAGTTGGGCAGCCAGGCGATGATGCCGAAGTACCCGAAGTTCTGCACCGTCGAGAGGACGATCAACGCGAAGGTGATCTTCACGGTCGCCCTGTCCTTGACCAGCGCACGGATCTTCGCGCCGAATGTCGGCAGCTCCGCTGAGTCTCCCGACTCCCCCGCTGTCTGGCCCCGCTGGGACTGCACGAATTTGTCGGGCTCTTCGACACCTCGGCGAATGACGAAGGCGAAGATGGCGGGGAAGAGACCGATGACGAACAGCGCCCGCCAACCCCACAGGGCGATCACCGGAGCGGAGACGATCGCGGCGGCGAAGACGCCGATCTGGAATCCCACGCCCACCCATGAGGTGGCTCGGGCACGCTGGTTGGCCGGCACCGCCTCGGCGGCCAATGCCATGCCGATGCCGAACTCGCCGCCGATTCCGATGCCGGCGATGAACCGGTAGGCGGCCATGTCCCAGTATCCCTGCGCGATTGAGCTCAGTCCGGTGAACACGGCGAAGATGAGAACGGTCCAGGTCAGAACCCGGACGCGACCGTAGCGGTCGGCCAGTGATCCGAAGATGATGCCGCCGAGGACCGCTCCGAAGAGGGTGATCGTCGACAGTGACCCTGCCTCGACGTCGCTGAGTCCGAAGGTGGCGATGATCCCGCCGAGGGCGAAGCTGAGGATGAGCAGATCGAAGCCGTCGAGCCCGTATCCGACAGCCGCGGCGAAGAGCGCCTTGCGTTTGTAGGCGGGCGCCGAGGTGGCCTCGGCAGTTGTCTTGGGCGTCGCAGCGCTCATGCGGGATCCTCAGGTGATCGGCGGATCGGAAAATGGCCGCAGACCATTATCCACCAGAAGTGGCCGGCAGATGAACTCGCAGGTCAACTGCGAAATGCTCATCTACCGGCCACCTAGTCGAACTTGCCCGCGCAGGCTCACACCAGAGCGTCAGATCCCAGCCGGAATCCTGCACCCTTGTGATCATCGGCCAGCCGGGGTCCCTGTCCCGTGAGCTGCTCACGGACTGTGGCACCTTCGACGGGTTCGGGCAGGAGACCGCGACGACGCAGTTCGGGCGAGACGTACTTCGTGAACCGTTCGGCGTCGGCAGGGCGGACGGCCGCGGCGATGTTGAAACCATCGATGTCGGCCTCGTCCATCCAACGTTCGAACTCGTCGGCGATCGTTGCGGGTGCACCGGTGATGACCGGTCCACGTCCGCCGATGGCGACGAACTCGGCGAGGTCGCGGATGGTCCAGGTCTTATCACCGGCCATCGTGGTGAATGAGGCGAGCGCGGACTGGTTCGCGTCGGTGGCCACGTATTCCAGCGGGTCTTCGGGCTTGGCACCTGAGAGGTCGACGCCGGTCCAGCCTCCGAAGAGGGAGAGTGCGGATTCGGTGTCGACGTAGCGCGTGTAGTCGGCGAGCCTGGCCTCTGCGGCTTCGTCGGTGTCGTCGACGACGACGGTGGCGAGCGCGAAGATCTTCACGCTGTCGCGGGCCCGTCCGCGTTCTTCGAGTCCGTCGCGGACCTTGTCGACCCAGGTGCGCAGGATCTCCGGGGTGGGTCCGGAGAAGAAGATCGCCTCGGCGTGGTCGAGGGCGAATTCCTGTCCGCGCTTGGAGGCGCCGGCCTGGAACAGCAGCGGTGTTCCCTGCGGGCCGGGCACGGCGAGCGCCTGCCCGGGGACGGTGAAGAACTTGCCCTCGTGATTGATATCGCGAACCTGGTCGGGGTCGACGAAGACATTGGCCTCGGCGTCGGCGCGAAGTGCCTCTGGCGTGATGGAGCCTTCGAAGAGCTTGTACATGATGTCCATGTACTCTTCGGCCCGGTCGTAGCGCTCATCGTGTGGGATCTGGCCTTCTAGTCCCAGGTTGCGTGCCGCGGAGTCCACGTAGCTGGTGACGATGTTCCACGCCACGCGCCCGTTGGTGAAGTGGTCGAGGGTCGTCAGCGTCCTGGCCAGCAGGTAGGGCTGTTCGTAGGTCACCGAGGCGGTCACACCGAATCCCAGCGTCTTCGTCACCGCTGCCATGGCGGGCACCGCAACGAGCGGGTCGAGGAGGGGGAACTGGACTCCCCCGCGGTTGGTGACGTCGGCATTGCCTCCGTAGACGTCGTAGACGCCGAGGATGTCGGCGAGGAACAGGGAGGAGAATCCTCCTTCCTCGAGGGTCTTGGCCAGATCGGTCCAGAAGTTCAGCTGGGTGAATTCCTCGACTCGTGATTCCGGGTGGCGCCACAGTCCTGGTGACTGGTGGACCGGTGTCATCATGTCGAAGGCATTGAGAATGATCGGTTTCGTCATCGTGTGTCTCTTTCCTTGTCGGTGTCAGGTGGCAGGTCAGTAGGAGTCAGGTGCGAGCTCAGTCGCCCGCGCGGGCGCTGATCGCCAGCTCCCGGGCGGGGTCCTTCGCCGCCAGTGCTGCGATGAGTGAAAGCAGGCACAGCAGGGTGAGGTAGCCGCAGATCAGCCACGGTGAGTGGCCGCCGACGACGTAGAGGAGTGTTGCGACCATCGGCATGATGCCTCCGCCGATGACAGTGCCCAGCTGGTAGCCCATGTTCACGCCCGAGTAGCGGATCTCGATGGGGAACTGCTCGGCGAACCAGGCCGCCTGGGGTCCGTAGATGGCGTCGTGGGCGAGGTTCATGCCGAGGATGACGACGATGGGCAGGAACGCCAGTGGGCCGGCGTCGAGGAAGGCGAAGAAGATCCACCCGAAGACGGCCACCCCGATGATGCCGCCGATGGTCACGCGTTTGCGACCGACCTTGTCAGAGATCCATCCCCACAGAGGCCCGGTGAACAGGCCGATGGCGGAGGCGATCATCACGGCGGTGACGCCGGCGGTCGAGTCGTCGCGGTTCTCGGCCAGGTAGCTGAGCATATAGACGGTGATGAGGTAGAAGACGCTGTTCTGTGCCAGGCGCAGGCCGATCGTGACCAGGAGGACGCGTGGGTGCTTGGTCAGGACGTCGCGCAGAGGTGCCTTGGCGACGTTGCCGGAGTCCTTGAGTTCCTGGAACTCCGGGGCATCGGAGACGCCGCGGCGGATCCGATCTGGGTGAAGGATCCGAACAGGCCGCGTTTGCGTGGGGGTGCGTGTTCGACCGAGAGCAGTGCCGATCCTCCCCATTCCGCGCCGGCGGAGAGTCCCTGGACGATGCGCAGGACGACAAGTGCGGCAGCGGCCCACCAGCCGATGGTGTTGAAGTTCGGCACCAGGCCGATGAGCGTCGAGGCGATGCCCATGGACAGCAGAGAGACGACGAGTAGGGCCTTGCGTCCGACTCGGTCGCCCAGGTGTCCGGCGATGATGCCGCCCAACGGTCGGGCGAAGAATCCGACGGCGAGGCTGGCGAATGCGGCAAGGCTGCTGCCGAGTTCGCTGCCGCTGGGGAAGAACTGGACGTTGAAGATGAGTGCGGCGGCGGTGCCGTAGAGGTAGAAGTCATACCACTCGATGGTGGTGCCGGCGAAGGCCGAGGCGAGCACGCGCTTCTTCCCGTCCAGGAATCGCCGAGGTGGGTCCGGGGTGATCGTCTCCACTGCGGAGGTCTGTGACATGGGGTTCTCCCTCATCGACGTGGTCAGGGTGTCTCTTCAGAACCTGGTGCTTTACCGTGGTCAGGTGCTTTATCAGTGTCTGAGTTTCGTTGAGCAATCCAGGGACTCTGTGGCGGTTCGTGTCGCCGCCGCGTCACTGTTGGACTTTGATCGTCATATGGGGACGCACGAAGACTCACTGGTGTCACATCGGGATGCACTTGTCGGCGATATCTGTGATGATCGCTTGAGATCAGTAAGGCTTTGTTGAGCGGAAGATCTCAGCAATCACAGCCGCTCAACAGCCCAATTCCACCGGAGGCAAGTTCATGACGACGATCGCACGAGCCGCAGCCGTGTCACCGGATGCTCTGCGTGAGACCTTCTCCCACTTCCCCCAGGCCGTCGCACTCATCGGCGCCGAAGTCGACGGCACACCCCTCGGACTGGTCGCCTCAACAGTGACCGCAGGTGTCTCACTCGACCCGCCATTGATCAGCGTTGCGGTGCAGACCACCTCGAGCACGTGGCCGCTGCTGCGGGCAGCACCCGCACTGGGAGTCTCCCTCCTCGGCGCCCATCAGTCGCTCCTGGTCAGGCAGCTGGCTTCGAAGGATCGTGCCTCGCGATTCTCTGGGATCGACCCCGTGATCACCACCGATGGTGCGCTGACCATTCCCGGCAGCCCTGCCCACCTGTGGACGCGTCTTTACAACGAGGTCGAGGCAGGCGACCACACCGTCGCGCTGCTCGAAATCCTCGACACCAACAGCCTGGAGGGCGCAGACGTTCGGGCTGATGACCCACCGAACACCGATGCGCTCGTCTTCCATCGCAGCGAGTTCAAGGGCATGACAGCCCCCTAGACCGCGTCACATCCCACCTCGAGCACCCTTGACTCGCACTCGAACACATGTTCGAATGTAGTCATGAGGTGGAATCAGCAGAGCACGCTTACCCCGACACCTGGTCCACAGACTGGCGCAGCGTCAGCTGGTGCAGAAGCGGGCCTGGTCGAATCAGCCACCACTGCCCCACCCGCCGAGCTCTTCGGCCTCAAAGGACTCGTGCGCAGTGTTCGAACACCGGAGTTCGCAGGCGTCACCTTCCACGAAGTGCTGGCGAAGTCGGCCCTGAACAAGGTGCCCGCGGCCAGTTCGATGCCCTTCACCTGGACGATCAACCCCTACCGCGGGTGCTCTCATGCCTGCGTGTACTGCTTCGCCCGCAGCACTCACCGCTACCTCGATTTTGATTCCGGGCAGGACTTCGACAGGCAGGTCATCGTCAAGGTCAACACCCCAGAGGTCCTCGCCGCCGAGGTGGCCAAACCGAAGTGGGCACGTGAGCTGGTGGCCCTGGGCACGAACACGGATCCCTACCAGCGAGCCGAGGGCCGCTACTCTCTCATGCCTGGCATCATCACCGCTCTGGCCGAGCACGGCACCCCGATGTCAGTGCTGACGAAGGGCACGCTGCTGCGCCGCGACCTGCCGCTGCTCGCCCGCGCCAGGGAGGACGTCGATGTCGAGATCAGCATGTCGATCGCCGTCTTTGACGACACCCTCCAGCAGACGATCGAACCGGGCACACCGACGACGACAGCACGCCTGGCAACAGTACGAGCGGCCGCGAACCTCGGCTTCAACGTCACGGTCTTCCTCATGCCAGTGATGCCGAAGCTCACCGACTCCATGGACCATCTTGATGCCGCGCTGAGCGCCATCAAGGAGGCCGGCGCGAGCCGCGTGGTCTATGGTGCCCTGCATCTCCGACCGGGTGCTCGCGAGTGGTTCTTCGAATGGCTCGAACGCGAACATCCCGAGCTGCTCCCCCGTTACCGCCGGATGTATGCGAAGTCCTCCTATGCGTCGAAGGAGTACCGCGCCTGGCTGAGCCGGCGCATCAATCCGCTCATCGACGCCTACGACCTGCGCGGCTCCGCCGACGATGATTACCCGATGACGAAGCGCGGAGACCGGACGCGGTCCGGGGCCGCAACGTCGACCGCAGCTCAAGCCGCAAGCCTGACTCCCCCGCCACAGGAAGCACTGTTCTGATTCGAACCCACCAGGCCAGCGCTCGCTCCAGCACCCAAGACCGGGGAATAACCCGTCTCACGCTCGGGTTCTAGCTGTCATGAGGATTGAAATCTGGTCGGACATCGCCTGCCCTTGGTGCTTCATCGGAAAACGTCGCTTCGAGACCGCTTTGGACGGCTTCGCGCACAAGGACGACGTCGAGGTCGAATGGCGCAGCTACCAGCTCGACCCGAGCCTGCCCGAGCACTATGCGGGAACCGAGACCGACTACCTCAGCCAGGCCAAGGGCATGCCCGCCGAGCAGGTTCGACAGATGTTCGATCACGTCACCGCGCAGGCCGCTGGCGAGGGCCTGAACTATGACTTTGATTCCATCGTCGTGGCCAACAGCTTCACTGCTCATCGCTTCCTCCACTTGGCCAAGTCCCACGGGGTTATGAGCCAGGCCAAGGAAGCCCTTCTGTCCGGTCATTTCGAGCAGGGCCGCAACATCGGTGACGTCGAGTATCTCGCCGAGGTGGCCCGCGCCGTTGGCATCGACGCCGACGAGGCCCGTCGCGTCCTCTCCACCGATGAGTACACCGCCGAGGTGAAGGCCGACATCGCCGAGGCTCAGGCACTGGGTGCCAACGGAGTCCCGTTCTTCGTCATCGACCGCAAATACGGAATCTCCGGCGCCCAGCCTCCCGAGGCATTCACACAAGCGCTCGAGACCGCGTGGGGAGAAAGCCAGAAGCTCACAGTGCTTGCCGGCGGAGACGAAGCCTTTCGCGATGGCGCAGTGTGCGGGCCCGAAGGCTGCGACTGATTCAGTCCCGCAAGACATTTATCCTCGCGCAGCCACCCGTTACAGGTACGGAATCGAGGGATAGCGGATCGCACCGTCCGGTGATGTCACGGGGCCTGCGATCATGCCAGCGGCGGCATCGATGAGGAATCGCCCCACCTGCTCCCAGTCACCTTTGTGGGTCCCCTCATTCATCCTCACCTCTTGGTCAGAACACGCGCTGGTGACCATATGGGCCAGCAGATAGGCCCGGCCGCGCAGGACCCCTTCGGGAATACCCTCCATCTCGCCGTGGATGAATCTCAACCCGTCAGGCAGCGAGGACTCAGCCAACACGGACTTCATAATCTCGACGGCTGAGGGCACGATTCCCATCTGCGCGAGAAACTGTGCACGCCAGCTGGGCCGCGGCAGATCGGCGAGAACATCGAACAACGGGCCCATTCTGCTGCGGACGTAATCATGAATGCTCGGAGCTTCCCCCAGGCCAGCGATGTAATCGTCTCGGCGCAGGGACATCGCGGCGACATGACGCTCCATAAGTGCGCGCAGCAGACCGTCTCGCCCTCCGAAGTGGTATGAGATCGCGGAATGATTCGCAGCCCCGGCATAGTCGACGATGCGGCGATTCGACACCGCATCGATGCCGTGGATGGCGAAGAGCTCCTCTGCGGAGTTGAGCAGCACCTCGCGCGCTCTGTCACTCTGGCTTCCCATAGTCCCTATTCTTTCATTCTCAAGTGGCTCACGACGCGGACTCCCTGCCGCGATATCAGCGGCCTGACCACCTCGGCGAGCATCGCCCTCACCTTGGCAAATCTCTGTCGATTTCACAATTCTAAGTCACGTGTCTTAAAGTAGTCGAGTTCAAGGTGGTCAACGGTGATCACTCGACTTCCGATCCATCAGGAGGACGACAGTGGCCACACCACCACCGCCGCTCACCCGCCGCGAGGCCCGTGAGCATGACTCACACGACACCAGGCACGATCACGACTACGACGACAGCCAGGACCACGACCAGGCACCGCAGTCGACGAACGAGCAGCACACCACCGATGCCGATGCAGAGGCTGCAGCCGCCAAACGCGCCAAGGCAGAGCTGATCGGCCGGACGGCAGCGATCTTCATCATGCCGCTCATCATGGTGGGCATGATGATCACGGGCTACCTCGGCACCATGCACTCCCCCTCGGCCAACGACATGCCCGTCGTGGTGGCCGGTTCGGATTCGAAGGCCGCGGACATCAAGTTCGCACTCGACGGTGCCGAACCGGATGCCCTCGACGTCGACACGGTCGAGGATGCTCACACCGCACGTGAGATGGTCTACGATCGCGAAGCCTCGGCGGCGGTTGTCATCGAGGGCGATAAGGCCACGCTCTACACCGCCGGAGGTGCCGGAGTTCAACAGCAGACGACGGTCACCGGTCTCGTCATGCCCGCCCTGCAGGAAGAGGGCCTCGACGTCGCCACCGAGGACATTGCGTCCTTGCCGGACAACGATCCGTCGGGACTCGGGGCAATGTTCCTCATGACAGCCATCGTCATGGCCGGATACCTGCCCTTCAGCGTGCTGCGCTCGAATTCGCCCGAACTGCTGAAGTTCAAACGCATCGTCCCCATCCTCGGAGCCTGGGCCGCGGTGATCGCCGGCTTGGTCTGGACGGTTGTCTGCCCGATTCTCGACATCGTCGATGTCAAGGACACTGTCCCAGTCCTCGGCATAGCCTGGTTGGGCGTGTTCGCGATCTCCTGCATGCAGCTGTTCATCACCCGAATCGTCGGTGCCTTGGGCGTGATCGTCGGCATCTTCTTCCTCATGGTCCTCGGTATGCCGTCGTCGAACCTGTCCTACCCCGTGTACACGATGCCGGCGTTCTACCGCTTCACGCACGAGATTCTGCCCATGCCCGCGATCGGCGAAGCACTGCGATCCGTGCTGTACTTCGACGGCGCAGGAGTCACCGAGCACCTCCTGGTCCTGGCCATCGGAGCCGTCGTCGGTCTGCTGCTGACGAAGGCCTATGACTTCATCTCCCACCGACGCAATCCGGATCCGAAGCCGCTGGATGTCAATATTCCCTCGCTGCACGGTGGTCGGCGCCCGGATTCGAAGGTGTGGCGCTACATCTCACTCATCGTCTTCCCCTTGGCGATGGTCACGATGATGCTCACCTTCATGCTCGGCGCGATGGGCTCCCCCACGCCCAAGGACATGCCCGTGACTGTGGTCGGCTCCTCGACCGAGCAGGCGAAGGACACCATCGCCGACCTCGAGAAGTCAATGGGCAAGAACATGTTCGACTTCACCGCCACGTCGGACAAGGAAGAGGCACGAGCTCAGGTCGAAGACCGTGACGAGGTCGCGGCTCTCGTCCTGCCGACGCAGAAGAACGCCGAGTTCGGTCTCATCGCGAACGAGGCCGGGAACAACAGCGCCTACCAGGTCGTCAACCGGATCTTCGATCAGGTCGCCTCGGCGCAGGACATGGAGCTCGACGTCGACAACGTTGCGCCCCTGCCGGATCGGGACAAGAACGGCGTGGTCGTCATGTACATCGCCATGGGCTGGATCCTGGCTGGTTTTATGGTCGTCATCGTCGGCGCAAATGCAAACCCGTGGAGTCGACCGCTGAAGCGGATGATTCCCCTGACCGCTGTGTACGCACCGTTCATGTCTCTGGTCGTCGCCCTCATCGCCGGCCCGATCACCGGTGCCGTCGACGGTCATTTCGCGCAGCTGTGGGGAGCCGGGATCATCGCGATCTTCTGCATCGCCATGTTTGCAATGGTCTTCGAGAGACTCATCGGCATGCTCGCGATCATTCCGGTCATCGGCACACTGATGTTTGCCGGAATGCCCGCCTCGAACGGGGCGATCTCCGAGTACATGATCCCGTCGTTCTTCACCACGCTGCACGACTTCCTGCCGATGGCAGCCGCGGTGGAGACCATTCGTTCGATCATCTACTTCGACAGCGATGTGGTCACCGAGCATATGCAGGTCCTCGGACTCTGGGGCCTCGTGTCCCTGGCGCTGGTGTTCCTCATCGACAGCATTAAGCCGCCGCGGACCGAGCAAGACTTCGGCAACCTCCACCTCGAGCGTGAGCGGGAGCAGAAGAAGCAGGCCCGGAAGCAGGCCAAGGCCCTCGAAGGGCCTAAGTCAGCACAGGGTTCTGAATCATCAACGGGTCCTGCACCATCGGAAGGCAGCGAGTCGAGCCAGTTCGGACAGTCGGGCCAGACCGTGCAGTCGACGATCGTCGAAGACGATCCGAACGATTACCACCGGCTCTCCTCCAGGCCCACGATGGCACCGACCGCAGGCGATGGCATGAGCAATCGCCCCGCCGAGGCGGCCGATCGGTCCGAGTCATCCGATCAGCAGGAGTGGATCCCCTCCACTGTGTGATCGCCACTGTGTGATCAACACCGTGTGATCGCCACTGTGTGATCGGTTGATTGCAGTTCCCGCGCGACCCAGACAGGCCAGCGCCGAGGTGGACAACCACCTCGGCGCTGGCCTGTTCTGACGTGTGGTGCGGTGTTCAGTGCCCGGTGTTCAATGCGAAAGGCGACGTCGTGCACAGATGAGGGGCTAAAGTCAGAAGCACTATGGGCTCTCACATCGAATTCTTCGGTCCGACCGGCCTCGTCGAGGCGGAACTGCTCCTGGCCAGCTTCGTCCTGTGCTCGCTGATCGGCTTCGAACGGCAGTTCCGGCAGAAGAGCGCCGGCTATCGCACACACGTTCTCGTGGGCATCGGCACGTGCGCGTTCACGCTGGTCTCCGCCTACGGGTTCGCCGCCGTGCTCGGCGACGAGGCTCGCCTGGATCCGTCGCGGATCGCCGCGCAGATCGTATCGGGCATCGGCTTCCTTGGTGCGGGTGTCATCTTCAAGGGCCGGAACATGGTGCGCGGTCTCACGACGGCCGCCACTGTGTGGGTCACGGCCGCCGTGGGCATGGCCTGCGGCGCGGGAATGCTGTCGTTGGCCATGATGCTCACCGCACTCCACCTGCTGACTCTGTTCGTCATCGCTCCCCTGATCCGCCGTATCCCCGACGACTCGCACCGCAAGCTGCTGCGCATCGCCTATAAGGATGGGTCCGGGATCCTCCGCGATATCCTCGCCGTGGCCGGAAACATGGGGTATTCGAACACGATCCTCGACTCCAAACGCTTCGAATCGGAGGACGGAGTGAAGATGGTCCAGATCGACGTGAAGTTCGAGGGCAGACCTCCCCTGCACCTCCTGATCCCTCCCTTGATGGAACTGTCCGGCGTGGACAAGGTGAGCATGCGCGAGGACCGGGTCCACTCTGTCGACGAGGACGGCGACACCGTCTGACCTGGCCCCTCGCAAGCCAGCGCAGGCCTGTGTACCTCAGGCCTGTGCGCCTCAGGCCAGGACTCAGCCTCGCAGCGTTCGTTGCCAGGCTAGGGTGGCCAGCGCTGCCGCTTGGTCCGGCAGGTGTGCGTCGTCGAAGAGGACCTCAGGCGAGTGGTTCGTCGCTGCGGTTGCAGGATCGACGTCCTCCGGAGAGGCGAACATGAAGAGGAACGCCCCAGGTACCTCATTGAGCACGAAGGAGAAGTCCTCGGAACCCATGACCGGGTTCGGGGCGGTCACGTAGCGATGCGCCCCGAAGGCTTCGGTCAGCGTCTCGGCAACGAACTCGATTTCCTGCGCGTCATTGACCGTCACGGGGTACTGCTCGGTCCACACCACCTCGGCGGTGCATTCGTGTGCGGCGGCGATCGACTCTGCCAGGCGAGTCGCGGCTACAGGGAACTTCTTCGTCGTCTCGGCCGACATGGTACGCACGGAGGCGCCGAGCTTCGCCGTCGCGGGAATGATGTTGACGGCGGTGCCGGCCTCCAGCTGAGTCACCTCGGCGACGATGGGATCGAAGACGCTGAACGATCCGGTGATCATCGAATACAGTGCCTGGCCGAACTCCAGGAGCGGACGAATGGGATCGGTGGCGTCCTCGGGGCGGGAGCTGTGCCCACCTTTGCCGTGCATCGTCACGTGCAGCGTATTGGCTCCGGCCATGACCGTGCCGGGGCGACCGACGAATGTGCCGGGAACTCCCGGGGCGACGTGGATAGCGTAGGCGGAGTCGGGAGTCGATCCGATGGTCTCGAACATCCCTTCGTCGAGCATGCGCTGGGCTCCGCCCGGTCCCTCTTCGCCGGGCTGGAACATGAATGCCACCGTCCCGGCCAGCTCTGCCTGATGAGCGGACAGGAGCTTGGCCGCTCCCACCAGACCCGTCACGTGCAGGTCGTGACCGCAGGCGTGCATGTTTCCGTTGATCGATGCGTAGTCGAGTCCGGTGGCTTCGGTGACGGGCAGGGCATCCATGTCTCCGCGCAGCAGAACCGTGGGACCGGGTTTGCCGCCGCGGAGCACGGCGACGACCGAGCTGAGGTCCTGACCTGTGGTGATCTCGAGCGGCAGACCCTCGAGCGCGTCGAGGACCTTCTGCTGAGTGAAGGGCAGCTCGAGTCCCAGCTCGGGGTTGCGGTGGAGCTCGCGGCGCAGGTCACGCAGTTCGGTGGTCAGGGACAGGGCCTCTGTCCGGAAGTCAGTCGTCATTGAGGTACCTCTTCTGTGGTCGAGATGGTGGGTGGAGCTGGTGTGCAAATAGTGCGTGGCGGAGTCAATATCATCCGAGCGCCGAGGTGACAGCGGCGGAGCCGAACCAGCCGGCAGAGTCCTTGACCAGGGATCCGCCCTGGACGACGGCCTTGACGTTGTCGGGTTCAGCCAACGCAGTGATATCGGCCAGCGGATCGAAGTCGACAACGACGAGGTCGGCGAGTTTGCCTTCCTCGAGAGTGCCGACGTCGGCTGAGAGCCGCAGCAGTTCGGCCGCGTTCTTCGTGCCGGCCACGATCGCCTGCATCGGTGTCAGACTGAGTTCGACGGCGTGCATCTCCTCGCGCAGGTTGAGCCCGTGCGGGCACACCCCAGCGTCGGTTCCCAGTGCGACCTTCACCCCGGCGGCCATGGCAACGGCGACACGTTCGCGTGCGATCGCTGACCACTTGACCTTCTTCTCGTACAGATAGCCGGGCACGTTCTTCGGGTCCGGTATCCGCAGTGCGCTGCTGAGCGTGGGGACGCGGAAGGTGCCGTGTTCGAGCATGAGCTCGATGCCTTCATCGTCGATTCCGTAACCGTGTTCGACGGAGCGCACTCCGCCGCGGATAGCGGCCTTGATGCCCTCGGGCCCCTGGGCGTGGGCGGCGACGGGCTGACCTGCTCGCTTGGCGGTCTCTTCGACGATGAGCCGCACGTGTTCTTCTGGAACGCCGATGTCATCGGGTGTATCGGTTGGGCTCGAGACGCCACCGGTGGTGCAGACCTTGATCACGTCGGCTCCGGAGCGCACGAGGGTGCGAATGGTCCGGCGCACATCGTCGTCGGTGTCGATGATCGGGTCGACGGGCATCGGGGGCATGGTGGGCATGCCGTTGGGCATAGTGAAGTCGGTGTGCCCACCGGTCGGTGACAGCGGGCTGATGGCCAAGTGGATCCGCGGCCCCAGGATCAGTCCCTGCTCGATGCTGTCGCGAATGCCGCGGTCCGTTCCACCCAGGTCACGCGCCGTGGTGACTCCGGCCATGAGCGTGTTCCGGGCGTTGACAACGCTGCGCACGATCCGCTCGGAGGCGAAGCGGGCGAGGTTCGCCGCCGGGTTCTCGACCGTGAGTCCGAAGTGCACGTGGGAGTCGATGAAGCCGGGCATGATCGTCTTGCCCTGCAGCTGGATGACACGAGGGGACGTGTCACCTGCGTCGTTGCCCTCCCTCGCCGAGGTGGTTCCTTCGTCGGGCCGGGACCCGACGTAGACGATGCGTCCGTCCCTGACCTCGATCTCGGAGTCTGTGATCGGGTCACCGCCGTTGCCGTCGATGAGAGTGGCTCCGCGCAGGATGATGTGCTCGGATTCGCGGTTCGTGGCGGGGAGGTAGGCGATCGACATGGGAGGTCGTGGTCCTTTCGACAGACGAGCGTGCGCTTCAGGTGCCATTGTTGACCATTCTTCGCCCTGCGGTGTGCAGTGATCGCATCATGGCCGAAAAGAGTGTCGGCCAGAGAACATCGAGCCCAGGCGCGAGGTTGGAGCCTCAGACGCATACTTCCAGTCTTCGAACTCCGCGGTCAGTGCCTCAGTCCGCGATCTCTGTCAGCAGCGCTTCGATGGCGCTGGCAATGCGCTCACGCGAATCCTCACCGAAGATCGCGTTCTGCACGATGGCGCCTTGCATCAGCGCAAGGACCGCGGGAGCGATCTGCTCAGCTTTCGCCTCCGCCGCATCTGTGCCCAGCCCTGCTCCCCGGTGGAAATACGCGCTCAGATAGGCCGTGAAGCGATCAATCAGGTCTGTATAGATCTTCGCTGCGACCTTCGCGAAGTCGGGCGAGTGCGATGCCTCTGCCCACACCTGCAACAGCAGCGGGGCGAATGGTGAGTCGCGGAGAATCGTGTTCAGCAGATTCGGGAAGACCTGCTGAGGAGGCGGGACCTCGTCTGCCGACCCGAAATCCTGCAGTTCGGCTGCCCGCTGTTCCATGATTCGCCTGCCGGCATCGAGAGTGAGCTCGGCCTTGGACGAGTAGTAGACATAGACGGCACCGGCGGAGAGATCCGCCTCCCTGATGATGTCGGCCATCGACGCCCCGGCAAAGCCCTTGCGAGAGAAGCACGTAAGCGCGGCATCCTGAATCCGCGTGCGCATGGCCTCTCTGTGTTCGTCCGTGACCTTCGGCACCAATCCCCCAAAAACGAATGACCATTCTTGATATATCGTACCCGCAGGAGTAAAAAGAACGAGTATTCGTTTTCAATGATTGGACAGGCATGCAGACGAGAATCCTCGCTACCTCGGACTCAGCCGAGACGGGCCCCGAGGCCGAACCAGCCAAGGGCGCACCCAAACCCAGCCTTAAGCAGGCTCTGCTCGCAGCTGTCTTCGCCGCGGCCATCGTCACCATCATTCTGCTGGCGTTCAGCTGGCCGACCGTGACATCCGAGCCCAAGGACCTTCCGGTGGCAGCCGTCGGCGATCAGAAGCAGATCGATCAGATCACAGCGAACGCTCCCGAGGGAATGCTCGATCTCAAGAAGGTCGATTCCCGCGCCGAGGCGCAACAGCTCATCCGTGAGCGAGAGGTCTACGGAGCATTCATCGTTGGTGACGAACCCGAGATCCTCACCTCAACCGCAGCCTCCCCCGCCGTTGCCCAACAGCTGAATGGGATCGCCTCACAGATGCAGCAGAAGATCGACAAACAGGCGATGTCGGGAATGCAGGATGGAATGAAGGAGATGCAGGACGCATTGGCGAAAGCATCTCAAGGCCCAGCATCTCAAAGCCCTGCATCTCAGGGTCCTGCCGGACCCCAGGAAAACCCCGGTGAGCAAGCACAGGCCCCAACCACCTCGGCGATGGAGGTCCCCCAGGTCACGGTGACCGACGTCGTTCCGCTCAATGACAATGACTCCACCGGTGCCGGTCTCGCGATCGCCGGCCTGCCTCTGACCATCGGAGGAATCGTCGGCGGTGTGCTCACCAGCATGATCGTCCACTCGCGCCGTATGCGTGCCGTCGCGGTACTGGCCTACGGGGCAATCGGCGGACTTGCACTCACTCTCGTTCTGCAGACCTGGTTCGGCATTCTGCAGGGCAACTTCGGGCTCAACGTGCTGGCTGCCGGACTTGCTGTGGCGGCAACGGCGGCACTCATCAACGGCTTCGTCTCGCTGATAGGCCCAGGGGGCATCGCCATCGGCGCGGTGCTCACGATGTTCATCGGCAATCCGATCGCCTCGCTCCAAGCACCGAAGGAATTCCTCGCAGGAGCCTGGGGAGACATCGGTCAGTTCCTGGTCCCGGGTGCCTCTGGAACCTTGTTGCGAGACCTCTCCTACTTCCCGGGTGCGCCCATGACGATGCAGTGGTGGGTGCTCATCGGGTGGTTCGTCCTGGGCATCGCCCTCATCCTCGTCGGTCACCTTCTGGCCCATTCGAAGAAGCGCGCCGCTGTGAGCTGAGCTGCTCTCCGGCTCACCAACGGGGGTGACCCGACAAGGGCCCTTCGCGCCACACCCGACCTCGGGTACCTGGCCCCTCCTGCACCCGAGGACTATCCTCGGGTGCAGGAGGTTTTCCCCGATGACAGCACTGACGAACGTGACGATCTGCCGAACGTGCGGTGTCGAAACGACTACGCCTCCACCGGATGTCTGCCCGATCTGTTCGGATGAGCGCCAGTGGCTGCCGGAGTCAGGCCAGGACTGGACGACGCGTGAAGAGCTCGAATCCGAACACCACAGCGTCTCCATCGTCGAACGCGAACCCGGCCTCTATGCTCTGCGGGTGGAACCGAAGCTGGGCATCGGACAGACATGCTATCTGGCACAGACCGAGCACGGCAATCTGCTCTTCGAAGTCCCGCCCTACATCGACGAGGACGTCATCGCCGCAGTCTCCGACCTCGGCGGTGTTCAGGCCATCGCTGCCAGCCATCCCCACATGTTCGGCCTGCAGCTCGAGTGGAGCGCGGCCTTTGACGATGCCCCGATCTTCGTCTGCCGTGCCGATGCCGACTGGGTTCAGCGCGAGGGCCCCAACATCTGGCGTTACTATCACGTCGCGGAACCCGTTCCCGGCGTCCGACTGCAGCGAACGGGCGGCCATTTCCCGGGCAGCGCTGTGGCTTTGTGGACTGGTCAGGACGGCCGCGGCGTCATGCTCAGCGGAGACACAATCGCACCGGTGGCCCGGTCGGGCTGGGTGACGTTCATGCGCAGCTTCCCCAACTATCTGCCGCTGTCGGCACAGGTCGTCAGACGCGTCGCCGCCTCGGTGGCTGACCTCGACTTCGATCGCATGTACGGCAACTTCGGGCAGATGATCTCGAGCGGAGCCAAAGAGGCGGTGGCGAGCTCGGCCGAGCGCTATGCCGAGTGGGTCTCCGGTGCTCACGACCACCTGACCTGATTCGTGTACCTGGCCTGATTCTCGACGACCTGAGCAACATGCACGAAGCAGAAACCCCCACCGCCGAGGTGGCAGTGGGGGTTTGCGTGGAATCGTCCTGGTCGGCTTGTTCGCCGATGGAGATGTGCGGCTAGCTCAGCGTGAGCGGAACTGTGCGGTGACCGGGCAGTCGAAGGGATCGGCCTGGCCGAGTCCGGCCCGGTTGAGGTAGCGGACGATGATGCCGAACGATTCGAAGAGCGTCGTCTCCGTGTATTTGATGTCCTTCTGAGCGCAGTATTCGCGGACCATCGGCTGAACCTTGTGCAGGTTGACGCTGGGCATACTCGGGAACAGGTGATGTTCGATCTGGTAGTTCAGTCCGCCCATCAGGAAGCCCATCGGACGTCCGCCGGAGATGTTGCGTGACATCAGTGTCTGGCGACGCAGGAAGTCGATCTTCACGTCCTTGGGAACGATCGGCTGTCCCTTGTGGTTGGGAGCGAACGAGCCGCCCATGTGCACACCGAAGACCATGACCTGGACGATCGTGAAGACGATGCCGATGAGTGGTCCGGCGGCCCAGATTGCGATGAGGGGGAATCCGATGATGCGGATGCCGATGAAGATGCCTTCGATCCAACGGCGCTTGATCGAGGACTGGCCGACGAGAATCGCCTTGACCGAGTTCACGTGCAGCTGCACTCCCGCCAAAGTCAGCAGTGGGAAGAAGAACCAACCCTGATGGGCCGCAAGCCACTTGCGCAACCCGGTGAGTCCTTGGGCATCTGCAGGGTCGAAGATCAGTGCACCGGGGGCGATGTCGCCGTCGACGCCGGCCTTGTTCGGATTGGCGTGGTGGAGAGCGTTGTGCTTCTTTAGCCACCAGCCGAAGCTGAGGCCGATGAACAGGTTGCCGATGATGGTCGACACCCACTCGCCGACCTTGCCATTGGTGAAGATCTGACGGTGAGCCGCATCGTGGGCGACATAAGCCGTCTGGGTGAAGAGGATTCCGAAGACGACGGCCGTGGCCATCTGCCACCAGCTTTCGCCGATGAGGAAGAGCATCGCGAAGGCGACGACGTAGGAGATTCCGAGGAGGACGAAGCGCAGCGTGTTCCAGCCGGGTCGTCGAGCCAGCAGACCAGCCTCTTTGACCTGGGCCATCAGCGCACTGAAATCGCTGGTGAACTCCTGCTTCTCGGTACCGCGATTAGCTCGCCTCTTCTCGAGCACCTCCGCCCTTGTTTCTTTCCCAAGAGTGGGTGTCGACAGCGTCCTATTCACGACATCTACTGATTCCATATTACTTACGGTACGAGAGGGACCATTCGTTTGGCATCACCCCACGGCACCGTATTCCACCCCCTACTCCGGTAGGGGGTGGACGATCAGGCTTTTGCTCCAGGCACCACAAGCCCGGATTCGTAGGCGGCGATGACCGCCTGCGCACGGTCTCTGATGTCGAGTTTGTAAAGGATTCGTGAGACGTGAGTCTTCACGGTCTGGACGGCGATGAAGAGCGTGGCAGCGATCTCTGTGTTCGTCTGGCCGCGTGCCACCAGCACCAGGATCTCGCGTTCACGGTCGGTGAGATCAGGCAGTGCCTCCGCGTTCGATGTCTGCGGACCCGCGGCGAAATGCTCGATGACGCGACGGGTGACGCTTGGGGCCAGCAGCCCATCGCCCGAGGCCACCACCCGCACCGCCTCGGCGAGCTCATTGGGCGGGGCATCTTTGAGGAGGAAGCCGCTGGCACCGGCACGGATCGCATCGAAGACATAGTCGTCGATGTCGAAGGTCGTGAGCATGATGATGCGCGGAACGTCATCGCCGATACCGCTTGTCTCCGAGGTGGACACAGCCGATTTCGATATCTCTGCGTTCGCGGGCTGGCCGGCGATCCCAGTCTGGCCGGCGAACCCAGGTTTGCCAGCGTTCACCGACGCAGCAGTGTTCGCGGATTGACGGCTCCGGGCCGAGAGGATCTCGCGGGTGGCTTCGATGCCGTCGAGTTCGGGCATGCGCACGTCCATGAGGACGATGTCGGGCTTCAGCTCGGCGACAAGGCTGACGCATTCGACACCGTCTTGTGCCTGGCCCACCACCTCGATGTCGGGGTGTGCGTCCAACAACGCGGCGAAGCCTGCTCGAACCATTGCCTGATCATCGGCAATCACGATGCGAATCACGCGTTGCTCCTCTCATCACCCTGCGATTGACCCGCTGTGTCGTCTGCCTCGGCGCTTGTGAGCGCGTCTGCCTCTGCGGCAGTGACGTCTTCTGCGCCTGTGTCTGTGCCTGTGTCGGCGTCCGGGTCCGCACCTATGTCCTGGTCGGCGCTGACGTCGCGATCGTCTGTCTCGTCAGCTTCGTCTGTCTCGTCAGCTTCGTGTGAACCGGGCTTATCTGAGCCTGACTTGCGCGCATCGGCCACGGACAGCGGCAGCACCGCCGCCACTTCGAAGCCTCCGCTTCCGGTCCAGCCGGTCCGAAGTTCGCCTCCGACCGAGGACGCGCGTTCCCTCATCCCGATAAGCCCCTGATGACGGTGAACTTCGTTCTTCGCGGCCTCAGAGGGGCCTTTTCCCGCGGTGTTGAAGACATTGATCCACAAAGCGGTGCCGCCGCTGTCGATCTTGATATGGATCTGCGATTCAGTGGCGTGACGGATGGCGTTGCTCAGCGCTTCCTGGACGATGCGATACCCGGCCAGCCCGGTGCTGTCGCGCAGGCTGCGATCTAGCGGTCCCCCGCTGCGTTCCATGGTGACCTTGACTCCAGCCTGCTGTGCCTTCTTCACCAGGCCCTCAACCTCGGAGAACTTGGGTTGAGGTGCCAGCTGCTGGTTCGATTCCTCATTGCGCAGCACCCCTAAAAGTCCTCGCATCTCGGTGAGGGCATTGCGAGCGGAGACGGAGATGTCCTCGAATTCCCTTTCCACATCCGAATCGATATTGGGGTGGCGAAATGGTGCGCTCGAGGCCTGAATGTTGATGATCGACATGCTGTGGGCGACGATGTCGTGGAGTTCGCGGGCAATTCGCGTCTTCTCCTCGACCACGACGCGCTTCGAATGCTCCTCGGCAGTGTTCTCCTGCTCCTGCAGCAGCTGCGAACGGATCAGGTGCCACTGCTGAACGATAATGGCAGCCACGTAGAAGCCGCCGGCGATGCAGGAGAAGATGACGATGTTGACGATCGATGATTCCGACCGACTCTCGGGGTACTGGAAATGTCCGATCACGGCTGCGGCCGCAGAGACGGCGATGCTGGCCAGCAGCGCGGCCAATGCGACGCCCCAGTGGGCGCGGAGCCCGACGATGAGGATGATGAGGATCTGAGTGATCATCATCGGCACCATCCACGGCCATGGATTGCCGGCAAGATACGGGCCGAGCAGCGGTAGGACACCACAGGCGATGGCTGAGACGATCACGCCGAAGAGTGGGCGCAGCATTGACAGCGGCATCGATCCTGCGTGGATGACGGTGATGATGAATGCCAGCGCGACGGGTGCTTCGTGGACTCCCACCGCGATCGAGGATTCGACTGCGAGCATCACGATGGCGGTGAAGATCACCGCTATCCAGGCCAGAGCCTCAGGGTTGAATCTGCGGTCGGCTGGCAGGAATCTGTCGAACAGCTTGCTGAGCAGCACGAATTCCGGTTCTCCTTCTGCGGCTCTGAACCGATCCGAGGGGTCGAATCGCCTGGCACACTTCGTCAGTGTGACATTAGCAAACACAGCTATGCGTCCCGTGAGAGTCCCAAACCTGCCCCTCTACGGTCCGCATGCCTAGACCAGACTGCAGAGGCCAGGGACCACCGAGGTGGTCCCTGGCCTCTGCCAACCGTTCAGCCCGATCCAGTGAAATTCAGATCAGTGAAGCGAGGTTCAAACAAAACAGTTGGGGCTCAGATCAGTGAAGCGAGGATCAGAATGGTGGTGGGTCATTTGCGCTGTCGTGCTCCCACTGCACGCGTGCGGCTTGCCACGCTCTGCTCATTCGCATGTACTCGCTCTTCGAAGACCAACCTTCGGGCCCCTTCTTCGCTCTGGAACGCGGATAGCCTCTGCGACGACCCCGAGGTAGTCGCTTCATGGTCACAGGATCCGACCCGGGCGGCAGGCAGAGCTGGAATACTGCATTGTCCCAATCCTGCATCCGATCGATCATCAGTTGTCGGCGCTTGGCCTTTGCGAGGTCATAGTTCTCCTGCAGACATTGCTGATGGTCTGCCCGTTCTCGTTCGCGCTGCTTTTCCTCGTCACGTTTTCGAATCGTCGTCTCGCCGGGCGTGAGCACAAGAATGTTCGGTGGCGGAGGAACCATTTCTGTTGGGAGCCGCCACCTTTTTGGACTGATCCCCGATAGTGCATAGAGCTCAAGTGCTTGAGCAGCATCGACAGGCTGGTCTGGAGCCGTAACACCGGCGGTCACACCATGGGAGAATTCGTATTCGACAAGGCCAGATTTCGGCATTCGCACCAAGTAGTTTCGCGCAGTCTTCACCGCATGGTGCTTTTTGCACAGCGGATGCAGATTGGTGAATCGAGTGAGGCCGCCCCGGTCAGGGTGATCATGGTCGAAGGGAACGATGTGGTCGATCTCTGACTTCTCTGCTCTTCGACTGCACCCCGGTACTGTGCAGATCGCCCATTTTGCAATGAGCGTCTTCCGCACATCGTTGGGAATCCGGTAAGTCGTAGCTTTCGCGTCGACGGGAGTACCTGTAGCCGGATCCGTCAGGACTCTCGTCATCGTCTTCGAACGAGCGCCGATGCGCCGTGCAGTTTCTGCTGGCACCGGAGAACCGTCTGTCAGTGTGCCTGGAAGCTCCGATTCGCCGCTCAACGTCAGATACGGAACCGTAACCACCACGGCTGCTTGGTTCGCCAACCACCACTGGTCGGTGGGCATGCCGACCGTTATGTCATATTCCGTGACTTCGTCTTGCTGTGGTGTACCAGGAGCAAAGGCTGTTCCACCCTCAGGTGATGCCTCAGCGCCTTTCGCACACTTCGTCAGCCCGACCACACCCTGGTCGTCGAAGTCGAACAGCGGAGTCCCGTTGTCATCGAGAAGTGAGGATTCGGAGGTGGTCTGGATTCCCGTCACCGGGTCGATCCTTTTCACCTTGATACTGAGCTTCGGCTGAGGGCGGATGGCAATGTCGAACATGAGATTGCTGATGGTGCGCTCGTCGATGATTTCCACGCCGGGCGCCAGATTGAACGTATTGGAATTCCCCGCATAAATTGCCCTCGCCATGGCCTGGATGCGCTGGAAGCTCGCATTCACCTCAGCGGCTGGACCTGTCAACGACAAGCATGCGGTTCCGTCTTTGAAAGTGTCGATATCAACTCGGCGCCGACGTGCAGCTGTTTCGGCCCGGTCTGTTGCAGGCTCGAGAAGCTGAATCTTCTTACGCAGAGCAGTTCGGAAATATTCGCTCGTCACGTCTGCCCGCCTGACGGAAAGATACTCGTCCAGTCGAGGCAGGAACCGCATGGCAACCGTTTGACACAAGTCGGCGGCGGCATCGACGTGCGCCTGCGTGAATTCTCCCTCACGAACACGGTCAGCGAATCGCGGGAGTCCGTGAATAGCAGTCATCGCCGCAGTCAGGCGGCGATAGGTGCGCGGAGTAGATGTTCCGAAGATCGCGGAGATCTCAGCGATGTCCTCGGTGAACACCTGGTCGTGGACCCAACGCGAGAAATCGGTGTCCGGTTCGAAGCCAGGAAAGTCTGGAGGTTCAACAGTCTCGGGCTCGGTTTCGACCTTTGGCGAACGCACCTTCTTCGCGAACTCGGCGTCATAGGCCATGACCGCAGACGATGTAGCGGAAACGACCACAAGGTCCGTGCATCTTTGGTCGAAGTCACGATCACCCAACGGTGAAATATTCCAGGCAAGATCGCTCGCAGTCACCAGATATTCGGTTCCCTTACCCTTCTCTGTGCCTGAAGATTCTTTGCATCGATCAACTGAGCTGGCAATCGTGGCGACCGTGTAGGGGTCATCCCCTTCGGGAACGTCTGTGCCGTAGTGCTGGATGACCTGCTCGAGTATGACTCCGGCACTGAGCTCGTAGACCTTCAGCTGCGCTTGGTCATACTCTGCAGATGCACTGCCGAGATTGGTGACACTGGATTCATAGCGAACGCTATAACGGGGTGTTCCGTTTTCACCAGCATTCTCGCCGGCGTCATTGCCAGCGGAGTCGGCCTTTTTACCTTCTTCGCGGTGTTGCTCGTTGGTGGTTGAGGATGCGCTTTTCATCGTGTGTCACCTGCCTCGTACGTCATCGTCGGGAAGAGTGAGTAGAACACTGACTGAATTAAATGATATTTATATTCTATCGTATTCGAATCTTATTTGTATAGACCTATTCTTAAGAAATCTTCCGATCCGGTAGAAGTGTCTTGCCATTCACAAGTTCTGTTCGTTGTTCAATACTCTCAAACGGCACTGACACGAGATCGCCAGCAAGTTTCTGCGGTCCCATCCCAGCTGAGCCGAAGCCACCCCACCACCGCCTACATTGCGAGATAGCGCGGTCAATAAATGAGATTTCGTTTAGGTTGAAGAGCATGTGACGTGCGGTTTCGCCTGCGGCCACGCTGCCACCGCGCCGGGTCGCAGCGATCCACCGCCGCATCAGACACCCGCCACTACCGCAGCGCGCCATAGCAAGACGCCGGCAATCGTAATTGTGAAGATGAAGGAGACACTGCTCCCATGAGTGCTGAACTGATCTGCGTGATCGTCCTCGGACTGATGTTCGTCATCGGCACCTGGCGTGACATCAACATGGGCCTGCTGGGCTTCGTTGCGGCGGCAGGGGTCGGCGGACTCGTCCTCCACCAGGCTCCGGAGGAATTCCTCGCCGGATTCCCCGTCGACTTGTTCCTCGCGCTCGTGGGCCTGACCTATCTGTTCGGGTTTGCTCAGAACAACGGCGTCATCGAGGTCATCGTCCATTGGTGTGTCAGGCTCGTCGGTGGCCGGACTTCGCTCATGCCGTGGATCTTCTTCGCTCTCACCGCGATTCTGATCGCACTGGGCGCGCTCTTCGCCGTGGCCATCATCGCTCCGCTGGCGTTGTCGTTCGCGCGTAAGCATCGGATCAACCAGTTCATGGTCGGTCTCCTCGTCGTCCACGGTGCCTTGGCCGGTGCCTTCTCCCCCATCAGCGTCTATGGCATCTTCATCAACGACTACCTCGCCAAGAACGGCCTGACTCCGACCCCGTTGTCGTTGTTCTTGGCACCGCTGATCTTCAACCTGATCTTCGCACTCGTCGTCTACTTCGTCCTTCACCGTCGACCCGGATTGCGCGCCGAGGCGGACGATGCCCTGTCCGCCGAAACCAAGAGTCCCGATTCCGGGAGTCCCGAAATCCAGAGTCCCGGAACCGGGAACTCCGCGGTCAAAACCGACACCGTCCGCTTGACGCGAAGCCAGGTTCCGACCCTGATCGGACTGATCGCCATGGCTCTGTCCGTGCTGATCTTCAGCTGGGATGTCGGGATCGTGACGATCACGATCGCCATCGTGCTCACCTTCATCAACCCGGCAGCGGGCAAGGCCGCGATGACCAAGGTGTCCTGGTCGGTCGTCATCCTCATCACCGGGGTGCTCACCTACATTTCCGTCCTCCAAGCAGCAGGCACCGTCGAGTGGGTTTCCGCCGGGATCTCGGCGATCGGCATTCCCCTGCTGGCTGCCCTGTTGCTCTTCTACATGTCGGGTCTGATCTCAGCATTGGCGTCATCATTGGCGATCATCGGCGTCGTCATCGCCCTGGCCGTGCCGTTCCTCGAATCAGGCGATGTCCACGTGGGCGGCTTCGTCGCCGCATTGGCGATCGCTGCGACCATCGTCGACATCAGCCCGTTCTCGACCAACGGTGCAATGCTGCTCGCCAATGTGCACTCAACGATCCGCGACCGCTACTACAAGCAGATGATCGGATACGCCGGCCTCATGTGCCTCATCGGTCCCGGACTCGCATGGGTCGTCGCCGCAGTGCCGACGATGCTGACAACATGACACAGAGAATGTGAGACTGCTGCTGCATCCACGGTCGCACTCCCCTAGAGTCGCTGCAGACGGGTCAGCACAGGAGCTGAGCCCACCGCGCAGAACGGACTGCGCTCGAAGGAGAGCCGATGATCACCAACGACGCACAACAACGGATCCTCGCGGCAGTCGACGCCCATTTCGACGACCAGTTGGCGGTGACCGCCGAGCTGGTGAACTCGTCGTCCAGACGTGAACATGAGGAACCCGCACAGGATCTCATCGAGTCCCATTTGCACAGGCTTGGCCTCGACATCGACCGGTGGGCCATCGACTCCCCCGAGCTGACGTCGCATCCGGGCTACGGCCCCTCCACCGTCGACTACACGGGGATGACCAATGTCGTCGGCACGTACCAGCCCACTCGGAACGTCGGGAAGTCCCTGATCCTCAACGGCCACATCGATGTCGTGCCGCAGGGACCGGAGGAGAAATGGTCTCGTTCTCCGTGGGACGCCGAGGTGGCCGATGGGTGGATGTATGGCCGCGGTGCCGGAGATATGAAGGCAGGTCTCGTCGCGAACCTGTTCGCCTTCGATGCCATCCGTGAAGCCGGCTTCAACCTCACTGGTCGCATCCACCTCCAGTCCGTCGTCGAGGAGGAATGCACCGGAAACGGATCCCTGGCCGCTCTGCTGCGCGGATACACCGCAGACGCGGTCATCATCTCCGAACCCGAGGAAGATGCCCTGGTCAGAGCCAATGTGGGGGTCCTCTGGTTCACGGTCCGGGTCACCGGCAACCCCACTCACCCACGAGAGATGGCCAATGGCTTCAACGCCATCGATGCCGCGTTCGATGTGATGCAGGCTCTGCGCGTGCTCGAACAGACCTGGAATGACTGCAAGGCCGATCATCCGTATTTCGAGGACCTCGATCACCCCATCAACTTCAACTTCGGGGAGATCCGCGGCGGCGACTGGCCCTCGAGCGTGCCTGCCTGGTGCGAACTCCAGGTCCGCGTGGCCACCTACCCCGGAACGAACGCCGATGATGCCTGGGCCGAGGTCGAAAAGTGCGTGTCCGATGCCGGAACGAGTTCACGCCCGACCTTTGAAACTGTTCTGACTCCCAACGGGTTCTACGCCGACGGCTACGTCCTCGGGCCCGGCAGCGATGCCGAAGAGCTGCTCGAACGCACTCACCGGAATGCCTTCGGCAGAGATCTCACCAGCTTCACCACTCCCGGCTATCTCGACGGTCGAGTCTTCATCAACTACGGCCAGATACCGACACTCGTCTACGGCCCCGTCTCGGAGAACATCCACGGATTCGACGAGCGCGTGAGCATCGAATCAGTGCGCAGGTGCACGAAATCCATGGCGCTCTTCATCGCCGAATGGTGCGGCATCGACGAATAGCTGGCGCGGCATCGCCGAATAGTTCGGCACCCTGAATCAGGCAATCTCACAGGCAGACGTCACATACTCCCGTTGGCCTGGAAGTTCCCATGCCAGGACAGGGCCTCGCCCAGCAGGTGCGGGGTGTGCCGCCCGTTCGGGTTCTCAGCGATCGCCCGATCCAGATAGTCGCCGAGGCGGTCCCTGTAGTCCGGGTGCGCGCAGTTGGCGATGATCTTGCGGGCTCGGGCCACCGGAGAGAGTCCACGCAGATCGGCCAGTCCCTGCTCGGTGACGAGGATCTGAGTGTCATGCTCGGTGTGGTCGATGTGGCTGGCGAAGGGCACGATCGACGAGATCGCACCGTCCTTGGCCACCGAGTTCGACACGAAGAAGTTGAGGTAGGCGTTGCGGGCGAAGTCGCCGGATCCGCCGATGCCGTTGATGATGGACGAGCCCATGACGTGGGTGGAGTTCACATTGCCGTAGATGTCGGCCTCGACCATTCCGTTGATCGCAATGACGCCGAGGCGGCGGATGGCTTCCGGATGGTTCGACATCTCCTGCGTGCGCAGGAGGATGCGCCCCTTGTAGGACTCGATGTTCTCGTTGAAGTCCGCTGCCCGCTCGGCCGAGAGTGAGAATGCTGTGGCCGAGACGGAGGCGAGTTTCCCGTTGTCGATGAGGTCGAGCATCCCATCCTGGATGACCTCCGTATAAGCGGTCAGGCCTTCGAACTCGCTGTCGGCCAGATTGCCCATGACGGCGTTGGCGACATTGCCGACGCCCGACTGCAGCGGCAGCAGTTCGGGTGGAAGCCTGTGGGCTGTGATCTCGTGGCGCAGGAAGTCCACGAGGTGGGAGGCAATCGCCTTCGAATCCTCGTCGGCGGCCTTGAACGGCAGGTTCCGGTCGGGGGCGTTCGTCTCCACGACGGCGACGACCTTCGACGGGTCCACGCGCAGGTAGGGGTCGCCGATGCGCTGCATCGGTTCCAGCAGCTGGATGGGCAGACGCTCGGGTGGGCGACGGGTGCCGTAGTAGACGTCGTGGAAGCCTTCATAGGAACGTGGGTGCCAGGAGTTGACCTCGAGAATGACCTTGTCGGCCAAGTCGAGCCAGGTCTTCGAGTTGCCGACCGAACTGCCGGGAACCAGCAGACCGTTGGGCAGGATCGCAGCGACTTCGACGACGGCGACATCGAGGTTGCCGTAGAAGCCGAACCAGGCCTGCTGGGCCGAATGGCTGAGGTGTGTGTCGACGTATTCGGTGTCGCCAGCGTTGATCGATTTCCGCATTGCCGGGTCCGACTGGAAGGGCAGCCGCTTGCTCACGGCTCCCGCCTCGGCGAGCACTCCGTCGAGTTCTGGTGCGGTCGAGGCACCGGTCCACAGTTCGATGCCGAAATCGCGACCTTCATCGTGCTCTCGACGAGCCTGCTCGGCAATCGCCCCGGGCACCGACTTCGGATACCCCGAACCGGTGAACCCGCTCATGGCGACGCGGTCGCCGTGACCGATGTGAACAGCCGCTTTGTCCGCGGTGACGACTCTCGAACTCAGGTCAGGGCACGTAATTCTCGACATTCACATGAGTTTATCGGACACGGTTTTCGTCACCCTCCCCGGCCAGGAACGCCCCCGCCCCCAGCGCAATCTTCGCCTCGGCCACCACGCCGACGGCGAGCATGTCCTCGTCGACGTCGAAGCGTTCGGTGTGATGGCCCCAGGAGGTGTCCATGCCGATCTGGACGTAGGTGGCCAGGCCGCCGCGCTCCTTGACCCGCTTCATCATCGCGGTGGCGTCCTCGGATCCGCCCAGCCCACCGGAGTCATGGATCTCGGCGACTCCGTCGACTCCTTCGAAGCACGTACGGATATACGGTAAGAGCTTCGGGCTCGGCGACTCCTGGTCCGCCTTGCCGACGACCGTGACAGAAGCATCGATGTCATACATCCGGGCGGCACCGGCGATGACGTCCCGAGCTCGATCTTCCACATAGGAATTGATCGAACTCGTCTCACCACGTGTCTCCAACCGCAGCGAGGCTGCCCTGGGCACGACATTGCGCCCCTCACCAGCATGGAAGGTGCCGACATTGATGCGGCTGGCCCCTGCCGAATGCCGGGGTATCGCGTGCAGGTTCAACGTCGCCGAGGCGGCCGCAAGCAGCGCGTTCTTGCCCCTCTCCGGGTCTCCCCCGGCATGGGCTCCGACACCCGAGAAGGTCGCGTCGAGTTTCGTGCTCGCCAGGTACCCATCGGAGCCGGTGAGCACGTTGCCCTTCTCATCGTCGGATTTCAGGTGGGTCGCGACGAACAGGTCCACGTCGTCGAACCAGCCGGCGGCCACGATCGAATGAGCGCCGCGCACACCCTCCTCGGCGGGTTGGAAGATGATCTTCACGGTCCCGGTCAGCTCATCTTGCGCCCTCGTCAGCGAGGTGGCCAGGCCCAGTCCGATGGCGGCGTGACCGTCGTGGCCGCAGCCGTGCATGGCTCCGTCGTTGACCGAGGCGAAGCCTTCGGCGAACGGGCGGTGGCTGTCATCGGCAAGTTCGATCAGGTCGTTCGAGTCGATGTCGAAACGGAAGCACACGACGGGGCCGGGACGGCCGGTCTCCAACACTCCCAGGACTCCGGTGAACCCGTCCCCCATCGCCGCCACCAGCTCGGGGTCGGCTCCCTGCGCAACGGCACGCTCGCGTTCGACTGCGAGCACCTCGGCGCTGGGAACACCCAATCGGGCGTCGGGGTCGTGGAGTTCGGGGCCATACACCGTGTCCCACCCCAGGTCACGAAGGACGGTGATGATCGCCGAGGTGGTCCTGAATTCCGTCCACCCCGTCTCCGCGAACCGATGGAAGTCCCGTCGCCAAGCGGTGAGCTGCGTGGTCAGTTCGGATGTCAGTGTCACGCTGGGGTCCTCTGTCAGGGGTCAGTATTCGTCAGTACGAATGGTAGTCCTGACTCGCTGCGAACCGGTTGGGAGTTTCCCAGGCGGACCGAGTCGCGGTCGTGTCGAGCGCCGCATTCTCCTCGGCTCGCGAGTCGAGAGCCGCGGCTGCCTCGGCGCGGGACCTGCGAATGGTCGTCAGCGCGAGGCTGGGCACCGGGATGAAGACGATGACGGCTAGGAGGAGGACCAGGGTGAAGATCATGATCGCGTCGATGAGCGAGGTGCCGATGGCGATCGCACCGACGACGATGGCCGGCAGCCCCGCCCCGGCGTAGAACGCGAGGTAGAGGGCGGCGGTGATGCCTGCTCGCTGACGGGACGGCGTGAGCAGGTCGGTCTCCCGGTTCGCTCCCCAATAGCTGAGGCCGTGGCCGGCACCTGTGGCGACGGCGGCAGCGGCCATGAGGACGAGTGCGGTCGCGGCGCCCAAACTGGGCAGGTTGGAGCTGAGCAGCAGGGCAGCACCGAGTCCCATGAGCGTCAGGCCGATGGTCTGTGCGGCCCGCGGCTGCAGCCTCGGTGCCACGAATTGACTGGCAGCGGAGATGACGAGGACGGATCCGACGATGAGTCCCGAAGTCAGTGTGCTCGGTTCCGGCAGCACCGATCCTGTCATCGAGGGAAGCAGTGCGAGGAAGAGTCCGAGCGCGGCCCACCCGAGCAACCCGGTGACGGCGGCGATGTTGAAGCTCGAGCGCATCGGACCGGGCACCGATGGCCACGTCGGACGCCAGCGCTGCCGGGTGATGGGCTTGTGCAGGCGCAGGGTCGCCACGAGCGCGGCGGTGATGATGAGGAGTCCGATCATGACCCAGAATGGAGCCGTCAGCGCACCGGCGGAGATTCCATCGCCGGAGGTCGCCTCGGCCACCGCGCCGGCGATGATCGGACCGGCGCCGGTGCCGAGGACGAAGGACATCGTGGCCACCGTCGAACCGAGCCACGGGCGTGAAGCCGGTGAAGCTTCGACCATGAGTGCGATGCCGGCACCGGTGCCCAGTCCCAGTCCGATTCCGGTGAACACGCGACCAGCGAAGAGTCCGCTGACCCCGATTGAGCCGACGACGAACAGTGCGGTGCCGACACCGACGCAGACGATGGAAGCCAGGAGCACGGGCTTGCGTCCGAAAACGTCCGCAGCGGATCCGAACAGCAGCAGTGAGGGCAGGCAGCTGATGACGTAGGTCGCGTACAGCGCCGTCATCGTCGAATCCGACATCGAGTAGGACTGCTGGAAGAGCGGGTACAAGGGGCTGGCGAGGTTGGCGGCGGCCGCGAGTGTGAACAGCACGGCGGCCCCGATCCACAGCTGGCGCCTCGATCCTCTGATGCGTGCGTACTCGGGCAAGCAGAAACCTCCTTCTGTTCAGATCGGCGCTGTCGGCTGGGTGGCCATGGCCTGATGACTTCATGATGCAATTCTTGAAGTATTGTTGTCTATCGTAAGATCACAAACGCTATCGTTCGATGGAACCGCATGATTGATAACCGACTCACAATGCTGAGCATGATTGAGCGACACGGCACGGTCACCGCTGCCGCTGAGGCTCTGCACTATTCGCCGTCCACGGTCTCCCATCAGGTCAAACAGCTGGCCACAGAACTCGGTGTCGTCCTTCTCGAGCAGCGCGGGCGCAATATCCGACTCACTCCCGCCGCGCATTCGCTGCTGAGCCATGTCGACGTCATGTCCGCCGAGTGGGAGCGGGCGCTGGCCGATCTCGACGCCTATTCGACGACCGTCACCGGCTCGATCACCCTCAGTGCGTTCTCCACCGCTGCAAGCATTCTGCTGCCGCAGACGATGCGGGCGCTCAATGAGGAGTTCCCGCATCTGGCCACGCAGACGATAGAGGCCGAACCCAGCGAATGCTACGACCTGCTGCTGGCCGGCGACGTCGACCTGGGCATTGTCGCCGTGACCACGGATACGCCTGCAGGCTCCGATGATCGCTTCGCCCAGCAGTTCCTCATCGACGACCCGCTCGACCTCATGGTCCCCCTCGACCATCACCTGGCCGACCGCTCCTCGGTCTCCATTGCCGACGCCAGGGAGGAGACGTGGATCCTCGGCCGTCCGGGAACCACGTACCACCAGCTGGTCATCGCCAACTGCGCCAGCACCGGCTTCACTCCTCGGATCGGCCACTACGCCAATGATTGGAACACCGGCACCGCCCTGGTCCACGACGGGTTCGGAGTCTGCGTCGCCTCCCGCCTCTCGCGTTCACAAGATCTGCACCCGGTGCGGCGCATTCCGCTGACCGGCGAACACGCCCCGACCCGTCACATCGCCGCGGTCACTCGGGCGGGAGCCCAGGACCGGCGGACGATCCGCTTCGCTCTCGACCTCCTGACCCGTGAGACCCAGAACGTCATGGAGCAGCTGGGCAGGGACCTGGGCGATCGTTGACCACGAAGCAGAGGCACCTCCGTCGCAGCAGAATGTCGCCCGGCAGCCCGCCCGGACGATTTCACAGCGGACAATGACTGTCCTGCAGGCAGGTCGCTGTCTGATACAACGGAGGCATGAGCACTTCCCGCCGTCCACCACCGACGCCTGGGCTCCGTCTCTTCGCACCGCTGAGCGTACTCGGCGCCGCGATAGTTCTCGCCCTGGCTGTCCATCCCCAGTGGTCGACGATTCTCATCATGGCCGCCCTCGCAGTCCTCGGCGCTGGACGGAGTCTGTTCCGCGCCGAGAAGTGGCAGCCGGCCGACGACATCACGACCCTTCGCCTCGGACTCATCATGGTCTTCGCCGCCCTCGTCCTCGGCAATGTCGGCTTCTCGTGGCCGGCCGTGACCGTCGGTGCGCTGGCACTCATCCTCGACGCCTGCGACGGGTACGTGGCACGGCGAACCAGGACCACCTCGGCGGGGGCCGACTTCGACGAATCCGTCGATGCGCTCGTCGTTCTCGTCCTCTCCGTCGCTCTCATCCCGGTCTGGGGATGGTGGGTGCTTCTGCCGGGCACCTTCTACTACCTCTTCCGCGGGGCCACCCTCATCCGCCCCGACTGGAGACGGCAGCTGCCGCCGTCGGTCCTGCGCAAGACGATTGCGGCAAGCCAGGGAATCCTCCTGCTCACCGCGGGGTCACCTCTGGCGGTGGAGAACCCGTGGATCGGCATCATGAGTGCGGCGATCGCCCTCGCCGCACTCGTCATCTCCTTCGGCCGCGACGTCCTGTGGCTCGAGCAACACGCCGAAGCCCGGAGACCAACACCTTCGCGCTGATATGCGGCAGGCTCCATCGGGCCCCATTACGGTGCCCAGAAATCGGAAGATTCGGGAAAGCTTGCCTGAATGCAGACCCGGCCCGAACGTAGACTTGGACAATGACTGCCTTGCATGGAAGCACGGACTCAACCGGCCTGGTCGGCGGGCCGCCGAGTAAGCTGCCCACCGTCCACGGGCTCTTCACGCTCCGCACCTTCGCCCACGATGGAACGGCCCATGCGGTGATGTCGATCGGTGACCCGGCGTTGGTGGACGCTCCCCTTGTGCGAGTCCACAGCGAATGTCTCACCGGCGATGCCCTCGGATCGCATCGCTGCGACTGCGGTGACCAGCTCTCAGCTTCGCTCGCGGCTATCGCTCAAGCCGGCGACGGTATTCTCATCTATCTGCGCGGGCATGAGGGTCGCGGCATCGGACTTGAGAACAAACTGCGTGCCTACGCCCTCCAGGACACCGGCCTCGACACCGTCGCCGCGAACCGTGCCCTCGACCTGCCCGACGATGCACGAGACTACACAGGGGCGGCAGCGATCCTCCACGATCTCGACTGCCCGCAGATCACCCTGCTGTCCTCGAACCCGAGCAAGGTCACCGCCCTTGAGGGCATGGGCATCACGGTGGCCGAACGCCGTGATCTGAACGTGCCGGACCGACCAGAGAGTGCCGGGTACCTTGAGGCCAAACGCCGCCTCATGGACCATATTGCCCCTGCCGTTCACCGATACGTCGACAAGACGGAGACGAACGCCGAGGGCACAGCGAGCACAGTCAGCACAGAGGATGCAGGGGACACGCTGGCCGCCTATGACACGATCTCCGACGGAGACGAGGTCGTCGCACAGCTGGCGCAGAGTGAGGACGGTTTCATCGCGACGTCCGATGGAGACGCGCAGTTCGTCTCCGGGCAGATCGACCGTGCCCATCTCCATCGGATCCGGGCGTCGGTCGGTGCCGTCCTCGTCGGCTGCGGCACTGTCATCGCCGACGATCCCCGGCTGACCGTGCGCGCCGTGCCCGGGGAGAACCCCGTCCGCGTCGTCCTCGACCCGCATGGTCGAGTCCCGACCACTGCCACCGTCCTCACCTCACCGGAGTCACCAACGCTGTGGCTCATCGGCGCCGAGGTTGCCCCCAGTTCGGACGTCGGGGACCACGTCAGTGTGGTGCGGCTCCCTGCGGCCGAGGGCGACGACATCCCTCCAGCACGCATCGTCTCGCTCATCCGTGAGTATGTCGCCGGGTCAATCCTCGTTGAGGGCGGCGGACGGACTGTGTCGTCGTTCCTTGCAGCCGGCGTACTCGACCGGCTGTTCCTCACCTCGGCGCCCGTGTTCATCGGCAATGGGGTTCCGGGGATCCGCTTCGAGGGCACTCCGGTCATGGCTGAGGCGCTGCGTCGGCCGTTCCGGCGTTACCAGTTCGGTGAGGACATGTGCACTGAGTACCTGCTCAGCGAGCTTGCGAACGGTGGCTCCGCGGAGGACTCTCACCGCTGTAGTGGCGGCGGCCCACCAGCCTGACAACGAGGGTGATGGCGCCAGGCAACGTTGAGATCGTTGCCAGGAGACCGTAGCCGGTCGACGAGGTGACCGCCCATTCGACGGAGCTTGCGAGGCTGCCGGCCAGAATGCTCACACTGACTTCGCGCACTCCCCAACCGCCGACCCCCAAGGGAATGCTCATCGCTGCGAGGCCGACGACTGCGAGCGCCGGAATGACCGGGCCGCCGAGCGCGGCCATCGCGGTGAGGTAGAGCCCGAGGAACGATCCGATGGTCACCGCTGCCGTCAGCCACACGATCCCGATCGTCGATGCTGCCATCCCCCGCATGCCCAGAATGGAGAGGACGCAGGTTGCTGCCGCGACCGCCGCGGCAATCCATGCGAAGCGCGAGGCCACCGGGAGCAGAGTGAACGTGGCCGTGGCGAAGAGCAGAGTGGTGGCACTCAGACGTTCGGCTCCGACGACGGTCAGCGGGGACAGCCATCGGCGCGGGCCGGAATTGCGATAGGCCGCGACGCGGGCCATGTCTCCGCCCAACCCGCCAGGCAGGATCATGTTGAGCAGACTGGCAGAATAGCAGTCTGCAAGGGCTCGCCGCGGAGTCACATGAGTTCCGGACTGCTTCAGCAGCAGAGAGAACCGCATGGCCTGTCCGGCAGTGGCGAGCAGGCCGAGGCCCAGCGAAGCGAGGATCGTCAAGGGGGTGACCACCCGCCCGCCTTCGAGCAGGGCCTGGATTCCGACGATGCGCACGGTGAGGCCGAGCAGGGCAACGGTGATGAGCAGCATGAGCACCCGCCGCAGCCACATCGTCCTCATCGCTTCGGCTCGCCGCTCGGCTGGGCGGGCCGATCGGCACGACCACGGTGGTCTGTGGCGTCGATGAGCACATCAGTGTGGTCGACGACGACGCGCAGCCCAGCAGCCTGACCCTCCGTGCGACCTGACTGACCGTCTGATCGCGATTCGACATGGTTCAACCGCTCTTTCAGCCACGACCGACCTGCCTCTCGCAGGCCGGGGTCTTCCTCGATGGCGGCATCAACGCGTTCGGTGAGGAACCGGATGAGGAATTCCGAGTCTCGTGGTGCTTCAAGATGCCAGGGGGCGGCCGACGTTTCCACTCGTGCACCGATGTCGCATGCCTCAGCCTCCAGCACCGGCGCCGCCTGCGTGCCGAGCCGTGAATCACGGCGCTGGTGGCGGCCGAATGCCTCGTCGATGACTTCGTCATCTGGGTGCGGTGGGCTGAGATGCCACTGGCCGGCGATGCTGAGCAGGAAGATTCCGATTCCGGAGAAGCGGTGCAGAGTCTCGATGATTGCCGCCGTGTCATCGCGGGTGAGCACGTCGAGCAGAGCACTGCCGGTGATGAGCAGTTCGCATGGATGAGGCGACACGGTGGATGCTGTTCGCGGATCGGCCCCAGAACCGGCGTTCCCCGCCGACGATGCCGCAGCCAGTGCTTCGGCTGCGATGTCCGGCAGGGACGAGATCGGGGCTGCGACCGTGTGCACTGCGGTGCCGAACCTGTCAGCGGCGACCTCGAGTGCGGCTTCATCGGCATCGACGAGCACCCACTGCACCCGACGTCCGCGCAGTCGTTCGGTGAGGCGGGCGTCGAACCACCGCATGGAGTTACCGGTTCCCGCTCCGACGTCGATGACGACCAACGGCCGTTCTGTGTCGACCGTCAGCGCGCGAGTCGCCAGTGACCTGGCCGCCTCGTCGAGGAGCGGGAGCGCATGCTTTCGCGCTGCGTCATCGAAGGGCACCCTCAGGTCCAACCATCCCGGCTCTGCCGCAGTCATGAGACTCTCACCTGGCCCTCCAGAACGGCGAGCACGGTGCGCGCCGTGTCATTCCACTCGGGCACAGCGGACTCACGGATTTCACGAGCCGTTGCAGCGAGTTCGGCTCGGTCAGCCTCGTCGCTCAACCACCGCTCCAGCAGGTCTGCCCAGGCTGAGACGTCCAGCGCCAGTGCACGACCAGCGCCCAGCGCCTCTTGCGCCCCGGTGCCTGCGGTGACGAAAGAGGGAATGGCTGCAGCGGCGGCTTCGCGCACGACCATTCCGAAGGTCTCTTCCTTCGAAGGCAGGAGCAGCAGGTCCGCGTGCCGGTAGAGGTCGTCGACGGCATCCTCGTCGAGTTCGCCCACACACTCCACCGAGGTCAGGCCCTCCAGTGCTTCACGAACGCCTTCGGCATAGACGGTGTCGGTGATGGGGCCGGCGAAGGTGCAGCGCCAGGCGGTGGCATCGCGTCGTCGCAGCTCCTGGAGGACGTGGGCGAGGAACAGCTGGTTCTTGTTGTCCTCCATCGCACCCAGGCAGATGAGGTGGGCAGGCGAACCCGGCTGCGCCACGGGGCGCACATGCGTTCCGGGGCGGGCAACCTCGGCGGTGATGTCGTATCTTCGGGCCACCTTGGCGGCGGCGAAGGCACTCGTCGTGACCACGGCAGATGCTGCCTGCAGACAGTCAGCCTCGCGGCGCTGAGCAGAAGGCCCCTGTGCGAGCGAATGTTGGAGCATCACTACCGGGCCAGACAGCGGTGTGGGAAGGCTGCATCCGATGAGTCCGTCGATGAGGACCGGGCGCTGCGACTCACCCGACTGACATTGTGCAACCAGTTGGCGCAGCCTGGCCACATCGTCCTCCGTCGGCTCGGGCCAGGACCCCGGTGCGGTGATGCGCTCGATCCGGCCTCCGGCCGCAGCACTGAGTTCGGAGTTGTAGCGCAGTCCCCCGCTGATGCGTCCGAGGTCCGGTTCGATGAGGGTGAAGGTCACGGCCGATTCGCAACGGTATAGGACACTGCGGCGCGAGGATTCTCGCGGAGGTGGACCGCGATCCCGATGTCGGGACGGTCCGCGAGCGAAACGGAGAGGCGGGTGCCGATGTATTCGGCGATGGTCTCACTCGTCGAGAAGCGGCCCGCGAAATCGGGATGCTCATCGAGGTTCGCATACTGCAGCGGTGTCAGGGCGTCGTCGAGCAGCGCCAGAGCCTCACCGATGTCGAGGACGACGGCATGCTCGTCGAGCTCGGCCCGGGTGAACGTCACCTCGACGGCGAGGGTGGCACCGTGGAGAGACTGCGCGGGCCCGAAGAATTCGTGCGGCAGACTGTGGGCGATCATGACGTGGTCGTTGACGCTGAGGCTGAACATTCAGGACCCTTCTTCGTAGTCGAGCACATGGCACAGGGTGGCTGCCGCGGTCGCCGTATCGCTGCTGAGTTCGTCCATCAGCCACGGCAGGTCCTGCCACCCGGATACCCCGGTGATGAGGGCGTCGAAACGATCATCGTGGAGCGCAGTCAGTGCCGCACGCAGTCGGTCGCTGCGGGTCCTGCGCGCGCGGTGTCCGGCCGGAACCCGACCCACTTGGCTGGCGACGATCGAAAGGCGCCTGGCGTGGAAGTCGGCACCGAGTGCCACCTTGGGCTCCGTGTCCCCGTACCACGAGGCTTCGACGACGGTCCCGTCATCGCCGGTGATCTCGAGGGCCCGCGCCAGCCCGCCTTCGCCTCCTGAGGTGTGGATGGCGATGTCACAGTCATCACCGGCGTCCTCGGGAGTCAGGGCAGTCAGGCCCAGGCTGGTCAGGAGGGTGCGCCGTTCGGGGTTGGTCTCGATGATTTCGAGGCGATCGAGTGGAAGATGCGAAGCCAGCAGCGCGGTGGCGGTTCCGATCATGCCCGCGCCGATGATCGCCACCCGGTCACCGTAGTGCGGGGGTGACTGCCAGAGGATGTTGAGACCGGTTTCTGCGGCTCCGGCCAGCAGCGCCCGATGGTCGGAGATGCTCTCGGGGATCGGATGGACATCGTCGGGGGTCACCAGGTGATGGCTGTGGTGGGGCAGCAGTCCGAAGACGCGTGTTCCGGTCCATGCTGCCGGGCCTTCGTCGACGACGCCGACAGCGAGATATCCGTAGGAGACCGGATGGGGGAAATCGCCCATTTGGTGCGGGGCGGCCATGAGATCGGCGACTCGTGGTGGCACTCGGCCGGTATGGACGAGGGTTTCGGTCCCCTTCGACACCGCCGAGGAGGTCGTGCGTACCCGCATCATCTGCCCCGCGTCGACACCTGACTCAGTACCTGGGTCGGCACCTGCGTGAGGGGTCGACACCTCCCTCCAACGTCCCTGTCGGTGGGCCTCGGTCCAGTACTGCCAAGCCATACGAGCATCCTAACAGTGCAGGTGAGCCGATCATCGGGTCGAGCTGCACGCCAATGCAGAGCATCGATTCACTCAGGCTTTCGGAGACTGGAGCTGGCACCCCAGCCCAGACGGGCGGATTCACCATTGTCATTGGGGTCATCGAGCGCGACGGCGGCACTCTCTACTGCACCTCGCTCTTCCTCACGGCCGCGGAGCGCTACCTGTGGGGTCGCGGCGACGGACCGACCTTGGACAACGTCGAGACTCGTCCCGCCCTTGGGCGAAGCTGTGGAAGCACACCACCTACGGCCTGTGATCAATCGCGATCGTCCTCGCAAGAGCAGGACCGGTTCGTCACAGGAAAGGGCGCATGGGCCGCAGCGCCCAATCGGCGACCTGGGCCACCGGGTGGCGGTCCAGGAAATCCTGCCCGAGCTCCTGGCTGTGCTCGGCGTCGCTGAGGAACGCCTTCTCCATCTCCGCCGCGAAGTCAGGATCGATGATCTCGACATTGGTCTCGTAGTTGAATGACAGCGAGAGCCGATCGATGTTCGCGGTGCCGATCGTTGACCATGTGCCGTCGACCGTGGCGATCTTCGAGTGGATCATGGCTGCGGTGTAGAGCAGAACGGTGACGTCGGAGCGCAGCATCTGTTCGAAGTAGCCCCGTGAGAGATAGTCGCCGAGGATGTGGTTGGATTCCTGCGGTACCATGATCCGCACGTCCACGCCGCGGGCGGCCGCGTCGATGAGCGCCTTGAGGAGCTGCTGGTCGGGGATGAAGTACGGGGTGGTCAGCCAGATGCGGTTCTGTGCACGTTCGAAAGCGTTGATATACATCGAGCGAATCGGATAGACGAGCTGGATCGGCAGGTTGGCCGAGACGCGCAGCTTCGACTCCCAGATCTGGGGCGCGACCCACGGTATCTGTTCATCGGGTGTGTGGAGTTCGTTCCACACTTGGGCGACGGACTGGCGCAGCCCCCAGGTGCCGGGCCCATCGGCCTTCAAATGGGTGTCTCTCCAGTGGCGGGCGTAGAGGGAGCCGATGTTGAAGCCGCCGACGAAGGCGACGTCGTTGTCGATGATGAGGATCTTGGAGTGGTTGAACCCGGAGTAGCGCAGTGGTCCCTTCCAGAATTTCCGGGCCACTGTCGGCACTCGCAGGACCTTGATGGTCTCATCGAGCTGGTCGTAGAAGGACCTGGGTGTGCTCAGGTTGGCGAATCCGTCGTAGATCAGGTGAATGTCGACACCGCGGTGTGCTGCGGCGTTGAAGGCGTCGATGAACTTCTGGCCCATCTCGTCGTTCTTCCAGATGAAGGTCTCCATCTGAATCGACTCACTTGCGGATCCGATCTCGTCGAGCATGTCGTCATACAGTGTCGCCCCGTCGGTGTAGATGCTCAGCTGGGAGTCTTCGACGTGGGCGTGGAAGGTCCCAGGACGTGGCGCCGTCCGATGTTTGCGACCGCGTTTCTGCACCAGGTCGATCGCCAATGAAGCCCCCACTGTGAGCGGGACCGCGCAGGCGAGCCCGGCGGCGGCCCATGGTGCGATGGCGCGGAGGCGATCGAGGCCCTGACGGAGATTGCGCGGAATGGCTCCCATAACTGTTCAGTATATCGGCCCCCAGACGGCGGCAACGTTGACCTCATACCCAAGATTGAGGTCTATCGTCGGCAGGAGGTGCCCATATACGGCACATCGTTGCACTGCTTTAGGAGGAACGAATCATGGCTGAATCAGTCAAGGTACCCCAGCCGGCCGGAACGAAGACCACGGGCGCGGAGAACGCGGAGCACGGCTTCACTGCGTCCCCTGCTCTGGCCAAGAATATGCAGTCCGTCCTCGTCGATTTCATCGCTCTGCAGTTGGTCGGCAAGCAGGCCCACTGGAACGTCGTCGGCCCCAACTTCCGCGATCTGCACCTCAACCTCGACGAGGTCGTGGCCATCGCCCGCACCGGCTCGGACAGCATCGCCGAGCGAATGAGGGCCCTGCACGCCACAGCGGACGGTCGCCCCAGCGTTGTCGCCGAGCAGTCGTCCCTGCCGGAGTTCCCAGCCGGCGAGATCACGACCCATGACGCCATCGATCTCAGCGTGCGCGCCGTCGAAGCCACGGTCGCGACCATGCGCAAGGTCCATGACGAAGTCGATGCCGCCGACCCGACCACGGCCGACATCTTCCATGAGTTCATCTCGCAGCTGGAGCAGCAGGCGTGGTTCCTCAGCGCCGAGACCCGCACCCCGTCGAACTGACCTGAGGAACCGTCCCTGTGACGGTCCTTTGAAAAGCCACCGGTGACCACGTCGTACAGACATGATCCCCGGTGGCTTCTCCGTGTCACGCACCCATTTGAGGCAACCGCACTACTCCGAACGTGCTGCCTCAAACGGGTGCTTGAGCATCTTCTGCTCGAGGCCGCTATCGACAATGCGCTGAGCAGCGGTCGAGGGTTTGCGTTCGGCCTGGGCGCTCACGCAGGCGGTGAACTCGTGGGCAACTGTCAGGCGCGGATATTTCTTGAGGACCTCGTTGACGAAGCTCGAGGGCAGGTCCCCCGATCGGGCGCCGGTGATATCGAGAGCCGTGCCAGCCTCGAGCAGATACCCTTCGAGGTCGGTCGACGGGTCCACGGCTGCCCAGTTGTGCCGGACAATGACATCTTTGGCGCGTACACGCCGATCTCTGGGCCATCCGGCTCCCGTCGTCAGCGCAACGGCGATGTGACCGCCGGCTTCCTCGTACGACAAAGTGTGGTTGTCGAATGGCTCGGCGATTCCGATGTCATGAAGCAGTGCGGCTACATAGAGAAGCTCGTCATCGAAGGTGGATCGACTTTCCATTGCGGCAAAGCCACGCGCCCAGTGCCATGACCGCAACACGTGGTTGAGCAACGCAGGCGAGTGATAGTCAGCCGCCAGTTCGTATGCTGCGATTGACGCCCGGCTGTCAGGGGCTTTGAGATCGCGCAACTGCAGGTGCGAGCTCGTTGTCATCAGTTTCGTCCGTCTCTCTTCTTTCGTTGCACCGCATGACGTTGCTGCACCACCGCCGAGGTGGCCCGCCGTCACCGCAGATCGATGTCCATTCCGTGCTCCTCGGTGGGGCGCGGACCGACGATGCGGCGCTGCGCCTCGGTGATGGTGACGTCATTGATACTCGCCTCCCGACGTGACATGAGACCGTCGGCGGTGAATTCCCACAGCTCGTTGCCGTAGCTGCGCCACCATTGGCCCGCAGCGTCGTGCCATTCGTACTGGAAACGCACAGCGATGCGGTCGTCGCTGAATGACCACAGGGTCTTGCGCAGCGCATAGTCGAGTTCGCGCTCCCACTTCCTGGTCAAGAATGCGATGATCTCCTCACGACCGGAGAGGAACTCGTCGCGATTGCGCCACACCGAATCCGGGGTGTACGCGAGGGAGACCTTCTGCGGATCGCGGGAGTTCCACGCATCCTCAGCACCCTGGACCTTCTGTGCGGCGGTCTCGGCAGTGAACGGCGGGAAAGGCGGGCGCGCCTGGGACATGATGATTCCTCTCGGTTCGGGTGACAACGGGAGTCACTAGCCACCTTAGACCCGCCCTGAGAAGGACGTGGAGCAGGGCAGAAGTCGTTCATCGCAACATGGCTTTTCGCTTGGCTCCTCGGCGGACTCGGCATCCGGGTCCTCGTCGACCTCATCCTCACGCTGTCCGGTGCGCAGAGGGACAAGCAGGGCATGCCGCTCAACGGCTACCAGAAGCACAAGAAACGTGCCTGGATCGTCACCGGTGCCGTCATCGCCCTGGGAATCCTCATCGGTGCACTGTCAACGAAGCCGACGGCCACAACACAGATCGCGGATCCCGCCCCGAGCGTCGAGGCCGAGCCTGCGGCGATCGAAGAGCCCGTCGAAGATGCTGTTGCAGACGAGGCACCGGAGGAGAAGCCCGTGGAGGAGGCTCCCGTCGAAGAAGAAGCTCCTGTCGCTGAGGAAGAGGCTGAGTCCAGTGTTCCCGCTGAATATACCTCCGCGCTACTTCCGCAGAGACCTATTCGGACATGATGCACATGAGCAAGGGCGGCATCTTCGACCAGCTGACGAGCGAATACGGCGGTCAGTTCACAGAAGATGCAGCGCAGTACGCGATCGATCACCTCAATGGCTGACCACGGGCCGCCGGACCACGGCTACGCGTGACGCCAATACAATGCGGCGCCTCAACCCTTCCCGGGGGTTGAGGCGCCGCATTGGTGTCTCAGCAGGTCAGGTGAAGATGCTCACTCCGCCTGGTCCGACAAGGCAACCAATGACGATGAGGATGATGCCCCACACGATCTGCTTACGGAAAATTGCGAAGATGCCCGAAATGACGAGCAGTGCTGCGATGATCCAGAGAATAATAGCCATTGCCCTGACCTTCCTCAGTTGTTTCAAAGTGGGTGTTCCACCGACAGGGTGATGAGCCTGTCGGAGCTTGGGTGCCTTCTTCAGTGCCGCGGCTTCAATGCCGCGGTGAGTCCGGATCCTCGAAGGTTCTCCGTTCGGTGGCTCGAGGATCATAGCTGCGATCAGTAAAGCGGGTGTCGTCTTCAGGAGCACGAGGGTCTCGCACACCGTCGACATCTCCGCGCTGTCCCTGACCGTCGACAAAGCGCGGGTCGCCTTCCGGTGCAGGAGGCGCGCTACGATCGTCGACAACCGGGCGGTCGGCCGGCCTCGAGCGCATTCCGTAATCCGCCTCGTGCGAATCGCGGTCGGCAACCGGACGCTGGTCAGCAACAGGTTGCCTCTCGGCAACGGGCTGGCCGTTGTCGACCGGACGCTGATCGGCAACGGGACGCTGCTGGTCGGCGACTACCGGACGCTGATCGGCAACCGGACGCTGGTCGGCCATGGGACGCTCTGGCTGACCTTCGGCCACGGGGCGCTGCTGGTCAGCGACCGGGCGCGGCTGGTCGGCGATACGGGCATCCTGGCCGGCCTGAGACTCGTCAGGTACCGGTCGACCGTCATCGGCGACGGGCCGACCGTCGTGCGCTGCGTGTGGAGCGTCGGGATGACGTTCGTCTGCGCCCAGGCCGTCTCCGGCAGCTGCTGCTCCGGTGCCTGCAGCGGCTCCGGCACCAGCACCGGCGGCCGCACCGGGTGCGGCTTTCTGGTTGCCGTGGGCGTCCACGTCGGGATCAAGTTCATCGGCCTTCTTGAGCTGATCTTCGTGCTCGAGGCGCTGCTCCCGCGCGAGACGATCGCGTTTGGCGGCATCGGCATCCAGCTTCTCCGCCTCGGCGGCTTTGCGCTTGGCTTCTGCGGCCTGGACCTCGGCGTCGGCATCGGCCTTCTTCGCTTCGGCTTTGCGGCGCTCGGCATCCGCTTCCCGAGCATGAACTTCATGCTCGGACTCGGCGTTTTCCTGGCGGATCCGTGATGCTTCCTTGCGCTGGTGTTCGCGCTTCTTAGCTGCGGCCTTACGACTGACCGCGATAATGATGCCGACGACAATCAGAACTACGACGATCGCAACGACTATCCAGATGATGGTAGTTGTACTCATGCGCTTTCTCCTTGCTGCCTATTCGGTTCTCATTGATCATTTGGATCCGATCAACAGGATGAATTCATAGTTGCACGGCGTATCCCACCTGACAAGGGCATTCAGATTGCGACTTGGGGCGTGTCGGTCGATTCACACTGGCAAAACGGCTTGTGCATCCCAACTCCCCGTCTACCATTGGCGTCATGCGTGAGATCCAATCCGACGCTTCCGCGGTTGCGCGTTCGACCACCATTGCAGCGATCTGCTGGATTCTCGCCGGCATCGTCTATCTCCTTGCCGAGGCCATCACTGCCTCTGCATTCCCTCACTATTCGTATGCAATGAATTACATCAGCGACCTCGGCGTGCCCGACGTCGAGATGTTGGGCGATCGAGCCATTGATTCGCCGCTGCACATGGTCATCAACATCGTCTTCGTGGTCCAGGGTCTGCTGTTCGCCGCAGCGTCCATATGTATGGTCCGCGGCTCACGGTTGCCACTGCGACTGCCGATCATTGTCTTTGCCCTCTTCCATGCCCTGGGAATGGTGCTCATTGCCGTGGTCAACGGCGGTCAGCACAACAACGAGCTCGGCCTCGGCTGGGTCCATCTCCTAGGCGCGCTCTTCGCCTTCCTCGGTGGGCACCTGACCGCGATCTGTGTCGGCATCTCCCTGCTGTTGAGCCGGCGCAGCTCCTTTGGCCGTCCCAGCCGCCTCATCGGTGTCATCAGCGTCGTGATCGGCCTCATCGGGATTCTCGGCATCGTCATGCTCCAGGTCGATGTACGAGCCGTGCCGCGGACTGTCCTTCCCGATGGGGTCTGGGAGCGCATCGGCATGTACGCGATCATCGTGTGGGAAATCGGATATGGAGCCCTCCTTCTCAGCAGACTGCGCACGCACACGCCCCTGTCGGACAGATCGGCCACGGCCTTAAACTGATGTCAGACCCCAACGGAGCGAGTCCGATCCGGAAAGGCAGCCCGATGCCGATCACCAGTACTGATGCCACAGCCATCCGCGAGCTTGCGCAGGACCATGGCCTCGACATCGTCCCCGAGACCATCGCAGTCAATGAGATCGGCCTCGACTTCCAGGTCGCCATCGCCGAGGCGGTCGACGGTCAGTCCTGGGTGCTGAGGATCCCCCGCCGCCCGGATGTCACCGATCGCGCCGCCGTCGAGGGCCGTTTCCTGAGTGCGATTGCGCCCCATCTCAGCGTCGCGGTTCCTGATTGGCGGGTCCACACCGCCGAGCTCATCGCCTATCCCCTCCTGCCCGGTAAGCCGGGTTTGACGATCGATGACCAGGGTCAGCCGCAGTGGCACTTCGATGTCGAAGCCGACGAGTATGCGCAGTCCCTCGGCGATTTCCTCGCCGAGCTCCACACTGTCGATCCCGCGGTTGTTCGCGCCTCGGGCATCACCGAGCACTCCCCCGCCGAGGTGCGGCAGCGCAAGCGCGATGACATCGATCGCGTCGTGGCCGAGTTCGATGTGGCCCGAAGTCTGCGTGATCGGTGGAATGCGTGGCTCGACGATGACGCCTATTGGCCCACGCTCACGGTCGTGACGCACGGTGAGGTGTATCCGGCGCATCAGCTCATGGCAGGGGCGAGGAGTCTCAGCATCCTCGACTGGACGACGGCCGCGATCGGCGACCCGGCCAGGGATTTCATGTTCCACCACGCCAGCGTCTCAGCACGGGCGTTCGATGCGACAGTCAAACGCTATGTGGACAACGGTGGCAGAGTCTGGCCGAAATTCGCTGAGCACTGCGCCGAGCTGTTCTCCACCTCGCCGGTGGAGCTCGGACTCTACGCACTGCAGACCGGCGACAGTGATCACCTTGAGGCTGCGAAAGCGCAGCTGAGCCCCACCGAATCATGAAAGCGCAGGATTGATATGAGTACCGAAGACGTCAACACCGACAACGCTGAAACTCTGACCACCGATGTCATCGTCATCGGTGGCGGCCCGGTCGGTGAGAACGCAGCCCAGTACGCGACCGAAGACTCTGAACTCGAGGCGCTCATCATCGAGGAGGAGCTGCTGGGCGGCGAGTGCTCGTACTATGCGTGCATCCCTTCGAAGACGATGCTGCGCCCCATCGAACTTGCCCACGCGACACAGCATCTGGACGGTCTCGACGGCGCACGCATCGATGCCGATGCGCTGATGCAGCGGCGCGATGAGTGGGTCTCTCATTACGATGACACGGGCCAAATCGACTGGGCCCAAGGCGCCGGTCTGCGAGTCGAACGCGGACAGGCACAGCTGATCGGCGAACGACGAGTCCTGATCAACGAACCCCAGCCGGTCATCGTAGAAGCTCGGCACGCAGTTGTCATTGCCACCGGTTCTCAGCCGACCGTACCGTCGACGTTTGTCGATGTCGCACCGTGGTTGTCCCGCGACGCTACCGGCGTCCGGGAAGTGCCGGAGTCGTTGCTCATCGTCGGTGGCGGCGTCGTTGCGGTGGAGGCCGCGACCTGGATGGCAGCACTCGGTGCGAACGTGCGGATGCTCGTGCGCGGCGACGGCCTACTGTCCGGCCAGGAACCGTTCGCAGGACAGCACCTCGCCCAGGCACTCGAAAAGGCGGGAGTCATCATCGACCGGGAGACCAAGGTGGAGGCCTGCTACCGTCCAAGTGCCAAAGACACCGGGCTGGGCCGGATCCATGGCGGACAGGTCACAGTCCAGACAATCGGCCCCGACGGCGAATCCACCGTCACGGCAGATGAGATCCTGGTCGCGACGGGGCGCCAACCGCGACTCAACGACCTCGGACTCGAAAGCGTGGGACTCACTGACGAGGACATCACCGCCGGACGTTTGCCCGAATGGCTGTATGCCGTCGGGGATGCCAGTGGCGATGCGCCCCTGACTCACTGGGGCAAGTACCAGGCACGAGTGCACGGCGCACAGATCCGGGCCAGCGCCACAGGCGAGGAATCCGAGTCCATCCCGGCGAACGTGCCGGTCCCCCAAGTCGTCTACAGCGATCCGCAGGTCACCTCTGTGGGCATGACCGAGGCCGAGGCCCGCAAGGACGGGCACGAGGTCGAGGTCTCTCAGTTGCCGTTCAACAGCAGCGCCGGAACCTCGCTGCTGCGCGATGACGCCGAGGGAACGGCACAGATCGTGGTCGACGCTCGTTCGGGTCTGCTCCTCGGAGCCACCTTCGTCGGACCCGAGGCGGCCGAACTGATCCATCCGGCGACGGTCGCGATCGTCGGGGGCCTTCCCGTGCATGTGCTGCGCCACGCGGTTCCGAGCTTCCCCGCAGCCTCGGAACTGTGGCTGCCGTTGTTGGAGGGCCTGCCTCGGCGGTTGCGGCTGTCCCTCAGCGAGTGACGACGCCGATCCCCTGAGTCCGTTGCTTCCCTTTGTACAAATCTGATCAACTGCCTATTGATGAAAACGACAGTTCGGCGCAGCAGTTCAATAAGTGACAGCGAAACTGTACGATTCAAAGCTGCGAAACTGTTCAACAAGTGACAGCGAAACTGTAATCTTGGTCCATGGAGTATCAACCACGAATCCTTGACGGAGTCATTTCAGACGCTCTGAAGAGATTCCCCGCCATTGCCTTAGACGGGCCAAAGGCCGTGGGGAAATCGGCGACCGCATCAAGACTGGCGGGGTCTGTCTTCACATTGGATAACCCTGAAGAACTGGCAATCCTTCGCGCTGACCGTGGTCGAACCAGCTCAGCCGATCGTCCAGTCCTTTTAGACGAGTGGCAGTACGATCCGCCGATTTGGGACCACGTCCGCCGAGAGGTTGATCATGACCGTACTCCGGGTCGCTTTCTTCTCACAGGCAGCGCGAACACCAACGACGCACAGATCCACACTGGTGCGGGTCGTATCGTTCGGCTCCGCATGTACCCAATGTCCCTGGCAGAGCGCCGCCTCGACGAACCATCGGTAAGCCTCGGTCAAATCCTTGCCGACGTCAGCGTCGACATCGAAGGAACAACTGATGTGTCTCTCGACTCGTACGTGCGCGAAATTGTGTCTTCGGGTTTTCCTGCCCTCCGACACGGATCCGAAGCAACGGTGGCCGACGAACTCGATGCCTACCTTACTTATGCGCTGCAGCGGGAAGTCCCCGCACTCGGTTCAATGTTCAGGCGACCACAAGCACTGCTCGCGTGGCTCCGTGCTTATGCCGCAGCTGCCTCAACGACTGCAAGTTTCGAATCTATCGCGGCGGCCGTTACAAAGGAGAGTCGCCCAAGTCGCGCGACCATAGGGGATTTCAGGGAAGCCCTCGCCCAGCTGTGGCTGCTGGACGAAATTCCCGCTTGGGCACCCGAAGGCGGAGAACTGAATAGACTGGGAAACAAGCCGAAACATCAGCTCGCAGATCCGGCTCTTGCAGCACGGCTCCTCCGCGCGACTCCGGAGTCTCTTCTCGGAAACCGAACGCGTGCAGACACTAACCGCAACTATCGGAGCCTGAAGAACGGCCCCCTTCTCGGATCGCTCTTCGAGACTCTCGTCACATTGTGCGTTCGTTGCTATGTCCCACCGTTCGGTCACCAGGTAGGTCATCTGAGGACACACTCCGGAGATCACGAAGTAGATCTGATCGTCGAGAGTCCAGATGGTCGTGTCGTAGCAATAGAGATCAAGCTCGCCTCGGAAATCGATGATTCCGACGTTCGTCACCTCAATTGGCTGCACGAGAAGATTGGTGATGAGCTCATCGACAAAATCGTCGTCACATCCGGAAAGTTCGCCTATCGCAGACAGGATGGAGTAGCTGTGGTTCCCCTCGCGCTTCTGGGCTCATAGTTGGAACCAGCACCGCCAAACGCGATGTGGCATGGCGCGTGAATCGACCGCACCAGCCACTACCCTGGTGCCATGGCGGAATTCATCAAACAGCGCACCAGTGCCCCCCGCGGATTCTTCGCCGCCGAGGCTGCCGGTCTCGAATGGCTGGCCGAGCCCGATGTCGTGCCAGTCGTAAGCGTTATCGATCACGATAAGACCAGTCTGCGTCTCGGTCGTGTCGAAGAGACCGCCCCGGATGCGCATTCGGCCTTCGCTTTCGGCCGTCGGCTCGCCTTGCTCCACGACTCCGGTGCCCCAGCATTCGGCTGGTCACCGGCAGAGCCCGCGTGGTTCGGTCCGCTCGACTCTCCGTTCGAGGTTGAGGTCGCATCATGTGCGTCGTTCACCGAGTTCTGGGTGGAGACCCGGTTGGAGCCTGTGGCGAACGACATCGACGATCAGCTGTCGAAGGACGAGAACCAAACCATCACCTCGGCGATCAACGCCATCGCCGGCGGCACCTTCGACGGGATCGCAGGAAAGGGAACAGAGACTCCCGCCCGAGTCCACGGAGACCTCTGGGCCGGAAACCTCATGTGGACGCCCGACGGCTGCACCCTCATCGACCCTGCCGCCCATGGTGGGCAACGCCTCGAAGACCTCGCGATGCTGGCGCTGTTCGGCACACCGCTCCTCGATGACATCTTCGCCGGCTACGAGGCGGTCCATCCGATGCCCGTCGGCTGGCGTGACGACCTTCCCGTGCACAACTTCTTCGCCCTCCTTGCACACGTCAAGCTATTCGGGGCAGGATTCCTCGGGCAGACGCTTGATGCGGCACAGGCGATCAGCGACCGAGCTCGCGCCCTGGCAGTCTGATGCGGGCTCGGAGCGCTTTCGCCATGCCCCGAGCCCGCGGGTGAGTGCCCTTCAGCTGTTCAGGTTTTCGATCGCGTAGTCCGCCTCCTCTTGAGTGAACTGCCCACCGTATTCGCTGGTCAGCTGGTCGTGGATGGCATCGGGCGACATCGACATGTCGTCCTGGTAGGTCTTGGCCGACTCCAGAGCGTTCTCGTTCCAATCTGCGTCGACGTTGTCCACGGCGTACTGTGCCGCGTCTTCAGAGAATTGGCCACCGTATTCGCTCGTCAGCTGGTCGAAGACCCCTGCCTTGCTCATGTGCATCGTGTTGGCGTAGGTGTCGGCCTGGTTGAGTGCCGAGCTGTGTTCAGCGGGGGCCTCCGGTTCCGGTTCTTCCGCCGGTGCCTGTTCTTCGACAGGAGCTTCCTCCGCCGGGGCGTCATCCGCCGGCTCTTCCGCGACCGGGGCAGCCTCCTCCGCTGGGTCGCCGGCACCATCGTCGCTGGTCGAGGCCGCGTCCGACTGCTCCTGCGACGCCGAGGTCGTCGGTGCGTCGTCTCCGCCACCGTTGATGGCGGAGACGATGATGATGAGCGCGACGATCACGAGCGCCCAGAACCACCATCGTTTGAACAGCGGCTTCTTGACCTTCACCGGCTTCTGTCCCTGTGGCACCTGGGGAAAGTATTGGGGAGCCCTGGGCTCCTGGTTTCCGGTGGGAACCTGCGGCATACGGTAGCTGGGGCCTGCCTGCTGTGGATCCTGATAGTTCGACATTTCACTCCTTGAGGTGATGGGCTCCGAGACCGGGCAGGACTGCGGTCGATGCATCGCTGCTGACCAAGCGGAGCCGTGGATTTCGACTCTCTCAGCCTGTCGAAGTTCTTCAATTGGCGAATCCACCTGTCGGCCAGACTCTGCCAGCCGATCGGTGGACCCGGTCTGGCCGAACGATTGACTACGTATGTCTGCGCCGCAGGATACGATGCTCTCGTGTCAGACCAACCTCTTCCGCCCCAGGGCCAGCAGCGCCTGCGTGATTCACGGTCACGCCGCACGGTGCGCATCGTTGTGCGCATCCTCGTCGGCACCGTCGCGTGGATCCTCGGTGTTCCGCTGTCCTTCTTCGCGCTGCTCGCGTTCCCACCGGCCTTCGATGACACCGGCATGCTCAGCACCCTCGGCGTGCTCCTCGGACTTCTGGCAGCCTTCCTCTGGCTCTCCGTCTTCGCGCGGCATCGATGGCCGTGGATTCCCTTCGTCATCGGCGCGGTGCTCGCCACCGCCTGGGGCGACGGAACCCTCATGCTCATCGGCCTGTTCCATCTCCTCGTCCGCTCTCCGCGCAAACAGGCGCTGACCGCCACGGCCATCGGGGCGTTGCTGATCACCGTCGGGGTGGTCCGCCTGTGCCTGCAGAGTCCGGCGAACAATCCCTTCGGCATTCTCTTCCTCTCGGACCCGAACCAGATTCCCGGGGTCGATGGCTCACTGCCCGCAGAGGAATCCGTGTTCGGGATGAACATGCTCACGGTCATCGCCGGGCTCATGGGGCTGGCGATCAGCCTCGGATTCGGGTTCCTGCTGCGCCGCACGCGTCGCATGCGTGCCGTCGAGTCCTTCGCCCAACGGCAGTCTCGGCGCAGTGAGAACCTTTCCGCCGAACTTGCTCGCACCTCCGAGCGCGAACTTCTCGCCCGCGAACTCCACGACACGCTCTCCCACCGTCTCTCGGTCATCTCCTTGCACAGCGGTGCTCTCGAGGTCGGCGGCAACGATGACCCCGGTATCGCCTCGACCGCCTCGGCGCTGCGTCAGGAGGCCCATGCATCCCTGGAAGACCTGCGGCATCTTGTCGGCGGAGTCCGTGAGGGGACGTTGGCCAATGCCGGTCCGCAGAAGGAGGCGTCGACTCCCCCAAGCCTGACCTCGATGCGTTCGATCCCGCAGCTGGTCGCCTCGGTGCAGGCCACCGGCACGATCATCCGGCCATCAATCATCATCCAGGACGTCGAGAGCGCACCCACGGTCCTCGACCGCGCGGTGTATCGAATCGTCCAGGAATCACTGACGAATGCGATGAAGCATGCGCCGGGTGCCCCGGTCACCCTCGAGGTCACGATCTCGGCCGACCTCGGCGCCCGGGTCGTCATCGCCAATCCCGCTGAACCGTCGGCCCAGCGCTTCCACCCACCCCGCACCACCACCGAGGCGGGTCCCGGCATTCCGCCCTACCCCACCTCGGCGCCCCGCGTAGGTCCAGCCAACCCTGGCGCTCAGCAGTCTCTGTCGTCGACAGGTGCCGGCGCCGGACTCGTCGGAATTCGGGAACGAGTGGCAATGCTCGGCGGAGAGGTCTTCATCGGTGTCCGTGACGGCTCATTCCTCGTCGATGTGACGCTTCCACCGTTCGAACGTCAGGGCTGAAGCCGGACGAACTATCGATGTCATACCCCTCGGGTAGTGTGTCGACCATGAGCCAGAACGCTGCCCCGGTCCGGGTGATCGTCGTCGATGACGACCCGATGGTCGTCACCGGGATCACAGGGATCCTCCATCCTGCCGAAGACATCGAGGTTGTGGGGTCTGCCTCGAGCGGCGAAGAGGCGCTCGACAAGGCGGCACTTCATTTTCCCGATGTCGTGCTCACGGACATTCGGATGCCCGGAATCGGCGGCATCGAAGCTATCGAGCGTCTCGCCAACAGCGTCCGACCACCCCAGGTCGTTGCGTTGACGAGTTTCGACACCGACGATTACCTCTTCCGTGCCCTCGAGGCCGGTGCCGCAGGTTATCTGCTCAAGGACATTGCTCCAGTCGCCCTCGCCGAGGCGATCCGCAAGGTCCACGTCGGCGAGCCGATCCTCTCGCCTCGGTCGATGCGGCAGCTGATCACGAAGGTGACGACCGATCAGGACCAACGTCGGCAACATGAGGCCGAGGAGATGCTGGCCGACCTCACCGAACGTGAGCTCGAGATCGCGATCCTCGTGGCACAGGGCCTGTCGAACCAGGAGATCGCTGACGCCACATTCATGAGCCCGGCCACTGTGAAGACCCACCTCAACCGCATCAACATCAAGCTGGACACGAGCAATCGGGTTCATATTGCGGTGGCCGTGGAGCGGGCTCGGATGGGGAATGTTGGGGTGGCGGGACAGGGACTCTAGGCCAGCGTCGCTGCAGACTTCGATCTCCTAAATATTGGAACCGCGCACGCATCGGCGTGCCGCAGTCCAAAGGACAACGTCGAGGAGTCGGAGTGGTTCTTTGTCGAGTACCGATCGGCTCTCGACGTTCAGCTCGTTCACCTTCGCTATCACTCCGTCGAGCTCACTACGAATGGCTTCGTCTCGCATTAGTTCGCGGAAGACAACCCAATCTTTGGCCCGGTCGCCAAGACGATCTATGCGCAGGAATTTACACACATCGTTGTCTCTGACCGGGAACAGGTCCGGACGTTTCCTCGCAGTAGTTTTGCTCGAAGTCACCCACGAATTCGACGATCGGGACCCAGCTCTCGCCAATGATGCTTTCACCAGGTCATAAAACACGGCCATGGCGGCAAAGTCCGCCTCAGTTGTCTCTTCAAGCGCATGCTTAGGCAGCGCCTTCAAAGTGGCCTCGATCGACGACATTAAATTGTCATCTTCCAAGAACCGGCGAATCGCAAGAACTGGGATATCAATCGCCAAGGTAGTTACTGCGAGAAGATCGGTCGCTGTAATCGCTGACTGGTCGTGTGGTTCGAGTCCGGCAAACGTCGCTCCCGCGCAATTTGTTTGCGGGTCGAAGTACTGCAGGACTCGCTTCGGGCTCTCCGGATCCCGCAAAGCTGCCAAAGTCTGCTCCTACGCCGCAGTAAGAGCCCCCTCCGGCAGGACTGGAAACTGATTTTCACTCAATTCGGTTGCCTCCTCAATCAAGTCTTTCTAGCAGCTCAGACGCCATCCAATAAGAGGTCAGCTCCGCGAATGCCTCAGATTGCACATTTAGCTTCCCAATGGCGGCGCCACCGCCCACAAATATCGTCTTCGACCTCGCCTTACTTCACATCTGATGAACTGGAGTCACAGTTTCGAGTTAACCGAGTCGATCAGATCGAGGCCCAAGAGTATTCGCAGGTAGCATCGACCCAGTCGACAAGATCAGTAGATCTATTCACCAATCAGGACGACTTCTGCCGAGTCCCAGCCATAGACTCGGAGAAAGACTTCCCTAAAATTGAGGTGGTAGGACATGACTGATGGTCAAGTCCCTTTTCGTGGTGTTCTTCGGTAGTTCCTTTAACTTGGTATTAAGCAGCGGGGTCGGGCTACGAATCACGCGGTCAGCGGCATCACCACCCCGACCGGGTCGACCTCGGTCTGCCCATGCAACACCGTCACGAGTTTGCGCATCGAGATCTCCGACAAATAGCGTCT
>NZ_FXZB01000062.1 GCF_900169065.1 Brevibacterium aurantiacum | reverse complement strand
CGAGGTGCCTCACTGAGGAGTGAGCGCGTGATCCGTGTTGGTGCCTCAGCATTTTTGAGCGTGAGGCTTACGGTTCACTAATTCGTTTGGAGTCGATTCATCGACGGTTTCAATGATGCCATGTCCAGGTGCCGACTGGCAGCCATGGCCTCGGTCTTGGACTTCGACAGCTCGATCAATCGCATCTGGATCTGATTGATCTGGCGAGTCAGATCGGCAGGATTGACACCATCGACTCGTTCGCTGATGGCCGTGACCTGGTCATCGGTCAGGAGTCCGGAATCGAGGACTCGTCGCCACGGGGTCCGGGGACTGTCGTAGACACGTCGGCGACGACCATCGCTGGTGGTGGCATATTCGACGGGCTTCTTCGTCGGGACGAAGAAATTCAGCCGCAGCGACACCAACGGCCATAACTGGCCCAGCAGCCCCAGTTCTTCGCTGGTGTCATAGCGCCAGTAGAAGGCGTGTTTGCGTACGACATGGTTGTTCTTCGACTCCACCGTCGCTTGGTCGTTCTTCCTGTAGGGCCGCGACCTCGTCTGGTCGATATCACGTTGTTGGAGCCAGTCGGCGACTTCGTGGTTGATGAACTCGGACCCGTTATCGGAATCGAAGACACGCAGTTCAAACGGGAACTTCCCGTCCAGATCAGCCACCGCTTCGAGGATCCATTTCGAGGCGTTGTTGCGGATCGAGGCGTTCTCGGTCCACCCGGTGACCATGTCGGTCATCGTTAAGGTCCGGGCGAACTCACCGACGTAGCTGGGCCCGCAGTGGGCGACGGTATCGGCCTCGATGACTCCGGCCACGGTCGGTGGTTCATCGCCGGTCTTCGACAGTCCGATCGAGTTGCGTAGCAGTGGTGGCGGCTTCGTCGTCGAGATGCCTCGCAGCTGCATCGATTGCCTGGCCGGGGCCAGGTATCGGTCGATGGTAGCAGCGCTCATCGATTCCAGTTCCTCGATCGCAGTCGCAGAGACGAATGGATGGTCGAGGTCTCCTGCTTGTTCGAGCAGGGGCAGCCACATCGGCAGCATCACGACGAAGTACTTTCCGCAGGGCATGCCCATCAGCGCCCACACGTGCTCGAGGAGGACGCGTGAGGCATCGGAGTAGGTTTTGGGCCTGAGTCGTCGTTTGTCGACGTGTTCGCCCGGGTCCGGTAGGCGGGGACCGGTCAACATTCTCCTGGCCGTCGACCGGCCCATTCCGGTCGTGGCCATCACTTCGTCGAGGATGCGAGACCGGTCGGTCTTCGAGGCTTTGCGGTAGGTGGTGCGGAGTTTGTTCGTCACGTGGCGTCTGGCGGTCATCGGGATCTTGCCTTCCATAGGGCAAGCCTGCTCCCGTTTGTTGGGAGTTCGCGCTCAAAGTCTTTGAGGCACCGCCTGGTTCTACGCGCTCAAAATAGCTGAGGCACGTCG
>NZ_FXZB01000031.1 GCF_900169065.1 Brevibacterium aurantiacum | reverse complement strand
GTCCACGTCGAGGTCTTTCGGATGGGCAGTGTGAGAACTTCCATCATCGGAAGACCTCGACGTCTATCCGGGTAGCGACTCGCTCTGTTTGAAATTCATCGGTATACACTCTCGTTTGCGAAGAGCCGATAATCGGTCCGGCGGGTCACCTTGAGCACTGTCCAACCTGCGTCCCTCATCGCTTCATCGCGTTCGATGTCTCGAGCCCACTGGGTTGGAGATGACCTGTGGTGATCGCCTTCGTACTCGAGCGCGAGACGTGCATTCTCGTAGCCGAGATCGGGCTCTATGTCGCCTCTGTCCAGGTCACTGCTGGTCTTCGGGTGAACAGTCGGTTCGGGAAGTCCGACGGAGACGATCCACAGGCGCAGGTCGGTCTCAGTCGGGGAATCGACACCGGGCCGGATCAGATCAATCGCATCACGCAGGCGACGACGCGCCCTCAGCCTTTTGCGCTGCCCCACTCGATCAGTCAACGTGTCGACAGTCAGCTGAGGCGGCCCGTGCCACCGGCCGACAGCCGCATCCCCGACTTTCACCAGATCTCGGATCGTCAGGTCAGGCGCGATGGAGATGAAGACGTCGGCGGGAGCCAGTACAGGAAGATCGAGCCACCTTGCGGCGGTGATCTGCGCGGATCGACGAAGTGTGACGTTCGGCAGTCGGACCCGCAACGCCAAATCATCTGTGCACAGGCTGAGGCGGGGATCTGTCCTGAAGTTCGCCGGCATCGGCCAGCCGTAGATGCGGGCCGCTGTCACATGATCGGCGAGCACCTGATCGAACTTCATTCGGGCCGCTCGTAGGCGTAAGGAGTCCCATTCCCAGCGGTCATCGGCCCACCGTGGTGTGCGGCGGCTCTCGAGAGTCTCCCGGTCCATGCGCACGCCTGGAAGTATGATCGGGCAGCGTTGTGTTCTGAACAGGTAGTGGCGGGTGATCCCCAGAGCCTCTGCCTCACTTGCTGCAAACAAGCGTGGATAGTCGCGCATCTCCCATCTGCTGTCGTTGAACATGATTGCTATCGTGCAGCATTCTCGCCCGGAAGGGGAGTGCTGTTTTATGCCCTGTGGACAGAGAACGGCTGTCCACAGGAATCTGCGCGCAAGTGACTGTCAAGAAGGTGGCCCCTGCTGCCGTAGAAATTGCTCAGCGTGGCCCTTAGGTGGTCAGAATGGACACGTTCTGGGCTGCGGAATCTGACCGTTTCGACCACCTAAGGCGCATGGCCACTTAAGGCGCATGGCTGCGCGTGGAGGCTCCGCATGTGCGGACGAAGTTCGCCGAGGCTATCCCCTGTCCACGGGGTTCAGGGTTGCTGCACCGGTTTGTTGTCTACAGTCCCAACCGCGCCAGCACGTTCTTGACGTGTTTGAGAGCCTCGTCCTGGGAGAGGCTGAAATTCTGATTGAAGTACATGCCATCGCCGATGAGCTGAACCGTCATCGCCAGATCGGGATCACCGAGATGCTCATTAAGTGCGTCGAACCATGCTTCTCTGGTCTTCCGCAGTGAATCCTTCGCTTCGTCATTCTCCTGCGCCAGGCAGCTCGCAGCGATGAGGCTGCGGTCCAGGGGCGTACCGGTCTCGGCTGATGTCTCGAGATAGTACATGTGCAGGCGGTCACCGGCAGCCTTCATCGATGCAACGTCCTCGTCGACAAGTCGGTCGAGTCGTTCGAGGCTTCCCTTGATCAGCTCCGCCTTCGAACCGTAGTGGTAAAGCAGGCCTCCCTTGGACACGCCGGCCTTCGCCGCGACCGCATCCAGGGTTGCGCCGGAGATGCCCTGCTTGTCGAGGAGGATGTCGAAGGCGTCGAGAAGTCTCTCTTTGGTGTCGGAGGGGTTTCGTGCCATAGCGCTGAGCCTAGTCGAAGCCCGCAGGCCAATCATTGTGTGCGGCTCTTCTTGCTCACTGTACCGTCCAGACGGTACAGTAGATTTCATGTTCACCACACAGGCACCACAAGTGCGCGCCGGCCGGCGCGAATGGGCTGGTCTGGCTGTGCTGATGATCCCTGTTCTGCTCATCTCGATCGACAACACCGTCTTGGGATTCGCGATACCGGCCATAAGCACCGGCCTCCATCCCACCGGCACCCAGCTCCTCTGGATCGTCGACATCTATGCACTCATGCTCGCGGGACTCCTCGTGGCTATGGGCAGCATCGGCGACCGGGTCGGCCGCCGCAAACTGCTCGTCATCGGCGCTATCGGCTTCGGGCTGGCCTCGTTGCTGGCGGCATTCTCCACCTCGGCGGAGATGCTCATCGCCTCCCGTGCATTGCTGGGAATCTTCGGAGCCACCCTCATGCCCTCGACGCTTTCGCTCATCCGCAACATCTTCCTCAACGCCAAGGACCGCCGAGTCGCTATCGCCACCTGGTCCGCCATGTTCTCAGGCGGCGCCGCACTCGGTCCTATTGTCGGCGGCATCCTGCTCGAGCACTTCCACTGGAGTGCGATCTTCTTCATTAACCTGCCGCTGATCGCGATCTTCATCCCGGCTGCCATCGTGTTGCTGCCGGAATCGCGTGACCCGAACCCGGGTCGAATCGACCCTCTGTCGATCGTGCTGTCCATGCTCATGCTGACCCCGCTCGTCTACGCCATCAAGCACGTCATGGCAGACGGAGCAGACCTGCTGTTCTGGGGCACCATGACTGTGACCGTGCTCGCGGGAACCGGGTTCGTCCTGCGCCAGCTGTATTCCTCGCGCCCGCTGCTCGATGTCAGGCTCTTCACCAACAAGGTCTTCACCTCGGCAGTGGCGTCCAACCTGCTCAGCGTCATGGGTCTGGCCGGGTTCCTCTACTTCGGCACCCAGCTGCTCCAGCTGGTCCTCGGGCTGTCCCCGGTCGAGGCGGCGCTCGTCCTCATCCCCGGCCTCTTCACCGCGATCATCTCCGGGTATGCGGCGGTGCCGATCATGGCGCGCTTGCAGCCGCGCGTGGTCGTTCCCTGCGCGCTTGTGCTCAATGCGTTCGGCCTCGGAATCGTGGCCTTCACTCCCGAGCATTCGGTCGCGGGCATGCTCATCTCCTTCCTCATCCTGGGCATCGGCATAGGTACGGCCGAGGTCATCACGAATGATCTGATCCTGTCCGCAGTGCCTGCGCACAAGGCCGGAGCCGCCTCGGCGATCTCTGAGACGGCCTACGAATTCGGATCGGTCATGGGAACTGCTGTCCTCGGCGGACTCTCGACGATGGTCTTCGGCTCCCACCTGCAATCCACGCTGGGCGCCAAGGCGAGTGGGCCAGAGTTCGAGACTCTCGGATCGTCACTCGAGCACGCGGGTGCTCAAGGCGGTCACCTCGGTGACCAGCTCGCCGAGGCGGCTGTGGCGTCCTTCGACCTCGGCGTCCAATGGGCGGCGGGAGCTGCGGTCGTGCTGGTGCTCATCGCTGCGGTCCTCACGTCCTTCGGCCTCAAGGGTGCGGGCCGGTCTCGAGACCTCAGCCGGAAGGTCGGGCCCCCGGTGGGGCGGAATGCGAACGTCTCTCCACAGTGAATGCGCCGGTGGCCCGGAGCGAAGGGGATTCTCCTTCGGTCCGGGCCACCGAACGCGTCTGGCGTCACATCCGCCACGTCGCCTCACATCATGAGCTGACCGATTCGCTGTCGCGCGATGCCGCGTCGACGGTCTTCTTCTGCCGTCTGCGCGCCAGGACACGACCGATGCCGGTGTAGAGCAGCGCTCCGATGAGGATGATGTAGAGGACGATCGTGATCGGCGAGGACACGAGCACCGAGACATCGTTGCCCGAGGCCAGCAGTGCATCACGCAGGCTGGATTCGGCCAGCGGTCCGAGGACCATGCCGATCATCAGCGGTGCCAACGGCACCCCGTAGCGCTTGAGCACGAAGCTGATGATGCCGATTCCCAGCAGAATCATGAGCTCGAACTGCGAAGCCGAGGTGGCGTAGATGCCCAAGCCGCAGAAGACCGCGATGCCGCCGTAGAGGTAGGGATCCGGGATCTTGAGCAGCTTCGCCCACAGGGGAGCGAAGGGCAGGTTGATGATGAGCAGGACGATCATGGCGATGAAGAAGCTCGCCAGCAGACCCCAGACGAGTTCCGGAGACCGATCGAAGAGCAGCGGTCCCGGCTGCAGACCGTACTGACGGAATGCAGCGAGCATGATCGCAGCCGTCGCAGAGATCGGCAGACCCAGAGCCAACAGGGCACCCATGGCGATGCCCGTCGTGGCAGAACCTGCCGACTCGGGGCCGGCCAGGCCGCGGATGGCACCCTTGTCACCGAACTGCGGGTCCTTGCGCTTCGAGTCGAGTTTGCGCTCGAGACCATAGGACATGAACGTCGGCACATCGGCACCGCCGACGGGAATCACACCGAAGGGCAGACCGATGGCAGTCCCGCGCAGCCACGCAGGCAGAGCCTCGCCGAACTCCTTGCGGGAGAGGAAGGGCCGACCCGAGGAGTTGATCGTGTTGTCGTTGACCTTGCGACGAATCCGAGAGGCGATGAAGAAGACTTCGCCCAGGGCCAGGATCGCCACAGTCACCGTGACCAGGGAAACTCCGTCGAAGAGCTCGGGAACGCCCATGGTGAAACGCTCGGTGCCGGAGACCGAATCGATGCCGATGACCGAGAACCCGATGCCGAGGACCAGCGCCATGAGGCCCTTGAGCACCGAGTCCGCAACGACCGAGGAGGTTGCCACGAATGCGAAGAGTGCGAGGGCGAAGAACTCAGCCGGGCCGAAGTTCGTCGAGAAGTCCGCCAACGCCGGAGCAACGAAGACGACCAGGAAGCAGGAGACGAACCCGCCGATGAAGGCGCCGATCGCGGCCGTGGCCAGAGCCTGCGGCGCTCGCCCATTGCGGGCCATCTTGTGGCCTTCGAACGTTGAGGCGATCGCCGATGCCTGGCCGGGGGTGTTCATGAGAATGGCCATGGTGGAGTCACCGAAGAGACCGCCGAAGTAGACGCCGGCGAACATGATGAATGCGCCGGTCGGGTCAAGGGCGAAGGTCATCGGCAGCAGTAGTGCCACAGCCATCGACGAGCCCAGGCCCGGCAGCACGCCCACGGCGGTGCCGAGGAAGCAGCCGACGAGGACCCACAGCAGGTTCATCGGCGTCAGCGCGTGTGTGAAGCCTTCGAAGAGGGACATGAGAGCGTCCATATCAGAAGCCACCTCCCAAGATTCCCGAAGGAAGATTGAGCCCCAGCAACACCGAGAACGCGATGTAGACCAAGGATGAGAATGTCAGTGCCATGGTGAGGTCGAATACGGGTCGCTTCGACCCCATCGACCGGGCCACGCACCAGAACAGGAGAGCCGCGGCAAGAATCCACCCGGCGAACTCGAGGATGAGAGCGAACGCGGCAAAGCCACCGGCGCCCCAGGCCAGGGACACGAAGTCACTGTGCGTGCGGTGCGAGGAGTCTTCGGTCCGCGCCTTGGCCAGTGCCTGGCGATCCTGGGCCGGCTCATCCTCCTCATGCGGGTCGAGGCGTGAGGCCGAGACCGCCGAGGTGACAGGTGTCGAGAAGGCCTTCTCCTCCTCCACCTCGGCGGGGAGATCGTCATCGACGTCGACGGGTTCGGGATTGCGGATATAGGCGATCGTGAGCAGGACCGTGAGGACGTAGCCGACGATCATGATGATCGTGGGGAAGAACTGCGGCCCCGGCTGATCGGCGTCTTCGGCGACTTCCATCGTGAGGATGCCGATGAGCAGGTAGGTGGAGAATCCGGCCATGATGAGGGGGACCAGGAGACCTGATCGACCCTGCCACCAGGTTCCGGCGCCGAGGTGGGCCGTCCTGGTCGTCTTCTTGGTTGACGCGGTGGTGCTCACAGTCCCAACTCCTTCAGCAGCTTCTCAATCCGGGAGGTGTCCTCTTTGATGAACTCTGCGAACTCATCACCGGTCAGCCACACGTCCGTCCATTTGTTGCGGTCGAGGGCGTCTGCCCATTCCGCGCTGTCGCGGGTCTGTTTGAGAATGTCGACCAGCTGCCCGGTCTGGTCCTCGTTGATGCCGGGGGCGCCGAGGAAGCCGCGCCAGTTGGTCAGAGTCACCTTGTAGCCCTGCTCAGTCATCGTGGGCACGTCATCGAAGCCGGCAATGCGCTTCGGTGCGGCCACGCCGAGTGCCTTGACGCGACCGGCCTCGATCTGGTCCGAGACTTCGTTGAAGCCACAGGAGGCGAAGTCCGTCGTGCCCGAGAGCAGCGTCTGGATCGCCTCACCGCCGCCGGACTTCGGAATATAGGTGATGCCCGAGGCCGGAATGCCGGCCAGCAGAGCCAGCTGAGCAATGGTGAGATGATCGACGGAACCGGCCGACCCGCCCGTCCAGACGAACCCTTCCGGGTCCTTCTTCCACTTGCTCACGACGTCATCGACCGTGTTGTAAGGGGAATCAGCGGCGGCGATGAGCACGTCATAGTCCTCCGCGACCCGCGCCAGCAGGGTCGTATCGTCGAAGCCGACGGGCGACTTGTTGAGCGCAATGCCGCCGACCATCGCAGTGCCGGTGGCCAGAATTGTGTCGGCCTGACCGCCCATGGTGGAGAACTTGCCGAGGCCGATGGTGCCACCGGCTCCGGGGATGTTGACGACCTGGGAGTTGTTGGCCAGGTTGTTCACTCGCATGGCCTGCTGGGTCTCTCGAGCGAAACCATCCCAACCGCCACCGGCACCGGCAGGTGCGATGAGCGTGAGATTCGATGAGAGGTCACCCTTGGCTGAAGCTGCTTTGACCGAGTAGGTGGTGGCCGTTCCGATGGCTGCCACTGCGATGACACCGTAGGCGATGCGACCGAACATGCGCCGGTTCGGATGGGCCGGCTCGGGCCGCGGATCTGCGCCAGGGTCTGAGGCGGATTGGTTCGTCATTGACCAAACTTTCATATCTGTTGTGAACTACATGTGAGGCTCGTCATAGCTTAGGTTGATGCGCGTCACATTACGCGGTTGTGCGCACTGATCGCGTTCTGCTCATTCTGCTCACCTGGATGCGAGGGTGGTTGGCAGGTGTGGCGGGGGAGCGGAGTTCCGGGCATGAAGTAGTTAGGCTGGGACCATGAATGACACTGCCCCCGGCGCCCCCGTTGCCAAGAAGATCCCCCACGAGCGCACCCACCACGGCCACACCTTCGTCGATGACTACGAATGGATGCGCGAGAAGGAATCCCCGGAGGTCATCGCCCACCTCGAGGCCGAGAACGAGTGGACGAATGCCCAGACATCCGGGCTCGAGCCCCTGCGCGAATCGATCTTCACCGAGATCAAGACCCGGATCAAGGAAACCGACATGTCGGTGCCCACCCGGCGCGGAGGCTACTGGTACTTCTCCCGCACGAGGGCAGGGCTCGATTACGGGATCAGCGTCCGAGTGCCCATCTCCGACGATGCCGACTGGACTCCACCCGAGGTCGGAGAGGAAGCGCTGCCCGGTGAAGAGGTCATCTTCGACTCGAACATCGCAGCCGAAGGTCAGGACTTCTTCTCACTCGGCACCTTCTCCCTCACCGACGACGGTCGGTACCTGCTCTTCGGCGTCGACAACTCCGGCGACGAACGGTACACGCTGAGACTGCGCGACCTGAGCACAGGCGAGGACCTGCCCGACACCGTCGAGGGCACCTTCGCCGGTGCTTCGATCGACCCCACTGGTCGCTTCGTCTTCTACACCACCGTCGACGAGGCCTGGCGCCCGGAGAAGGTCTGGCGTCATGTCGTGGGCACCGACAGCAGCGACGATGTCTGCATCTTCCACGAACCCGATGAACGGTTCTTCGTCGGCTCGGGATTTTCCCGGTCCGGTAAGTACATGTTCGTCGTCACCGGGTCCAAGACCACCACCGGCTTCTGGTCGCTCAAGGCCGATGACCTCGACGCCGCACCGCAGGTGGTCTGGCCGCGTGTGGATGGGGTCGAATACTCCGTGGAGCACGCAGTCATCGCCGGTGAGGACCGTTTCCTCATCACCCACAACCAGGACCGCGAGGACTTCGACATCATCGACGTTCCCGCCTCCGATCCGGCCGGCACCGCACGGGAGACCGCTGACGCCGTCGATGAGCCCGGCGCCGTCGCCGACCCGGCGTCACTGGGCAGGGCGCTGCTCGACGATGTCGAGGGGCTGCGCATCGAAGACGTCGATGCCTTCGCTGACTTCATCGTCGTCAGCTATCGCCGAGGCGGCTTCGCCCGAGTCGGCATCATCGAACTGGGCACCGACTCACCCTTCGGCCCACTGCAGGAGCTGCCGTTCTCTCGCGAGACCGGAACCCTGGGATTCGCCGGCAACCCGGAGTTCTCACAGACGAGCATCCGTCTCCTCTTCACCTCCATGTCCACGCCCGCTGTGATCTATCAGCACAGCGTCGCAGACGGCACTGACACGGTGCTCAAGCGCCAGCCCGTTCTCGGGTCGGTCGACCTCGACAGTTACGGCGAATCCCTCGTCTGGGCCAGCGCCGAGGACGGAACCCAGATCCCGATCTCCCTGGTCTATCGCACCGACCTCATCGATCTCGATTCCGGCACAGCCACCTCGGCGAGGGCAGATGACCCCCACGAGCAGGCCCCGGCCAAGCCCGCACCGCTGGTGCTCTACGGGTACGGCTCCTACGAAATGAGCATGGACCCGTACTTCTCCGTCTCCCGGCTCTCCCTGCTCGACCGCGGTGTCGTCTTCGCCATCGCACACGTGCGCGGCGGTGGAGAGATGGGCCGCCACTGGTACGACCAGGGAAAGACCACGGTGAAAAAGAACACCTTCACCGACTTCATCGCTGCCGGACGTCACCTCGTAGACACCGGATGGACGAGCCCGGACCAGCTCGTCGCCACCGGAGGATCCGCCGGCGGACTGCTGATGGGAGCGGTGACGAACATGGCACCCGATCTCTTCGCCGGGGTCAGCGCGCACGTGCCCTTCGTCGATGCGCTAACGTCGATCCTCATGCCCGAACTTCCCCTGACCGTCATCGAATGGGAGGAATGGGGCGATCCCCTCCACGACGCGGACGTCTACGAATACATGCGCTCCTATTCGCCGTACGAGAACGTCGCCGAGGTGGCCCACCCGAAGATCTTGGCCGTGACCTCGCTCAACGACACCCGAGTCCTCTACGTCGAACCGGCCAAATGGGTCGCCCGGTTGCGTGAGGTCGGCGCCGATGTGCTGCTCAAGACCGAAATGGTCGCCGGCCACGGTGGTGCCTCCGGACGATACGACTCATGGAAGGAAACCGCTTTCGACTTCGCTTGGATCCTCGATGTGCTGGGCCGATCGGATGTCGACATCGACGCGTGATTCGCTCGTCCGGCGTCCCCGCGGGGACGCCGGACCGGGACGCTTGGGTGGCGGATGTGCGGCACCAGGGGACGTTTGTCGCGACAGATAACAATACTGGGACGATTGTCTCCAAAACCTCGTTTTGGTCGGCCGTGTCAGTGGCGCCCAATAGAGTTGTTGTCATCACAGTCGCACCCTGATCGACTGCGGAATCAGAATGATCTGAGCCGCGTCGGCGCATGGGTCGTCTGCAGTTCCACGTGCGACCCACCGATGGGCCCGACCGGGAACTAGTGACAGGGTTCGTCCCGGTTCTGCACAGGTGGACCGGTTTTTTTCAAAGGGGAGAAGAATGCGTCTCAGGCGTCTGGCCACAGCGATTGTGGCGGTGAGTTCGGTTATTGCGGTGTCAGCCTGTTCAGGTGGAGACGGTTCAGGCGGCGAGGGCGAGGGCGGCGATTCCTACTCGATCGGCATCTCCCAGCTGGTTCAGCACCCGGCGCTCGACGCGGCCAGTGCCGGATTCAAGAAGTCCTTCAAAGATGCTGATGTCACTGTCGAATGGGATGAGCAGAACGCTCAGGGCGAGCAGGCCAATGCGACCTCGATCGCGCAGACCTTCGCCAACGAGGACCTCGACCTCGTCCTCGCAGTGGCCACTCCAGCCGCACAGGCAGCCGCGCAGGCGATCACCGACATTCCTGTGCTCTTCACCGCCGTCACCGACGCCCAAGAAGCAGGCCTCGTGAAGTCCGACGATGCACCGGGCGCAAACGTCACCGGTACCTCCGACCTCAACCCCGTCGCCGATCAGCTTGAACTGGTCAAGGAACTCAAGCCCGATGCCAAGACCGTCGGCATCGTCTACAGCTCCGGCGAGGTCAACTCGCAGGTGCAGGTGGATCTTGCCAAGAAGGCTGCGAAGGACATGGGCGTCGAGATCAAGGAAGCCACGATCGCCAACTCCAGTGAGCTGGCGCAGGCTGTGGACTCCCTCGGCAAGGTCGACGCCTACTATGTTCCGACCGACAACAATGTCGTCTCCGCCGTGACAACCATGGTCCAGGCGGCCGAGAAGAACAAGGCGCTCCTCGTCGGCTCGGAAGCCGGCCAGGTGGAGCAGGGTGCGGCGATCACTCGCGGCATCGACTACACGAAGCTGGGCGAGCAGACCGGCAAGATGGCGCTGAAGATCCTCCAGGATGGAGAGAAGCCAGCCGATATGCCAGTCGAGACCAGCTCCGACCTCGAACTCGTCGTCAACCCGAAGGCTGCCAAGGCCCAGGGCGTTGAGATTCCGAAGGAGCTCATCGACGAAGCAGACAAGGTCATCGACTGATCAACCCCCGTCGCCGGCCGCGTTCCGTGATCGGCCGAGTCTCGTGACCTCCCTGGTCCCGTGACCGGCCGGCGACACCTACCCACGCCTCACATCACCACCTGATCGGAAACACATGTTCGGAGCACTGGAACTCGGGCTCATCTACGGAGCGATGGCGCTCGGGGTCTACCTGACCTTCAAGGTTCTCAACTTCCCCGACCTCACCGTCGACGGAAGCTTCACCACGGGTGGTGCCACCGCAGCATCCTTGATCATTGCCGGGGTCAACCCCTTCCTGGCAACCTTGGCAGCCATCGGTGCAGGACTCATCGCCGGCTACATCACCGGACTCCTCCACACCAAGGGCGGAATCGACGGACTGCTCGCCGGAATTCTGACGATGATCGGTCTGTGGTCGATCAATCTGCGCATCATGGGCAAGGCGAACCTCCCGCTCCTGCGAGAGGACACCGTGTTCACCCCACTGCGGGAGAACATGCTGCTGGGCACCTGGGTCTCCATCGCCGTGCTGCTCGCCTTCACCCTCATCCTCAAGTTCGCCATCGACTGGTTCCTCACCACCGACCTGGGACTGGCGATCCAGGCCAACGGCAACAACCGACAGATGATCCGCAGCCTCGGCGTCAACACCGACAACACGACGATGCTCACGCTGGCGCTGTCCAACGGCTTCGTCGCACTCTGCGGCGCCCTCATCGCCCAATACCAAGGGTTCTCCGACATCAGCATGGGCATCGGCCTCATCCTCGTCGGACTCGCCTCGGTCATTCTGGGCCAGGCAGTCTTCGGCAGCCGCAACATCTTCATGGCCAGCCTCGGCGCCCTCATGGGTTCGGTCATCTACCGTCTCATCATCTTCCTGGCCCTGCGCGCCGGACTCGACACCAACGACATGAAGCTGACGACCGCGCTGCTCGTCGTGATTGCGCTCCTGCTGCCCAGATGGGGATTCCTCAAACGGATACCCTCGTTGAGATCCCGTGGCAATCGGGCCCCCGAGAAGGGTGTGGCCGCCGACGATCCTGCCAACGAAGCGGGCGCCCAGGTTCCTGCCGGCACGGTCGACATCCGTGAAGACACCACCGGCGTCACCGCGGGGTCGTCTGCGAAGGCCGCAGGCACAGCTGCCGGCTCAGAATCGAAGGAGGACTGAGACACATGCTCAAGATCGACACCATCTCGAAGACCTTCTTCCCCGGCACCGTCAACGAACGCAAGGCCCTGCAGAACCTGTCCCTCGAACTCGAAGAGTCCGACTTCGTCACCGTCATCGGCTCCAACGGCGCGGGAAAGTCGACCCTGCTCAACACGATCTCGGGCCGACTTCCCATCGACTCCGGATCGATCACGATCGACGGCGCCGAGGTATCCCGGATGCCCGAGTACAAGCGAGCCAAGTATCTGGGTCGAGTATTCCAGGATCCGATGGCCGGCACCGCTCCGGACCTCACGATCGAACAGAACCTGTCTCTGGCGCTCAAGCGCGGCAAGACACGGGGGCTGGGGCGAGGGACCACCTCGGCGAGGCGGGACCTGTTCGGCGATGAGCTGGCCACGTTGGAACTCGGCCTGGAGAACAGGTTGAAGACCAAGGTGGGTCTGCTCTCCGGCGGACAGCGCCAGGCGCTGAGTCTCCTCATGGCCGGGTTCACCCAGCCGCGCATCCTGCTGCTCGACGAGCACACCGCAGCACTCGACCCGCAGCGTGCGGCACTCGTGACGGATCTGACGCAGAAGATCGTGTCCAATGACGGGCTGACCACGCTCATGGTCACGCACAACATGGAACAGGCGATCGCGCTGGGCAACAGGCTCATCATGATGCACGAGGGCGAGATCATCTATCAGGCCTCGGCTGAAGAGAAGAAGTCGCTGACGGTGAAGACTCTGCTGGGTGAATTCTCCAAGCTCAAGGGCGCGACACTGGGGGACCGGGCACTGCTGAACTGACGGGGCCGCTAGTCAGGGGCGAGTGATGAAGTCCCCGATGTCGGCTGCGATCTCGTCGGGATATTCTCCGGTGAGGGCATGCGAGGCGTCGTCATAGACTTGGACTGCTTCGGTGCCCAGAGCTCGCCGTGCCGTTGCTGTGGCGGTTTCCGGGTCATGCATGACCGAGCGTCCCGCAATGATCGCGAGGACGGGCATCGATAGGTCGGTCAGCTCCGGTTCCGTGATCCGAGTCGGTTGGGGCTTCTTCATCGAGTAGTGGTGCATCCCGGCCTCGATCATGTCTGCCACCGGCACATCCTCGACCTCGATGCCTCCGGCCGTATACGAATTGAAGGCATCGCGTCCGGCCTTGGGAAACCACGGCACGGTGGCGGGGATCGCGCGCAGGATCGTCTCCACTGGTATGCCGTCGAAGGTCTGGACAGGATCGATGAGGGTCAGCGTCTTCACGTGCTGCGGGTGACGGATGGCGAGATTGGCCGCCGTCCAACCGCCCAACGAGAGCCCGATCAGGTTCACCGAGTCCTCTGGAAGCGCAGCGATCGCCTCGGCGAGCCATTCGGCTTCGTCCTCAGCATCGGAAATCGGAGATGCCTGGATGCTGCGGCCTGGTTCGCCGAGGAGATCGAGTGTGTAGACGTCGCCGAGCTTGAGCAGAGACGGCATGTTGTCCGCCCAGACCGGTGTCGACGAAGCGGTTCCCGGCAACAGCAGCATCGGTGAAGCGTCTCCGGTCCCGGCGAACCGGTAGACGCGGACAACGCCGAAGCTGGTGCGAACGTCCATCGTCTCCGCCGGCTCCGGCATACTTTCGAATGCCTGATCGTAGGCGGTGAAGAACTCGGCCTCCCCCTCGGCGTTGTTCCAATGGCCGACAGGCGATGGGGACCGGAGGAAGTATCCGCAGAGGGCCGCGATCGACAGGGCAGCGATCATCGGCACGAGCACCCGAGGACGCAGCAGCCACGGTCGGGTGCGTCGTTCATTGTCAGAGTCCATCAGATCCCCTCTAACGATCGGTCAGTACTTCTACCGTAAGGTAGAATCGCTGCATGACACAAGACTCTGCAGAGGCACGATCACGTGAACCGGCGTTGACCTTCACCCGGCGTGCCCGGCGCGTGCAGATCATCGACGTCACCATCGAGCTCCTCTCTGATCATGGGTATTCAGGTGTGTCGCTGTCACAGATCGCTGACCGCGCAGGAGTGACAAAGCCGACCGTCCTCTACCACTTCACCGACAAGTCCAATCTGGTCAGCAGTGTGTACCGGCATGTGCTCGACGCGGTAGTCGAATCGGTCGGTGGAGCGGTTGAGACCGCCGAGGTGGAGGAGCGTCCCGCTGCATATGTGCGTTCCCTGGTGGCTCATTTCGTCAGGTATCCCAGCCACGCCCGCGTGAGCATCGAAGCACTGATCCACGGAGGGGAGCGGGCGGAGAGCTCGGCACAGTGGAAGCCGGTGGCAGACCTTCTGGCAGCGGCGCGAAAGTCGCGCGGAGCAACGGATGAAGTCGAGCTGCGCACCGCCGCGCTCATCATCGGCGGAGCCATCGACGCGGTAGTCGCCGAGGCTGTCGAAGACCCGAAGTTCGATGCTGTGGCTGCCAGCGAAGAGATCGTGGAGCTGATCGAGGCGCGCTACCTGGCCGGCTGAGCCTTGCCCGCTGAGCGTGGCCGCTCAGCACCGGGCGGTGACTGGTCTCACCCTGCCCACCCCTCGCGGACTTTACCTACCGGAAGGTAAAGTAAAGGCATGGTCAATGACACACGTGCGCGCATTCTGCAGGCTGCGAAGACGCTTGCTGAGAGCAATGACTCCATCCAAGGAGTCACCATCTCGCTCGAGTCCGTCGCTCAGGCTGCGGGCCTGACGAAACCGGGACTGATGTATCACTTCCCGAACAAGGAAGCGCTCATGCTCGGCATCGTCGATCACGCAGCGCAGCAGTGGCATCAACGACTGCACGACCATACCGGCAGTGAGCCCGTCGAGCTGTCTGCATTCGAGCGGCATCGCGCCTACGTCTCTGTCGCGACCACGGCCGAGGTGTCACGGGCCGACTATTGGATCTTCTCCGATGCGCTCTACCACCCGACGCTCGCCGCGTCGTGGGATCGCTGCCTCAGCCCGTGGTTCGACATCTCAGGTCTCGGCGCAAGCGCTCGCGGCCTGCTGACGACGGCCCGATTCTGCGCCGACGGTGCCTGGATGTCAGAGGCCACCGGAGTGTTCCTGGCCGATGACCTCGCAGTCGTCCGGGGTCACGCGCTGGCACTCGTCGACAGCGCAGAGGCAGCACAGGAAGAGACAGAGCAGGAAAAGACAGCGCAGGAGGTGGACGCATGAAGAGGAAATGGGCGCTGCTGACCGGCGCTATCATCGCCGAAGTCGCTGGAACGCTGATGCTGCGAGCCACCATCGAGAATCCCCTCTGGATTCCCCTCGTCGTCATCTCCTACGCGCTGGCATTCACTCTCCTTGGGCTCACCCTTCGCTTGGGCCTGCCGATCGGAGTCGTCTACGGGACCTGGGCCGCCTTCGGTGTTGCTCTCGTCGCCGTTCTGGGAATGGTCGTCTTCGGTGACACTCTGAGCATCGGCGCCATGATCGGGATCGCGATCATCATCGTCGGCGTCGTCCTGATCGAAACCTCGACCAAGGACAAACCTCGTGAAACGGGCGAGGAGGTGACCGCATGAGCTGGTTCTGGCTGCTGCTGTCCGTCGTCTGCGAAGTCGGTGCCACCCTGAGTCTGCGCGCCAGCGTCGGAATGCACCGGAAGCGGTGGCTCATTCCCGTGGGCGCGGGCTATGCCCTGGCGTTCTTCTTCCTCAGCCTCACCCTCGCCGCGGGGATGCCTCTCGGCGTGGCCTACGGTCTGTGGTCGGCCATCGGCGTCGTCCTGGTCTGCCTGCTCGGGCGCGTGATCTGGAAAGATCCGCTGACCCGACGGATGATGTTGGGGATCGGCTGCATCGTCGTCGGAGTCATCCTCGTCGAGCTCGGCTGAACTTCCTCTTCTGCGCCGGGTAGTGCCAGGATTCCTTTGAGAAGCTCACAGGAAGCTGTTAGGGTCCGAAAGTATGGCACAGGCGGGTATTTTCAGGGCAGACCTCTGTGCCCGGACCCTTTCTGCCACGCGCACAGCACCCCATCCCACGGCTGGTTACGCCAATGATTCATGGGAAGGTGCAGCAATCGGGTGGTGCGGTTCAGAGCCTTAGGCCACGTTGGCAACTTCTGATCTTCCGTTTCCTCAACGATTGAGAAAGGGCCATCGCTGCATGTCCGATGACTCCACGCCAGACAATTCCCAACCCGCCGGAACAGATTCCGATACTGGTGCCAACGCACCGACTCTCGGCTCGGACGGTTCCGGGTCGTTGCGTCCCGAACGCCGAGCCTCACGCGATAAGCTCAAGGCCGACGCCAGGCGAGTGAGCCGCGAGACCGGCAAGAACCTGGGCAAGCTCGACTACAGTCGCCCCCGGCATCCGAGCGAAGACGAGCCGGAGAACAACACACAGTACCCGCACAACACCCACCCGATCCTTGTGCCGGGCATCGCGATCGACGAGCAGCGTCGCCGCTACTCCCTCGACAAGGTCATCTTCGCCGTCGCTGGCACACTCACCGTGGCCTTCGTCATCTGGGGCATCACCAGCCCCTCAAGCGTCGCCTCGGTGGCTCGGACCGCCTATGACTGGGCAACGATGAACGTCGGCTGGTTCTTCAACGTCGTCGCGATCATCATCCTCGTCGCCCTCCTCATCCTCGCGTTCTCCTCCTATGGCAAGATCCCGCTGGGCAAGGACGATGAGAAGGCGGAATTCAGCACTTTCTCCTGGGTGGCGATGCTCTTCGCCGCAGGAATCGGCATCGGCGTGCTGTTCTTCGGCCCGTCCGAACCGCTGACGTACTTCATCAGCCCACCACCGCTGACGAATGACCCAGAATCGACAGAGGCCCTGCACGGGGCCATGGCTCAGACCTACTTCCACTGGGGCTTCCACGCTTGGGCGATGTATGCCCTGGTCGGCGGCGCGATCGCCTATGCCGCCTACCGGCGCGGACGTTCGCTGCTGCTGTCTTCGATCTTCCAGACCCTCTTCGGCAAACGCCAGTCCGAGGGCTTCGCCGGCAAGCTCGTCGACATCTTCGCGATCGTGGCAACCCTGTTCGGAACCGCTGCCGCCTTGGGTATTGCCGCGATGCAGATCGGCACGGGCGTGAGCATCGTCAGCGGGGCGGGACCGATGACGAACAACATGCTCGTCGTCATCATCTGCGTCCTCACCGTGGGCTTCATCATCTCCGCGGTCTCCGGTGTCTCGAAGGGCATCCGCTACCTGTCGAGCATCAACATCATCCTCACTGTCGGCATCGTCGCTCTCGTCCTCTTCCTGGGTCCGACGCTGTTCCTGCTCAACCTGCTGCCCTCGGCGCTCATGGAGTACCTGGGCTCACTCTTCGACATGATGGGCAAGTCCCTGTCGTGGGGTGCTGAGACACAGGAATTCCAGTCCGTGTGGACCGTCTACTACTGGGCCTGGTGGATCTCCTGGTCCCCATTCGTCGGAACGTTCATCGCCCGCATCTCACGGGGCCGCAGCATCCGCCAGTTCATCCTCGGCACGATCTTCATCCCTTCGACACTGCTCTTCGTCGCCTACGGCATCATGGGCGGAACTTCGATCTGGATGTACCGGGAGGGTGCGGCCGGGTTCTCCGACAGCATGGCTGCCCCCGAGGTGTTCTTCACCCTCATCGACAACCTCCCCTTCGTCGAATGGCTGCCCTTCGTCGCAATCGTCGTCCTCGCAATCTTCTTCATCACCTCTGCGGACTCCGCGTCGGTTGTGATGGGTATGCTGACAAGCCGCGGCGACCAGGAACCCAAGAAATGGGTCGTGGTCTTCTGGGGTCTCGTGATGTCGGGCATCGCGGTCGTCATGCTCCTCCTCGGTAACGCCAGTGCCTTGGAAGGATTGCAGCAGCTCGTCATCGTCACAGCGGTGCCGTTCGCCATCATCATGCTCTTCATCATCGTCGCGTGGTTCAAGGAGCTGCGCACCGACCCGCTCGCGCTACGCCGCAAGTACGCGCAGAATGCCGTCGACAACGCGGTGGTCGCCGGTGCCGATCAGTTCGGTGACGACTTCGCCTTCCAGGTTGTGCAGACCGATCCGGGTGATGGCGCCAACGGCGGCATCGACTCCGAACACGAGGACTACACCGGCTGGTACCAGCGCACGAATGCCGATGGAGAACCGGTCGGCTATGACTACGAGACCGGCGAGTGGGCCGACGGGTGGACGCCTGAAACGACCGACGCCGAGGACGACGGGGACGAAGACTCCGAAGCCACCTCGGCGAGGTCAGAGGTCGATGGCCAAACGGAATCCCGTGTGACCGAGTGATGTGTCCGGTGTCGCGGCCGAGCGTGCCGAGGTTCGATACCTCCGGCAATACGAGTCATGGCACATGTAGGATCCGCCGCGCAGAACCGGGCGCTGGTCGTGGTCGCTGAAATGACTGCTCGTCCATTCCCAGACGTTTCCGGTCGTGTTGTGCAGGCCGAAGCCGTTGGGCGCGAACGCGTCGGCAGGAACGGTGCCCACCGGCATCGTCGGTGCGTTGGGGAAGACACCGGTGAAGGTGTTCATGTGGGCCAGTCCCTGGGGTTCGCGAACCGAACCCCAGGGGTAGGGCTGCTGTTCGAGGCCGCCGCGGGAGGCGAACTCCCATTCGGTCTCCGTCGGCAGTCGGGCGCCCACCCACTGGGCATATGCCTCGGCGTCGGCATGGGAGACGTGGGTGACCGGATGCCTGGCCCAGTCGTTGAGACTCGCACCCTCGAGCGTCGAGCCCGGAACACTGGGAACACCGCTTGGCCCGGGCCCGGAGGGGTGAAGCCAGGTGGCCCCTGTTACCGGACGCCACCAGGGGGTAGCCTGCACAGAGGGAGTGGTCTCGGCCAGACCTTCGGCCAGCAGGCCGGTGAAGACCAAGGAGTCACCATGAGTTTCGGCATCGGTGCGATGTCCTGTCGCTGCGACGAACGCGGCGTATTCGGCGACCGTGACCGTCGTTGCCGCGATCGCGAAGCCGTCGACGCTGACCTCGCGGACCGGGCCTTCCCCGTCATCGGGATAGGCCAGCGGGTCTTCGCTGCCCATGAGGAAACTGCCGCCGGCCAGGCCGATCATTGCCAGATCCTGCGGAGCCAGAGCCGCGAGCTCTGCCAGCAGCTGCCCCTGGGCAGCGGACGCAGCGGTCGATTCCCCGCCCGACATTCGCACCTCGGTGCGGGATTCTTCTCGCTCAACACTCACCTCGGCGGGCGAAGCCTCTTCTTGGCTCGCTCCGATGGGCGAGTTCCGTGCCGGGCCGCAGCATGAGGCCATCGATGCCACCTTCAATCCACATCTGAGAAACAGGTTCGTACGAACCTGATCCATCTTCACACCTGCGCAGGTCTTCACCGCAGTTGACTTCGCAGACCATGCTTTCACAGAGAGCAGACCTGACGTTTTTGAGAAAGGACGTGACCAGCATATGCAACCACCGAACATCGTAGTGATTCAGGCCGACCAGATGGCCGCTCAGGCACTGGGAGCCTACGGAGACACCGCAGCACTCACCCCGAACATGGATGCCCTGGCAGCCGACGGAGCGGTCTTCGATCGCGCCTACTGCAACACTCCGTTGTGCTCACCCTCGCGGGCGTCGATGATGACGGGCCGGATGCCCTCCGACATCGACTGCCTCGACAACGGTGATGACTTCGCCGCCTCGGTGCCGACGTTCGCCCACCGTCTGCGCAAGCTCGGCTACCACACCGCGCTCATCGGGCGGATGCACTTCATCGGCCCCGATCAGCACCACGGTTTCGAAGAGCGCCTGACCACCGACGTCTACCCGGCCGACCTCGACATGGTCCCCGACTGGCAGCGGCCATTGGATCAGAAGCTGCAGTGGTACCACGAGGCCGATCCGGTCTTCACCGCCGGTGCCGCGAAGGCCAACGTCCAGCAGGACTTCGATGACGAGGTGATCTTCCGGACCCTGCGTCACCTCAACGGACGGGTGCGGGCCAACCAGGCCGCCGGCGAGGACCAGCCGTTCCTCATGGTCACCTCGTTCATCCACCCGCACGACCCGTACGAGCCGCCGCGCGAGCACTGGGACAGGTTCGCCGAGGTGGAGATCCCCGACCCAGCCCACCCCGAGGTTCCCGACATCGCCGAGGATCCGCACAGCCACCGGCTGCGCACGATGAGCGGACTGGACAAGAAGGAGCCGGGCACCGAGGACATCCGTCGGGCACGTCGGGCCTACTATGCGGCAGTGAGCTACATCGATGATCACATCGGCAAGATCCGTCAGCGCCTGCGTGAACTCGAGCTCGAGGACAACACGGTCATCATCGTCACCAGCGACCACGGAGACATGCTGGGGGAGAAGGGGCTGTGGTACAAAATGTCCCCGTACGAGCAGTCATCTCGTGTCCCGATCATCATCAACGGCCCCGCCGAGGCGGTCACGCCGGGTCGGTATGCCAACCCCGTGAGCCTCGTCGACCTGATGCCGACGTTGTTGGAACTGGCAGGTACCTCGGACCCTGCTGCGACTGGCGTCTCCCTGTTCGAGTCCGCCCGGCAGGAGGCAGCGGGGGAGACCGGACCCGCTGACCGCGACGTCATCATCGAATACTTCGCCGAAGGCACGTACCGGCCGCAGGTCACACTCATCCGCGGACAGTACAAGCTCACGATCTGCCCGGGCGATCCCGAGCTGCTCTTCGACCTCGAATCCGATCCCGACGAGCTGGTCAATCGGGCCGGCGATGCCGCATATGCCGAACTCGTGGCCACGATGCGCGCAGAGCTCGACTCGCGCTATGACCTCGAGCATCTCGAAGAGCATGTGCTCGGCAGCCAGTCGAGTCGGCAGCTCGTCGCCGATGCGCTCAAGATCGGCACGGTCCGGCACTGGGACTTTGATCCGGAACCCGAGAACGGCTACGTGCGCGGAGACTTCTGGACCGCTTTCAGGTTCGGAAAGATCCCCGACACCACCGCCTGAGGGCGCGGGCTGCGCTGGCTAGCCGCGAAGTCGTCGAGAGCCGACCGCATCATCGAAAGGTGAGTCCCTGCGGTCGGCTCTCCGCGCTCCGGTCGGCTCTCGACGGTGAGGCGTGCGCTCGACGACTCCGCGATCATTGCGCCGCTCAGACCCGGGTCGCTGTACGGTGGAAGTGCGGTCGACCGAGACAAGCTGAGTTGCTTGTCGGCGCGGACGAACATGGCCGGGAGGACAGGCATGCTCACTGACAAACCCTCGAGACGATACCTGGCGTGGCCTGTCGTGATCGGTGCCGCAGCGGCGATCACCGCATGCAGTATGGGCGAGGCCAGCACGGATGACCGTTCGGCGAAGACAGAGAACACACCGCAGGTGAGTGTCCAAGCGGAGCCAGTCTGCGGTCTTGTCGACGAGGCCGTAGTCGAGGAGGTGCTCGGCACGACCGATGTGAGCACGACCGGTACCGCGGCTCGGGCGCAGGACGAAGGAGTCGGAGTGGACTCGGAGGCAACCGACTGCATCATCACACCCCGAGATGCGAAGCACCCAGCGATCACCGTCGAGGTCGAACAGGTCAGCGACGAAGACGAGACCCGCACGAGAGTGCAGGACGAATCCAGTGGGCCCGACTGCGACTGGCTCGCTGATCCCGACTACGAGGGGTATATCTGCGATGTGGCAACAGCAGGTCATGGGCACGATGTGGGAATCAAAGCGGTCAGGGACGGCACCCTGATCCACGTGAGCATCAGCGGATGGTCGGACTCGAATTCGGATAGACGAACGGCATTGACACAAGTAGCCACCAGCAGTGTGTTCTTCTCCTTTGCACCGGAGGAACGGTGACCCTGACCCGGCCCCCACCTCGGCGGGGATAATTCACTCAGCATTGGGCGAGTTGCAGGTCACACTCTCAGACTCCGGTGGCATCATCTGGAGTAGGAGGGATGTCATGACCAATTTCGAGTGGACATCTGAAGTCCCGCTCGCCGCCGAGACAACCTATCTCTGGCACGCACAGCCCGGAGCACTGACTCGGCTGTCCCCGCACTGGGCCCAGGAGATCGTCGAGGAGAGCTACCCTCCGCTCGCACCCGGGTCGGTGGCCCAGGTCAGAACGAGTGTGCCCGGCAGCTACGGCCTCGTCCGGCGACCATTCAGCTCCATCCATTCCGAGGGACCGTCCCGGTTCTCCTTCGTCGATGAACTCAAGAAGGGCCCACTGAGTCAGTGGAAGCACACCCACGAGTTCACCTCGGTCGCCGGGGGAACCAAGATCGATGACCACATCGACTTCTCGATGGCCCCGGCAGGCTTCGATGCGATCGACCGCAGCCTCATCCACAACTTGGAAGCGACCTTCGAGGCCAGACAGCGGCGCATGCTCATGGACATCGAGTTTCTCGAGCGCATGAACGCACCGCTGCTGACGCACAAGAAGGGCAAACGCATCCTCATCGCCGGTGGCAGCGGACTCGTCGGCCGGCAGGTCGCGGCACTCTTCTCCACCGCAGGACATTTCGTGCGTCTGCTCGTGCGTCGGACTCCGAAGGTCGAATACGAATCGCACTGGAATCCCGAACTGGGAATCATCAACCCGCGCGACCTGGCCTGGGCGGATGCGGTCGTTCACTTGGGCGGGCGTACCATCGCCACCCGGTTCACGAAGAAGGCGAAAGAGGAGATCCGCTCCTCACGCATCGACTCGACGACCCTGTTGGCAGTGACGATGCGCACCCTGCCCGAGGCGAAACGTCCCGAGGTCTTCGTCTGCGCTTCCGCCGTCGGGATCTACGGCTCCCATGCTGAGGTGCCGGTGGACGAGACCGCTCCTGCCGGGGAGGGCTTCCTCGCTGACGTGTGTCAGGAATGGGAAGCCGCAGCCGCCAGCGTCGAGGAGGCGGGCATCCGTCGGGTCTCGATCCGTTCGGGTATTGCACTGACCTCGTTGAGCGGATTCCTCAAGCTCCAGACACCTTTGTACTTGGCCGGTGCCGGAGGCCGATTGGGCAGCGGTGAACAGGGACTGGCCTGGGTCTCCCTTGACGATCTGGCCAGATCATATGTGCACGCGGTGCTCACCGACTATGTGCATGGACCCGTCAATGCCGTGGCCCCGGACATGGTGTCGCAGGGGGAGTTCGCCGAGGCGCTCGCCGCCCATCTGCATCGACCGGCTCGAATCCCAACGCCTGGTTTCGTCACGGAACTGGTGCTCGGCGCCGACGGAGCCAAGGAGCTTGCCCTGGCCGATCAGAAGGTGCGCCCGGAGAGGCTCGAAGAGACCGGATACCAGTTCGCCCACCCCACGCTGTCTGACTGCCTCGAGGAGGAACTCGGCAGTGGAGCGTGAAGTGGGCGAAACGCTCAGAGACGCTTTCCGGCGATCTCGGCACCGGCGGTCAGTGACTGCAGCTTCGCAATGGCGATCTCAGGGTGGACGCGTCCGCCCAGACCGCAGTCCGTTGAGGCCATGACATTGTCGGGACCGACGAGCTTCGCGAAGCGTTCGATGCGATCGGCGACGAGTTCAGGATGCTCGACGACGTTGGTGGAGTGGGAGACGATGCCCGGGATGAGGTACTTGCCCTCGGGCAGCTTCGTGTCTTCCCAGATCCGCCATTCGTGTTCGTGGCGGACGTTGGCTGCTTCGAAGGTGATGCCCGCGGCATTGAGCGTGAGCACCTGATCGACGATCTCCTTGAACGGCAGATCCGTCACGTGCGGTCCGTGCCAGGAGCCCCAGCAGGTGTGGATGCGCACCTGAGCCGGATCGATGCCGCGCAGTGCGTGGTTGAGGGCATCGATGCGGACCTGGATGAACGAGCGGTAGTCGGCGAAGGACGGTTCCGGGTTGATCTGGTCGAAGTTCTCGGCCAGGGAAGGGTCGTCGATTTGAACTGTCAGACCCGCCTCGGTGATGGCGAGGTATTCCTCACGCAGCACATCGGCCCACGCCCAGATGAACTCCTCATCGGTCTTGTAGAACTCATTGGCGATGCGCGACGCCGAGCCGGGGGACAGGGCGTTGATGTAGCCGTCGCGTTCACCGTAGCCGGCGGCCGCGAGACCGGCTTTGAGGTTGGCGATGTCGCTGGCGACCTGGTCCTGGCCCACGTAGCTGATGGCGCTGGTGGCCTTGGGGAACTGCGGCTGGTCACCGGTGTCGGTGCCGGCGTTGGCGTCGCCGTAGACGCCGGGGAAGAGGTTGCGGTCACGGCGGTCACCGAAGCTGGTCAGTACCGGCTTGCCCGGTTCTGAGCGCACGGCCGGTGCATCCCACTTGTCGACATTGTCGAGTTCGAGTCCGCCGGTGCGGGCGAAGGAGTAGTGCCACCAGGCGCCGTAGTCGAAGTCCGCGGCCATCGAATGACCGTACTCCCCGTCGTTGGGGTTCGTGATGCCCAGGTCCTTCTGGCGTTTGACGAGGTCGGCCACGCTGGCGGCGAGGAGCTCGTCGAATTCCTGTGTCGCAGCCTCGGAGACGGTTTCGCCGGCGAGGCGGGCGTGGTTCTGAGCCTGCTTGACCTTGTTGGCTTCGATGAGTTCGGGGGTGCGGGGTAAGGATCCTGCGTGCGAGGTGCGGATCGTGGCCATGTGTGACTCCTCTGGTTGTGAAGCGGCATTTCAGGCGAATCGTTCACCCTTAGGCAATCACATAAGCCGGTCCGCATGCGAGGGCGTTGTCATGATGAGTCACGTGGTGGGGCTGCCAGCTGGGGAAGTGGGTGCGGTCCTCGCTCCACGGACCTACAGTGATGACATGAGTCAGCAGGCTTCCTCCGGAAGGCCCGAACGGGCGGCCGGTCCCGGGTGGACGGCGCGAATCCTGCTTTGGGCGGCCTTGGTCATCGGCTCGCTGCCGGAATTGGTGATGATGCCGATGATGTTCGACGGGGTGGTTCACGAATTCTTTACCCTGTACTCGGCCCTGACCGTCGTCGTGGCGATCCTCCAGATCGTCCTCGGGATCGGCGCACTTCTCGTTGTGAAGGCCAGCCCGATGAGGATGCGACTGTTCGGGATGGGACTGTTCTTGGCCGTCAGCATCTATGCATTCGCCCTGCCGCATCTGATGCCGATCATTGTGAATCGTGTTGTCGGCAGCCTCAACGGCTTCGGGAGCTTCGGCGGCTTCGAACTGGCGATGACCATCCAGAGCATCATCTGGACCTTCCACGGCGGACTAGTGCTGGCCGGAACACTTATCGCCTGGAATCTCGCGCGCAACAGAGTTTGGTGGACTCATCTCGTGGCTGCTGGCTATGCGCTGCTGATGGGACTTGTGATCGCCTTTGTCGAATGGGCTTTGAACTCACTTGGTTCCTCATTCGCAACATCGGTCATGCTCACACAGCTTGTGAGTCTGGGTCTGACCCTCGCCGGTTTCATGCTCCTGCACCTGCTCGGGGCGAGGCCGGACTGGTCAGTGCGCCCGCTGGCCTCCGCACGCTTTCCCGCCGGGTACTGAATGCTCTCAGATTATCGCCGTCGCCTGCTTTGGTCCCGACGTCGTCCGCTTTCTCGACCGGAAGTTCGCCCGACGCTTTTCGGAATCACCCAAGGACGAAGCTACCCAGCCAGCTCAACGATCGGCGCTGAACGATTGGTATCGCTGTCTGCTGGCCTCGTCGATCACCGGCGCACTCTTGGTCGTGGGCATTTTCGTGGCTGGCTGGGCTGACTCGTTCTGGTTGCTGTGCTGGCTCATCGTCGTCGTATTCACCGCTGCCGTCTGGGCCGTCCTCGGCCCTGTCCGTGAGAGTCGACGAAAGCGTCGAGCCCACATGTCCGGCAGGAAGAGTGGAGGAAGCGAGCCTGATTCAGGCGACTCGTAGGCAGATCAACAGAGGGGACCGCCTGTCCGTAGACAGACGATCCCCTCGCTGAAGCTAAGCTCAGCCGACAGCTCAGCCGAAGTGCTTCGGCAGCGTCCCCTCGTGGGTCTCGCGCAGCTCGTCAATACCGATCTCGAAGTGATCGACGACCTCGAGGACCGGTGACTCGTCGCCGGTGTCGGTCATGCCGATGCGGATGAACGGGAAGTGCCTGGCGGTGCACATGTCCTTGAAACGGACTTCTTCGGAGCGAGGCACGGCCACGATCGCACGCGCGGTGGACTCGGAGAACAGGGCGGTGAACACGTCGATGTCGTCGCGTTCGCACACCTCGTCGAGCCAGATGCGGGCACCGGTGCCATAGCGCAGGCAGGACTCGATGAGCGCCTGCGACAGACCGCCTTCGGACAGGTCGTGCGCGGAATCGATCATGCCATCACGGGAGGAGTTGATGAGGATCTCACCGAGCTCCTTCTCCGTACCCGGCTTGTACTGCGGTGGCACGCCGCCGAGGTGGCCGGCAGTCACGTCGGCCCACGCCGAACCGTCGAGTTCGGCTTCGGTCGTACCGAGCAGGTAGATGGTCTGGCCCGGTTCCTTCCAGCCACTCGGGGTGGCGCGGGTGACATCGTCGAAGACGCCGAGGACACCGACGACCGGGGTCGGGTGGATGGCCACGCCACCGGTCTGGTTGTAGAGGGAGACGTTGCCGCCGGTCACGGGAATTCCCATGTCCTGGCACGCCTCGGCGAGGCCTTCGACGGCGGCCGCGAACTGCCACATGATCTCCGGGTCCTCGGGGGAGCCGAAGTTGAGGCAGTCGGTGACCGCGCGAGGGATAGCCCCGGCGGTGGTGACGTTGCGGTAGGCCTCGGCCAGCGCCAGCGCCGACCCGCGAGCCGGATCGAGGTAGCAGTAGCGGCCGTTGGCGTCGGTGGCGATGGCGACGCCGAGCCCGGACTCCTCGTCGACACGGATGACTCCGGCATCGTCAGGGAAAGCCTGGGCGGTGTTGCCCTGCACGTACTTGTCGTACTGGGAGGTGATCCAGTCCTTCGACGCCAGGTTCGGTGCTCCGGCCAGCTGCAGCACGGTCGAGCGCAGCTCGTCGTTGCTCTCAGGCTTGACCAGGCCAGCGGCCTCCACGGTGTTCGCGGCCACCTCGGCGGTCCATGACGGCTCGGCCATCGGACGTTCGTAGACCGGTCCGTCGTGTGCGACTGAGCGTGGGGGAACATCGACGATGACGTCGCCGTGCCATTCGATGACGAGGCGTTCGGAGTCGGTGACCTCGCCGAGGACGGAGGTCTCGACGTCCCATTTGCCGACGATCGCCAGGAAGTCATCAAGTCGTTCGGGGGTGACCACGGCCATCATGCGCTCCTGCGACTCCGACATGAGGATCTCCTCAGGGGTGAGGGTCTCATCGCGCAGCAGCACGTCGTCGAGTGCGATGTGCATGCCGCCGTCACCGTTGGATGCCAGTTCCGAGGTCGCGCAGCTGATGCCGGCGGCTCCGAGGTCCTGGATGCCTTCGACGACTCCGGCGTGGAAGAGTTCGAGGCAGCATTCGATGAGGACCTTCTCAGCGAAGGGGTCGCCGACCTGCACAGCCGGACGCTTCGAGGGCTTCGTGTCGTCGAAGGACTCAGAGGCGAGGATCGAGGCTCCGCCGATGCCGTCGCCACCGGTGCGGGCACCGAAGAGGATGACCTTATTGCCCTTGCCTGAAGCATTGGCCAGGCGAATGTCCTCGTGGCGCATGACACCGACGGCGAGGGCGTTGACCAGGGGATTTCCCTGGTAGACGGAGTCGAAGACGGTCTCCCCGCCGATGTTCGGCAGGCCCAGGGAGTTGCCGTAGTTGCTGATTCCGGACACGACTCCGTGCAGCACGCGGGAGGTGTCGGGGTGGTCGATGGCACCGAAGCGCAGCTGATCCATCACGGCCACGGGCCGGGCGCCCATCGAGATGATGTCGCGCACGATTCCGCCCACACCGGTGGCAGCGCCCTGGTGGGGTTCGACGTAGCTCGGGTGGTTGTGGGACTCGACCTTGAAGGTCACGGCCCAGCCGTCGCCGATGTCGACGACGCCGGCGTTCTCACCGATGCCCACGAGCAGGTGCTTCTTCATGTCCTCGGTGACCTTGTCACCGAACTTCGACAGGTGGACCTTGGAAGACTTGTAGGAGCAGTGCTCGGACCACATGACCGAGTACATCGCCAACTCCGCCGAGGTGGGGCGACGTCCCAGGATCTCGCGGATCTGCGCGTATTCGTCGGCCTTCAACCCGAGGTCGGCATAGGGCTGATCCACGTCGGGATTGGCAGCAGCGAACTCGACGGTCTCCTTCACCTTTTTGGAAGTGGCCTGATCGGTTTCGACCTGCTGGGATTCGACCTGCGTGGAATTCGCAGAGTTGAGGTTACTCGACATGTCCTCTTAATGGCCCTTTCATACGACACGGCATCAGAGCCAATCTTAGCCGTGGTGCGGGGGAGGAGGGGAAGCCGGTCTCATCGATGAGCGGATTATGTGATCGAACCGACCAGTTGTCTGCGCCACATGCGGGTACCGCCCACGGTCTCGCCAATTAGAATATGGGCCATGGCAACTCCCAAGATCGTCCTGTTCTACGTATTCACCCCTCTTGCCGACCCCGAAGCGGTCAAGCTGTGGCAGCACACGCTGGCCGAGAGCCTCGGCCTCAAGGGGCGCGTGATCGTGTCGAAGGACGGCATCAATGCCACCATCGGCGGAGACATCTTCGACGTCAAGAAGTATGTGCGGGCCACACGGTCCTACGAGCCGTTCAAGAAGGCCGACATCAAATGGTCCAACGGCGAAGGCGATGACTTCCCTCGGCTGAGCGTCAAGGTGAGGCCCGAGCTCGTGACCTTCGGCACCGATGACGAGATCACGGTGACCGAAGCCGGAGTCGAGGGCGGCGGTGAGCACCTCAAACCCGGTGCGCTGCACAAACTCCTCGACGAACGCGGCGACGAGGTCGTCTTCTTCGACGGACGCAACGCGATGGAGGCCCAGATCGGGAAGTTCCGCGACGCGATCGTGCCGGAGACGGACACCACCAGAGACTTCATCGACGAGATCGAATCAGGCAAGTACGACGATCTCAAGGGCAAACCGGTCGTCACCTACTGCACCGGCGGCATCCGTTGCGAGGTCCTGTCCGTGCTGATGAAGAACCGCGGCTTCGAAGAGGTCTACCAGCTCGATGGCGGAATCGTCCGCTATGGAGAGACCTTCGGCAACACGGGATACTGGGACGGGTCCCTCTACGTCTTCGACAAGCGCATGCATGTGGAATTCGGCGACGGTGCTGAATCGATCGGCCACTGCGTCGCGTGTGAGAAGCCGACCCCGAACTTCGTCAACTGCGCGAATCTGGACTGCCGGCAACAGTACTTGCGCTGCGAGGACTGCACCGAGAAGAACCGTCAGCCCTACTGTTCGGACTGTGTGCAGGCAGGCATCCCAGCCGAGGTGACCGCTGGCTGATCTGCCGGTGCAGTTGCTCGGGTGATCACTGCAGTCGCTCGGAAGATCAGCGCAGCAGGCTCTTCGTCGCGGCCCGGATATCGGTCCACCTGAATTCGAACCCTGCTTCCTCCAGGCGCTTCGGGTAGGCCCACCTGCTTTTGAGCACCAGTTCCGATTCCTGGCGCAGCACCATCATTCCCAACTCCAACAGCCAGCGCGGTGCCGGAATGCCGATCGGCATTCGTACGGCTCGTCGCAGGGCCGCCATCAGTGTGGTGTTGTCCGAGATGCCAGGGCTCGAGACGTTGAGTGCCCCGGTCATCTCCTCATGGTCGTCGATGAACCGGATGGCACGCACCACATCATCGATATGCACCCAGCTGAACCGCTGCCTGCCATGGCTGAGTTCGTGTCTGCGCCACACACGAGGGCCTGAGGCGTTCGGGCCGATGCCGCGGTATCTCGTATGCCCGAACCACCGCCCCTCCAGCTGAGGGCCGCCGGCACCGAATCTGGCTGCGGTGGCGAGCATATTCAGAGCCGCACCATCGCCGAGCACGATCGCCATGCGCAAAGCCACCCGTCTGGTACCGGGCAGGTCACCGCGGAAGAATTCGTGTTCCCAGCCTTTGGCCACATCAACTGAGAAGCCCTCACCGATGTCCCCGTCGGTCTCGGTCTGCGGCCGATCCATGGCATGACGGTAGACAGTGGCCGTGCTCGAGTTGATCCACAGACGCGGTGGCGCCGAGGCGGCCCTGACCGCATCGTTGAGCGTGCGTGTGGTCAGCACCCGGGAGTCCCAGATGTCGCGTCGGTTGGAATCGGTGTACCTGCAGCCCACGCTGCGGCCGGCGAAGTTGATGAGCAGGTCGGCACCATCGATGGCGGCGGCAATCGCCTGCGGATCGTCCCATGAGACATGTGCGCCCGACGTTGGAGCCCGGCCGATGGTCCGAACTTGATAACCCCAGGACTCAAGGGGCGCAAGGAGTGAAGTGCCGATGAAGCCGGAGGCGCCGGCGATGACGGCCGTGGGTCGGAGGGAGGTCTCTTCCGCAGTCATAAAGCGACCGTAACACCGCCGGACGCGAGCAATAGCGCGGGTTCTGACGGGACCAATCTGGGGTCGTGAGGTGCATGTGGTGGGCGTCACGATCAGATTTCCGGTTTCGAGCGAGGTGCCTCACTGAGGAGTGAGCGCGTGATCCGTGTTGGTGCCTCAGCATTTTTGAGCGTGAGGCTTACGGTTCACTAATTCGTTTGGAGTCGATTCATCGACGGTTTCAATGATGCCATGTCCA
>NZ_FXZB01000007.1 GCF_900169065.1 Brevibacterium aurantiacum | reverse complement strand
ATGGGCAGACCGAGGTCGACCCGGTCGGGGTGGTGATGCCGCTGACCGCGTGATTCGTAGCCCGACCCCGCTGCTTAATACCAAGTTAAAGGAACTACCGAAGAACACCACGAAAAGGGACTTGACCCCAGCACTGGCCACGGTTCGTCGCCGGTTCACCTGTGCCCGACTCTGAAGGCGCCTTGGAACGAAATTCTCTGTTGGATTCGGGCAAGTAACAGTGAAGATAGACGTAGACCCATTCAATATCGGCCGTCTTCAACGCTGGTCGCGCTGATAAACGGGCACGGGCACCAGCTCCTGTTGCGACCTCCGTGGGCTATATTCGCTACTCTCAAATCCGATGCGTGGAGAGCTGGTCGGCTATTCGAGTTGTGTAGCGACGGGTGGGAACTACTAAGCGGGGTCGTTATCTGATAGACGCCTCTATCAGATAACGAAGCAGCTGTGTCAGTTGCCGCCGAGGCCGGGAGCCTCGCCACCATCTCCGCCGCCGGTGCCGCCGCCACCGCCGTTCGACGAGCCACCGCCACCGCCGCCGTTGCTGCCGGAGTTACCTCCGCCACCGCCGTTGTCGCCGCCGTTGTTGTGGCTTCTACCGCCTCCACCGCCGCTGCGGCCGCCGGTGGACGAACCGCCGCCACCGCCGGAGCCGCCTCCGGAGAAGTACTTGCTGCTGGGCTTCGGGAAGCCGGTGTTGCCCTTGGTCTCCTTGACTGCTTGCCTCATGTAGGCCTGCCAAGTCTTACCGGAGAGCGTGGCACCGTAGACTTGCCCATTAACAGCACCAGCACCGTCGTAGCGCCAATCGCGGGTTCCGCCCGGATCACCGGTCCAGACCGCGGTCGACAAAGTCTTCGTGAACCCGAGCAACCAGGTGTGACCGACCTCGAAGTTCGTCGTACCGGTCTTGGCACCGGCCGGGACTCCGATCTTCAGCGAGCTGGTCGTGCCGCCGTTGAAAGTCTGCGTCAGTGCGTAAGCAACGCCCCTGGCGACGTCCTTGGAGAGGACGCGCTTGCATCCTTCACCCGGAAGATCAAGCTTCTTGCCGTTGCGATCCTTGATCTCGGTGATCGGCTTGGGCCCGCAGAACTCACCTTCGTTTGCGAAGGTCGCGAATGCTGCGGCCATGGCGATCGGGGTGGTCTCCGTCGTACCGAGAATCGAGGAGGGCGAGAGCGCCTGAATGAAGCCCTGCTTGTTCTTGAAGTCGAGCGCCTCACCACTGCCGTATCGGATGCCCAGATCCATCGCGGTGTCCATGATGTCGCACATGTTCAACTGGTTGCCCATCGCGGCGTAACCTGTGTTGACGGAATTCTTCGTCGCCTCGAGCGCGGTCATCGACCCCTTACCTGGTCCGTCGCCGGCGTTGTTCGGGTCCCAGTCTCCGGCCATGTTCGGACAGCCCTCGTACTTCCAGGAGCTGGCCGGGAAATTGCGCTTCGTCGCATTGACGGTGGTGTTGAGGCTCTTTCCTTCCTTCAGCCATGCCGTCAGGACGAAAGGCTTCCACGTCGAACCGACCTGGAAGCCGCCGCCTCCGTTGTGCTTCTTGTCGACGGTGTAGTTGATCGAGGTCTTCTTGTTCTTGTCCTTCTTCTTGACCTCTCCCGCGGTGTATTCGCGGTTCTCGGCCATGGCGATGACTTCACCGGTTCCAGGTTCGATCGTCACCAGGGCGTGACCGGCGCCGGAGGGGTCGCCGACGGGGACGCGCTTCTTGATCTCTTTGTCCGCGATCTTCTGGATATCGGGATTGAGGCTGGTCTTGATCTTCAGACCACCACGTTGGAGGAAGGCCAGGCGTTCGTCAGCCGTGTCGCCGAAGGTGTCATCATTCATAATGACGTTCTGAACATAGTTGCAGAAGAATTCTGCCTTGCTCTTGGCTGCCGAACAGCCGTTCGGAGTCTCATGCAGGTCGAGGTCGAGGTCGGTCTTGACCGCCTTGTCGTATTCCTTCTGCGTGATGTGGTCGTACTTGAGCATCTGCCCGAGCACGGTGTTGCGACGCTTGAGCACCTGGTCGGGGGACCGCTGCGGGTTGAACGCCGAAGGGTTCTGCACAATGCCGGCGAGCATCGCCGACTGCGGAATATTGAGGTCCTTGGCGTCGATGCCCCAGTATTTGTGGGCGGCCGCCTGCACTCCGTAGGCATTGGGCGAACCGGAGTAGTTGTTGATGTTCATGTAGCGGTTGAGAATGTCCTTCTTGTCGTACTTCTTCTCAACTGCCACAGCGAGTTTGGCTTCGCGCAGCTTACGCGCATAGCCGGCCGTGCCCTCCGACTCCTTGGCTGCCGACACACCCTCTTTGTCCGCTTCGGCGTGGGCGTTCTCCGCGAGCACGTTCTTCACATACTGCTGAGTCAGCGTTGATCCGCCCTGTGTCGTCGAGGACACCATGTTGTGCACCGCCGCACGCGCGATGCCCTCGATGTCGACGCCGCCGTGTTCGAAGTACCTGTAGTCCTCGACTGCGATCGTCGCGTCCTGCATGTGGTCTGAGATCTCATCGAGGGGCACCTCGACTCGGTTCTGCCAGTAGAACTCTGCGATCTCCGATCCGTCGGAGGCAAGCATCGTCGACTTCTCCCCCAGATCCTGGATCTCGAGGGTGGCGGGAAGCGAATTGAAGATCTCGACGGCACTGTTTGCGCTGGCAGTAGCGACGCCGACCCCGGGGATGGCAAGACCGGCGGCGACGATTCCCGCCACCGCGCTCACGGCGACGAATTGGAGGAACGCACCCGTCTTGGTCGGATTCGGATTTGACTCAGGAGACACCATGACAACAAGTTTAGCTAATACGAGTTGTGCAAATTCTCAAAAACCGTTGAGAACGTCAGCCTCTGGGAACCAAGGTCAGGAGGCTGACCTCGGGACGGCAGGCGAAACGCACCGGTGAGAAGGGCGAGAAGCCCAACCCGGCAGAGATCTCGACAAGAGATTTTCGATACGGAAAGACACCTCTCGCGCGTGTCCGATCCAGGTCGCAGTTCGTCACCGGCGCACCCCAGAAGGGGACCCGAATCTGTCCCCCGTGGGTATGTCCGGTCATGATGAGATCGGCCCCCGCCGAGGTGAACGCCTCCAGGGTGCGCGAATACGGCGCGTGCGTAACGCCCACTTTCACCCCAGAAGCAGGATCGAACCGTGGGTAGTCGTACGCGTTCGGACCGCTCCCCTGACCCTGGTTCAGCTGGATTCGGTCGCGGTCGATGTGGGAATCCCCGAGACCGCAGAAATCGATCCTGGTCCCCCGGATCGTCAGACTCGCCTCGGCGTTGTCGAGGAAATGCCATCCACGGGTCACGGCGGGCGTGTCTCTGGCCTCGAACCCACGGATCAGGGCCTTGACGTCGAGGTCGGGCTGCGTACGGTGCTTCACCTCTGAAGGTGAGCGCAGGTACTTCGCGGGGTTCTTCGCTGTGGGTGAGAAGAAGTCATTGGATCCAAGGACGAAGACCCCGGGAACGTCGAGGAGCCCATCGAAGACATCGAGGACGGCGGGCACGATGTCGGCAGAGAGATTGTCGCCGGTATTGACGACCACGTCGGGCTCCAACCGGGTCAGCGCCTTGACCCATGCGGCTCTGTGTTTCTGCCACGGAGCCAGATGCAGATCCGAGACGTGCAGCATTCTGATGCTCTTCGCCCCGGCGGGCAGTATCGGCAGTGTGTGGCGCCGGACCGTGAAGAGGTGCGGTTCGATGACCGCTCCCCAGATTCCGGCCGCCGCGGGGACTGCAAGGGCGCCGGCGAATAGTGCACGTTTCTTCATTCGTCCAACTCTAGTCGGCGATCCTGCCCGTTCTCCCACCGACTGCCTCCCCCAAGGACCGCCTGACGGCGCCTCAGGTGACGGTCGCGACGGGGTTCTCATGTTCGTCTGCGGCACGGGCCGTGCGGCGACGATGCAGATGCTTCATCCGCCGCCGCCCCACGAGGCGGCAGACGAGGTAGATGAGGAAGGAGATCGTGGTGACGAACGGGCTGATCGGCACCACCGGTGAGCCGAGCGCGATGAGGATGCCGCCGACTGATGATGTGACCGCGAAGATGACGCTGAGCACCGGGACCCACACCGGGGAGGCCGAGAGCTGGGTGGCAGCCGCCGCCGGAGTGATGAGCAGAGCCAACACGAGGAGCACGCCCACCACCTGCACGCTCAATGCCACGGCCAGGCCGAGGACGAGCATGAACACGATCGTCAGCCCGGACACCGGCACCCCTTTGGCGCGGGCGACCTCGGGGTCGAGGCTGGCGAACATGAGCGGGCGCCAGATCACGGCGAGCACCAGAAGCACGATCAGCGAACTCACCACCAGGGTCATGATCTGGCTCGGGGTGATGGCCACGATCTGACCGGTCAGCAGCCCGAACTTGCTGGCGGCCCGACCGTCGTAGAGGGCGAGGAACAGGATCGCCAGGCCCAGGCCGAAGGGCATGAGCACGCCGATGATGGCGTTCTTCTCCGAGGCCTTGGCCCCGCCCACGCCGATGATGAGAGCGGCGATGATGGAGCCGATGATGGAACCGCCCACCACGTCGAACCCGATGAGCAGGGCGAAGGCGGCACCGGCGAACGAGAGCTCGGAGATTCCGTGGACTGCGAAGGGGATGTCGCGGGCCATGACGAAGACGCTGATGAGTCCGCCGACGACGCCGAGCAGCCCGGCCGCGATGAGCGAGTTGAACAGCAGCGCCACCAGCTCGCCGTAGTCTTCGAAGGTGAAGAGGCTGCCGAAGATCTCCTGAGCCGTCATCGGATCGCACCTCGTTCTATGGTCATGTCACCGTCGTGGACGTGGTGGTCAACGCATTCGGCCTCGCCGCCGACGACGATGAGCCGACCGCCCACTCGCACCACTTCGACTGGGGAGCCGTAGAGCCGGGACAGCGATTCGGTGGTCATCACCTCGGCGGGGGTGCCGACGAGGAAATGACCGCCCACGATATAGAGGACACGGTCGACGTAGGGCAGGATCGGGTTGATCTCATGGGTGACGAAGAGGACTGCAGTGTTGCGTTTGACCCGCTGCTCATGGAGCAGACTGGCCACGACTTTCTGATGGTGGATGTCCAGGGACAGGAGTGGTTCGTCGCACAGCAGCACCGACGGGTCGTTGGCCAGGGCCTGGGCCACGCGCAGTCGTTGGAGCTCGCCACCGGACAGTGTCCCGGCTGGCGCATCGGCATAGTCGCGGGCGCCGACGGAGTTCAGCAGCTCGTCGACCTGATGACGACGTCGCTTCAGGAAGCGGCCCGGTCCCCAGCGGTGCCCGTCGATGCCCATCCGGACCAGATCGCGACCGCGCATCGGGGTGTGCTGGTCGATTCCTCGCTGCTGGGGGATGTAGCCGATTGCCGAGTTGCCCGCATGAACATTCCTGCCGTCGATCTGGGCTGAGCCCGTCGACAGCGAATGCTGGCCCAGCAGCACCTTGAGCAGCGATGTCTTTCCGGTTCCATTGGGTCCCAGCACCGCCACGAACTCCCCCGGTGCAACGTCGAGGTCGAGGTCATGCCAGAGCACACGTTCCCCGAAACGCAGTTCGGCGTCGCGCAGACTGATCACCGGGGTGTGGCCGGTGGCCGTGGTCTGCTCTGGAGAAACGTTGGAATCAGGGGCCATTCTCAGTGTTTGTGTCCTTCGAGCGCGGTGGAGATTTCAGTGATGTATTCGCCCATCCAATCCGCGTAGTGCGTATCGGCCGGCATCGTCTCGCCGAGGTCGACGACCGGCACATCGGACTTCTCAGCCGTGGATTTCAACTGCTCTGCCTGTGGACCTGCCGCTTGAGTATTGTACCCAAGCAGCACCGCATCACCCGACGAGATCTGTTCCTCGGCCTTCTTCAGCACCAGCGGCGGCACATCGTTGCCCTCTTCCACTGCTTCGAGGAACTCATCGGAGGTGATGTTCTTCAGCCCCATGTCCGCAAACAGCCACAGCGGTACGGGCTCAGTGGCCGCGACCTCGTCACCCTCGTGCTCAGCCTTGGCGTCATCGATCTGCGACTGCAGCTTCTCCAGCGTCTTCTTGTACTCATCGGCATTGGCCGTGAAGTCATCTTTGTGTTCGGGCTCGGCCTCGCCGAGGTGGGTCGCAACCTCGTCGACGAGCTTCGTCATCGTGGGCAACGAGTACCAGAGATGTTCGTTGAACTCCCCGTGGGCGTGCTCGTGACCGTCTTCTTCGGCGTGCTCGTGACCTTCTTCTTCGCCGTGCTCATGGACGTGGCCGCCGCCCTTGGCTTCCTCATCACCGTGATCATGGGGTTCATTGCCGAGGTCCTCGGATCCTGGCAGACCGGAGATGGAGACAGTGTCGATGGTGTCGACCTCGACGTCGGAGGCCTCGAGCATCGTGGTCATGAACGAGTCGTAGCCGCCGCCGTTCTGGATGACCAGGTCGGCTTTCGACAGCTTCAACCGGTCCTGGGTCGTGGCCTCATAGGAGTGCGGGTCCTGGTTGGGGTCATCGATGACCGCGCTGACCTTCGCGAAGTCTCCTGCCACCTGGGACACAATGTCGGCGTACACATTGGTCGAGGCGACGACCGAGAGCTCGGTGGATCCAGAGGCCTGTCCCCCGCACCCACTCAGGGCCGCAACAGTGGTCACAGCGATTGCCCCGGACATGATGCCGAGTCGGGAAGAACGCATGGTGTGCCTTTCAGAGCGTGAGCGAGGGAATGTGTGACAACGACGTTCACACTACTCAGCTTGAAGACTCACCACTAATATAAATATTTATATATAGCAACCTGTTTATGTGTGGAAACAGGAGAGCCGCCCGAGACCAACGGTCTTCGGACGGCTCTCAGTCAGCTCAGCTCGAGCGTGCCTGTGATCTGTGCTCAGGCGGCCTGTGACTCAACCTTCTTCGCCAGCAGTGCTGCGATCTGCACTGTGTTCAGGGCAGCACCCTTGCGCAGGTTGTCGTTGGCCACGAACAGGACGAGGCCCTTACCTGCAGGGGCAGACTGGTCGGCACGGATACGGCCGACGAAGCTCGCGTCCTTGCCCGCTGCCTTCAACGGTGTTGGGACGTCATCCAGCTCGACCCCTGGCGCTTCGGCGAGCACCTCGGTGGCCTTGGCTGGGGTGATCTCGGAGCCGAACTCCGCGTGGATACTCAGGCTGTGTCCCGTGAACACGGGAACGCGCACGCAGGTTCCTGCCACGAGGAGATCGGGCTTCCCGAGAATCTTACGGCTCTCGTTGCGCAGCTTCTTCTCTTCGTCGGTCTCGAGTTCACCGTCGTCGACGATGGATCCTGCCATGGGCAGGACGTTGAACGCGATGGGCTCGACGTAGTTGTCCGGAGCGGGCAGGCTGACCGCGCTGCCATCGCGGGCCAGTTTGCGCGAGTCGGCGACACCGGCTTCGAGCTGGCTGGCGAGTTCCTCAACTCCGCTCACGCCGGAACCGGACACTGCCTGATAGGTGCTGACGATGAGTCGCTGGAGACCAGCGGCGGAATCGAGCGCCTTGAGGACCGGCATCGCGGCCATCGTGGTGCAGTTCGGGTTGGCGATGATGCCCTTGGGCAGTGTGTCCAGAGCCTCTGGGTTGACCTCGCTGACGACCAAGGGGACGTCAGGATCCGAGCGCCAAGCCGAGGAATTGTCGACCACGATGGCCCCGGCTGCGGCAAAACGTTCTGCCTGGGCACGGGAGGTGGCCCCACCGGCGGAGAACAATGCGATATCGAGCCCGCTGGGGTCCGCCTCGGCGGCGTCTTCGACGGTGATGGACTCACCGTTGAACTCGACGACCTTGCCAGCCGACCTAGCCGAGGCGAAGAGTCGCAGGCTGTTGATCTCGAATCCGGGATTGTCTGCCAGCAGGTCGAGCATGACGCCGCCCACCTGACCGGTTGCTCCGACTACTCCGATATTGACGCTCATCGTCCGGTACCTCCGTAAACCACTGCTTCGTCGTCTTCACTGTCGAGTCCGTACGCGGCATGCGCGGCACGGACGGCGTCGTCGAGGATGTCTGCTCGTGTGACGACGCTGATGCGGATCTCCGAAGTGGAGATCATGTCGATGTTGACCTGGGCATTGCTCAGGGCCTCGAACAGGATGGCGGTCACGCCTGGGTGAGAGCGCATCCCTGCACCCACGACCGAGAGCTTGCCGATCTGGTCGTCGTAGCGGACCTGGTCGAAGCCGATCGAGGCCTTCACCGCGTCGAGGGCTTCGAGCGCCTTGGCGCCGTCGTCCATCGGCAGGGTGAAGGAGATGTCGGTCTTGCCGGGTTCGCGGGTGGAGATGTTCTGGACGATCATGTCGATGTTGATCTCCGTCGCGGCCATGGTGTTGAAGATTTCGGCAGCCTTGCCGGGAACGTCGGGAACGCCGACGATCGTGACCTTGGCCTCCGAGCGATCATGGGCGACTCCGGAAATGATTGCCTGTTCCATGTTGGACTCCGTTTCTGATTCCGCTATTGCCGGGGCCTTCGATCCCTGCTTCGGCCGGAAGGCTTCAGGAATGGGTGAGTCGGTCACCCAGGTGCCTTGATTACGTGAGAATGAGGACCGCACGTGCACGGGCACGTTGTACCGGCGGGCGTACTCGACGCACCGGAGCATGAGGACCTTGGCGCCCGAGGCCGCCATCTCCATCATCTCCTCGTAGCCGATCTCATCGATCTTGTGTGCTGTCGGCACGATGCGGGGGTCGGCGGTGAAGACACCATCGACGTCGGTGTAGATCTCGCAGACATCGGCATCCAATGCCGCTGCGAGGGCAACCGCGGTCGTATCTGATCCGCCGCGCCCCAATGTGGTGATGTTCTTCGCTGTTTGGCTGACTCCCTGGAATCCGGCCACAATAGCCACATATCCCTGGTCGAGTGCCGAGCGGATGCGACCTGGCGTGACGTCGATGATGCGCGCCTTGCCGAACTGCTCGTCGGTGATCACACCGGCCTGTGAGCCGGTGAACGACTGTGCTTCCTCGCCGAGGTTGGCAATCGCCATGGCAAGAACTGCCATGGAGATGCGCTCACCTGCAGTCAGGAGCATGTCGAGTTCACGGGCTGGGGGCATCGGAGAAACCTGTTGGGCCAAGTCGATGAGATCGTCGGTGCTGTCTCCCATGGCCGACACCACGACAACTACTTCGTGACCGGCCTGACGGTTTTCGACAATTCGCTTGGCCACCCGCTTCACCGATTCCGCATCGGCTACCGAGGACCCGCCAAACTTCTGGACGACTATGCTCACTGCAGTCTCTTCCTTATCGCTGATAAGTTCCGTGCCGGGCGATCGATTCCATGGTTCCAAACATGGTGGTCTCGTGCTTGCTTCGATCAGGATTTCAGCCGTGTCGGCTCTCCGGCACCTCGACCATTATATGAGGTCAGCCATTTCACTTCACCTTCGCCCGTCATTCAGACACTGCTCAGGGACGCCGTTTTCGCGGCGACAGTCCGCCGAGATCCCCGCGCTGTTCACGATCTCGAGTACTCGAGCGACGATGTGATCTGCTTGTCTCAGACGACGCGATGTGCTCGTCTCGGTCGGGGCGATGTGCTCATCTCAGTCGGGGCGGACATTGACGGTGAACAGGTCCCCGGGCTGGCAGTCCAGAACCTGGCACAGTGCGATGAGTGTTGAGTATCTGATGGCTTTGGCGCGGTTGTTCTTCAGCACCGAGAGGTTGGCCAGGGACACATCGACGAGTTTCGAGAGTTCAGTCAGGCTCAGACCTCGCTGGGTCAGCAGAGAGTCCAGATGGCAGACGACGTGGAGTGATTCGAATTCCTCAACCATCAGACGAGGCCCTCGAGTTCTTCCGAAGCCCTCTGCCCCGAAGTGAAGCAGCGCCGCAGCAGCTCGATTCCACCGACGACACCCAGCAAGACGAACGCCTGGACCGTCGTCACGCCCGGACCTACCTCATCGGCGATGTCGAGATCACGCGAGACCATGTTGCTGCCCAGCACCATCGCGGCGAAATAGACCAGCCATCCCACGGCGATGAAGCTCTCGAGCACTCCGAGCGCCATGATCGAACGGCTGGTGAACGGGTCACCTTTGGCAATATCCCTGATGACGGGAACGATCGCGACTGCAGCGACTATGAAGGTGAGGATCAGCGCGATCTTCGCAATGAGGAGCAGGACCATCGTCGCGGTGGCCAGGTCGGTTGTGGACACCGTGATCTGAGTCAGTCCGCTCAGAGTCGCTTCTCCCCCTGGGAAGCCAAGTGTCGCCACAGCATCGGACTCGAATTCGAGCGGCAGCCTGATCTTTGCATGCACGAGGTCAGTGACCAGCTCGGTCACTGCATAGATCACGTAGAACCCAAGTGCCAGTCCCACCCAGAGTTCGTACCCCGTGCCGAACGCCTTCCGCTTGGCCGCACCGTCACCGCGCTTCACCCCACCCTTGGGCTTCCCGATGACGGCGTCGTCTGGCTCTTCGGGCAGTTCGCTCTGCCCATTCTCCTGTGCCATGATCCTGCCTTCCTGCTTCGGCGAGTCCTCCTGGGTCGTCAAAGCGTCGACCCCGAATTCATCGCCTAGATTCACCACTTCATATCGTTAGTCGATATATCGATAATCAACATACTTCACGATAATCGATATGGAGTCAAGAGGGCGGAGCGAAAGTTCACGGACATCCGCGAACACTGAGCAGAGGTGGATCAGTCCATTTCGCGACGGCCGGAAAAGGCCCGACCAAGGGTGACTTCATCGGCGTATTCGAGGTCTCCGCCGACAGGCAGTCCCGAAGCCAGCCTCGTCACAGTCACTCCCAGGGAGTTGAGCAGACGCACGAGGTAGGTGGCGGTGGCTTCACCCTCGAGGTTGGGGTCGGTGGCGATGACGCATTCCTTGACTTCGCCGTTCTGCAGGCGCGGCATCAGTTCCTTGATGCGCAGATTGTCCGGCCCGACTCCGGCCATCGGATCGATCGCACCGCCGAGCACGTGATAGAGGCCCCGGTACTCGCGAGTCCGCTCGATGGCCACGACGTCCTTGGGTTCCTCGACGACGCAGATCATCGAGCGATCGCGACGCGGGTCCTGGCACACTGTGCACTCTGCCTCTTCAGAGACGTTGCCGCAGATGTCGCAGAAGCGCACACGCTTCTTCACCTCTGTCAGGGCCTGAGCCAGTGAGCTGACGTCGGCGGATTCAGATTGGAGAATATGGAACGCCAACCGCTGCGCGGACTTCGGGCCGATGCCCGGAAGCTTGCCGAATTCCTCGACCAGGTCCTGCAGGGCACCTTCGTAAACCGCGCTCATACTTCTCTTTCATCAATGATCTCGCCGCCGAGGACCCGTGCGATCACGGCCACCCCGATCTGCGGGGCGTCCGAGATGTCGAGGTCCGTCTCCGGATCATACTCGTCCTCATCAGCCCCGGAGCTCTGAGGCCGAGCATCAGCGTGGGCATCATTCGCTGAAGATCCAGGCATCGTGGAGTTCCCGTTCTGCGAGTACCCGTTCTCTCCGCTCTGGGCCGGTGGCTGCGGGGTGCTGCCACCATGCTTTTCAGCAAGAGCGGCGAAACGGGACTTGAACGGCTTCGCCGCTCCATGCCCCTGTGGTCGTGAGGACTGGGCAGGTGGCTGAGAGGTAGTCTCCGGCAGTCCAGTACCACCATCGGCGTAGTCACCGAGGAAATCAAGGTCGTCGTCTTCCGGCGGAGGGACGACAAGTGCTCCGACTTCCACAGCGCCCGAGCCTGCACTCGTGAACTCCTCGCCCGCAGCTGCAGGCTGGGTCTCTCCGTCTGAGGAGTCGCCGAGGTTCGGGGCCTCTTCGTCGGGTCCGTCGTGCCAGGTCGGCTCCTCCCACCGTGGCTGCACATACTCCATCGGTGCATCCTCCGGTGCCGACTGCGCCTCCGGTGCTGCGGCATGTGGCGCGAGATCCGCCCGGTGATCCACCTCCGGCTGCTCAGGGGCAGTGTTGTCCGAGGGATCGCTGAAGAAGTCCTCATCGGAGAGGTCAGGTACGACAATGTCCGAGTCCGCCAGGGACTCGTCCGAGGCAGGCTGTTCGAACGTCGACTGCTCAGAGGCCTGCTGTTCGGGGCTCTGACCTGCCGACGCCGCCATTTCGGCAGGTGCCTGCTCCTCGACAGGTGCCGACTGACCGCCTGAATCCTGCGCGTCGTCCGCCGTGTTCTGGTCGGTCGGAACGTTCTCTTCCCGCGAAGCAGGTTCGTCGGTGGGGCCAGAGTGGGCGCTTGGTCCGTCTCCGGCATCGTTGGAAGCGTCTGCAGATGGTGAGTCGGAGGTGGCATCGGAATCTGGGCCAGAGTCTGAGCCGGATTGAGAATCAGTCGGTGGCTGAGGTGCTTCGTGTGACGCCGGCTGTTCCCCCTCCTCGTCGTCATCGGACCATGGGCCCTGCGGAGAGCCGCTGGTCTCCCAGAACTTCTCATGATCGACCTGCGGTTTGTCGACCTCGCGTGTGCCGACGACCGCGGCCACTTCCTGCGGACTGGGTCGTCTTTGGGCGGGTGCCGGATCCCGATTTCCTGGAGCCTCGCTCGGCGCCGACGCCGAGGCTCCCTTGCCGCCTGTCCCGCGTCCGGCATCTGCCTGGCCCGAGTTCCCGCCGATACGACCGACATCACCGATGTCGATACGTGCCTGAATGCCGAGGACGTCATTGATCGCCATCGCCAGCTTGGCCGCATGGTCTCTCTGCTGGAAGCCCTGAACGGAACCGGCATTGTTAAATCCGAGGTAGACGACTCCAGCGGAATATGACTGCGGGATCGCATTCGCCGCAATGATCGCTCTGGTCAGGCGACTGCGTTTTTCGACTGCGGCAAGGATGCTCGGCCAGGCCCGTCGAATCGCTTCGATTTCACCGCCGATGTGACCGGCGCCGGCCACGGCATCGCCCTCCGGCGCAGAGTTATCCGCCGAGGCTGAGCCCCGAGGCTGCGCACCGGCCTTCTGCTCGCTACGGACCTGGGGAACTGGGTCGGACTGGGCTGAGCCGGACTGGGCTGAGTCAGCCGGAGCGTGGTCATAATGACCTGGGCCAGCCGCATCTGAGTCAGCCGGCGCCTGAGCCTGCGAGACCTGGCCCTGCGAGGCCTGAGCCTGCGAAGCCCGGTCAGGCTGCTCCTGGGACGAAGGCATGGCGCCAGGCTGCTGAGCATGTGAGGCATCTGAGCTCGACGGTGAATCACCGTGCTGAGCATCGCGACCGGATGGCCGATCATCCGCGACGGCCTCCGCAGCCTGCGCGGAGTCTTCGGGAAGTGACGACCGATCTTCCTGTGGACTATCGGCTGGAGTCGAGGCTGGTGGCTCGTTGAGCATGGACTCGGCGGCCGCGGCCATCTCGGCGAGCTCGTCGAAATCATCTCGTGGCGCCTGGCTCGGCGGCGGTGCCTGATTCGAGGACTGCGCTGCGGGAGCCGGCGAAGGCTGCGACTGTCCCGAAGCGCCTTGTGACTGTCCCTGCGCCGGCGGTGTGGAACTCGATTGCCCGCCGTCTCCGGACGGGGCAACCGCCTCCGGCTGAGCAGGTGGAATGTTCGCGGCTGTGCCCGAGGCGGACATGCCGATGCGGCGTTCCATCCGTTCGACACGGCTGAGCACGGCGTCTCGACTGCGACCCGAGCCGGGCAGAAGAATGCGCGCACAGATCAGCTCGAGCTGCAGCCTCGGCGAGGTTGCTCCTGACATTTCGGTCAGGCCCTGGTTGAGCAGGTCCGCCGATCGAGAGAGCTCACCCTGTCCGAAGCCTCTGGCCTGCAGAGTCAGTCGCTCGAGGCGGTCCGGAGGGACTTCCGGCAAGAAGGCATGAGCCGCCTCGGGGGCAGCATTGATGACGATGAGATCGCGCATGCGCTCGAGCAGATCCTCAACGAAGCGACGCGGGTCCTGCCCCGACTCGATGACCCGCTCGACGGCACGGTAGACCCCGCCGCCATCGCCGGCGGAGAAGGCGTCGACGATGTCGCTGAGCAGGGAGTCAGGGGTGTATCCCAGGAGCGCGATGGCTCCTGCATAGTCGACGCCACCGGGACCCGAACCGGCGATGAGCTGGTCGAGCACGGACAGGGTGTCACGCACGGATCCGCCGCCGGCGCGCACGACGAGCGGAAGCACACCCTTGGCAACCTGCACACCTTCGCGGTTGCACAGGTCTTCCATGTAGTTACCCAAAGCTTCGGGCGGGACCAGGCGGAACGGGTAGTGATGGGTCCGCGAGCGGATTGTGCCGATGACCTTCTCAGGCTCGGTCGTCGCGAAGATGAACTTGATGTGAGGCGGCGGCTCCTCGACGATCTTGAGCAGCGCGTTGAAGCCCTGCGAGGTCACCATATGGGCCTCATCGAGGATGAAGACCTTGTACCGATCACGGGCCGGGGCATAGATCGCGCGCTCACGCAGGTCGCGGGCATCGTCGACGCCGTTGTGGCTGGCCGCGTCGATCTCCACGACATCGAGCGAACCCGAGCCGCCATTGGCCAGGTCCTCACAGCTCGGGCACTCACCGCAGGGCACAGGAGTCGGCCCCTTGGCACAGTTGAGACACCTCGCCAGGATCCGTGCCGAGGTGGTCTTGCCACACCCTCGGGGGCCGGAGAACAGATAGGCATGGTTGATGCGGCCACGTTCGATCGCGGCCTTGAGCGGATCGGTCACATGCTCTTGACCGATGACCTCATCGAAGGTCTCTGGGCGGTATCTTCTGTACAGTGCGGTGGACACATGCTTAGCCTAATGCCAACGGCTGACACGACACACGCACCCGCTCCTCGTCGCCATCGTGAGCTTGCGCCCATTGCCGTTGTGGACGAGCGCGTGAATCGGGCACGATAGAGATCATGAGCAACTCCTCCTCCCATTCCCCTGACGACGATCGTGCCGAAAACGACCCGGCGAAGACCTACCGCATCGGACACAAAGAGCGTGACGAAGCGATCGAAGTCCTGCGCGAAGCCGCCGGCGACGGCCGGATCACGGTGGAGGAACTCGACGAACGTATGGAGAAGGTCCATGCCGCCCGATTCCCGATCGACCTCGACGAAGTCCTCTCCGACCTCACCATCCAACTGCCCTCTGATCGATTCCGCCCCGGTACCGCTGTCAGCCGATCGGCTCCCGCTGGCCGGGCCATCGAGTCAGGCAAGCCATTGGTCATCAAGGCCGGCTGGGAGAGCGACCTCCGCCGCGGGCGGTGGCAGGTCCCGCCCTACATCAGGTGCGAGCCGTCGATGTCGAACGTCGAACTGAACTTCCTCGAGGTCGAGACCGACCTTGAGGTCATCCATGTCGAAGTCGTCGCCGGAATGGGGTCGGTCGTCGTCGTCGTTCCCGATGACTGGGCCGTCAACGTCGACGACCTGTCCAAGTCCTGGGGCTCGGTGAAGTCCGTGGTCAACGCAATTCCCGAGGGCCGCAGACCGACCATCGTAGTCACCGGCTCGATCGGCATGGGTTCCTTCCGGGCCCGCTTCGCGAATTTCCTCGACCGTCGTCGGATGGCCAAGTGATGGAGCCGGGTCTCGGCGCCGTCATCTTCCTCATCCTGACCATCATCGTGGTCTTCAGCGTGGGTGCCTTCCTCATCTACCGGGTGATGAATCGTCCCAACGCACACATCGGCTCCCGCCTGCCCACAGAGGATCCCAACGCCGAGGTGGGACCTGAGGACGGATCGGACCCTGCCTCGAATCCTTGAAATCCGGGTCGAAGCGTGGTCGACTCAAGTCATGGTCGATGTCCAGATCACCCGCATCGAGCCCGACGACGTCGACGGGCTCACGCAATGGCGTGCGCTCATGTGTGAGGCCTACACCGTCGGCCGCACCGCCGCCTGGTGGCAGAGCCTCGAGTCGACCCTCACCCAATTCGCACAGCCGCGCTCCGACAAGGCCGACATCGCACTCGTGGCCCACCTCGGCGAAGTACCCGTCGGCGGCGCCGAGATCAACATCGTCACTGACGCCCCTGCCGATGTCGAAATCGGGATCCTGCCCGCGCACCGACGACAGGGACACGGCACGTCGATCGCCGGAGCCGTCGCGGATCTGCTGCGTGGACGCACGGAGCTCGTCCAGACCGAAACCTACTGCCCGGAGGGGGTGGCCTTCGCACAGGCACAGGGACTGATCATCGGCAATGAGGAACAGCGGCTGCTGCTGGACCTGCCGGCCTACCTGCGTGATGATGCCAACCGCTACAGGGACCCGGCTGTGAAGTCACGGCTGGCGATAGACCCCGATCCGAATGTGTCCATCACCTCGTGGATCGGTGGCTGCCCGGACGAAGCAGTCGAGGACTGGGCACGGCTGCGTCAGCAGATGGACGAGGACGTCCCGGTCGGTGACCTCACGCGCACGCTCAAGCATGCCGGTGCCGACGCGATCCGCACCCATGAGGAGCGGATGGCCGACCAGGGCTGGATTCTGGTCAGCTCGATCGCCCACGTCGACGACCACACCGCCGAGGTCGACGACAATGCCGCTGACGGGCCGGTTGCTGTCGGGTACACGGAGATCATGGTCTCCCGCCACGAGACGGACATCGTCGTCCAGGAGGACACCTTCGTCGAGGGAGCGTATCGCGGTCGTGGCATCGGACGCGGGCTCAAGGTCGCGAACATGCGCCAGCTCCACGAGATCCCGGAAGTCGCCCAGGCCGACTGGATCCAGACCTACACAGCCACGGGCAATGGGCCGATGCACGCGCTCAACCGGGATCTCGGCTTCTTCCCTGCGGATTCCATGACCGCGCTCGAGGGACGTTTCGACTACAGTTGAGTGTGAAAGTTCCGGCTATCTGATCGAAGCAGGCACCCGTGTCATCGAATATCCTCATCACCGTCTTGGTGTTCATCATCGTCGTTCTCATCACGGTGATCGTCATCCGCAGGCGTGCTGCCAGCCGCCGCAAGTTCGAAGAGAATGCGGCCGCACCCCGCCGACCACAGGATCCGTTCGCGCCGGAGCAGAACGCAGGCGGGGATCCGGAGACGATCAAGGCCGGTGACCTGCTCGAATTCGGCAATGAGAAGTTCTTCGTCCGCGGCACCCTGCGCATCTCAGAGGGCGGCTACGACTGGGCCGAGCACTTCTTCCAGGCCGACCAGTCCGCTACCCGCCTGTGGCTGACCGTCGAGAATGATCCCGATCTGCAGGTCTCCCGGTGGAGTGATCGCCCCGAGCTCGACATCGAGCCCAAGGCCAAGACCATCACGATCGAGGGCACCGAGTACAAACTCGTCGAGCACGGCACCGCCTCCTATCGCTCCGAGGGCACCACCGGCCTCAATGAGAAGGGCGGCGTCGACTACGTCGACTACGAGTCCGATGACCACAAGCTGCTCGCCTTCGAACGCTTCGACCACGGTCGTTGGGAAGTGAGCACCGGCGAATCGATCCCGGTCGGTTCCTTCACCATCTATTCGGGCAGCTGATGACACTCACTCCCCCATTGACACACCCGGTGCCGGCCCAGCACCTGAGCGTCGACGTGGCCTTCGCCGATACGTCTGCCCAGGCGCTGACCTTCAGCCTCGACCATGGCCGCATCACCCCTCTGGCCTCCGACTTCATCGACCTGCCGTCGTCGAATGGGCAGGATCGTTTGCAGCTCGAGCTCCACGTCATCGGCTCCTCCCACCAAGTGATCCTGAGCGACAACAACACTGACGCGTTCATCGAAACCTTCGCCTGCCTCGGCGAGGATGAGCGTCCCGGCTGGGACACGACCCGCACCACCGCTGGAACCTGGTCGGGATTCACCCGACATCAGTTCCGCTGCGAGCTCACAGATGTTCCCGGCAGCTTCAGTGATGCCGCCGCCGAGGTGGTGGCCCGTTCGAGTGCCCACGACCGTCACCTCGTCGTTGACTTCCCCGGTGAACCAGGTGCGCTGACGGCGCTGGCCCTGACCGACTGCAGTTCCGAGCAACTCTCCTGGCGGAGCTGGCACTGCTATCCACAGCACCGACAGATCGTGCACAGCCACAGCGAACTGAGGAGGAGATCATGAGCCGCGATCCCAATGTCTCCATGGGCGGAGGCTCCTTCAACTTCGACGCCGAGAACGGGCGCGGCTCCGGCGGCGGAGACCGCGGCTCCGGACCCTCGAACAACAATGCCGGCGGCCCGAAGAAACGCTCCGGCTGCGGCACCGTCATCGCACTGGTAGTCATCGTCCTGATCCTCGGCAACATCATGAATGGCTGCACGGATGACTCGGACGGCTCGGGTGGCGGTGGTGGCGGATTCTTCTTCCTGCCCTTCTTCGGCGGCGGCTCCAGCAGCGTCGGATCGAACTACGGCGACGGCTCGGGATTCCGCGGCGGCGGACCCGGCACCGGCAAATGACAGCGTTCGCGGCAAATGACAGCACCGACAGCACTCTGAAAGGCAATCATGTTGGCAGAACTCTTCTTTGAGATCGGGATCGTCCTCTCCTACGCCGTGAGCGGCCTCGCGCTCATGCTCATCGGCTACTTCGTCGTCGACCTCCTCACCCCGGGAAAGCTGCACGTCATCCTCTGGCAGCAGAAGTCGAAGAATGCCGTGATCCTCGTCGCGTCCGACCTCCTCGGTGTGGCGATCATCGTCATCGCCGCGATCCGTGCCAGCGCGGATGACTTCGTCTTCGGCATCATCTCCACCCTGGTCTTCGGCATCGTCGGCATCATCCTCATGGCCCTGAGCTTCCTGCTCATCGACGCCTTCACCCCCGGCAAGCTCGGCGACATGATCAAACCCGATGCGTTTCACCCTGAAGTGTGGGTCAATGCCTCCGCTCATGTGGGCATCGCGGGCATCATGGCCGCAGCGCTCCTTTGAGTTCACCGACAGAATCCGCTGACGCCGATAGCATCGGCGGCAGCAAACCGATCACGCTGCCGCTGAAGCCAGGACCCGCCCGCTTCTTCGTGCTCCTGGCCGTCTTCATCTGCGCCAGCTGCGGCATGGTCTACGAGCTCGCGCTCGTCGCACTCGGCTCCTACCTCCTCGGCGACACCATCGTTCAGGCCTCGATCGTCCTTTCGGTCATGGTATTCGCGATGGGCATCGGGTCCCTGGCCACGAAGCGCCTGACCGAGTTCGCCGCAGTCGCCTTCGCCCTCATCGAGGCCGCGCTGGGCATCATCGGCGGCCTCTCGGTCATCCTGCTCTACCTCGCCTTCGCCTTCGCCGACATCTACACAGTCGCGATGGTCGCCCTCGCCTTCGTCATCGGCGCGCTCATCGGCGCGGAGATCCCCCTGCTCATGGAGCTCGTCCAACGCATCCGGGCGCAGAAGGCCTCCAGCGCCGTCGCCGATCTCTTCGCCGCGGACTACGTCGGCGGGCTGGTCGGCGGGCTCGCCTTCCCCTTCATCCTGCTCCCGATCTTCGGTCTGCCCAGAGGCGCTCTGGCGGTGGGGATCACGAATGCCGTCGTCGGCATCCTCATCGTGCTCTGGCTCTTCCGCACCGAGATCCGCACCCGCACACAGGTGATCCTGGCTGGCCTGCTCGTCCTCATCGTCGGCGGACTCACCGTGGTCTGGGTGTTCACCGACGACATCGAGATGACGACCCGGCAGCGCCTCTACCGGGATCCGATCGTCTATTCCCAGCGCACGGACTACCAGGAGATCGTGCTCACCGAGTCACAGAAGACCGGGGACACGCGGCTCTACCTCAATGGAGATCTGCAGTTCGCTTCGGCCGACGAATATCGCTATCACGAGTCCCTGGTCCATCCGCTCATGGATGGGCCCAAGCGCAATGTCCTCGTCCTCGGCGGCGGGGACGGTCTGGCTGTGCGGGAGATCCTCAAATATCCCGATGTCGAATCGGTGACACTCGTCGACCTCGACCCCCGCGTCCTCGAACTCGCCAAGACATCGGACCACTTCACTGACTTCAACGAAGACTCCCTCGATGATCCCCGAGTGAAGACCATCGCCGCCGATGCGTTCACCTGGCTGCGCGAAGCCGAGCACACCGCCTACGATGCGGTCATCGCCGATCTGCCGGATCCGGACGATGTCGCCACCTCGAAGCTCTACAGCATCGAGTTCTACGGACTGATCAAACAGGTCATGTCCCCCGAGGCCAGGCTCGTCGTCCAGGCTGGCTCCCCGTACTTCGCTCCGGAGGCCTATTGGGGCATCGGGGAGGCCGTCGCCGAGGCGGGCCTGGCCACCACGCCCTATCACGTCGATGTCCCCAGCTTCGGTGACTGGGGCTATTTCCTGGCCGATGCCTCCGAAGGCAGTGGAGCCGAGGAGCAGGGTCCGAACGTGACAATCCCCCGGGATGCTCCCGAGGGATTGAAATTCGCGACGGCTGAAGTGCTCGCGTCCTCCACCACGTTCGCGCCCGACCGTGATCGGGCTTCCGTCGGTGATGTTGAGGCCTCGACCCTGCTCCACCCTCGCGTGCTCGACCAGGAGCGCGGAGCCTGGGTCGGGTACTAGGCCCCGAGGAGTCCTGCCAGTCCGGCGAATCCTGCGATGGACAGGCCGAGCAGTCCGCCCAGCACCGCCACTGAGATGAAGACGATGCCGAGGATGAAGCCCCATTTGCCCATCTCGTTGTCGCCGAAACCCGCGCTTCGTGAGTTCTTGCGCGCCATATGGCCGGTGATGATGCCGACGATGGGGCCGAGGAAGTTGAAGCCCAGGAAGGTCGAGAGGGTCGCGACGAGGGAGATGATTCCCAGGACCTTGCCCGGATCTTCCTCTGCCCGGGCGCGGTAGGACTGCGGTGGCTGTGCGCCGGTGGTGTAGCCCTGATTCGCTTCCAGGTAGCCCTGGCCACCAGTGGTCGAGGAGTATCCGGAGTTCGAGGGGTAGTTGGTCTCTGCTGTGTAGTCGGAGTTGGGGGTGGGGGTGGGGTGGATCTTTCTGCCTCTGCTTGTGCGGCTGCTGTTGGTATCAGCTTAGGAACTTGCACTTGGCAGGGGAATGATACAAACCGTTCAGCTGTTCGGGGGTTTTCCCCCGCCTCGCCCAACGATGCGGTCCCTCACTTCACATCGACGAGGGCATGGTCCTCTCGGCCCATGAGGTAGAGCAGGATCTCCACGGGTTCACCGGTGATGGTGAGCCCCTGGGCACCGCCCTTACTCCCGCCGGATTTTCTGCCCGTGCTGTGCTGGCCGAATCCGGGGCTGACGATCGTGACGCGGCCCTCGGCCTTGGCAGCGAAGGGTAGGAGCGCGGTTCGGCACGCTGTCCACACGGCACGGTTCTCCGGCAGGGACAGCCTGCGTGGGATCCATTCGATCTCCGCGCGTCGGATGTCCTCGTGGTGGACGATGTATTCGGCGGTGTTCATCACGGATTCGACGCCGGGCCACCGACCCGGGGTCCACCTCGGCGGGGATGCCACGAGACCCAGCAGACTCGAATACGGCATCGCGGCATACACACGTTCCTGCTCCTCGCGCTTGCCTTCGAGCTTCGGCATGAAGATGCCGAGGGCGGCCACGGGGTGGCGTTCGCGGATGACGAGGTGGGTGGCAAGGTCACGTGTCGTCCAGCCCTCGCACAGCGTCGGGGCGTCTTCACCGGCCCTGTTGGCTGTATCGACGAGGCGGAGGCGTTCGGTTCGGGCAAGATTGCTCATGCCTGAAGCTTGTCATCATCGCCTTGGATTCCTCTGAGTGCCCACCCCTTGACGAAGTCGCCGACGCGGGAGATCGAGCGGTAGTCAGCAAGCTCATCTCCCCTGGTGGGACCGTCTGTGACGATGACCACCGGCTTCCCGGCCTTCGCCGCCGCCCGCACGAAACGCAGCCCCGACAACACCGCGAGCGAGGATCCGAGCACGACGATTCCACTCGCCTCAGCGCAGATGCGATTCGCCTCCTGCAGCCTCGCCGGAGGCACGGAGTCACCGAAGTACACGACATCGGGTTTGAGGATTCCACCGCAGCGGGGGCAGTCGGTGACAATGAAATCCGCCGTCTCCTCCAGATCCACGTCACCGTCGGGGGCCGTCTCGACATCGATCGGATCGATTCCCACGAGTTTCGCGAACTCGGGGTTGAGCTCGCTCAACTGGATCTGGACCCAGTCTCGGTCGAACATGTGCCCTTCCTTGAGGCAGATGACACGATCCAGGCTGCCATGCAGATCGATGACCGGACTGCGACTGCCCTCCTCCCGTGCCGCGGCCTGGTGGAGTCCGTCGACATTCTGCGTGACGATGCCGGCGACGGGCAGCTGAGCGAGCCCCAGATGTGCCGCATTAGGCCGGGCAGAGCGCATCCGCGGCCAGCCCACCCAGGAACGCGCCCAGTAGCGGGCTCGCTGGTCGGGATGGGATAGGAAGGTCTGGATCGTCATCGGCTGGCGGGGAACGGCGTCGGGTCCCCGATAGTCGGGGACTCCCGAATCCGTGCTCATCCCGGCCCCGGTCAGCACCGCCCACCCGGAGGTGTCGATTCCCACGGCCTCGGCAGCGCCGGTGAGCACGTCGATGATCTCATCATCGCTGTGGCTGGGCTCGGGTCGTGTCCGCCCGCGGAGCGGATCAAAGATGACTGCCACGAATCCTCCCTCGTCGAAATGCTGCAGGGTTAGTCTGGTCCCATGGTCAGCATATTGCTCGTTCATCATTCCCCGTCACAGGCAACGACTGAAATCGCCGAGGCGGCCCTGTCCGGACTGCGCATGCCGGAGCTGGGTGACGTCGACGTCATAGTCCGTCCCGCCTTGGAGGCGACGGCCGAGGACGTGCTCGCCGCCGATGGGTTCGTCCTCGGCACGACGGCGAACTTCGGCTACATCTCCGGAGCCCTCAAGCACTTCTTCGACACCACGTACGACGCGGTCAGGGAGCCGACCGCCGGTCGCCCGTTCTCCTATTGGATCCACGGCGGCTACGACACGACCGGAGCGGAGACCGCGATGAAGCAGATCACGACGGGTCTGGGCTGGAGGCTCGCCTTCGACCCGCTCATCGTCACCGGCGAGGTCACCGCCGACCACCTCGGCGCGACCACCGAGCTTGCAGCCACAGTGGCTGCTGCGGCTTCTGCCTGAGCCCTGCTGCGAGAACAACTTCGCGAAAGCACTTTCCATTATGGAAAGTACTTGCTAAGCTGTAATTACTTCCATCAGGAAGTCACCGTTTCTCGGTGAAGACAGCAACGAAGGAGTTGTCATGACCACGCCCACCCCGCAGCAGGCCAAGGACCTTCTCTCGCAGGTCGAGTCGAATCAGGCCCACGCCCGATCCAGCGATGCCTGGCCGCTGGTCACGATGCTCTTCGTCTACAGTGCGGCCATCTCCGTGGGGATCCTCGCCGTCGGACTCATCGAGGACAACACGACCCAGCTGATCATCCTCGGCGCCGGCGGCGCCTGGCTGGTGCCGACCCTCATCGTCTATTCCGTGAAGGCCCTGAGCTGGAGTCGCCGGTCAACCGTCCTGCTCTGCACCTGGCTGCCGCTGACCTTCGTCGCCCTGTTCACAGCGATCATCGTCGACTCGTTCACTCCCACGTCGTGGGTGCCGTTCGCCGCTGCCGGCTTCATCTGGGTCCTCTCCCCCATCATGGCCCTTGTCGGACTGCGCCGCTGAGAAAGGACGAGGCACGATCATGAATCCCTACATCAGCACCGACGACGAATCCGATGACACGATGGACAACCTCGGCGAGTCCTTGACTCGGATCGAATCAGATCTGAACAATCCCACTCGACTCGGCATCGTGGCGAGTCTGAAGAATCGGGACCGCGCGGAATTCAAACTCCTGCGCGACTCCCTCGGCGTCTCCGACTCCGTGCTCTCCCGCCACATCTCCGCCCTCGAGAAGGCGGGGCTGGTCGAGGTCCGAAAGGGCTATGTCGGCAAACGCCCCCGCACATGGGTCGCCATCAGCACAGACGGGAGCGCCCGACTCGACGCTCATGTCCAGGCCCTGCGGGAGCTCGCCGGGGGCGGCGCTGACCAGCAGTGACGTTCTGAGATTTCCCGGTTAGCATGGGGACAACCTATGCAAGGAGGCGTCCATGGCCAGCAGCACAACCACCTCGGCGAACAGCGGACTCGAGTTCCGTGAGCTGCACGAGGTCTCGGAACTCATCAGATCCGGGCGGCTGAGCTCCAGGGCAGCCACCGAGGCCATGTTCGACCGGATCGACGAACTCGACCCTCACCTCCTGTCCTTCGTCACCCTGATGCGCGAATCGGCCTTGGCCGCCGCCGACGACCTCGATGAACGTCTGGCGCGCGGGGACTGGCTGGGTCCGCTGCACGGTGTGCCGCTGGCGATCAAAGACCTGGCCTACACCCATGACGCGCCGACAGGTGCGGGCACCACGATCCACGCCGACTTCCAGCCCGACTTCGACGCCACCGTCGTGGCTCGCCTGCGGGCGGCCGGGGCGGTGATCCTGGGAAAGCTGCGGCTCACCGAGGGTGCGTTCACCGGACATCATCCCGACCTGCCGACCCCGGTCAACCCTTGGGAGCCCAACACCTGGTCAGGGGTCTCCTCGAGCGGTTCGGGCGTCGCGACCGCAGCCGGCCTCTGCTACGGCTCGTTGGGCTCGGACACCGGAGGTTCGATCCGACTGCCGTCCTCGGCCAATGGGGTCACCGGACTCAAATCCACCTGGGGCCGGGTCTCACGCAACGGCATCTTTCCCTTGGCGCCGAGCCTTGACCACATCGGACCGATGACGCGCAGCGCACGCGATGCCGCCATCATCCTCGAGGCCATCGCCGGCCATGACCCGAACGACCCGACGTCGGCGCTTGAACCGGTGCCCCGCTACAGCCGGCAGCTCAGGCTCGAGACCACCCCGGTCGTCGGATTCGACCGCGAACTGGCAGCCGAACATTTCGATGACGTCACCAACGAGATGCTCGAATCCACCATCGAGGTGCTCCTCGACCTCGGTTGGCGCGTCCTCGACGTGCGCACCCCCGGATTCGCCGAAGCGGCACAGGAATGGACTGCCCTGTGCGGAATCGAGACCGCGGGCGTTCACGCAGAGAACTACCCGTCGAGGTCGGCCGAGTACGGTCCCGACCTCGCCGGCCTCATCGAGATCGGGCGCGGCCTCAGCGCCATCGACTACCACGAGCTGCTCGAATCCCGGCGAGCATTCACCGGTCGCATGCGCGCTCTCATGTCCGACATCGACCTGCTGCTGCTTCCAGGCATCGGCGCCGCCTCACCGACGATTTCACAGATGGAGAATCTCGGCTCCGACGCCGAGCTGTTCGCCGGAGTCACGATTCCGACGGCACCGATCGACAACTGTGGCATGCCCTCGATCACTCTGCCCGCCGGCTTCACCGAGCGCGGCACCCCGCTGGCTGCTCAGTTCGTCGCCGGTGACTTCAAGGAGGGCCTGCTGCTGGCCGCTGGGCATACCTTCCAGCAGGCCACCGATTTCCACCGACAGCACCCTCACATCGTGGCCGTCTAGTCGAGGCTCACTGCGCCTGCCCAGGTCGGGGGCGCAGATCGCGGTCGGCTGCGCCTATCCTGGTGAGGTGCCCACGATCAGACCCTTCCGCTCCAAGACCGCACGCGTGGCGACGGCCTCCGAACGGACGCTGCCGAGCTACACCGCAGGTCAGGTGGAGATGCCGCTGCGGATCATCGGCTCCCAGGAGGCGATGGAGCACGAGACCTACTGGTCCGAACATTCGCATCCGACACATGAGCTGCTCTGGCGCGAGGCCGGGGTCGGCACGGTCACGATCGATCAGCGCACGTGGACGATCACCCCGCCCTTAGGGATGTGGATTCCCGCAGGAGTACGGCACTCCGGATGGACGCCCGCCGGCGTCGTCGTCTACGCCGCGCAGTTCAGCCTCGACAACCCGCTTGTCAGCGATCGGCCCACTGCCATCGCCATCACCCCTCTGCTCCGGCTCCTTCTCGATCGACTTCAGCACACCGATCCGGGGACTTCCTCCTACTCACTCACCGAGGCGATGATCCTCGACGTCATGACGCCAGCGGACAACGAGCTTCTGCTTCACATGCCGAGCAATCCGCTCATCGCTCCGATCGCCAACGCGATCATCGAGGGCCCGGCGGATGCCTCGAGTCTCCAGGACTGGGCGAGGAAACTGGGGATCAGCGGCCGCACCATCACCCGCGCCTTCGAGGCAGAGACGGGTCTCGGCTTCGGGCGCTGGGCGACGACGGCACGGGTCCAGCACGCGGTGAGCATGATCAGCCTCGGCGGAGAGGTCGACGAAGCGGCCGCCGGCGTCGGCTATCGCTCGGTCAGTGCATTCACGACTGCATTCAAGCGCATCACGGGCACCACACCGGGGCAGTTCCGCCCCAGCGCGAACTGAGGAGCACGCGAGCTGAAGATCACTCGTGTCCGTTTCGCGAAATCATCTGTCGTAAATACTCCATTGCGCGCAGGCGATTCCTCCGATAGTTTGTTTAGGCACACCTAACTCAATCTCGCTTCGGGGGTGTGCTGAGAAGCACCTCCGAAAGGAAGAGATGTCCCGTCCGCTTCGCGCAATGACCGTTGCAGCAGCCATGTCCACCGCACTCGTGCTCACCGCCTGCTCATCTACCGAGACCCCCGCAGATGCGAAGGGCGGCGACGAGTCCTGGACACCGGTGACTATCGAGCACGCACTCGGCACCACCACGATCGAGGAGAAGCCCGAAAGGGTGGCCACCGTCAACTGGGCCAACCACGAGGTGCCGTTGGCACTGGGGGTCGTCCCGGTGGGCATGGCCAGTGCCGACTTCGGCGACGATGACGGCAACGGCGTCCTCCCCTGGGTCGAAGACAAGCTCGAGGAGCTGGATGCAGAGACTCCGGCTCTCTTCGACGAGACCGACGGCATCGACTTCGAGGCTGTCGCCGATACCCAGCCCGACGTCATCCTCGCCGGGTATTCCGGTCTCACCCAGGAGGACTACGACACCCTCAGCGAGATCGCGCCCGTCGTCGCCTACCCGGAGACCGCTTGGGGAACTCCCTGGCGAGAGATGATCGAGATCAACAGCAAGGCGATCGGTCTGGCAGAGGAAGGCGAGGAGCTCGTCAAGGACCTCGAGACCGAGATCGACTCGGCGGTCGCCGACCACCCTGCGATCAAGGACATGTCGACGATGTTCCTGACCCACGTGGATCCCTCGGACCTGTCCGAGGTGAACTTCTACACCACGCATGACACCCGCGCCATGTTCTTCGAGGACCTGGGCATGCAGGCACCCGCCAGCATCCAGAAGGCCTCCGACGAGACCGATCAATTCTCCTCGACCGTCAGCGCCGAACAGGCCGACGTCTTCGACGATGTCGACATCATCGTCACCTACGGCGGCGACGACCTGGTCACGACGCTCGAAGACGACGAGCTGCTGTCTCAGATGCCCGCGGTCAAGAACAAGTCGATCGTCAACCTGCCCGGTGATGCCCCGCTCGGCACTGCTGCGAACCCCACACCGCTGTCCATCTCCTTCGTTCTCGATGACTACCTCGACGAACTCGACAAGGCCGCCACGGCAGCGAAGTAGAAGCGGACACTTACACGATGACGTCACAATCGACAGTCGAGTCGACCGCCGCCAAGCTGCGGCGGTCGACTCATGTCCGCCTCGCATGGATGCTGGCCGCTCTTGCAGTGGTTGCCGTCCTCATGATCCTGTCCACGATGATCGGCTCCCGCAACGTCGGCCTCGACGACGTTCTTGCCGCCTACGGCGGGCCGGCCGCGGGATTCGATCAGGCCGCGGTCGCCAAACGCATTCCGCGGACCCTGCTCGCCGTGTGCGTGGGAGCGGCTCTGGGCATCTCCGGGGCTGTGATGCAGGGCGTGACGAGGAATCCTCTGGCCGACCCAGGCATCCTCGGTGTCAACACCGGCGCGTCCCTGGCCGTGGTCATCGGCATCGCCTTCTTCGGACTGTCAACGGCCGACGGCTACATCTGGTTCGCCATCGTCGGCGCCACTCTCACCGCGGTGTTCGTCTATGCGGTCGGGTCACTCGGGAGGCAGGGTGCGTCCCCGCTCAAGCTGGCCCTGGCCGGGGCGGCCACCGCCGCTGCACTGTCGTCGTTCATCAGCGCCGTGGTCCTCCCCCGCGGAGACATCGCGGATCTGGCACGCGATTGGCAGATCGGCGGGGTCGGGGGTGTGACGTTCGATTCGGTCACACTCATCCTTCCCTTCCTCATCGTCGGCTTGCTCATCAGCGTCTATTCGGCGCCTGGCCTCAATGCCCTGGCCCTCGGCGATGAGCTCGCCGCCGGGCTGGGACAGCACGTCGGCACCACCAGAATGGTCTCCGCTGCAGGTGCGGTCCTCCTCTGCGGGGCAGCCACCGCCGTCGTTGGACCGATCGGCTTCGTCGGGCTCGTCATCCCCCATGCCTGCCGTCTGCTCATCGGCATCGATCACCGCTGGCTGATCCCGTTCTCGGCAGTCACCGGAGCCGCACTGCTCACAGCCTCGGACATCCTCGGTCGCATCATCGCTCGACCGGCCGAACTCGACGTGGGCATCCTCACCGCGCTGATCGGCGCCCCGTTCTTCATCGCCATCGTCCGCAGACAGAAGGTCCGTTCGCTGTGACCCCACCGAACCCCGCGAACCCACTCCTCGCGCCGACCAGCACGGCAGAATCGACATCGACGATCGCTGCCGTGGCACAGCTGCGGAGACGACGCTCCGCCCGTTGGACCGGCTTCGTCCTCATCTTCAGCGGGCTGGTGCTGCTTAGTTTCCTGCTCAGCCTCATGGTCGGTCAGACCTTCTATTCCTTCGACAAGGTCCTTCGCGTCATCGGCGGCGATCAGGTCCCCGGCGCCACCTTCACGGTCGGGCGCCTGAGACTCCCCCGAGCCGTTCTCGCGCTCCTCGTGGGTCTGAGCTTCGGCCTCGGCGGGGTGACGTTCCAGACCATGCTGCGCAATCCCCTGGCCAGCCCCGACATCATCGGGATCAGCTCCGGAGCTTCGGCTGCGGCCGTGTTCGCGATCGTGACTCTGGGCCTGGGCAGCACGGGAGTCTCGGTCATGGCCATCGTCGCCGGTCTTGCGGTGGCGTTGGTCATCTACATGTTGTCCTACCGGAATGGCGCGGCCGGTATCCGGTTGATTCTGGTGGGCATCGGCGTCTCCTCAATGCTCAATGCGCTCATCAACTGGGAGCTGACCCGGGCCGCGCAGTGGGATCTGCAGGAGGCGCTGCGGTGGCTGGCCGGAAGCCTCAACGGGGCGAGCTGGGACAAGGTCGTGCCGCTGCTGTGCGCGCTCATCGTGCTGGTTCCCATTCTCTTGGGGCAGTCGAGGAACCTCTCCATCACGCAGCTCGGGGACGAGACCGCGGAAGCGTTGGGAGTGCGTGTGTCGAGGACCAGGCTTCTCGTCATCGTCGCCGCTGTCGGCCTCATCTCCTTCGCCACCGCCGCTGCCGGACCGGTCGCCTTCGTCGCCTTCCTCTCGGGCCCGATCGCCTCTCGACTCATCGGGCCGGGACCCTCGCCGCTCATCCCCGCCGCACTCGTCGGAGCCCTGCTCGTGCTCGTCGCCGACCTCGTCGGACAGTTCGGCCTCGGCACCCGTTACCCGGTCGGAGTCGTCACGGGCATCCTCGGTGCCCCCTACCTCATCTATCTCATCATCAGGATCAATCGTTCGGGAGGTTCCCTGTGACCAAGGACCATTCGCTTGCCGCCCAGGACCTGCATCTGGCCTACGGTGACACAGAGATCATCAAGGGACTTGATCTGACCCTGCCGCCCGGCCAGATCACGGGCATCGTCGGGGCCAACGCCTGCGGCAAGTCCACGCTGCTCAAATCGATGTCCCGACTGCTGACGCCCAGATCCGGCACTGTCATCCTCGACGGCAGACAGGTACACACGATGCCGGCGAAGCAGCTCGCGCGGGCCCTGGGACTCCTCCCACAGACACCGATCGCTCCCGAGGGCATCACGGTCGCCGATCTCGTCGGACGCGGTCGCCATCCCCACCAGGGGGCCTTCTCACGATGGAATGCCCAGGACGATCTCGCTGTCGCCCAGGCTCTGGATACCACCGGAACCGCGGACCTGGCCGACCGTCCCGTCGACGAACTCTCCGGCGGCCAACGGCAACGAGTGTGGATCGCAATGGCCCTCGCCCAGCAGACCGACATCCTCCTGCTCGATGAACCGACCACCTTCCTCGACGTCAACCATCAGGTGGAGGTCCTCGATCTGCTCACCGAACTCAACCAGGGTTCAGGCGTGACTATCGTGATGGTCCTGCATGATCTCAATCTGGCCGCACGGTACTGTGATCGGCTCGTCATGATCGCCGACGGCGGGATCCATGCCTCCGGGGCTCCCGCCGAGGTGCTCACCGAAGACAATGTCCGCAACGTGTTCGGTCTCGAGAACAGGGTCATCGAGGATCCTGTCTCCGGTCAGCCGCTGATGCTCCCGATCGGCCGTCACCGCACTCTGAGCTGATTCCTGTGCGTCAGACTTCTGATCTGACTCAGGCCCCTGCTCTGCGGGCCACGATCTCCGTGATCCAGGTCGGGGCGAAGGGCGACGTGCAGTTCGGCGGGGTCGGATAGTCCTTGAGGACGCCGAGGCGGTTGCCGATGTCGATGGCCCGTGGCCGCAGGTCCTCGTTCTCGATGCCGATGTAGGACAGGGTTTCGTTCATCGCCCACTGCAGGCGCTCATCGGCGCCGAGCATCTGCGCCTCGATGGTGTCGAGGAGACCGGACAGGTCAAGGCCCTCGGGTGACTTGTTCACACGCTCGCTGGTCAGTGCCCAGCCTGCCGACGCCACGATCGGATCAGGGTCGTCCATCCAGTCCAGGCGCAGCGATTCGGCATGCTTCGACTTCTTGACGATGTAGTTGACCAGCCAGCCGTGGACCTTCGGCACACGCGCCTCGCGCAGCATGGCATCGAGATGCTGTGCGTCATAGCTGCGGGGACGCATGATGAGGATCGCGACGAGGCGCGCCGCGGTATCGCCGGTGTTCCACAGTTCGACGGCGAGCTCGTCGTTCTTCTTCAGCTCCTTGGCCACGGCCCGCAGCTTGCTCAGATTCACACCGTGATCATCACCGTGCTTCTCGTTGACGGCACGAGCCTTGGGATCCTCCATCGCCGCCAATGTCTCCATGACGCTGTCCACGTTCGCTTCGACCATGCGCTCAGATTACCGCGAGTTCAGGCGAGCTGCCTGTCGCATGAGGTGGTCGCGTTCGGCGAGGTTGCTCGCCTTGGCCGCGGCTTCGACGTAGAGCTTCGCCGCCGCCTCGTCTTCTCCTGCCCGTTCTCGCAGGTGGGCCTCGACGGCGAAGTAGCGCGGCAGCGTCTCATCGAGTCTGCCCAGTTCGGCCAGTCCGGCCACCGGTCCGTCGGCTTCACCGATCGCAACGGCACGGTTGAGGGACGCGATCGGGCTCTCGTTCAGCTTGAGGAGTTCGTCGTACCACTCCACGACCTGCACCCAGTCGGTGTCCTCGACCGTCTGCGCATCGGCGTGGAGTGCCGCGATGGCGGCCTGTGCCTGATACTGGCCGAGTTCGTCCCGACCAAGGGCTGCCTGCAGGATCTCGATGCCCTCGACGATGAGCCGTTGATCCCACAGGGTGCGGTCCTGATCGGCCAGCGAGATGAGGCGACCGTCGGCGCCGAAGCGGGCATCGCGGCGGGCGTGGTGGAGGAGCATGAGGGCGAGCAGTCCGTCCACCTCGGCGGAGTCGATCATCGACGCAAGCGTGCGGGTCAGTCGGATCGCCTCGGCGACGAGGTCGACCTCGCCCGAGTGCCCTTCGTTGAACACGAGGTAGAGGGTGGTGAGCACCGAGGACAGGCCGCCGGGTCGGTTGAGCCGGGACCCTGCGATCGTGGATTTGGCTCGGCTGATGCGTTGAGCCATCGTCGACTCGGGCACCATATAGGCTGCGGCGATCTGCTTCGTCGTCAGTCCGCCGACCGCCCTCAGGGTCAGGGCCACCGCCGAGGCGGGGCTGAGGTCGGGATGGGCGCAGAGGAAGTAGAGGTCGAGGGTGTCATCGGCGTTCGGGACGCCGTCCGTCCCGGGTTCGGACGAGGTTTCGGGCTCGGCGAGAGTGGCGGCCATGACCCGTTCCTCGCGTTTCATCCGCGATCCTTCAGATCGCACGATGTCGAGGAACTTCCGCCATGCCACCGTCACGAGCCAGCCCCGCCGGTCACGGGGCGGGTCGGACGGCCACGATCGCAGGGCTTCGATGAGCGCGTCCTGAACGGCGTCCTCGGCGGTCGCGAAGTCTGCTCCACGACTGACGAGGATGCCGATCACGGCGGGGACGAGCTCACGCAGCTCCGCCTCTGCGAGGGGATCCCGATCGATCATCGCGAACTCCGTTCGCGTCCCTGATCATTCGTCCACGCTGGGTGCGTGGTCGAGGAAGGGGCGCAGTTCGAGCCATTCGTTGATCGGCTCTCCTCCCTTGCCCGGTGCGGCGGACAGCTCACCGGCGAGTTCGAGAGCGCGGTCGTAGTTCTCGACGTCGATGACCATCCACCCGGCGATGAGGTCCTTCGTCTCGGGGAAGGGACCGTCGGTGACCGGAGGCTTGCCCGGTCCGCCGGATCGGACGAAGGTGCCCTCGGGCGAGAGTGCCTGGGAGTCGACGAATTCGCCGGAGTCCTTGAGTCTGTCGGCGAAGGCGTTCATGTACGCCACATGCGCGTCGACCTCGTCGGGACTCCACTGATCCATCGGGGTGTAATCCATATACTGCTCCGGCATCCGATAGTGCTTGAGCATGAGGTACTTGGCCATGATGGTCTCCTTGTCTCGTGCCGCTCGCACGGGATGTGCTCGCTGACATGTCTGGGACGCAGCCGGACTCGTGTTCTCGACATCGGCGGCGAAGTTTTCTCGTTTCTCTTCGGCTCCGGTCATCGAACACAGTCCCAGAATAGGCCGATGTGTCCGTCCTGGAACATGCGTCACCGGATCCGAACACGAATCGGCCCAGGTCACGGCTCCGCGCTGAGACGCTTGTCTTGTACGAAACACCGACAGCCTTGTGCACACGAGACCAGGAGCAGATCATGAAGGCACAGACACTTCTCAAAACCATCACCGTTGCCGGAGCTCTCGCCGCGACCCTGACACTCTCGGCCTGCGATATGAACATCACCTTCGGCCCAGAAGGCCAGGGGCAGGAACAGGGCCAGGAGCAGGACGGCCAGCAGGCGCAGCAGACCGAGGACACCGAGACGACCGCCGAAGAACCGGCATCGGATTCGGGCTCCACCTCGGACTCCGCCGGTTCGGGTTCGTCCGGCACGAGCGATAGCGGCACGACGGACAACGGCACCACCGGCAGCGGCGGATCCACCGATTCGTCCAGCGCCTCCTCGGCGAGTGGCTCCTCCACCTCGAACGGCTCGTCGTCGACCGGATCGTCGTCCTCGAGCGACTCCACCTCGAGCGGATCATCGTCGTCGAGCGGCACGACCGACAACGGCTACCAGGGCCCGCGGATCGGCGAAAACGGAGTCGAACTCGACGCCGACGGCAACGGCAAGATCCCCGCCGACGTTCTCGAGGCGGACATCAAGAACGCCTACGCCAAGCAGGGCACCACGGTCGACACCGTCGACTGCTATTCCGACCTGCGGATCTTCTCCCACAGCGGATCGCAGAACTGCACCGTCACCGCTGCCGGCAAGAATCACTACGGCACTGTGAAGATCACCTCGGCGTCGCAGTCCGGCATCGGCTACAGCCTCGAGTTCCCGAACATCTGAGCCGTCCGCCGAGCCCGCGAAACGTACCCCTCGAGCGTCTCGCATCCCCGAATCGCATTCCCCTGGTCATCCCGACCAGGGGAATCCGTTCGTCGCGATCTGGAACAACTCTGCACTTTCCGTTGTTGTGTCCAATGCGGGCGTCGGCCCAGCTGCACGTCGGCCTCGAGGTTTCGGCCAGCCGAGCCCATGTCAGATTCGACAATCTCACCAATCACAACCGACAAGGAGCACCATCATGGCACTCTCTGACAAGAAGATCGCATTCCTCCTCACCAGCGGCGTCGAGCAGGTCGAACTGACCAGCCCCCGCACAGCCCTCGACGAGGCCGGAGCGACGACCGTCATCGTCTCCCCCTCAGAGGGGACTCTGCAGGCGATGGAAGGCGATTGGGAGCACGCGAAGACCTTCGACGTCGACGTTCCCGTCGCCGAGGCCTCGGTCGATGACTTCGACGCCCTCGTCCTGCCCGGCGGCACCCTCAACTCCGATGCCCTGCGTCTGAATGAGGACGCCGTCAACCTCGTCAAGGCGTTCTTCGCCGCCGACAAACCGGTCGCGGCCATCTGCCATGCTCCGTGGATCCTCGCCGAGGCGGGAGTGGCCAAGGGACGGAAGCTGACGTCCTTCATCTCGACGAAGACCGACCTCATCAACGCCGGAGCCGACTGGGCCGACACCGAGGTGGTCGTCGACGGCAACCTCATTACCTCCCGCAGCCCCGACGACCTCGACGCCTTCAACAAGGCAATCGCTGATAAGTTCAGCTGACCTGGAACGATGCCTCTTTCGCCGAGGCGGAACCACCTCGGCGAAGAACTCCCCGGAACGATCGTTCCGGGGAGTTCGTCTGTTCGTCACCTGGGGTCTTGACAGCCGCGCTTATGATCTACTCATGCCAGCTTCCCCGTCCGTCAAGGCGACGACTCCTACCCTCGCGGCACTGCTCATCGGGTTCCTTCTCGTTCTCTGCTCCACACAGCCTCCGGCACATGCTGCCTATGCGACTTCGGGTGCGATCGGAACGATGCACAAATCGCTCGGTGGGAATTCCGGCAAGCTCGGCCCAGCGGTCGGCCCACAGCGGTGCACGCTGATCCAGAAGGGCTGCTATTAGTCGTTCAAGCACGGCAGCATCCATTGGACGAAGGCCACCGGCGCCCATGCGACTCTGGGCGCGATCCGCACAGCATGGAAGAAGTCCGGGTGGGAACGCGGTCCGCTCGGCTATCCGACGAGCAACGAATACCGCTCAGGTTCGGAGACCCGGCAGAAGTTCCAGAACGGCATGATCGTGTGGACGGCGAAATCCGGGGCGAAGGTGACGGTGACGAAAGCGCCGTCGTCGTTCACGATCAAGGGGTCGGGGTTCGGCCATGGGGTCGGGATGAGCCAGTACGGAGCGCGCGGAATGGCGACAGCCGGAAAGTCGTCGACGCAGATCCTGCAACACTACTACACGGGTGCCAAGGTCACGACGATGTCGAAGAACGCCGACGCCAGTCTCAAGGTGCAGCTGCTGACCGGTAAGAAGTCCGTGACGGTCACTCCGCGGTCCGGCCGTCTTCGGATCAAGGTCGGGTCGAAGACCATCGAATCGGGCTCGAAGGTCACGATCGAACGGACGTCATCCGGTTCGGTCAAGGCGACCGTCGGGTCGAAGAGCTATTCGGGGTCGAAGCTCACCCTCGAATGGCAGGGCACCCGATATTGGAAGAGTTCGTCGGCGACGACGGTGTCGGTCAGCGGTGCCCAGAACGGGGCGACCGGCACCTACCGACACGGACGGCTCGAGATCGGTCAGCTGAAGAGCTCGCTCAACGTCATCAACGTGGTGGGTCTCAACAAGGAATATCTGCCGGGCATCGCCGAGATGCCGGCGTCGTGGCAGTCCGAGGCCCTGCGCGCTCAGGCCATCGCTTCGCGCACCTACGCCTACCGCAATCTCGGTGCGGTGAAGCCGGCCTGCGGGTGCAACGTCTATGACGAGGTGGCCTCGCAGCGTTTCCTCGGGTGGACTCATGAGAATGCAGGCGATTCCGGTCCATGGCGCAAGGCCGTGGCCGCGACACAGACCACGAGCGGGTCGACGGTGAGGTCGGCGCGCCTCATCACCTACAAGGGCGGGCTCATCGATGCTGTCTACTCGTCGTCGGCCGGGTCGAAGACGCATTCGGCTGCCGAGGTGTGGGGGTCGGCCGTGCCGTACCTGGTCTCGGTCGATGACTCTCCGTCGAAGTATGCCTCTGCGCAGAACCCGAACGCCTCGTGGTCGGTGACGGCCAAGCAGTCCGACATGGCACGGGCCTTCGGGCTGGCAGACGTCCGGTCTGTGGCGGTGGCGAAGACCGGCTCAGGTCTGGTGAAGACGGTGAAAGCCACCTCGGTGAAGGGGAAGACCGCGAGCCTCACCGGCGATCAGCTGCGAACGAAGCTGAAGCTCAAGTCCGCGTCATTCAGCGTGGCCTGAGGGAAACCGACTGGCTGACTCAGACTCCGGCAGGGGTGAGCAGTCCCCTGTTGACGAGTTCGGCTTCCTTCTCGCGCACGATCGGGATGACGGACTTGCCGAACGCTTCAAGTTCCTCCTGGAAGTGGAGGAAGCCGGTGAGGATGAGGTCGACGCCGATCTTCTTGTATTCGATGATGCGGTCGGCGACCTGTTCGGGGGTTCCGATGAGCTGGGTACGGAAGCCGTCGTTGTACTGCACGAGGTCTTCGAAGCTCGAATCCGCCCACATGCCTTTCTTATCCGAGGTCGCGGCTCCGGCGGTCTGCACGGACTCGCGGAATCCTTCGACCGCCTCGGCGTCGGCGTGTGCGATGATCTCGCACAGCTGGTCGCAGGCTTCGGCTTCGGTGTCGCGGACGATCACGAACCCGTTGAGTCCGAAACGGACTTTCCGATTGTGGGCGCGGGCCACCTCCGAGTGCTGTGTGCGGGCGAGCTGTGCCAGATTACTGAGACACAGACCACACACGGCGAGCAGATTTCGCGGGCCGCCGCGCACCGTCACAATGAGGCATTCCGCCACGGGGCGTCATGCGATTTGCGCCTCGGGCAGCGGTCCTGCGCTGCGGCCCACTCAGCATCCCTCACCCTCACCGGCGCACCACCCCGTTGCACCGGTGCGTAGTGCTGCGAATGGTGAGGGATGCGGAGGCACCAGTAGGAAATGCCACGGCCAATCCGGATTGCCACGAACGGTGAGGGATGCCCGAAAGGCGACTGCGAGGCCCGCGCTCGGCTCGAAACCGGGTGAATCGACGAAGTCCCGGCCCGCAGAAACTGCGAGACCGGGACTCCCGTGGCGGAGGATAGGGGATTCGAACCCCTGAGGGCGTTAACCCAACCCGCGTTCCAGGCGAGCGCCATAGGCCACTAGGCGAATCCTCCGCGAGCCAGCCTATATGAGTCGTGTCGACAATGCGAAATCAAGATGGCCAAGTGTGAACCATCACACTAATCACAGATAGAATCCCCTCCAGTCCCCGCCGCACCGGGCCTGACTTCGGACCTCGTTTTGTGCCTCGAGGATGCTCTCGACTACACTGATCGATGGCTCCCCGTGCGGCGTCATCTTGTGAACTCCCCCAGGGCCGGAAGGCAGCAAGGGTAAGCGAGCTCTGGCGGGTGCACGGGGAGTCCTTCGTTTCTCAAGGTTACAATTCCACAACTCCCCCTCCCCTATGTCAGTCCAGGTCAGGGCCCATCTCAACGACGATAAATGGCCTTTTCCCGAGGAATTCAGCCACTGCTTTAATACTTTCGTGATTTGGCTTCACTAGCATGGTCTGTAGCTCTCATCCCTTTGCTCGAACGAGGATCCCTGTTTTGTCACCCAAGAAGATTCACGGGGCGGTTGCTGCCCTTTCAGCACTCGCTCTACTCACGGCCTGCACCCCGGCAGACTCTGACCCCGACGCGACTCGCGATGGTGCGAAGACGGCCGAAGCCGAGGCCGCAGCCGAGCCGGTGTTCCGAATAGGGAGCGTCTCCGAAGCCGAGGCAGCCCAGGCGACGGAACAGGGCTCGTCGGCGAAGGCTTCGAACTCCACCGCCTCGGCTACGCCCACCAGCACACAGACTTCTGCTCCCCAGCAGACCGGCGAAGTGGTCGAACCCGGTGCAGAGACAACAGCTGCCCCCGGCGAGCGCATCAGCCTCAGCGTCGAGAACGCGGCGCTGAGCGACATCTCCATCACCGAATCCGACCACCCGCGCATCAAGACCGATCCCGGAGTCTTCTTCGACACCGCCGGGAGCGAACTCGAAGCAGCAGACAGCACCGAAGACGCGAAGGCGGGATCTTCGACTCCAAGCGAATCAGCCTCAGAAGACTCAGACGCGATCACCGCCCCCGACGACGCCGCGGCCTGGATGTCTGCCTACGACCTCGTCGCCGACAGCACATACGAGCTCTCGGCCACGGCCACCTCGGCGGATGGAGAGGAAGTCGATTTCAGGTCCACGGTCACAGTCTCAGCCGGCGACGCCTCGCCGATGGCGGTGCGCACGATCCTCTCCGATGACCAGACCGTGGGCGTCGGAGCTCCGATCATCCTCACCTTCGGCTCTACGGTGGCCAAGAAGTACCGTGACGACGTCGAGCACCGCTTGTCGGTCAAGGTCACGGACAACGATGGGAAGAAGCGCAAAGTCGAAGGCTCATGGGCCTGGCTGCCTGATGACCCGCAGTCGCGACTGCACTTCCGTCCCAAGGAATTCTGGCCCGCGCATTCGAAGGTCTCCGTCGACGTGCCGCTGAAGAACGTTCCCACCACCGATGACACCGTCGGCCAGAACGACCTCACACTCGATTTCGACATCGGCCGCAAGCAGGTCGTCAAGGCCGACGCCAAGACCCACCGCATGGTCGTCACGCGCGACGGCAAAGAGGTCATGAACTTCCCGGCCTCATTGGGTGCTGCGAAGTCCCCGTCCTACAACGGAACCCATGTGGTGATGTCCAAGGCCTCGGACTACACGATGACCTCCGAGCAGTGGGACTACGAAACCGATGTGCGCTGGGCCGTGCGCATCCACAACAACGGAGAGTTCATCCATGCCGCGCCCTGGTCGACCGGGGTTCAGGGGTCGGCGAATGTCTCCCATGGCTGCATCAACCTCTCGACCGCACGTGCCAAGCAGTACTACGACTCGGCGATCTTCGGCGACCCGGTCGAGATCACCGGTTCGAATGCCACCCTGTCGACCGCAGCCAGCGACATCTCCGACTGGGTCTATGAGTGGGATGACTGGAAGAAGATGAGCGCGCTGCCTACTTCTTGACGTTCTCTGCGGCCTTGTCGATCATCGGTACATAGCGCTCCAGCGTCCATGGGACGGTGAGCGGGTTGATGATCGATGAGGCTGTGACGAACGGCTGGTCTTCGGGCGCGACGACCGCGCCGGACTTGATCGCCGGAATGTTTGCGTACACGCTCTGTGCCTTGATCTCCTTCTTGCTCTTCTCATCGGAGTAGAACGTGAAGATGAGGTCGGAGTCGTCGAGTTTGTCCGCGTTCTCCAGCCCGATGAGCGCGGAATCCGTACCCGGGGCGTCATAGTTCTTCTTGAGTTCGTCGACGACGGGGTCAGGAGTCAGGCCCAGTGCCGAGACCATCGCCACTCGCTGCTCATTGGGGTAGAAGGCTCCGAGGGTGCCCGGTCCGTCGTTGTAGATGTAGGAGAACGTCAGTCCCTCGTATTCGGGCCGCTTGGCCTCGGAGAGCTGCGTCTTGATGTCATCGACGAGCCCCTCGGATTCCTTCTCCTGTCCCAGGGCCTTGCCGATGGTCGTGATCTGCTCGTCCCATTCGATCGTCCATGGCTGTTTGGGGTAGGCGACCGTGGGTGCGATGGCGTCGAGCTGCTTGTACTGATCTGCGGTGACGCCGGACCATGGTGCGAGGATGACATCTGGTTCGAGTTCGGCGATGGCTTCGACATCGAGCTCGGTATCTCCCTGGAACTGCTTCGGCAGCTCCTCGCCCTTCTCTGTCACGGCTTCATGGATCCACGGCATATAGCCGGTGTCATCGCTGCCCCAGGCGTACTCCTCCATGCCGACGGGTGTCTTGCCCAGTGCGATGGCGGTCTCGGTCGACCCCTGCCCGAGGGTCACGACGCGCTTGGGCTCGGCCTCGATGACGGCCTTGCCCAGTGCGTGTTCGATCGTGACGGTCTGGAAGTCGTCGGAGGCTGACTTCGCAGAATCCGCCGAGTCCTGGCTGCAGGCGCTCGCGCTGAAGGCGAGTGTGACGATGGTGCCTATGGCCATGGCCCGGCGAGTGAGATGAGCTGACATTCCTGCCCTTTCGTCTGTGAGGGTCGTGGTCGACCTCTCCACTTTAACAAAGGACAGCCTAACTTAACTTCGCGGCCTGGGTGCAACTCGACCGCGCCCTGATCCCCCTCGAGCGCATGACGGGGCAGCCGGTATTCGTCTGCTCAGAGCAGAAATCCGCGTGAGCGACGGCGATTCCTCCTAGGATCGCATCATGGATGCACTTCACGTCACAGATGCGTACGCCGACCGGACTCCGGCGCTGCTGTGGCGCGAGATGCTCGGGAGGGTGCTGCGGCTGCGCCGCACCGAGCTGGGCCTGACCCTGGCTCAGGTCTCACGCCGCTCGGGAGTCTCGACCCAATACCTGTCCGAGGTCGAACGCGGCCTCAAGGATCCCTCTTCGGAGGTCATCGAGGCAATCGCCATAGTCCTCGGCCTCGCACTCCCCCAGGTGCTCGTCCTCGCCGCCGGCTCAACGCCGACAGCCGCGCCCGCGACGGTGCCCGCATTCGGGCTCACCGGACGGGCGCAGCTGTCCCTCGTGGCCTAGTCACACCGGCCGGGTGCCTCAGCTCGTACCGGAATCGAGACGATTGGCCCTGAGCACCTCGAGTCTGCCCCGGTACTCGGCCTCGTCGATGTCACCTTGGGCGAAACGCTCGGACAGTGTCGCCTCCGCGTTCTTCGTCGACCCGAATCGGCCCTGACCATCTGCCCAGGGCGGTCCCCCGGCTTGGCGCCAACGACGCCGATTGAGCGTGATGATGAGAGTGACGACCAGTCCGATGATGAGCACCCAGAAGATCGGGATGAGGAAGAAGAACGGCCAGGCCGCGGGTCCGTGTTCCATGTTCATAATGCCTCCTTGTCAGGAATCCACGTCGCTCGTGGATATGACATCAATCCAACTCCTGCAGCCGCCTCGGCGAATCCCCCGCTGGGAGTCACTTCGGGTACTCGCTGAGGATGAGCTCCTACTGTTCGCGCAGCCAGCCCGGGGAGACCAGCCCGGACTCATAGGCGAGCACGACGAGGTGGACCCTGTCGCGTGCGGCGACCTTGCTCATGATGCGCGAGACATGGGTCTTCGCCGTCAGCGGTGAGAGCACCAGCTGCGCCGCGATCTCGTCGTTCGACAGTCCCTGCCCGACGAGGGCGAGCACCTCTCGTTCACGTTGTGTCAGCACGTCGAGATGCTTCGCCGGCTCCGCCCGCAGTCCCAGGGACATCCTCGACAGGAGGTATCGGGTCACCTCCGGTGAGAGCAGCGCCTCCCCCTCGGCGACGACGCGCACCGCTCGGATCAGGTCGACCGGTTCGGTGTCCTTGAGCAGGAATCCGCTGGCACCCGCCCTGACCGCGCGCACGATGTACTCGTCGAGGCCGAAGGTCGTCACCAGCACCACCCGAACGTGCCCGAGGTCGGGATCGGCTGCGATCGCCTCGGTGGCCCACAGTCCGTCACCGTCGGGCATCCGAATGTCCATGAGCACGACGTCGACCGGCGTCGCTGCCAGTTTCTCCAACAGCTCTTCCCCGCCGGAGGCCTGCACACTCACGCTGATGCCCGGTTCCGCATCCAACAGCGAAGCGAAGCCGGCGCGAACCAGCTGGTGATCATCGGCAATCGCCACCGAGATATCGTTCATGCCTCAGCCTGCCGATCTGTTCGTCCGTGTCCGCTGGTCCAGGGCAGCCGGACGCTGATGTGCGTGCCGTCCCCGCTCGCCGAGGTGATCGCGAAGGTTCCGTGGAGAAGTTTCGTCCGCTCCCGCATCCCGATGATTCCGGTGCCTTCGTCTCGCCCGTGCATCGCGTTCTCTGTTCCCTGGCCATCGTCACTGATCTCGAGGTGCAGGAACTCGCCTTCACGGAAGACTCTGACGTTCGCCTGGCTGGCGGCAGCGTGGCGGACCATATTCGTCAGCGCCTCCTGCACGATCCGGTAGGCGGCCGCATCCGCGGCACTGCCGGGATTCTCTCGAGTACCGTCGGCTCGGAGCTCGCGCCGGTCATCGAGGTGGATGGCTGGTCGCCCGGTCATTGCGGCGATGAGTGCCGGCAGCTCGTCGAGGCCCGGCACTGGGGCCAGCGGCTCGGCTGTGCCTGCGTCGGCACTGGCCGCGTCAGTGCCGGCCGCGTCGGAGTCGAGATCGCTTGGGCCGGCAGCATCCGAGCGCATCGTGTGGAGCACTGAACGGACCTCGTTGAGTCCCGTTCGACTCAGCTCCTTGATGGCGGCGAGCGCCCGTCTGGCCTGCTCGGGGTCCCGGTCGATGAGGTGTTCGCCCACACCGGCCTGCACGTTGATCTGGGACAGGGAATGGCCCAGCACATCGTGGAGGTCCCTGGCGATGCGCAGCCTTTCGGCCGCAATCACCTCCTGGTGCCGGGCCTGCGCCTCCTCGGCCGCGAGCCTCCTGCCTTCGCGCCTGCGCCGAGCGAAGGCTCCGATGCTCAGGGTCATCAGCAGACCGATCGTCGCAGAGGCCACACGCCCCACCGACCAGTCGACACCGAGGAAGGGACCGAGCAGCAGGGCACCCAACCAGACACCGGCCGCCGAGGCGATGGCCCAGATCTGATGACCGCGGACCATGGCCACGACGAGAGCGAAGAGGAACGCCGCATAGAACGGTGTCATCTCAGGTCCGGTGAGCCCCTGCGCCCACATTCCGCCCGGACCCTCCCCAGACCAGGGACGATTACTTGGACCGTGGCTCCACGCACCGGACAGGCTGGATCCCGCCAGTGCGGCCCAGGCGACGAAGTCAACCAGCGTCAGCCCGGCGATGATCGCGACTCTCGGGCCCGGCCATCGTGCACAGAGTAAGAAGATCATCGGGGACAGCAGGGCTACGGCGATGCGCACGCCCCCGGCCAGGGCATCGACACCATCGTGGGTGGCCATGAACACGGCGAAGGGCAGCTGCAGGAGCAGGGCCAGGACGCTCAGGGCAACCAGGAGCAGCCGAGGTCGACGACGGACGCGACGATCAGCATCGGGATCGCTCGCCTCGGCGGCGGCACGCCAGGATCGGCTCATCCTCCGATCGTAGTCACTGACACCGGATTCAACGTCGTACCACGGGAGTATCCGACCGGACTTCCCGCGGAGTACCGCGGCCCGGGAGCAACTCAGAGGATCTGATCGACGAGGCCGAAGTCCCGGGCCGCCTGCGCATTGAGCACGAGATCCCGGTCGAGGTCGGCATGGATCTGGTCCACACTGCGCCCGGTGCCCTTCGCCAGCATCGCCTCAACATCTCGGCGCTGCCGGGCGATCTCGTCGGCGGCGACGATGAGATCGGGGATTGCCCCGCGAGCACCCTCGGCATGGGGTTGGCGCAGCACCGCTCGAGCGTGTTCGAGCATCGAACGCTGACCGGGTTCGCCAGCTGCCAGGAGCACCGCGGCATCAGCGGCCGCCTGCCCCACGCAGATGGTCGCCACGGGCGCACCGATGTGGTGCATCGCGTCGTAGATGGCGGTCATGGCCGTCAGCGATCCGCCCGGTGAGTTGATGTACAGCTGGATCGGGAGTTCTCGGCTGCTCGCCTCGAGGTGGAGCAGCTGGGCGATGATCGTATTCGCCACCCCGTCATCGATCGGCACTCCGAGGTAGATGATGCGGTTGCCCAGCAGGTGGGAATACACGTCGACGATCTTCTCCCCGCCACCCGAGCGGTCAACGACATTCGGAATCGTGTACTGGCTCATGGCGCACCGATCCCGCCGCGCAGATCGGCCGGGGACTCGACGATGCGGTCGATGAGCCCGTAGTCCAGTGCCTGTTCGACCGTGAACCACCGATCGCGCAGGGAGTCCTCGAAGACACGCTCATAGGTCTTTCCCGTCGCCTCGGCGATGCGATGCAGGACCGTGTCCCGGACGGTGCGCAGGTCCCCGGACTGCAGCTCGATGTCAGCGGCCGCTCCCCCGATGCCCGATGATCCCTGGTGCAGCAGGATCCGGGCGTGGGGCAGGGCGAGTCGTTTGCCGGGGGTGCCCATCATGAGCACGAACTGCCCCGCCGAGGCGGCCCACCCGAACGCCACCGTGACCACATCGTTGGGCAGAGTCTCGATCACATCGGCGATCGCGTGCATCATCGGCACCGATCCGCCCGGTGAGTTGATCCACAGGTGGATGTCACTGTGGGAGTCTTCGGCGGAGAGGAGGATGAGTCGCGAGATGATCTCCATGCCGTTCTCATCGCGCAGCTCCCCGTTGAAGACCACCGAACGGTAGGCGTAGAGCATTCTCTGGGACTCGGGGATGCGGGTCGTCGTCGTGGACTCGTCACCGTCGGCGAACCTCGGCGATGGTGAGGTGGGTCGGTTGTGAGCATTCTGATGTGCGATTCGTGTGTTCATGCCTCCACACTGGAGCTGGCTGTGCCGAGTCGGAAGTCTTTTCCGCCTTGAGCAGGAGGGTGCCGCTGTGAGCGGACGGCGTGCCTGTGCGCCCGGTGTGATGGTGCTGCCGTGATAAAATCGGGCGAGAAACCCCGACTGTGTCAAGGGAAGGCCGAGACGGAATGATGCTGAATCTGTGGATGACAGTTCAGTTCATCGTGGTGCTTCTCAGCGCCGATGCCGATACGGTCATTCCTCAGTCGTCGATGCATCTGATCGTCCTCGTGCTGCTCGGTGCGGCACTGCTGTCGCCGGTCGCACCGTGGTTGGCAAGGGCTCTCTTCAGGTTCCTTCCTCAGTCTCCTCGCGGTCTTTGGGGACGGGGAGAGCGAACCGAGGTTCGCGAATTCCGCATGCCCGAGGAACCCGGCACTCCGGGCACCGCTCAAGCCAGAGCCCCCTCCTTCGTCGTCCGCTCCTTCGCCTGACCGACGACGTGATCTCCGTGCTCCTCAAGCACGGTCGCTGACGCCACTCCTGTCTGTTTCCCTAACGGATCCCGCCTGTGGTGTCGCCCTGCGTCGTTCGGTCGTTGAACGTCCATGACGACATCACCACTGCTGCTCAACGCTGCACGGCCGAATTGCCTGCATCGGCAGCGCCCAGGAGGGCCATCACCATGAACATCTACGAATTTCCACCCATCGAACTGCTCGTCAACGCCGCCTATTGGGTCGTCACCTGGCTGACGACTCTGCTCGAACCATTGGCTGGCACCGCAAGTGCTGCGCTGGCGATCGTGGTGCTCACGATCATCGTCCGCGCCGTGCTCATCCCCGTCGGGCTCTCACAGGTCAGAGCCGGCATCACTCGCAAACGCCTCGCACCGAAGATCACCGAGCTGCAGACCCGGTACAAGAAGACCCCCGAGCTTATGCAGCAGAAGATGATGGAGCTCTACAAGGAGGAAAAGGCCTCCCCGATGGCCGGCTGCCTGCCCGTGCTGGCCCAGATGCCGGTGCTCATGGCCGTCTATGGAATCTTCATCCAATCCACGATCGGCGGGCACGCCAATGACCTTCTCAACCATTCCCTGCTGGGCGTCCCCCTCAACGCCGGCTTCGTGGGTCTCCTGACCGGAGGGAACCTGAGCGTGGTCTCGGCCGCAGTCTTCGGCGTCATCGTGATCATCATCGCCGTCGTCGCTGCCCTCTCGCGGCATCTGCTCACCCCCGATATGCCGCAGACCCCGCCCGTCCGGGCGTCTGGCAGCCAGAACTCCACCACCGAGGGACCCGCCATGCCGGACCTCTCAGGCGTGACCAGGGTGCTGAGCTTCATGCCCTTCATGACCGCGGTCATCGCACTGTTTGTGCCTCTAGCTGCCACGCTCTACCTGATGACGACGACAGCCTGGACCCTGACAGAGCGCCTCGTGCTCAACCGTGTCCTCAAGGTTCACGAGCAGGAAGAGGCAGTTCCTGCCGCATGAATGAAGCGGGGCCGGACCGGAAGACATCGCTTCCGATCCGGCCCCGTGCCGTGCAGGTGATCACCCTGCACAGGCGGCTCTGCCTCAGACTGCCACAGGAACCTCGGGTGATTCCGCGACCACTCGCAGTGTTCCGTCGTCAACCGTGGCGCTGACCCTTCCGCCTTCGGACACTGTCTCGTTGACGAGGAGGTCCGCAATGCGGTCATCGAGCTCACGCTGGATCACGCGGCGCAGCGGACGGGCACCGAACTCGGGTTCGTACCCGGTATCGGAAAGCCACTCCACAGCATCCTCGGACACGGTCAGGCCGATGCCCTGGTGCGCCAGACGCTCGACCGAACGCTCCAGCTGAAGACGGACGATGACGCGCAGCTGCTCACGATCGAGCCGCGAGAACATCACGGTCTCGTCGATCCGGTTGAGGAACTCGGGACGCATGAACTCCTTGAGCTTGCCCATCACCTTTGCACTCAGGTCCTTCTCGGTGACCTTCGCATCGGTGGAGCTGAAGCCCAGCGGGGTGCTGCCGGACATGAACTCGGAGCCCAGGTTGCTCGTCATGATGATGACGGTGTTCCGGAAGTCCACGGTCCGGCCCTGACCGTCGGTGAGACGACCGTCGTCGAGGACCTGGAGCAGCAGGTTGAAGGCGTCCGGGTGAGCCTTCTCGACCTCGTCGAGGAGGATCACCGAGTACGGCTTGCGCCGAACCTGTTCGGTCAGCTGTCCCGCTTCGTCGTAGCCGACGTAGCCGGGAGGCGAACCCACCAGGCGTGAGACGGTGTGGCGTTCCCCGAACTCGCTCATGTCGAATCGGATCATCGCCGACTCGTCATCGAACAGGGTCGCGGCCAGAGATTTCGCCAGCTCGGTTTTGCCCACGCCGGTGGGTCCGAGGAAGAGGAAGCTGCCGATGGGACGGTTCGGATCTCCCATTCCCATCTGGGACCGGCGCACGGCCTTCGACACTGCCGTCACCGCGTTGTCCTGACCGATGACGCGACCGTGGAGGATCTCTTCGAGCTTGGCCAGCTTGGCCTTCTGACCCTGGGTCATGCTCGCCGCCGGGATTCCGGTGGCACGGGAGACGACCTGTGCGATCTGGTCAGCATCGACGATGCTCGGCTTGGCGTCAGCCTCAGCCCGCTGCGCGCCGTCGTCCGGGTTCTCGGCTGCATGCAGCTTCTCCCCGAGACTCATGACCTCGTCGCGAAGTTCCCCGGCACGCTCATAGTTCTCTTCGCTGATCGCGGTGTTCTTCTCGGTCTCGAGTCGTTCGATCTCCGTGCGCAGGGCCTGGGTGTCGACCTTGGGCCCACGACGCAGAGACAGTCGAGCACCGGCCTGGTCGATGAGGTCGATCGCCTTGTCCGGCAGGAACCTGTCGTTGATGTAGCGATCGGAGAGCTCGACCGACGCGCGAATCGCCTCGGGCGTGTAGGTCACATTGTGGTGCTCGGCGTAGCGGTCCTTGAGTCCGTCGAGGATTGCCACGGCATCTTCGATGTTCGGCTCCCCCACGCGCACCGGCTGGAACCGACGTTCGAGGGCCGAGTCCTTCTCGATCGTGCGGTATTCCTTGAGCGTGGTTGCACCCAACAGGTGCAGATCACCACGGGCCAGCCGGGGCTTGAGGATGTTGCCGGCGTCCATCGAGTTGGATTCGCCGTTGCCGCCGGCACCGACGAGGGTGTGGAGCTCATCGATGAAGACGATCATCTCGCCGTCCTCGGCGACTTCGTCGAGGGTCCCGGTCAGGCGTTCCTCGAAGTCACCGCGGTAGCGTGTGCCTGCCAGCATGCCCGGCAGGTCGAGTGCGACGACTCGCTTACCCGAGAGCTGTGCTGGGATCTCGCCGCTGTGGATGGCCTGAGCCAGTCCCTCGGCGATCGCGGTCTTGCCGACGCCGGCCTCACCGAGCAGCACCGGGTTGTTCTTGGTGCGGCGAGCCAGGATCTCGATCGTCTCCTGGATCTCCTCGGCGCGTCCGATCACCGGGTCGAGTTCACCGTCGGCTGCCAGTGCCGTGAGGTCCGTGCCGAAACGCTCGAGCATGGTCTCCTCCGGCTGGCCCGCTCCGGGACCGCCCTGCGGGTCGCCTGCCTCGGCGGCTTCGGCTCCGGCCTGCAGCCGTTCCTGTGTCACGCCCGCCTGGGCGAGGATGCGGCCTGCTGGCATCTCGTGGTTGAGCACGAAGGCGAAGAACAGGTGCTCCGGGTCGACGTAGGTCGAACCGAACGCCCGTGCCACCTGGTAGGCGTCGAGGAGCGCGCGCTGACCGGAACCGGTAAGGGTCAGTGCCCCTTCGGGCTTGGTGTCTGAGGATGCGGGCAGACGGTCTTCGACGGCGCGGGCGACCTGCTCCGGGTCAGCTCCGGCCTGACGGATCGCCGAGACTCCGGGCTCGGTCTCTGCCATGGTGCGCAGAATGTGCAGGGCATCGACCTCCGCCTGACCGTGCTCTCTGGCATAGTCAGCGGCGTTGTCGATGACCTCGTGGCTGCGCTTGCTCAGCAGCTTGTTGATGTCGACGCTGCGCCCCTGGCGCGCGCCCTGCTGTCCCTGCAGAAAACGGGCAAGGAACTCGTCGAATGAATCTCCGCCAGAACCGGCGGATCCGAAGAACGTAGCCAATCTGATCTCCTGTCGAAAGTTGAGCCTATACGACTCAATCAACGACGAAGGAGGTGGTCTTATTCCCGAGTGCCGTCCCGATTTCCCGACTAGCCCTTCGAAGGCCAGCCGTTGGGCTCGCAGCCCTGCAGGCCTTTGGTCTGCTGCTGCATGAGCGGGGCCGTCTCGCCGGGCCCCGGGCACGATTCATGGCTGTGGCCAAGTGCGTGACCGACCTCGTGGTTGATGAGGTACTGACGGTATTGGGTGATGTCGTCGAACTCATCGGTGGCAGACACCCAGCGCTTGGCATTGAGGATGACGTTGTTGCCGTTGCGGCACGAGAGTTTGCCCAGGGTGCGCAGCGGCAGGCACATCGAGTCCACGGTGTCGGGGCTGGCGATGGAGATCATCGCATCCTCACCCTCGTCGACCATTTTGATCGACACATCGTCCAAGTCCTGCCAGCCGCGCTTGTCCTGCAGCGTCTTGTTGATGAAGGCGCCCGCCTCATCGACGTCGATGGGCAGATTGTCCTCGACTCGCAGTGCGACCTTGAACGTTGAGCCCTCGTCCCGGTTCGGTCCGGTCTCCTTCTTCGGTCGGTCCCACTCGCCACTGCCCTGCATATCGATGTCGTCTTCACTGACACCGGCGGCACCGGCGGATTCCACGTCCGGCTCAGCAGACTTGCTGGGTGCCGGGGACTTCGTCGGCGACGCCGACTCACTCGGCTGGGCAGAGGCGGAACCCTCGCCGGACGCGACCGTCTCGTTCGAGGACGGTGCCGGCCTGGTCTCCTGATCCGAGTCGGTTGCGCAGCCGCTGAGTCCGATGAGCAGGGATGCAGCAACCACCGCCGAGGCTGACCTCAGCCGCTGCGAGGAGCCCAGCAACGATCGACTTGAGTGCAGTGGACCTTGTGAAATGCGAGGAGTTGGCGACACTCTGTCGAGTCTAGCGTTTCACAACCGCTCCACTGAGAACTTTCGCTCAGAACTTGAGGACACCGCCGGGACCACGCAGGCGTGCATGCAGCCGATGCTCCGTGCCTTCGACGACCTGGGTATCACCGGCACCGAGCACATCGAGGGCACGGCGGCTCTCCTCGGCGTCCGGGGATTCGATGGAGAACTCGAGGAGTTCGACCGACGGCAGGGCAGCCTCGGCGGGGTGGGTCGACTCGCCCCAGTCGATGAGGAAGGGCTGCGTTCCCTTGCTCGGCAGCGGAGACCGCGAGGTCAGACGCCATTCGAGCAGCTCCCCCTCGGCAGTTTCGCGGGACATGTCGCGGACCTCGCCGAAGTCGATTCCTTCGGTGTTCGCTCCGGCGACCTTCGCGAGGAAGGCGTGCGGGTGGATGGCCCAGGTCTGGAGGGTCAGGCCCTGCGCCAGATGGGCATCCAACGGCAGGGTGCCATCGGCTGGCGCTTCCTGCTGCGGGTCGGGACCCAGGATCTCGAGGTAAGTGTGAGCACCTTCGGGCCAGCCAGCAGGGGTGAGACCTATCAGGTAGTTCGCGGTTCCTCGGCCCGGGTGTCGTCCCCCGGCCACTGCTTTGACTCCGGTGAGGCGCTCGAATTCGGCGACCCCGGCTTCGAGCTCGGGCACCGTGATGATGAGGTGGTCAAGATTGGCGGGAATCGTACTCAGATCGTCCATGATCCACCAGGACCTTTCAGTGTGGCGTGCAGGGTTTCTGTGATTCCTGCCTCAACCTCGATGGTAGCCCCCAAGGATCGCAGAACTCTGGATGTTGTGTCTACATCTGGGCTCAACGCCCAGAACCGTTCGAGGTGAACCGAGGGCATCGCCTGGCGCGCAGGATGCGGAGAGTCCTGCCAATCGATGAGGAAGGGTTGGATTCCGCCCAGCGCCAGCGGTGTCCGCCTCGTCAGCCTCCACTCCAGAAGAGTGCCCGCAGGGGTGCGGCGGGTCATGTCATGAACCTCGCCGAGGTCGACGGGCGGTTCGCTCGCTCGTGCGGCTGAGGTGACGAGACCGTCGAAGTCGTCCGGGTGGATGGCCCAGCGCTGCACCGTGGGCCGGGTGATACCGGCCAGGCGCGCGACTGCCAGCTCGGGATCCTGCTCCGGGTCGGGTCCGAGGATCTCCAAATAGATGTCGCGGTGCTCATCGCCAGACTCGTCGCCGAACTCAAGGCCCAGCAGCGCATTGGCCGTCCCCAGCCCCGGATGGGCACCACCGGGAATAGGCTCCACGCCGAGAATGTTGTGATATTGCTCAACACTTTCGGCGAGATTCGGCACGGCAATGACGAGATGATCGAAATTCCAAGGCAGCAACATGACTCAATGTTAAGCGATCGAATTGACGCTCTGCATGCCGATGCGCTTAACTCAAAGCATGCAGACACAACCAGAGGGCCGAATGCTGTGGCGTCGGCTCCACATCGATCTCAAGAGGCTCACCAGCTCCAATTGTTGAGCTATATCAACAATTGGTTGAGCACCCGACCCACCCCCGATCTCGGTTTCATCTGCACAAAGGACCACATTCCATGACGGACCTCCGTCCCTCCACCTCGGCGAGCCCCGGCCGGACCTACGGCCGACGCAATTTCCTCAGCCTCGGGCTGGGACTGGGCACTCTCATCACGCTCAGCGCCTGCACGCCGAGTGATGATGCTCCGCTGCCCGAGGGCGGCGACCCGGTCCAGGGCGGGGTGCTCACGTACTTCGAGCCTCAGACGTGGACGCTGCTCTACCCGCCCTCGGTCGGGTTCTATCCCAACGGCGGCATCATGAACAACATCTCCGCCCGCCTGCTGTGGCAGGATCCGAAGACCCTCGACCTCTACCCCTGGCTGGCCACCGAACTGCCTGAGATCAACGCCGATGCCACCAAGTTCACCTTCACGATCCGCGACGGTGTCACCTACTCCGACGGTTCACCGCTGACGGCGAAGAACGTAGCGGCGAACTTCGATCTCTTCGGACGAGGCGATGAGGCTCGCACCCTGCCGGTCTCCGAGCAGATCTCGAACTACGAGCGCAGCGAAGTCCTCGACGACAAACGCGTCCGCTTCCACTTCAGCGCACCCTCCCCCGGCTTCGCGCAGGCGACGTCGACGATGAACGCGGGTCTCCTCGCCGATTCGACATTGGCTCTGGACGCCGAGGGCTTCGGCCCCGGCGGTGCCACCGGCATCCACACCTGCGGTCCCTTCCACATCACCGACGAGACGATCGGGACGAAACTCTCCGTCCGGGTCCGTGAGGACTACGACTGGGCCCCACCACACCTGAAGCACCAGGGCCGGGCCCACCTCGACGGCATCGACTACCTGGCCAACAACGAGTATTCGGTGCGCATCGGCGCCGTGCTCTCCGGGCAGGCCGATGGCGTCCGCGACGTCCAGGCTCCCGACGAATCGCGCGTGAGCGAGCAGGGTCTGCGCCTCTATGCGAAGGCCACGAACGGCATCAACAACAGCGTCAACTTCCGGTTCCGGCACGAACTACTGGAAGATCTCAAGGTCAGGCAGGCCATCATCGCCGCCGTTGACCGGCAGGAGATCGTCGACAAGCTCTTCACCCCCAACTACCCGCTGGCCACCGGCCTGCTGGCCAAGGGCGCCATGGGCTACAAGGACCAGTCCGGGTCCTGGGTCCACGATCCCGAGGAAGCCAACCGACTCCTCGACGAGGCGGGCTGGTCCGAGCGCAACTCCGCCGGGTTCCGCACCAAGGACGGCCAGGTCCTGGCACTGAGCGTCAACATCGCCTTGCCGCAGCCACGCTCGAACGAGGTGCAGACCCTCATCCAGCAGCAGCTGCGTCACGTGGGCGTGCGTCTGTCCATCAACCCCGGTGACCAGTCCAAGCAGACCCTCGATGCCCTCGAACTCGACACGGTCCAGATCTACCATTCGATGGTCGCGCGCGCGGACTTCGACAATCTGCGTTCCAACTACTCCTCGGTCAACCGCGACGTCTTCCTCAACGGCAAGGACCGCGACGATGCGAAGGACGGAAGCATCGACCCCGAGATCGACCGCCTGCTGGATGAACTCGCCTCGGAGCCCGAGACGAAGAACCGGCAGAAGGCCGCCGAGAAAGTTCAGGACTACCTCGTCGAGAACGCCTATGTGCTGCCGTTCTTCGAAGAGCCGCAGGTCTTCGCCTTCCGCCGCCGCGTCAACGGCTTCACGACCGAACCGGTGGGCCGTCCCGACTTCTACAGCACATGGTTGGCAGGGCAGAAATGATCCTCGACATCCGCTACCTCTTCCTGCGCCTGGGCCAGGCACTGCTCGTGCTGCTGCTCGCGTTCACCGCGGCCTTCATCCTGCTCAGCCTCATTCCCGGCGACGGTGTCACCGCCAGATTCGCCGACCCTGCACTGGGTCTCTCTCCCGACCAGATCGCGCAGATCCGCACCGAGACCGGGGCCGATGAGTCGTGGATCAGCCGCTACTTCCTCAGCCTCGGAGGGTTCCTCACCGGCAACTTCGGCTTCTCCGTCCAGACCGGTGCCGCGGTGTCGACGATCATCGCCGCGGCCCTGCCCTCGACCGCGGTGCTCGCCCTGTCCGGGTTCGTCTCCGCCCTGGTCCTGGCCGTTGTCATCGCGGTGCTGGCAACCTACGGGCCCTTCGCCTGGCTGCGGAAGCTGCTCGACTCGGTGCCCAGCCTCTTCATCTCGATTCCCGTCTTCTGGTTGGGGATCCTGCTCATCCAGATCTTCTCCTTCCAGCTCGGGTTCGTCTCCGTGGTCTCACCCGGCCCCGCCGAGGCGCTCGTCCTCCCAACCCTGACCGTGGCGGTGCCGCTCTCGGCCCCCATCGCGCAGGTCCTCATCCGCTCCATCACCGACGTCAAGGCCTCCGGATTCGTCAAGGTCACCTCGGCGAAGGGTGCCGGTGAGCTGTGGATCCTCGTCCACACCGTCGCCCGCAACGCCGTCCTGCCGGGCCTGACGATCATCGGCCTCGTCTTCGGTGAACTGGTCGCCGGCGCCGTGGTCACCGAGACCGTATTCGGGCGCAACGGAATCGGCCAGATCACCGCCCAGGCCGTGACCCACCGCGACAACCCGATCCTCCTGGCCGTCGTCGTCATCGCGACCCTGGCCTACGTGACCATCAACCTCATCGTCGACCTCCTCTACCCCGTCATCGACGTCCGGCTGCGCACACAGCCCGGGGCCGCCTCGGCGGGGAAGAAGCCTGCCGATGAACCCACTCGCCGGGCACTGTCGACGACCGCGGCCAGCGTCGGGGTCGATCTCGACTGGGACGACAAGGACACCCACTCATGAGCCTCATCAGCAGTCTTGCCCCCACCTCGGGCACCGGTAAGCCGGGCTCTCCGGCGAAGCGACGCAGCCGCACCCGCGCGAACATCGGCCCCGCCACCATCGTCTCGGCCCTGGTCCTGCTCATCGCCATCATGTGGGCGCTCTTCCCCGGACTCTTCACCCAGCATGACCCCAACGACGGCGGCACCACTCCGGCGCTGCTTGGCCCCAGCCTCGACCACTGGTTCGGCACCGACCAGACCGGACGTGATGCCTACGCCCGCGTCGTCTACGGCGCGTCACAGTCATTGCTCGCAGCACTCGTGGCTGTCGGTGTCGGACTCATCGTGGGCACGGCCATCGGGCTCATCGCCGGCACCCGCCGCGGCTGGGTCGACGATGTGCTCATGCGCTTGATCGACGTGCTGCTCTCGATCCCGGCGATCCTGCTCAGCCTCTCGATCGTCGTCGTCTTGGGCTTCGGCACCATCAACGCGGCCATCGCCGTCGGCGTCACGGCCATCGCCCAGTTCGCACGACTGTCGAGGTCAGAGGCGGTGCGCATCAACACCAGCGACTTCGTGGCCGCGGCCTACGGTTCGGGCGGCACCTTCTTCTCCGTCCTCGTCCGCCATATCCTGCCCAACTCGATCTCGCCCGTGCTGTCCCTGGCCGTCCTCCAGATCGGATCCGCGATCCTCCAGATCTCGACGCTGGGCTTCCTGGGCTACGGGACTCCCCCGCCGACACCGGAATGGGGCCTCATCATCGCCGAGGGCCGCAACTTCGTCGCCACCGCATGGTGGCTGACCGTGCTGCCCGGCTTCGTCGTCATGGCCATCGTCCTGGCCACCCACCAAATCGGCAACACCCTGAGAAAGGTGACATCATGACCGAGTCCGCACCCCTGCTGTCCGTGCAGGATCTCAGTGTCGCCTACTCCCAGTCCTCGGCCCCGGCCGTCGACGGCGTGACCTTCGCCGTGCGCGCCGGGTCGATGACCGCGGTCGTCGGCGAGTCCGGGTCCGGCAAGTCCACGACCGCGAATGCCGCCATCGGCCTCCTCCCGGAGTCCGCGCAGATCACGAGCGGGCACATCCACTTAGGTGAAGTCGATCTCGGTGGCTTGGGAACCAGCGGCTGGCGTGGGATCCGCGGCAGTCAGATCGGCTACGTCCCCCAGGACCCCGGCAGTTCACTCAATCCGCTGCAGACCATCGGCAAATCCGTCGCCGAGGCGCTGCGGATCCACAAGCGCGCCGATCGGAAGTCTGCCCGTGCCCAGGTCATCGAACTGCTGACCAGAGTCGGCATCGATCGGCCACAGATGCGCGCCGATCAGTTCCCGCATGAGCTCTCCGGGGGAATGCGCCAGCGAGTCCTCATCGCCTCCGCGATCGCACTGCGCCCACGACTGCTCATCGCCGACGAGCCGACCTCGGCCCTCGACGTGACCGTGCAGAAGCAGGTCCTCGATCTCCTCGATGAGCTGCGCGCAGAGACCGAGATGGGCGTCCTCTTCATCACCCACGACCTCGCCGTCGCCGGTGAACGCGCCGATGAGGTCGTCGTCATGCAGTCCGGACGCGTCGTCGAGGCCGGACCGGCGGCTCAGATCTTCTCCCGGCCTGCCACCGACTACACCTCGCGGCTGCTTGCCGACGCCCCGGCGCTGAAGACGAAGACCCACCGACAGGCCACATCCACCGCCGCACTCGCCGAGGCGCAGGCCCCCTTCGTCTCGGTCGAGGGCCTGACTCAGGTCTATGCCCGCAACGATGATCAGGTCATCGGCATCGACGACGTGTCACTGCACGTCGAACGCGGCACCACCCACGGCATCGTGGGCGAATCCGGTTCAGGGAAGACGACGACGGGCAAGGCCCTGGCCGGGTTCCTCACCCCACAGTCCGGTCGCATCCGCGTCGGCAATTTCGACACCGATGACTCTTTGCGCGGTCGTGCGGAGCGGGCCCGCCTGCGCGACTTCCGCCGCACGGTCCAGCTCGTGCACCAGAACCCGTACTCGGCACTGGATCCCAAGCACACCATCGGCCAGATACTCACCGAACCGCTGCGCAACTTCCGCATCGGTTCCCGGAATTCGCGACCGACCCTCGTCGCCGAGGCCCTGGAGAGGGTTGCCCTGCCTACCGAGTTCGGCGAGCGCCGACCGGCCGAGCTCTCCGGCGGTCAGCTGCAGCGGGTGGCGATCGCGCGGGCCCTCATCGCCGGCCCTGAGCTCGTCGTCTTCGATGAGGCCGTCTCGGCCCTCGACGTGACCGTGCAGGCCCAGATTCTGACCCTCCTCGACGATCTCCAATCTGACCTGGGACTGACCTATGTCTTCATCTCCCACGATCTCGCTGTCGTGCGACAGATCGCTGATACCGTGTCGGTGATGTCGCAGGGACGACTGGTGGAGAACGGACCGACGGAGGACCTCTTCGCTCGCCCGCAGACTCAGTACACGCGCACCCTCCTCGATGCGATCCCCCGCCCCGTGATGCTCCACGGCAACGGAGACAGCGCCGCTTCGACACCCACATTGCTCACCGCAGCAGAAAGTTGAGACTGACACGATGACGAACAGTTCCACCGGTCCCCGGCTCGGATTCTTCACCCGCCTGCTCGAGGACGCCCCGGCAGCTCAGCGCTACCGGTTCGCACTCGAACAGATCCAGGCGGCCGAGGCCCACGGCTTCGACTCCGCGTGGGTGGCCCAGCACCACTTCTCTGCGACCGAGGGCGGCCTGCCCTCCCCACTCGTGTTCCTCGCCCATGCGGCAGCCCAGACCTCGCGGATCCGCTTGGGCACGGCGATCATCACCCTGCCCATGGAGAACGGCGTGCGTGTGGCCGAAGACGCTGCGGTCACCGACGTGCTCTCCGGGGGACGCCTGGAGATCGGGCTCGGTTCGGGCGGAAACCCGAAGTCCTTCCCCGCCTTCGGCACCAGCTTCGATCAACGACGTGAGGTCTTCGCCGACAACCTCGCGGCACTGAAGACTCTGCTGGCAGGTCAGTCCCTGGAGACCGGGCATGCGCTCTATCCGGAACCGACCCGGCTCTCCGAGCGCCTCTGGCAGGCCACCTTCTCCTCCGGCGGATCCGGAGCTGCCGGTGCCGCCGGTGATGGCCTCATGCTCTCGCGCACCCAACCCCGCTCCCAGGACAAGCCCGAAGCAACCCTCGACGAGGTGCAGCTGCCGGTCATCGACACCTACCTGGCGAACCTTCCCTCCGGTGTGGAGCCCCGAATCCTGGCATCGCGCACGGCCGTCGTCGCCGATGCCGCAGCGCTGCCCGAACTCCGCGCCCGGACCGAACCGGCGCTGCGGGCCGAGGCAGATCGCCTCGTCGGCTATGACACCTCGGGGCTGAGCCTGGACGAGCTGCTCATCGCCACCGACACCTACCTCGGCACCCCCGAGCAGGTCATCGAACGCCTGGCGACAGACCGTGTGCTGAACCGGGCCACCGACGTCAGCTTCCAGGTACACTCGGTGCCGGCGACGAATGAGACGACGCTGCGGTCCATCGAACTCCTGGCCACCGAGGTGGCCCCGGCCCTGGGACTGACGCTCACGACGGAACAGGCGGCCTGACATGACCGACATCATCAACACCCTCGCCGGAATCGCCGCACAGGACCCCCTCGACAAGCTGCGCGATCACCGTGCACAGGCCAAGGACAACGCCCAGCTCAGCTTCGAAGCGCTGCTCGAACCAGCTGAGACCGGTGGGTTCTCCCACCGTGACCGCTATGCCGTCGCCGCATTCACGGCCGGCCTCCTCGGCGCGCCCGCGGCCGAGGAGTTCTACCGTGACCTCCTCCGTGACGAAGACGAGGTCGCCTCCTGGGAGATCGCCGAACTCCTCGATGAGGTGCTGCTCGAACTCGACTCCCGTTCGACCGTGCGCGGCCCCTACGGAACCTTCGAATCGGCTGCCCTGGCGGCCGAGAACGTCCCGGGACCCTGGCTGAGTGTGGAGAAGAAGTCGAGCGAGGTGCTGGGCGCACAGCTGGCCGCCGGCCTCGAATTCGCCCATCTCCTAGTTCTGCATCCCCGCGACTCACGTCCCGAACACATGGCGCTGCTCCTCGACGCCGGCTGGGACGAAGACTCGATCGTCACGCTCGCGCAGCTCGTGTCATTCCTCAACTTCCAGATCCGCATCAGCACCGGACTCACTGCCCTGGTCCACGCACCGGCGACGACCCTGCCCCCGGTCTCGGACGAACCGCCCGAAGCGGGCGACGGTGACGGCGAGGCCACCTCTGCGAGGGACTCTGCCGCTTCGTCGAAGGGCAGCGAGGCTCTGGCCCGGGTCGGCGAGCGCGTCAGCACCTATCCCGGGCTCACCCGTCCGGAGCTGTTCCAGCAGTCCGGGCTGGGCTGGGTGCCCTGGATCTCCCCCGTCGCCGAGGCGGACCTGACCGATGTCCAGCGCGAGGCACTCATCGAGGCGGGGCGGGCGAAGAACCCCTACTTCCGGCTCCTGGCCAGGGATCCGGCGGCCCTGCGGGCACGAACACTGACCGACCTCGACATCTTCTTCAACACCACCGACGGGCTCGGCCGGGCCGAACGTGAGCTGGCCGCGACCGTGGCCTCACGTCTCAACGGGTGCCTGTTCTGCGCCTCGATCCACTCGGACCGGGCCACGGAGGAGTCGGGTCGCCGGGACCTGGTGCAGACGCTGCTCGACACGGGTGTGGAAACGCCGTCGAACCTCGGCGATGCTGTCTGGGACGCTGTCGTCGACGCTTCCGCGGCTCTCACGCTGACCCCGCAGGCGTTCGGTCCTGCGCATGTCAATGCACTGCGCGAGGCCGGCCTCGACGATGGCGACATCATCGACGTACTCAACTGCGCAGCCTTCTTCAACTGGGCCAACCGCCTCATGCTCTCCCTCGGCGAACCCGAGGTGCTCGCACCCGGAAAGTGACGCGGCTCAGCGGCTGCGCACTGCCCTCACCACGACGTCGTCGATGGTGATTGTGCGGCCACCGGGTCCTGCCATGGTGCGCTGGGATTCCTCGGCGGTGACGACGGTCCAGACGACTCGATCGAGACGCTCAGTGATCGAGTCGGCAGTCGCTGAGGCTACTGCCGGCGGGTGAGAATCGCCGTGAGAGTCGCCATGGCCGTGGTGGAGGTGGCCGACGATGAGGAGTGTTCCCCCGGGTGCCACCCAATCCGCGATGCGCCCGTAGAAGTCCAGCTGAGGCATTGCCGGATGCGCGTAGTGGGTGGTGACCAGGTCGTACTGCGTCTCCGGCGCCCAGCTGGAGAGATCGGCCTGGATCCAGCGCACCCGGTCACTGACTCCGGCGACCGCAGCGCGGTCCTTCGCGTGGTCAAGTGCTGCATTCGCAACGTCGGCTCCGGTGACATCCCAGCCCTGAGCTGCCAGCCAGATGGCCTCTGCTCCGGCACCGCAGCCGGCGTCGAGTGCGGTTCCGGATTCGAGTCCGCTGACCTCCTTGATCAGGTGGGGGTTCGGATCGCCTGAGCTCATCGCTGGGGCGCGTTCACCGGTCCAGGTCTGATCCCAGTAGGTCTTGTCGAATGAGTGTGTCATCAGCTTGCCTCCTGTGCCTGCTCGGTCTCGTGCTGCGCCACTGCGCGATCGAGGTCGGTGAAGATGAGGTCGGTGTTGATGTGCTGTGCGGCGAGCGCACCGGCCGCTGCCGCACCACTGACCTGCGCTCCGATGTCGGTAGCATTGCCGGCCACCCAGACGCCGGGGACCGCGGTCTGCCCGAAGGCTTCGGTTTCGATGAAAGCCCCAGCAGGACGGGCCGTGGGCTCGAGCCCGATCCCTGCGAAGAGTTCGGTGCGGGCAACCATCGGCGTAGCGACGACTGCAGCATCCACGGCAATGACCTGTCCATCACCCAGACGCACACCCGTGAGCGTGTCATCGGTGATCTCCAGGCTGTCGATGTCCCCGTCGATGACTGGGATGTCGAGCGCGCGAAGTTTGACCTGATCTTCCTCGCTCAGCTGTTGGTCTCCGGAGAAGAGCATCACATGAGGGCTCCACTGCTTGAACAGAAAGGCCTTGTGGATGGCCATCGGACTGGTGGCGAGGATGCCGATGCGACTGTCGCGGACCTCCCATCCGTGGCAGTAGGGGCAGTGAAGGACGCCACGACCCCACTGTTCGCGCACGCCCGGGATCTCGGGCAGTTCGTCGACGAGGCCGGTCGCCATGAGCAGCCGTCTGCCGACGATCTCTTCGCCGTTGTCCACGGTGATTGTGAACCTGTCGACTTCGCCGCTGATTTCGGTGACCTGGCCGTCGATGATCTCGCCCCCGTAGCTCTGCACTTCGTCTCGGCCTCGGGTCAACAGCTCTGCGGGGCTGATGCCTTCGAGTCCGAGGAGCCCATGGACCCCGTCGGCCGGAGCATTGCGCGGGTGGCCGGCATCGATGACTGTCACCCTCCGGCGTGCGCGGGCCAGGGTCAGGCCAGCGCTGAGTCCGGCCGCACCGGCTCCGACGATCACGACGTCTCGAATCGCGCTCTGCTTCTCTGCCATGTCCTGGTCCTCTCAAAGTATGTGGAGTCGCCGCTGCGGCGCTCCGATACTTCGATGGTGACAACCTATTCGCAGTATTGCAAACAGTTTTGCCGAATGGCAAAATAAGGGGCATGGATGAACTCATGGACCGCACTCTCGATGCTGTTGGGCCACGGCTGAAGCAGCTACGGCAGCGCCGCGACATCACTCTCACCGATCTGTCCGAAGAGACCGGCATCTCGATCAGCACGCTCTCGCGCCTTGAGGCCGGGCACCGCCGTCCCAGTCTCGAACAGCTCCTGCCCTTGGCGCGAGCGTTCGGGGCCACTCTCGACGAACTCGTCGACGCGCCCCCGACCGGGGATCCGCGCATCAATCTGCGGCCCCTGCCCACTCGCGACGGCCGGACGATCCTGCCGCTGACGCGTCGGGCAGGGGGCATCCAGGCCTATAAATTCGTGCTGCCGACAGGCTCGGATGAGGCCACGCCAGAGCTGCGCAGCCATGAGGGCTACGACTGGGTCTTCGTCCTCAACGGCAACCTTCGCCTCGTCCTCGGCGAGCACGATCTCATCATGGAACCCGGCGAGGCAGCCGAGTTCGACACCCGCACCCCGCACTGGTTCGGCGCCACCAGTGCAGGGCCCGTCGAGTTCCTCAGCCTCGTCGGCAAGCAGGGCGAGAGAGCCCACGTCCGTGCGGCACCGAAGCGCCACCTCGGCGAGGATTAGCGGTATCTCAGCCGACGTCCATGAGGGTGGACCGGATGATGAAGCGGTTGCCTGTCGGTGACTCGACGCTGAAGCCGCTGCCTCGTCCGGGGACCACATCGATCGTGAGGTGGGTGTGCTTCCAGTACTCGAACTGCTCGACCGACATCCAGAAGTCGAGGCCCGCCTTCTCTGCGTCATCGACGGGCAGTTCGAAGTGGCCGAGGAGAACGTCAGCCTCCGAGGTCAGGAAGTCGCCTTCGGGGAAGCACATCGGCGAGGACCCGTCGCAGCAGCCACCCGATTGGTGGAACATCAGTTGGCCGTGTTTGGCGACCAGATCGCCGAGGAGGTCGACAGCGGCCTGTGTCATGGCCACTCTCGATTTCTCCTCCCCGTCGATGGTCGGTGCTGATTCCAGCGCCGCGGTCTGTGTAGATTCACTCATCAGAAAAATCCTTGCGCGTTGTCCGAGTAGCTGACCAGCAGGTTCTTCGTCTGCTGGTAGTGGTCGAGCATCATCAGGTGGTTCTCTCGGCCGATTCCCGATGATTTGTATCCGCCGAACGCGGCATGTGCCGGGTAGGCGTGATAGTTGTTCACCCAGACGCGGCCTGCCTGGATGTCACGGCCGGCACGGTAGGCGATGTTGCCGGTGCGGGCCCAGACGCCGGCCCCCAGACCGTAGAGCGTGTCGTTGGCGGTGGTGATGGCGTCGTCGTAGTCCTTGAACGAGGTCAGCGCTACGACAGGACCGAAGATCTCCTCTTGGAAGATCCGCATATTGTTCGAGCCCTTGAAGATGGTCGGCTGGACGTAGAAGCCTCCTGAGAGGTCGCCCTCGAGTTCGGCCTTGTCACCGCCGATGAGCACCTCGGCGCCTTCGTCCTTGCCGATCTGCAGGTACGACATGATCTTCTCGTACTGATCATTCGAGGCCTGCGCGCCGACCTGGGTATCGGTGTCGAGTGGATTGCCCTGTTTGATCGCTCGCACACGCTCGACACCAGCGGCGACGAAGTCATCGAAGATCGACTCCTGGACGAGAGCGCGAGACGGGCAGGTACAGACTTCGCCCTGATTGAGTGCGAACATCGCGAAGCCTTCGAGCGCCTTGTCGCGGTAGCTGTCGTCGGCGGCGAGGACGTCTTCGAAGAAGATGTTCGGTGACTTGCCGCCGAGCTCCAGGGTGACTGGGATGATGTTCTGCGAGGCGTACTGCATGATCAGACGACCGGTCGTGGTCTCACCGGTGAACGCGATCTTCTTGATCCGCTTGTTCGAGGCCAGAGGTTTGCCTGCCTCGACTCCGAAGCCGTTGACGATGTTGAGGACACCGGGTGGCAGCAGATCGCCGACGAGTTCAGCCAGGATGAGGATCGAGGCCGGAGTCTGCTCGGCGGGCTTGAGGACGACGCAGTTGCCTGCGGCGAGCGCCGGTGCCAGCTTCCACGTGGCCATGAGTATGGGGAAGTTCCACGGGATGATCTGTCCGACGACGCCGAGCGGTTCGAGGAAGTGATAGGCAACGGTGTCGTCGTCGATCTGCGACAGGCCGCCTTCTTGGGCCCGGATCGCTGCAGCGAAGTAGCGGAAGTGGTCGATGGCCAGTGGGATGTCGGCGGCCAGTGGTTCGCGGATGCCCTTGCCGTTGTCCCAGGTCTCTGCGACCGCGAGCATCTCAAGATTCGCCTCCATGCGATCAGCGATCTTCAGAAGGATGTTCGAGCGCTCGGTCACCGAGGTCTTCCCCCAAGCAGGTGCTGCTGCCCAGGCCGCATCGAGGGCGGTTTCGATGTCGTCGGCGGTGGAGCTGGGGATCTCTGTGAATGCCTGTCCGGTGACGGGAGTGATGTTGTCGAAGTAGTCGCCGTTCTTCGGCGGCACCCACTCCCCTCCGATGTAGTTCTCGTAGCGCGACTTGAACGTGACGAGCGAACCTTCGGTACCGGGTGCTGAGTAGACTGCCATGACACTCCTTCGTGTGAGTCCATCCGCTCGCATCGCACGCATAGTTTCGCGTGCAGTGCATGGTCGTGGTCGACTGCGCGGAGCGGATGTGTCCGTGTCCTCTCACCTTAGGGTGGAGAGAGTCTGCGAACAATAGCCTGCACGATTTCGAGGTGAAGTTGAGAGAATGACTCCATGCATGTCCGACCGTTCTCTCCTGCTGATTGCGAATCGCTCTCTGCTCTCTTCACAAGAGCAGGCGAGAGATCACCCGGAAACATAATCTGCCTCAGCGTAATGTCATGACTGCGCGCGTGGAAAGTGCCCGTAGAATCTCTGCCGAGATCCACAGACTCGATGATTCACAGGTATGTGCGCTCGTCGACGCCGCCGAGAAAGTAGGGGTCGGCATCGGTGGAACCACGAGAACTGCTGAGATCGATGGAACTCCTGTCTTCATCAAGCAGCTTCCACTCACACACAGCGAAGCGTCGGATCCGACCGCCACCCGCAATCACGCTGGACTGCCGTTTGTCAGCCACTATGGGATCGGGAGCCCGGCGCATGGTGTCGGGCGCGAGCTGGCAACACACACGCTCACCTCCGATTGGGTCCGCTCCGGGGAGGCAGACTTCTTTCCGCTTCTGCTCGGGTGGAGAGTCGTCGATCTTCCGTGCGAATCCGACCTCAGCGAATTCGACGGAGACGGACCGAAACACCGATGGGGCACCTCGTGGCCGCACGTTGAGACGAAGCTCGCCGAGATGTCGTCCGCGCCCACAAGTGTGGTGCTCTTCCTTGAACATGTGCCTGTGACCTTGGGGTCGTGGGTGCGCCGAAGCGTGGCCGAAGGCAGCGGATCGACAGTGTTCGCTGAGGCCGTGGGCCAGATCATCGATGCCACGGCGTGGATGGAGAAGCAGGGATTCCACCACTTCGACGTGCATCCGGGAAATATCCTCATCCACGGCGGCAGACTGATCTTCACGGATTTCGGACTCTCGCTCCACCGCGATTTCGAGCTCACCGCGGACGAGGAGTCATCGCTGTCCACTCATCGCGGCTTCGACCGTGACACCGGCCTCATGCACCTGTTCCACTGGACGCTGTTCGAACTCGGTTGCACCTCCAGGTCCAGGCGGTTGGAGCTGCTGCGTGCTGCAGCAGCTGATCCGGCAGCCTCAGCGCTGAAGCCGGTTCGCGCAGCTCTCGGTGGAAAGGGTGCCGACCTCATCGCTGAGCATGCGAGTGTCGCAGTCCGTATGACGGAGATGTTCGCCGTTCTCATACGGGATGCGTTCGGCACCAGGTACGACAGACGATAACGCTGGTTCTCATCGGTACTGAGTATATTTCGCCGGAGGAGTTCGAGGCTGAAGTCCCACCCGTCGGCGCAGAAGTCCCGCGCTTCGCCTCGGCGTTCGATTGGAATGTCGTCAAAGCAATGCACGATGGTCACCCTCCCATCCCCGCCATGAGGTGGCAGGGTGATCTCGACACTGTCGGCGGCGGACACCACCATCTGCTCAATCGAATCGGGTCTGCCACGTGCGGCCAGACTTGGGCAGCCGGCGCTTTGATCACCAGCGATCTGTCGAAGCCCCAATCCGGATTCTTGTCGGCCATGGGCACATTCTTCAGTGCCCGGCATCAAGCCACAAGGATGATTCCGATCAGCCGGTCGTACTAGGCGAGTTCTCATTCGAGCGCACTACCGCGAGACAACCGAACCATTCGACGGCAATGCGCCTCTGAACGCAATGCGCGTAGCCACAGCGTGCTCAATGTCGACGCGGTCGATCGCTTGGACATGCAGGTGCGGTTCCGTGCTGTTGCCGGAGTTTCCGCACCGGCCGATCTCTTCGCCGATCTCAATGTGCTGTCCCGCCCGAACTCGTGTGCTGAGATGCTGGAGATGGCAGAGCGAGACTATACCGCGGTCGCACCGGATCATGACGTGATTGCCGGCGAGCGCACGCCAGCCCTCGCCGACACGCCGGGCCTGTGTCAGGGAGTATCCGATCGACGGGACACCGCGGTACGAGAAATGATCACGCTCAGTGTCGTGAGAAGCCACGACAGTTCCTGCGACCGGAGAGAGCACCGGGCGGCCGAAGCCGACAAAGCTCTCCGGAGGTTCCGGACGGAGGAGGGAGCCGAAGGTGAAGGGCGCCGATCTCCCAGAGCCATCGACCGGCACGAAGTCGATTGCGTATGAGGTCGCGAAGAGTGTCGTGCCGTGGCTCGGCACCCGGTCGGCGGGACTGTTTTGAACCAGCCATCGGCCGGTGAAGGGGTAGTCCATATCGAGCAAGTCGGCCATGGGGTTCATCACCTCCTGGAGTGGCCCCGTCGTACCGAGGAATACAGGATCATGTCGCGACATTCGCCGCCGACCAGCTGATGGCTGACCAGGAGTTCCTCGCGAACATAGCCTGCCCGTTCGGCGGTGCGAATCGATGCGATGTTCCACGGTTCGATGAATAGGGCGATCCGCTGTACTCCCGGTACAGTCCACCCGAACTCGGTCAGGGCCGCGAGTGCCTCGGCCGCATAGCCGCGCCCACGCTCGGACGGTGCAACGGCATATCCGGCGCTCGCCTGCCCCTCGTCGAGATCCTTCAGCCAGAGACCGCAGTGACCGATCGCGAACTCTTCGGTTCGCCGCGCAATCGTGAACGAGGAGCCGGTTCCCTCTGCATGACGACCCTGCTGGCGTTCGACCCAGTCTCTGGCCTCCTGCATGGTGGCGTCTTCTGGCAGTGTCATCCGCCCTCGGTGATGGGAACTTCGACAGCCTTCGGGAACAGAAGGTTATAGGTGAGTCCGGCGACGGCGGCACCGGCGAGCGGTGCGAGGAAGAACACCCACACCTGACCGAGCGCGTCTCCACCGGCGAATACCGCGACACCGAAGGAACGCGCCGGATTGACCGAAGTGTTCGACACCGGAATGGCGACGAGGTGGATGAGTGTGAGTGAGAGGCCGATCGCCAGAGGTGCCATTCCGACCGGGGACCTGTCGTCGGTCGTCCCGAGGATGACGTAGAGGAAGATGGCGGTGAGGACGAACTCGGCGATGAGCACGCTGAGCAAGGAGAATCCGTTCGGGGAGAATTCTCCATAGCCGTTCGTCGCCAGCCCATCCTTCGCTAGCGAATAGTCCGGGTTGCCCGAGGCGATGAGGAGCACGACTCCACCGGCGACGATGCCGGCGACCAACTGCGTGATCCAGTAGGGCACGGCGTCTTTCACTGGGGTCCTGCCCGCAAGCACGCAGCCCAGTGTCACTGCTGGATTGAAGTGTCCGCCGGAGACATGTCCGACGGCGTAGGCCATGACGACGACGGTGAGGCCGAAGGCCAGTGCGACACCGAGGAATCCAATGCCCATGTTGAGGCCGTCATCACCGACGACCTTCGCGGCGAATACGGCCGCGCCGCAGCCGCCGAAGACGAGGACGAAGGTGCCGAGGAATTCGGCGAAGATCTTCGAGACCAGGGAGGGTTTCTGCAGGAGCACCATGATGATTCATCCCATCTGTGATGTGTGACACATATCATGCGGTTTCCTATACTACAGTCACGTCTCAGCAGATGAACCCAAGTCGCTCTGTCGTCTCCTCTGACCGGGAACGACGCGGGCTCATACCAACGGCATGACCATGATCAGGCAGGGCGTCTGCTCATCCCACAGGTCGATCTCCTCGAGCGGGAAGAATCCCACCTTCTGGTAGAAGTGTCGTGTTCGGTCGTAGTTGGGATCGGGGTTCGAAGCCCCCAACGTCTTCACCTGCAGCAGCGTGGCGCCCCGTCTGCGCACATCGACTGCAATCGCTCGCATCATTGCTGTGCCGGCCCCTGTCCCATGTTCCGATCGGTCGACAACCGTGAAATGGACTTCGGCACAGTGATCGAAATGCCACGACACCAGGGTGACCCCGACGACCTCGCCAGCCTCGTTTCGCACCGTCCAGGTCTCCATGGTTCGTGCATCATCGACGTACTCGGCGTTGGATTCCGGCCTGCCGAACCACTCCGGAACAGTCAGCAGAAGACGATCCACATCGTCGGGCACCTGATCATCTCTCACTGCACTCCATCGTGTCTGTGCCATACCCTCAACCCTAGCGCCCACCTCGGCGAGCGGACCGGCACTTGGTACGCTGACGAACATGAGCGATGTCGACAGCCCGGTTCTCCGCCTGATTCCCTATCTCGCGGCATTCACGGTCGCGGTGTTCCTCGGCCTGCCCGCGATGGGCAACGGAGATCTGCTGGCGGCCGTCGTCGTCGCCGCCGTCGCCTACTTCGTGACCTACTACCTGGTCAGGTACATCATCGGACTCATCGTCCGCAACCGCCGCAACAGCACCGACGACCAGGACTAGCAGCTACCTCTCGTCCTGCGCAGGCACGACGACTTTGCGGATGATGATCATTCCCGAGGCGGCCACGGGCACAGCGACCACGGCCCCGAGGACTCCGCCCAGGGTGCCGCCGGCGATGGCCGCGATGATGACGAGCGCACCGGGCACATTGACCGCGGTCTTCATGATGCGGGGGCTGAGCAGGTACGCCTCCACCTGCATGTACACGAGGTAGTAGATGCCGACGGCGATCCCCAGCCCCGGAGAAACCATGAGGCAGGATCCGGTGATGATGATCGCACCGGTGATCGGGCCGACGAGTGGGATGAGTGAGGCGAGGAACGCGATGAACGCCAACAGCGCCGGCAGCGGGGCACCGATGATGGTGAGGAAGATCGCCGAGCACACGCCGTTGACGATGCCCAAGGACACCTGACCCAGAACGTAGCGTCCGATGGATCGGGTGACTTCCTCGGTGACGGATTCGACGGTCGGTCGGGAGCTCGCAGCGACGAGGGAGAGCATGGCCGACTTGATCGTCGGCATCGTCACGGCGAAGTAGATGGTGAGGATGACGACGATGACGACGCCGGCGAGGAAGCTGATAATGCCGGCTCCGATGGACACGACCCCGCCGCCCAGCGACACCACGTTCTTCGGGTCGGATGCCCACTCGCCGAGGTTGGCGAAGATCTTGTCGAGATCGACCGCTCCGGTGAATCTCTGTTCGAGGTCGGCGACCCACCCTGTGGCCGCCAGGCTCGCGACGATGTCCGGAAGATCACCGATGAACTGCTGGATCTGGCTGATGACGGCAGGGGCGATGAGCAGCACAGCACCCGCGACGATGGCGAGGAAGGCCAGAACGACGAGGACGACCGACAGGGACCGGGGCAGCCTGCGCTCGACCAGCCACAGCACGATCGGTTCGAGTCCGAGCGCGAGGAACAGGGCCAGACCGATGTAGATGATGACGGTCGCCACGGACTGCAGGGCCGTGATCAGCCCGAAGGCGAGTCCCACACCGAGCGTTCCGGTGAAGCCGACCCGGAATGCGCTGTTGAGAGTCAGCGATTTTCCCTGCCCTTTGCCCATGGTGACAAGTGTAACCAGCGACCATGCGCTTCAGCGTGTTCACGCGTTAGGATCGAGGGCGAGACCTGGCACAATCCTTCAACCGTGTAGAAAGTGGTACGTCGACGATGAGCTCCGATCCGAACAGCATCGATGTCTGGGAGGCCTTCCTCGACCCACAGGGCGACTTCTCACTGCCCGATTTCTCCGCGGTCACTCCGGCATCACTGATCGCTGCGGTCAGGGCGGCCACCGACTTCGCGCGATCCGAGGTCGAAGACATCATCGGTGATGAGAACGAGCCGACGTTCGTGTCGACAACCGTGCGCTTCGAATCCGCGACCATTCCCATGGCCCGCATCTCGGCCGTGGTGAGCGCCGTGGAGTCGAATCATCTCCGTCCCGAATTCGCCGATGCCGTCGCCGAGGTGTGGGATCGTCTGTCCGCGGCACGGACCCGGATCTTCCTCGACGTCGATCTCTTCCACCGCATCGAACAGGTACCATCGACCGATCTCAACCCCGAGGACAAGCGTCAGCAGGAGCTCACCGTCGAGGAGTTCGTGCGTGCCGGAGCCCGCCTCGGTGCGGAAGAGCGCGACCAGATGTCCACCATCGCGGCCGAGCTCACGACCCTAGGAACCTCCTTCTCCCGTGCCCTGCAGAAGGACACCAGGGAGCTTGCCGTCCATCTCGACGATAAGGCGCAGCTGGCCGGACTCAGCGAGGACCAGGTCGCGGCCGCGGCCAATCGGGCCGCCGAGCGAGGCACCGACGGGTACCTGCTGCCGCTGAACAACTTCACCCAGCAGCTTGTCCTCGAATCCCTGGAATCGGCTGCGACCCGCAAACAAGTCTTGGACAATTCGACCTCCCGCGGTGCCCGCGGCGGTGAGGGCGACACCCGGACTCAGGTCGCCGACACCACGGCGCTGCGAGCACTGCAGGCGAAGCTGCTGGGATACCCGTCCTATTCGTCGTTTGCCATCGACAATCAGACCGCCGGTGGCCCGGATGCGGCCGCAGACATCGTGTCCTCGCTCATCGCGCCGGCCAATGCACAGTTGGCCGAGGAGCTGGCACAGGTCAAGGACCATTACGGCCTCACTGATGTCGCACCCGAGGACGTCAAGCATCGTCTGGCGCAGTACCGGGCCGAGAAATTCGACATCGACGCCGATGAGGTCGCCAAGTACTTCGAGTTCGACACCGTCCTCAATGAAGGCGTCTTCCGCGCGGCCACGGGTCTCTACGGAGTCACCTTCGCCCCACGCGAGACTGTCTCCGCCTGGCACGAGGATGTGCGGACCTTCGAGGTCACCGACGCCAATGAACGCACCCTGGGACTCATCCTCCTCGACCCCTACTCCCGGGACACGAAGCGCGGCGGCGCATGGATGGGTGAGCTGGTGACAAGTTCACGGCTGACCGGGCACCTGCCCGTGGTCACACTCTCGCTCAATCTGGCCAAGCCGGGCGAAGGTCGACCGACGCTGCTCAACCCCACCGAGCTCAACACCCTCTTCCACGAATTCGGCCACGTCCTTCACGGCCTGTTCGCGAACTCGACCTACCCGTCGACAGCCGGGACAGCTGTGCCTCGCGACTACGTGGAATTCCCGTCCCAGCTCAATGAGATGTGGCGCTTCCACCCGCAGGTCCTCCCCCACTACGCCAAGCACGTGGAGACGGGCGAGCCGATGCCCGAATCCCTGGTCACCGCTCTCATCGACAGTGAGAAGTTCGGCCAAGGCTTCGACACGACCGAGTATCTGGCCGCGGCCATGCTCGACCTCTCCTGGCATTCGCTGGAGGCCGGTGAGCACATCACCGACGTCCTGTCCTTCGAATCCGAGGTACTCGCCGCAGCCGGGTTCACCGACCTGGTTCCGCCCCGCTACCGCACCACGTACTTCGGCCACATCTTCGCCTCCGGCTATGCCGCCGGTTACTACTCCTACCTCTACTCGGAGGTCATCGCAGCCTGGGTCAGCGAATGGTTCGAGGCCCAGGGCGGACTCAACCGGGAAGCCGGCGATGCCTTCCGTGAGGCCATCCTGGCCCCCGGCTACTCGATCGACCCGATGAGTGCGATCGAACGCTTCTTCGGCACCCGCCCCGATGTCGCACCCCTGCTGCGCAGGCGCGGACTGGCCGAGCCGGTGGAAGAATCGGCGCCCGCCGAGGAACCGGCCGAAGAGCCCACCGAGGTCGATGCCGCCGAGCCGAAGGGGCACCGCAACCATGCGGCGGTCTCCCAGGTCCTCGAAGCCAATGGAATCGAACCACAGATCAGACTCTTCACCGATGCCACCCCTACCGCAGCCTCGGCGGCGGAGAAGGTCGGCGTGGAGGTCGGAGCGATTGCGAACAGCCTGATCTTCTCCGCTGAGGGCGAACCGGTGCTCATCATGACCTCCGGTCGCCACCGCGTGGACACGGACTACGTGGCCGGACTCATCGGGCTGAGCTCCCTCGATCGGGCCGATAAGGATCTGGTGCGCACCGCGACGGAGCAGGTCATCGGCGGGGTCGCCCCATGCGGGCATCCGCAGCCGATCCCCACGTATGTCGACGTGGCGCTGAAGGACTATCCTGTTCTCTGGGCTGCGGCCGGCACACCGAACTCGATGATGCCGCTGACGTATGAGCAGCTGCTGGCGATCACCGGAGGGAAGGAAATCACTGTTGTCGAAGAAGGTGCCGAAGCCTGAGGGCTCGGACGAGCCGAGCACTGGAGGCCCGGAGGCGCTGAGCGCTGCGGGCAGATTGGCGGCCTTCGCCTCCTCCCGAGGACGCTACTATGCGGTGATTCTGGCCGTGTTCTCTGCGGTGCTCATCATCTCCAACATCTCCGCGACGAAGGTCATCGGCTTCGGACCCATCGTCACCGACGGCGGTGCATTCCTGTTTCCCATCGCCTACATCCTCGGCGATGTGATCAGCGAGGTCTACGGTTTCAAAGCCGCCCGCAAGGCCGTCATCACCGGTTTCGGACTCCAGATCCTGGCGACTCTCGTGTTCTGGCTCGTCCTCATCTCACCCCCGGGACCCGGCTATGAGAACCAGGACGCCTTCGCCGCCGTCCTCGGCTTCTACCCGCGCATCGTCGCCGCGTCCTTAGTCGGCTACTTCTTCGGCCAGCTGCTGAACTCGTATGTGCTCGTGGCTGTGAAGAAGCGCATGGGCGAACAGAAGCTGTGGGTCCGCCTGCTCACCTCTACCGGGGTCGGAGAGTTCGTCGACACTCTGCTGTTCTGCGTCATCGCCTTCGCCGGGGTCATCCCCGGACTCGATTTCATCAACTACATCGTCTTCGGCTTCGTCTACAAGGTCGCCGTCGAAGTCATCCTCATGCCCGTGACCTATCGGGTGATCAAGCTCGTGAAGAAGCACGAACCCAGCTACGAGCTGCCCGACGGCAGCACGACCGCCTAGCCGCGCTCAGGCCTTCTTGGCGTAGTAGCGGCCCAGCACCTCGGCTTCGAGTTCGGCGAAGCGACCGTCGATCATCGACTGTCGGATCTCGGCGACGAGGTTGACGACGAAGTACTCGTTGTGGACGGTGCACAGGGTGGAGAAGAGCATCTCCTTGGCCTTGTACAGGTGCCGCAGGTAGGCCCGCGAGTAGTTCTGGCACGTGTAGCAGGCACAGTCGGGATCCAGCGGCCCGAAGTCCCTGCGGTACTTCGCCCCGGTCAGGTTATAGCGGCCGTCGCGGGTGTAGATCGCGGCGTTGCGGGCCACTCGTGAGGGCGAGACGCAGTCGAAGGTGTCCGCACCGGTCTTGATCGCCTCGAACAGGTCATCGGGTTCCGAGATGCCCAGCAGGTGGCGGGGCTTGTTCTCCGGCAGCTCCTCGCACACCCAGCGGATGATGGTGCCGAGGTTCTCCTTCTCCAGGGCGCCGCCAATGCCGAAGCCGTCGAAGTCCATCCCGCCCAGATCGCGTGCGGCTTTGCGCCGCAGGTCCTCGTACTGCGCACCCTGGAGCACACCGAAGAGTGCCTGGTAGGGCCGGTGCGTGCGGGCAGCGGTCTGGCGCTGGTGCTCCTCGATGCAGCGCAGGGCCCACTGCCGTGTGCGCTCGAGCGACTCGACCTGGTAGCCGCGCGTGTTGACCAGGGTCGTCAGCTCGTCGAAGGCGAACATGATGTCCGCGCCGAGTTCGTGCTGGACCCGCATGGAGACCTCGGGGGTGAAACGATGCATGGTCCCGTCCAGGTGGGACTTGAAGGTCACCCCGTCGTCGTCGACGTTCGACATGCGTTCCTTGCCGACGGCAACGAGATCATCGTTCTGTTCGCCGGTCGATTCCATCGAGATGACCTTTTTGAACCCCGAGCCCAGGCTCATCACCTGGAATCCGCCCGAGTCCGTGAACGTCGGGCCGGGCCAGTTCATGAACTTCCCCAGTCCTCCGGCCTCGTCGATGAGGTCAGAGCCGGGCTGCAGGTAGAGGTGGTAGGCGTTGGCGAGCACCGCCTGGCCGCCGAGTTCGGCCACCTCGTCGGGGCGTACGGCCTTGACCGTGGCCTTCGTGCCGACCGGGATGAACGCGGGCGTTGCGATGTCCCCGTGCGGGGTGTGGATGACGCCGGTGCGACCACCTTCGTCGAGGCGGGTGCCGACCTCGAACCCGAATCGGGAGCGGTCGTTGATGGGCGCTGTCTCAGATTCTGCGGAGGATTCGATTCGGGTCACGCGACCAGTTTAACTGGGAGCATGAGTCAGACCTTCATCCACCTGCTCCAGGCTGCTGTGCGCTCGGGCGACCCTCTCGTCATCGACGGCGGCCTGGGTACCGCGCTCGAGTCCCGCGGCATCGATCTGAGCCACGAGCTGTGGTCGGCGGCTCTGCTCCGGGACTCCCCCGACACCCTCGCCGAGGTGCACGCCGACTTCATCCGCGCCGGTGCCCAGATCGTCACGACCGCCAGCTACCAGGCGACCCCCTTGGGGTTCGAGCGGGCATCGATCCCCGCCGAGGAGGGTCTGCGTCTCATCGCACGTAGCGTCGAGATCGCGGCTGGGGCCGGTGATGCCCTCGTCGCCGGGTCCGTCGGACCCTACGGCGCGGCATTGGGCAACGGCGCCGAGTACACCGGCGACTATCACCTCAGCGACGAGGAGTTCGCCGCCTTCCACCGTCCCCGAATCGAGGCTCTGGTCAACGCCGGTGCCGACCTGCTGGCCATCGAGACACAGCCTTCGTTGCCGGAGATCACAGTGCTCGCAGGCCTGGCCGATGAGTACGGGATTCCCGCGTGGCTGAGCGTGACCCTGGCTGACCAGGGGGACCTCGCCGATGGTTCTCACATGGCCGACCGGACACCCTTGAGCGACCTCGCCGAGGCGGTTGCTGACTCGAGAATGATCCGCGCCGTCGGCGTCAACTGCGTCCGGCCGTCACTCGTGGCCCCCGCGCTGGCGGCCTTGGCGAGCGCCACGGACCTCCCGCTCATCGCTTACCCGAATTCGGGTGAGACCTACGATGCGGCCACGATGGAATGGCGCGAGGACTCTGCCTTCGACACGAGCCCGTCGACCCTGGCACCGTGGGTGTCGGCCGGTGTTCGCATCATCGGCGGCTGCTGCCGGACGACACCGGCCGACATCGCCGGTCTCGCCGACTCGGTGCCGCAGCTCTGAGCATCTCAGTTCGCGATGTGCTGCGCGTAGTATTTCTCAGCGACGTTCGGGTGTGAGCGCAGACGCGACATGAACGCATTCTGCCCATAGACCGCGTGCAGCGCGTCGAGTTCATCGACAGAAACTCCACGCGCCTCGGCGGCAAGCTCCGGCGGGAGTTCAACCGGCGGCAGATGACTGCTCAGAGCAGGGTTGTAGAAGAAGGGTATCGAGATCCGGTCTTCGCCTGGTTTGGTCGGCAGCACCCGATGGACCGTCGCCTTAAGATACCCGTTCGTCGCGACCTCGAGGAGCTTGCCGATATTGACGATGAAGGCATTGTCGATCGGATCCGCATCGATATAGCCGTCATCTGTCAGCACCTGCAGGCCAGTGGTGCCCGGCTGCGGGTAGAGCAGAGTGAGAGTACCGCCGTCACGATGTTCGCCCACCCCTTGGGTCACGTCCTCGTTCTCGGCTGCCGGATAGCGGACGATCTTGATGAATGATTCCGGGTCGCGGTCGAAGGCAGCGAAGAAGTGATCGGCCTCCTGGCCCAGGCTCAGCGCCCATTGAGCCAGCAGCCTATTGCCGACCTCCGTGAGCTGGGCGTGCCAGGCGTCAGTGACCTCCCGCAGCTGTGGCAATGACTGCGGATACTGATTGGGGCCGGTGAGATTGTCATAGTCGTGTTCAGGTTCCGTCACCGGTTCGCGTTCGGGCCCGATGTCGATCTGCTCACGCCAGTCGACGCGGCCGCGTGTGCGTTCGCCACCCGTGCGCGTATAACCGCGGAAATGCGGGGAGTTGATGTTCTCTATCGCCAGCTTCTCATCCTCGGGGAGAGCGAAGAACTTCTGTGCTGTTTCGATGATTGCGCTGAAGTCCTCGTTGGGGACACCGTGGCCGACGAGGTAGAAGAATCCGATCTCATGCGTGATTCTGCGCAGGTCTGCTCGAAACGTCTCGGCGGTCGCGGGATCCTCAGACAGGCTGAGGTCGAGGATGGGGAGTTGGCGAAGCGTCATTGCTGAGTCCTTTCCTAGGTGCTCAGAACGCTAGTGCGAACTCCTGCCGCCACACCGTGACGAAGTCATCAGCGGTCACGAAGCGTCACACGCCGAACATCTTCCCCGGATTGAGGATCCCCAGCGGGTCAAGGGCGTTCTTGATCTGGGTGTGCATCAGCCTGGCTCCGGCATCGAGTTCGCGTCCGAGCCACTCGCGCTTGAGGAATCCGACACCGTGTTCCCCCGTGATCGTCCCACCCAGATCGAGGCCCAGCTGCATGATCGCAGCGAACGCCTCCTGCGCTTGGCTGACCTGAGCCTCGTCCCCGGCGTCGAAGACCACCGAAGGATGCATGTTTCCGTCACCGGCGTGACCGGCCGTGGCGACCTCGACGTCGAAGCGGGCATCGATGAGCGCCAGGCGTTCGAAGAACTCCCCGAGAGCGGAGCGCGGCACGCACACATCATCGACGAGCTCTCCCCCACCACGAGTGTGGGCGTACTTCTCCATCGCCGGGGCCACCGCTCGGCGGGCTGCGACGAGCATCTGCGAATCGGCAGGATCGTCGGAAACGAAGACCTCGGAGCCGCCGTTGGACTCCGCGACCCGGCGGAAGGCTTCGAGCTCCTCCATCGCCCCGGCGCCCTTGGCATCGGACTGCACGAGCAGCAGTGCACCGACATCGTCCGGCAGACCGAAGTCGCCGTAGGCATTGATCATCGCCACGCTGGGACCGTCGATGAACTCCAGCATCGACAAATTCGCCCCCGACCCCATGTACTCGGTGACGGTGCGTCCGGCCGATGCGGTGTCGGGGAAGATTCCCACTGCGGTGATCGGCTGCGTCAGTGCCGGTTTCAGGGCCAGAGTCACCTCGACGATGGTGCCCAAGGTGCCTTCGGACCCGACGAACAGGGCCGCCAGGTCGAGACCGGCGACACCCTTGGCAGTCGGACGGCCCAGCTTCGTCACGGTTCCGTCGGCGAGCACCACGGTCATGGCCCGCACATAGTCCTTGGTCACGCCGTACTTCACGCAGCACATGCCACCGGCGTTCGTGGCGACATTGCCGCCGATCGTCGAGATCGCCACCGACCCTGGATCGGGCGGGTAGGCCAGTCCGTGTTCGGCCAGCGCCGTCTTCAGGTCTTGGTTGATGACGCCGGGCTGGACGCGGCAGGTCTGATTCACCTCGTCGATCTCGAGGACCTGATCCATCGCTGCGACATTGAGCAGGAGGCCGCCGTCGACGGCGTTCGCGGCACCGGACAGGCCGGTCCGTGCGCCCTGGGTGACGACGGGGATGTGGTGCTGCGTGGCGAAGGACATCACTGCCACGACGTCATCGACCGTGCGTGCCCGCACCAGGGCCAGGGCCTGGCCCGCCGGGCAGAACAGGGCCTTGTCGGAGGCGTAGCTGTCGATGACGTCCCTGTCGGTGACCAGCGCGCCGGGGCTCAGCCGAGCCTCCAGGTCCTGGGTCGGAATCTCGGCTGTCACACTCATGCGGTCCGCGAGGCTGCGAACTTCGTGGCCACTTCGCGCACCCGGTCGAGAGCTTCATCGGGTCCGATGCTGATGCGCACCCCGCCGCTGAGCTTCCGCACGGCCACGGCCTGGGCTGCGCAGGCAGCTTCGAAGTCTTGTGCGTCATCGTCGGGCAGGCTGACCCACACATAGTTGCCCTGCGAGTCGGTGACGGTGAGTCCCGCATTCCGCAGATCCTGTGCGAACTGGTCACGAGTGGCCGCGACGTCCTTGGCCCGGACGAGGACCTCGTCGTTGCGCGACAGTGATTCTACGGCCGCGACCTGAGCCGTCGAGGTGACGCTGAAGGGTGCGATGACCTGGCGCAGTGCGGTCGCGATCGTCGGATCGGCGACGCCGAAGCCCACCCGCAGGCCAGCCAGGCCATGGGCCTTGGAGAAGGTGCGTGCCAACACCAGATTCGGGAACTTCCGGTAGGCGGCCATCCCATCGACCACCTCGGCGTCGGAGGCGAACTCGAAGTACGCCTCGTCGAGGACGACGATGACCTCGGCAGGGACCTCGGCCATGAAGCCGTCGAGCTCGGCCGTCGAGATCGACAGGCCGGTCGGATTGTTGGGCGAGCAGAGCAGGATGAGGCGGGTCGTGTCGTCGATGGCGGCGACGAGGCCCGGGAAGTCGTGCCGGCCGTCTTCGAGCAGCGGCACGGGGCGCTTCTCGGCACCGCGCGCCGAGGCGAGGATCGGGTACATCTCGAAGGAGGGCCAGGGGTAGACCACCGAGGTGCCTGCTTCGAGGGTGATGTTCGTCAGCGCGGAGAGGATCTCCGAGGCCCCGGCACCGGGCACGATCTCGGAGGCATCGACGTCGAGGTGGGCCGCAATATCGGCGACCAGCTTCGTCGACTTCGGATCGGGATAGTTCGCGGGCACCTGCCCGGGGTCGGTGATCGACTTGAGGACGACCGGCAGCGGTGCCAGGTGGTTCTCGTTCGAGGACAGTTTGTACGGTTTCAGACCCGGTGTGGTGGTCGGGGGTTTGCCCGGCACATACGGCGGGAATTCGGCCAGGGCATCACGAAGCAGGAAGCGATTCGACATGTGCCCATATTTGCACATCCTGTGGCGGGCGACACAAGGCGTCCACGCGCTAAACGTCCGAATGGTCGGAAAATGCGTGTGACTGCGGACGATCACCGGCTGTGAGGTTGCTCGCACGGGACTCCTGTACGCAGGGGCGGGTTACTGGTTCGCGTGTGGCGAAGAGTAGTCTGTGAGTCGAATACATGTAGTCAGTGACGAAGGATGAGAGTCGAAATGCCCTCAACGCAGGAAAAGGTTGACGTTGTCTTGATCGGCGGCGGCATCATGAGCTCCACTCTTGGTGCCATGCTGACCGAACTTCAGCCCGAATGGGATATCCGGGTCTACGAGAAGCTCGACTATGTCGCCGAGGAGAGCTCCGATCCCTGGAACAACGCAGGCACCGGCCACGCCGCCCTGTGCGAACTCAACTACACTCCTGAGGACGAGAACGGCCACGTCGATCTCGCGAAGGCCTCGCAGATCAACGAGCAGTTCCATCACTCCCGCCAGTACTGGTCGCACCTCGTCGACAACGGCGTCCTGGCAGAGCCGAAGTCCTTCATCAACCAGGTCCCTCACATCAGCTACGGCCGTGGTGAGAAGGGACGCGACTACATCAAGAACCGCTACGAGCAGATGGTGCGCAATCCGCTCTTCTCCGAGATGGAGTACACCGACGACCCGGCCACCCAGGCCGAGTGGCTGCCGCTGATGTTCGAAGGCCGCGGACCCGGTCAGGTCAACGGCATCTCGCGCACGAAGATCGGCACGGACGTCGACTTCGGTTCGCTCTCGCACCAGCTGCTCAACTACGTCGGCGACAAGGGTGCCACGATCCGCACCAGCCACCAGGTCACCGACCTGGAACGCTCCTCCGACGGCTGGGTCGTCACCGTCAAGGACCTGCTCTCCCACGAGACCCATAAGATCAATGCGAAGTTCGTCTTCAACGGCGCTGGCGGCGGTGCTCTGCCGCTGCTGCAGAAGTCGGGCATCCCCGAGGGCCGCGGCTACGGCGGATTCCCCGTCTCCGGCATCTTCCTGCGGACCTCGAACCCCGATCTCGTCGCCCGTCACCAGGCCAAGGTCTACGGCCAGGCTTCCTTCGGTGCTCCTGCCATGTCGGTGCCTCACCTCGACACCCGTGTCGTCGACGGCAAGGATTACCTGCTCTTCGGCCCTTACGCCGGCTTCTCTCCGAAGTTCCTCAAGGGCGGACGCTTCACCGATCTGCCCTTCTCGGTGCGCGGAAACAACCTGCCCACAATGCTCAACGTGGCCAAGGACAACACCGACCTCGTCACCTACCTCGTCTCCGAGCTGGCCTCGTCGAAGAAGGCCCGCTTCGAGTCGATGCACGAGTTCATCCCGAACATCGACCCCAGCGACTGGGAGTTCATCCAGGCCGGTCAGCGCGTGCAGGTGATGAAGAAGGATCCCAAGAAGGGCGGAGTGCTCAGCTTCGGCACCGAGCTCATCTCCTCGGCCGACGGCTCGATCGCTACTCTCCTCGGCGCCTCCCCCGGTGCATCGACGGCAGTGTCGATCATGCTCAACCTGCTCAAGACCTGCTTCCCCCGCCAGTACAGCAGCTGGGAGCCTGCGATCAAGGACATGGTTCCCTCGCTGGGCCGCAGCCTCGCCGATGACGAGACACTGCTCAAGGAGCTCTCCGAGTACACGGCTCGCACCCTCAAGCTGATCTGATCGGCTGACGACTGGTAGCTGACAACAGCTGGATACAGAAAGAACGGCGGACCCTGCGGTCCGCCGTTCTTCGTGTGTCAGCGTCTATGAGTGAGTCAGTGCCTCACAGCTCGACCTGGCGGTTGACGTCCTTGTAGAGCAGGTAGCGGAAGCGGCCCGGTCCGCCGGCGTAGCAGGCCTGCGGGCAGAAGGCGCGCATCGAGATGAAGTCACCTTCCTGCACCTCCACCCAGTCGCCGTTGAGACGGTAGACGGCCTTGCCTTCGAGCACGTAGAGACCATGCTCCATCTCATGGGTCTCGGCGAAGGGGATCACGGCACCGGGTTCGAAGGTCACGATGTTCACGTGCATGTCGTAGGCCAGGTTGTCCGGATCCAGGGGACGCGTCGTGCGCCACCGGTTGTCGGTGCCCGGCATCGAGGCGGGCTCGACGTCAGCATCCTGACCGAACTTGGCCTCCGGGGTCAGCCCGGCCACGGGCTGGTAGCGCTTGCGCACCCAATGGAAACGTGCCGCCTCGGCGCCGGTGGACTTCACGCTCCACGTCGAACCGGCAGGCAGGAATCCGTAGCCGCCGGCGGTCAGGGTGTGGGCCTGGCCCTCGTGGGTGATCTCGAGCGTTCCCGCCATGAGGAAGATGAACCCCTCGACCTCGGCCTGCGGTTCTGGCTTCTCCGAGCCGCCGCCGGGAGCGACCTCGAGGATGGTCTGGGAGAACGTCACCGCTCCCCCGGCCACCGGCTTGCTCAGCACCCACGACCTGGTCCCCGTCCATTCGGGCAGATTCGAGGTCACGATGTCGCGCATGACGCCGCGCGGGATCACGGTGTACGCCTCGGTGACGATCGCGCGGTCAGTCAGAAGGTCCGTCTGCGGCGGGTGCCCGCCGGTGGGCGCGAAGTAGGTGTAGGGGTCGGTCGTCGTCATGGGTGTGGTGTCTCCTTGAGATCGGGGCTGGTCAGGTCACTCGGCCGCGCCGGTGGCGGCGATGTGGTTGAGTGTTTCGATCGACATCTTCGTCCGGCCGGTCACGAATTCCTCGGTGTGGGCGCCGCACGAGAGCCCGCGGCCCAGGTAGCGGGCCAGTGCCCGTGCCGTCGCCGGCTCGTCGAGGACGGCCGAGTCCTCCTGGAACACGTAGTTGCGCAGCCTGGTCGCCGCCCGCTCCGCGCCTTCGCGGTAGAAGCGGAAGGTGGCGAGGAAGCGGGTGGGCAGCTGATGCGGGTGCATGTCCCAACCCTGGTAGATGCCGCGCTTGAGGTGCCTGCGGACCAGTCCGGCGTGCAGGCTCCAGGCGCGATGAATCTCCTCGGGCTCGCCGAGGGGCATGATGTTCGTGGACCCGTCGGAGAGGTGGACGCCGGTGCCGGCGACCGCGAGCATCATCTGGTTCTTCGCGAAATCGGCCACGGGGTGATCCATCGCCTGGTAGGCGGCGGCGACGCCCATCGAAGCCGAGTAGTCGTAGGTGCCGTAGTGCAGGGAGGTGATGCGCCCGGCTCCCGCGTCGAGGACCGGAGCCAGCGGCACGGTGCCGTCGGCGCCGAGGATGAGCTGTGGGGTCTCGACCTGCACCTCGAAGGTGATCGAGCCCTCGGCGAGACCGTGCTGGGCCTCAAGCGCTCGGCAGGCGAGGACCATGGCGGACACCTGAGCGACAGTGCTCACCTTCGGCAGCGTGAGCACCAACTGCGTCGGCAGGGATCCGTGGGCGGCGATCACCTCGGCGAGGAAGAGGTCAAGGGTGCGCAGACCGCGCGCCCGGGTCTCGGCCTCCATGCATTTGAACCGGATGCCGAAGAACGCCGGTGCACCCGTCTCCTCCAGGCCCGCGATCACATTGCGTGCGGCCTGGCGGACGCAGTCGTCCTCGGTCGCGTCGCCCCGGTTGCCGAACCCGTCTTCGAAGTCCAGCCGCAGGTCTTCGATCGGTTCGGTGGCCAGCTTTGTGGTGACCGCCTCGGCGAGCATCTCTGCTTCCCGGGCGACCTGGTGCAGATTGGGCATCGTCTGGCTGTCGGGTGCCACCGTCTCCTTACGGGAGGCGATGATGACGCGTTCGGCCAGCTGGACCATCCCGCCGTTGGCTTCGACGCAGTCGAGCGCCTGCGCACCCCACTCACGGGGCAGCGACGGGCTCGACAGATACCCGGGGACGTAGACGGTGTGCACGGGCTGCCGGACGTCACGGTCGCCGGGATAGCGAGTGCTCAGCAGCTCGTCAGTGTCCGCCAGGAGTGAATCGATGTCGGTCAACGTTGATTGATCCAATTTCACATTCTCTTTCGTAGCATCGTTGCGCGGGAGGACTGGTCTCTCCACATTGTCTCTCATAAAACGTCGACCGGCCTCCCGTTTCAGGAGACCGGTCCATGTTCAGGAGGAGACTGCCGCAACTGCTGCCGCCACCTTCGTCGCCACCTCTGGGTCGAAGACCGAGGGCACCACATAGCCGGGGTGGAGTTCCTCCTCCGGGATGCACGAGGCGATCGCGTCGGCTGCGGCGACCATGATGTTCTCGTCGATGTCGGTGGCCTCGGCGTCGAGGAGTCCGCGGAAGATGCCGGGGAAGGCCAGCACATTGTTGATCTGGTTCGGGTAGTCGCTGCGTCCCGTGGCCACGACGGCCGCGTACTTGAGCGCCTCGGCGGGGTCGACCTCGGGATCCGGGTTGGCCATGGCGAAGACGAGGGCGTCCTTGTTCATCGCCTGGATGTCGGCGCCGTCGAGCACGTTCGGGGCCGAGACGCCGATGAACACGTCAGAGCCCGCGACGGCCTCCTTGAGCGTGCCCTCGAAGCCCTCAGGGTTCGTGTTGGCCTGCAGCCACACCTTGTGCTCGGTGTCGACGGTCGAGTTCGGTCCGATCGCACCGTTGCGTCCGCAGGCGATGATGTTCTTGGCACCGGCGACCTGGAGCAGGCGGATGATCGCGTTGCCGGCGGCACCGACGCCGGAGACGACGATGCGCTGATCCTCGAGCTTGCGGCCCACGACCTTGAGAGCGTTCTTCAGCGCGGCCAGCGTGACGATGCCGGTGCCGTGCTGATCGTCGTGGAAGACGGGAATGTCGAGCTCTTCACGGAGCCTGGCCTCGATCTCGAAGCAGCGCGGTGCCGAGATGTCCTCGAGGTTGATGCCGCCGTAGGCCGGGGCGATGGCCTTGCAGATCGAGATGATCTCCTCGGTGTCCTTCGTATCCAGGGCCACGGGCCAGGCGTCGACACCGGCGAACTGCTTGAACAGGACGGCCTTGCCTTCCATCACGGGCATCGCGGCTTCGGGGCCGATGTCGCCGAGGCCGAGGACCGCGGTGCCGTCGGTGACGACGGCGACGGTGTTGCGCTTGATCGTGAGCCTGCGGGCATCGGCCTTGTTCTCCGCGATGGCCATGCACACACGCGCCACACCCGGGGTGTAGGCGCGGGAGAGGTCGTCACGGTTGCGCAGCGGCACCTTGGGGGTGGATTCGAGCTTGCCGCCGAGGTGGAGCAGGAAGGTGCGGTCGGAGACCTTGTGGACCTCGACGCCGTCGAGCGCGCCGAGCGCGGCCGCCACCTCGTCGGCGTGGGCGACATCGCGGGTATCGGCGCTGACGTCGATCATCACCGTATGCGGGGTGGACTCGACGACGTCGAGGGCGGTGATCGCGGCACCGGTTGCAGCGGCGGCGGCCACGAGATCGGACGTCGATGTCCGACCGACTGCGGTCTCCACGCGAAGAGTGATTGAGTATCCGGGGCTTGGAACAGCCATGGGAGTTATCCTCTCTGATAAGTCTTTTCCGTATTACGGATAATATCTTCTGTATAGTGGAAAATCTAGCTAGAATGCTCTGTAGCGGAAACTTTCTTCCATTTCAGGTCTAGACTGAGTGACAGTTTCGCTGAGCGATCCCTTGCTCAGCGATCAGCGCTTTCAGCCGGCGGCACTCAGCGTCGAGCCTGTCCGGCATATCCGCGAACACGAATTTCTATGGACGAGGAAGAGGAACTGGGATGACCAGCAATGACACGAAGGCCCCTGCGATCCGCCAGACGAAGGGCGGCGTCCAATCCGTCGAGCGCGCCTTCGGACTCCTCGAATGCATCGCGAATTCCTCGGGGTCGGCAACCCTGAGCCACATCGCCGCCGAGGTCAGCCTCCCCCTGCCGACGATCCACCGCCTGCTCAACACTCTGGTCAACCTCGGCGTGGTGCGTCAGCTGCCCAACCGCGGCTATGCGCTGGGACCGGGCCTCATTCGCCTCGGCAACCTCGCCGGCGCCCAGCTGGGTGCCATCGCCCGTCCCTACCTGCGGACCCTCGTGGACGAGCTCGGCGAGTCCGCGAACGTCGCGACCATCGACGGCGACATGGTCGTCTACGTCGACCAGGTGGCCTCGCAGCACCAGATGCGCATGTTCACCGAGGTGGGCCGCCGTGCCCATATGCACGACACCGGAGTGGGCAAGGCGATGCTCGCCGGGCTCGATCCCGAGCAGGTACGTCACATCGTCACAACTGCGGGCATGCCCACCCCCACGCAGTACAGCATCGGCACCGTCGACGACCTCGAAACCGAGCTCGAGCGCATCCGCGACCGCGGCTACTCCATCGATGAACAGGAACAGGAGCTGGGTGTGCGCTGCTTCGCAATGTCGATCCCCGAGGCGCCCGCTCCCCTGGCCATCTCCGTGTCCGGACCCATCAGCCGCGTCGACAAGGCCTTCTCAGATCGCGCCATCCCGCTGCTGCGCTCAGCCGCCGAGGCGATCTCGGACGACATGCGCCGTGGCGCCTGAGCCAGACTCTCCAGCCGCGGAATGCACTGGGCCACCCCTTCCGCCCTCGCGACAGCGCCGGAGCTCCGAGCCCCCTGTGCACACACAGTCGGCTCGGAGCTCCGGCGCTGTCTCGCCTCATTCAGGCTGAGCAGCCCAGGCTGATCAGCCAACAAGTGAGCTGCTTTCTCAGGAATCGCCTCCGGCTGAGCCTGAGGTTCCTGCGTTGACCTCGTTCAGGCGGTACTTCTTCGCCGCTTCGACGGGTACGGAGCGGGCAATCTCGCCGCGGTCGGCCAGCAGCTGCAGGGTGCGCACGACCATCGAGTGGGCGTCGATCTTGAAGTGGCGCCTCGCTGCTGCACGCGTGTCGGAGAACCCGAATCCGTCAGCACCCAGGGTTGCGAAGTCCTGCTTGAGGAACGGCCGGATGAGGTCCGGCTGCGTGGAGTCGAAGTCACTCGTTGCCACAATCGGCCCGGCCTCGGAGCCCAGGCGCTCACGCACATAGGGCGTACGCGGCTCGGCCTCGAAGTTCTCGAGCTTCTCGGCCTCGCACTTCAGAGCGTCGCGGCGCAGCTCGGCCCATGAGGTGACCGACCAGACAGCCGCGTCCACTCCCCATTCCTGGGCCAGCAGACCACGGGCCTCAAGGGCCCACGGGACTGCGACTCCGGACGCGAGCAGCTGAGCTTGCGGGCGATCCCCTGCCCCAGCCTCGGCGCCGGTGCCGGCTTCTGCCACGCGATGGATCCCGCGCAGGATCCCATCGACGTCGACATCCTCCGGCTCGGCCGGCTGGAGCATCGGCTCGTTGTACACGGTCAGGTAGTACATGACGTTGCGGGCGTCGTCGCCGAGGTCGTGCTCGCCGTACATACGGTGCAGGCCATCGCGCATGATGTGCCCGATTTCGTAGCCGAAGGCCGGGTCGTAGATCCGCACAGCCGGGTTGGTCGCGGCCAGCACCGGCGAGTGGCCGTCGGCGTGCTGGAGTCCCTCACCGGTCAGCGTCGTGCGACCGGCTGTGGCGCCGATGATGAACCCGCGGGACATCTGGTCACCGGCGGCCCAGAAGGCGTCGCCGGTGCGCTGGAAACCGAACATCGAGTAGAAGACGTAGATCGGGATCATCGGCTCGCCGTGCGTCGAGTACGCGGTGCCGGCGGCCGTGAAGCCTGCCGCGGCACCGGCCTCGTTGATGCCGACGTGGAGCAGCTGACCCGAGGTCGCTTCCTTGTAGGACAGGAACAGCTCGCGGTCGACGGCGAGGTAGTTCTGCCCGTTCGGGTTGTAGATCTTCGCGGTCGGGAAGAACGCGTCGATACCGAAGGTGCGCGCCTCATCAGGGATGATGGGCACGATCCGATTGCCGATGCCCTTCTCCCGCATGAGGTCCTTGAGCAGGCGGACGAAGGCCATGGTGGTCGCGGCCTGCTGGTGGCCCGAGCCCTTCTTCGTCTGCGAGAAGGCCTTGTCGGAGACCGCGGGCAGGGTCTTCTTGCTGTTCTCGGGCTTCCGGTTGGGCAGGAACCCGCCCAGTGACTTCCGCTTTTCGAGCATGTACTGAATCTCTTCAGCGTCGTTGCCCGGGTGGTAGTAGGGCACCGCGTAGGGGTCTTCGTCGATGACCTTGTCGGTGATCGGGATGTCCATCCGGTCGCGGAAGGCCTTGACGTCGGCGGCGGTGAACTTCTTCATCTGGTGGGTGGCGTTGCGCGACTCGAAGGTCGTGCCCAGGCCATAGCCCTTGACCGTCTGGACAAGGATGACGGTCGGCTTGCCGGTCGTGTTCACTGCCTGCTGGTAGGCGGCGAAGACCTTGTGGTAGTCGTGGCCGCCGCGCTTGAGGTTCCAGATGTCGTCGTCGCTCAGGTGCTCGACGAGGCCCTTCGTCTCCGGTGAACGACCGAAGAAGTTGTCGCGGATGAACCCGCCGGACTCGGCCTTGAAGGTCTGGTAGTCACCGTCGAGCGTCTCGTTCATGATCCGCACCAGCGAGCCGGTGTGGTCGGCGTCGAGCAGGGCGTCCCATTCGCGACCCCACAGCACCTTGATGACGTTCCAGCCGGCGCCGGTGAAGACCGCTTCGAGTTCCTGCACGATCTTGCCGTTGCCGCGCACGGGTCCGTCGAGTCGCTGCAGGTTGCAGTTGATGACGTAGGTGAGGTTGTCCAGGCCCTCGTTCGCGGCCAGCTGGAGTGCACCGCGTGATTCCGGTTCGTCCATCTCGCCGTCGCCGAGGAAGGCCCAGACGCGCTGGTCGGAGGTGTCCTTGATGCCGCGATTGTGCAGATAGCGGTTCATCTGTGCCTGGTAGATCGAGTTGATCGGTCCCAGGCCCATCGACACAGTCGGGAACTGCCAGAAGTCGGGCATCAGGCGTGGGTGCGGGTAGGAGCTCAGGCCGTCAGGTGCCTTCGAGGCCTCCTGTCGGAAGCCGTCGAGCTGCTTGTCACCGAGACGGTTCTCGAGGTAGGCCCGGGCGTACATGCCGGGTGAGGCGTGGCCCTGGAAGAAGACCTGGTCGCCGCCGCCGGGGTGGTTCTGCCCGCGGAAGAAGTTGTTGAACCCGATCTCGTAGAGGGTCGCGGCACCGGCGTAGGTCGAGATGTGTCCGCCGACGGAGATCTCGGGACGCTGGGCCCGGTGGACGAGCATCGCGGCGTTCCAGCGCAGCCATTTGCGGTACTTGCGCTCAAGGCGCTCATCGCCCGGGTAGGCAGGTTCCTGATCGGCCGGGATCGTGTTCACATAGTCCGTGGTCGTGACCTTCGGCTGGGCCACCGAGTTCGATGCGGCACGGCGGCGCAGGGCCTCCATGATCTCGGCCGCGCGCAGGGTTCCACGCTGGTTGACAAGCCCCTCCCAGGACTCGAGCCACTCGTCGATCTCTTCGTCACCGGTTCCCCTCGGGATCGCCGAGGTTGTGTCCTGGGTCATAGTTCTCCCTCTCAAACACGTCAGGCCCACGGGAAGGTGCTTCCCGTGGACCCGACTATGGAAATTATCAGCAGAAGCCGGCGATCTGCGCCCAGGCGTCCTTGTTCTCCTCCACACCGTCACGGGTGAAGGTGGCCTCGATCAACCCGTAGGGGCGATCAGCGACGATGAGCACTTCGTTCGGGTTCTCCAGTCCGAAGCGTTCGATGTCGTAGAGGAAATGGTGCTTGTTCGGGCAGGAGAAGCGGATCTCGTCGATCTCCGGCACAGCCTCGATGACCTTCTCACCCATCTGGTACAGGGTGTGCTGCAGGGCATGCGAGTAGTGGTCGGTGAACGAGTCGAGGATGATCTCCTTGACCTTCGTGTACACGCCCTCGAAGTCGAGATCCGTGGTGTTGTAGATCCAACGGGTCGCGATGTCGGTGGCGAGGATGCGGTCGTCGGTCTCCGGCAGGGTCGTGTACTTGTCCTTCGGGTAGCCGACGAATCCTGATTCCGTGGTCTTGAGCACAGTGAGTCCGTAGAAGCCGGAGATCAGGGTGCTGGCGTCGCCGTCGCGGGTCAGGACCGCGGTGCGGGTCTCGGGTGCCGACTTGTAGAACGAGTGGTTGTGGTCGTTGATGCGCGACCAGCCGTACTCTTCGGCTGCCCAGCGTCCGCCGGTGACCCAGTCGAAGCTGGAGGTGAAGTGCTCACCGAGGCCGAGGAGGAACTGTTCGGGTGAGGTCACTCCGAGTTCCTTGGCCTTGGCGAAGACCGTGTTCTTCTGGGTGTCGGTGGCGACGACGTGTTCGTTGTTGCCCTCGGTGTGTGCGGTCTCGAAGTCGCCCCACAACTGGGAGGTGACGTTGAGGTCGCGGATCTCGTGACGTTCGGAGTCACGGTAGACCCTCATCAAACGGTTCTCCGCCTTGCCGTACTGATTCGTTGTCAGTTTCACCTTGCTCATCTTCTTGCTCCTGTTGCTATGCCAGCAACCGCGCCGGCCTCGTCACCGAGTCCGACATGGCCGCTGTGACCAATTGATTTGCGAGGTTGCCGGGCGTCGAACCCAGCGAACTTCGGCGGTTTGTTGAGGATCATGATCCTGCAGGGGGCCTGCTTCCCCTGATGTCTTATGGGTGGTGCTGCCCGCTCAGCTGCCGCGGTAGGTGCTGTACGCGAACGGACTCAGCAACAATGGTATGTGATAGTGCGCCTCGCCCGCCTTGACCGTGAAGTCGATCGTGACCTGGGGGTGGAAATGATCCTGCCTCTGAGCCTCGAAGTAGGCACCGGTACCGAATACGATCCGATAATCACCGGCGCCGAGGTGGTCCGGTCCGAATTCCGAGACACGACCGTTGCCGTCGGTGCGGGCATTGGCGAGCACCTCGGTGCCCGAGTAGAGCGTGACCTCGAGGTCGGCGGCAGGGGTGCCGAGTGTGGAGTCGAGGGCGTGGGCGGAGATGAAGCTCATGCGAGGATTCCTTCGAGTCTGAGTGCGGCGATCTGGATCAGCTGCTCGCCGACCTCGGCGAGTTCGTCGGTGTCGGTGTTGGCCATGCGGCGCTGGAGCTCGGCGAGGATCTCCTCGGGGCTGCGACCGGCTGCGCGGATGAGGAAGACGCGGTCGAAGCGCTCTTCGTAGGCGGCGTTGCCTGCAGCGAGACGTTCCTGGACGTCACCGTCAAGGGCTCCCAGGCCCGCCTGCTCACGGGAGGAATGGGCCGCCTCGGCGGACGAGCCTTCAGCCTTCTCACCGATCCGGGGATGGTGGGACATGGCCTGATTGATCTCGTCATCGGTCAGTGGGGCGGCGCTGGTGCGGGCGGCCTCAAGGGCGGCTTCCACGCTGGAGAACGGGCGTGCGGAGACGACCCCGTCGATCCACCGGTCGACGTCCAGGCACGGGCGCAGGGTCGTACGGGCATCGTCGGTCGACAGCTGATTGAACTCGCTTAGGTCCACATTGACCTCCTGAGAAAATCGAGATGCTCAAGCACTGAGAATGTGTTTCACATCACGGAAGATTATTTCCATTTAACTGCTTCGAGTTTGACCCCAGGTTCGCGCTAAGTCAAATTCCTGGCGTTGTCGCTGAAGGCACTTTCCTGTTGAATTTGGAAAAGTTATTCCACAAAGCGGATAGTGGTGGAAGAGTCCCACGCGCAGTCCGCGTTCTGGGCACTTGGCCATCGTTTTCTCGACAATGAGGTTGAATGACGTCATGAGTATGGAAGCACCCACGATCGTCTGCGCGCCCGATTCCTTCAAGGGTTCGGCCAGCGCCCCCGCCGCGGCCGCCGCCTTGGCTCGCGGTGCCCGCCAAGTGTTCCCCGACTCGCAGATCACCGACCTGCCCTTCGCCGACGGCGGCGAGGGAACCCTCGACGCACTGCTCGCCGTGTGGGGCACCCCGGCCCGATCGGTCGACGTCGTCGATGCCCTCGGTCGGCCGACGACCGCCCTGTTCGGCATCTCCGCCGATGGAAAGACCGCGGTCATCGAGGCCGCTCAGGCCAACGGCCTCCCCCAGGTCTCCGACGTCGCCCTCGCACCCGAGCGCGCCGACACCTACGGCGTGGGCCTCATCGCCCGCCACGTCCTGGACCAGGGGGTCGAAGAGATCCTGCTGTGCATCGGGGGCTCGGCGAGCACCGATGGCGGCGTCGGCATCGCCATGGCCCTGGGCGCAGCCTTCACTGACTCCTCCGGTGCCCCCATCGCTCCCGGTGGCGGTGGGCTGTCGGCCCTGGCCGCCGTCGATGCCTCAGCGCTGGATCCGCGTGCCCTTCAGGTCCGCTGGCGCATCGCCGTCGACGTCGACAATCCGCTCACCGGCCCCCGTGGAGCTGCCGCGGTCTTCGGTCCGCAGAAGGGCGCCGATGCCGCGTCCGTTGCCGTCCTCGACTCCGGCCTGGCCCACCTCGCCGAGGTGCTCGCCGGCTCCCCGGCCGAGGCGAAGTCCCTGTCGGCGACGCCTGGCTTCGGTGCCGCCGGGGGAATCCCGCTGGCTCTGACGAGCCTAGTAGGCGCCGAGGTGGTGCCCGGGTCGACGATGGTCGCCGAGGCCGTGGGGCTGACCGAGGCCCTGGCCGCCGCCGACATCGTGCTCACGGGCGAAGGATCCTTCGACTCCCAGTCCCTGGGTGGGAAGGTCGTCGCGGCCGTACGCGACTATGCCCCCGCCTCGGCGAGGATCATCGTCGTCGCAGGCCGCGTCGCCCTCAGCCCCGCCGAATGCCGTGCCGCAGGAATCACCGCGGCCTTGTCGATCGCGCAGGGCCCGGCCGACCTTGCCGAGCTCTCCGGCCGCGCCGAGGAGCTCATCGAAGCCACCGCCGCTCACGCGTGCGCGCTCGTGGTCGCAGGTACGCGCGCAGGCGTCGCGGGCGCGCAACAGAACTGACCATCACCATCACAAGCAGTCATCTACGAAAGGACGCATCATCATGGCGACACAGCTCGAAGTCGGACAGACCGCACCGGATTTCTCCCTGGCCGATGCCAGCGGAAAGACCTACTCGAAGGCGGACTTCGCCGGGCAGAAGGTCATCCTCTACTTCTACCCGAAGGCCGCAACACCCGGCTGCACGACAGAGGCCTGCGACTTCCGCGACAACTTCTCGTCCCTGGCCGCTGCAGGATTCCAGGTGCTCGGGGTCTCCCCCGACGACGCTGAGGCACTGCAGGCGTTCACGGACGACCAGCAGCTGACCTTCCCACTGCTCTCTGACCCGGGTGCAGAACTCGCGCAGACCTACGGATCGTTTGGTGAGAAGACGATCAACGGCAACACCTTCGAAGGCACGCTGCGCTCTACTTTCGTCATCGCCGAAGACGGCACCCTCTCCGACGTCGAATACAACGTCGACGCCGACGGCCACGTCGCCCGCCTCCGCGAAAAGCTCGGCGCCTGACGCCAGCTCTTCTTGCACGGCTGAGCAACCTTCCCGGCGCTTGGCAACCTTTAGCGAGGTTGCTACGCGCCCGAAAGGTTGCTCAGTTCGACGAGAGCCGCGTGGCAGTTGCATTGAGGATGTGATGGAAGAGCTCTGATCGGTAGAGCTGCCTCCAGGTCAACCGGATCACCAGATAGCCCGCGGCGCTGAGGGCCGACTCCCGCAGCTTCTCCTTCTCGATCTCCTTCTTCGGATCCCCGGAGCCGAGTCCGTACTTACCCATTCCGTCGACCTCGACGATGATCTTGGCCTTCTCATGGCAGAAGTCGACTCGTCCCAACCAGTTCCGGGCAGTGTCGAAGATGTTCACCTGTGGGAGGAATCCGACAATTCCGAACTCGTAGAATCGCACAGCACAGACCGATTCGGCGACGGATTCCCGACGACCGTCGGCTAGCTCAAGAGCGTTCTCCACATTTCGCGAACCCTCTATCTCAACGCAGGCAGAGACAACCGTCCTCACATCGTCGAGATCTGCAGAGCCACAGCGCAAAGCATGGTCGAGCATCGGCACTGAGACGCTCAGCGGATAGTCACGCGCTACGTCGATGAGCGACCGCTCCAGTGAGGTCACTGCATATATGCCGATCTTGACCATCTGGGTTTGAGGTATCAAACGACGCCGGACCCGCAGATTGGTATAAGTGCGGCTGACCTTTGGCCGTACAACTTCCACCCGATGCTCGCTGAGGGAGCTCACGGGCAGTTCATGGATGAGCGCTGCGGACAGGTGGCTGAAGATTTCTCCTCCACGTGGAGTACTCCGACTGAGCAGACCCTCCTGAAGATGCTCTGCTCGAGCCCGGATAAGTACCTTGAGTCTCTCGACCTGGTCCCGGATATCCCCGAATTGGACGAACTCACTGCTGGAACCGCTCTTGATCGATTCCCAAAGCTCGCTATGAGCTGCATCAGCGCAGACGAACTCGGTGACATATCGGCCTCGCGCCACCCTGCGCAGGCAGCAGCGCAGCGCTCGCCGGATTTCCTCTCGAGAGAATCCCAAGCGAACCAGACGTGCGGCGGTGATGTGCGCATACATAACAACTAAATTGCATCATTCAACAGCAAACAGCAACATATTCCGCGATTCTGTGGATAAACCTGTGCACAGAGGTGGTCGTATCGTCAGCAACAACTTCGTACCTCAGCAACCCGAATGCTTCGCGTCATCAAACTGAGCAACCTTCCGGGCGCTGAGCAACCCCGCTAAAGGTTGCTCAGCGCCCGGAAGGTTGCTGTAACGATGAAGCCCCTTGCGAGGCGCGCCTCAGCGGGCGCGGAGGAGGTGGCCCTGGGGCTCGTCGAAGTTCACGGGGGCGCCGCGGAGGATCGTCTGCTTGACGGCGCCGCGGACGGTGCGGGCGTCGTAGGCGCTGATCTGGTTGCGGTGGTAGAGCTCGGCGGCTGCGACCGTCCACTCCTCGTCGGGAGCGAAGACTGCGAAGTCCGCGTCGTTGCCGAGTGCGATCGCGCCCTTGTTCTCCACTCCAGCGACGGAGGCGGGGGCACTGGACATCCAGGCCACCACCTCGGCGAGGTCGATGCCGCGCTTGGCAGCCTCGGTCCATACAAGGGAGAGACCCAGCTGCAGCGAGGAGATTCCGCCCCAGGCTGCCCCGAAGTCGCCGGTGTCGAGCAGTTTGAGTTCGGCCGTCGAGGGCGAATGGTCGGAGACGATGCAGTCGATCGTGCCGTCGACCAGGCCCTGCCACAGGGCCTCGCGGTTGGATTCCTCACGGATCGGCGGGCAGCACTTGTGCGTCGTCGCTCCGTCCGGGATCTCCTCGGCGGTGAACACGAGGTAGTGGGGGCAGGTCTCAACGGTGAGCTTCACGCACTCGGCCTTGGCCGCGGCGATCTGCGGCAGCGCATCTGCCGATGACAGGTGCAGGATGTGGGCGCGGGCACCGGTCTCGCGGGCGGCCTCGATGACCCGTGCGATCGCGACGTTCTCGGCCTCGCGCGGGCGGGAGGCGAGGAAGTCGCTGAACTTGCGGCCCGAGTTCTTCGGGGCCTCGGCCATGACCGAGTGGTCCTCGGCGTGGACGATGAGCAGGCCGTCGTACTTCGCGAGCTCGGCCAGATCGGCGCGCAGCTCATCTGGCTCCAGCGGTGGGAACTCATCGACTCCCGAGTCTTCGAGGAAGCACTTGAAACCGTAGACGCCCGCGTCGAAGAGGGGCTTGAGGTCACCGGTATTGCCGGGGATCGCCCCGCCCCAGAAGCCGACATCGATGAATGCCTTGGATGCGGCTACTTCGCGCTTGATGTCGAGGGATTCGACGTTGACGGTCGGCGGCAGGGAGTTCAGCGGCATGTCGACGATCGTCGTCACCCCGCCGGCGGCTGCGGCGCGGGTGGCACTGGCGAAGCCTTCCCATTCGCTGCGGCCCGGGTCATTGACATGCACGTGCGAATCGACGAGCCCGGGCAGGAGAACCTGCGACTCATCGACGTCGACAACCTTCGCATCCGCCGAGGCGGCACCGCTGAGCACCGCTCCCCCGGTGGCGACCTCGACGATCTTGCCCGCACGAACGCCGATCTCGGCCGCGCTCACGCCCTCGGGCAGAACTGCCCGCTGTGCCCGAATGATCAGGTCGAAGTCCTGGTCAGGACCCTGTGTACCGGCGTCATCGACGTTCATGCATCCTCCTCGTTTCATCGGCCCGCAGGCCAAGTTCTCTGCTCGGCATCGATCCCGGTCGTTTCCACGGCATCGATGCCCGATGTCTGCTGCGACGTGTCTCGCCAAGCATGTCAGACAAGTCCCGGGAGTGTCGGAACCAACCCTCCGACGCTCCCGGGACTATGGTATACCAAATGTGGTGCAGCCGACATCTGGCGCGGCTACTGAACCGCGCCGCGCCGGCCGCGCCCCAACTACTTCGCCGCGGCCAGTTCACCCATCGGCGTCAGCGCGGTGGGCGCATCTGCCGGAGTCTGGGCGAGGACGTCGAACTCGTTGATCGCGTCGAGGGCGGCCCCCATCGAGATGTTCGTGACGCGCTCGAGGATGACCTCGAGTACCACTGGCACCTGGTGCTCACTCATGAGCTCTTTCGCCACCCGCAGCCCCTCGCCGATGAGCTCGGGGTCTTCGACGCGCAGCGCCTTGCAGCCCAAGCCTTGTGCGACGGCCACATGGTCGACGCCGTAGCTCGCGGCCTCACCCGAGGAGTTGATGTTCTCGAAGGCCAACGACACCTCGTAGTCCATGTCGAAGCCGCGCTGTGACTGACGGATCAGGCCTAGGTAGGAGTTGTTGACGACGACATGCAGGTACGGGATCTTGTGCTGCGCACCGACGGCGAGCTCCTCGATCATGAACTGGAAGTCGTAGTCACCGGAGAGCGCGACCACGGTCTCATCCGGCTTGGCCTTCGCCACACCCAGCGCGGCCGGTCCGGTCCAGCCCAAGGGTCCGGCCTGACCCGCGTTGATCCAGTGGCGCGGCTTGTACACGTGGAGCATCTGCGCCCCGGCGATCTGGCTCAGGCCGATCGTCGACACATAGGTCACGTCCTCATCGAAGGCAGCGTTCATCTCCTGGTAGACGCGCTGCGGCTTGATCGGCATGTCCGTGTAGTTGGTCTTGCGGTGCTCGGTGGACTTCCGATCCGTGCACTCGCCGGCCCAGCCGGTGAAGTCCGGCAGGCTCGCGCCGCCGCTGCGACCGCGTGCGGCCGTGAGCAGAGCATCGAGGGCGGCTCCGGCATCGGAGACGACACCGTAGTCGGGTGAGAACACGCGCCCGATCTGGGTCGGCTCGATGTCGATATGGACGAACTTCCGGCCCTTGCGATAGACCCCCAGGTCACCGGTGTGACGGTTGGCCCAGCGGTTGCCGATGCCGATGACCAGGTCGGATTCCAGGAACGAGGCATTGCCGTAGCGCACGTGGGTCTGGATGCCGACCATGCCTGCCTGCAGCGGGTGGTCGTCCGGAATCGCGCCCCAGCCCATCAGGGTCGGCGAGACCGGGATCGAGGTCGCCTCGGCGAATTCGACGAGCTTGTCCGCGGCATCGGCGTTGAAGATGCCGCCGCCGGCGATAATGAGCGGGTGCTTCGCCGCTGCGATGAGGTCGAGGACCTTCTCCGCCTGCGCCGAGGTTGCCGCCGGCTTCGATGGCACCAACGGTTCGTAGGTGTCGATGTCGAAATCGATCTCGGTCTGCTGGACATCGATCGGCAGGTCGATGAGCACCGGTCCGGGACGGGCCGAGCGCATCAGCTGGAAGGCCGACTGGAAGACCCCGGGGACCTGACCGGCCTCGAGCACGGTCTTGGCCATCTTGGTCACGGGCTTCGCGATGGAGGCGATGTCCACGGCCTGGAAGTCCTCCTTGTCGAGGACCGCGACGGGAGCCTGTCCGGTGATGCACAGGATGGGCTGCGAGTCCGCGGCTGCGGCGTAGAGTCCGGTGATCATGTCGGTGCCGGCCGGTCCCGAGGTGCCGAGACAGATGCCGATGTTCCCGGCCGCTGCCCGTGTGTACCCGTCGGCCATGTGGGAGGCCCCTTCGACGTGGCGGGCCAGTGTGTGGCGGATTCCGCCGTGGGCCTTCATCGCCGAGTACAGCGGGTTGATGGCCGCGCCCGGCAGGCCGAATGTTTCCGTGGCGCCTTCCTTTTCGAGGATGAGCACCACTGCGTCAACTGCGCGCATACGTGTCATTGTTCTTCCTTCGTTTCAGTGGCCCAGTCAAGGACCGAAGTTCAGTGGACCGGCGACGACGCTGTCGCCGGTCCGGATAGTGGTGGGGATTATTTCTTGCCCGAGAGCTGCTCGACGACGGTGAACAGACCCGAGTGGTCGAGTCCCCCGTTGCCCTGCTGGACGGTCGAGGCCACAAGCTGGGCGACGGCCGATCCGAGTGGGATCGCGACGCCGGCTTCGCGGGCAGCTGCGGTGACGATGCCCATGTCCTTGTGGTGCAGTGCCAGGCGGAACCCGGGATCGAAGGAGCGGTCGAGCATCTTCTGGCCCTTCTGCTCAAGAACCTTCGATCCGGCCAGTCCCCCGCCGAGGACCTGCAGCGCCGAGGTGGTCTCGACTCCGTAGGCCTCGAGGAAGACGACTGCTTCGGCAAGGAGTTCGATGTTGCCGGCGACGATGAGCTGGTTCGCGGCCTTCACGGTCTGCCCCGAGCCCGAGGGTCCGACGAGGACGATGGTCTTGCCGACGGCATCGAAGACATCGACCACGGCGTCGAAGTCGGCTTGGTCTCCGCCGACCATGATCGACAGCGCACCGCTGACCGCGCCAGCTTCGCCACCGGAGACCGGTGCGTCGAGAGGCTTGAGCCCCTTCTCAGCTGCCTGAGCGGAGAGGTTCTTGGCGACGTCGGGGCGGATGGTCGAGTTGTCGATCCAGTACGCGCCGGACTTGGCGTGAGCGAGGATGCCGTCCTCACGGGTGAGGACGTCTTCGACGTCGGGCGAGTCCGGGACCATGGTGATGATGACATCGGCACCGTCGACCGCCTCGGCGATGGTGCCTGCGGCCTGACCGCCTGCCTTCGCGAGCTCGGCGGCCTTCTCGGGCGAGCGATTGTAGCCGCGGACGGTGAAGCCGGCGCTGACGAGGTTCTTGGCCATCGGCAGACCCATGATTCCGAGTCCGATGAATGCGATTGTCTTGCTCATGTTCGTGTCCTATCTGGTGAGGAATGTCGGAGGTGGAGACGGTTTCAGTTCGCGAGCCATTCGAATGCGGTGGCGCGATCCTGCTTGTATTCGAGGGCGATGGAGCCGGTGTAGCCGAGTTCGTAGGAGCGGTTGATCCAGTCCTGCAGGGGCAGTTCGCCCGTTCCGGGTGCTCCGCGGCCGGCGGCGTCGGCGATCTGGATGTGTCCGAACTTCGCGGCGTCGGCCTCGATGACCGCGGCCACGTCGTCGCCGTTGATCGACATGTGGAAGAAGTCGGCGAGGACGGCGATGTTGGCAACGCCCTGAGCACGGACCCGCTGGACCACCGCGGCGGCGTCGGAGGCGCGCTTGAGCGGGTAGTCCTCGGCTCCGGAGACGGGTTCGACGAGCACGGTGCCGTCGATGGCGGCCACGGCGTCGGCGGCGAGCTTGAGGTTGGCCACGGCCACCTCGTCCTGCTCTTCGGGCGTCTGGCCTTCGGTGCGCAGACCGTAGAGGGCGTTGAAGGCGCGGCAGCCGGTGCGACGGCCGATCTCGACGACGATGTCGACGTTGGCCGCGAAGTCGGCCTCGGCGCCCTTGATCGAGACCATGCCCCGGTCGCCGGCGGCCATGTTCCCGGCCCAGAAGTTCAGGCCCTTGAGTTCGACTCCGGCCTTGTCGAGTGAGGCGATGAACTCATCGACCTCCGCCGAGGTGGGCCTCGGGTTGCCGTCGAAGGGCCACCAGAACTCGACCTGGCTGAAGCCGGCATCCTTGGCCGCCTGCGCCCGCTCCATCACGGGCAGCTCGGTGAGCAGGGTGGAGCAGTTGAGGATGTAGCTGTCGGCATTGGTGAAATCGAATGTCGTCATGGGATTCTCCTTCGCGTCGCTGCGAGTGTGGATTCATGTTTTCCGTATTGTGGAAACTCATTTCCGTTTGATGAAATCAAGCATAGGCAGGCAACTGAGACGAGGTCAACCCACCGAGGCGGAATACTCAGAAATTCTCGACGGCAGCGGAGTGCCGACAACTTGCCCCGAAATTCGAAATCAGCTACCCGAATCCCTTATTTGACTTCGCAGAAAAAGAGGCAGAACGTAGTGGAGATCACACTTTGTGGAAGATCGAATCCACGATACGGAAGAGTAATGAGGCTTACTCCGGAAGGCTGAGATATGACCGAGAATTCGACGACGAAGTCCCTCCCGCCCGGGTCCAAGCGACCCGAAGACGCGTGGCTCCCTGTGCCCAAGCTCTTCGCCTACGGGCTCCAGCATGTCCTCACGATGTACGGCGGCATCATCGCGGTGCCCCTCATCATCGGCAAGGCGGCCGGAGTCGACGGCGATCAGCTCGTCGCGCTGGTCACCGCCAGCCTCTTCGTCGGCGGCATCGCCACACTCATCCAGAGCATCGGCTTTCCCCTCGTCGGGTCGAAGCTGCCGCTCATCCAGGGCGTCTCCTTTGCCGGAGTCGCGACGATGCTCGCCATTCTCACCGGCGGCGGCAGTCTCAGCGACATCTTCGGCGCGGTCATCGTCGCCAGCGTCATCGGCTTCGTCGTCGCCCCGTTCTTCGCGCGGATCATCCGCTTCTTCCCACCCGTGGTCACCGGGGTGGTCATCACTGCCATCGGACTCACGCTCATCCCGACGGCCGCCAATTGGGCCATGGGCGACGATGAGGCCGCTGCGGACTACGGCTCAGTGCAGAACATCGCCCTGGCCTTCATCACCTTCGCCGTCATCCTGCTGCTGAGCAAGGTCGGCTCGGCCGCCATCTCGCGGCTGTCGATTCTGCTCGGTCTCATCATCGGCACGGGCATCGGTGCCGCCATGGGCATGACCGACTTCTCCGAGGTCGGGCAGGGTGCCCCCGTGGCGATCCCGGGTCTGCTGCCCTTCGGCGCACCGACCTTCGACCTCGCAGCGATCGGGTCGATGCTCATCGTCATCCTCGTCATCAAGACCGAGACCGCGGCCGATGTGCTGGCCGTCGGCGAGATCATCGGCACCCCGGTCGACAAGAAGCGGGTCGCGGCCGGCCTGCGCGCCGACATGGCCTCCTCGGTCATCGCACCCTTCTTCGGCTCCTTCACCCAATCGGCCTTCGCGCAGAACGTGGGCCTCGTGGCGCTGACAGGAGTCCGCTCCCGCTTCGTCGTCTCCGCGGGCGGCGTCATCCTCATCCTCCTGGGGCTCATGCCCGTGCTCGGTCAGGTCGTCGCTGCGGTGCCGATGCCCGTCCTCGGCGGCGCCGGCTTCATCCTCTTCGGAACCGTGTCGGGATCAGGCATCCGCAACCTCAAGGAGGTGAAGTTCGAGGGCAATATGAACCTCATCATCGTCTCCGCGTCCCTCGCCTTCGCCCTCGTCCCCGTGGTCAAGCCCGACTTCTACGAGCATTTTCCGTCCTGGGTGCAGACGATCTTCCACTCGGGAATCTCCTCGGCCGCGATCATGGCGGTGCTGCTCAACCTCCTGTTCAACGAGCTGCGCTTCGGCAACTCGACCAACGCTTCCGTCTACGCCGCGAAACCGGCACGCTTCCTCACGCCCTCGAACCTCAAGGATCTGCGCGAGGGCGATCAGTTCATCGATGGGAAGTTCGTCGACTGCGACGGCGAGGAGATCCCGCTCGTACCCGATGAGCAGGCCGAGGAGATCCAAGCCGCGATCGACTGCGGAGACATCGTCGACACCGCCAGCGTGAAACAGGTGGTCACCAGCGATTCAGACAACCACCGCTGATCCTCAGCCCTTGACGAGCCGACCGTCGACCCACACCTGGGCGATGTCGGCCGGGGTCCCCATGGCGAAGATCTTCGCCAGAGCGTCGTTATCACTGCTGGCGTGCTCAAGCCCCACGGCCAGGGGCTGACCCTCGGTCGGCTGGATGTAGGCGGCATCGAAGCGCTTGCCCTCGGACAGGTCCCCAACTTGGTCGCTCAGTTCCAGTGCCTCGGCGCCGGCCGCAGTGGCCAGGTGCAGCAGATGTGCCGAACTCAGCGGCAGACCGCCGGAGGGATCGAGCTGCTGCATGAAGTAGGCCTGGACACCCTCCTTGAACAGTGAGAATCCGGTTCCCGCGCCCACGTCGGAGCCCAGTGCCACACGGACCCCGGCCTCGATGTGTCGGCGCAGCGGGAAGAAACCGCTGGCCAGGTTCGAGTTCGAGGTCGGGCAGTGCGCCGAGGCGGCCCCCACTTCAGCCATCCGTGCCAGTTCGCGGTCGCTCGGGTGGACGTTGTGGGCCAGGATCGTTTGCCGATTGAGCAGGCCGGCCCGATCGTAGGTGTCGAGGTAGTCGAGTGCCTCGGGGAACTTCTCGGCGACACCGGCGATCTCGTCGCGGTTCTCGTTGAGGTGCGAGGTCACCCAGATGCCCGGGTTGTCGGCCACCAGCTGCCCGCCGGCCGCCAGCAGCTCCTGACCGGCGGAGAACGAGAAGCGCGGAGTCACCGCGTACCGAAGGTGGCCCTTCCCATGCCAACGATCGATGAGGTCCTGGCTCTCGGACACGGATCTCTCCACGCTCGTCAGCAGCGGTTCCGGGAGGATCGTGTCGCTGGTGACCAGTCCCGATGTGATCCGCAGACCCACCTCGGCGGCCTGGGTGAAGAAGGTGTCCATCGCGGTGGCGAAGTGCGAACCGAAGACCATCGCCGAGGTGGTCCCCGCCGAGGTCAGTCCGGTGAGGAACTCGCCGGCCAGGGCCGAGGCATAGTCGTGATCGCCCAGCTTCGCCTCTTCGGGCAGGGCGCAGTGGTCGAGCCAGTCGAGCAGGGGTTTGCCGAGGTAGCCGATGGCACGGATCTGCGGGTAGTGGACGTGGGTGTCGATGAGTCCGGGGATGAGGACACCAGCACGGAGGTCGACCACCTCGGCGTCGGGATGGTCCGCGGTCGCACTCGCGAAATCGGTGCGGGCGATGATCAGTCCGTCATCGACGACGAGTGCGACGTCTGACTCAGAGCGCAGGCTTCCCCCGCTGAAGGGGTCGGTCGGTGTGTCGAAGACACGGGCGCGGTAGATGAACATAGGGGTACTCCTTGAAAGGTGAAAAAGTCGGTCTGTCGAGAGGCTCAGCCCATGCGGCGCAGGAGGTCGGCGGCGACGCTGAGCGCGATCGTCGCTGGCTGCTTGCCGGGCAGGTCTGGGAGGCCGATGGGGCAGTCGATGGTGTCGACGGTCTCGGGTGTGTGGCCCTCGGCAACGAGATTCTTCCGAAAGCGCTGCCATTTGGCGCTCGACCCGATGAGGCCGATGGAGCCGAGGTCGCCGCGGGTCAGTGCGGCATCGCAGAGGTGGAGATCCTCGGCGTGGTCGTGGGTCATGATGAGCACGTGGGCGCCCGCGGGCAGCCCGACGAGCACCTCCTCGCCGACGACGGCGAACTCGCGGTGGATCTGCGCCACTGACGGCTCCAGTCGGTCGAGCTCCTCAAGGTGCTCGGGACGGGAGTCGCTGACGTGGACGTCGATGTCGTGGCGGGCCAGGATCCGGGTGAGTTCGAGTCCGATGTTGCCGGCACCGAAGATCGCCACCGAGGCGGGAACGGGCAGCGGTTCGAGCAGAACGCTGACCTCTCCCCCGCAGCACTGACGTCCGTACTTGGCCGGTGCCTTGTCGTTGAGCCGCAGCGTGAGCATCTCCGGTTCGGAGTCCGACTCGGCCGCGAGGATCTCGCGGGCTCGAGTAACGGCCGTCATCTCGAGATTGCCGCCGCCGATGGTCCCATGCAGGTCATCGGCGGTGACGATCAGCTTCGCGCCGGCCTCACGCGGGGCATGCCCGCGGACCGAGGCGAGAGTGACGAGGACGGCCGGCACTCGAGCCCTGCGAAGCTCGGCTGCTGTGTCCATCCAGGTCATGACGGGACACTGATGCCTTCTGGGCTCCCCTGCGCAGCATCACCAGGCACGGAAGCATCGCTGGCGACTGGCGAGCGCACCGATTCGATGGCCCAGAACACGGATTCGGGCGTGGCCGGCGAGTTCAGCTGCACGGATCGGCCTGGCTCACCGAAGGCGGCCACGGCATCGCGCAGGGCCTCACGGACGGAGAAGGCGAGCATGAGCGGGGGTTCACCCACGGCCTTCGAACCGTAGACCGCGCCCTCTTCGTGGGCCTTGTCCAGCAGCGAGACGTTGAAGACCTCGGGTGCTTCGGAGAAGCTCGGGATCTTGTACGTGCTTGCGGCCTGGGTCGCCAGGCGTCCCCGGCTGGGCTTGTCAGATTCGTCCCAGCGCAGGTCCTCCAAGGTCAGCCACCCGGCGCCCTGGACGAAGCCGCCTTCGATCTGGCCCAAGTCGATGAGCGGTGAGAGCGAGTCCCCGACGTCATGGACGATGTCGACGCGGCGCAGCCGGTAGGAGCCGTCGAAGCGGTTGACCTCGACCTCGCTCGCGGCAGCGCCGTAGGCGAAGTACTTGAAGGGTTCGCCGGTCATCAGCGACAGGTCCCAGTGCAGTCCCTCGGTCCGGTAGAACCCGGAGGCCGAGAGCTGGATCCGCTGGAAGTAGGCGGCATTGATGAGCTCTTCCCAGGTCACCGTCTTCTTCGATGACAGGGCGCTGACGATGCCGCGGCTGACGCTGACCTCGTGTGCCGGAGCCCCGAGGATCCCGGCGGCGACCTGCGTCAGGCGGCCCAGAATCTGCTCGCAGGCGTCCTTGACCGCACCGCCGTTGAGGTCGGTGCCGGAGCTCGCCGCCGTCGCCGAGGTGTTGGGAACCTTGTCCGTGCGCGTGGGCGCAAGCCGCACCGTGGACAGGGGCACACCGAGGGTGGTGGCCGCGACCTGCAGCATCTTCATGTGCAGGCCCTGCCCCATTTCGGTGCCGCCGTGGGTGACGAGGACGGAACCGTCCTTGTACACGAGCACGAGGGCCCCACCCTGGTTGAAGGCGGTGAGGTTGAACGAGATCCCGAACTTCACCGGGGTCAGAGCGAGCCCGCGTTTGACGTTCTCGTTCCGGGCATTGAATTCGGCGATCTCAGCTTCCCGAGTCTCCACCTCGGCGGAGGTCAGGAGCTGGTCCCAGGCGGCTTCCATCCGTTCGGGATGGCGCACGGGCTGGTAGTAGGGGGTGTCCTGGCCGGCGGAGTAGAAGTTGCGGCGGCGCAGTTCGCGGACACTGAGTCCCAGTTTCGGGGCGACTCGGCCGAGGATGTCCTCCATCACGAGCATGCCCTGGGGTCCGCCGAATCCGCGGAAGGCCGTCTGTGAAGTCTTGTTGCACTTCGCGATGCGTCCGGCCACCCGGATGTTGGGCACCCAGTAGGCGTTGTCGATATGGCACATGGCGCGGGTGAGCACGGGCTCGGACAGGTCGAGGCTCCACCCGCCGTCGGCGGTCAGCGTCGCGTCGAGGGCGAGGATCTTGCCCTCGTCGGTGAAGCCGATCTTCCACGAGGAGTGGAAGCCGTGGCGCTTGCCGGTCATGGTGATGTCGAGCGTGCGGTTGAGTCGCAGGCGCACCGGGCGACCGGTGAGCTTCGCGCCGAGGGCCGCGAGTGCGGCGTAGCCGTGGGGCTGCATTTCCTTGCCGCCGAAGCCGCCGCCCATGCGCAGGCACTGCACGGTCACCTCGTGGGCGGGAACTCCGAGGACGTGGGAGACGATGTCCTGGGTCTCGGTGGGGTGCTGCGTCGAGCATTGGACGAAGACCTGTCCGCTCTCGTCGACGTGGGCCAGTGAGGCCTGGGTCTCGAGGTAGAAGTGCTCCTGTCCGGCGAACTCGAACTCGCCTTCGAAGACGTGCGCGGCATCGGCGAAGGCGCCGTCCGCGTCACCCTTGTCGATGACGGGCTGGACACCGTGGAAGCTCTGCGCATCGATCGCCTCACGCACAGTGACCAGCGAGGGCAGTGGCTCGTAGTCCACGACCACTGTCGCGGCTCCGGCCTTCGCCGCCTCCAAGTCGGTGCCGAGGACCCAGGCGATGGGCTGGCCGAAGAACATCACTTCGTCGACGGGCAGCATCGGCTCATCGTGTTTGACGCCCTGGTCGTTGACTCCGGGGACGTCTGCCGCGGTGATGACGCGGACGACTCCGGGCACCTGATAGGCGGGCTCGATGTCGACCTTGCCCAGTTTCGCGTGCGCCTGGGTGGACTGCACGGGATAGGCGTGGAGGACTCCTGCGAGGCGTCCCACGAGGTCATCGGTGTAGAGGGCCGCTCCGGTGACGTGACCGAAGGCGCTTTCGTGGTGATGGGACTCGCCGACGATGGGGTCGGTGGGTCGCTGTGAGAGGTGGCTCATCGTGCTGCCTCCTGTTCGGCATAGAAGCGTTCCAATGAGGACCGCAGCATCGCGGTCCGATATTTCGCACTCGCCCGGTGATCATCCATCGGGGTGCCTTCTGCGGCCAGTGTCTCTGCCGCTGCATGGACAGTTTCGAGGCTCCAGGGTGAGCCTTCGAGCTGGGCTTCGGTGGCAGTGGCGCGCAGCGGGGTGGCTGCGACTCCCCCGAGTCCCAGTCTGGCCTTGGTCACGATCCCGCCGTCGACGGTGACCGCGTAGCCGATGGCGACCGAGGAGATGTCGTCGAAGCGGCGCTTCGCGATCTTCTGGAATGAGGTCATGGGTGCCAGCGGCAGCGGAATGCGGATGGCGGTGATGAGTTCACCGGCCTCGCGCACGGTCTGCCGGTAGCCGGTGAAGTACTCAGCCAGCTCCACGACCCGAGATCCCATCGCCGAGGTGAGCACGAGCTGCGCGTCCAGGGCCAGGAGTGCCGGCGGGGTGTCGCCGATGGGTGAGCCTGTGCCGAGGTTGCCGCCGATGGTGGCGGCGTTGCGGATGAGGCGGGAGGCGAACTGCGGGATCAGCTTGCCCAGCAGCGGGATCGAACCGGCGAGTTCGCGTTCGAGTTCACTCAGGGTGTGAGCGGCACCGAGTTCGATGTACTCGGGAGTGCGGCGGATGCCGCGCAGCTCGGGCAGACGGTCGATGGCGAGCATCGACTTCGCCCGTGCCCCCTTGATGTTGACCTCCACACCCCAGTCGGTGGCGCCGGCGACCACGAGAACCTCGGGTTCGCTCGCCAAGATATCCAGCGCCTCGGCGAGGGTGGAGGGGCGACGGAAACGTCCGGTCTCACCGGTGGCTGTGTCCGCGCGATGGATGTCGGTGCTCGCCGAGGCGGGTGCCGGGTTCTGCTGTCGCTGGGCGATCGTGTCGCCGGGTTCGGGCTGGCCGAGTGCGTAGGCGGCGTCGCGGATGGGGCGGTAGCCGGTGCAGCGGCAGAGGTTGCCGGACAGGGAGTGGATGTCGAAGCCGTTGGGACCGCAGTGATGCTCGTGCTCGCCTGCGTCAGCGGTGGCCTCTGCGGCGTCGTCGGCGCGTTCGGGGCGGTAGTATTCGGCGGCCATCGAGCAGATGAAGCCGGGGGTGCAGTATCCGCATTGGGATCCGCCGCGCACGGCCATCTCTTCCTGGACGGGGTGGACGGACTCACCGTCGGCGAGGCCTTCTGCCGTGATGACTTCCTGGCCGTCGAGTGCGGCGGCAGGCAGCAGGCACGAGTTGATCGATGTCCAGCGGGTTGAGCCATCGGCATCGGGGCGGGCGACCATGATCGCGCAGGCCCCGCATTCGCCTTCGGCGCAGCCTTCTTTGGCTGCGGTGAGGCCGACTCCGCGGAGGAAGTCGAGAGCATTTGTATGTGGTGGCCCGTCGAATTCGTGAACGTCTGAGTTCACTGAAACCTGGGCGGTGGAACGTTGAGTTGCCGGAGCAGACATCGCACTTACCTCCTGCGCCTCGTCTATGCGGCGCACAGTGCATGGTTAGAACATTTGCTTCGTTCTTCGAAACTTCTGGTTATCCATGCGAACAGCAGCGAAGAACGTGGTGTCGCGGCACGGGTCTGGCACCCGCGGCCGTCGACTCAATCGTTCTCAGCACCCGTGTGCGATCTGGCCTTTCGACCAAGCTGTGATCTCAGACATATTCGTCATCCTCCCAAGATAGCCGAAATCGGTCCGCGAACGAAGTACAGAACGAATCCGGCGGAGACGACCCAGAGAAGCCAGTGCACGTCCCGGCCGCGCTTGCTCATCGCGTGGATGAGTGCCCAGGAGATGAATCCGACGCCGATTCCGTTGGCGATCGAATAGGTCAGCGGCATGGTGACCATGGTCAGGAACACCGGCAGCGAGGTCCTGAAGTCACTCATGTCGATCTCGCGGATCTGTGTGACCATCATGGCGCCGACGACGACGAGCGCCGCGGCGCCGGCCTCCATCGGAATGACGCCGATGAGCGGTGCGAAGAACATCGACACCAGGAACAGCACGCCCGTGATGCAGGCGGCGAGTCCCGTTCGGGCACCTTCGGCGATGCCGGCTGCCGCGTCGACGAACACAGTGTTCGACGAGGCGGAGGCTCCACCACCGGCGACGGCACCGATGCCTTCGACGATGAATGCACCGCGGATGCGGGGGAACATTCCGTCCTTCGTCTGCAGACCGGCGCTGCGGGCCAGACCGGTCATCGTGCCCATGGCGTCGAAGAAGTTCGTGAACACCAGGGTGAAGACGAGCATTGTGGCCGCGAGGACACCGATGCGCTCGAAGGCTCCGAACAGGTCGAAGGCTCCGACGAGGGAGAAGTCGGGCAAGGCGACGACCTGGGCGGGAATCTCAGGCGCGGCGAGGTTCCAGCCCCTCGGATCCGGACTGACCGGGTCACCCACGGTGCCCAGCTTCGCAAATGCTTGGATGATCATGGCCAGGATCGTAGCCACGATGATGCCGATGAGGATTCCGCCCGGAATGTTGCGTGCGACGAGGATGCCGATGAGGATCAGCGCCACGACGAACACCAGAGTCGGCAGCGATGCGATCGAGCCGTCCTGTCCCAGCTGGACGGGAGGTCCTGCCGGGGTGCGGGTGACGAAGCCGGAGTTGACGAAGCCGATGAATGCGATGAACAGGCCGATGCCGACCGTGATCGCCACCTTCAGCGCGTGGGGCACAGCATTGAAGATCGCTGTCCGGATGCCGGTGGCTCCGAGGACGACGATGATGATGCCGTTGATGATGACGAGCCCCATGGCTTCGACCCAGGTGACTTCCTGCACCACGGAGACTGCCAGGAAGCTGTTCATGCCCAGTCCCGCGGCGAGCGCGAAGGGAAGCTTCGCGACGACGCCGAAGAGGATCGTGATGACACCGGCGACGAGGCCGGTGACGGCGGTCAGTTGGGCGAAGTCGAGTGAGTTGCCGGCGACGTCCTGTGATCCGCCCAGGATGAGCGGGTTGAGGACGACGATGTAGGCCATGGCCACGAAGGCGACGATGCCTCCGCGGATCTCCTGTTTGATCGAGGACCCACGTGATGTGATTTCGAAGAATCTGTCGAGCAGACCGGGACTCCCGCTGCTGTTGTCAGCGGTCTTCGTGTCCCGCTGTTGGTCGTTGTCAGCCATTTTCATGGACCACCTCAAGTTGTTCGATTTGATCAGTCACCGACATCATCGTCAGCGACCATGCGCCTTGAACATGCGCAGAGAAACGGAGCCTGCTCTCACAATAGAAAATTCTTTTCGCATCATGGAAAGACACTTCCGTTCCGACTGACCAGTTAAGTCTGTTTTGCATAATGTGTCAACGATCACACTCTGATTACGCTGCTGACCATGGCCAAGTCGTCCGCCTCGACCACACGCAATCATCGCAAACCACACGCTTGCCCCCCGCCATCGGGGTGGCGGTCCGCGGCTCACGACCGCAGTCGGCGCCGAGGGAAGGAATGAGGGTCATCGCTCGTCTTCGAGCACAGAAAAACCTGAGCCGTGACACCGTCTCCCAACGATGTCACGGCTCAGGCAAAACGCGGTGGCGGTGGGATTTGAACCCACGGTAGGGGGTTACCCTACACAACATTTCGAGTGTTGCACCTTCGGCCGCTCGGACACGCCACCGCGGACAACATTACAGTCAGCCCCAGGCGGCGTCCAAATCGAGCGGGCGTGACCTGAGCCACTGTGCCGACTCACTCCCTCGGCGTGCTTCGGCCACCGGGATTCACCCGTTTCGCGGCGAAGAACTCGCTGAGCAGCTCACGGCATCTGCTCGCGGCAACTCCGGAGTAGACCTCTGGGTGGTGGAGCGCGGCGCGATCTCGCAGCAGATCCCAGACCGAACCGGCGGCTCCGGCCTTCTCATCGAAGGCCCCATAGACGACTCGCGCAATCCGCGACCCGACCACAGCCCCTGCACACATTGCACAGGGCTCGAGGGTGACGACAAGGGTGGCATCGTCGAGGCGCCACCGTCCGGTCACCTCGGCGGCATTGCGCATGGCCATGAGCTCGGCGTGCCCGAGTGGATCCTGATCGACTTCGCGACGATTGTGACCGCGCCCGATCACCGCTCCGTTGCCGTCGATGACAACGGCACCGACGGGAACGTCGTCATGCTCGCTGGCCAGGGCCGCCTCGGCGAGGGCGAGTGCCATCCACTCCTGAAATTGCAGGTGCCCGCCGAAGCCGAGCTCCGCGCCCTGCTCAGACGAAGCCTCCTCCGGTGAGCTCAGCGGGCGGCCTGGAGCTGATCGGCGAATCCCACGGTCTCACCGACATGGGCAACGACGCGGGCAGGATCCGAACGGTACTTCTCCACCTGTTCGATGAGGTCGGCGGCAAGGACCCCGCGGTCGGCGTAGATTTCGGCGTCGCCGCCCCATTCGGCATCGGCGTCGAACTCGAGCATCTCGACTTCTTCGTCCTCGTCTTCGTCGTCGCCAGCAGGTTCCTCTTCGAGACCGAATTCCTCTTCGGGTTCGGCTTCATAGGCATCGGGCTGCGAATCGAGGAAGTCGGCGAATATAACCGCGAAGGGGCTGAGCTCGACGGCACGCAGGTCGGACAGGAAGACGCGGATCTCGTTGTCCGTGCAGACTCGCACGAGGCCGAACCATTCGTCCTCGTGCTCGATGACCGCGACCGATTCGCCGTCTTCCGACCCGGCGGCCTGCATCATCTCGACAAGGCTGTCGAGATCGGAGGCATCCCGAACATCGACATCGAGCGCACGAAAACCATCGCTTGTTTCGGCAAGGATCTCAGTGAAGTAGGACATGCCTCCATTGTGACGCTTCGGGCGACCTTTCACCACAGCTCCACGCGCGAAGATGAAAAGTTCCGTACCATTTCTCCTATGCGCCTTCATGTAGCCGATCACCCGCTCATCGCCCACAAACTCAGCGTCCTGCGTGACCAGAGCACCGACTCCGCCCGCTTCCGCCAGCTCACCGAAGAGCTCGTGATGCTTCTCGCTTACGAGGCCACCCGTTCGGTGGCGATCGAGGACAAGGAGATCACGACGCCGGTCACTACGTTCACCGGCACCCGCCTGGCCGAACCGCGCCCGGTCGTCGTCCCGATTCTGCGCGCGGGCCTGGGCATGCTCGATGGAATGCTGCGCATCCTCCCCACCGCCGAGGTGGGCTTCCTGGGGATGGTCCGCGATGAGGAGACATTTGAGCCCAGTGCCTATGCAGATCGTCTGCCCGATGACCTCAGCGGTCGCCAGATCTTCGTCGTCGATCCGATGCTGGCCACGGGCGGAACCTTGGCCATGGCCATCGACTTCCTCCTGGCCCGAGGCGCGAGGGATGTCACCGCGGTCTGCCTCGTCAGTGCCCCGGAAGGCGTCGAGCGAATCGAGAAGGACTACGCACAGTCCGCGAACGTCGAAATCTACACGGCAGCACTGGATGAGAAGCTCAACGAGAAGGGCTACATCGTCCCCGGGCTCGGCGATGCCGGTGACCGAATGTACGGAATCGTCGACTGACTCAGGCTGGATGACGCCGGATGACGAAGAATTCGGCGTCATATTTCGTCACACTCGTCTCATTTTCAGGCTTTCCTTTGCAACCGGCGAGTTTTGTGACAAATAATGAAGCTATGACTTCTACGACTCACTCGACGCGAATGTGCCCCGCAGGCATGTGTATGCCCTGCGTTCGTTGTCGGTGACCGTCTCTCCGCTGTCCGGCCTCGAACGAGTACACGCAGACTCCGCAGCGGACTCATTCAGTCACAACGGCCCTTCGGGTCGAAGCAAAGGACAGCCATGTCGAATCCAGAACCAGCGTACGCACATCCACGCAGCGCAGCTGCCATCCGTCGCGCAGGAGCCCGGTTGAGTGCAGTAGATCCGCAGAACCCGCCCCATACCTTCGGTCCCGCCGGTGTCGTGCCCTCACCGAAGGCAGCGCGCGGAATCATCGTCTACATCGGTCTCGATGAGTCAAAGGCAGCCGCCGATGGCACGAATCTCTCCGCCATCGCAGGTGAGCTGCAGGCCTACGCCAAGGAATTGGCCTCCCAGGCTGAGACCCAGGCGGTCATCGCGCTGGCTCCTGAAGGCCGCGGCAACGACATCGACGCCGTTCGTGCCGTAGCCAACGGCTCCCCCGCAGCCACAGGCACCCCGGCGGGAACTCACGGTCCTGTGCGCTCGCGCATCCCCAACCGCGTCCACCCTCCGGCCCTGCGCCGCGAGGCTGAGTCGGGTGTCGGCGAGGCCGCACCCACCGGTGGATTCGGCTCCCGATTCGATGGGAACTTCCAGAACAGGACTGCCGAGCGCCTGCGCATCGACATCCCTCGACGCGAGGTTCGCATCGACGGCGATCTCATCGATGTCACCACCAAGGAGTTCGACCTCCTGGCGACTCTCGTCTCCCATGCCGACTCCACGCTGCCTCGCGAGGAACTCATCACAGCCGTCTGGTCGGGCGGCGAAGTTCCTGATGAGAGGACTGTCGATGTGCATATCCGACGCCTGCGCAGGCGTTTGGGTGAGTACTCCTCGGTGATTCGCACGATGCGGGGCTCCGGCTACCGCTACGACACACACCCAGATGTCACCGTGTGGTCGGCCACGGCCCACCGGTGAACGTCGTTTTCGGGTGCAAGTGAGACACGTCGCATGATGTACCCAGCATGAGGACAGACTCAGCGGTTAAGATTCTTAATCGATGAACCAGGAATATCCTCACCCCAGAAAAACGCATAGCCCGGCCAAGGGGATCACTGCGCTGATCTTCGGCGTAGCCTATGCGGCGTTTCTCCTGCTCCACCACCTGCTGCCCGCCAGGATGGGTATTGCGCTGCTCATCGAGAGCATCCTGCCGTGGACGGGAGTCTTCCTGGCCCTCGTGCTGCTCATGTTCCTCATCCGCTTCTCGGTGCTCTCAGCGATCGGCTTCCTGGTGCCGACAGTGGTCTGGGCCTCGATGTTCGGATCCGCGGTGATTCCTGCCGGAGACAGCGGCGGAGCTGATCTCACTGTCGCCACACACAATGTGGGTGCCAGACTGCCTGAACCCACAGCGGCGGCGCAAAGCCTCGTCGATGCCGACCCGGACATCGTCACGATCCAGGAGCTGGAGTCACTGTCGGGCAAGATCATCCACAAGGAACTCGATTCCTCGTTCGAGCATTCGCGGGTCGTCGACACGATCGGGGTGTGGTCGAAATGGCCGATGTCCGAGCCCGAAGAGGTGGACCTGGGACTGCAGTGGCCGCGCGCCTTCGCCACCACAGTGTCCACAGACCATGGCGACATCAGGTTCTACTCCGTGCACATGCCTTCGGTGCGCCCCGGCCATGAGGCCATGCGCAATGCGGCGATCCGCCGATTGGCCACAGAAGTCGAAACCGATGAGGCCGAGCACGTCATCGTCGCCGGTGACTTCAACACCGCCACGACGGACACCAACTTCTCGACCCTCTCTCCCCCACTGGAGGACACTCGGGTCGAAGCCGGCGGTGGATTCGGCTTCACCTGGCCTGCTCGTTTCCCCGTCACCCGGCTCGACCATGTCCTCTACCGCGGGTTCGACGCCACCTCAGATGAGGTTCTCGATCGCGGCTCAAGCGACCACCGTGCAGTCGTGGCCGGGCTCGACCTGAAGTAGCCGGCTCAGCCGGTGCACTGCCTCAACCGGTGCACTGGCCCGTCGGCTGCGGGGTTTGGCTCTGGGCACCCGCCTGCAGTTCATCGCTGATCTCCGCGCGGGTGAGGGCATATCCGGTCTCGTCATCGGTGGCGGACCGGGCGAAGACCATCCCGACGACGTCTCCATTGTCATCAAGCAGCGGACCGCCCGAGTTTCCTTCGCGAACGATGCCGCGGACCGAATACACCTCGCGCACCACGGAATTCGAATCGTAGATGTCGAGGCCGCGGGCGTCGATCTTCTCGCGCACTCGCGAGGGAGAAATCGTGTAGGGCCCATTCTGCGGGAAGCCGGCGACCACGGAGTCATCTCCTGGTCCCAGCGCATTGCCGAAGTCCAGGGCCGGAGCGTCGAGGTCTGGAACCCGCAGGACGGCCACGTCGGCTTCGGGATCGAATTCCACCACCTCGGCGGAGTAGGGCCGGCCCTTGCCGCCGACTTGGACGGCGAGCTCAGTCGAACCGGCCACGACGTGAGCATTGGTGGCGATGAGCCCGTCGCTGTAGACGAATCCTGAACCTCCGGATCCTGCCGGGCAGGTAGTCGCGGCGGTCGTGATCTTGACGACCGATTCCTCGACGCCGCGGCCGACGTCGACCATCGCGGAGTCGGGTTCGCCGACTCCACGGATCTGTTCCGCCTGACCGGCGAAGACCTGCGGGAACCCTGTGGCTTTGAGACCCTTGGAGATATCGCCCAGCGCGTTCTGTGAAGAGTACGGGATCGTCTGGTCGAAGGCTGCGATGACCGATGAGTCGGCAACCCACCGGTTCGGTTCGACCCACGGAGTGGTGCGGATGAAACCTGCCGCCAGCCAGATGACGAGGACATAGACAACGCCGGCGGTGACCGTGCCGCCGATCGAGTCGATGCCCTGCCCGAGTTCTGAGTCCATGGATCGTTTGATCCACGCGCCGACCCCGTTGCCGGAGAAGGCGAACAGGACGCTGAGAACGAGCGGCATCGATGCGAGAAGAGTGACGACGCCCGGGTTCTCCATGGCCTGGGTGCCTTCGCTCAGGCTCTCGACCAGCGGCGAGAGCAGCCGACCGACGATCCAGCCGACCACGAAGCCGGCGGCTGTGCCGAGGCCGATGATGAACCCCTGGCGGAACCCGGAGAAGAGCGCAGCGATCCCCAGGACGATGATGATGACGTCGACGAGTGCCACGGGAGTCAGCGGACCACGCTTCTCGAGGCGGCGAGAAGACGATCGCGGGCGGAGGAGAACTTCTTCAGCTGAAAGCTCTCGATATCGCGTTCCTTCTGGCCGCCGACTCCGGCCAGAAGTCGCATCCGAGTCGTCGAGAGATCTCCAGACGTACGGATCATGGTGCGCATCTCCTCCTTGCCGCCGGGGAAGCTGTCGGCCCAGCGCTTGCCGAACTTACGACCCTTCCACGTGGCCAGCATGTCGACCTCGGAATGGGTGAGCCATCCTGTGTTCGCGTAGTCACCGAGCATGTTCTGCGTGTGCAGGCGTTCGCTGCTGCGCAGGAGCAGCCCGAGGACAATCCACAAGGTCGTGAGAATGGTGCTGAGGATGATGAGACCGACGATCGACACGATCGCAGGGAAATGGCTGAGCGCGGTCATGGTGCCGTTCCACAACGCGTGCAGAAGCATTCCGACCAACAGACCGGGAAGCCACATCAGGATGATCGCCCACCACTGCCACTTGCGGGCGGCGAAGCCGATCGTCACGCCAGCACAGGTGGAGAACGTCGTGTGCAGCAGTGGTGAGAGTACGCAACGCATGACGAATGTCTGCAGAAGATTCTCGCCGCTCTGTTCCCAGGCTCCGCCGAGGTAGAGGACGTTTTCGGTGAAGGCGAAGCCCGCGCCGATGAGGGCACCGTAGACGAGTCCGTCGAGAGGGCCTTCGAAGTGGCGGCGAGCGGCGAGAACGATGACGACGAGCAGCACAGTCTTCGTCGTCTCCTCGACGACCGGAGCCTCGACGACGGCACCGTAGGCATCGGGCAGAGCACCGACACCCGCGAAGAAGAGTGCGACCTGGCCGACGATGGAGAACACGAGTGTGAGGATGACGGCAGCGACGGCACCCCAGAGGAGGCACAGGCCGAGGATGATCTTCGGCTGGGGCTTCCAGCGATCGAGCCAGAGCACGTAGGCGATGATTCCGATCAGTGGAAGCGCCGAGAGCGCGACCAAGGCGAAGAGCCTGACGCCGAAGCTCAGTCCCCCGATGAGGGCAAGGATCAAGAGACCGACGAACAGGCCGACCACCGCGAGGATGGCGATGACCAGACGGATGATGTTGGCGGTCGACCCGGGCTCTTCCTCCGGCTGAGATTGGCGCACAGCCCCGGTCCACGGAGTCTCCGAGACCACCTGCTGAGGCGCCTGCATATGTGCCCGGACGCGCATCTCCTGAGTCACGGTCGGCGCGAACCGCGCCTGCTCGTAGACGCGTCGCTGCATCGGCGGCTGGCCGTGCATCGGTGGCTGGCTCATCGGTGGCTGATTCACTGGGCCGCCGAGGTGGGGGTTGCCCTGGCCTCGGGAGGCAGGGTTCATCCCCGGCTGAGGAATCTGCCGAGGCGGCTGCTGCGGTCCGGGTCCCTGTGTTCCGGGTCCGGGCCTCTGTGTCCCGGGGCCAGGCTGCTGCGGACGAGGCCGAAATCGGTCGTTGTTCGGGCGCTGTGGCGGAGGTCCCTGTTGCATCGGGGGCCCCTGCATTGGTGGTCCCTGTTGCGGCGGCCTCTGTTGCATGGGAGGCCCCTGCTGCATAGGAGGACGCTGCTGCGGCATCTGTCCCTGTCCCTGCGGCGGCATCTGTCCTTGCTGCATCGGGGGCCCTTGGGGCGGCATTCCCTGCTGAGGCGAAACAGCAGGGTTCCGGGGGTCGGCGACCCGAGGCGGTTGCGCGCGCGGAGGCATTGGATTGCCCGAGTGCGCGTTCTGCTGCGAGTCGGGGCCGCTTCCGGGGCCCGCCTGATCCGACATATATCGTCCTTCTTCGTGTGGAGTACACCGCTGTGCCAAGTTTACGGTCCAATGCTGACGCCAGACCCAGAATGGTGTTGCCGTACCGCAACAGTCTCTGACTTTCGACGGCCGACTCACGTTCGCCGCCCTGTGGACGAATCACCACTCGCAGGACCACCTCGGCGAGGGACATCAGCGAGAACATCGGTCGGCACCCGATCGATCACAACGATACCTGCCGTGAACTGGGACGATGCAAACCAGCTGACTCGACTGTCTGTCCACAGCCACACTGCAGTCGACATCGACTGATGTTCGTTTCCCTGTGGACGGGCCGGGGTGAATTCACAGGCAGATTTTCTGCCCTGGTCAGGCTCGACCCCCTCGCCGTGGAATCAGGGTATGACTACTCGCAGACGCTTCACACTCCGCTCAGCTCTCCTCTTCATGGTCCTGGCTCTGGCCTCACTCATCGGATTCGGGCCGGCCATGGCTCAGGGGCCGCCCGCCTCGCTCGGCGAAGTGCCGATGCTCAAGGCCAGCGAGGCCTATGGTCCCGGCATCTGGCATCACGCGCCGCAGGGCAAGACCTGGTACGGCTCCTACCGAACGTTCAAGGGCACGCAGGCGTACTGCATCGATGCCGGCAAACAGTCGCCCCTGCCCAAATACTTCACGGGTGCAAAACCGGAGAAGATCACCACGGCGCAGACGGCATGGGCGCTGCACGAGTACTCCGGGTCCAAATCGGCCGATGTGCAAGCCGCCTTGAGTGCGCTGGCGCGACTGGATGAGACGATCCCACACGATCACAAGGTACCGCCGCAGAAGCCAGGTGATCTGGGGAAGAAGTTCAAGGGGGCAGCGAAGCAGTTCTCGAAGATCAGCGCCGAGTCGAAGAAGCTCGCGGGCCCGTATACCCTCGACGTCACCCTGACCCCAGTCCTGGACATGCCGGTGCTCGAGCCGTACGGCAAGGATGCCCCCGGCGACGGTGATTTCGCACGAGTCGACGACGACAAGGATGAGAATAAGAAGGCCCAGCTCCCCACAACTGGTGACCTCTCGCTCTCGGTGTCCCTGACCAGCGCCTCCGGCAACGCGGTGCCCGGCGTTCCCATCAAGCTCGACGTCAGCGGATCCACGGACGCACCGACAACTCTGACCAGCGAAGCCGAACCCGTCGTCACCGTCATCAAGCCTGAGGCACCCGGCACTGTCACAGCCAAGGCTTCGGCCAGCCTCGCACCAGAGACCGTCCTGCTCTATGAGCCCCAGAAGACCAAGCGGGTGCAGCGAGTGATCACTCCGGACGAACCAGTCGAGGTCTCTGCCAAGGCGAAGATCGATCTGGTCTCCCAGCCTCGTGTGTCCACCGAAATCTCCGATCAGACTCCCGAGCCCGGCGATTCCATCACGGACACGTTCACGGTCTCCGGCTTAGTCGGTGACCACACGGTCACCGTCGAGCACGAGCTGTGGCAGACGGGCTCGACACCCGAGCTCGGGAAGAAGAACGACGACGCCGAGGTGATCGCCGAGGTGACCTCGGAGAACGTCGGCAACGGTACGCACCGATCAGAAGCGATCACAGTCCCTGAGGACTTTCACGGGTGGATGTACTTCACCGAAACGATTGCCGGTGACAAGTCCACGAAGGAATGGAAGGGCAGCCACGGTCAACCTCGAGAGACCGGCTTTGTTCCGTGGGCCCCCAGTGCCGAGACGGAGGCGGTCCTCGATGTCACCTCCGTCCACGACGAAGTCACGGTCAACGGTCTGCGCCCGGGTGGTGAGGCAGTGATCACGATGACGGCCTATCACACGGAGTCCGAACCCGAACAGTCGAAGGACATCAGCGGAGAAGAGATCCACTCCCAGGACATCACCGTCATCGGGGACGAGAACGGCACCGCGACAGTGACTTCAGAGACCATCGACATGCCCGTCGGCTGGGTCACCTATGTGACCACGATCCAGGGCAATGACGATCACCTGACGTGGACGAGCGAATGGGGTATTCCCGCCGAAACCGTGCACAGGCCACCCGAGGAACCTTCCACTCCCCCGGCACCGCCAGAACCGACGCCACCGGAGCAGCCCTCGACCCCACCTGAAGAGCCCACCACGCCGCCAGCGCCGCCAGCACCACCGGAGGCACCGACACCACCGGCGCCTCCAGCCGAACCAGAGCCCCCGGTCGAACCGGTCGCGGACACACCTGCGGCCCCTGCTCCACCGGCCCAGCTGCCGCGGACAGGAACCACGGGCAACGGAATGCTCATCGGAGCCGGAATCTTCCTCATCGGCCTCGGAGCCACGGCTCTGATCATCACCGGCAGCCGTCGAAACGGAGAGTGAGGAGAGTCAGCAACTGAAAAGGATCAGCGGTGGCCCAGGTCGACCAAGTCGGCCAGGACGCTTCCGGCCCGGAACAGGGCCAGCGTCCGCCGGGCCACCGCCTCCAGCCGTTCGTCAAGAGCCGCCAGAGATCGGCTCGCATCACCGAGGTCGTGCAGTGCCCCGATCGCTTCCACGACCTCGGGTATCCGATAACCGCCTGCCCGCAGCGCCGCTGTGATCCTGGCGTCCCGTATGGCCGTTGCCCGATAGACCCGGGCAGTCTGGGATCGAGCTTCCACTCGATCGGGACTCACCAGCCCCTCCTTCTCCCAGAACCGCAGGGTCGAAGGCGGCACGCCGAGGGCCTGCGAGAGCTCGGTGATGGTCATCGACTCGCGTGCAGACGATCCTCGTTCCGCAACGGCGATCTCGGTCTCAGTCTCTTTGCGAATCGAGGTCAATGCCGTCTTAGCTGCGACTACCTGTCTGCGTTCTTCTTCGAGGGAATACCCGAGTCCGCTGATGAGTGCCGCTGACTCGATGAGAGGCAGATGCTGGACCTTGGACATCACATCTCGAGCAAGCACCGGTCCCACTGCACTGGCAAGCTCACGGTAGGCGAGAAGCGCACTGAGGTGAAGTGACGAGAAGCACCGATATCCGTTGGGCAGCCGTGTGGCGGCGGGAATCACTCTGAGGCTTTCCAACTGACGGATCTGCTGCACGGAATACCCGCTGACCTCCGCCAACTTCGAGGTTCTCATCGTCTCTCGCTCTCAATCACCTGCCCGAAGACCCACTAACCCGACATAAGCACTTCAGGTTCATACTTCAAGCATGAGTATGCATGACTACCTTGAGAGAGCCCGAGAATTCGAAGGTGTGTTGGAGTTGGCTCCAGAGGAGGGTGGTCCGTTTCCAGAGATCGCTTGGGGTGACCATTTCTTCTACTACGCTCCAGATGGCCAGACTCCCCAACAAGGCCAGCCCTTCGCCACCTTTGTTACGAAGGACTACCCGGACGATGCGCTCTCCGAACTGGATCGGGCGGGTCGCTGGCGTCTGAACATCCATGTCGGCCGGCACCGATTCGTCTTACTCACCGGTGAGGAGCCGCGCCTGAGCCGCGACGTTTCGGGCACCGGCACTGCTTCCGGCAGCGTCTGGGACTTCGCTGCCACCGATACGGTGATTCCGCATCCGGTGTATCGGGCACAGGGGTGGATCGCCGTCGTCACCCCGAGTCGGGACTCACTGGCAGTTATCGTCAGCCTGCTCGAGCAAGCTCATGCAGATGCAAAACGGCGCTGGCACCGTATTAAGTAGGTGCCAGCGCCGTGCTGTTAAGCAGCAGCTCAGCCGTCGATCAGTCCTGCACCCACGTCTTCGCCCAGGCGCGGGCACCGTTCATCATCAGGCCGACGTCGGCACCGACGAGGACGAACGAGGCACCTGCGTCGAGGTACTTCCGGGCCTGGTCCGGGTCGAAGGCATTGACGCCGACGAGCTTGCCGGCAGCCTTGACCGCGTCGAAGGTCCGCAGCACCGCATCGGTGACGTCCGGGTGCGTCTGCTGCCCGAGGAGACCCATCGATGCCGCCAGGTCGGAGGGCCCGACGAAGACCGCGTCGACACCGTCGACCGCAGCGATCTCCGCTGCATTGTCGACTGCGGTGGCCGACTCGATCTGCACGGTCAGAGACACAAATTCTTCGGCCCGATCCAGGTAGTTCGGCACTGCGTTCCACCGGGAGGCCCGTGCCAGGGCCGATCCCACCCCGCGCACACCGCGCGGTGGGTAGTAGACGGAACGCACGGCCGCCTCGGCGTCGGCAGGGGTATCGATCATCGGCACGAGCAGGTTCTGCGCGCCGAGGTCGAGGTACTGCTTGATGAGCACCTGATCGTTGACGGGTACCCGCACGACAGGGGTCGCGGGGTATCCGTTCATCGCCTGGAGCAGGCTGGTCGTGATCTGCAGGTCGATGGGCGAATGCTCGGCGTCGATGAGCACCCACTGCATCCCCGAGGCCGCGGCGATCTCCGCGGCCACCGGCGAGCCGGAGCAGACCCACATTCCGGCCAGATGCTCCCCCGCACCCAGCTTCGCCACACGCTGAGTGAACGTCTGCGGCAGATCTACTTGAAACGGCATGTGATGACTCCCAGATCTCCGTAGTCGGCATGGACGGTGTCGCCCGGGCTGACCCACATGGGGCGGGTGAAGGACCCTGCCAGCACGGTCTCGCCAGCCTGGAGGACATCGCCGTGTTCGGCGAGCTTGTTCGCCAACCACACGATGCCGCGGGCTGGGTGGTCGAGGACTGCCGCGGCAAGCCCGGAATCCTCGATCGACTCATTGCGGTAGAGCAGCGCACCGACGCGGCGCAGATCAACCGCGTCGACTGCCACCGGACGTCCGCCGAGGACCATGGCCCCCAGCGCAGCGTTGTCCGAGATCGTATCGACGATGGTCCGGCCCTCCATCTCGATCCGAGACGACAGCACCTCGAGCGCCGGCACCACGTACTCGGTGGCGCGCAGGACATCGATGAGGCTGATGTCGGGCCCGCGCAGCTCGTCCTTGAGCACGAAGGCGAGTTCGACCTCGACGCGCACGCCCGAATACTGCGAGTGGTCGATGACCGAACCGGTGTCATAGACCTGGTCGGCGAAGATCGCACCGTAGTCGGGCTCGCTGATCCCCGTCGCCTGCTGCATCGGCTTCGAGGTCAGACCGATCTTATGACCGATCAGCCTGCGACCTGATGCCTCACCTCGGCGACGCCATTCGTCCTGCACGGCGTAGGAGTCCTCGACGGTCATGTCGGGGTATTTGGCCGTGAGCAGACCGATCTTCGACCGGTTCTTCTCCGCATTCGCCAGATCGTCGGCGATGGCCGCGATCGTTGTCTCATCGAGCATGTGCACGTCTCCTCAGAGCTGGTGGCCCAGTTTGAACTCGTCTTCTCCGTCGTCAGCACCCGAATGTGCCCCGAAGTCGCTTTCGGCGTCCTCACGGCGAGTGTAGGAGAACCCGTCGGCGCCGATCGTGACGTCCATTTCGGAGTCGTCGGTGCGCTGCGTCAGCGACACCGGGTTGCCCTCGAGGTCGAGGACCGTGGAAGCGTCGGTGTACCAGGACGGAACGACCGGGTTGCCCCACCAGTCACGACGCTGGTTGTCGTGGACATCCCAGGTCACGCGTGGGTTGTCGGGGTCGCCGGTGTAGTAGTCCTGCGTGTAGATCTCGATCCGGTGACCGTCGGGGTCGCGCAGATAGAGGTAGAAGGCGTTCGAGACACCGTGGCGGCCCGGTCCGCGTTCGATCGCGTCGGAGAGGCGCAGCGCACCGAGCTTGTCGCAGATGGCGAGGATGTTGTGCTTCTCGTGCGTGGCGAAGGCGACGTGGTGCATGCGTGGTCCGTCGCCACCGGTCATCGCCGTGTCATGCACGGTGGGCTTGCGGCGCATCCACGCCGCGTAGACGGTGCCTTCGTCGTCCTGGATGTCCTCGGTGACGCGGAAGCCCAGGTTCTCCATGTAGTTCACGGCCTTCGGCACGTCCGGGGTGACCTGGTTGAAGTGGTCGATGCGCACGAGCGCGCCCGGGGAATAGAGGTCGTAGCGCCAGGCCAGACGTTCGACGTGGTCGACCTCGTAGAAGAATTCGTAGGGGAAGCCGAGGGGATCCTGCACGCGCACCGAATCACCGATGCCGGCGACGAATCCTTCCTTCTTCCGCACAACCGGGCAGCCGAGCTCACGGTAGTAGGCCTCGGCGGCGTCGACGTCTTCGGGGCTGCGCACGCGGTAGGAGAATGCGGCCACCGCGGCAATCGGACCCTGGCGGAGGATGAGGTTGTGGTGGATGAACTCCTCCATCGACCGCAGGTAGACGGTGTTTTCGTCTTCTTCGGTGACCTGGAGGTCGAGCACATCGACGTAGAAGTCACGCGACTTCTTCAGATCGGTGACGACGAGCTCCATGTAGGCGCATCGCAGAATGTCCGGTGCCGGAACTGATGGGACTGGGATTGTTTGGGACATGTGTTTTCCTCTCACTGCTTCCCGAAGACTGGGTTGTGGACCTCGCCGAGGTTGATGTGCACGGACTGCTGCTCCGTGTAAAAGTCGATCGACCGGTAGCCGCCCTCGTGACCGAGGCCCGATGCCTTGACACCGCCGAAGGGAGTGCGCAGGTCACGGACGTTGTTCGAGTTCAGCCACACCATTCCGGATTCGACGGCCTGCGAGAAGTTGTGCGCCCGCTTGAGGTCTGAGGTCCAGATGTAGGCGGCCAGACCGTACTTCGTGTTGTTGGCCAGCTGCAGCGCCTCTTCGTCTGATTTGAAGGGTGTGATCGCGACGACGGGGCCGAAGATCTCCTCCTGGAAGATCCGCGCATCCGGTGCGACGTCGGCGAAGACGGTCGGTTCCACGAAGTTGCCGGTGTCGAAGCCTTCGGGGCGGCCGCCGCCAGCGACGAGGCGAGCCTCTTCCTTGCCGATTTCGACGTAGGACATGACCTTCTCGTAGTGCTCGGGGTGAACCAGTGCGGCCACCTCGGTGCTGGGATCCGAAGGCAGACCCACCTTCACGCGCTTGGCCTGAGCGGCGTAGCGTTCGACGAACTCGTCGTAGACGGACTCTTCGACGAGGATGCGCGAACCGGCGGTGCAGCGTTCGCCGTTGAGGGAGAAGACGCCGAAGACCGTGGCGTTGATCGCCGCGTCGAGGTCGGCATCGGCGAAGACGACGGCAGGTGACTTGCCGCCGAGCTCCATCGACAGGCCCTTGAGCCAGGGAGCGGCGTTGGCGAAGATCGTCTGACCGGTCGTCGACTCACCGGTGAAGGAGATCAGCGGGACGTCGGGGTGCTTGACCAGGGAGTCTCCGGCGAAGCCCTCCTCGCCGTAGCCGTTGACCATGTTGAACACGCCCTTGGGCAGTCCGGCCTCTTCGAAGATGCCCGGCCACAGTGACGCTGAGAGCGGGGTGAACTCGGCAGGCTTGAGCACGACGGCGTTGCCGGTCGCGATCGCCGGAGCCAGCTTCCACGACTCGAGCATGAACGGCGTGTTCCACGGGGTGATGAGTCCGGCGACACCGATGGGCTTGCGGTTGACGTAGTTGGCCTGGCGGCCGGGAACCTTGAACGCGTCGTCGACCTGGGCGACGATGAGGTCGGCGAAGAAGCGGAAGTTCTCCGCGGCACGATTGGCCTGGCCCTTCGCCTGGGTGATCGGCAGACCGGAGTCGAAGGACTCCATCTCGGCCAGTTCCTGGCTGCGGGTCTCGGCGATATCGGCGATCTTGTTGAGCACGCGGGCACGCTCACGTGGGAGCATCGTCGACCATGGGCCTTCGTCGAAGGCCTGCTTCGCCGAGGCGACGGCGGCGTCGATGTCGGCCTTCTTACCCGATGCGGCCTTGATGTAGGGCTCGTTGGTCACCGGGTTGATGACGTCGAACTCCTCACCGTCGATCGAATCGACGAATTCGCCGTTGATGTAGTGACGGATCTTCTCCGGCAGGTTCGCTGGAGCTGCAGTGGACTCGGTCATGACTTGTCCTCTTCTCTGTCGATGTTTCCTGTGCTTGCAGGGGTCTCGGTGGTTTTGGCTTGGGCTTCTTGGTAGCTGGCCAGCGTCGTTGAGCGGTGATTCCTCACGACCCGTTCGATCTCCTCCGCCGAGGCGCGGGCTCGGATGAGTGCGACGATCCTGGCGTGCTCGTCGACCGATCCGCGTGCCCGTTCGGGCACGAAGGAGAAGGTCGAGTTGCGCAGGTGGGCTAGTCGGTCCCATTCGACGGCGACCAAGGAGTGCAGTCGTTCGTTCGGGCACCGTCGGAACAGTGCCGCATGGAATTCGTGGTTGAGCCGGGTGAACTCGGTGGGGTCGAAGTCGGTGAGCAGGTCACGCATGCGCTCATTGATCTCATCCGCCTCGGCGAGGTCATGCTCTCCCAGGAATTCAAGAGCCTGTGCGGTCGCGGCTCCTTCGAGGATCGCCACGGCCTCCATCGACTGTGTGTAGGAGCTCTGGTCGACCATGGCGACCCGGGCCCCGACATTGCGTTCGAAGGTGACGAGTCCGTCTGCTTCGAGCCGGCGGATAGCCTCCCTGACCGGGACGACGGAGGTGTCGAGCTCGAGGGCGATCTGAGCCAACACCAGCTTGTGTCCGGGCTCGAAGGTCTGATCCGCGATGCACTTTCGGATCCAGCGGTAAGCCGTCTCCGCCTTGCTCAGCGAATTCGGCTCCATCGGTGCGTCAACTGTTCCAGCCGAGGTCATCGCGCGGCTTTCCAGGCTTCGAACTTCTCTTTCCATTCGCCCTTGGGTGGGAACAGCGACTCGATCGGGTTGCCGGCAGCAACCTGCTCGGCCACCCATCCGTCCTCGATCTCCTTGGCCAGCGCCGCATCGACGACTTCCTCGACGAGGTCACGTGGGATGACGATGACTCCGTCGTCGTCTCCGACGATCACGTCACCGGGCAGAACAGTCGCGTTTCCGCAGGCCACGGCCACGTCTGATTCCCATGGGACATGCTTGCGGCCGAGTACGGCAGGGTTCTTCGCCGTCGCGAACACGGGAAGGATGCCGGCCACCTCGGCGGAGTCGCGGACTCCCCCATCAGTGATGACGCCGGTCGCGCCCTGAGCCTTGGCCCGCAGCGCGAGCACGTCTCCCAGAGTTCCCGAGCCGGCTTCCCCGCGGGCTTCGATGACGACGACCTCACCGGAGCGCAGGGTGTCGAATGCCCGCTTCTGGGCGTTGTACCCGCCGCCGTGGGACTTGAACAGGTCCTCACGGTTGGGCACGAAGCGCAGTGTCTTCGCCGTGCCGACGACCTTCGAGCCGGGCACGAGGGGTGAGACGCCTTCGATGACGACATTGTTGAGTCCGCGCCCGCGCAGCTGCGCGGAGAGACCAGCAGTCGGAGCCTCGGTGAGCTTGGCCCGGAGGTCTTCGCTCAACGGGTTGGCGGCCGATTCCTCCGGTGCCAGACCGGCTTCCTCCCGCGATCCCCAGGCATCGGCCTGCAGTGCTTCGGTCACGGCCGGTGTGCTGCCCAGCTTCGGATCGAATTCGCCCGCGCCCTCGACGACGTTCGTGACGAGGCGACCCGAGCTCAGTTCTGCTCCGGTGCTCGCCGAGGTGGCGCTGACCTCGACCTCGACCGTGTTCCCGGGAGCGACGACGCTCGATCCCGCGGGGGTGCCGGTGAGGATGACATCACCGGGTTCTAGGGTCATGTGCTGGCTGAGATCGGCGACGATCTGGGTCAGGGGGAAGATCAGCTGCGCGGCACTCGTGCCGTCGTCCTGCTTGACCTCGCCGTTGACCCAGGTGCGGATGCGCAGTGACTGGGGGTCCGCCTCGGCGGCGGGGATGATGTTGGGGCCCATCGGCGTGTAGCCGTCGCGGCTCTTCGATCGCAGATTCGACCCCTTGTCGGGGGCCTTGATGTCGTAGAGGCCGAAGTCGTTGGATGCGGTCACGCCTTCGACATAGGACCAGGCCTCGTCGGCGCTGACCCAGCGGGCCGCGGTGCCGATGACGATGGCGATCTCACCTTCGAAGGCGAGCAGCGAGGTTCCGGCCGGACGCTCGATCGCATCTCCCGATGCGGCCAGGGAACTGGTGGCCTTGAGGAAGTAGGACGGCTGGGCCGGCCGTTTGCCGCGCTGAGCAGAACGCGACTCGTAGGCCACATGGACGGCAATGATCTTGCCCGGACGGGCTGGAAGACCAGCTGGAGTCGACATCGATCTCACACCTCATTTCGATTGGCTTTCACCCAGATCGTATATGATACGGTCCCGGAGAACAAGTAGTCCGCGTCACATGATTGAGGTCACGTCAGCGTTCCTGCGCTGCGATCTCTGACCCATGTGACGACAGCACTAACGCAGCAGTCTCAATGCGACACAGGAGTCATAGTGAGTAAACAGCACACCCAAGGCAGGGTGGCATTCGCGACCGTCGTCGGCACCAGCATCGAGTGGTATGACTACTTCCTCTATGCGGCGGCCTCGGGGCTGATCTTCAACCAGCTCTTCTTCGGCCCCCTGGGTTCGACGCTGTCGACCATGGTCGCCTTCGCCACCGTGGGCATCAGCTTCCTGTTTCGCCCCCTGGGCGCTTTCCTCGCCGGCCACTACGGCGACAAGCTGGGGCGCCGAGTCGTCCTCATCATCACCCTCATCGCAATGGGCGCAGCCACAGCCCTGATCGGCTTCCTGCCGACCTACGAGTCGATCGGAATCGCAGCACCTCTCCTCCTCATCCTCCTGCGCATCATCCAGGGCATCTCGGCCGGCGGCGAATGGGGCGGAGCCGTCCTCTTAGCCGTCGAACACGCGGAGGTCAAGCACCGCGGGCTGCGTGGATCCTTCCCGCAGATCGGCGTCTCCATCGGCCTCATCCTCTCCTCCGGCGTGCTCGCCCTGATGACGGCGATCGCTCCCGGCGACGCCTTCCTCGAGTGGGGCTGGCGAGTGCCGTTCTTCCTCTCGATCCTGCTCGTCGCGGTCGGATACTGGATTCGCCGCGGAGTCGAGGAGTCCCCCGTCTTCCACGAGATCGCCGAGCGCAAGGAGCAGGTTGCCAACCCGCTGGGCAAGCTCTTCAAGAGCCACTGGCTCCTCGTCATCCTGGCCTCGCTGGTCTTCGTGGGCAACAACGCCGCCGGCTACATGACCACCGGCGGCTACATCCAGAACTACGCCACGGACCCTGCCGGCCCGATCGGACTCGAGCGCGGTCCGGTGCTCTGGGCGGTCTCCGCCTCCGCGGTGTCATGGCTGATCTTCACGATCGTCGCCGGTGCGGTGTCGGACAAGATCGGGCGGAAGAATACTTACCTGCTGGGCTGGATGCTGCTGCTCATCGGCATCTTCTCCCTCTTCCCCCTGGTCAACACCGGCAGCATCTGGATGCTCTTCCTCGGCCTCGTCATTCTGACTGTCGGGCTCGGGTTCACCTACGGGCAGCAGCCGTCGATGTATGCCGAGCTCTTCCCCTCCAGCGTGCGCTTCTCGGGGGTTTCGGTGTCCTACGCGATCGGGTCGATCCTCGGCGGTGCCTTCGCACCGACGATCGCGAAGGCCCTGGTGTCGGCCACCGGCACGACCACCTCGGTGGCCATCTACCTGGCGCTCGTCACCCTCGTCTCGTTGGCCGCCACACTGGCCCTGCGCGACCGTTCAGGCATCCCTCTCGGACCCGCTCACGAGGAAGAACAGTCTGTGATCCCGATCATAGGCGTGCGGTCATGATGACCTGAGTAACACTAGATCGTATATGAACTGCTAATATTGAGAAGTCACGAAGACGTGTGATGAACCGGAGGTTGACATGCATTTTCACCAGCACGGCTATGTGTCCGCAGACCCGCGGATCGAAGCTGCAGCAGGTTACGGAATCGATCGTCCCGCTGATCTGCCCGATGAGGTCGATGTCCTCATCGTCGGCAGCGGACCGGCAGGGATGGTCGCCGCAGCTCAGCTGTCACAGTACCCAGGGGTGAACACCCGACTCATCGAGAAGCGGGACTCGCGCCTGGTCATCGGACAGGCCGATGGCATTCAGGCACGCTCGGTCGAGACGTTCCAGGCGTTCGGATTCGCCGAGGAGATCATCCGCGAGGGTTATCACATCATCGACATGTCCTTCTGGAACCCGGACCCGGCAAATCCCGAGCACATCATCCGCACGGGACGGCCGAAGGATGATGAGACCGGAATCAGCGAGTTCCCGCACCTCATCGTCAACCAGGCCCGAGTCCTCGACTACTTCGCCCAGTTCGCCAAGCAGTCCCCCGGGCGCATCGAGCCCGACTACGGCATCGAGTTCGTCGATCTCACGATCGACGAGGACTCTGCGTCGAAGCATCCAGTCAGCGTCACCGTCCGCTATACCACCGGCGAGCGCGCGGGTGAGGAACGCACCATCCGCGCCGGTTATGTCGTCGGCTGCGACGGAGCCCGTTCGGGCGTGCGCAAGTCGATCGGTCGCACGATGACCGGTGACCAGGCCAATCACGCCTGGGGCGTCATGGACGTGCTCGCAAACTCCGACTTCCCCGATATTCGCAATAAGTGCGCCATCTCCTCCAAACACGGCAACATCCTTCACATCCCCCGCGAGGGCGGGCACCTGTTCCGCATGTACGTCGACCTCGGCGAAGTCCCCGAGGATGACGCACGCAAGGTGCGGCAGACCAGCGTCGACGAGATCATCGATCGCGCAAACGCCATCATCAAGCCCTACAGCATCGACGTGAAGAACGTCGCCTGGCACAGCGTCTACGAGGTCGGGCACCGACTCACCGACGCCTTCGACGACACCGATGACACCACTCCCGGATCACCCTGCCCACGCGTGTTCATCACCGGCGACGCCTGCCACACGCACTCGGCGAAGGCCGGTCAGGGCATGAACGTGTCGATGCAGGACGGGTTCAACATCTCGTGGAAGCTCGGCCAGGTGCTGTCCGGACGTTCCTCGCAGGAGCTGCTGCGGACCTACTCCGCAGAGCGTCAGGTCACGGCGAAGAACCTCATCGACTTCGACAAGGAATGGTCGACGCTGATGGCCACTCCGCAGGAGGAGCTGCCCGACGAGACCTACCTGCAGGACTTCTACGTCAAGACAGCTGAGTTCCCCGCAGGGTTCATGACCGAGTACACCGAGTCGATGATCACCGCGTCCACCGCACACCAGGAGCTGGCCACCGGCTTCCCCGTGGGCAAACGGTTCAAGTCGGCCAGGGTTCAGCGCAACTGCGACGCCAACTACATCCACCTCGGCCATCGGGCGCGGGCAGACGGCCGCTGGCGCGTCTATGTCTTCGCCGATGCTCCGTCACCGACTGATGCCACCTCGTCAAAGGTCACCGAGCTGGCCGACTGGCTCAATGCCGACCCGGCCTCGCCGTTGGTCAAGTACCGCCGTGCAGGCGAGGACCTCGACAGTCTCCTCGAGCTCAGCGTCATCTACCAACAGGGTCACACCGAGTTCTCCTTCCCGGATGTGCCGACGGTCTTCCGCCCGCACGTCGGCGAGTTCGACCTTGAGTATGTGGAGAAGATCTACGCAACTCTCGACGGTGAGGACATCTTCGAGGAGCGCGGCATCAGCCGTGACGGCGCTGTGGTCGTGGTCCGTCCCGATCAGTACGTCTCGGGCATCTTCCCCTTGGATGCCCATGACGAGATCGGCAGCTTCTTCGACGGAGTGTTCGTCTCCGAACAGTGACTCGTAGGTTCTAGTCACTGGTCTGTTCTAGTGACGAGTCGGTTCCGTTGACGCCGACGTCTCAGCAGTGTGTGAATGCCTCACCTGAAGAGACGTCGGCGTTGTCGTTGGGCGATGAGTCCACTGATGCCGGCGACGATCAGTGTGATGCTCCCCAACGCCCAAAAGCTCACTCCCGCCGCCGGGAAGCCGACGATGTTGGCGCTGATCGATTCTCCGGACGCCGTTTCGCCTCTCCACCGGACGGTCGGCGGATACGCCAGGATTCCGTACAGCATAAAGTACAGGCTCACGCCGAACGCTACGACGATTGCTGACCACCACGTTGGTGGATCCATGCTCAGCCCGACTGCCGCGCTGAGGATGACAAAAGTCCACGCAAACAGGACACCGGGGCTCATATCGACCAGGCCGGTTGTGTTGAGTCCCAAGGATGTGAGTGTGACACCCTCTTCATCCGTCGCCTGGTTGTCCATGATGGGCACCCAGATCATCACGATCCACGAAGCCAAACTCATCAGCGGCAGCAGCCGCGCAGCGCCGTCGGCCAGAGTTCGGTGCTGGCGAGCGACGAGCCGGCTGCGGGCGTCTTGGCGGATACGTTCAGACGACCGCTGACGTTCTCCGATGAGGCCGCAGATCCCCGCGGCGATCAGGGCCAAGCCCCCGACCGCCCATAATGCGGCTCCCCAGACAGGAGAAGCGACTTCCATCCCGCCGATCCACCGTCCGCTGCTGTCCTGGCCATCCCACATCAGCGTCGGAGGCTCGGCCATCAAGTTGATCAGCAAGGCCAGGACTGCGACGCCGAGACAGACCGTGGCCCACGCCCAGATCCGCAGACGGTCGACGAGCCATGCCGAGATCACACAGGCGAGCAGGCAGCTCCAGATGATGACGAATTTGGGATCGAGGTCGCTGAGGTCGCGGGGAACATCACCCAACGAGGTGACGACGATCCTCGTGGACTCTTTGGTGTGCAGACTGTTGAGCGAGCTGTCGAGGACCGGTACCCAAAGCGTGACCACCCACGCGCACAACGCCAGAATCGGCAACAGCCTCGCAACGATTCGGGCCTTCCGCCCATCTGGTCGTTGGCGTGGGCGACTCTTTGCAGTCTTGCGCGCACTCACGGCTGTCGCCTCGGACGAGATCTGTCAGCAGACCATCCGGCGCTCCCCGCTGCGCCAAGCGCTAAAGCTCCCACCAAACTTATGAAGAAGCCGAAGTCGGGAAGTGCGACTTCCATGCCACCTGTCGGCATCCCATCAGGAGTCTGACCGTCCCACAACAGAGACGGCGGGTTGAGCGCGGCGAAGACGAGAATGATGATGAGGAGTGCGGCGATGACCATCGCCGCACCGGACCACCAGCGCGAGATCCCGAAGAGCAGAGGCAGGATCGAGAAGACGACCACTAACAGCCAGACTGCGAAGAATCCTGGAACAGCGGTCGCCGGTTCGAACGGGTCCTCCCCCAGCGACGTGATCCTGATCCTCGGCCCGTCATTGTTGCCGCTGTCGAGGATGGGCACGAAGATCGTGATCACCCACGCGGCGACAGTGGCCAGCGGCAGGAGACTCGCGATCCGGCGCAGGTGCCTTGTTCGGTCGGAAGGTCCATGAGAGCTGTCATCGTCAACGTTCATACTCAGAATCTTGAGGCAGATCGTGGTGTCAGCCGTGTCGGATTTGTTGCAGTCTCAGCACGTCACCCGGCGTCGAGCATTCCCTCGCGCAGACCTTCCTCGACTGCGCTGCCCGTCGAAGCCGCTGGCACACGCCGTCGGCCGGAGGACAGAGATCGGCCAGGTCTACGGGACCGGGGACGGTAGCGAAGACTTACCGTCGGCGGAATGAGCAGAGGGTCGACCACCTCGGCGATCTCGCACTCGAGGCTCTCCCCTGCAGGCGCCGACTCGGGCTCGGCCGCCGGCTCCGCTACAGGATCTTCTTCCGGCTTCGCGTCCACGAACTTCCTGGCATCCGATGCCGAGATCGGAAGGTACGGCAGCTCTATCTCACGGCCGTCGACGTCGCCCGATTCCGAATCGGAATCAGAATCAGCCTCAGGTGGGTCTCTCTGCGGTTCGAGCAACCCAGCAAGTTGCAGCCGCCAATCGTCGGCGGCGTTCGCATCCGGTGGTGCAGTACCGGGTCGTGGGTATTTCATTCGTCTGACGAACGGAGGTGTCGCCGTTTCGTAGTCGAGGCCGCTCGGCGTGGTGACCTTCAGGCCTTGGGCCGTGGCCTCGTGCTTCCACCCCGGATGTTCCTTGGCATAGTTGCAGGCTGCGCACAGTCCCGAGCTGTTCTCCCACGAGGTCGCTCCCCCGGATGCGTATCCCTCGGCGTGGTCGGCGTGCTTGATCCTGGCATCGCACCACGGCGTCCGGCACACGTCATCACGATAGACGACCATCTGCCTGAGCCGTCCGGTAAAGGTCCGGGAGCGTGATTCCATGCCCACCAGCTGACCGTCGGTGACCTGGGTGAACATGCGGCGGATGAAGATCTCCGCCTCATTTGCGGCGATGAAGCTGCGGGCCGTCTTGGCAGGCAGGGGGCCGAATCCTGGCAGCCATGCGGGGACCATGCCGTCGGAGAACAGGGATTCCGCCTCGATGACCAGGTGGACTTCGGTCGGAACCGCCTCGGCGCCGGCCTGTCCGGTGAGTCGCTCGACAAGGGTGTCTGCCATGAGCTGATTGTGCCTGCGCCCCTTCGCCGTCCCGGCTGCCAGCGCTGAATCTGCTTTCTCTCGCAGTCCTTCGTAGACTGCGACTGCCTGCTGGATGGGCAGAATCGCAGACACACGTCCCATCCCGTCCTCGAGCGGGGTCATCGTCACACGCCGATTGGCCGTTGCCTTCTTCACTCGTTCGGCAGCTGCTTCGTCGTTCATCTCTTCTGCCAGGGCTCGCGCTTCGGTCCGCAGACTCCGCAGACCGGACGGCTCCAGGCTCGATTTCATTCGAGAGTCGACCTTGCGGCGGTCGGCGGTCGGCAGGCATGCGGTCTCGTCGACCATGATGCGGGCTTTGTCTTCGGAGATGTCTCCCGAGGACAGAGCCTTGAAGGTGTTGGGCAGTTCGCCGACGATTGCTCGCGAAGTGGAGAGGAACTTCCGGCCGGTTCCCGGTGAGACTTTCTTCGCCAAGGCGATCTCCTCGGCGGCGTGAGTGCCGCAGTCGCGGTCCGGGACCTGGTTGAGCGCATCGCGACGCCGGCGCGCCGCCTCGAAGGCCACAGCCTCGGTCGACTGCACGGAGGCGATCGTTGCCTTAAGGGACTCGAGGGCGCCGATGCGAGCGAGCGCAGCGGACTCGGTCACCGCAGTAGCGGTGCCGCGCAGCATGGAAGCGAAGCGGTCGATCTCGGCGATGAGATCATGATCCGCCGGTGGAGCCTCCGGAACGGGTATCGCGTCCATACCAACACACTACGAGTCGCCACTGACACGAGATTTCCCGACCACGCGGGATACTAGCCGACGTCCCTCTGAATCCGGTTGAGGACCATGTCCATGGCCACGATATTGTGCCCGCCATCAGGGATGATGATGTCTGCGTTGCGCTTCGAGGGCTCGACATAGAGTTCATGCATCGGCTTGACGGTGCCGATGTACTGGTCCTCGACCGACTGCAGCGTGCGTCCCCGCTCGACCACGTCACGCTTGATCCGTCGCAGCAGACGAACGTCGGCGTCCGTGTCGACGAAGAGCTTGATGTCGAGCAGCTCGCAGATCCTGGGTTCTGCGAAGATGAGGATACCCTCGACGATGATCACCGGTGAAGGCTCGACGAGGGTCGTGCGATCGCTGCGGTTGTGGATCGAGAAGTCGTAGACGGGACTCTCCACCGACTGCGAAGACCGCAGAGCGCGCAGGTGTTCGACGAAGAGGTCGTTGTCGAAGGCATCGAGGTCGTCGTAGTTGACCTTCTCCCGCTCCTCGTAGGTCAGCTCGTCCCGGCGCCGATAGTAGTTGTCGTGGAACAGTACTGATGGCGGGCCCGCGCACTTGTCCAGCAGCGCCTGCGTCAGGGTCGTCTTTCCGCTGCCGGTGCCCCCGGCTACGCCTACAATCAAGGTCTCCACGGTTCAACTATCCCTTTCGACTCTGCGAACTCCAGCACTGACTTTCCCCAAATTTATACCAGTCACCCTCGCCGAGGTTGTCCGGCGGGTGTGTTCATCCGCTCCGTGTCAGCTGTGCCCAGAGGTCCTGGTCGAACCGGCGGCGAGCAAAGAGTCCGGCCATGTGCCTGACCGCGTTGTCGACTTTGCCCCGCCAGGCGCTCACAGCGGTGTCGGCGTCCCCCAGCGACAGCGCCTTGAAGATCGCACGGTCATCGATGAGAATACGATCGCTGGCTGGTGAGTAGTCGAGCTGCAGGACCGAGATGAACAGGCGCAGACGCAGAGTCAGGGCTTCGAAGGCGCGGGTGCTCTGCCGCAGTCCGGAGGCTCGGGCCAGTTCCTGCTGGAAGTGGAGGTCCGCGTCTTCGACGTCGATTCCGCTCTTCGTGGCCGCCGATGCCTCCACCTGCCGCAGCGCCAGCTGCACGGGCACGAAGTAGCGCTTGGGCCGCAGTGCCAGGGACCGCAGGAGCACCTCGCCCACTGCCATGCGTCCGGCGTAGAGGTCGAGGACGTCGAGGGTGGTGATCAGCGGAATCCGCGTTCCGCCACGGGAACCGTCGAGGAGTTTGTCATCGACCATGCGCCGCAGTGCGGCATCCACCGACGACCGAGGCACCTGCATCCGTCGTGACAGGAGACGCGGATTGATTCGGTCTCCAGGCTCGTATCCGGAGTCGATGATCTCCTCACGCAGGGCGATCGCCAGGTGCTCGGTGATGGATCGCGTCTCCTTCGGCAACCACGAAGAGATCTCCATTGAGTCAGAACTAATGGAACTTCTCTGAGCATCGTTGTGGCTCGCCTCCTTCCACATGACCCCCTCGAAACCGTGGCGCACTCGGGCGGCGAGCATGTCGAGCAGGGAACCGGGTACGTCGCGGCACGTGGCAAGAGCAGATTTGGCGGCGTCGAGGAATTCCGCGAAGTCGCGATGGACTGCGATGGCCGCGCTCTCTGCCGTGTCTGGACTCTCAGCCACCCCTCCGCTTGTCTCCTTGTGAGGATCAAAGACGAGGAAGCACTCCCGCTGACCTCCAGCCTGAAGCAGCTCGAGCATCGCCGAGGCATCGGTCTGGCGGTGCTCACTGTCGAAGCGCTGCGGCCAGTGTTTAACCCCGGCCGAACGCAGGGCGGCCACGATGCCGGCGATGCGGCGCTGAACTCGTCGTGCTGAGACTGCGCTCGAGCCTCCACCCCCGTCGCCACCACTGCCAGCGCTATCATCGCCGCCTCGCTGATCGGCAGCGCGAATGCCGATGATGACCAGGGGGAATCCTCCTGCCACAACGGTGATCTCGTCGCCGCCGCGCACCTGATCCCGCGGCACCGTCATTCCCCTCATCGCGCGAGATACGATGCTCTGGCTCAGACCGGTGGCCTCGGCCAGCGCCCGGGTCGAATAGTCCTTCCCCGAGATCCTCGCCCCTGCCGTGCTCACCAAGGCCTCGACGACCTGATCTGCCGTGCTCTGGATCTGCGGGCGGCCGCTGCGCGGGCGATCCTCGAGATCGGATCGCAACATCCACCGACGCAGACTCGACGGTGAGACGCCGAACTGCGCAGCCACCTCGGCGATGGAGGATGAGGCCGTCCCGGCGACAGCGGCACGGCGCATCTCTGAGGAATACATCACTCTATTCTATTACTTCTGACTCAACAATGTCTGCGATGAGTCGCGAACCCTTCACTCCGCATTTGCTCCGGCGCATACTGATCTCAACGATCCCGTCAAAGGTCAACGACGACGCGGGAACACTCGGCACAGAGCCCAGCCAGACTCACCCAGAGTTCGTCCAACAGAAAAGGAACGAGCAGTTGTTGCACACAGATTCTGATCTCGATCAGCTCACCAGTCGCTCCATCGACACCGTCCGCAAATGGCTGCGCGTGGCAACGAGCAAGACCACTGCGAAGAACCCTGCTGCCGAACGCCTCTCGGCGGTGCTCTCGGACCCCAACGGACTCGACTTCACCGTCGGATTCGTCGATCGGGTCGTGCGCACCGATGACGTGCACGCCGCCGCCGATGCCCTGGCCGAGGTCGGCAAACTCGCTCCCGAGACGATGTCCGCACTCGACCGTGCCCAGATCAAGGCCGGTGCGGCATTGGCCAAGATCGCGCCGCAGGTCGTCGTCCCCGCTGCTCGCACCCGCCTGCGCCAGATGGTCGGGCACATGGTCGTCGATGCCCGCGACAAGCAGTTCGGCAAGGCCGTCTCCACGTTGACCGCCGACGGGCACCGGCTCAACATCAATCTCCTCGGCGAGGCTGTCCTCGGTGATGGCGAAGCCGATCATCACCTCGAAGAGACCCACCGCCTGCTGGCGCGCGAGGACGTCGACTACGTCTCCGTCAAGGTCTCCTCCGTCGCTTCTCAGATCTCGATGTGGGCCTTCGACGACACCGTCGACTACGTCGTCGAACGCCTGCGCCCGCTCTACCAGCAGGCGGCGAAGGCACCGACCGGGTCCAAGTTCGTCAACCTCGACATGGAGGAGTACCGGGACCTCGAGCTCACGATCGCGGTCTTCACTCGCCTGCTCGCCGAACCCGAGTTCAAGAACCTCGAGGCCGGAATCGTGATCCAGGGCTACCAGCCCGATGCCCTGGGGGCCGTGCAGCGCCTGAGCGAATTCGCCAACGAACGCGTCGCCGATGGCGGGGTCGGAATCAAGGTTCGCCTCGTCAAGGGCGCGAACCTGGCGATGGAGACCGTCCACGCGGAGATCGCCGGCTGGCCCGCCACCACGTGCGACTCGAAGCAGTCCACCGACGCGAACTACAAGCGCGTCCTCCATTGGCTCTTCACGCCCGAGCGGATGAAGGGGCTGCGCATCGGCGTGGCCGGCCACAACCTCTTCGACATCGCCTTCGCCCACCACCTGTCCGTCGACCGTGAGGTCACGAACCGGGTGGAGTTCGAGATGCTGCAGGGCATGGCCTCGGAACAGGCCGCCGCAGTGACGGAGGACGTCGGAGACCTTCTCCTCTATGTCCCGGCCGTGCACCCGAAGGAATTCGACGTCGCCATCTCCTACCTCGTGCGCAGGCTCGAGGAGAATTCCTCGTCCGAGAACTTCATGTCGGGCATCTTCGACCTGGCCAACGGCAACGACGTCTTCGTCCGCGAGGCCAACCGCTTCGAGGACTCCGTCCGGCAGCTCGAAGACATTCTCGCGACAGACGGCGATTCCGCTCCCATGCCCAACCGTGGGCAGAACCGTGCGGCCGAACGCGATGTCCCGGGCACGGCACCGACCGAATTCTTCAATGAGCCCGACACCGATCCCTCGCTGCCCGCGAACCAGAAGTGGGTCAAGGCCATCATCGCCGAGGCGACCGCTCCCGGATACCTCGACGACCGCCCGAAGACGCCGAAGGTCGATTCGGCAGCGCAGCTCGATGAGATGATCGCCGGCGGTCGTAAGGCGGCGAAGGCCTGGCGCGAGCTCGGTGCTGCCGGACGTGGCGAGATCCTCCACCGTGCGGCCGAGATCTTCGCCGCACGCCGCGGTGAGTTCATCGCCGTCGAGGCCGCCGAGGTGGGCAAGATGCCCTCGCAGTCCGATCCGGAGATCTCCGAAGCCATCGACTTCATCCGCTACTACGCTCTCAACGCCGCGGAGCTGGAGACCCTCGAGGGGGCGAGCTTCGTCCCCGATGAGATGGTCGTCGTCACCCCGCCGTGGAACTTCCCCATCGCCATCCCCACCGGTGGCACCGTGGCAGCTTTGGCCGCAGGTTCGGCCGTGATCCACAAGCCCTCGAACCCCACCCAGCACTGCTCGGCACTCATCATCGACTGCCTGTGGCAAGCCGGCGTTCCGAAGGACGTGCTGCAGCTGTGCACCCCGTCCGACCGTGACCTCAGCCGTCACCTCGTCGCCCATCCGGATGTCGACCGTGTCATCCTCACGGGTGCCTCCGAGACGGCCGCTCTGTTCAAGTCCTTCCGTCCTGACCTGCACGTCAATGCCGAGACCTCCGGCAAGAACGCCCTGCTCATCACTCCTGCGGCGGACCGGGACCTGGCTGTTGCCGACCTCGTGTACTCCGCTTTCGGCCATGCCGGTCAGAAGTGCTCGGCCGCCTCGCTGGGCATCATGGTGGGCTCAACCTATGATTCGGAGCGCTACCGGCGCCAGCTCATCGATGCCGCCTCGTCGATGGTCGTCGACTGGCCTGCGAACATGTCGGCAACCATGGGACCGCTGACCGAGGATCCCGCCGACAAGCTCGAACGGGCCCTGACCTCCCTCGAACCGGGTGAGTCCTGGCTGCTCGAGCCTCAGCAGCTCGATGACACGGGCCGGCTGTGGAGCCCGGGAATCAAGGACGGCGTCAAGCCGGGATCCTTCTTCCACCTCACCGAGGTGTTCGGTCCGGTGCTCGGTCTCATGCACGCCCGCGACCTCGACGAGGCCATCGAGTTCCAGAATGATGTGGACTTCGGCCTCACCGGCGGCATCCACTCCCTCGACCCCGAGGAGGTGCGCACCTGGCTCGACCATGTCCAGGTCGGCAACGCCTACGTCAACCGCGGCATCACCGGTGCAATCGTTCGGCGCCAGTCCTTCGGCGGCTGGAAGCAGTCCTCCGTCGGGCTCGGCTCGAAGGCCGGTGGCCCGAACTACCTCATGCTCTTCGGCCACTACACCGACGATCCCTCCACACTGCCAGGCGCCACTGACGCAAGCCAGAACCTGGAACTGGCCAAGGCCGACGACGAACGTTGGCTGGCGCGGGAGTTCGGCGCGGCGAAGGATCACACGGGCCTGCAGTCAGAGGCCAACATCTTCCGCTACCGGCCCCGTCCGGTCACACTGCGGGTGATCTCGACGACTACGGTGTTCGACCTGGAGCGCTCGCTGCATGCGGCGAAATCCGTCGGATCAACGGTGCAGCTGTCCATCGCCGAGGACGTCGCCTCCGAGGTGAAGATTGCGGCGACGAACGCCGGGGTTGCGGCTCGCACCGAGTCCGCCACGGTCTTTGCCGACATGGTCGGCGAAGGACGCTACGACGACTCCGTCGGTGCCCGCATCCGCGTGCTCGGACCGCAGGAACCTGAGCTGCTGGCGGCCACCGCACCACGCCCCGAAGTTGCGGTCATCGATGAACCGGTGACCTCCTCGGCGCGGGTGGAGATGCGGTACTACGTGCAGGAGCAGGCAGTGTCGATGACCCTGCACCGCTTCGGCAACCCCAGTCGGGACTTCCACGAGCTGGCGGCCGAGCTCAAGGCCTGACCCAGCCGACCTGCTGGCTCTGACCCAGCCGATCGGTTGGCGGACGGCGGCTCTGATACCTCGGATCGAGGTGTCCGAGCCGCTGTCTGCTGTTCGGGTGTCGGCGACGAAATCAGAACCAGTTCGGTTCGTCGGCAGTCAGCCAGCTGATCGGGTTGACATTGCGACCGTTCGACATCGCCACGGACAGGATGTTGGCCAGATAGCGGTCTTCGGATATCTCCAACGGCCGCCCCGCGCTGTCGCGGCTGCGGCGCAGGTGGCGCAGCAGCGGTCGTCCGCGTGCAACCCCCAGCAGGTCTGCATCCTGCTGACCGCAGACGGTCGCCGAGAAGACGTGATCAGCACCGGCGAAGACGATCCCGTACTGCTGGGCGAGGCTGCGACTGACCGAGGCTGCATCGTTGGGAACCTTCTCGACCAAGTCGCCGAGATCCTCGGGGTAGCTCGTCCGTTCGACCATGACCTTCTCGCCGTCGAGTAGACGCACACGAAGAACCCGCAGCACACGGGCACGAGGATCGACTTTGAGTGCCGCGGCCGTCTCATCCCCCGCAATGCGCCAGCGCTGCTCGATGACCTGGCCGCCCGGGGTCCGCCCGTGCGCGCTGGCCCACTGAGCGAAGCTGCGGAACTCCTCAGCCACTGCCGCCGGCCGAGGCCTGCGCAGCACCATCTTGCGAGCTCCGCGCCGACCTCCCACGGTTCCCTCGCTGACCAGCAGTCGCAGCGCTTCGCGCACCGTGCCCGGTGCGACTTCGTACTCGGAGGCCAGAGCTGCTTCGGATTCGAGGCTCTGACCCACCTGCCGTGCCCCCGTGCGAATCGATTCGCGTATCTGCTCCGCGATCTGCTCGTACCGCGCTCCGCCGGATCCAGACGGCTGCAGTTGCGACTCGGTCACGCCTTCAGTCCTCCCATGATGTATTCCCAATAGAGCCAGCACGCTCAGCACTGCTGTCAGTGCCGTGCACCTACGCTACCGCAAGCTCCGAGCTGGCGATGGCCGCACGCACTGGAGCGTCACCGTCACCTTGTCTCGACGCTGTGAGCAGCCCGGCAGAGTTCATACGCACGGAATTTTCGCGGTTAGGCTCACTAGTGAGGATTATTCTACTCTTAGAACCTCACTAGTGATCTAGGTTGTCTATCTTCCATCTGTCCCCTATCGTGGGGATGGATCGAAGCACTTCGAATGAGAACACAATGCGCTTGCGCACAAGTCCGAAAGGCGAGTACGACGATGCTCAAACACACACGAAAGCTCACGGCTGCCCTCGCAGTGGGCGCTCTGGCCGCCCTGTCCGGCTGCGGTGACAGCGCCGAGTCCGAGGAATCGGCCAATTGGCGATCGGCGACGTCGGTCGAAGACGGCGGGGGCATGGACGCTCTCGTCGAGGCTGCTCAGGCGGAGGGATCACTCAATGTCATGGGCCTCTACCCCGACTGGGCCAACTACGGCGGGCTGCTCGACGCGTTCTCGGAGAAGTACGACATCGAGATCGACAACGACACCTCGACCGGCGCGAGCCAAGACCTCATCAACGCGGTCAAGAACAGGCAGGGGCAGGAAACCTCTCTCGACTACCTCGACACCGGCGAATCCTTCGCCGTCGACGCCGCAGAGGAGGGCCTGCTCGCCGAATACTATCCCGAGACCGCCGATGACATCCCCGAGAACATGAAGGCACCGGACGGCACCTGGTTCAACCACCTCGGCGGGACCATGGCCATCGGCTGTGACTCCGAAACCGTGAAGAAGTGCCCGAAGAGCTTCGCCGAGCTACTCGAGCCCGAGTACAAGGGCAAGGTCGCCATGCGCGGCAACCCGACGACTGGCGAAGCCGGCTTCATGGCCGTCGTCGCCGCGTCCCTGGCCAACGACGGCTCGCTCGACGACATTCAGCCGGGCATCGACTACTTCGCCGAGCTCTCGGACAAGGGCAACCTCGTACCGACAGAGGCCGAGGCCGGAACGTTCGAGACCGGTGAGACGCCGATTGCCGTCAACTGGGACTACCTGCTCCTGCAGTGGGCGGACGACCTTGCTGACGGTGGGGTGGACATGTCGATCTCCATCCCGTCCGACGGCACCGTCGCCTCCTACTACGCGGCATCGATCAACGATGATGCACCACACCCAGCGGTTGCACGCCTGTGGCAGGAATTCGTCTTCAGCGACGAGGGACAGAACCTGCTGCTCGAAGGCTACGTCTTGCCCGGTCGCCTCGACGCCATGGTCGAAGCCCACACCGTCGACGACGATGCACTGTCGAAGCTGCTCGATGATGCGGTCGACCAGACGGCGCCGCAGCCGACTCAGGAACAGCGGGATTCGCAGCAGAAGGTCCTGGCTGACAACTGGGCGAAAGCCATCGGATGACCTCAGTTCCACAGTCGCTGCCCCGCACCGCTGGGCCGGCCGAAGCAGAACCTGCTCCGGCCGGCCCACGGCGCAGGCGAGCCCTCTCACCGGCCTGGACGGCCCTGGCACCGATCGCGGTCATCATCGTGCTGTTCTTCGTGATCCCGATCGGCGGAATGGTGGCGACCTCGCTCCTCGTTCCCGGCAGCGAACCCGGCACGAAGACCTTCGGCCTCGACAACTTCACCGCGCTGGGCTCGGGATCGCGTTCGATGGCCCTGGGCAACAGCCTCCTCCTGTCGTTCACCGCCGCCACCGTGGCCGCGATCTTCGGCGGTCTCTGCGCCTGGGCGATCTCGACCGTGAAGTCGAAGATCGTCGACTCCATCACCGCCGTGATCTCCAGCGTGCTGGCCAACGACGGAGGCGTTCCTCTGGCGTTCTCCTTCATCGTCGCGGTCGGCAACACCGGATACTTCACCGCGCTGATCACGGCGGTCGATTCGACCTTCACGCTCTACAGCGTCAAGGGTCTGATCCTCATGTACCAGTACTTCCTCATCCCCACGATGATCCTTCTCACGCTTCCCAGCTTCGTCTCGCTCAGACAGCAGTGGCGTGAGGCCAACACGTCGTTGGGCGGCACCAGCGTGACCTTCTGGCGCCGTGTCGGACTGCCTGTGATCACTCCCGCCCTGCTGGGTGCCTGGCTGCTCATGTTCGGTTCCGCCTTCGGCACCCACGCCTCGGCAGCAGTGCTCATCGGCACGGGAGGCTTCCCCCTCATCCCGCTCGAGATCGCCGGCCAGCTCGCCGGTTCTGCGGCCACCGGCGGAGAAGGAGTGGCGATGGCCCTGGGCGTGACGACGGGAGCGATCGCCGTGATCGTCCTCATCGCCTACAACGCATTGATGAAGAGGAGCGCCAAGTGGCTGAACACCTGAACAGCTCCCCGCGGATGAAGAGATTCTTGGCGTGGCTGCCGCTCGCGGCGCTGGCGATCTTCATCCTTACTCCGCTGCTGAGCTCGCTGATATATTCGTTCTTCCGCGCCGACGGCAGCTTCACCACGTCCGGGCTCACCGGCCTGGCCGACTCCGGAAAGATCGTGGCCCCGCTCATGCGCAGCCTCGTCGTGTCCGTGCTCGCTGCCGTCATCCTCGTGGTCACGCTGGTTCCTGCAGTTGTCGCCGTCCACCTCTGGGCGCCTCGGCTGCGGTCGGTGCTCAGCATCCTGTGCACCCTGCCTCTGGTCGTGCCGGCCATCGCGATCGTCGCCGGACTCTCAGCAGTGCTGCGCAGCCTGGCGGCTCAGGGCCGGGGCAGCCTCGGCATGCAGCTGAATACGATGCTGCAGTCGCAGGATCTGCCGCTCGTGCTCGTCGGCACCTACGTCATCCTGTGCCTGCCCTTCACATTCCGATCGATCGACGCGGGGCTGTCCACCCTGCCGCTGCGCACGCTCTTCGAGTCCTCATCGATCCTCGGCGCCGGGCTCGGGACCACACTGCGGCGGGTCATCATTCCCAACATCCGAGGACCGGTGATGTTCTCGGTCTTCTTCACCTTCGCCCTGTCCATTGCGGAGTACACGGTGGCCGCGACTCTGTCGATCAACACCCTGCCGGTATTCCTCAATACACTCTCAAGCACGAACTTCCGCGGTTCGATCACCCTGTCCGTGCTGCTCAACCTCACCACATGGCTGCTGCTGGCTGCCGCCACCGTGAGCGCCTCGCGCTTCGGCCATCGACCGAGCGCTGTCAGCGAGCACGATGAGCCCGAAGCCGATGAACCGGCCGTCTCCCAGGCCGCCGGTGCTTTTCGAAAGGACGACGAGACCCCATGACCACTGCGGATAACCGCCCTCGCCCATCACGATCGGGCATCGAACACACAGATGAGCCCGAAGCCGTGCGCTTCGAACACGTCAACAAGTCCTACGGCGGCACCGAGGTGCTCAACGACTTCAACATCGACATCGAAGCGGGCAGCATGGTCAGCTTCCTCGGACCGTCCGGCTGCGGCAAGACGACAACCTTGCGCATCCTCGCCGGTTTCGAACCGGTCAACGGAGGAGATGTCCTCGTCGGCGGCGAATCCGTCCTCAAGCTGCCACCCAACAGCCGCGACATGGGCATGGTGTTCCAGAGCTACAGCCTGTTCCCCAATCTCGGGGTCAGCGACAACATCGAATACGGCCTGCGGATCCGCAAGGTCGACGCCGGAGCACGCCGTCGACGCACCGAGGAGCTCCTCGAGATCTGCGGCCTGACCGGAATGGGCGCCCGCTTCCCGCATCAGCTTTCTGGCGGGCAGCAGCAGCGTGTCGCTCTGGCCCGCGCGCTGGCCACTCAGCCGAAGGTCCTGCTGCTCGACGAGCCGCTATCCGCACTCGACGCTTCGGTCCGCTCCTCGCTGCGTGATGAGATTCGTCGAGTGCAGCAGGCGCTGGGCACGACGACGGTCTTCATCACCCATGACCAGGGAGAGGCTCTGGCGATCGCCGACCGCGTGGCGGTGATGAACGACGGCAGGATCGAGCAGTACTCCGCCCCGCACGAGGTGTATTCGTCTCCGGCCACTGCCTTCGTCGCCCGGTTCGTCGGCTCGATCAACGAATTCGCCGTGGGCCAAGACTGGACGATTCGCGACCGTCTTCCCATCGAGCCCGCACCGGATCACACCGTTTTCGTCCGTCCCGAGAACCTGTCGATCACTTCTGCCGCGGACGGCTTCCTCGAGGTCAAGCACAGCACCTACACCGGCGAGCGCACAATGGTCCACCTCGGGCTGCCCGGAGACCACAAGGCGCGGTGGGCGGCCTCCCTGGCCTCGGTCGACGCCGATGACTTGCAACCCGGCATGCGCATCGATGCCTCGGTCACCGCTGAACCCGCGCTGCGCCTGGACCGGAACGACGCCGACGCCGAAGGAGTCCCCGCATGAGCGACTCCATCACCGGATTCTCCGGTGCCGTCTTCGACTGCGACGGCATCCTCGTCGACTCCGAAGCCCCCTGGATCGACCTCATGGCCGGTTACCTGACATCGATGTCCGCCAGTGGCCTCTCGCCCGAGGACCTGCGCGGACTCACCTCGGACGAGGCTGTGGCCCGACTTCAGCGCATTCACGAGGCACCCGGCTCGCCCGGCGATGTCCGACCGCCGACGGCAGGCGAGGTCGACCGCGCCTACAGCGCCGCCCTCGAGCACGTCGCCGCTCCCATGCCCGGCGCTCCCGAACTCGTGGCCTCATTGTCAGGGACCATTCCGATAGCTGTGGCCAGCAACGGTCGAGGCGAGGACGTCCGCGGACTCCTCGAACGTGCCGGAATGCTCGACTTCTTCGACGCCATCATCACGATCGACGACGTCGACCAGGGCAAACCGGCACCGGACCCCTACCTTCTGGCTGCTCGACGGCTCGGGCTCTCCGCCTCGACGGTGGTCGCCTTCGAGGACTCACCGGTCGGGTCACAAGCAGCGCACACGGCCGGATGCACGGTGATCGGAGTCAACAACGATCCCAGCATCGAGCTGGCAGGCGAGGTGCGATTGCGCCACTTCGCGCAGCTGCGTTTCGATCCCCGAACCCGTTCGCTGCTCATCGACACCGAGCATTGAGGAGATGCCATGCCCACTTCGACCACATTCACCCTGCAGACGTGGAACGTCTGGTACGGCGGCCGCGAAGTCGACTTCGGCCAAGAGAAGCAGTACGCGATCGCTGCGCAGTTCCCAGCAGACGTTCTGGCGCTGCAGGAATGCTGGGGCAGCGCCGCAGAGAACCTGGCACCGAAGATCCTCGCAGACCATGCGCAGCGGGGATGGGACACGGCTGTGCTCAGTTCCGGACAGCTGACGGTGGTGGAAACCAGCACGCTGCCCTATGCCCAGGCAGCACTCGTGCGTCCGCTGCCGGACTCGCCGCAGATACTCGTCTGGTCCGTCCACCTCGCGCCGTACCCCTATGCGGTCTACCGAGCTCTGCAGGGGGAAGGACAGGACGTCGCCGATGCCGAGGAGGCACCACGCCTCGAGCAGATCGAAGAGATCCTGTCTGAGACCGACCGTATCTGCGGCCAGGACGGTCAGGCCGATCTGCCCGTCGTCATCTGCGGTGATTTCAATACCCCGTCCACCGGGGACTGGTCGGCGCGCACTGATCGACCCGATATCGCGTGGCGCTCGCCCGACGCACTGCTGGCGGCCGGGTTCACCGACACCTTCCGCGCGGTGCACTCTGACCCTGTCGCCTCTCCGGCCGATACATGGTCTCCGATCGAGCCGCTCACCCACGCCGGTCATCAGGAGAAGCCCGAACCGGGCCGCGCCGACGGTGCCGAGCCCCGTGATCGGATCGACTTCATCTTCTCGCGCGGCCTCGACGTCGTCGACAGTGTGATGCGTGGCTGCAGCGCCGAAGGTCTGATCGAAGACGGCTTCGTCGATGTCGGCGGACGCTGCGAACTCATCCCGAACCAGCGGCAGAACCGTTTCCCGTCCGATCATCAGCTCGTCGAAACACGGTTCACTTTCCCGGCCTGAGCGGTTCCCTGCGCGATCGGCGCGTGCCACTCCGTCGATCGTGTACATACGCTGAAGCCTCAGCGGCCCGGCCACGTGGGAAGGCCGGCCTGGTCCCGCAGACTGCGCCCCAGCATCAAACCGGCCAGCGGTCGGATGTTCATGAGTTTCATTCCGACCGAGCGCAGCAGCAGCAGGTCGCGGCGATTCGCTGGAGCGAAGACGATTCCGAGCCCATGGGCCGCGTCCTGCTTGCTGGCTATCATCGGCGTCAGCCGACGTTCGTATGCGTCGAAGGCTCGGCGATGGTCCCCCGGTGTGGCAGCCAATTCGGCCGCCAGCACATACGCTTCGACCATCGCCAATGCCGAACCCTGACCCGCCAGCAATGACGGGCTCGCTGCGGCATCGCCGATCAGTGCGACTCTGCCGCTGGTCCACGTGGGCATCCTGATCTGGCTCGCCCGGTCGAGGTAGAGCGTCCGTGCCCGCGGCAACTGGCGCAGGATCTCTGGGATCTCCCACCCCGCGTCGGCCAGACTTGTGCGCAGCAGCTCCTGTTGGGCGCTGACATCGTCGACGGGCACCGGGCCGTGATGTCGGAAGGTGAGCATGAACATAGTTATGTCGTCTCGCAGCGCGACGCGGATCGCCTGAAATCCGACCTCGGCATGCATGACGGCGACGAGTTCGTCTCGTGGACGGTAGCCCGTGACGTCGAATGCGGCGACCGCGATCCCAAGGTCGCGCTCGAAGTTGGACTCTGCACCGAAGGCCAGCTTCCGAACCTGTGAGTGCAGCCCGTCGGCACCGACGACGAGGTCGAATTCGCGTGGGGCGGCGTGGTCGAACTCGACGCTGACGCTCCGTTCGCCCTCCATCAGCCGGGTGACGGTGTCTCCGAAGATCGTCTCGACTCCGCCGTCGAGGCTGTCATAGATCGCGGCGGCGAGATCAGATCGAAGAATGCTGACATATCGGCCGCTGGCTCCCGCGGCAATACGCTGGGGATCAAGCGACGCGACCGAGTGCCCGTCTGATGCGACGTCGCGGACCTCTGTGAGGTCGTATCCCTCTCGGCGCAGCCTGGGCACAAGGCCCATCCGCTCTGCCACATCGAATCCAGTGCCCCAGAAGTCGATGAGGTACCCACCTCGGCGCAGATCATGTGAACGCTCGAGAAGAGTGAGCTCATGTCCTGCTCGCTGCAGCCAGTAAGCCAGCGTGGAGCCGGCGATTCCGGCACCGACGATCAGCACACGCATCTTCTGCCTCCCTGCAGATTGATGGTTCGCCATCAGTCTAGATCTTTCAGTCTCAGTGCTGGCCTCAGTGCCAGTGAGGCATAGTACAGTCAGTTCACATCGTATTCACAAGGTCGTCACCGATGACGCCCCGACAACGGATAGTGTGCATGCGTCTGCGCCGTCATCTCCCACGGTGCTCAAACTCCGAAAGGCTCCCATGACAGTCTCCAAGACGGCCTCCTCGTGCGCGGCGCTCAGCCTCGTCGCGGCGATCGGCCTCACCCTTCCGGCAACACCGGCAGCCGCTGCCGAAGATCCCCACATCAGCGAGATCGGCTACACGCTCGACACCGACTTCATCGAGATCGCGGCCGAACCGGGCACCGACGTCTCGGGATGGACCTTCGGATCTGTGACTCGCGGCGGCAGCGTTCAGGCCGAAGAGAATACGACAACTGTTCCCGTGGGCACGACCGTCGGCGACTCCGGCGCGCTGGCGGTCGAGGTTCCCATCACGAACTCCGTGAAGTCAGGGTCCGCCGCTGACGGCGACTACGGCTCGAGCGCCTATGCCATCGACGATGACGGCACGCTCGTCTCATTCGCCCAGATCGGCGGGGTCGTCGGAGGCAAGGGAGTCACCGGCAAGGCGAACACGAACACCCCCGAGGCTGTTGTCGGCGAGGATGCCGAACCCACGGGTGCCACTGCCGCAGGCGGGCAGTCGATCCAGCTCGTGAACGGCACCTGGTCGTCCGCAGCCCCGACCCCCGACGCGCTTCCCGGTGACGGCGGCGGCGATGATCCCGCCCCCGAGGACGTCACCCCGATTGCCGACATTCAGGGCACCGGCGAGGAGAGCCCCCTGGCTGGCACCACCGTCAAGACACAGGGTGTCGTCACCGCTGCTTACCCGACCGGCGGGTTGAACGGCTACCACGTGCAGACGCCGGGAACCGGCGGAGCCGAGGACGAGACCCCCGGAGCCTCGGACGGTGTCTTCGTCTACTCCCCCGACTCGGTCAACGACATCAGCATCGGCGATCACCTCGAACTCACCGGCGCGGTCTCAGAGCGCTACGGTCAGACCCAGATCTCCGTCAGCAGCACAGGGATGACAGTCCTGGATGAGCCTGCCGAGGCGGTCAAACCCGTCGAGGACGCGTTACCCACCGAGGCTGCCGCACGTGAGGCGCTCGAGGGCATGCTCCTGCAGCCCAGCGGTGAGATGACCGTGACCGACAACTACAACACGAACACCTACGGCGAGGTCGTCCTGGCCACCGGTGAGGGCACCCTCCCCCAGCCCACCGACGTCGCCCGCCCCGACAGCGATGAGGCCAAAGCCGTCGAGGCCGAGAACCTCGAGCGCGAGGTCGTCCTCGACGACGGTGCGACGGTGAACTACCTGCAGAACGACAAGGACGTTCCTCTGCCCTACGTCTCAAACGACGCCCCTGTGCGTGTCGGTGCGAGCGCCACGATGACCTCTCCCGTGGTGTTGGGCTTCGACCATGAGAAGTGGCGCTTCCAGCCCACGACGCGTCTGACCGGGGACAACGCCGACGCGATTCAGCCGGCGAGTTTCTCCGACACCCGCACAGAGGCTCCGGAGGCCGTCGGCGGGCAGGTCAGCATGGCCAGCTTCAACGTCCTCAACTACTTCACGACGACCGGCGATCAGCTCTCCGGCTGTGACTACTATGAGGACCGCGGGGGCAACCCGATCACGGTTCGCGGCGGCTGCGATGCCCGCGGAGCTGCCAACGCAGAGAGCCTCAAGCGCCAGGAGACGAAGATCGTCTCGGCCATCAACAAGCTCGACACCTCGGTGGTCTCCCTCATGGAGATCGAGAACTCTGCCGCGTTCGACAAGGACCGCGATGACGCTCTTGAGACTCTGGTCGAGCGCCTCAACGAGGCTGCCGGCACCGACAAGTGGGACTTCGTTCCCTCCCCCGCCGATGTTCCCGCGGATGAGGACGTCATCCGCACGGCCTTGATCTATCAGCCCGCCGAGGTGGCCCCGCAGAAGGATTCGACGATCCTTGACGACGAGGCCGCGTTCTCGAACGCACGTGAACCCCTTTCACAGGCTTTCGCACCGAAGGACGAGTTCGGTGAGGCCGATACGGACAAGACCTTCGTGACGATCTCGAACCACTTCAAGTCCAAGGGTTCGGGCTCAGGCCCGGGCAATGAGGACAGCGGCGACGGCCAGGGTGCCTCGAATGCGGACCGGGTGAAGCAGGCGACGTCGCTCGTGGACTTCGCCGGGGAGCAGAAGGAGGCAGCGGACTCCGACTTCGTCTACCTGCTCGGTGACTTCAACGCCTACACGCAGGAGGACCCGATGCAGGTCTTCTACGAAGCCGGGTTCAAGGATGTCGCATCCGAGAAGACGGACAAGTCGACCTACGTGTTCAAATCCCGCACCGGCAGCCTCGACCATGTGCTGGCGCTGGACTCCTCGGGCGGTTCGGGTGCTCAGGCCGAGCTGCCGTCGAGCTCCTTCGACGCTATCACCGGCGCAGATGTCTGGAACATCAATTCGGTCGAAGCACTGGCACTCGAATACAGCCGCTTCAACTACAACGCAGGCGACTTCTACGCCCCGGATCAGTTCCGCGCCTCCGATCACGACCCTGTGGTCGTTGGACTCTTCGAACCAGAAGACACGGATGGAACCGAGGAGGCCGGGGTTGATGGTGGAGAGGCTGAGGCTGATGGAACCGAGGCTGACGCTGAGGCCGGCGCAGGTGCTAACTCGGATGCTTCTGTGAGCGCGGATTCCGACTCGTCGGACACCGCTGACTCGTCGAGCAATGCCGACGCAGTGAATGCGGATGCCGCTTCTGACAGCGCTTCGAGTGACTCGTCGAGCGGTTCGAACAGCTCGTCGACTGCGGGCGCAGACGCCGGCGGTTCCTCGGACTCGGCTGCAGGTTCCGGTGGTTCTGAGGATGACGCCGGCTCGGACAGCAATGCTGGCGGTGACTTGCCTCGTACGGGTGTCGATCCGACGCTGATGATGTCGATTGCGGCCGGACTGCTCGTCATCGGCGCGAGCATCGTAGTCATCGTGCGGCGACGCAAGCTGGGAGGACGCAGCTAGTCTGCGGAGTCAGCGGGCCGTTTGCCAGCGGGGTCACCAATTGTGAGGGAGGAGAACGTCGTTTCTGCGATCAGAATCGACATTCTCCTCCCTCAGTTTCGGATCTCCACGGCGACCTTCCCGACCATGAGCACCCGTGCGGTGCGGAACAGGGAGGTCGCCGTCACGGTCTTCGCCTTCTCATCCCAAACCGCGGAGGCGGTGACGACTCCCGAAGGTGTGCCGAGGCGGACCTCGGGGCCGGGCACCGAATGTTCGGAACGGGCGATGATGCCGTGGACGATGGTGCCGGGGATCTGCGCGGCCGCGGCCAGGCACATGGCTCCAGTACCCGGTACCGCTTTGTGTGTCTGGCCCATCGAGATCATTCGGACGACGATATCGGAATCGCTCGCACCCAAGCTGGTGCCGTCGAGCAAGGTCGTCGGCTTCTGTGAGGTCACGACCGCAACCTTGGGCACGACCTGCGGAGCGGCCTCGGGCGTCTCGCACAACCCCATCCGCACCGCTGCTTTGCGCCGCAGCTCCTCGATCATCAGCATCGAGGGACGATTGGCGTCGATGGACTCCGGAGACTCATCACCGTTGAGACTGATCGCCGAAGAGGGAACGATGACAACGGGCAGCGCCGCATCGACCATGGAGACGTTGAACATGCGTCCATCGACATCGATCGATTCCGACGCCACTCCCGAGGGCAGAACCCCCGAGGTGCGGCTGCCTGCCGGATCGGGGTAGATGAGTTCGATCGGTGCCCCAGTCCCGCTGACACCGGTGAGTTCGAAGTCTCCTGCGACCGCAGCCTGACCGTCGACGACGGTGAGGCCGACGTCGACGAGCTTGCCGGTGTTCGTGTTGTAGAGGCGGAAGACGTGCCACCCGTCGGCTGCGGAGATGATCTCGGTCAGCAGTGCGAAGGGCACGACACCCGAGGACAGATTTCCGCAGTTGCCGGAGTAGTCCACGACCGCCTCGGCGACGGAGACCTGACCGAAGGTGTAGTCGAGGTCGACGCCTGCCCGCGTTGATGCGGACACGACCATCACCTTCGACAGCGAGGAGATCCCTCCGCCCATGCCATCAAGCTGACGGCCGAAGGCATCCGGGGAGCCGAGCGCGGAACAGAAGATCGCATCCCACGCCGAGGTGTCCCCGTCGGTTCCCGGGGCCGGCGCAGTGTCCAGCTCGGGCAGGGCATCGGCACGGAAGTAGAGTCCCTTGCTCGTGCCTCCGCGAACGAATGCGGCATCGATCCAGTGAGTCATCGGCCGGCGTGGTCCACGGCCTTCGGAACGATGACCATCGCGGCGAAGCCGAGGACGGCGACGACGGCGAAGAGGTAGAAGCCCCACGGGTAGGCGATGCCCGCGGTGACCAGGGTGCCGGTGATGAACGGACCGACGATGGCGCCGAGGCGACCGACGGCCGAGGCCATGCCCAGTGCCGTTCCGCGTGCGGTGGGCGGGTAGATCGCTGAGACGAACGCGTAGACGAGGACCTGGGCGGAGAAGACGAAGACACCGGTGATGAAGACGGCGATGTTGAGCAGTATCTGGCTGGTCATCGGGATGCTCAGCGCCGCGAGGAACACGGCCGCTAGTAGGAACCACATGAGCACGATCGGTTTGGTGCCGTGCTTGTCCGCCAACCAGCCGGCGATAACGAGTCCGACGACAGCGCCGATGTTCATCACGAAGAGCATGACGAGGGAGTCGGAGACCTCATAGCCCGCATCGGCCATGATCTTCGGCAGCCAGGTATTGAGTCCATAGACGAGCAGCAGACCCATGAAGCTGGCGGCCCAGACGCCGATCGTGACCAGTTTGAACCGGCCGACGAACAGTCCTGCCATGCCGGTCTTCGGGGCCGCGGTCGTCGAGCTTTGGGCTTCGACGAATTCCTGGGATTCCGGCAGCTTCCACCACAGCAGTGGGACGAGCACGAGTCCGGCGACGCCGCCGGCGATGAAGAGCAGGTGCCAGTTGTGGGAGTAGAAGACGGCGAGCAGGGAGATCGCCACGGCACCGGCGTGGTAGCCGGTCATCGTCAGTGTCGTCGCCTTGCCGGTCTTGCCTGACTTGTTGTGCTCGCTGATGTAGGCCAGGCAGCCGGGCATCACGGCGCCCAGAGCCAATCCGGCGATGAACCGGAAGGTGGTGAACAGGGCGACGTTGGGAGAGAACGCAACGAGAATCGTGAAGATGGAGAAGAAGAGCACGCAGAAGATGATCGTGTAGCGGCGACCGAAGCGATCGGCGATCGGCCCCACTGCCGCAGCACCGAGGCCCACACCCACCAGGCTCAGAGTCGCGACAAGGGTCGCGGCCTCGGGGGTGAAGCCGATGGCGTTGGTCGCCAGGAGCTCGGGGATCACGGCCCCGAGCACGACGAGGTCGAAGCCCTCGAGGGCGACGGCCAGCCAGCACAGGATCGCGGGCCAACGAGTATCGGTCGCGCGAGCTGTGGTGGCAGCCCCAGTGGATGCGGCAGGTGTGGACATCAGTGTCTCCGGTCGTTCAGGTGTTCGAGTAGTCGGTAGGTAGAGGAATCAGAAGGGGTATGGGGCGATCTGCGAGCGCATCGTGACCCACTGGGTTTCGGTGAAGGCCTCGATATTGGCCTCTGCCCCACCGAAGCGGGATCCGTTGCCGGAGTCCTTCGTGCCGCCGAAGGGCACGTTCGCCTCATCGGAGACGGTCTGCTCATTGATGTGGACCTTGCCGGAATCGACGAGATCGGCCAATTCGATGGCCATGCCCACATCGCCGAGGATGCCCACGGACAGCCCGTATTCGCTGGCGTTGACCAGTTCCGCGGCCTCCTCGAGAGTCGAGAAGCGGCTCACGGGCGCCACCGGTCCGAAGATCTCCTGCGTCCAGGCCGGGTTCGACGGGCTCAGATCCGCGAGCACCGTCGGCGGCACGAAGGCGCCCTCGCCGGTGCCCCCGGCAACGAGTCGTGCCCCATCGGCTTGGGACTTGTCGATGATGTCGCGGATGTTCGTCCGCTGTTTGTCGTCGATGATCGGCCCCAGCGCGACCTCCTCGGTGGCGGGATTGCCCACAGGCAGGTTCCGGGCACGTTCGGCCAGCTGTTCGACGTACTCGTCGTAGATGGAATCGTGGACGAGGTGGCGGCCGGTGGTCATGCAGATCTGTCCCTGGTGCATGAAGGAACCGAATGCCCCCGCCGAGGTGGCCGGGCCGACCTCTGCCCCCGGAAGGACGACGAGTGCATTGTTTCCACCCAGTTCCAGGTGGCAGCGCTTGAGGAGGCGTCCGGCGGCTTCGCCGACCTTGCGCCCGGCGGCAGTTGATCCGGTGAAGGAGATGACGGAGACCTCGGGCGCTGCGACGACTGCTTCGCCGGCTTCCCGGCCACCGGGCAGCACCTGCAGGAGTCCCTCGGGCAGGCCAGCCTCGGCGAAGATGCGGGCCAGGCTCACACCGCCGCAGACCGCGGTGCGTGGGTCCGGCTTGAGCAGGACCGCATTGCCCAGGGCCAGCGCGGGGCGACCGAACGGATGGAGAGGATGAGGGGGGAAGTTGAACGGTGCGATGACGGAGACGACTCCGGCTGGCACTCGGCGGGCGAACGACCAGCGAGGCTCGTTCGAGGTCAGGACCTGCCCCTTGGGGTGGCTGGGCAGGGCGGAGGATTCGTAGCAGATCTGCTCTGCGGAGCTGACTTCGAGACCTGCCTTGGCGGGGATGCCACCGGATTCGCGGACGATCCAGTCCGAGAGCTCCTCGGCGTGCTCGGCCCACAGCGCACCGGCCCGGCGGAGGACGGCGGCGCGTTCGGCAGGTGGCGTCTTCGCCCATTCCTTCTGCGCGGCGGCAGCACGAGTGGCGGCCGTATTCACATCTTCGGCGTTCGCAGCGCCCATGCGGCCCAGGGTCTCCCCCGTTGCCGGTTCGATGACGTCATAGGACTCGTCGGCGCCGTTCGTCCAGGTGCCGGTGAAGATCTTCTCGTGCCACTGGGTGCCGAGGAAACTGTTCTCGCTCATGTCGTTCGTCCCTGTTCCTTCGCTGGTCGGGTTGTGACTGTGGTCGTCTCGTCCCGCGCTCACCGGCCGCTGGCTGCCGCTCCCTTGAGGTCGACCGATTCGGGCACAGCTGATGCACGGCGATGTCACGCCTATCGGCCACAATAGTGATGCGGACCACGAGAAGCCATCGCGGGTCCATTCATTGAGAATTCGAGTCGCCCGGGGCTACGATTGCGGTTATGGCGAACTCTCAATCGGGCGATTCCATGATCGATCGGCTGGTCCGGGTCCTCGGCTCCTTCGACCCCGATCATCAGAGCCTGAGCACCGAGGAGCTCTCCGAGCGAGCAGCCTTGCCGAAGTCCACGGCCTACCGGCTGATCAACGACATGATGCGGCACAATCTGCTGCAGCGTGACCCCAATGGGCGGCTGCGCATCGGCGTAGGAATGTGGGAGCTGTCGAATCGCGCCTCCGACGCCGTCGACCTGGCCACCCTCGCCCGACCTCATATGATGGCCGTCCACGATTTCGTCGGCGAGAACACCCAGCTGGGGATCCTGCGCGAACGCGAGGTCCTCATCATCGAGAGGATGTCGAAGCCGACCGCCGTCGTCCACCGTTCGAAGACGGCCGGGAGACTTCCCGCCCATGCCTCCTCATGTGGGCTGGTGCTCCTCGCTCACGCTCCGAAACATGTGCGCGAGGCCTATCTGCGCGGCCCGCTGGCCGCGATCACCGAGAAGACGACGACCGATCCGGCCGTGCTGCGCAAGATACTCGCCACGATCCGGACCTACCACTACGCGGAGCTCGTCGGCCATATCGATGACGGCACCACGGGAATCGCGGTGCCCGTCTTCGACGGCACCGGACTGACGATCGCGGGCCTCGGAGTCGTCGTCGACTCCGAACACCATGTGGGTGGGCCGGCGATCATGCAGGCCCTGCGCACCGCCTCGGCGGGGATCACGAAGGACCTCGAGGCGCAGGGGAAATCAGTGATGGATTGATCGGGCCGGGCTCCTCACGTGTCAGGCTCCCCGTTCGTCAGACGGCGATGCCGATGAGCAGAGACACGACCGCCAGCAGAGGCAGCAGGCCCTGCTTGATCGCCGAGGAGGCAAGGTCGGGTGACGAAGCCACGAGCACGAGTGCCGCTGCGAGCATCGATCCGACTCCGGTGAAGACGAGCGTGAGGCCGACCGTCGGTGCACCGGCGAGGCAGACGATGATGCCGATGAAGACCGCGAGGGCGAGGAAGAGATTGTAGAAGCCCTGATTGAAAGCCATGGACTTCGTGGCAGCAGCATCCTCTTCACTGGTTCCGAATGTCGCACGAGCACGCGGGCCCGTCCAGGCAATCGACTCCAGATAGAAGATGAAGACGCGCAGGGCCGCTGCCAGCCCGGCGAGGATGAGCCCGAGGATCGTCATGCACGGGCCTCATATCTGGCTCGTCGCTTCTCAGCCTCGACCTCACGGTTCTTCGGTGGTGCCGTGGTCACCAAGGCGTCGAGGAGATGCTGAGTCGTGTGGGCGATCTCCTCAACGGCTGCCTCGAATGCGGCGGCATTGGCTTGGGAGGGCTTCGTTGTGCCCGCGATCTTGCGCACGTACTGCAGCGCTGCGGCGTGCACTTCGTCCGAGGTCGCGAGGGGTTCGAAGTTATGAAGGGTTCTGATGTTCCTGCACATGGTCTTACGGTACGCCGAGGCACTGACACACGGTAGGGCGAGCGCCGCGGGGACGGGCCGGGACGGGCGGGGATAAACTTGCAGGGCACCGCCCACGCCACTCACGGAGGATCATGAGCCGACACCAGCACCCCTCGAGCTTGGCGCTGTCCCCTGGCCAGGTGGCAAGCGTGCGCGCCCTGCGGCAGGATTTCTCTCAGCTGATCATGGAGCACCGCTTCGTCATCAACGAGCTGCTGACCAAGATCTCCATTCTGCGTGAGGAGTCCGAGCACGCTCACAGTTACAACCCGATCGAGCACATCACCTCACGGGTGAAGTCGCCGCGGAGTCTGCTCGAGAAGGTCAATCGGCGAGGGCTCCCGCTCGACATCGAGGTCATCCGCGCGAACATCACCGACATCGCGGGCATCCGCATCACCTGCAGCTTCATCGCAGACACCTACCAGGTCCTGGAGATGCTGACTGCGCAGGACGATGTTCGGGTCGTGGAGATCAAGGACTACATCGCCGATCCGAAGCCCAACGGATACAAGAGCCTGCACGCGATCCTCGAGGTGCCCGTCTTCCTCAGCCAGGGACGGACCCCGGTCATCTGTGAGGTTCAGATCCGCACCATCGCCATGGACTTCTGGGCCAGCCTGGAACACAAGATCCACTACAAGTTCGCAGGTGAAGTCCCCGATCGGCTGGTTGATGAACTCACTCAGGCCGCCGAGGTGGCCGGCCAGCTCGATCGCAAGATGGAGCAGCTGCACGCCGAGGTCCACGACAGCGAGCCCAACACCGCCAGCGAAGACTTCGATGACGAGGCGCTGCGCATCCTCTGGGAGCTGAGCAACCAGTCCGAGTGAGCCTTATGGCGTGAGATCCTGCTGGCGTCGCGGACGGAACCTGCGGAACCAGGCACCCTTGTTCGCATCGTCTTCCTCAGCCAGCTCCCAATAGACGCGCCTGCCACCGGGCACGTCGAAGACCCTCGTGCCTTCGCCGAGGAAGATGGGCGCGACGAAGACCTGCATCTCGTCGATGAGATCGACCTCGAGCGCCTGCCGACCGATGTCGGCGCTGATGATCTGGATGTCTCGATCACCGGCGATGGCCCGGGCCCGATCGACCACCTCGGCGATGGAGCAGTTCAAGGCTGTGATCGTCGTGTCCTCGGCGAGCTCCTCGGGGCGGTGGGTGAGGATGAACTCGGTGCCGTCCCACGCTCCGCCGTAGGCCTCGGAGGTCAGTTCGTCGCGCTCGGCTGCCTGTGCCTTCGCTGCGTCATAGCCACGGCGCCCGGAGATGATGACGGCGACCTGGGAGGCGAGATCCTCCACGGTTCCATCGGCGAGCGACCCGAGACCGGACATCCAGGACATATCGTGATTCGGGCCGGTGATGAACCCGTCGAGTGATGCTGTGAAACCCCATGTGACTCTTGCCATCGCTCCTCCTTGAGCACAAGTGATTGCGTTTGGCAATCACTTTCTACCCATTCAACCACCGGAGGACGGCAGTGACAAGGGACGGAGCAGGCGACGGCAGCTACACGGCGGTGTGAGGTTCTAACCTCGCCGTCAGCCACGATTGGAAGCGGTGGGCGAGGACGACCGGGTCGACGAGGAGCTTGGGGATATCGGCGGCATTGCCTGCCTCGATGCTCACATGCAGCAGCGTCGGCCCGGTCGTCGTCAACAGGCGATCGAATTCGTCGCGCAGCTGAGCTGTGTCTTCGGCTCGGCCGACCGTCCAGCCCGCGGCTTCGGCGAGTTTGCCCAGATCGACGCGTGAGGAATAGGTCGGCAGGCCTGCAGTCGATCCGTACACCTGGTTGTCGAGGAGGACGAGGAACAGCTTCTCGGCTCCGAGGAATCCTCCGGTGGGCAGCACATTCGGGTTCATCAGCAGGGATCCGTCGCCTTCGAGCCCGATGACCTTGGGCAGGTCCGAGTCCTTGGCTGCCAGGGCGAGACCGGTGGTGATGGAACCGACGAGGCCCATCGAGTCGAGGACGTAGAAGTGGTTGTCCCGGTTCTCCACGGAGGCCAGTTCACGGCTCGTCGCCGCGCACGTCACGACGACCGCCAATTCGGCGGTCAGGCCGTTGAGGACCTCGAGTGCTTCGATGCGCTTCATCTCAGGCCACCTTCCCATCGGTGTTCCAGAAGGAGCCGAGGACAACGACGGGACGATAGGTCATACGAGCGTGAACACCCGCCTCGGCGACGGTCTGCTCCCAATCCTCGGACGATGAACGACGATCGAGCTCGAGAACCTGAAGTCCCGCAGTGCGCAGAATCGCAGGCATCGGCTGGCTGATCGAATGAATCATCGAGTTGTACTCCCTCGGGCCGCCACGGGTATTGGCGAAGATGAGCAGCGGCAGATGATAGGACAGCGAGAACGTCGTCAGAGCCGTGAGACTGTTGCCGAAGCCGTTGTCCTGCATGACGATCGCCCCGAACTTTCCGGCCAAGGGCAGGGCACCGAGGACTCCGATCGCTTCCTCCTCGCGGGAGAGCGGCTTCACTCGCTCTGAGATTCCGGCACTGCCACCGTCGGCGGAGACCAGATGGTCGATGACAGGAGCGATGGTGACCGAGGGAACGTAGCCGATGAGGTCAGCACCGGCGTCCCAGATCCCATCGGCGACGGCCTGCGTATATGACTTCGTTGTCACGGAATTCCTCATTCCCGATCTTCGGTGGCCCGGTGTTGGGTGATGTTGATGGCGTTGCCGTCGGGGTCGCGGACGAAGAAGCGCGTCACACCCCATTCCTCGGTGGTCAGCGGATGGACGATGTCGAGGCCACGATCGACAGCCTCGGCGTAGGCGGCATCGATGTCGTCGACCTTGAGCGAGAGGACAGGCGTGATGGGAGCGGTAGCGTCCTTCGTGACGAGTTGGACGTGGGCTCCGGTCTCCGCCGAGGTGAAGCGGGCCACCCAGCCCAAGTTGAATTCCTCGGTGCCCAGGCCGAGGAAGTCTTCGTAGAATCCTCGGGATGCCTCGATGTCGGATACCGGAATGTCGGGGATGACGTCGCGGATCTTCATGGTCTTCCTGCCTCCGGTGCGTGGGGAGGCTCGAGGCCGGCCCTGATCTGCTGCACATTTCCCCTGTTCACTCCCCAGTCGAAGAACTGAAAGGGAAAGGCACAGGCGCTGCGGATGCGCACGACGGTGCCGTCCGACGCCTGATCGATGTGGACGGTGATCTTCTCGCCCCAACTCCTCCACGTCGCCCTGAACGAGGCACTGAGCACCCCGGGCCGCGTGGTCGCAATCGACCCGGCGGCACCCTGTAGGTTCCTCAGCACCTCGAATGCCCTCTGCCCGACATCGGCCGCGGCGATGGGGACGGTCATCGTCTCTTCATAGCTTGCACCCATACGTCCAGGATAACCACAGCCATCACCATTGGTCGTGGTCGAAGACCTGGCAGAACACGCTCGTCATCGAATCGCTGAAGAGGACGAAATTGACCTCGCGAATCGACTCCCAGCGTCCATGTTCCCGGCCGTCGACGATGACGGAATGGGCCGCCTCGGCGACGTCCCTGGCCGACCATCCGTAGACTCCCCCGCCGATAGCCGGGAAGGCCACCGAGGCGGCGCCGAGTTCAACGGCTAAGTTGAGGCTCGATTCGAAGCAGGACTCGAGCACCTCAGGATCGGCCTCACCCTGATGACGGTTCGGTCCGACGGTGTGGATGACCCACCTGGCTTTGAGTGCACCGGCGTCTGTTGCGACGGCTTGGCCGGCAGAAAGTCCACGCGGGTGACTGGTGCGGCGGACTTCGCGGCAGGCTTCGAGCAGTTCGGGTCCGGCTGCCTTGTGGATGGCTCCGTCGACACCGCCACCGCCCAGCAGGCTTGAGTTCGCGGCGTTGACGATCGCGTCCACGGAGGCCTCGGTGATGTCTCCCTCGAGTACCGTGATCTTCATGGTTCGAGTCTAGTCATCGCCCGCTTCGTCGCGCACTGTCCGCGAAAGCGTCGAGAACACTGAGTACACCCGGCTGCCGCCAGACGCGGTTCCTTCTACGTCCGGTTGCCTCGAGAAGAATGCCACGATCGACCAATGTGTCGATCGCACGCAACGCCGTCACCTGGTTGGTCCCCAGTTCGGCGGCGACGAAGCTGAGATTGACCACTGGCTGCGCAATCAGCGTGGGCAGCAATGTCCATGTTGACGAGTCGCGCCTCACCCCTGCCAGCGCCTGCTCCATCTCATGCAGCATGGTGAGCAGCTCGTCCATAAGCTGTCTGCCCGTATGGCTGGCAAACCGTGCAGCACGAGTGAACTGAGCAATGATCGGTCCTGCATCACCGGAGCGAAATGCACCGAGCGCGGCGAAGTACGCACCGATGTCCGTGAGCAGTCCCGCCGAGATCGGTATCACCGAAGTGGTGACAAGCCCCTTCTCCTTGAGAATTGCGTGCACCAGAGCTCGGCCGGTTTTGCCGTTACCGTCGGCGAACGGGTGGATGGTCTCGAACTGCGCATGTGCGACGGCGGCTTGTACCAGCACGGGAAGATCTTCTCGCGCGATGAATTCGACGAGATCTTCCATGGCAGGTGGAATCCGACGGTGCGCCGGCGGTACAAAATCGGCGAGCAACGGCCCGCTTCCCCCCGGCCCGATCCACACTTGCTGTTCACGGAACCGTCCTGCTTCGGAAGCCATCATCCGATCACTCTTCAGCAGAGCCCGGTGCATGTCGAGAATCGACTGGAGCGAAATCTCACCCGACACTCCGATCGCAGTCTCCATGGCATGCACGTTGCCCAGAACGGTTGTGGCATTAGCCTTCGTCGTCTCGTCGATGGCGGCAAGTGCAAGCTGAAGAGCCGATGTTGTCAGCTGCTCGATTTGAGAGCTGGATGCGCTCTCGGTCCGCAGCAGAATTGCCGGCATAGGGCTGCCGATGCGATCACCTGCACCCAGTTTTCCTGCTGCGAATCCGTCGACCCGCGCCAAAGCTCCGGTGGCATCGTCGACGTCAGCATGCATTTCAGCCGGAAGATGCACCTCCCACCCAGCGATCTCCGGCACTAAGGCTGCACGATAGATACCAGGCTGGCGCTGAACCTCCCGACGGCTGAGCATGTCCGGATTGACTGGTGACCAACTCAGTTCCTCACTATCCAGCGAGGGTACCGGGACCTCGATAACCGTCATTGCGCGAGCTCCTTATTAACACTTAATAAACTATCTGTTAGTTATAGTCTAACCAATTCACACTTCGCAGTCGATGTATCTACCGGACGTAGCCTGGAGACATGTGCAGACTTCTCGGCTACATCTCCCCCACTCCGGCGAGCGCAGCGGACCTCATCGGCACCGACGAGTGCCGGCAGTGGCAGGATTTGGGCAGATTGCACGACGACGGGTGGGGCACAGCGTGGATCAGTGCTGATCCCACCGACGCCGAGGTGGTCAAGCGCTTCCGTAGGCCCCGTGAAGGTGCCGATGATCCGCAGCTGACGGATGCACTTGATGCGGAGACGAGCATCGGTCGAATCTTCCACCTGCGGATGGCGACGGCGGGCATGGACGTGCACGAGGAGAACACTCACCCGTTCCTGACTTCAGACATTGCTCTTGCTCACAACGGCTCCGTTCATCCGATCGACCGACTGCGCGAATATGTCACGTCCGCCGAGGTGGAGCGCATCGGCGGGACCACAGACAGTGCCATCATCTTTGCACTCATACTTCGACGCGTGGATGAGGGCGAGACATTGTTCGATGCGACGGTCGCGACCGTGCGGATGCTGCGCGCAGACTTCGACCATCCGGGGATCAACCTGCTCGTGCTCAGCGCCGAGGAGATGATCGTCGTCCACGCGACCGCGGGAACGGCGATTCCGTATCAGAGCTTCGACACCTCGGGCACGGGCGGTGAGCTGCCGTTGGACCATAAGGACCACTACTACCGGATGAGCTGGCAGCGCTTAGCTGACGGCGCGATGATCGTGTCGTCCTCAGGACTGGACCATAAGGGATGGAACCTCATCGAGCAGAATACGGCGATGCGGCTGACTGTGGCGGATGGGGCGGAGACTGTGGTGGGGGTTTGAGGGGGCCGATCTGCATGACGAGACCTCGACGATTGTTCAAAGTCTTGGTCAATTGCACCCGAGAAGGAGCGGGACCACCGCGAGGTTCACCACTGACGCACTGCTGTGCATCGGAGTTGATACCCAAGTTCCTCCAACGATCTTTGCTCTAACGGTGAAATTCACATTGCCCAAGCTCAAAAGAGCTCGCGACGGTCAAGTCCCTTTTCGTGGTGTTCTTCGGTAGTTCCTTTAACTTGGTATTAAGCAGCGGGGTCGGGCTACGAATCACGCGGTCAGCGGCATCACCACCCCGACCGGGTCGACCTCGGTCTGCCCAT
>NZ_FXZB01000004.1 GCF_900169065.1 Brevibacterium aurantiacum | reverse complement strand
GCACCTGAGAGGTGCCCCTTTCTTGAACGGGAATGTTGACTTCGAACATCATCATTTTCCCAGTTCAGAAGGGGCATTTCCATTTCACGCGCGGCTTGATCCGGCTACTCGCATCGGTGGATCAAGGTTAAGCGCTTCTTCAAGAAGTACACCCACTTCTCGGGCCGCGCATCGCGCAGCGAGTTCTGGTGGATGGCGCTGTTCGCTTTCCTCGTGCAGCTCATTCCAATGATTCTGATCACTGTCGGCGCAATCATGGCGGCTAGTTCCGCGGCGATGGTCGATCCCTACGATCCGGCTGCTGCACAGGCTGCTATGTCGGGTCCCGGCGTGATCATCGCTGGAATCGGCTATGTCATCGGCGGTCTCATCGCTCTCGCCATGATCATCCCGAACCTGGCGATCACGTGGCGTCGCCTGCACGACGCGAACTTCGCCGGACCGTTCTTCTTCCTCAGCTTCATTCCCGGAGTCGGCGGTCTCATCGTGTTCGTCCTCGAGCTCCTGCCTTCCAAGCCTGAGGGCCAGCGCTTCGACGTCTGATCGTCTGAACGTTCTCGTCTGAGCGGGGCTCTGATCGCAGAGCCCGGGCCTCAAACGAACTGAAGCTGCCGCATGCATACCCTGCATGCGGCAGCTTTTTGCTGTGCGGGAACAGCCTGAGCATCGTCGTAGGCGTTGCTTCGCCGATTCGTACACGCCAATTCATACGCTCAGCGCCGTTTCGCACCTCGCCTGCTAAGTCGCACCGTTCCCGCTACCTCATACAGCTAGTTTCACTTTGCGACCTGGGGCTACTAAAACCTACTGGTGCAGATGTAGGGCGTGAAGCTGACTGGGCGTATTGCTCCCGGCGACGCCGCCCTCGTAGCAACGCCCTCACCCCGCCGCTACGCCAGAAGACCCCCTCGCGCTCATGGACTTCACAAATGACCACACCATCGCGGCGAAGACGATCGCCCAGACTGCCAGCGCGATCCAATACCACTGAGCGCCGATCCAGGAGATGATCGGCACATCGTCGACCTTCCCCACGTTCGTGCTCGCCCCGGAGTACATCCCCAGTGGGAAGACCATGCTCCACAGCCCGGCCGAGTACCCCAGGGGGATGCGATGTCCGAAGTGTCGCCACAGGCCGGCGATGACTAGTGCTGGGATGAGCCAGGTCGAGATCGACCACAGGATCGCCGAGGCGCCCGCGATGATGACGGTCGTCGCCGCAAGGATCGGCGCAGTCCCACCCTCGAGGATCTTCGAACCTGCGACCACTGAGATCGCCAGTGCGCCCATCATCACCCAGTACGGGGCATCGAGGTCCTCCGGGCCGATGCGGTGGAGCAGCGCCCTCATCCCGACGAAGGCGGCACAGAGGAGGTAGAGCCCGATGCCGACGCTCCAAGCGATGACAGCGATGACGGCAAGGGCGGAGCTGAGATTGACGCCAGACGCAGCCTCCGGGGCTGGCAGGTGTGCCATCAGCCCGGATGCGGCGACGGCAACTGACTGAGCCGCAACCACGCAGACGAACCAGGTGCCGTTGACCTGCGTGAGAATGGGAGACTTCGATGAGCCGAGCACGGCGGAGAACGGGATGAGGTAGCCCAGAATCAGCAAGGCGATGAGGCCGACGCTGAAGACGACGAGGGCGACGCGGAAATGTGCTTGGCCCTCCAGAGCGGTGGCCAGGACATTGGTGGCTGCGACGAAGGTGAAGAACCCGAAGGCCTTCGACGGATTGTGGAGATCGGCACGCAGCTCCTCGTTGTGCACGCAGGCACGCCAGATGACGAGCGAGAGGAAGAAGACGTAGAGAACCACGGCCAGCCAGAAAAGGATCGTTGAGAGTGCGGTCAGTCCCTTGAGGTGTGCGCCGACGGACATGATTCCGGTGGCCATGACGGACGCGAAACATCCTGGTGTGACCGTCCCCGGGCTCAGCCCCCACCTTGTCTGCAGGTGTGCCAAGTTCGTCTGTCCGTTGCTCATTTCTCCATTATCGACTTTTTGTGGGATTGGAGACATTCGCCGCATTTTGAAGACGGTAAGCAATTTCGGCACTATAGTTACTCATGAGTGACTTGACCTGCGTCAGACGGAACGGCTCCGTGCGAGCCTATGTGGCGTAATGTGCTTGGCAGCGGAGCATGCCTGAACCGCGTTCCCCGCGTCATCGGCCAGCGCAATGGGTCGACAGAGTCGCACACTTTGGGGGCAACAGGAATGCAGAGCACTTCGCAGACGCTCGTCGATGAGACGGAGCAGGCGGTCAGCCACGTCAGTCTTCGCGGATGGGGGCTGTCGGGAAAGCAGGGGGACGTGTTCTCCGGCCTCGACCTTGACGTCCCGCGCGGTTCGGTCGCCATCATCCAAGGTGCTGCCGGGTCCGGCAAGACATCCCTCTTGCTCTCGATCGCTGGACGCATGCGCGTGACTTCCGGCGAGGGGCATGTGGGCGAACTCGACATCCGTAAACAGCCTCGCCTCGTCCGCGAGCAGGTCACAGTCGGCCACATCGCCGGTCTCACCGACCTCGAGAACGACTTCACTCTCGCCCAGCACATCGCCGAACGGCTGATCATGCTCCAGCCCTGGTACAAACCCTGGGTCTCGAAGTCCTCCCTGCGCGAGGTCATCGACGTCATCCGCGAGACCTTCGCCTCCGCCACCGGGGTGATCGACCGTCTTCCCGAGGGCAACTTCTCCACATCTGATGCCAAGGACGCCGATTTCCTCATCGACGACGAGGGCAAAGCCTTCGTCTCCGAGCTCACCGAGCTGCAGAAGTTTCTCCTTGAGCTCGGCCTTGCCAGTCTCGCTCAGGCACCGGTCGTCGTCCTCGACAACATCGACTATCTGCGCGAGCGCGAAGACCGTGCCCGCGCCTGGGCGGCCATCCTCATCTACCAAGAGCTGCGCCGCAAACGCGATCCCGAGCATCCACTCACGGTCATCGCGTCCTGCGAGGACTCCTCCGATGTCGACCTCGTCCTCGACGCGTTGTCCACGGAGGTCTCACCCACCTCGGTGAGCACATTGCAGCTCACCCAACATCCCCGCCACTGAGTCGCCGGACTCAGTCACCGAGGTGGGCGACTCGGACCGTGGCCCGCTTCCACCAGCTTTTCGAATCTGTCGACGACAATAAGGTGCTTCTTCGATGTTCTCTCTGCCTTGGCTCGAGCTCAGCCGTTTCAAACGACACACGATCACTCGCCTGGCGATCATCGTCGTCGCGGTCATCCCCGCGATCTACGGTGGACTGTACCTGGCCTCGAACTGGGCCCCGACGGACAACCTTGACCAGCTCCAGGCTGCCGTGGTCAATACCGATGAAGGCGCGGAGAAACCTAACTCCGACGGCGAGAAGCTCCAGGCCGGCGACGAGCTCGTCGACAAGATCACTCCCGAAGGCGAAGGCGGATTCGACTGGCAGGAAACTTCGCTGAAGGAGGCCAACGACGGCCTGGCCGAAGGCAAGTACTTCGCAGTCCTCGAGATCCCATCGAACTTCTCGAAGCGTCTGGTCTCAACCGGGGGAGACGACCCTGAACAGGCAGGACTGAACCTGCGCACCGACGATGCACACAACTTCATCGTCGGACAGATGGCCGGAACCATCCTCAACGAGATCAAGTCAGGACTTAACGAGACCACGACGGCCGAATACGTCTCCGAGGTCTACCTCGGCTTCAACGACATCCACTCCTCGACAGAGCAGGCCGTCGACGGCGCCTCCCAGCTCAACGACGGCGCGACCGACCTCCACGAGGGGACGGGCGAACTCTCCGACGGCGCGCATACTCTCGACAAGGGAGTAGGGACGCTGCAGACCGGAATCGGCGATCTCGATGAGGGAGCAGGAGAGCTCGAAAAGGGCAGCGGAGACCTCAAGACCGGGGCCGACAAATTGGCCAAGAGCACCACCGAGGCGAAGAACGGTTCGAAGAAACTGGCGACCGGGGCCGGACAGGTCGCCGATGGAACTTCGCAGCTGCGCGACACCGCGGACGAGACCACGGACAAAGCCGAGGACCTGCGCGATCGCGCCGACGACCTCGTCGAGGGAGCACGCCCCAAGCTGAACCAGGCGGAAGACGACTTCGACTCGGCGCGGAACACGGTCAACGGCGATATGGACGACCGGGTCGCACAGCTGCGTGAAGATTATCCCGATGACCCGAATGTGCAGAAACTCGCTGACGACATGGACAACCTCGGCGGGGATCTCGACAAAGCCCACGGGCGGGCATCGAAGGCCGCAGATGAGGCCAAGGATCTGGAGGATCCGGTCAAGGACGCCGTCGATGACGTCATGGGCAAGATCAGGGAAGCCGATAAGAAGATCGGCAAACTCGACGATGGGGCGCAGAAGGTGGCCACCGGGGCCGATGACCTGCACTCCGGACTGATCAAACTCGACGCCGGTGCGGGAGACCTGGCCAAGGGCGCCGGCGACCTCAACGACGGCGTCATCCAGCTCAAGGACGGCACCGAGAAGGCCAAGACCGGTGTCGCCGACCTCAAGGACGGATCCTCGCAGCTGGCTGACGGCTCCGACGAACTCGACAAGGGTGCGAATAAGCTCGTCGATGGTTCGGGAGAACTCGCCGACAAGCTCGCCGACGGGCTCAAACAGATCCCGACCTATGACAAGTCTGATCGCGAGAACCGATCGGATGTCGTTGCGGTGCCTGTCGACGCCGAGAAACTCAAGGACAATGCTGTGGACGCCTACGGTGAGGGCCTGGCTGCATTCTTCGTCTCCCTGGCCCTGTGGATCGGCGGCATGATCACCTATATGGTCATCAACGCGATTCCGTATCGCGCGCTGATGTCATCGGCGAAGTCCTCCCGCATCGCGTGGGCCGGCTACGTGCCCGGCATCCTGTTCGGAGTCGCCCAAGTCGCGGTGCTATATGGAGTGCTCACCTTCGCCCTCGACTTCTCCGCAGGCAGCTGGATATGGACCCTGCTGTTCTCGATGCTCGTAGCGGCCAGCTTCCACGCGGTCCACCAACTCTGCGTCGCGGCCTTGGGAGGTGTCGGCAGACTGGTCGCCCTGGTCCTCCTCATGGTCCAGATCGCCTCGGCGGGAGGCACCTACCCGGTGCAGACGGCGCCGAGCATCTTCCAGATCATCTCGCCGTTCCTGCCGATGACCCACGCGGTCAACGGTCTGCGGACCCTGATCGCCGGCGGGGACATGTTCATCGCCGCGCAGTCGGCGGTCGTGCTGCTGCTGATGACCGCGATCTGTCTGGTGGCAACCATGTTCGTCTGCGGCCGGAAACGGATGGTCACGCTGACCCAGCTCCACCCGAGCCTGTCGCTCTAAGGTTCCGGAGCGTTGGACCCATTCCTCGCCGAGGTGGTCAATCGTCATCGAAATATCTCAGGTACCGCTGAGGTTCATGGAGGAATCGCCTCCAGTGATCGACCATATCGAGACGGTCCCATGTGGATTCGCGCAGCCCCCACTCGCCGACCTCGACGAGTTTGGCTCCCTCGGCCCGGGCCAGGACGGGGGAGTGGGTGGCCATGATGGTCTGCAGCCCCGCGCGATCTCGCTCTCGGATGAGCTGCAGGAGCGTCAGCGAAGCAGTGAAGGACAGTGCGCTCTCCGGTTCGTCGAGAACCCACAGCCCTAAGTCCATGAACTTCCCTGACAGCATCTCGATGAACATCTCGCCGTGTGACTGCTGCGAGTAGTGGTGGCCGCGCATGGCGCCGATCTCCATCAGGTAGGCCATGTTCTCGTGCATAGTTTCGGCGCGGAGGAAGAATGCGCCGCGCTTCGAAGCGGCACCGCGCACGATCTGCACGTGCTCGCTCAGCTCAGGAACCTCCTCAGCGTGGTCGCGCACTTCCCATCCCGTGCCGCCACCGTGCGGGAGGTCGAGAGCGGTGGCCAGCGCTTCGATGAGCGTTGACTTGCCTGAGCCATTCTCACCGACGAAGACGGTGGTGCGCTCGAACTCAAAGCCGTCCAGAAAGTCATGCACAGCAGGAAGCTCACGCAGCCAAGGGCTGAGCTCTGGCGGGGAGTGTGCATGTTTGGTCACCGATCGCAGCGGCAGATCTACCCGGGAATCCATGTGTCCGAATGTAGACGTCGGCACGGACATGACAATTCCGGGCAACGTCGCCGAGGCGGCTGGCGAAGACAGCTAAACTTCTACCCGAACGCCAACCGCAGGGCCAAGATCACCAGCACCACGGCGATGAGCACGTCGAGAACCTGCCACACCCGCGGCTTTGCAAGGAAGCGCGAGAGCCCACGGGCGCCGTAGCCGATGCCGAGGAACCAGGTGAGAGATCCGAGCATCGCCCCGATCGTGAACGGCAACGCTCCTCCTGGCCCCTGCTGATTCGCCAGATTGCCGAGCATGACGACGGTATCGAGGTAGACCCCAGGATTGAGGAACGTCAGTGCCAGGGTCGTCGCGATGATGGACTTCAGGCTGCGCTGATGCGTATCTGCCTCGAGCCCCGATGCCTCGCGCGCAGATTTCAGGCTGCCCCACGCATACCAGAGCAGATAGGCCACACCCAGCCACCGCAGAATCTCCAGAGCCCACGGAGCCAGCAGCACGATCGCACCGATGCCCACCGTGCCAGCTCCGATGAGCAGCACATCGGCGAGGATGCAGATCGTGAGCACCACGCCGAGATGCTCACGCCGAATTCCCTGCCGCAGGACGAGCGCATTCTGCGGACCGACGGCGATGATGAGCGACCAACCGGCGAGGGTTCCGCTGACGAGATGAGTGAGCACTCGAAAAGACTATGGCGCGCAGGCGGATAAGAAAAACAACAGAATCTTCATCTGATGCACAATTACTTCATGAACATCGATCACGTCAAAGCTCTGGCCGCCGTCGTCGACGAGGGCACGGTCGAAGGTGGAGCGTTCGTCCTGGGCGTCACGCCATCGGCGACGAGTCAGCGCATCCGCACGCTCGAATCCCGCATCGGGCAGGTGCTCATCCGTCGCACGAACCCGATCACCGTCACCGAGGCGGGGGAGGCGGTCCTGAAATATGCGCGGGAGATAGAGCTCCTCGAGTCCGAAACCATGGACCGTCTGCACGGCATCGACATCGACGCTCCCGACGGCATCGGCAAGGACGCCGGTGCAGCGCCCAACCAGAGAAGGCGAGTCCCGACAGTGCTGCGCATCGGTGTCAACGCCGATTCGCTCTCGACGTGGTTCCGTCCGATCTTCGCCGAGGTGGCCGACTGGGACGATATCGTCATCCGCATCGAGGTCGCCGACCAAGACAAAGCCCTGCCGCTGCTGACGTCGGGGGAGGTACTGGGCACCATCACCTCGGCGGAGGTCGGTGGGTACGGCACCCAGGTGCAGAAGCTCGGTTCGATGCGCTACGTCGCCGTCGCGACGAAGGGCCTGCTCGCGAAGTACGGCGCCGAGGTTGACGGTGGATCATTCGCCGAGGTGGATCTCGGATCCCTGCCCATGGTGAACTTCGGCAAGGACGATGACCTGCAGTTCACCTATCTCAGGCGCGCCGGAGTGACGACGATTCCGCCGATGTCGGTGGTGCCCAGCTCCTGGGAGTTCGCGGCCGCAGTCGAGGCAGGGGTCGGGTGGGGGCTGATCCCGATCACGCAGCTGGGAGATCTCAGCAAGGACCTCGTGCCGCTCTCGTCCGAACCGAACATCGACGTTCCGCTCTATTGGCATCATTGGAACCTCGCCTCGGAGAAGCTCGGCCGACTTACCGAGGCCCTGCACCGAGCCGCCGCCCAGATGCGCTGACGCTCGACCCAGCTGGCACGTCTACCGTTGCGCGCCAGGTACCGGTTCGAGCACCTTCGCGATCAGCCACCTGAGCTGATCGAGCGCGGCATCGACGGTGACGCGCTCGGGAGTAACGATCGAATGCAGAGCCAGCCCATCGAGCATGGTGAACAGGGCAACGGAGATGGCGGCCACCTCGGCGGGGTCGATATGGCCCTCCTCGGACAGCATTCCGAGCCACCGATGCAGGCATTCATAGGTGAAGTCGTGCCCGTACTCGAGGAGCCTGCGGGACACTTCGCGCCGGTCGGGGCCGAGTGCACTCAGATGCATCGTGAACCACAGCTCGAGCTGCATATCGCGGTGCTCGTGCGTGGGGAGGAACTGCGCGCAGCACTCGAAGAGACGATCGGCAGGATCCAGTTCGGAATCAGAGATTGAGAAATCTTTGACTGCCGTCTTCATCGAACCCCGGGCGATTGCTTCGTGCAGGTCAGCCTGGGTCGGGAAGTAGTGGCGCAGCGTCGAGGCACCGATCCCGGCCTCCTTCGCAACTGCCCGCACGCTGAGGCTGATCTGCCCAGGCGGGCCCTGTTCGGCCAGGCGGATTGCCGCAGAGATGATGTCATCGCGTCGTGACATTGCTGCTCCTCTCGGTCTCGCACTGCAGTGTCCCTTCCTGTATAGTACAGCGTACTGGCACACTGTGCTAGAAAGTCGGGTTCCAGGTCTGAAATGGATCGTGGGGTCGGACGCAGAACCTCGACCGTGACTCCGCCCTAGTGAAAATGGAGCCCAAGAATGATCGAATCCATCCAGAATTTCGCCGACTCGTTCCCCGACTGGCTGCAATGGGCCGGGGTGCTGCTCGTCTCCGCGATCCCCTTCGTTGAGTCCTACTTCGGTGCCGTCATCGGTGTCGCCATCGGCCTGCACCCGGTCGTCGCGATCCTCGTGGCCGTCATCGGCAACGTGATCTCGATGCTCGCCTTCGTATACGGAGCCGGGGCCATCCGCGACAAGGCGACGAAAAACAAAGACAAAGACGCTGAGCCCTCGCAGAAGCGCCAGAGACTCAAACGCATGTTCGACAAGTTCGGTGTCCCCGGAGTCTCCCTGCTCGGCCAGACTCTCCTGCCTTCGCAGATCACCTCGATGGCCATGGTCGGATTCGGTGCCAACCGCAATATCGTGGCCTTCTGGCAGATCATCTCGATCATCCTGTGGGGCGTGCTCTTCGGTGTCCTCGCCACCCTGGGAATCGAGCTCGCGCTGAGGTGATGAGGCAGAAGCTGAGCGGGCGGGCCAGGGGCTGAGCGGCTGCGTCAGTGCTCCCGCCTAGACTGGGCCCATGACGGAATCCACCCCGAGCACAGGGACCATCGACGCCGACGAATTCGCCGTTCAGGCTCAGCGGATCCTCGCCGAGCTCACCGCGAATCCCGACGCCCAGTTCCGCGACGGCCAGCTCGAATCGATCCGCGACCTCGTGGTCGAGAAGAAGCGCGTCCTCGTGGTGCAGCGGACAGGGTGGGGCAAGTCAGCTGTGTATTTCGTGGCAACCAGAATGCTGCGCGCGGCAGGCACCGGACCCAGCCTCATCATCTCCCCGCTGCTGGCCCTCATGCGCGACCAGATCGCTGCGGCCGAACGTGCCGGAGTGCGCGCGGCCAGCCTCAATTCCTCGAACGTCACCGAATGGGACACCGTCCTCGATGACCTCAGGGCAGGAAATCTCGACGTCCTGCTCGTCTCGCCCGAGAGACTGAACAACCCGCAGTTCCGTGACGAAGTTCTGCCGCAGCTGCTGGCCTTCCTCGGCCTCATCGTCGTCGACGAAGCCCACTGCATCTCCGACTGGGGCCACGACTTCCGCCCCGACTACCGGCGCATCGGACACATCCTGTCCGAACTTCCCGGCAACACCCCCGTCCTCGCCACGACAGCCACAGCCAACTCCCGGGTCGTCACCGACGTCGCCGAACAGCTCGGCCAGGACACCACCGTTGTCCGTGGCGAGCTCGCCCGCGACTCCCTCCGACTCGGGGTCCAACCCGGGCTCGACGCAAGCGCGCGCATCGCCTGGTTGTCCTCCCACCTCGGTGATTTCACCGGTTCGGGAATCATCTACACACTGACGGTCAGCGCAGCCGAGGACATCACCCGAATCCTGCGCGACCAGGGGCATGAGGTTCGTGCCTACACCGGCCGCACCGATGCTGAGGAGAGGGCCGAACTCGAGCAGCAGCTCAAGGACAACCGCATCAAGGCGCTCGTGGCCACCTCGGCGTTAGGAATGGGCTTCGACAAGCCTGACCTCGGCTTCGTCGTCCACGTTGGCGCCCCGTCCTCAGCCGTCGCCTACTACCAGCAGGTCGGTCGTGCCGGTCGTGCCACGGACTCCGCGGATGTCCTGCTTCTGCCCGGAGCAGAGGATCAGGAGATCTGGAACTATTTCGCCACAGCGTCGATGCCCAGCCAGACTGATGCCAATGCCGTGCTGCAGTCCCTCGCCGAGGCGGACGGCCCCCTGTCCGTGGCCCGCTTGGAGACGCTGGTCGGCACCAAGCGCACCCGGCTGCAGCTGCTCCTGAAGACCCTCGAGGTCGAGGACGCCGTGACCAAGATCAAGGGCGGCTATGTCTCGACGGGCCGCGGCTGGACCTACGACCAGGAGCGATACGAGAAGGTCGCTGCAGTGCGCGCGGCCGAAGCGCAGGCGATGCTTGACTACGAGTCGACGCGCGAATGCCGGATGGAATTCCTCATCCGCCAGCTCGATGACCCCGAGCCCAAGCCATGCGGACGCTGCGACAACTGCGCCGGAGCCTGGTGGTCGGCCGAGATCTCGGACGAGAACAGGCAGGCGACAGCAGGGACTCTGCATCGCATCGGCCTGCCCATCGACCCACGCAGCACCTGGCCCAGCGGCATGGCCAACATCGGCGTCCCGCTCAAGGGCCGCATTCCCGCGGGAGAGCTGGCAGCCGAAGGGCGAGCCATCGCCCGACTCAGCGACCTGGGGCAGGGGCAGACCCTGCGATCCTTCCTCGCTCCGGACGCTCCCGATGCCGAAGTGCCCGCGCAGATCGGCAAATGGTGCCTTGAGGTCCTGGCCCAATGGAACTGGGAGATCCGCCCCGAAATCGTCGTCTCGGTGCCAAGTGCGCGCAGGCCCACGACGGTGAGATCGTTGGCGGCGAATCTGGCCTCGGTCGGCAGACTCATCGACGGGGGAGAGCTGCTGCAGGTCCATGATCACGGCAGCCCTGAAGTCAACAGTGCCTTCCGCGTGAAGGATCTCTACGATGCCTTCGTCGTCCCGCCCGAGATCGAAGAGGCAGTGGCCGGTAAAGCGGTACTGCTCGTCGACGACGAGGTGGTCTCTCGCTGGACGATGGCGATCGGGGCGCGACTGCTGCGACAGGCGGGAGCAACAGCAGTGCTGCCATTCGCACTCGCACTGCGCGCCTGAGCTCAGCGTGCCGCGCGCATGTCCTTGACCAGCTTCGGCGTTCTCCAGCGACCGATCTCTGAGGCCTACTGCGTCCACGGGTAGGAAAGCCGGACGAGGTAGTAGTTGACGTATTCGGCGATTCCGAACACCCACACGACGATGACGACCACAGCCGCCAGCGGCGTCGATGGAAAGTTGGCGATCACTCCTGCTAACCCGGCGAGCAGGATGAGCGGGTTGATGATTCGCAGTCCGCGGAATAGTCGAGCCAGCTGCAACGGCATTCGACCAGGGCCGATCCAGGTCCGCGCGAGCAGCCAATAGACCCCTGCCTGGATGAGAACGAACTCCAGCGGCATGAGGGCGAACCACAGCGCCGCGCCCGCTCCTGCTCCCGCAGAGTCGAGTCGCTGCTGCAAGACGAAGGCGGCCGCCGCAAATGCTGCGACGGCCGCCAGCTCGCCAAGTCCCAGGCTCAGATATTTCCGCCTCAGCCTGGAGAAGCGATCTCTCACGGATTCTGTTGGAGTTGGAAGGTCGCCCCTTCCGGATCGGTGACGGTGACGATGCGACCATAGGGTGAATCCTCGGGGCCCGCGAGCGCCTTGCCGCCGAGTTCAGCCACCCGTGCTGCGGTGGCATCGGCGTCCTCGACATTGATGTAGTCACGCCAGAAGGAGACCTGTGTCCATTCGCTGGCGTCGCAGATGCCGGCCACGGCATTCTCCTCGGCGCCATGGGTCGAATAGGGGAACCCCTCCATCGCCACGATGTCGAATGAGAAGACGTTGCGGTAGAACTCCTGGGCGACGGGATAGTTAAGTGTCATGAGCTCGAACCACACCGGAGTTCCGGGCGTGAGTGGGGTGTCGAACCCGGTGAAGTTGCCGGGCTGCCACATGCCCACACCTGCACCCGTGGGGTCGGTGATGACCGCCATCTGTCCCAGCGGTCCGACGGACATGGGTTCGGCGATGGGGGCCGCGCCGGCGGTGAGCGCCGCCGCGTAGGTGCTGGCGATATCGCTGGTGTGGAGGTAGGTCGTCCACATCGCCGGAATCATCGGGTTCGGAGTGCCGTCCATATTCACGGCACGCATGGCACCGCCGACAGCGGCGCCGTCCTTCGTGATCATGTTGTAGTGGCCGAAGTCAGGTCCCTGATCCTCGAACTCCCACCCGAAGATCTCGGAGTAGAACTTCGTCGTGGACTCGAATTCGTGGCAGGTGTAATCGATCCAGACGGGCTGTCCTTCACGGAGATTCTCAGGCATTGCGGCTCCTCATCATTGCGGTTGGCGATCTGCTGGTGATTGCGTTCGGTGGCCGCGGAAACAGCGGCTGATATCAGTGCCAGTTCCTGGTGAACTCTGCGAAGTAGTCGCGCACGGTCGCCTGCAGCAGCGGGCCGAAGGTCACACGACTCACCCCGAGATCCTGCAGCTGGGAGAGATCGAGTTCATCGGGGACAGCTCCCTTGACGGGGTGTGCCGTGACATTGAGCGGCAGCGCTACCTCGGACAAGATGGTCTTGAGGGTGTCCGTGTTCGGCAGTCTGACGGGGTAGACGGAATCGGCACCCGCTTCGGCACAGAGATTGAGACGTCGGATCACCTCGGCGGTGGGATCTTCGAACTGATCAGGGTTCTTGAACACGTCGGTGCGGGCATTGATGACCACATGCACTCGCTGCGCATCGGCGGCCCGACGGAGATCACCGATGTATTCGGCATGTTCCTCGGTACTGCGCATCCGACCCTCACTGTGCACCGTGTCCTCGATGTTCACGCCCACCGCTCCCGCCTCGAGGAGGCCAGCAATGAGGTCCGGCGCCGAGGTGTCGTAGCCGGATTCCAGGTCAGCAGAGACCGGGACATCGACAGATCCGCACACACGGGCGATGCCCGCCAACGCTTGGCTCAGGCTCATCGCCTCACCGTCCGCGGCACCCAGAGAATCGGCGAGCGGGTGGGAGCCGATGCTTAAGGCCTCGAAGCCCGCTTCCACCATTGCACGAGCCGACCAGGCGTCCCACACCGTCGGCAGAACGAGGGGACGATTCTGCTGGTGGGCTTCGAGCAGAGTGGAGGCGCGTTCGGCGAGAACAGAGAAATCGGTCATGTCCAACACTGTGGCACCGATTGATGGCTACGATCCAGTAACCTGGCGATTTCACCCGAAGGTTTCAGACTTATTCACCCTGCGTGGACAGCCGGTTTCACCGCCTCGACATGATCACAGCCGTGGCGTGCGGGGAGGCTCCTCACGCCGGTCGCCGGTGGCTTCGAAGGCCGCGGCGAGTTCGATGAGCTTCGTGTCATCCCAGCCGCGGCCCGAGATCGTCAGCCCGATGGGAATGCCGGTGTCGGTCATCGTGCCCATCGGCACCGTCACCGAGGGGATGCCCAGATGCCGGGGCACCAGGTTGCCGTTGGCGACCCAGGTGCCGTTGCGCCAACCCAGATCGGCCGAGGCCTCGTTGACATCCATATCGGCCGGTCCCACGTCGGCCATCGCCGGGTAGACGACGGCGTCGAGTTCGTTGGCGTCCATCCACTCTTCGAGGTCGATCCGTCGTGTGACTTCGAGGCCTCGAACACCGTCTTCGAGCTCAGGGATCTCCGTCACCGAGGTGTAGGGGCGGTCCGCAGCCAGCTGCGGGTATTCGGCGATGTCGTCGTCGAACCCGGTGTAGCGGTCCGGCAGGGCACCGTCCGGGTGGGGGAAGATCCTCGTCCCGTCCACCTCAGCGAGGGAGGACAGCTTCGGGTCACCGTTGGCGGCGAGGAAGTCGTCCCAGGCCCACGCGGAGAGATCATTGATCTCGCGATCGAGGTAGTCGGCGCTGACGATGCCGCGCGTCTTGATGGTCGGAGCACCGTGGCGATCGCCTTCGTAGTTGCTCACGACGGGGAAGTCGGTCTCGACCACCTCTGCACCGGCGGCCTCAAGGTCACGGCGGGCGGTCTCCCAGGCAGCGATCACCGAGGCTCGGGTCTCGACCCGCTGTCCCGTCGGTCCGCCGATGCCGCCCTCGGGGTTCGTTCCGGCCTCGGGGTCCGCGTTGATGTACATCTTCGGGATGCCGAAGCGTTTGCCGGCCAGAGTCGAGCGTGCCGCCTCGGCATCGGTGGGAAGCAGTGTGGCATAGGAATCGGGGCGGATGGCAGAAGCGGCGGGAATCTCGACCCAGGGCTGGACTCGCCAGAAGTCGCCGCGAGTCTCGGTGTCGTCGGCGACGATGATGTCGAGAACCTCGCAGAGGTCGGCCATCGATCGGGTGTGGGGGACGACGACGTCCATTGTCGGCACCAGGGGCCAATTGCCGCGCACCGAGATCACTCCGCGAGAAGGGGTGTAGGCGACGAGTGCGTTGTGTGAGGCCGGAGCCCGTCCCGAGGACCAGGTCTCTTCGCCGAGTCCGAAGGCGGCGAAGTTCGCAGTCGTCGCTGTACCGGAGCCGTTCGACGATCCCGAGGCGAAGGCGCTGGTCAGCCATTCGGGGTTATAGGGGCTTTCGGCTCGACCGTAGAGACCGCGCTGCATGCCGCCGTTGGCCATCGGCGGCATGTTGGTCAGCCCCAGACAGATAGCCCCGGCGCCGCGGAGGCGTTCGACGGTGAAGGCGTCTTTGCCCGCGATGAGCTCCGCGAACGCGGGGGAACCGGCGGCCACAGTCAGGCCGGTGACCATATAGCTGTCCTTCGCGGTGTACGGGATCCCGTCGAGGGGGCCCAGCGCGTGACCGCGGGCACGTCGCTCGTCGGAGGCGGCCGCCTCGGCGAGAGCCTCCGGGTTGGCTACGATCACGGAGTTGAGCTTCGTCTCGGTGTCGGGGCCGTCGAAGGCGGCGATGCGCGCCTGGTAGGCCTCGACCAGCCCCACCGAGGTGGCGGTTCCGTCCTCGAGTGCCTGTCGCAGTGAGGCGATGGATGCTTCGACAACATCGAACTTCGTCATTCGCGATTCCTCCGTGCAATTCGAGCGCTGGTCCGCGGTTGCGGATGTGTTCGTGCCTACCAGTATGTCCCAGAGCTCGCGGGATCTGACTTCGAATTCCGTTGCTCGCCGCCGCGGAACCTGTCATCCACGCGTAGCATCGGGGGTATGACGATCAGCGCGATCATCCTCAGCGGCGGCCGCTCGAGTCGATTCGACGGAGCCCACAAGCCCGCAGTCGAACTCGGCGAGGCGACCGTCATCTCCCGCATCCTCGGCGCTGTCCGGACGCTCGATCCCACCGCGGAGGTGTGGGTTGTCGGATCAGTGGAGGGGCTCTCAGCTGGGGAGGAGAAAACAGTGCATCACATCCGTGAAGAGCCGGAGTTCGCCGGACCCCTCGCCGGTATCGCCGCTGCCGGTGAGAGGATGCATAGCGCGTCGTCGACAGCCGATGCGGTCGACACGAATCCTGTGGCTCTGACGCGATCGCAGCCCTCCCTGGCCCGAGATGCCGCGAGTGTGACCCTCGTGCTGGCGGGCGACATGCCTCTCATCACCCCCGGCCACCTCCGAGAACTCGTCGACTACTGCCGGGGAACCGGGCTGCCGGCGGCCGGAAGCGATGATCGGGGCAAGACCCAGTTCCTCTGCGCCGCGTGGCCGCGCGGGCTCCTCCTCTCACGCCTCGCTGAGGTCGGCGACCCCGTGAACGCGGCGGTGAAGCTCCTATACGCCGGTGTCGAGACAACCAGGGTCCACGTCGACGCGGAGGTCATCGCCGACTTCGACACCGTGGAAGAACTCGACCGCATCCGCGCCCGATTCGACTCAGAGCTCTGAGACGCACTCGATTTGATCAGAATGGGCAGAGTCGAATCAACTCGCCTGCCCCTGTTCTCTGATCTCCTTGATCCGCTCGAGGACTTGTTCGGGCACGGCGTCGGCGGGAACCTCCGAGAACAGTGCCTGAGCGGTCGGGACATCCCCGGATCCGTCCCAGAAATCTGCTCCGACGACCGGAACCGTCGGGATGTCCTCACCAAAGTCCAGTGAGTCTTCCCCTCGATGCCCGATCAGCCAACCATAGTGTTCGGCGGTATTGCGGATCGGCTGGTATGCCTCATCCGTTGTCAGTTCTGTCCGTTCGTCGAAGATGATGCCGGCGATTCTGTGTTCCGCAAAGATGCGTACCCAGTCCGCGTAGTAGACGGCCGCGAATTCGGCCGAATCATCGTCGAAGCTCTTGTCAGAGTCCGGATTGGCCGCGCGATCGGCCGTAATGAGCAGAGCCTTCGGTGACGAGAGATGGAGTAAGACTGGTGCGTTCTGCGTCTTGGACGCAGTGAAGACAAGATCGCGCACCTTTTCTTTGAGCGCCTCGTCGCCCAGCATTGTCCTCGTTGCGTACCCGGTTCGGGTCTTCGCCGCCATCGTCTCGAGCAGTGTCGTGTTGTGCGCCAGCTCGTCCTGTAGCAGCTGATCGATCCGGATGAGGGCGACGTCCGGTTTGAGCAGCATCTGAATGCTAGAGAGGTGATTCGAGAAGGCGGTGGCGTCGCTCCAGGGGACATCTTTGTCTTGGAGCAGAACTCGCTTGGCGTAGTCGGCCGCGTCGAGGAGTAGCCGAGGTGTTTTGTCGTTGCTGGTGAGCAGTGCTGTGAGCCGGTCTGACATCATTCTTCCTAACGCTTGTGGGTGTGACGATGGGTGTTGCAGTGCCTATTGTGGTTGTGGTGATCGGGGATGCCCGGAACCCGACTCTGGAGCAGAGCCGGGTTCCGGGCATCCGTTCCGCTGGTCCACGGCTCTCGATGGGCCAGCGGCCTCAACGAGGCTGGGGTCCCAATGGGCCCGGGCCCGGCGTGCGGGCGTCAGATCCGATGCGGAATGACTTCGTTGTATTTCTCTTCCAGCTCCCTGATTCGGCTCTCGAGGTTGTTGATCTTCACAACGTGCCTGTTCGGCATGAAGATGATCGGTATCTCTTCGAGTCTTCCTTGCACCTGCGTCGCGCCATGATGATCCCAGACCGTGGCGAACAGGTGTTCGTTGTTCTCCTGCCCCCAGGAGCCGAAATAGGGCACATCCGTCGGCGGCTCTTCGGTGACGAACTCCTTGACGAACTCGGCGTAGGGTTTGCTCCGTTTGATCCGGGCCCGACGCTCATCCGCGCGAAGCTGCTCCGTCTGCTCCACGTCGACGACGAAGGTCTCCGGGTTCCACGAGATTCGGTAGATGTCGCGAGCCACCTGTTCCGAGATGCGATCGAGCTGTAGATCCTCGACGACGAGTTCCGGGTCGCGTTCCAGCACATCCCCGTAGCCGCCTCCCGCACCTTGGGCGATCATGTAGAGTTCGCCTTCCTGTGCGATGTCGAACTGCAGGCCCATGTGATAGGTCGAATAGGTCCCACCTTCGAAGGGCTGCTCGTTCATCACCCGTTCCATGGACAGATCGAACTGCGAGGGATCCTTCTTCACGATGTCGAAGATGTTGATTCCTTTGACCATCGCGAGTGGGTAAGTGGGGCATCCGTACCCGCCGAAGAGCCCACACACGGAGGAGAATTTCGCCCCCGAGGTCACCGTCATGAATCCCCAGCTCGGAGTATTGCGGGCCGCGACGATCATTTCGTAGCCCATTCCGCTCCGGTACTTGCCGAACCCCTGGTTGTCACGGACGACGCGCTTGCTCACCAGCTGCAGGAACGGTACTTCCTCTTCCATCACCTCCTGCTCACCGGTATCGGCCATGGCGCAGAACAGCGGAGCGACCGAGTCCTCTCCGTCTTGGAAGGGCTTGGCACCGCCGCTCATGCCGTTGAGATCCGCGCAGAGGTTTCCGACTTGCTCCCCGTGCTGCGTGGTCCCGCCCCAGAGGAAGTCGTTGATCTGGTTGAACCAGGGGGCGAGCACGTTGGAATACTTCTCGGGCACAGAGAATTGGAGCTTGGCGTAGGCAATCTGCAGAGCGCTGAATCCACGGAACGAAGCCTGCAGGTTCTGGCCCGTCGGAGCGTCATAGCTGCAGTCCCCCCAAGTGCCCTCATCCGAGATGATCTCGATGGGGGATAGGGCACCAGTCGAACGCGGCAGGTCGGGCCACCAGTACGACAAAATCGCTTGTGAGACGAAGGCCTTCGTCGACGCCAGCGGAGAATTGATGGCCCGGTTGATGATCTCCGGTCCCGTTCCTCGCAGATCCACGATGAGCCGCTCGCCCTTGACCGTGATCTTGCAGGCGAACTTGATGAGGATGTTCTCCTTCAGGGTCGAATCGACGAACTGGTTGACGGTGACCGTGCCATCGGGCATCTCCAAGACGCGACGGCGCACCTCCTGCTCGACGTCTTCGACCGTCATTCGGATCGAGCCGACGAAGGTTTCGACCCCGAACTCACCGATGGATTGATCGACGATGTCCATCACGCGCTTGACCGCGCCCATCTTGACTTTGATGTCGGCGAGCATGAGCTTCGGATCACGAGTCGAATGTTGAAGGAAGGTGAGCAGATCGCGACGCAGCCTACCTTTTTCGACGATCTTCATCGGCGACCCGCGCAGACCGTCGTCAAAGGGCGTCTCCGAGCCGGACGGCATGCCGCCGGGCTCGCAGGCGCCGTTCTCGCCCTCGTGGATGGTCGCACCGACCCAGGCGATGATTTCACCTTCGCGCATGACGGGAACGAGCATCGACTGGTCGGTGTTGTGCACCATTCCGAAGCGAGCATCATTGTGGAAGAAGCCGTCGCCGGGATTGATACCGACTGAGGGCTCGTCCTTCCAGTACTTCATGATGTGTCGGATCGGATGGTGGAGGACGGCGGAGAATGCGATGACGCCGCGATTCGACATATAGGCAACATCCCCTGCCGCGGTGTATACGGCGACGGAGAGGTCCGCCCACTTTGCGCCCGGTGCGGCACCCATGCTCTCGCACATCTCGAATGCTTCGTCGAGAGCACCGGCCAGGCGCCGGCGGATGCGGTCAGCCACCAGCGGATCGAGATCGTGGGCGAGTATGCGTTCTTCAAGAGGACTTCGCTGCGCGATGCTGTGCTCCCGCATAATCTCCGGATCCGGCCCGATGAACAGCGTTGTGTCGTTCATGAAGGCGTCGACCCACTCCTGCTCTTCGGCAGTCAGATGGGTTTCAGGGGTCGGGTGTGAGTGTGCGTGTGTCTGCTGTGATGATTCTGTGGTGGTCATGGTCATTCTCCTTTATTCGATCGGCGAAGACGGGGAGCCCTGAGAGGCCGACTCATTGAGCAGCCAGACTGCGCCTTGCGGCGTCGGCTCGACGCGCCAACCGCGTTCGACCAGATAGGTGGTGTTCTCTGTGGTGATGACGGCGGGGCCGTGAACGACATAGTTCTCGTGCAGTGCCCCGGCATCGTAGATCGGTGTCTCGAGAGCCTCGTCTTCACCGACGAAGTGGACTTCTCTGTGTTCGACGGACTCTGGAACCGTGCGGTCTCCGCCATACTCGAGATCGTCGAATCGCACGACTTCTCCTTCAATGTAGGAAGCCACCCGCACCGTCTGCACCCGGACTCCTGCCTCGGGAGCTTGGGTGCCCTGTCCATATCGATCTCCGTAGATGTCAGAGAACTTGCGGATCACGCTGAGGACGTCGCCGACGCTGTCGATTCGATTGATCTTGAATGTCACGGCCGTGGTCACAAGCTGGTTTCCATAGCGCATGTCCATTTCGAGACGATGTTTGACTTCGTCGCTTGCATATCCCTGGCGGACCAGATCTTCGCGTCCGCGTCGTTCGAGCTCCTCGATGTAGCCGTTCAAACGCTCATACTCATCGAACAGCGAGCGGGTGATCGGATCGTAGAGCACCACATAGGAGCTGCGTTCGTGAATGTGCAGCGGCTTGAGGTTGCCTGCGCCAAGCGCGGAGAAGACAGACGCGAAGGGTGGGAAGAGGATGCGGGAGATACCGGCCCGGGCGGCGATGCCGCACGCGTGGAGCGGTCCATTTCCTCCGTAAGCCACCATTGTGTAATCCTCAACCGTGCCGCCGCGCGAACGCAGCTCCATCTCGATGCCGATTGCCATCTGCTCGTCGACGGTGCGCTTGATCACCTTCGCCGCGTCGACCGGTTCGAGGTCGAGTTCGTCGCAGAGAGCCTCTTCGATGGCGAAGCGGGACCGCTTCGGATTGAGCTTGATGAAGCCGTTGGCATAGTTGTCTGGATCGAGGTAGCCGAGCAAGAGGTCTGCATCGGTGACCGTCGGCGACAGACCACCTCGGTCGTAACAGGCGGGCCCGGGATCCGATCCTGCGGATTCAGGTCCGACGCTGACGGATTTGTGAATGCGGTCGTAGCTGGCGATCGATCCACCGCCTGCGCCGAGGGTGTTGAGGTGGACCATCGGAACGGAGACAAGCCAACGACCGATCGTGGGTTGGAAGTCATAGTGCTGAACTCCGCCCTCGGGTACGAGCCCGATGTCGAAGGAGGTGCCGCCCATGTCCATGGAGACGACGTCGCCGATGCCCGTGCTTTCCGACAGGTGCTGTGCTCCTCCGACGCCTGCAATCGGACCCGAGTGGATCGTCTGCAGGGCATCAGTCGAGTTCGACTGTGCCATTCCGCCGGAATTATGTATGACGAGCATCGGCTTCTCATAGCCGGCCTCGCGGAGGTTCGCGGACAGTTGGTTGAGCGCGTGGAACATCGTCTGGTGAAGGAAGGCGTCGATGATCGTCGAGTTCGCCCGGACGTATTCGCCCTTCCGGCCCGAGACCTGGCTGCTGAGCAGTACGGGGATGGACCCGAGCTCGTGCGCCGGATAGTCATCGAGGATGACCTCGAGGATCTCCTGTTCGTGTGAGCCGTTCTCGGTTGCATTCGTCAGAGCCACGACGATCGCCTCGGCTCCGTTGTCGACGAGCTCTCGCACCTGCTTGCGCACGTCATCGGGTTGGACGGCGACGAGAACGTCGCCGACGGAATCGACCCGCTCTTTCACTGCTCGCACCAGATTGCGCGGAACGAGAGGTGTCGGCCTCTCAGCGTCGGCCATATCGCCCTGTTTCTGAGGGTCGAGGCCGGCACCGTATCCCTTGGAGCGGGAGATGTGGATGGTGTCCTCAAATCCGTGGGTCACGATTGCCCCGACCCTGGGGCCTTTGGCTTCGATCAGAGCGTTGGTGCCGAGGGTGGTGGCGTACCGGACTGAGTCGACCTCTTGCAGTACGTCTTTGCGGCTGAGGCCTGCAAGGGAGCAGGCGTTCTCAAGCGCGGCGTTGAATCCGAGAGCGAGATTGTGGTGCGTGGTCAGCGCCTTGGACTCGATGTAGTGTTCGTTCCACGCGAAGAAGCAGTCGGTGAACGTACCGCCGATGTCTACTGAGATTCGTTTCATTGTTCGTCTCCGATTCAGCTCTGAGTGGTGCTCGACGAGGATTCTTCGAAACGCGGGCTCAGGTCAGCGAGTGCGTTCTCATCGGGTCCGTAGTTGATGACCTGGATTGCATTCTCTTCGACTTTGGCCCACTGCTCCTTGAGAGAATCGATGTCCCAGATCATGTCAACGGTCGGCGGATGACCCGGCGGAAGATACTCGGCCTCGATCTGCGTGCCGCAGCCCGGGCAGCAGTATTCGAGGATCCGGCAGTAGACCGGATCTGGTGAGAAGGTGTACTGATACTTCTCCCGGTCCAGCAGCGGCGGATGGATCTCCTCCGGATCGCGGTCGTGGACGAGTGTGCCTTCTTTGTAATTGCCTCGGGCATCGCCCAGGTCCTGGGCACAGACTCGGCATTGCCAGCGCTCGCTGTTTAGATCGATGTACAGGTACTCCGTCATGGGTACTTTCATTGGATTGGATCCTTTCGATTCGTCATTGAATTGATTCGATGTGATCAGACGCAATCAGGCGTGATCGGTGAGGATGAGGTCGTTTGTGTCAGAGACGACGAACTCCCACTGCTCCGGTACCCGGGCCGTGAAGAACGGGCCTTCGACGATGGCGGGACCAACCCCTGCAGCGTTCGGTGCCTGGTCCTCGAGCACGTACACGGGAGTCGACTTCCGTTCCCCGTCTGCGGTCAGCACGGAACGGGAGGCCGAGGATTCTGCAGCCCCTTCTGCCACCGGCAATGTTGCTGTCAGTGCCGGATGCGGCAGGGAGTGGCGGGCATCGAGTCGGAGGATCTTTCGCTGTCCGCTCTCCAGAGCGACGGACTCGTCGAGGTCGTGTCGCGAATGTTCGCTGCCATCCTCGTTCTCGACGATGATGCTCCAAACGAGGTCGCATTCGTCAATGGCATAGCCCTCCTGGAACATGTACCGCTCAGCTTGGTCGAGGAAGTCTGTGTGGATCGTGTCGACTTCCGAGGAGCCGAGCTCGGTGATCTCGGCCTCGTAGGACTGCGCGATATCGGAGAAGCTGATGCCGTAAGCGGAGAACACCGCTGCGAGCCGGGGTATGAGCACTTGATTCACCCCGGCCACGCGGGCCGCATGACACGCGCTCATCGGGCCGCCGCCGCCGAATGCGGCGAGCGTCGTCGTCCCATCCGTTCGCACCTGCGAGGAGAACGCCTCGGCGATCTTCTCCGAATGCGCCTGCTCCAGGCGGAGCAGAGCCTGGTCGATGTCAATGTCGAGAGGATCAGCGATGTTCTTCTGGATCACTTGCTGCGAACGTTCTGGATCGAGTCGCAGCTCCCCGTTGAGATAGGTCTCGGGGTCGAGGATGCCCAGCAGCAGATTGACATCGGTGATGGTGGCCTCGGTTCCGCCGAATCCGAAGCATGCTGGCCCGGGTGCCGCACCGACGCTTTCCGGCCCGACTGTGATTTCGCCGTCGACGACTCTGAAGATCGAGCTGCCTCCGACGCCCTTGGACTGGACGTCACTGAGTTCGAATGAGGTCGGAATCCCGTTGACTCGACCCTTTCGATCTGTGGCGATCTGCAGGTCCTCAACAGAACCGACGTCAGTGGTGGTTCCGCCGACATCGATCATGAGGACATGCGGAATGTCGTAGGCCGACGCCAGCGCGCGGGTTCCTTCGAGTCCGCCGCGAGGACCAGAGGAATAGGTCTTGAGCGCCACAGATTTTGCGACGCGAGATGAGGCACCATCATTGCGGTAGATGAGAAGCGGGTTCTTCACCTTGTGCGCACGGAGGCGATGTTCGGCGCTGTAGAGGAAGCGCTCCAGTGTCGGATGAAGGAAGGTATTGAGGATCGCCGACCACAGACGCCTTGTTCGCAGCGAATCCGCGGCGAATTCCCACGAGAAGAGAACCGGCACGGAGCCGAGCAGATGACGGGGGAATCGTTTGAGGAAGATGCGCTTGAGCTTCTTCTCATGTTCCGGATCCGAGATCGCCACCACAAGGCGCTCAGCGCCTGCCGTGGTCAGCGAGTTGACTGCCTGGACTAGAGTGGCATCCATTTCGTCGTCGCCGTCAACCGTGTCGATGACCGACACTCGTGAACCGACCAGCTCGTCGAATAGCGAACTTGTGGCATCGTCGTAGCGGATCTGTTCCATGAAGTCGGGTTCGTCGGTGACGATTCCGATGCTTGGGCCCTTGCGCTCGACCAGGGCGTTTGTTCCCTGGGTCGAGGAATAGCGGATCAAGTCCGTTTTCTGCAGCAGAGCCGAGGCGGTGGATTCGCCTGTCACCTTCTCTGCGGCCTTTGTGATTCCGGTGAAGAAGCACTCGGAGAGGTCTGCTGGCGTCGTCAGCGTCTTCGTATAGAAGAGCCCTTCTTTACCGGCGACGCAGATGTCAGTCAGCGTGCCCCCGTTGTCGATATTGATCAGATAGTCCATGAACTCCTCCTTGAGTATGCGGATCAACGGTGTAATCGGAATAACTGGTGTTCAACCGCTGTGGGGTCGAATCTACTGACCGTCTGGGAGGGCACCACAAGCCGTCCCGGGGGAGGGATACGACCTACCACCCGGGGTGGTGGTCGGACGCAGGGGTGCCCTCCCGGTAGCTGAACGGTAGGATCGGGACGTGAATCGACCGAATCAATGTCGCTTCAACCACGAGGGAGTGTCTTGATGACTCGCATGCCGCCAACAGCTTCTACCCGGTTCCGGCCGCCGACACCGGTCGGTCAGTGGCTGGCGCGTCCGCGTATGAACGCTCTGCTCGATCGGGTGGCGATGCGCAGACTTTCCTTGATCCACGCGCCGGCAGGTTTTGGAAAGTCGACTCTCGCTGCGCAATGGGTCGCAGAGCTCGAGCGACGCGGCAGTCAAGTCGTATGGTTCTCACTCGATTCTGACGACAATCACACTTTGTGGTTTCTCAGCCACCTGCTCGAGTGTCTCCAGCGCGCCCACCCGGAATTGGACCAGAGCGTCTTCCAGATCCTTGAAGAGCGGCCCGAGGACGCCGAACGTCACGTCATCCCCCTGATCATCAATGTGGTCAACAATGCACCGTCTCGCTGTGTCGTAGTGCTCGACGACTGGCACGTGATCGATGACTCACGTACACGGGACGTGCTGGCTCGTCTGCTTGAAGTCTCTGGTGACAAGCTGGGTTTCCTTGTCACCAGCAGGTCCACATCAGGGCTTCCGTTGACGTCCCTTCGCGTCCACGATCAGGTCGTCGAGGTGGCTCCGGAGATCCTGCGCTTCGATGAACGCGAATCACGCCAATTCCTCGTTGATGTCAAGGGGCTCAGTCTCTCGGGAATGGAGCTGACGGAGCTGCATACGACGACTGAGGGGTGGATCGCCGCGCTGCAGCTGACGTCGCTCTCCCTCAAGGAGAATTCCGATGTCACCGCGTTGATCGGCAACTTGGCGAGTCGCCAGCACGGAATCAGTGACTACCTTGCCGAGAACGTGCTCGACCTGCTGGATCCGAAGTTGAGACGCTTCCTTCTCCTCACTTCGGTGCTGACTCGGATCAATGCCGAACTTGCAACTCTGCTCACCGGTGAGGCCAACGCGGAACAGCGTCTCGAGCAGGTGCTCTACGGTGATCTCTTCCTGCAGCGTCTCGACGATTCGGGAGTTTGGTTCCGTTACCATCATCTCTTCGGGGATTTCCTCAAGCAGCGCCTCAAACGGGACTATCCCGACAAGGTCGGCGAGCTTCACTCGCTTGCGGCGCACTGGTTCCACGACCAGGGAATGCTCTCTCCTGCCGTCGACCATGCGATCCTAGCCGGCGAGGATGCGTTCGCCGCCGATGTCGTCGAGGAACAGTCGCTGCGGCTCGTCGAGCATTCTCAGATGGCGACTCTGCTCGCTCTGGTCGCGAAGCTTCCCGACAGCGAACTCAGAGTGCGTCCCTGGCTCCAGCTGGCGATAGCCTGGGCATACTGCCTGCTTCATTTTCCAGACGACGCGTTCTCATCACTCGAACTGCTGGCGACTGCGGCGGAGGCTGACCGTACTCTCACTGCTGCCGACCGATTCCGTCTGTCGCACGAATCACTCGTGGTGCGGGAATGCGTGGCAATGTATCAAGATCGAGTCTCCGACGACCATCGGCTCAAGGATGAGGTACTCGAAGAGAGCGAGCGGCTCCACCCCTGGACGGTCTCCGTTGCAGCGAACGTCGTGACCTTCTTCGAGATCCACCGAGGTCGCGGCCCGGAGGCGGATCGGCTGCAACGGTGGGCGCAGCAGTATCACCGTCAGGTCGTCGGCAGCTTCAGTGAGGTCTATGGTGAATGCTTCGCAGGACTCATAGCGTTTCACAACCTCGACATCGCCTTGGCACAGCATCACTGGGAGAACGCATTCCGGACGGCCTGCGAACGCTCTGGTCGACAATCCCACGCGGCGAAGCTCTCTCTCGGTCTCGTCGGGAAACTCCTCTACCATCGTGGTGAGGTCGACCGGGCCGAGGAGCTCTTCGAAGAGGCGCTGCAGCTGGGGCAACGTGCGGGGGTCGTCGATTTCATGTTCCCTGTCTATGAATCACTGGCCTATATCCGCATTCGCCGGGGAGACGCCGACGGTGCCTGGGACATCATCGAAAAAGGTGAGCAGGCCGGGCTGTCGTTGCAGCTCACTCGGCTGTGGGACCGGATGGTCGCGACCAAGGAACGGCTCGGCTTCGAAGCCAGGCGCCCAAGTCTGCCCTTGGACGCCACGGGCAGGGAGAAGGCCAACATCGAGGGCGAACTGCTTCGCTACGATCTCTCGCATTTGCTGCACACAGAAGATCCAGCAGCCGTGGCCACCATCAGGCCGCAGGCCGAAGCTCTGCTCGTTGAATTGCAAAAGCAGGGGAATCACTTCCAGTCGTTGCGCGATCAGATTCTCCTCGCCGCCGTACTCGAGGTCAATGGATTGACCGAGGCAGCCGACGAGATGCTGCGGGAGGTCCTGCCAGACTGTGAAGCAGCCGGCATCCCACAGCCGCTCGTCGAGGGTGGGCGTCCCATTCAGCGAATTGTGTCTCGGCTCATCGACTCACCCGAATCCTGGCATCCCCGCACACGCACGCTCGACTGGATGCGCAAGCTGTTCCCGACGCACGCCGCTCTTGAGGAGGAACCCTCAGCGGCGGATCCCGAAGCCGGTCGAACCTTTGCCCGACCGGACGAGATCGACAGATTCGCTACCTTGGCCCCGAAGCCCAAATCACTGAGCGAACGCGAGAGGGAGATCCTTCACCTCGTCGACGCCGGGTACACGAATCGTGAAATCGCGGAGAGACTGTTCATCGGCCGCAACACGGTGAAGTGGTACCTGCGCAAGCTCTACCGCACACTTGGTGTCTCGACGCGAGATGACTGCGTCCGACGTGCCAAGAGTCTGAAGGTCCTTCCCTGAGCCATTAATCGCCTCCAGCCCGATCCCACTTCGACCATGGCTGTTGAGACGATCGAAGTTGGATCGAAGTCGGTGATCAGTCGTCGATCTGCGTTTGCTCGATGGCTTCGACCGATTCCTCTGGAGACAGTCGGCAGCTGATGCCGACGTAGAAGACGACGACCGAGAAGATCACCGTGATGATCTCACCCCAGACGAATGCCGTGTTGTCACATTGGATCCAATGGAGCGTGGAATTCACAGGAAGCAATTCCACATTTCGGAGTGTCTCCGCGCGAGATAGTGGTGGATTGCAGTTTGATTGCAATCGGCACGGCGTGTCTCGGGGCAACGGTCGATCCGGGGCTCGGGATCAGTCGTCTCAGGGCAGCAAGCGCACTCTCTGTTGGCCTGAAGCCCGCGCTCTTCCGGCTTGAGGGCGACTAGGCTTCACGGCAGGGGGCGGATGTCTGAGAGGGCATGTCCCGAGAGCGGGTACCTGCCCGAGAGTGGGTACGGTGATGGGCGAAGGAGGTTTGAGCTGTGACACACGATCAGGCGGCCAGCGCCAGAATCGCTGCAGAGCTGAGGTCGCGGATCATCCAAGGCGCTCTCGTTCCCGGAACCAGGATCAGGCAGGAAGAGATCGCCGAGGAGTTCGGTGTGAGCAGGCTGCCGATCAGGGAGACCCTGCGAATCCTCCGGGCTGGTCACCCTTGTGGCATCGACCGGAGCATGGGTTTCCACACTCGATCTTGACGAGTGCCGGGAGATCTATCTGATGCGGGAACGGCTGGAGCCGTTGCTGCTGAGAATGGCAATGCCCACGCACACGGCGGAGTCGTTCGTCGAGTTCGAAGCCAGCGCACTGCGGGTGGAAGCGGCGACCTCGCCGGGTGAGTTCCTCGAGTGCGATCATGACTTCCACCAAGCGCTGATGGCGGGAGCGACGACGATCAGGCTCCACGACACGGTCGATCACCTGTGGAACCTCACCCACTATTACCGCAGGCAGCTGCTGGCCCCGAATGGAGTCACCCGACGCTCTCGCCGGGCAGACATCTTCGCCGAGCACCGCATGATCCTCCGGGCCGTCATCGACGGCGATGTCGAATCCGCCGAGGCGATGTTGGCGTTGCATATCCGCCACACCAGAAAGCTCGTCGAACTCTACCCCGAGGTCTTCACACACAGCCGTGCGGGTGGACCAGAGCGGACATGCTGAGCTCGACTCAGCCCTGACGGGCCTTGAAGCGGGGGTTCTTCTTGTTGATGACGAAGATGCGGCCGCGCCTGCGAACGACCTGTGCCCCCGGCTGCTTCTTAAGCGAACGCAGAGAATTTCTGACCTTCATTGCTGAACTCCTTATTGAGAACGAGTATTATTAACATTAATACTAGGTTCTTCGAGGAAAGGAAGCCAATGCCGAAGATGGAGGCCGACATCGATGTGATCGCGGTGACGGGCATGTGTGTGGAGGAGCGGAGCAGCTACGCCAGGCGTCTGGCGGCGGTGCGCGGATTCGTCCTCGTTCCCGCTGAACAGACCGCCGAGGGCGTCGAGGTGGTGGACCGCACGGTCGACCTCCTCCGCAAGGCATCTCAGGCGCATGGCATCGTGCTGGAATACCCCTTCGAGACGCCGGTGATGGAGATCGTGGGGTCACTCAATGCGACCGGTGTCGACACGCGCCTCATCGACCTTGTCTGCGTACTCGATGTCGCGCACATGCTTGTCGACATATGGTCCCCGGACTATGTCGGCCTGCCGGCCATGGGCGGCGAGTGCGAGGGCGGTATCCTCGCTGCGAGGGCAGAGCTGCTCGTGAGCCAGATCGAGTTTTCCTCAACGATCGCGATCGTCAATTCCGGGGCGCTGGAGACCGCGGAACTCGAGCAGGCTGCCGCTCTGCTCGACCATCTTGCTCCGAGTGCCGACCAGTGTCTCATCGCCGATTCCGACCGCGTCCATGGCGAGGATCGGCGGCCATTTGCGAAGCGGCCGCCGGTTGCGGGCTGGGTCTCGATCCTCAATGGAGAATTCACGCCGAAGTTCCAGTCGCGTGGAGTCGTGGCGTGCCGATATGAGCAGCTGCGACCGTTCCACCCTGGGCGACTTCACCAGGCACTGACCTCGTGCCTCTTCCAGGGGCATTGTGGTCGGATTCTGCGTTCGGCTGGTTTTGCCCGTTTGGCCACCCGGCCGCACATCACCGGCCAATGGGACCAGGTGGGAGGGTTCTTCACGCTCTCACCTCTGGCACTTGATGACAGGCTCAGTGCCGATGGCGAAGTCCTGGCCTTTGGTCAGGACGTGGCGTTCATCGGTATTGGGATCGATGAACCCTTGCTGCGACGGGTCCTCGACAATGCCGCCCTCAGTGATGAGGAGTTGGCGGCCGGACCGATGGTCTGGGCAGACTTTCCGGACCGGTTCCCAGACTGGAGCACGGCGACGATGTGATTCGACGAGGACACTATCTGCTCTGTGCAGATGCGGCGCATTCAGCACAGAGTCCGAAGATCTCGAACACATGTCGGGTGACTTCGAATCCATGAGCTTTGGCTATGGTGCTCATCCAGTCCTCGCTGGGCGGTTCGATCTCGACAGCCTTGCCGCAGTTCTCGCACACCAGATGATGGTGGTGCTCGTCCTGAGCGCAGGCGCGGAACAGCTGCTTTTCCGCGATGGTGATGGAATCGGCATGACCGGATTCGCTTAGGGCGTTGAGCTGCCGATAGACGGTTGCCAACCCGACCGTGTGACCGTGATCTTCAAGTGTCCTGTGGAGCTGTTGGGCAGAGACGAAGCGCTTCTCGTTGTCGAGCGCGGAGCTGATCACGGCCTTCTGCGCCGTGCTCCGAGTCCTCTTGGGTTCCTCAACCGTCATGTCCTTGTGCCTCCGCCTGTGCAGCCTGTGCAATGCAGTTGGTCCTATGAGCATATGCGCATACGTCGATGTGTCCTGAACTTAATGAAAAACGTTACCATTAGCGGGTGAGTGGTGGCCATGCGACTGATGCGGAGGACATGTGAGTAGGAATCAGCCCGCAGGTGCTGTTCCGGTGATCCTCCTGACCGGTTACCTGGGGGCGGGGAAAACCAGCCTCCTCAACCATCTGCTGCGCCACCCCGACGCGCGCATCGGGGTGGTCGTCAACGATTTCGGAGACCTCAACATCGACGCGGGCCTCGTCGTCGGGCAGGTCGATGAACCCTTCTCCATCTCGGGTGGATGCATCTGCTGTCTTGATGACGACACCTCTCTCGAAGACGCCCTCACAGCACTCGCGAAGCCACGATTGCGGCTCGATGCCATCATCGTCGAAGCCAGCGGCTTCGCCGAACCGCTGACCTTGGCGCGAATGGTCACTCGCATGGGCCACCACCGCTTTCACCTCGGCGGGGTCATCGATGTCATCGATGCCACCATGCATGCCGCTACGGTCGATACTGAAACCGCACCCCCGATGCGGTACGCGGCGACGACTCTGGTGCTTGTCAACAAGCTCGACCAGTTGCCGGCAGCGGAACGTGGGTCCGCTGTCGATGCGATCCAGGAGCGGGTTCATCAGCGCAATCCGCGACTGCTCGTCGTCGGCACCAGTTACGGCCGACTCGACCCGGCACTCATCTTCGATCCAGGATCCGGGGCCGGACGAAGCGGCGACGGAACCCAGCCAGGTGCCTGTTCGGGCGAAGAGCCAGGAGCGAACACGGAACCCATCCAGGCTGAACTGCCGATCCGGGACCTCATCCGGCAGGCCTACGTCGAAGCGGCCCAGGAGGGCGTCGACGGCGAGAACGTCCCAGTCCACAGGCACGCACAGTCGGTGACGGTCACCGGTCACGGGTGTGCTGACGCTGGTGCCATACTCGACGTCCTCGAAGATCTGCCGGCCGGGGTCTACCGGGTGAAGGGGTCGATCCTCGTCAACGACAGGGCCCGAAGCAGGAGCTTTGGAATCCAGGCAGTAGGACCGAATGTCTATGTGTCGACGGCTGTGCCTCAGAACTCGACGGCTGTGCCACAGAACTCGACGGCCGTCGCCCAAGACACGAGCTGGGATAGTGTGCTCGTCATCATCGGCGAATCCTTCGACGAAGACGTCGTCAAAGCGAAGCTGGAAGGCGCGTTGCACGGCGGTGGGGACCCGAGTGGCGTCGAGCGACTCCGCCACTACGTCCGCCTGCACAGCTGAAAACAACCCTGCACAGCTGAAGGCAGCTGAGTATCGCCGAATACAGCTGAGAGCACGAAGCAACCATCTGCGTCGACCCAGCGCTGTGAGGCACTGACCTGTCCCGGTGCTGGCATGGAGCGCGATTGTGGTGTTACCGGAACCCGATACGGAGGAAAACACCCGCGCCCGCAGACCACGGCGCTCATATGATCAGATTATGACCGATCTCCCCTGTCGCACTCAGCCTTATGGGGGAGGAGGAAGACAACTTTTGGGGGACGCGCTGTACGGGCTGACCTGAAAGACTGGATTCGTTCCCCTGCCCGGACCATCCCTGCTCGACCAACCCCACCCAGCACCACCGCTGAAGAACCACCGCTGAAACATCAGCGTCACCGAAACGCCCGAACACCCGCCCGCAGCTGCCCTATGCTCGAAACCCGGAGGAACACGTGTCCCTGATCACCAGGATGAGTCTGAAGAACCGCCTCATCGTCGGACTGCTCACCCTCGTGATCGCCGTCTTCGGCGTTATCGCCACCACCTCTCTCAACCAGGAGACGATGCCCTCGGTCGAACTGCCTGGCACCTCGGTGCAGGTCACGGTCCCGGGAGCCTCACCAGAGGTCGTCGAGAAGACGGTGACCGAACCGATCGAAACCGCACTTGAGGGCCTCGGTGACCTCGAGACAGTGAGCACAACCACCTCGGCGGGATCGATGTCGGCCAACATCACGTGGCCCTTCGGCAAGGACGCCGAGGAGATGACGGACTCTGTGCGCTCCGCCGTCGACTCCGCGAAGGCGGACCTGCCCGACGGCGCCGAGGCGGAGGTGCTCTCCCAGCAGATCGACGACGTTCCGGTGGTCATGTTCGCCGTCTCCGGGGGAGAAGATGCACAGAAGCTCGGTGACCTCGTCGAGAACGAGCTTGTGCCTGAACTCCAAGCCGTCGGCGGCGTCGCAGGCGTCGAGGTGGCCGGACAGACCGAGCAGCGGGTCAACATCAGCTTCCGGCCCAACGACGTCAACGACAAGAATGTCGTCACCACCTCGGTGCCAGATGAGCTCACCGCTGCGGGAACCGTCGTCCCAGCCGGACAGAGCGCAACCGGTGACAAGTCTCTGTCGGTCGAGGTGGGCGGCGAACTCGACGCCGTCGACCAGATCGAGAAGACTCCGCTGCGAACGGCCGATGGAACGGTCCTGCTGGGTGAGGTAGCCGATGTTGAGCTCGACTCGGTGGAGAAGACCTCGTATTCGCGTGCCGACGGCAACGATGCTGTGACGGTGTCCGTGACCAAGGGGCAGGATGACAATGTCGTCGAAGTCTCCCACGGCGTCAACGAGGTCCTCGACACGATGGGTCCGAAACTCGGGGACGACATCGCGTTCTCCACGATCTTCGATCAGGCACCAGAGATCGAGAAGTCGATCCACGATCTGTCCGTCGAAGGCGGGCTCGGGCTGTTCTTCGCCATCCTCGTGATCCTGGCCTTCCTCGGCTCCTTCCGCTCCACAGTCGTCGCCGCGATTTCCATCCCGATGTCGCTGCTCATTGCCATGATCGGACTGATGGTCGGGGACTACACACTCAACATCCTCACCCTGGGTGCCCTGACCATCGCTGTCGGACGCGTCGTCGACGACTCCATCGTCGTCATCGAGAACATCCGCAGACGGCAGGGCACGACCGAGCTGACGGTCGATGACATCGTCGCCTCGGTCAAGCAGGTCGCCGGGGCCATCACCGCATCGACGCTGACCACTGTGGCTGTATTCCTGCCCATCGCCTTCGTCGACGGCATCGCCGGGCAGCTGTTCCGCCCGTTCTCCGTGACCGTGACGTTGGCTCTGCTCGGCTCTCTCGTTGTGGCTCTGACCATTGTTCCCGTCTTCAGCTACTGGGTGCTGCGCAAGAGCCCGAAGCCTCTGTCCCCGAAGCGCCAGGCTGCCACCGATGCAAGCTATGAGGCCTGGGCCCAGAAGCATCGTGAGAAGGGCATCAAGCGAGCGGAGCGCCGCCAGAGGAAGATCGAGAAGAAGAACGCGAAGCGCGAGGCCAAGGGCAAGACACTGCTTCCAGCGGCGACTGCCGATGCTCCGGTGGAGCCGATGCCCGGTGACGGTGAGGCCTCCGACCGGGTCGACCGTCTCCAGCAGCGCAGCCTGCCTGCCATTCTCGCGGCACTGAGGCACCCATGGCGGACCATCGTCATCTCTGTGGCGATCTTCGCCGTCACCATGATGATGGCCAGCTTCCTCAAGACCGATCTCCTCGGATCTGCGGGACAGGGCTCCCTCTACATTTCACAGACGTTGCCCGCCGGAGCCTCGCTCGAGGCCAGCGACGAGGCGGCGAAGAAGATCGAAGACGTGCTCGCCTCCGACCCCGACGTCGATACCTATTCGACGACGGTCAATGGGCCAGAAACCGGCGCCGAGAATTCCTTCAACATCACGTTGAAGACCGACTCCGATGCGAAGGCGGCGACGAACCGGATTCGGTCCCAGGTCGAGAGCCTCGGTGAGGATATCGGTGAGGCCGATGTTCAGGACGCCTCCGGCAGCACGAATGAGGACGTCGAGATCAAGCTGGCCGGCTCTGATATGAAGGCCCTCGGCGAGGCCGCTGACGCGGTGACGAAGAAGATGAGTGAGACCGAGGGTGTGACGAACGCCCGCAACGACCTCGCCTCCGATCAGCCGATCATCCATGTCGACGTCGACCGTGAGAAGGCCGCGGACTACGGCTACAGCCAGGCTGAGGTGGGCCAGGCCATCGCCGCTGCCCTGCAGGGCAGCGAGGCCGGCACTCTGACATTGGAGGGCAAGGAGCGAGACATCTTCCTCGCACCGACCCACCCTGATGCGACACCCGATGAGATCCGAGCCTTGGAATTTCCGGTCACCGAGGTGCAGACGCAGAACGCGCAGGAGGACGCGACCGACGCCGTTGAGGAGAAGACCGATCGCAGGGCCGACGAAGCCAAGGCCAAGGCCGAGGACGACGCGGCCGAGCAGCTCGACTCTGCACGCGAGGCCCGGGACAATGCCGCCGATCAGTTGGAAGAGGCTCGAAAAGCACTGAGGGACGCAAAGAATCCTCCACCGGCACCGAGCCCTGATGATATGGCGGCCGAGCAGGTCGACCAGGCCGAAGAAGGAGTCGAGCAGGCGCAGAAGGGTCTGAACGAAGCCAACGACGCTATCGATGACCTGGTCGATGGCCAGCGTGAGCAGGAGGAGAACCAGAACGAGGAGCAGGACCTCGCCGACGAGCAGGCAGCGATCCCCGACATCAAGGGTGAGCCGATCACGGTCGATGAGATCGCGAACGTCGATGAGACCGAGACTCCTGCCACGATCACTCGTGAGGACGGGGACCGTCAGGTCACCGTGTTCGCCACACCGGCCGAAGGGCAGCTCAATCCCGTATCCGCCGAGGCGAGTGCGCTGACCTCGAGCATGGACCTGCCCGCTGGTGTGAGCTTCGACGTCGGAGGCGCCAGCCAGGAGCAAGCTGATTCTTTCGCTCAGCTGGGATGGGCGATGCTGGTGGCGATCGCGCTGGTCTTCCTTGTCATGATCGCGACCTTCCGCAGCTTCGTGCAGCCATTGGTCCTGCTCGTGTCGATCCCGTTCGCCGCGACCGGTGCCGTGCTGCTGTTGCTGCTGACCGGAACGCCGCTGGGCATTCCCTCGCTCATCGGTCTCCTCATGCTCATCGGCATCGTGGTGACCAACGCGATCGTGCTCATGGACCTCATCAACAAGCTTCGTGAACACGGAATGGGGCTGATGGATGCGATCATCCACGGCACCCGTCTGCGTCTGCGCCCGATCCTGATGACGGCCGCTGCCACGGTCTTCGCACTCGTGCCCATGTCACTGGGGCTCACAGGTGGGGGAGTCTTCATCTCCCAGCCGCTGGCGATCGTCGTCATCGGCGGTCTGACCTCCTCGACCGTGCTGACTCTGATCCTCGTGCCTGCCCTCTACCTCCTCGTCGAGCGACGCAAGGAGCGCCGGGCCGAGCGCCACGACGCGAAGGCCGCGGCGAAGCGCGATGCCGATGAGGCAAGGATCGAAGCGGAGACCGCCGAGGTGGACGCCGGGTACAGGGAGGAGTGACCCTGACCGCGGCGGCAGGTCGATGTCAGCGTCGGCAGGCAGCCAGCCGTCCCCGTCAACCCGCTGCGAGGACGCCCTGCTCGAGCCGGACGACATGATCGGCACGCTCGGCCTGGGCGCGCTCGTGCGTGGCCATGACGATCGTGGCGCCGCGGTTGCGCTCGGAGTCGATGGCCTCGGCGATGTCCACGGCCGCGTGAATATCGATGCCGGCCAGCGGCTCGTCGAGGAGGAGCAGCTCGGGGCGCTGCGCCAAGCCCTGCGCCACGAGAGCGCGCTGACGCTGTCCGCCGGAGAGCGACCCAAGGCGTCGCGAGGCGAGGTCGCTGATCCGCAGACGTGCCAGGCAGTCATCGATGATGCGTCTGTCCTCACCGCCGAGGCGAGTCAACGGCCCGCAGGAGGCCCACCTGCCCATCGCGACAGTCTGCCGGACGGTGATCGGCAGGTGGTCGGGAGCCGTGCTGCGCTGAGGCACGAATGCGATGCTGGCCGGACGGCCGGAGATCGTGCCGCTCGTCGGCCTGAGCAGGCCGGCCAGCGCCATGAGGACGGTCGATTTGCCCGAACCGTTGGCCCCGACAAGTGCTGTGACCTGGCCCGGGACTGCTGTCAGTGACACGCCTTTCACCGCGAGATGGTCACCATGGTGGCAGGTCAGGTCTGCGACTGTGATCGGATTGCCCATTCGATAACAATAATGATTATCATCAGCAAATGGAATTCCTATTCGCGCCCTTCGAGGTGTCCTTCGTCCTCCGCGCCCTCATCGCCGGTGTGCTCGCTGCCGTGCTTTGTGGGTGCATTGGCACCTGGGTCGTCCTGCGCGGCCTGGCCTTCTTCGGGGATGCGATGTCGCACGGGATGCTGCCGGGAGTCGCAATCGCGGCGCTCCTCGGCGGTCAGCTCATGATCGGCGCGGCGGTCAGTGCGCTGGTGATGGCGGCCGGGATCACCTGGGTATCGCGCGAGTCGAAGCTGTCCCAAGACGTCGGCATCGGACTGCTCTTCGTCGGAATGCTGGCCATCGGCGTGGTCATCGTGTCCCACTCCCAATCATTCGCCGTCGACCTCACGGGCTTCCTGTTCGGTGACGTGCTCGGGGTCCGCGGCCAGGACCTGATCATCCTCACAGTCGCAGCCTGCCTCGGAGTGCTGGCCTGCATTCTGTTGCACAGGCCGTTCCTCGCGCTCGCCTTCGATGAGCGAAAAGCCGCAACTCTGGGCATGCGGCCCGGTTGGGCTCATATCGCGATGCTCATGCTCACAGCCCTGGCGGTTGTCGCATCGTTCCAGGTCGTCGGCACTCTCCTCGTCTTCGGACTCCTCATTGGACCCCCGGCCACGGCCTGCCTCCTGTTCGACCGCGTCGGGGCAATCATGGCAGCGGCCTCGGTGATCGGTGTGTTCTCGTGCTTCTTCGGGCTGCTCGTGAGCTGGTATGCCCAGACCTCTGCCGGCGCGACCATTGCGCTGCTCACCGTCCTCATCTTCTTCGCGGTGCTCGTCGCGAGGCGGGTGAAAAGTGCGCTACAATACTTTCAATACAATGAGAACCATTATCAATAGAAAGATCTCATGACGAGGACAACTGCATTCGCCGCACCGAGCGCGGCACTGATCGCACTGCTCGCCCTGACCGGGTGCCAGGGCCAACAAGCGGACAGCGGGGCCAACAGCCCCAGTCAATCGACGGCGCCCCACGGATATGTCGAAGGGGCAGAGGAGGCCGACGAGCCGCAGCTGCGGCTGGCCGTCAGTGATGCGAAGACCGGCGCGGTCTCGGTCATCGACCTGCTCACCGAGGATGTCGTGGAGAAGGTCGAAGGCTCACCATCGACGACCCTGGCGGGGGCAGATTCCCGGTACCTCTACCTCGGCGATGGTGAAGCCGGAACGGTCACAGCCGTCGACACGGGGGCGTGGACGGTCGACCACGGCGATCACAGGCACTACTACAAGGCCGAGGCGAAGACCATCGGTCAGGTCGACGGGGCCGACCCCGCGCACGTCGTCTCGACCCCGACCGAGGTCGCCTTCTTCTTCGACGGCGAGGGCCGGGCGAAGATCTATGACCGGAGCGCCCTCGGCGATGGTGAACTCACTCAGCTCGGCACCGTGAAACCGGGTGCCCACCACGGAGTGACGGTCCCCTTCGAGGATCACTTCGTGTCCACGCTTCCAGGGGACAAGGCCGATGATCTGCCTTCCGAACTCACCGTGTACGACGACAAGGGTCAGGCCTCGCCGATCGATGCGACATGCGAGGAGATCCACGGAGCCGGAGTCACTCGCGACGGGCTGGTCTTCGCCTGCGCCGACGGCGTGATCAGGGTCGATGAGGGCTTCGACGCCGAGGTGCTGCCCTACCCCGAGGACACCGATGAGCGCGCGTGGTCGATCGAGGTCGGTCGAGACCTCGCCGCGGCACCTTTCGATGATGGTGGAATCGGGATCCTCGACGCGTCGACCGATGAATGGATGTACGCCGACACCGACGCCGAGGTGGTCTCCGCCGGCATCGCCCCCGACGATTCCGTGGTCGTGGCCCTGGACGAAGACGGGACCGTCTATTCGCTGGACCCGGAGACCGGGAAGGAGTTGGCGAAGAAGAAACTCATCAAGCCCTTCGACGCCGAGGACCAAGGTCACGGAGCCGGACCCTCGGTGGCCGTGGATAGCGAACGCACCTATGTCAGCGACCCTGCGTCGGGCACAGTGCTCGAACTCGACCCGGCCGATGGGCTGCGTGAGGCACGCAGCTTCGACCTCGGCGGAGCGCCCGCGAGCCTGGCTGTGACGGGACGGTGATGAGCACACGGCACCACCTCACTGCGGTGGCACTCACCCTGGCAACGCTCGGATCACTGACTGCCTGCAGCGGGGGCGACGATGAGCCGTCGATCGTGGTGACGACGAACATCCTCGGCGATGTCGTGAGCAGTCTCGTCGCAGACCACGCGGCGGTCACGGTGCTGATGAAGCCGAACTCCGATCCGCATTCCTTCGGCATCTCGGCGAAGGAAGCCGGGGCCATGGAGAGCGCGGATCTCATCATCGGCAACGGCCTCGGACTGGAAGAGGGGCTCTCAGCCAACCTCGACAATGCGCGCAGCGAAGGGGTGCGTGTCCTCGATGTCGGTGAGAGCATCGACCCCCTCGAATACACCTCGGGCGGCAGCGCGGGCACACCCGATCCGCACTTCTGGACCGATCCCGCGCGGATGATCGCCGCCGTCGACACCATCACCTCGGCGCTGGGGGAGGAGGTCGGCGATGACCTCGCCGAGGCGATCGAACCGTCCGTGGCCTCGTATCGGGGGCAACTGGAGGACCTCGATGCCGAAATCGCAGAGATCGTCGAAGCGATTCCTGCGAAGAACCGGAAGCTGGTGACGAATCATCACGTGTTCGGCTACTTCGCACAGCGCTTCGACTTCGAGGTCATCGGAGCGGTGCTGCCAAGCGGAACCACGCTGGCCTCACCCTCGGCAGCCGACCTCGAGGAGCTCGCGCGCACGGTCGAAGACGCCGGCGTGCCCACGATCTTCGCGGACTCCTCGCAGCCGCAGAAGCTCGCCGAGGCCCTGTCTGAGGAAGTTGACCTCGACGTCGAAGTGACACCGCTGTTCTCGGAATCGCTGACCGAGGCCGACGGTGAGGCCGGAACCTACATCGACATGCAGAGAACCAACGCGAAGGCCATCGCGGACGGGCTCGCATCACCACAGATCACGGACACACCATCATGAGAATAGGGAAGAGAGAAGAATGAGAACACGACACACCCTGATCGCACCACTGGCTGCGACCGCGGCCGTCACCGCCCTCCTGCTGAGCGGCTGCGGCGGCACCGGAGCGGAGGCCGACCCCGACACCGGCGACCAGACAGATGCGGGGGAGCCCTCGGACGCCGAACAGGTCGAAGAAGCACAGTCGCGACTGGTCACCACCTACGACGGCGGCATCCTCACTCTGGATGCGAGGACGCTTGAGGTCATCGACGACACGAAGCTCGAAGGCTTCAACCGGGTCAATCCGGTCGGAGACGGACGGCACGTCATGGTCTCGGTGGCCAGCGGATTCCAGCTCTTCGACGCCGGAGTCTGGACCGAAGAGCACGGCGACCATACCCACAGCTTCGCCGGATCGCCTGAACTCACCGACAAGGTCTACGAAACCGATACCCCAGGTCACGTCGTGCGCCACGGTGGTTCGACGGTGCTCTTCGGCGACGGCGACGGACGGATGCAGATCTTCGACACCAATGCCTTCGGTGACGGCACACCCGAACCCGAGGTCAAAGAAGCAGAAGAGGCACACCACGGTGTGGCAGTGCAGTTGGAGAACGGCAACGTCCTGCACACCATCGGCAACGAAGAAGAACGCTCGGGAGCGAAGGTCATTGACGCCGACGGCAAGGAGATCGCCCGCAACGAAGACTGCCCGGGTGTCCACGGGGAAGCCGCTGCCCAGAACGAGGCGATCGCCGTCGGCTGTGAAGACGGCATCCTCTACTACAAGGACGGAAAGTTCACGAAGGTCGACGCCCCGGATTCATACGGCCGCATCGGCAATCAGGCCGGATCCGATGACTCACCGGTCGTGCTCGGCGATTACAAGGTCGACGAGGATGCCGAACTCGAGCGCCCGGAGAAGGTCACTCTGACGAACACCGAGACCGGGACGATGAAACTCGTCGACCTCGACTCCTCGTACAGTTTCCGTTCCCTGGCCCGCGGACCCGAAGGTGAGGCCCTCGTGCTCGGCACTGACGGCAAGCTCAACGTCATCGACCCGGAGTCCGGCAAGATCACTGACTCCCACCCGGTCACCGAAGCATGGAAGGAGCCCGTGGACTGGCAGCAGCCTCGGCCGACGCTCTTCGTGCAGGGGGAGAAAGCCTACGTCTCCGAACCGGACAAGAGCCAGCTCCACATCGTGGATCTGGCGACCGGCGAGGTGGAGAAGAGTGCTGAACTGCCACACGCCAGCAATGAGGTCACCGGGGTGACGGGCTGACGCCTGCGCTCAGCTGCCTGCCCGGCTCTGATTGGTCAGCTGCGGCAGGGCGGCGGTGGCCGATCGGATGTGATCCTCGGTCAGCTGCACCGCGTGATCGGTGTCGCGGTCGACGATCGCCTGCATGATCGCATGGTGCTCTTCCTGCAGCTGCGCCATCAGAGCGCGCGGATCCTCGACCTCGTGGAAGGCATCGAGGATGGGTCGCCGCAGAGAACCGCGGATGGCTTCCGTGAGATCCGAGAGCAGCTGATTGTTCGAAGCATGGGCGATGGCGACGTGGAAGGCGGTATCGGCATCGTTGAAGGTCTCCAGGCTCACGCCCGGAGTGTCCATGATCGCCAATGAGGCATTCATGCCGGCCAGCGCGTCATCGTGGACCCGTCCCGTCGCCAGCGCGGTGCTTGAGCGCTCCAGCTGGATGCGTGTTTCGATGGCCTCCTCGATGCTGAAGTTCGCCAGAGCCACGTGGAGGCGCAGGAACCGAGTCAGCGCCTCCTTGGGCATAGAGGCGATGAAGGTGCCCGCCGATTTTCCTGAGCCGACATTCGAGACGATGACGCCGAGTGACTCCATGACCCGCAGGGCCTCACGCACCGCCGCGCGACTGACCTGAAGCTTGGCAGCCAGCTCCCGTTCCGAGGGGAGCGGATCGCCGACGGTGAGGGACCCGGAGGTGATCTGCTCCTCGATCGCATTGATGACGAGCTCGTGGGTGCTCGATCGGGCAACCGGCTTCCAGCTCGGTCCCTGAGGCGCATTGACGGTGTGACCTGCGGCGGTGTCGTCGTCCTTGCGGACTGATTCACTGGGCATGAGTACTCACTTTTCGCACCTCGCCATCATCCCATGAGTAGGACCCTTCCTCATCGGGAGCAAATCCTTGACCTGGATCACATTCAGTCCTACACTCACTTTAGTGGTCTGACCACACAAAGGACATACTTAAACCAATCGAGTATGCATGTTCGGGGCGCGTTCATCGTCGAACCGCAGACGCTGGAGTCGAGCACCGACCGTGTAGGAGAAAATATGTACACTCCTGAAATCGCCCCACTTGCAGACAGCCTCATGCGGTCATCGCTGGTTGCGCTGCTGCCGCTGCTGACCATCTTCGTCACCCTCGGGTTCTTGAAGTGGAAGGCCCACTGGGCCGGGCTGGCAGCCGTAATCGTCGCCCTGATCGTTGCCATCTTCGTCTACGGCATGCCGGTCGGACTGGCGGGGCTCTCAGCCAGCCAGGGATTCGCCTTCGGGCTGTTCCCGATCATGTGGATCGTCATCACCGCCATCTGGCTCTACGAACTGACGGTGAAGTCAGGACACTTCGAAGACCTCAGGTTGGTCATCAACGTCATCTCCGATGATCCTCGCGTGCAGGCGATCCTGGTCGCCTTCTGCTTCGGAGGACTGCTCGAAGCCCTTGCCGGATTCGGTGCCCCGGTTGCCATCACCGGTGTCATGCTCATCGCAGTCGGCTTCACCGCCATGCGTGCAGCAGTCGTCGTGCTGGTGGCCAACACCGCTCCGGTCGCCTTCGGTGCGATCGCCATCCCGATCATCACCGCCGGTAACCTCACCGGGATCGATTACAAAGAGATCGGTGCCATGGTCGGTCACCAGACTCCGTTGCTGGCTGCCGTCGTGCCGCTGTTCCTCATCTTCCTCGTTGACGGCAAGCGCGGTCTGCGTCAGCTGTGGCCACTTGCTCTGGTCGTCGGGATCGTGTTCGGAGCAGCACAGTTCGTCTCCGCGAACTATCTCTCGGTCGAGATGACGGACATCGTCGCCTCGCTCATGGGCCTTGCTGCTGCCGTGGTCATGCTCCAGTTCTGGAAGCCAGTCGGCGGCCAGGACGCGCTGGACAAGATGGCAGACGAGCGCAGTAAGGAGAAGGCCAGCGCTCCCGATGCTGGTGGAGCAGCCGCAGCCGTGACGACCACGGTGGACACGAAGGCTGCACCTCTGACCGGCAAGCGCGTCTTCATGGCGCTCTTCCCCTACCTCATGGTCATCGTCATCTTCTCCGGTGCCAAGCTGATCCCAGTCATCGACAAATGGTTGGCCAGCACCGATATCAAGATTCCTTGGCCGGGGCTTGACGGGAACATCATGACCGCTGCCGGAGAGCTGTCGACGAGCACGGTCTACAACTTCCAATGGTTGTCATCACCGGGCACGATGCTGCTGGTCTCAGGCATCATCGTCGCCATCGTGTACAAGATGACCGTCAAGGACGCAGTCCAGGTCTTCGTCGACAATGTCGTCAAAATGCGATTCTCCATCCTCACCGTCGGACTTGTCCTGGCACTGGCCTACGTCATGAACCTGTCGGGCCAGACGATCACAATCGGCACCTGGATCGCCGGGACCGGGGCACTGTTCGCCTTCCTCTCGCCAATCCTCGGCTGGCTCGGCACGGCGGTGACCGGTTCCGACACCAGCGCCAACGCACTGTTCGCGACACTGCAGCAGACGGCCGCGACGAAGGCCGGAATCGATCCCGTCCTGCTGGTGGCCGCCAACAGCTCCGGAGGCGTCGTGGGCAAGATGATCAGCCCGCAGAACCTCACCATCGCAGCCACAGCGGTCGGCCTCCTCGGCCAGGAGTCCTCGATCTTCCGCCGCGTCATCTGGTGGTCGCTGGGCATGCTCGTCGTCATGTGTCTGCTGGTTGGTCTGCAGTCGACCGTCCTGTCCTGGATGCTTCCCGGTGGAGCCTGAAACTCCGTGATCTGAAGCCCGCAAGCTGAAGACAGAACACTGAAACCACCTAGCTGAAAATACGAACTGAAGAGAAAGAGGCAGTGCCCATGGTCAAGAGACAGTTGCCCAATCCGTCCGAGATCTTAGAGCTGATGAAGTTCAAGAAGTTCGAGCTCAATTCCCGGAAGCGTCGTCTCGATGCTGCATTGACGATCGAGGACCTGCGCCAGATCGCCAAGCGCCGCACCCCGGCTGCTGCGTTCGACTACACCGACGGTGCGGCCGAAGGCGAGATCTCGATGGAGCGCTCGGTTCAGTCTTTCCAGGACGTCGAGTTCCACCCCTCCATCCTCAACGATGTCTCGCACGTCGATACGACGACTCAGATCCTCGGCGGCAGTTCGGCGATGCCCTTCGGTATCGCACCGACCGGGTTCACCCGGCTGATGCAGACCGAAGGCGAGATCGCCGGAGCCTCCGCGGCCGGTGCTGCGGGCATTCCGTTCACCTTGTCCACTCTGGGAACGACCTCGATCGAGGACGTGAAGAAGGTCAACCCGGAAGGTCGGAACTGGTTCCAGCTCTATGTGATGCGCGAGCGGGAAATCTCCTATGGTCTCGTTGAGAGGGCCGCCGCAGCAGGGTACGACACTCTCTTCTTCACGGTCGACACCCCGATCGCCGGTGCACGGCTGCGCGATACCCGCAATGGTTTCGCTATCCCGCCGCAGCTGACGCCGAAGACCATTCTCAATGCCATCCCGCGTCCGTGGTGGTGGTGGGACTTCCTGACCACCCAGAAGCTCGAGTTCGCGTCCCTGTCGGAGACCGGCGGAACGGTCGGCGAGCTGCTCAACTCGGCGATGGACCCGTCGATCGACTTCGACGATCTGGCGGAGATCCGCAAGATGTGGCCGGGTAAGTTCGCGGTCAAGGGAGTCCAGACCGTCGCTGATGCGAAGAAGCTGGCCGACCTCGGCGTCGATTCGATCGTCCTGTCTAACCACGGCGGGCGCCAGCTCGATCGCGCGCCCGTGCCCTTCGAACTCCTCCCCGAGGTGGCTCGCGAGATCGGCAAGGACGTGGAGATCATCATCGACACCGGAATCCGCAACGGCGCCGACATCGTCGCGTCCCTGGCCCTGGGCGCGGACTTCACGCTCATCGGTCGCGCCTACCTCTTCGGCCTCATGGCCGGCGGTCGAGCAGGAGTGGACCGGACGATCGCGATACTCAGCGAACAGATTGAGCGGACGATGAAGCTGCTTCAGGTCTCAAGCGTCGCCGAGCTCAACCCGAGCCATGTGACCCAGCTGCGCAGGTTCAGTCGGGATGGTCAGCTGGATGGTGCGAATCCGAGGACCGACCTGTCCTGAGGCCTCGTCATCTCCACTGTGGAAGCGGTCTGCGGAATTCTCCGTGGGCCGTTTCTGCTGTGAGTCATGCGGCACCAGTGGCTGAGCTGCGACGTCAAGTGCCCTGTCGGGGAGCAGCGGAGGGCTGTCCTAAAAACTTTTTCTCCCCCGCGGAATAAACCTTCGCTCCGCAAAGTTGAGTCTAGTGTACGCAACTTTAGTGAGGCTGAGCTTGACTGCTCGAGTCACGAAGATAATACTTGAGTGCAGTTGGCTCAATGTGTGCGGTCGAGTGGGTCCACCGCTCGTCCCCGCAGCAGGAAATGCTGTGGAAGCCCGGTGGTGGATCCGCCCGATCGCACACATTCGAGTCGAGAGTACTCACGATATGTAAGGAGAAACGTTATGGCACGTGCAGTTGGAATCGACCTCGGAACCACGAACTCCGTCGTCACAGTCCTCGAAGGCGGTGACCCTAAGGTCATCGCGAACGCGGAAGGCGGTCGCACGACCCCATCCGTCGTTGCTGTCAACAAGAACGGCGACTCCCTGGTCGGCGAAATCGCCAAGCGCCAGGCCGTCACGAACATCAAGAACACCGTCGCTTCGGTCAAGCGCCACATGGGCACCGACTGGTCCACCGAGATCGGCGGCAAGAAGATGTCCGCTCCGGAGATCTCCGCCCGTATCCTGCAGAAGCTCAAGCACGACGCTGAGGAATACCTGCAGGAAGACGTGACTGACGCAGTCATCACCGTTCCCGCATACTTCAATGACGCCGAGCGTCAGGCCACCAAGGATGCCGGTGAGATCGCAGGACTCAAGGTCTCGCGCATCATCAACGAGCCCACCGCTGCAGCTCTGGCCTACGGCCTCGAGCGCGGCAAGGAAGACGAGACCATTCTGGTCTTCGACCTCGGCGGCGGTACGTTCGACGTCTCCCTGCTGGAAGTCGGCAAGGACGAAGACGACTTCTCCACGATTCAGGTCCGTGCGACCTCGGGCGACAACCGCCTCGGCGGCGACGACTGGGATCAGCGCATCGTCGACTGGCTCGTCGGTGAGGTCAAGAACGGATACGGCGTCGACCTGAGCAAGGACGCAACCGCAATCCAGCGTCTGAAAGAAGCTTCGGAGCAGGCCAAGAAGGAACTCTCCTCGGCCACCAGCACCAACATCTCGCTGCAGTACCTGTCGATGAGCGAGAACGGACCCATCCACCTGGATGAGACCCTGACCCGCGCGAAGTTCGAGGACCTGACCAAGGACCTCCTCGAGCGCACCAAGGCTCCGTTCCACGCAGTCATGAAGGACGCAGGCGTGTCCGTTAACGAGATCGACCACGTCGTGCTCGTCGGCGGTTCGACCCGTATGCCCGCCGTCTCCGCCGTCGTCACCGAACTCACCGGAGGCAAGGAGCCCAACAAGGGCGTCAACCCCGATGAGGTCGTCGCGATCGGCGCAGCCGTGCAGGCCGGTGTCCTCGTGGGTGAGCGCAAGGACGTTCTGCTCATCGACGTCACCCCGCTCTCGCTCGGACTCGAGACCAAGGGCGGCGTGATGACCAAGCTCATCGAGCGCAACACCCCGATCCCGACCAAGCGTTCGGAGACCTTCACCACCGCTGAGGACAACCAGCCCTCCGTGTCGATCCAGGTCTTCCAGGGTGAGCGTGAGTTCACTCGCGACAACAAGAACCTGGGCACCTTCGAGCTGACCGGCATCGCTCCGGCTCCTCGCGGCGTGCCGCAGATCGAGGTCGCCTTCGACATCGACGCCAACGGCATCGTGCACGTGTCGGCCACCGACAAGGGCACCGGCACCGAGCAGTCGATGACGATCACCGGCGGTTCCGCGCTCCCGAAGGAAGACATCGACCGCATGGTCAAGGAAGCCGAAGAGCACGCAGACGAGGACAAGAAGCGCCGTGAGGCCGCTGACACTCGCAACAATGCGGAGAACCTCGCCTACCAGACCGAGAAGCTCGTCACCGACAACGAGGACAAGCTGCCCGAAGAGGTCAAGACCGAGATCAACTCGGACGTTGAGGCTCTCAAGGAAGCGCTCAAGGGTGAAGACGACGATGCAGTGAAGACTGCCTACGACAAGCTCGTCGAGAACCAGCAGAAGATCGGCGAAGCCATCTACAGCCAGCAGGGTGGTGCCGAAGGCGCCGCTGGTGAAGAGACCGCAGCCGGTGCAGATGCAAGCGCTGACGACGATGTCGTCGACGCTGAGGTTGTCGACGAAGAGGACGAGGAGAAGAAGTAATGACTTCCGAGGGCAACGATCCGTCGTCCGAGGAGCCAGGCTTCACCTTCAGCGACAAGCGCCGGATTGATCCGGACACCGGTGAACTCCGCCCAGAGGCCGACTCAGCGTCGGCCTCGGCGGAGACCGGTGAGGCCGATGTCGCGAACGACGCCACCGGTGCCGCAGGCGCCGACGACGTCCAGGGCGCGGAGGAGGATCTGGCTGATGCCAGCGACCTCGGCGTCGACATCCCGGCCGACGCTTCGACGTTGAACGACACCGAGGCTGCTCAGGGCGAAGAGGCTGCCGAACCCGCACCGGGAACTGAGGCTGCAGCGCACCTGGCCGACCTCAAACGCATCAACGCCGAGTACGCCGCCTACCGGATGCGGGCCGATCGCGAACGCGAGCGGGCTGCGACCGGTGGAACGATCAAGGCCGTCGAGGCCCTGATCCCAGTACTCGACGAAGTGCGCCTGGCGCAGGAGAACGGCGACGTCACGGGGCCTTTCGAGACCCACGTGAAGAAGCTGGTCGACTCGCTGAACAAGGTCGGCGTCGAGCAGTACGGTGAAGTCGGCGACGAGTTCGATCCGCGGCTGCACGAGGCACTCATGCAGCAGCCATCGGACGACGTCGAGACTCCGACCGTCTTCCTGGTCATGCAGCCGGGCTATCGCATGGGTGACCGGGTCATCCGTGCGGCACGCGTCGGCGTGCAGCAGCCGGAAGACTGAGAACCACACCCTCGCCGAGGTGGTCCCACCACCGTGGAACCACCTCGGCGGCGGTCCGGATCACCCGGGATGACAATCCCGGGGTTGCGGATTGTGAGGAGACAATTGAATACACTGATGAAGAAGACACGGAAGGAGGTGCCAGGTGAATACCGGTCCTCAGAATGATTGGTTCGAAAAGGACTTCTACAAGACCCTCGGCGTCTCCAAAGATGCTTCCGACGCAGAGATCAAAAAGGCCTACCGCAAGCTGGCACGCAAGTACCACCCGGATGCTAACCCAGGTGACTCCAAGGCTGAAGACAAGTTCAAGGAGCTCGGCCAGGCACATCAGGTGCTGTCTGACAAGGAATCCCGCGCCCAGTATGACCAGGTCCGCGCCATGGGCGGCGGAGCCAGGTTCACCGGTTCCGGTGGACCCGCAGGCGGTTCCGGCGGCGGATTCGACGACGTATTCTCCGACCTCTTCGGCGGAGGCGGACGGACACGGACCCGCTCGCCCTACGGCGGAGGCGGGGGAGACGTGCCCCCAGATCTCGCTGACCTTCTCAACGGCTTCGGCGGAGGAGGCTACGGCGGTGGCGGTTTCGGCGGCGGCTATTCGCCACCGACCAAGGGCGGGGACATCAAGTCCAACACCACCCTGTCGTTCACCGAAGCGATCAACGGAGCCTCGGTGAAGCTGAACATGCCGGGTGGGAAGCCGCTGACCGTGCGTACACCGATCGGGGTCAAGGACGGGCAGAAGATCCGCCTGGCCGGCAAGGGCAAGACCAGTCCGAACGGCGGCGAGCCCGGCGACGTGATCCTCACCGTGCACGTGAAACCGCACCCGGTATTCACCCGTGACGGTGACAATCTGCGCATGGACCTGCCCGTCAGCTTCGACGAGGCGGCCCTCGGCGCTGAGGTCAAGGTGCCGACCCTGGGCGGAACGCCCGTCAAGGTCAAGGTCGCACCGGGGACACCCTCGGGACGGACCCTGCGCGTGCGGGGCAAAGGTGTGAAGACGAAGAAAGGCACCGGCGATCTGCTGGCTACGGTCCAGATCGCGGTGCCGAAGAACCTGTCCAAGGAGGCCAAGGCTGCGGTCGAGTCGTTCAGGACTGCGACCGAGGGTGAAGACCCCCGCGCCGGCCTCCTGGACAAGGCCAAAGCCAGTTGAGGTGATGAAACACAATGCACATGCACATTTCGTCGAGTGCTGCGGTGTATGTCATCTCGGTGGCGGCGGATCTGGCGGGTATGCACCCGCAGACCTTGCGGCAGTATGACCGACTGGGTCTCGTCACCCCCGAGCGCACGGCAGGACGCGGTCGTCGCTACTCCGGTCAGGACATCGCCGAGCTGCGCATGATCCAGCAGCTCTCGCAGGACGAAGGCGTTAACCTCGTCGGGATCAAGAAGATCATCGACCTGCAGAATCAGGTCGATGCGCTCAAGTCCCGGAACGAGGAGCTGGAGACCGAAGTCAGGTCTCGGATGTCAGCGAAGGAACGCGAAGCTCGTGTCTTCGCTGCCGGCACTGCTGGTGACGTCGTCTCGATCTCGCGTGGCAGGCGGCCCCGGGGTCGGCCCGAGCCGGGTGCGATGGTTCTCTACAACAGGTTCAGACGCCGGTAAGCAACTGAGATTGGAGGCTGCCCGCGGCGCAGCCTCTTGTAGTCGACGCCGGCATTCGTCACTACACCGACCGTGCTGTGCCAGAATGTCGTTCATGGACGAAACTGACAAGCTCAAAAGTGCCGCGGACTCGGCCGACGACGCGGCCCAAGAAGCTGCGGACAGCAAGTGGTTCGAACGGGTTGCGCGAGCTGGTTTCGTCGCGAATGGAATCGTGCACATCATCCTCGGAGCCACCGCGGTTGCCGTTGGACTCGGTCGCGGTGGCGAGGCGGATCAATCGGGTGCGGTCCAACAGATGGCCGCACAGCCGTTCGGCATGGTGCTCATCGTCCTGTGCCTGATCGGCTGTGGGCTGATGGCCCTCTGGTGTGTGTTCAACGCCTTCTTCGGTTCCGCCTCTCTGCGCGGAGCCGGCACGAATGCCCCTCAGCATCGGCAGGGACGCCGCAGATGGGTCGAATTCATCAAAACGATCGGTTCCGCTGTTGCCTATGCCGCAGTTGCCCTGACGTTCGCCCAGTCCGTCATCGGCGGCGGATCTGATTCAGGCAAGACCAGCTCTCAGGCATCGACGACCCTGGCGAAGGCCCCGGGCGGCCTGTACATCCTCGCAGCGATCGGGGTTGTGATCGTCATGATCGGCATCGGTTTCTGTATCGCCGGGATCCGCCTCAAATGGATGGACGAGCTGCGGATGCCACGTAAGGCTCCGGTGAGCACGCTGCTGATTGCCACTGGCATCATCGGATATTTGGGCAAAGGCGCGACGCTGCTGGCAGTCGGAGCGCTCGTCGTCGTCTCGGCGATGACCGGTGACCCCGAAGAGTTCACGGGAATTGACGGAGCGCTCAAAGCGATGCGCGACCAGCCGTTCGGCACTGTGCTCATGCTCGCTGTGGGTGCTGGTCTTGTGCTCTACGGAGTCTTCCTCAGTCTGCGTGCTCGGTACGACCGGATGGATTGATGCCTCGGGCACGGCACATCGGCACAATTCCTTATGCCGGGAAATAGCCGCCCAACAGGGATGTCCGAACGTGAATGCAAGAAGAGTGCGAACCCTCCACGGGCTCGCACTCTTCTTACATTGTCATCGCCGCTGCGACGGCCGACTTATCAGATCGCTGAAGGATCCTCGACGGCCTTCTTGCGACGCATGGTCATGGTGACTGCGGCTCCACCGATGAGGAGGAGAGCAGCTCCGCCGACGAGGCCGGTCAGCTCGGTACCGGTGCGAGGCAGGTCGCCGCCACCGTTTCCGTTGCCGTCATCATCGCCGCCGTTACCGCCGTCTGCGTTGCCGTCTTCATTGCCATCTTCGTTTCCGTCGCTGCCGCCGGCGTTGGCGTCATCGCTGACGGTGAAGGCTCCGGTGAGCTCGTCGTCGCCACAGGTGACGGTGACGTCGTAGTCGCCGAGGTAGGCCGATGGGTCATTGGCAGAGGTGCCGTAGACGTTGACGGAGGCATTGCCCTCGTCATCGGCCTTGACGGTGTTGTCGTAGGCGGTGACGTTCGAGTTGCCCTTGGGGGTGACGAGGTAGTGAACGTCCGAGCCTGGCTCGCAGTTCTCGACTGCCAGGGTGACACCCTTGTTCTCCACGACGAAGTCAGCGGCCTCAATGGTCTCAGGCGAGACCTTCAGCGTGGCTTCAGCGGCCGGAGTGGTGGGCTTGGGCTCTTCGGTCTCGTCTGCGGTGACGGTGAACTTGGCAGAGTTCGAGACTTCTTCGCTTTCGGCGTCGACTGCGGAGACCGAGTAGTCGCCTGGTTCGAGGCCATCTTCTGGTGCCTCGACGGTGGTGCTGATCTTGCCGTCTTCGTCGGCCTTGACCTCTTCCTGGAAGAAGGGCGACTGAGTGGCGTTGCCCAGCACAGTCACTGCGCTGTCGGGGGTGAAGCCCTCGCCGGTGACTTTGAGGCCGTCCTTTTCGAAGTCCGAGGCGGAGATCTTCTCGGTGTTGAGGGAGACCTTCGGGTCGACTGCGGGTGCTTCTGGCTCTTCGGCGTCGCCGGTGACCTTGAAGGTAGTCGTGGCTGAGTCTTCGGCGTCTTCTGGGTTAGTCACAGTCACGGTGTAGCTGCCTACGAACGCGGGGTTGGGTTCTCCTACGCCTTCGACTGCCGTCTCAAACGCACCACTTGCGTCAGTGGTGACGGTCGTTTCATATGGGTTGACGGCCTGTCCATCGGCAGGGGTTACAGCGAGTGCGTACTCGGTGTCTGGGGTCAGTCCTTCGCCCGCGATTCCGACGCCGTTTTCGGCGAATTCTTCGACGGTGACGCTGTCGGCGGAGACTCCGATGGTTCCGGCCTGAGCGTCCGCTGAAGTTGCGCCAGAGACTTTGGCCTTCTGGAGTGCGCCAGTCTGTGATGTGGGCTGTGTCTGAGCGGGGGTCTCAGGTGCAGCCATTACTGGGGATGCGGCAAGGCCGGTGATGGCCAGGGCCACTGCGGGGGCGAGTACAAGCTTCTTCATGATGTCCTTCGTTTAAGCAGCTGAGGATGATGTCCTACGAAGGTAACAATAATGAAATATTTACAACGAGCATAGTTGTGGTCGTTTTGTTCACAGTTGTCGTACAGATCAGTCACAGGCGTCGTTGACCAGTTAGAGCAATGGGCGTGTTGGACATGGGTGCGGCCCCGACCGAAGCCGGGGCCGCACCCAGTTGCAGGCTCAGATGCTCACCTATTTGAGTTGATCATCTGCAGTGTTCATCAGAAGTCGGTAGGTGACTGTCCGACCTTCTTGCGACGACCGGTCATGGCGATTGCGGCTCCACCGACGAGGAGGAGCATCGCTCCCGAGGCAAGACCACCAAGGTCTGCACCGGTGCGTGGCAGCTGGCTGCCATCGTTGCCGCCGTTGTCGCCGCCGTCGCTTCCGCCGCCATCTGCGCCGGCGGTGACTGTGAATGATTCCTTCATCGAGTCATCGCCGCAGGTTGCGCTGGCGGTGTAGTCGCCGACATAAGCTGAAACGTTGTCAGAGGTGCCGAAGACATTGACCGAAGCCTTGCCCTCGTCGTCGGCCTGGACCGTGTTCTCGTACGCGGTGACCTGGATGCCCTTAGGGGTGACTTCGAAGTGCACATCCGCGCCGGGTTCGCAGTCCTCGACGGCCAGGGTGACGCCCTTCTTGTCGTTGGCGAAGTCCGCTGCTTCGAGCGTCTTCGGCGAGACCGTGAACGATGCTTCTGCTGGCGCTTCGGGGGTATCTCCTCCGTCGCCGTCGTCGCCGTCTTCTTTGTCTTCGGCGACGACGGTGATGTTGCCATTGAGTGTCTCCGACTCGGTGCCTTCGCGGTCGATGGTGACCGTGAACGGAACCTTGCCTTCTTCGAGGCTGTCGGGGTTGCCCTGGTAGTAGAGGTGGAGTTTGTAGTCGCCGTCGGCCTCGGCTGTCTCGGTGTCTCCGGTCAGCGAGTCGGTGATCTTGTCACCCTTTTTCACGCCGGTGACGGTGACGGTGACGCCCTTGTCCTTGTTGGCGAGATCCGCTGCGGTGATCTCCTTGGGGTCAACCTTGAGCGATGCATCGATCGCCTCAACGGCGTCGTCCTCGGTGACGGTGACTTCGACCGGGGCGCTCTTTTTACCGGTCTCATCGTCGATGAAGGTGAGCGAGTACTTGCCAGCTTCGATCGATTCAGGCGCGGTCACAACTCCGCTGACATTGCCATCCTCGTCGGCAGTGGCCTTGTCAGCCTGTGGTGCGGCACTCTGTGCCGAAACGGCTTCGCCCTGGACACTGACGGTGCCGTTGGGGCTGAAGCCCTCACCGGTGAACTTGAGTCCATCCTTCTTGAAGTCCTCGACCGAGATCTCATTGGTTGAGAGCGAGACCTTCGGGTCAACGTCGGAGACCTCGTCGACGACGTTGATCTCTCCTTCGAGGGTGACCGAATCTTCGCCTTCGCGATCGATGGTGACTGTGAACGACTTCTTACCCTCGGCGAGATCTTCAGCTGCACCCTGGTAGTAAAGGTGTAGCTTGTAGTCGCCGTCTTTTTCGGCGGTTTCGGTATCTCCGGTCAGGGAGTCTTTGATCTTGTCGCCCTCTTTCACGCCAGAGACGGTGACGGTGACGCCCTTGTCCTTGTTCGCGAGATCCTCGGCGGTGATCTCCTCGGGATCGACAGTGAGCGAGACCTTGGGGTCAACGTCGGCCTTAGTGACCTTAACCTGAGTCTGCAGGCTCTCGGCCGAGACGCCTTCGCGCTGGACCTTGACGGTGAGGGCCTTCGAGCCTTCGGTGAGGTCTTCTGCATCGCCGTTGTACTTGACGTTGAGAGTTGCGGTCGAGCCGGAGGCCGTCGTGGCCGGTGCGCTCAGGCCGGAGGTTGAGAGCTTGTCACCCTTCTCCAGTCCGGTGACCGTGACCTTGACTCCCTTGGTGGCGAGATCTTCGGCCGAAACCGACGAGGCGGCGACCTTCAGCTGAGCGTTGATCTCCTCGACATCGTCCTTGTCGTCGGAGTCGTCCTTCTTCGGCTCGTCATCCTTCGGCGCAGGCTTCTTCGCGTCCTTGGCATCATCGCCGGACTTCTTGTCTGCCTTGTCGTCAGCCTTCTTCTTATCGTCGGCTGCTTTCTTGGCTGCGGCCTTCTTGTCAGCAGCCTTCTTCTCGGCTGCGTCCTTCTTCTCCTGCTCAGCCTTCTCTTTGGCTTCCTTCTCAGCAGCGGCCTTTTCCTCGTCGGCCTTCTTCTGCGCGGCCTCTTCCTTGGCGAGCTTGTCGGCCGCTTCTTTGTCCTTCTTGTCCTGCTCGGCCTTTGCTTCAGCCTTGGCAGACGCGGAATGGGTGGAGGGGGTCTCGGCGGCGGCGACTGGGGCGGCCACCAGACCTGTGAACGCGAGGGCCACGGCCGGCGCGAGAATGAGCTTCTTCATTGTCAGTGCCTTCAATCTAGAGAGTGTGAGGGGGTGCACATCTGAAACTCATACTAGGTTCGAAGGATTCTCTAAACTATTTGCGTAAGTTTTGTTCAGTGGTATTTGCAGTAACACTTTGGTGAACAAAGGGTGCGCAGTGAAACACTCCCGTGATGTAACTATTCGGTAACTACCGGGCCTTTGCCCTCAGATGGGCCAGGCCTCGGCTCGGATCTGCTTGCGCTGCTCGACCGTCGGCACACGAACGGTCAGCGCTGCGGGCATGACCTCCATCGCCAGATATCCTGACTGGCCGATCGGATCTCCGTCCAGCTGCACATCGAGTTCCTCGCCGGATTCGATGACGACCTTCTGGCACTTGCGAATGTCCGTGTGCAGACCCTTCGAGGTCTTCCGGCCCAGCACGGAGGCCAGGACGCCGACCCACTGGCCCAGGTTCTTCGGGCTGACGATGAGGACGTCGAGCATCCCGTCATCGATGACAGCCTGGGGCAGCAGCTGAATGCCGCCCTGCAACTTTCCGCAGTTGCCGCCGAGGACCGAACGCACGCGGGCCGAGACCCGATAGTCGTCGTCGAAGGTCACCTTCACCTGGCTGGGTCGACCGACGAGCTTCCGGGACCCGGCTTCGACATAGGCCAACCAGCCCAGGCGGGACTTGAGGTCGGAATTGGTGTCGGCCATGACGGCCGCATCGAACCCGAGTCCCGTCATCACGGTGAACACGTGAGTGTCCCCATCCTCGGCGGTCTTCGCGGTTCCGACGTCGATCTTCCGGTTGCGGCCCCACAGTGCGATGCGCAGCGCCCACTCGGTCTTGTCGAGGACGATGTCGAGGTTTCGCGACAGCAGATTCCCCGTTCCCAGTGGGACGATCCCCATCGGTGTCTCTGACCCGGCCAGCGCCGAGGCGACTGCGCGGACCGTGCCATCACCGCCGGCGGCGATGACGACGTCGACCCCCTCATCGAGTGCGCGGGAAGTGGCTCCCTCACCGGAATCCTCTGGTGTGGTCTCGATGACCAACGGCGGGTTCCAGCCTTCGAAACGGCAGATCGCCTCGGCGGTCGAGGATAGTCTGCTGACATCGGCCTTGGTGGGGTTGACGACGAGGGCGGCCCGGTAGCGACTGGAGAGCTCGATCTCAGTCGACTCAGAGTCAGTGCCGCGGGCATACTGTCGAACTCGGCTCAGCGCACGACGCGTCCCGATGCGGTGGCCGACGAAGAACGCGACGATCAGCACAACGATGATGCCGGCGACGACGAACCACGTCATCATGGGGTCTAAAGCAATGGTCATGCCCCAAATTTACAGTGCCCAACTCGGGTGGGAGTTGCTCACCCACCTCTGGCGCGCCGCTGACCCTCCTACGAGCCCGCCGAATATCGAAAAGACTCCCATACCGTTAAGCTGAGAGGGTGATCGATCTAGTGCTCCTCAGAGAAAACCCGGACCTGTTCAAGGCATCGCAGGAGGCCCGCGGCTCGTCCGTCGACCTCGTCGACGAAGTCCTGGCTGCGGACTCCGCACGCCGTTCTGCCATCACCGCGTTCGAGGACGCACGCGCAGATCAGAAGTCCTTCTCCTCCCAGATTGCGAAGGCACCCAAGGACGAGAAGCCTGCCCTCATCGCCGCAGGCAAAGAGAAGTCGGCCAAGGTCAAGGCGCTGCAGGCCGAGTCAGAGGAAGCCACCTTCGCGTTCGACAAGCTCGCGTCCAAGCTCCCGAACCTCATCGTCGAGGGAATCCCCTCCGGCGGCGAGGAGAACTTCGTGACCCTGAAGACCGTGGGCGAGCCCCGCGACTTCAGCAGCGACGGCTTCGAGCCTGCCGACCACCTCGAGATCGGTGAGACGCTCAAGGCCATCGATACCGCCCGCGGCACCAAGGTCGCAGGTTCGCGCTTCCACTACCTCACCGGATTCGGCGCCAAGCTGGAGATGGCCCTGCTCAACCTGGCCCGCGATGTGGCCGAAGAGGCCGGTTTCATCCCGACCATCACACCCACGCTGGTCAAGCCCGAGGTTATGCGCGGCACCGGCTTCCTCGGCGAGCACGCCGACGAGGTCTACCGACTCGAAGCCGATGACCTGTTCCTCGTCGGCACCTCCGAAGTGCCCCTGGCCGGACTCCACATGGACGAGATCATCGACCTGAGCGACGGTCCGCTGCGCTACGCCGGAATCTCCTCCTGCTACCGCCGCGAAGCCGGTTCCTACGGCAAAGACACCCGCGGAATCATTCGCGTCCACCAGTTCCAGAAGGTCGAGATGTTCGCCTACGTCGAGATCGAGAACGCCGAGGCTGAACACGAGCGCATGCTCTCTCTGCAGGAGAAGATGCTGGGCCTGTGCGAACTGCCCTACCGCGTCATCGACACGGCAGCCGGTGACCTCGGCGACTCCGCGGCACGCAAGTTCGACTGCGAAGCTTGGGTACCGACTCAGGGCACCTACAGGGAACTGACTTCGACCTCGAACTGCACGACCTTCCAGGCACGTCGCCTGCAGGTCCGCGAACGCTATGACGGAGCCACCCGCCCCGTCGCCACACTCAACGGAACCATGGCCAACACCCGCTGGCTCGTCCCGATCCTGGAAAACCACCAGCAGGCCGACGGCTCGGTCACGGTTCCCGCGGCACTGCGCCCCTACCTCGGCGGCATGACCGCACAGGGACCAGAGGGCCCGCGTTACTGAAGCCACGATCCTCACGCTTGGAGAGAAATTGCCCGAACACCTCATCGCGCTCGACATCGACGGCACCGTCGTCAACTACGACGGCTCCCTGTCCGAACCCGTCCGCCAGGTGCTGACCCAGCTTGTCGACGCCGGTCACCATCTCGTCATCTCCACTGGACGGGCGCTGCCCGGAGCACTTGAGGTCGTGCACGCACTCGGCCTCAAGGAAGGATTCGTCGTCTGCTCGAACGGATCCGTCGTCGTCAAACTCGACCCGGCCGCTCCGCTGGGGTGGGAGATGCACCACGTGGTCTCCTTCGATCCCAGGGACGCACTGGAGAAGATGCACGAGGCACTGCCCAGCGCACTGTTCCTCGTCGAGGACCCAGACCTGCACCGTTGGGCCTCGGGACCGTTCCCCATGGGTGAGCTCGCGGAATCGGACACGCTCGACATCGTCGACTTCGACCAGCTCCTGGAGAAGCGGGCCACTCGCATCGTGATGCGTGAGGTGAACGGCACTGCAGAGGAGTTCGCCGAGGCGGTTGACCGTCTCGGACTCCACGAAGTCAGCTATTCGGTGGGCTGGAGCAACTGGCTCGACATCGCCCCCGACGGTGTCTCGAAGGCCAGCGGCCTCGAACTCGTCGAATCTGAACTTGGAATCGACCATGAGCTGACCATCGGCGCCGGTGACGGACTCAATGACATCGAAATGATCGAATGGGTCCACCACGGGATCGTCATGGGCCAGTCGAAGGACGTGCTCAAGCAACATGCCTCAGTCGTGACGAAGTCTGTCGACGACGACGGCCTGGCCGTTGCCCTCGTTGACTACTTCGACCTCGACGCCAAGGTGCTCTCATTCACCGGTTCCCGCGCCACCCACGGCTGACGCTCAGCGCGAGGTGCGGGCGTCGAGCACTGCGTTCAGGTAGCGGGCGACGCCGTCCTCATCGACTGAGTCGGTGACGGTGGCCGCGCAGTCCTTGACCGACTGCAGTGCATTGCCCATGGCCACACCGTGGCCGGCCCAGGTCAGCATCTCGATGTCGTTGGGCATGTCCCCGAACGACATCACCTGCTCGCGTGCCACGCCGAGGTGCTTGCACAGTTCTTCGAGCGTCTTGGCCTTCGTCACCCCAGCCGGCGCGAGTTCGACGAGTCCGTTGACCGGGTCGGAGAACGAGGCATGGCAGTTGGCGGCGACAAGTGGGTCGAGCAGATCGTGGAGGGCTTGCGAATCGTCGGAGCCGATGCTGACGAGGATCTTCACGACGTCCCGTGTGGCCAGCTCCGACAGGTCCTCCATGACATGGGCCTGGCGCGGATTGCGTGAGATGAAGTTCTTGTCGACGAGGCCGCCGGTCAGTGTTTCGAACGCGAAGTGCGCCTCCGGGTGGGAGGCTGTGATCGCGGCGATGATCTTCTCCACCTCGGTGAACTCGATGGTGTGAGCCGAGACCACACTCGCCGAGGCGATGTCATAGACAACTGCCCCATTGAGGCAGATGACGCGGCCGAGGTCGGGGATCTGTTCCGCGATCGCTTCCAGCCATCTGATCGGCCGGCCGGTGACGAGGACGAAGGGGATGCCCATGTCCTGGCAACGATGGATCGCATCGATCGTCGCGTTGGAGATGGGTTTCCAATCGAGCAGGAGCGTGCCGTCGATATCGCTGGCCACGAGGCCCACGTCGAAGCCCTCCGGCGGTGTCATCGTTGCCTTCGTCATGCTTCGTGGCCTTCGTCGATGGCGGCCTGGGCACGTTCGAGCAGCTGTGCGGCATCGGAGATGAAACGTTCGGTCGCCTTGGCACTCGGTTCGATTGGTCTGCCGGCGATGATCTCTGTGCGGGCCATCGAGGCCGCCAGCACCGCCTCGGCGACCTTCGATGAGGCCTTGGTCAGCAGTTCGGGGGTGTCGCCGACAGCGTTGCGGGTGTGGCTGGGAACGACCTGACCGGTGACCGGATGGTGGGCGTGCAGCCACGCGGTGACCTCGTCGACGACGGGCACCAGATCGTTGAGGCGCTGCGTCCCATCGACGATCGTGTTCGCGTCGGCGGAGGTGCCCTGACCGTCGCTGGGCAGCTTGTGGATGGCCACGGAGGTGGTGTAGTAGCGGTCGACGGCGCGGATGAACCTGTCGCGGTTGTGCCGCCAGAGTCCGGTGCCGAACTGTTGGTCAGGGCCCTTGCGCGATGAGGAACCGGCCGACTTTTCCCGACGGGAGAAGATGTTCTTCACAGGTAGTTGCCTGGGCGAGGAACGTCGGAATCGTCGTGCTTCTGCTCGTTCTCGGCTGCGCCGGGAGCCGCGCCGGGGGGCACCACTCCCGGTGGCAGTTGGCCATGGCCCGCGATTCCCTGTTGTGCCATGGCCTGCTGCGCCATGATCGCGGTCTGGATGCCGTGGAAGAGTCCCTCCAGCCAGCCGACGAGCTGGGCCTGGGCGATGCGCAGTTCGGAGTTGGTCGGAGGTCCGTCACTCGTGTCGAAGGGCAGGTCAAGGCGTTCGAGTTCGTCGATGAGGTCCTTGGAGAGCCCATCTTCGAGCTCGTCGATCGACCGGCGGTGGATCTTGGCCAGGCGTTCGCGGCCCTTCTCATCCAGATCGGTGCTGCGGACCTCTTCGAGGAGCTGCTTGACCATAGTCCCGATCCGCATCACCTTCGCAGGGGAGGACACATCGGCCTGGGACGAAGACTGTGCCACGGAGTCGCCTTGCTGCTCGGATGCACTCTCGGACTGATCAGGACTGTTGATCATGATCGGATACCTTCTTCCTGCGCGGGGGCTCAGGCGAACTGGGCCCCAGCCTCAACGAACCTCAGACGCTCTGTGCCGACTTCGCGTTCTGTGCTGACTCGTCGGCGATGAGCAGCACCTTCCCGATGCTCGTGCCCTCTTCCAGCGCGGTGTGGGCCTTGGGAGCCTCGGACAGCGGCATCGTCTCATGGATGATCGGACGGATGTCACCGGAGATCACGGCCGGCCACAACTCTGCGGCCACCTCGGCGACGATCTCGATCTTCTGTTCCTTGGGACGTGCTCGCAGCGTCGTTCCCGCCACCGATTTGCGCGGCTGCATGAGGGAGGCGATGCTCAGCTCGGCCTTCGCCCCGCCCTGCATGCCGATGATGACGAGGCGTCCGTCGGTGCCCAGGGCCTTGACGTTGGACTTCAGGTACTTCGCACCGATGATGTCGAGGATGACGTCGGCGCCGGTGGAGCCGTCGGGGCGCACGCAGATCTCGTGGACGCGTTCGACGAAGTCCTCTTCGCGGTAGTTGATGACGGCATCGGCACCGAGGTTGCGGCAGAATTCGGCTTTGCGCTCGGATCCGACGGTGACGACGATCTTCACGCCGAGGTGCTTGGCGATCTGGATCGCGGCCGTGCCGATTCCCGATCCGCCGCCGTGGACGAGCAGCCATTCCCCGGCCTGGATGTTCGCGTTGCCGACGATGTTGGAATGCACGGTCGACAGAACCTCGGGCAGGCCCGCAGCCTCGGTGAGGTCGAGACTGTCAGGGACTGGAAGCAGCTGACCTGCGGGGACGGGAACCGACTCGGCGTAGCCTCCGCCGGAGAGGAGGGCGGCGACTCGGTCGCCGACCTTCCAACCGGTGACCTCGGAACCGAGCTCAGCGATCGTTCCGGAGACCTCGAGGCCCGGGATCAGAGTGGCACCGGCCGGTGGATCGTAGAATCCCTGACGCTGCAGCAGATCGGCGCGGTTGACGCCGGCAGCGTGGACGGTGACGAGGACTTCGTCGGCTGCGATGTCCGGCGTCGGCTCCTCGGTGATCTGGAGAACGTCGGGGCCGCCTGGTTCAGAAATCGTGATTGCTCGCATGATTCCACTCTAGTGGTTTGCCCGACGATCGGCCCGGGCCGCTCTGTGCTGCGAGACAGCGCTGAGTCCCGAGGCCCTCAGGCACTGAGTCCCGAGGCTCTCAGTCGAAGAACCTCAAGCGAAGAGACGGAACATCGGCGAGTTCTGGTGCACGCGTTCGATCTCGATCTGTGAGGCGTCCATGCGTTCGAGCAGGTTCGGCAGGTCCTCGGCATTGCCGAGTTCGATGCCGACGAAAGCAGGGCCGGTCTCGCGGTCGGAGCGTTTGACGTACTCGAACATCGCGATGTCGTCCTCGGGGCCGAGGATCTCGTTGAGGAAGCGCCGCAGAGCGCCGGGCTCCTGTGGGAAGTCGACGATGAAGTAGTGCTTGAGGCCCTCGTGGACAAGTGAGCGTTCGAGGATCTCGGGGTAGCGGGAGATGTCGTTGTTGCCGCCGGAGACCAGACACACGACAGTCGATCCCGGTTCGATGGTGATCGGCTTGGCAGTCCCGGGTGCCCCGATGGCCGCCGAGGCGATGGCACCGGAAGGCTCGGCGATGATGCCGTCGACCTGGTACATGTCGAGCATCTCCGTGGCGACGGAGCCCTCAGGCACGGGGCGGACATCGACGTTGAGTTCGGAGACGATGTCGTAGGTCAGGGCGCCGGCGCGTTTGACCGCGGTGCCGTCGGCGAAGGGGTCGATGTTCTCCAGGGACACCGGTCGTCCGGCCTTGAGGGCCGCGATCATCGAGGCAGCACCTGCGGGTTCGGCGCCGATGACGGTGGTGTCGGGAAGGTGCTCGGCCGCGTAGGCGGCGATGCCGGAGATCACTCCGCCGCCGCCGACGGGCACGATGATGTAATCGGGGGCGGCTTGGAGCTGGTCGGCGATCTCCACAGCCACTGTTCCCTGGCCGGCGATGGTGCGCAAGTCATCGAAGGCGGAGACGAGGAGGGCGTCATTGCGTTCGGCGTACCGGTGGGCCAGTGCCGATGCATCGTCATAGGTGGAGCCGGAGATTTCGATGGTCACCCGGTCGCCGCCGAAGTGGCGTACGCGTTCGATTTTCTGCCTCGGCGTGGTCTTGGGAACGAAGATGGTGCCCTGGATGCCCAGTTCCTTGCACGCGCGGGCGAAGCCCTGGGCGTGGTTGCCCGCCGAGGCGCACACGACGCCGCGGGCGCGCTCGGTCTCATCAAGCTGGAGCATGAAGTTGAAGGCGCCCCGGATCTTGTAGGAGCGCACCATCTGCAGATCCTCGCGCTTGAGGTAGACGGTGGAACCGGTGGCGGCGGAGAGCCGCTCCGAAATCTGCAGGGGAGACTTAATCACGGAGTCGGCAATTCGCGTCGCGGCCGCTTCGACCTCGTTCGCGAGTGTTTGCTGCTGGGGTGATTCGTCTGTTTTCAACACGACTCCATTGTGCTCCTTCTGTCTTGCGCTTGTGCAAGTCGTTCCGAGATAAGGACACTTGGCAGGCCGCTGACCGGTACGGGGACAGTGGTCTGCTGGTGCGCTGAAGGGAAGGAAAGTGGCGCTGAGTTGATGATTTCTGGTGCGCCCTGAACAGCGCGAAGGTCGTAACATGATTGGATGGAGATGCCCGTAATTCCTTCAAGGAGGCGACATGGCCATCAGCAGTGAGCTGGAGCAACTGTTAGCCGGCTGGATACCTCGGCAGTCGTGGTTTCCCAAGCTCGCCGCAGACTTCGGAACCGACCCCGATATCACCCCGATGTCGGTGGCTCGCGCCTTCGTATACAAGGCCGAGGAGCTCGGCGGTTTCGCCGGCCTCGTGACCGTGATCTCTGTCGGTGACGGACCGACCCTGCGCCGGCTCAACATTCCGCTCTCACTGCGCGGAGTCGAAGACATGCACCTGCGCAAGTCGCTGATCGGTCAGATCGACGACCTGGCCCTGGGCCACGTCTACGTCTACGACGGCGCGGCAGACCCCGTCTTCGTCAACCTCATGGCCGACGCGATCACCAAGCGCAAGGTCTTCGACGGCGGCCAGCTGAGCACCGAATCCCTGCGGCACAGCCAGGAGAAGGCAGAAACACGGGACACCCTGCCCTCCCAGTCGCCATCGACTGCCCATAGCGGTTCCCCCGCCGAGGTGGTTCCACCGAAGCCATCGAAGGCTGCCCTGGTCGCCGATACCCGTGAAGAGCTGCCCGTCGACATCCGACCCATCGAGGTCGCCGACGCCGGTGCCTCCAAGTCAACGGTCATCATCCACGACGAGTACGAGCCGATGGAGCTCAGCTTCTTCCGCGTGCTGGAGAACGGGATGCCGTCATCGCTGACGATTCCAGTCCTGCTCACCGAGGCTGGCTCCCGCAGCGTTCCCGAGGTCATCGGCTGGGGCTCGGGCCGGTGGTACGACATGTTCGAAGTCACCGAGATGGAAGCTCCGATGGCGCTGCTGTCCCATGTCGACGTCGACGCCGAACCCGCTTGGCGCGAGGCTGTCGACATCGTGTGCGCCGTTGACTCCGGTTCGATCGGTGCCTACAACGCTCAGGCCGCGGAGATGGGTCGCCGCATCGGCGAACTCCACTCGGACATGGCTGCCGAATTCGGCATCGTCGAAGGCCGTGGAGAACCGACGAAGCAGCTGGCCAAGAAGTGGATCGAACGCATCGACTGGGCGTTGGGCCGTGCCCCGCTGGCCCTGGACTCTCTGGTGCCCGAGCTGCGTGCCCACCGCGCGAAGCTGCAGTCACTCGAGACGATCGGTGTGCTGCAGAAGATCCACGGTGAGCTGACGCTCGATCACGTGGTGAGTTCCGGCACCGACGGCTATTCGGTCGTGAAGTTCACGGACTCGACGAACTCGGATCCCAAGCCGGTGGCACTGGACCTCGTAGCCCTGCTGCGCAGTATTGACTATGCCGCTGGTTTCGCTCGCCTGCAGCGGACCGGCGAGCTCGAATCCGAAGACGGCGGGCTCGTCGTCAACGGCTTCGGCAATGACGCCTCCGCGCTGCGGACCATCTACGACTCTCCGGAGTTCCTGTGGGCATCGCAGGTGCAGAACTCGCTGCTGAGCGGATACTCCCGTGCCCGGGGCGAGAGCCTGGGCCTCGGCGATCCCGTGCTGCGCGCGGCCCTCATCGACAGGCTCCTTGTGGAGGTCGTCACCGAGCTGCGCAACCGGCCCAACTGGCTCTCGGTTCCGCTGTCGACCCTAAGTCTCGTCCTCAAAGGCAAACCGGCTCGTTCCGGTGATGCCCCCGCCGAGGCTGATTCGCCATCCGAGCCTGTTTCGCCAGCTGTCCCTGCGCAGGCCCCTGCGGCTGCCGCCGACGTCGCTTCCGACGTCTCGGCTGAGGCCGATGATTCGGCTGAGCCCGACTCCGACTCTTCATCCGAGGTTGAGGCTGTGGATTCTGACAAGAAGAAAGCAGAGAAGCCTGCTGTAGTGGTCGAAGCCGACGACGCTCTGACCGACGCCGACACCACCTCGGATGCCGACACCACCTCGGTGGTGGACGACGCGGTAGAGCCGGAGACCTCGGACGACGCAGAGCCCGCCGAGCCTCAGTCGCGCCCTACCATCGAGCAGGAGCCGGCAGCACCGTCGGTCGGTGCTTCCAGACAGAGCAAGATTCGCCGTCAGAGCCCCGCTGAACTGGCTGACTCGGCCGAAGAGGAGTTCGAGGACGAAGAAGACGAATTCGTCGTCTCACCCGTGCCCGCGACCTTCGCTGCCCGCGGTGCCGCCGCGGAAGATTCGGATTCGACAGGTCGTCACATCGTGCAGGAGGGAAAGCACGAGAAGCCACAGCCTGAAGGTTCCGACAAGTCGGCGACCGATGATTCTGAGCAGTTGCCCACCGAAGTTTCTGATCAGGACACCAGCACGGGGAAGCACTGACTCCAGTCCTGCGGGAATCGATTAGCAGAAGACAATCGGTTTATGAGAAACTGTTGTGGCTCAGCCTCGCGCTGAGCAGGCCGTGGTTCATTGCGAACCATTGGAAGCGTGTCCGAGCGGCCGAAGGAGATGGTCTTGAAAACCATTGTGCGGCAACGTACCGTGGGTTCGAATCCCACCGCTTCCGCAAAGTGAAGGCCCCCGTTCGCATCGTGAAAACGATAGCGAGCGGGGGCTTTTCGCATCCCTACCCTCAAACAGACTCTGGTTTGGCCTCTGGCTCTGGTTCGGCCTCTGGTTTGGCCTCCGGCTCGGACATCTCGGCATCGGCCTCAGGATCGTCGAAGCTGCGGACTGTCCGTTTGAAGCCGCGGGTCAGCACCGCCAGGTAGATGACGCCGATGGCCAGCCACACCACTCCGCCGATGAGAGCGGTCTCGTGCAGGCTCACCCACAGAATGCCGGTGAGAATCGCACCGATGGCCGGCAGCACCACATAGTTGAATGCTGACTTGACGTCGACGACCTGCCTGGTGCGGAACGCGAAGTGCGCGATGACCGTGAGGTTGACGAAGGTGAAGGCGATAAGCGCCCCGAAGTTGATCAGCGCGGAGATGAACTCGAGGCTGAACGACATCGCCAGCAGGCAGACCGCGCCGACGAGGATGATGTTGAACATCGGGGTGTGCGCCTTCGGGTGGATGTAGCCGAAGGCCTTGCGCGGGAGCACCCCGTTGCGTCCCATCACCAGCAGCATGCGGGAGACCGAGGCATGGGAGGCCAGGCCAGAGGCGACCGTGGCAGCAAAGGCAGCGGCCAGGAAGAAGCCCATGAAGACAGGGCCGCCGGTGAGGAGTCCGATCTCCGGCAGCGGATCGTCGACGACATTGAACTGCGAATTGTCGGGGAAGAGCTGCTGGGCGAAGTAGCTGGCGACGAGGAAGATGGCGCCGCCTGCGAGGACTGTCAGCAGAATCGCCTTGGGCATGAGGTTCACATGCTTGGCTTCGTTGGTGTACATCGTCACGGCGTCGAAGCCGATGAAGGAGAAGCAGACGACGGTGGCGCCGGTCAGCAGCGCGGACATGTGCACGCCCTCGTGCATGAAGGGTTCGGCGCTGAAGACGATTCCGGATCCATCGCCGTTGGTCAGGTTGACGACGGCGACAATGCAGAAGAGCGTCACCATTGTGACGGCGAAGACCAGGAGAACACCGTTGAGGTTGGCTGTTCCGCGCATGGAGACAGCAACAATGGCGGTCATGATCACGGTGTAGAGGACCACCCACACCCACGGCGGAGCGTCGGGGACCAGGGACTCCATATACAGCCGAGCGATGAGGCAGTTGACCATCGGCAGCAGCAGGTAGTCCATGAGTGAGGTCCAGCCGACCAGGAAGCCGAGGCCGGGACTCATGGTCTCTCGCGTGTACGTATAGGCCGAACCCGCTGTGGGGAAGACCTTGACCATCCTGCCGTAGCTGAATGCAGTGAACACCATGACGATGAGTGCGATGAGATAGGCCGACGGTACCGCCCCGTTGGTTTCATCCGACACGATTCCGAACGTGTCGAAGACCACCGTCGGCGTCATATATCCAAGGCCGAGCCCGACGATGGACCACAGCCCGAGGTTGCGTTTCAGTGAGCCTGACGCGGCCATATCAATCCTCCACAATGAGTCTTGCTAGATGGTGCAGCGATCGGATCCGGACCCGTGTGAGCACAGGAATGGAAGTGATCTGCGCCATAGATGCTATCCCGTGTGCAACCGAAAACGCAATCATTCTCACGAAATGAAACGATAACTTCACCTGTATCGCGCCATTCGCAACGAATCCAGTAGCCCAGGTTGCTGATTTCCGGGCGACCCTTCACACAGGGCCTCAAGCCCATCCCGACGCCGAGGTGGTGCTGCCCCACCGCTCCTCCCTGTCCCGCCTATCGAACGACTTTTCAGTGACTGTGGAAAGAGAGTAGGTTGATCAGCATTGGCAATGATGCTCGACGAAGAGAAGGCAAGGTCGAACAATGGCGATCGAATCACTCAGCTCCGCACAGTCGAAGGCGTGGAAGGACAGAGTCCTGCCCGAAGTGGAGAACGTTGCCGAAGGTGTCTGGGCGATTCCCGTCCCGATCCCGAACAACCCGCTCGTCTACACCTACTGCTACGCCGTCGCCGACGGTTCGGGTCTGATCCTCATCGATCCCGGTTGGGATGGCAAGGACCAGTACCTGGCGCTCACCTCGGCGCTGGGATCCCTGGGATTCACTGTCGCGAACGTCCACGGGATCGCGATCACCCACTACCACCGCGACCACATCGGGCTGGTTCCGGCACTGCTGCACAAGAACCCCGACATGTGGGTCGCCATGCACGGCGAGGACCTGCGCTCGATCAAGAAGTTCTTCTCCAAGAGCGTGGACCTGGGCACCGGAGTCGACCCGAGCATCAACATCGCCCGCGCCTACGGAGTGCCCGAGGATCGCTGGGACGAGGTCGAAAGCCTCCAGGTCGGCAGCAAGAAGGGCAAGGGCGAGGCCGGGTCGAAGAATGACTTCGCACTGCTGATGAGCAATATGCCCGACACCGTGAACATCCTCGAGGACGGCTCCGAACTGCCGCTGGAGTCCGGATCGCTGCGGGCGCTGTGGACCCCTGGCCACACCTACGGGCATTCGGTGTTCGTCCGCGACGAGGGCCAGCTGCTGTTCTCCGGTGACCATGTGCTCCCGACGATCACCCCGAACATCGGACTCGACAGCGGCGCGATCACGCACAGCCTCGGCGACTATCTCGGTTCCCTGGACAAGATCGGTAAGCTCGACGCCGAGGTGGCGGTCCTGCCCGCACACGGCTTCCGCTTCCAGGGTCTCCACGATCGCCGACGCGAACTCGTCGAGCATCACCAGCAGCGTCTGGACGAGATCACGGAACGCATGGACGCCACCGACGATCACAGCGTCTACTCGATCGCCCAGGGCCTGCACTGGTCGCGCGGATTCGACTCCCTGCACAACTTCAACCTGTTCGCCGCCCTGGCCGAAACGGCCGCTCACATGCACTACCTGGACATCGACGTCGGAGTGGGGTCACTCGTCCCGCAGTCGTGAGACGAACGAGCCCGCGCGAGAAGAGGAATCGACAATGAGCACCGAATACGTTCCCGCAGCCGAGGTCAGGCCCGAGACCTTCATGGTCCGAGCCTCCGACCACCTCCGGCGCGGCACCCAGCGCGGGCGTGAGCTGCGCACGGGCATCGAGTCCGCGATCGCCGGCTACCGGCGCTACTTCGAATTCCTGTCCATCGCCGAGGCGGATGTCCGTGCCGCGGCCGCGTCGAGTCTCGCGCGTCTCCAGGCCTGGTCCCCGGAGGCCGCCGAGGAGGTGGCAGCCGTGGCGCAGGGAGCTGAGATCCCCGTCGAGGAACTCATGGAGGTCATCGCCCGCACAGAGATCATGACCCTGGCGCCGGCCTCGGCGACGGAGTGCTCGACCGTGAGCTTCACCCGCCCCGGAAGCTCGCTGGCCGCACAGAACTGGGATTGGGCCGCCGACTTCTCGACACTGTGGCACATCAACGATGTGGGTGCCGTGCCCGGGCAGCTGCGCCACGTGGGCATCGCCGAATACGGGATGCCAGGCAAGATCGGACTCAACGAGGCAGGCGTCGGCGTCCTGCTCAACATTCTCAAGCATGAGGGCGACGGGGCCGGGGGAGTGCCCATCCACATGATCCTCGAGCGGGTCCTGTCGACGGCGAGCACTCTTGCCGAGGCGCTCGAGATCATCCACTCGGCACCCACCACATCATCGTCGATCATCACGGTCGTCACCGCCGACGAGGTGGTCCAGGTCGAGATCGCCAACGCCGAGAAGCGTGAGCGTCGAGCCGGTGCGGGATTCCTGCTGCACACGAATCACTTCCTGCACCCCGAGCTCATCCCCGGCAGCCTCGAGCTCAATGCGACCTCGACCTCCCGTGCCCGTCACGCTCACCTCGAGCAGCGACTCGAGGACTACGCCAAGCAAGTGGGAACATCCGGCGGCCCCGAGTCGACGGCCGACCTCACCGACCTTCTGACCACCGGTCCGGGCGAGGCGCCGGTGTCCTGCACTCCGGATCCAGGTGCCACCTATGGGGATCGCTCGGCGACTCTGGTCACCGTGCAGATCGACCCGAAGCGCAAGCAGTTAGACCTGGCTCCGGGTTCACCGGCGGACGGGATGCAGGGCAACCGTCGCTATCAGCTCTGAGCTGTCAGCCTCAGGCCTTGTCCGTCTCGGCGCTGCCTTACTTGGTGCCGTCTGGCTCAGCGTCGTCTGACTTGGCGCCGTCACCCTCGGCGGCTGCTTCGTTCGCGGCTTCCTCTTCGCGCATCGAGATGATGGTGTCGAGGCCCGAGGCGATCGAGTTCGAATCCTCAAGCGCCGTCTGGGCTAAGCGCCAGGGCACCATGTCGAGGTTTTGGTCGCCGACGCGGAAACGCACAAAGGGCTGCCTGCTGCGGGGATCATCGGGTTCGAGGTCGGCACCGTAGCGCCACTGTCCGAAGCCGATGCGCCGAATCGTCTCACCGATGAAGCGCATCGCTCCGGCGACGAACTCGGTCTCCTCTTCCGTCATCATCTCGTCACGCGAGTCGTAGCGGGCCTTGAGCTGCTTGCCCAAGCGCACCAGCGCCTCGCGCCCGAACTCCCACGAGGACGGGTCGGCCTGTTCCTGGGTCCAGGCGGCGATGCCCGGTTCCACGGTGCCGATGAAGCGGGTGAGGAACTCGACCTCTTCCTCGCTGGAGTTCTCAGCCGTGAGCATCCCCATCGCCAGACCGGTGCAGCTGCGCTTCGGCTCACCGTCACCGCCGAGATTCTCGCGAGCCTTGCTCAGGACTGCCGTGAAGACCTCGGCAGTACGGGCGTCGACCGCGGCGAGGATGATCGCCAGAATCGGGATGGGCTCACCCTTCAGCGGCCCTTCCTCGGTATCCGGACGGATGAACGGCATCCCGTTTCCGGTCTCTTCGTCGTGGTCCCAGGCTCCGCCGATCGCACGGAGATAGGTCTCGCCGAGGTAGCGGATGAGGCCTTCGACGAATCGGCGGTTCTCCGGGTCGATCACATCGTCGGGAGTGGGGAAGCGGGAGAGGACGAAGAGTTCGAGCATCGGCAGGGATTTGGGGCCGAAGTCCTTGGGGAACTTCACCGTCTCCCCGTCTTCCTTGTCGAAGGTCTCGGGCAGGTCGGCGAGGACGAACGCGCCGAGGCGGACGTCCATGTTGTTGATGAAGGCGTAATATTCGCGCTGTAGTTCATTCACGCCAACCACCTTAGTGCCTAGCGGCCGGTCCTGGGGCTGACTAGAGGTTCAGTAGGCCGAGAGCCCGGGCTGTCGGGAGGCCAGGACGCTCAGGGCTTCTGCGAGAAGTCGAGCAGTCGGTTGAGGATGCGCACCATCTGCGTGGAATCGATCTCGACGACCTCGTGCAGATCCTTCCCCGCAGCTGCGCGCAGGGATGACTGCGTGTGGATGGCGGTGAGCGCCTCGATGAGGTCCTTGAGTGGAATTGTCGAGGCGGCTTTCGCGAAGCCGATGGCGTTCTCGATCAGCGATTGGATCCGCTGGACCTGGAACGAGCTCAGTTCCGCGTACCTGGGGTAGAGCTCAGGTGTGCGCAGACAGTACAGCTGGATTTCCTGCTCAGCGATCACCTCGGCGGCGGTGGACCTCTTCTGACTGAAGGTGTCGTCGATGAACTCCGTGAGGAAGCCTTCGATGTTCTCGGGTCGACTGGAGTTGAGGCGATCGCGCCAGCGTTCGATGGCGGCGTCGAGCATGTCGAGGTCGCGGGAGGTGCGCTGTTCGATCGTGGCCAGAACCAGATCGTCGCGGCTGGAGAAGTTCGAGTAGAACGCGCCGCGAGTGAACCCGGCGGCCTCGCAGATCTCCTCGATCGAGGCGCCATCGATGCCTTTGTGGGCGAAGACGGACATGCCCGCCTCCACCAAGGTGGATCGGGTCTGCCGTCTGCGGGCGCTGAGATTGTCTGTATTCATCGAACATTTCATCGTCGGGGTGGTCGCGGTGCTGGTGTGGCTGTGGTGCTGTCGCACAGGCTGTGCTGTGTCGGTCCGTGCGGGTCTCTGTCGGCCTGGGCATCCGATGAGAATCTTCACGAAACTCCTGATGCATTTGCGCTGAGGGCACTGAGTCAACAACAATACAATACTGTATCCAATACACTTTTGTATCGAGGTCTTCGTGTCAACATTCCTGTACGCTCTGGGTCGTCGTGCCTACCGCGCTCCCATCCGATTCATCGCTCTGTGGTTTGTGATCTTCGCGCTCGTCGGCGCCGGTGTCGCGGCCTTCGCGAAGGACTTCGACAACGACTTCACCCTCCCAGGGTCCGAAGCTCAGGTCGCACTCGATTCGATGGAGACGACCTTCCCAGAAGCCTCAGGTGTGGGCGCCTCCGTCATCGTCGTCGCCGCCGATGGCGACTCGGTCAATGACTCCACGTACAAGGATGAGATCGAGAAGGAAGTCGATCGGCTCGAAGACCTCCCTCACGTCGACGCCGTGACCTCGCCGTTCGACAAGATGGTCAAGGGTGCGATCAGCGAGGACGACTCCGCTGCGATGATCTCCGTCCAGTACGACGGCACCCAGCAGGAGGTCGGCGAAGCGGCCCCCGACCAGCTTCTCGACGAACTGGATCCGATCCGCGACGCCCTGCCCGAGGGCTCCCAAGTCGAAGGCGGAGGCCAGCTCTTCCAGATCACCGGCGTGGAGATCTCCTGGGTCGAAGGCATCGGCGTCGTCATCGCCTTCATCGTCCTGCTGCTCACCCTCGGATCCTTCCGCGCTGCCGGCATGCCGCTGATCACAGCACTCATCGGCGTCGGCATCTCCGTTCTCCTGGTCGTGGGATCCACGGCCTTCGGCGCAGTCAACTCTTCATCGATCATGTTGGCGCTGATGTTGGGCCTGGCGGTCGGCATCGACTATGCCCTCTTCATCGTCTCCAGGGCCCGGGCACTCCTGGCCGAGGGACATGACCCGCTCGAAGCCACCGGACGGGCCGTCGCCACCGCCGGATCGGCCGTCGTCTTCGCGGGCATGACCGTGATGATCGCGCTGCTCGGCCTGTCCCTGGCCGGCATCCCGTTCCTCACCGTCATGGGCATCGGCGCCTCCGGGTCCGTCGTCGTCGCCGTGCTCATCTCCCTGACGATGGTTCCCGCGCTGCTGGGATTGGTCAAGGACAAGATCACCCCCAAGCCGACGAAGCGCTACCGTCGGGCGTTCGCAACCGCGCAGGAGAAGGCGGGCGACTCCGTCTCTCGGTCTGAGATTGCCGCCGAGGCGGAGGCTGAGGCCGGTGAACCGTACCCGAAGACGATCATGAACAAGTTCTTCGCCGGTTGGCTGCACGTGGTGACGAAGATTCCGCTGCTGACGGTCGTGATCATCGTCGGTGGACTCGCATTGTTCGCCATCCCTGCCTCCAACCTCCAGCTCTCCCTGCCCACTGCAGGCAGCCAGGAGGAGGGCACGCCTGCCCGCACGAGCTATGACCTCATCGACGAGCACTTCGGTCCCGGCTTCAACGGACCGCTGGTCATGACGAGTGAGATCGTGACCTCCGACGACCCCCTCGGCGATGTCGAGAAGATCGAGAAGGAGATCGAGGACGTCGAAGGCGTCGACCAGGTCATCCTCGCCACCCCGAACCGGGACGCGACGACAGCTCTGTTCCAGATCATTCCGACCACGAGCTCCGAAGATCCGGCGACTCTCGACACCGTCGACCGCCTCCGTGATCTGAGTGCCGACATCGAGGACGAGGACGGTTTCGAAACCGCGGTCACCGGTGCGACGGCGATCCAGATCGATGTCTCTGATCAGCTCGGCAAGGCGCTGGTGCCCTTCGGCATCTTCGTCGTCGGCCTCTCGATCATCCTGCTCATGATGGTCTTCCGTTCGATCTGGGTGCCGATCAAGGCCACCGGCGGTTTCCTCCTGTCCGTCTTCGCCTCCTTCGGCACCGTGGTCCTCGTCTTCCGCGACGGACTCTTCGCCGGTGCGATGGGCATCGATTCGACCGGTCCGGTGATCAGCTTCCTGCCGATCATCGTCATGGGCATCCTCTTCGGGTTGGCCATGGACTACGAGGTGTTCCTCGTCTCCGGAATGCGCGAGGCCTACGTCCACGGTGCGAGTGCCCGGGGTGCGATCAAGGCCGGCTTCGCCTCGTCGGCCCGAGTGGTCTCGGCCGCGGCGATCATCATGTTCTCCGTCTTCGCCGCCTTCGTTCCCGCGGGTGAGCCGATCATCAAGTCCATCGCGCTTGCCCTGGCCTCGGGAATCTTCGTCGACGCCTTCCTGGTGCGCATGTCCTTGGTGCCTGCAATCATGCAGATGCTCGGCGACAAGGCCTGGTGGCTGCCGAAGTGGCTCGACCGCATCCTGCCCCGCCTCGATGTCGAAGGAGAGGGCCTGGCCCACGAGGTGGCTCTGCGAGATTGGCCGGAACCGGACTCCGAATACCGGGTCTACGGTCGCGGCATCGCCGTCAGCTCGGGTCGACGCGGATTCGCCCAGGTCGACATCTCGCTCTCACCGGGCCAGATCCTCGTCGCCAGCGGCCAAGCACGCAAGGCATTGCTGCTGGCTCTCTCCGGTCGCGTCGGACTGACCGCCGGTGAGATGAAGATCGGAGACATGGTCCTGCCCGAACATGCCGGACGGGTGCGTCGTCGTGTCCCGTACTTCGACCTCGATAAGAACGGGCCGGGGACGATGCCAGGGTCACGCGAGCTCTCACAGCTGCGCACCTCGGCGCCGGACCTGCTCATCATCAGCGAAGCAGGTGCACTGGCCGGAGAAAGCGGCCGGGACGTACGCGATCTACTCTTCGATCTGCAGGCCGAGGGCACGGCAATCGTGCTGGGTCTGCCCGACGGCGACATCACCGGGATCCTGTCCCCGAACACGAACTACTTCCACCTCGATCTCGATGAGGCCAAGCCGGAGGCTGAGCGTGGAACCGACAATGACAACGGCGGCGTGCAAGCTCACGCGGCCGGTCGCAGCGAAATGGAAGGCGTGCAGTCGTGAGACTCGAACGTGCGAACTCGAAACGGCCCGTGACCTGGCTGTCCCTCTTCGGTCTGGTGCTCATCCCGATCATCGTGGCCGCTGGATTCATTCTGGCCACGTACAACAGCACCGATCGCCTCGATACGATCGAGGCCGCGATCGTCAACAATGACGACGGCGCCGAGGTGGATGGTGAGACCGTGCCGATCGGCCGGCAGCTGACCAGCGGGCTTGTGGGTGAAGAGGACAACAACATCCATTGGGTCATCACCGATGAGGACGATGCCGAGAAGGGCATGTCCGATGGGACCTACGCAGCGACTCTGACGATCCCCGAGGGCTTCTCCCGGGCTGTGACCTCGGTCAGCGATGCCAAGTCGGCAACTCAGACGCAGCTCGACGTCGACGTCTCCGGAGTCGCTCCGGCCGCCGACACCCAGATCGCGCAGTCCGTGGCCGGAGTGGCACGGACAACCTTCAACACGCAGATGACCGAGACCTACCTCGACAACATCTATGTCGGCTTCAACGACATGGGTGATCAGATGAAGGACCTCGGAGACGCCGCCGGTGAACTCGACGAGGGTGGCGAAGAGCTGGCGAAGGGGACGGAGAAATCCGCGAGCGGGGCCGGTGAACTCTCCGCCGGTATGGACAAGCTCGACTCTTCTGGATCCGAACTCAGCAAGGGCGCCGGAGACCTGTCCAAGGGTGCTGGTGAACTGTCGAAGGGCACCTCTGAACTTTCGGGCGGTCTCCAGGACATGAAGAAGTCGACGGCGGATCTGCCCGACAGCACGCAGAAGCTGGCTGACGGTGCCGGAGAGCTCTCCGGGGGAGTCGACGAGTACACGAAGTCCATCGACCAGATCATCAAGGGCTTCGCCGGTTCCGGTGACTCCGGCTCCGGCGAGGGCGGTCTCGATGATCTCCTCAAGGGCGGCAAGGACCTCGACAAGGGTGCCCAGGGAGTCTCCGAGGGTGCAGAAGGCCTGTCAACGGGTCTCGGCCAGTACCGCGACGGGCTCCAGGAAGGCGCCGACCAGGCCGATCAGCTGGCCAAGAGCGGAACCGTGACCGGTCTCGATTCGCTGGTGTCGGCGGGCATGATGACCCAGGACGAGGCCGATCAGGCACGTGCTCAGATGTGCCCTGCCGGCACACCGGACGAGGTCTGCGCCGGCATTGAGAAGGCCTACGCTCAGGGGCTGCTCAACGGCACCTCGGGTGGCCTGAACAGCGCCGTCGACGGTCTGGAGCAGAAGCAGGACGGCGAGTCGCTGCTCGGCGGAGCGGACAAGCTCGCCGACGGTGCGGGTGAACTCAGCGACGGCATGAGCAAGTTCGTCAAGGGACTCGAAGACGGCCTCGGTGAACTCACCAAGGGCATGGAGGACATCTCGAAGAATGCTCCGAAGCTGCTCGAGGCCTCGAAGGGCCTGCGCGATGGTGCCTCCGGTGTCGCCGAAGGCAATCAGAAGCTTGCCGACGGAATGCCGGAGCTCAGCGACGGCATCGCCAAGGTCGCCGATGGTTCGAGCGAACTCGACGACGGTGCCGGACAGCTCTCCGATGGACTCGGCGAATTCTCCGCGGGACTCGACCAGTACACGACCGGTGTCTCCACTGCTGCCACCGGCACCTCTGACCTTGCGGCCGGACTGGACACCCTGTCCGAGGGCACAGACAAGTATTCGCAAGGAGTCGGCAAGTTTGCCGACGGTGTGAAGAAGGGCGCGGACGAGGTTCCCTCCTATTCGGCACCGGAGCGTGACAAGCTCTCCACAGTCGCCTCGGAGAACATCAAGTCGCCGGACTCCTCCGACGCGGGCGATGTGCTGCAGGGATCGACTCTTGCGCTGCTCATCATGCTCGCCCTGTGGGTCGGCGGACTCGTCACCTACACGGTGCTCAAGCCGATCCCCGCCTCGACTCTGCTCTCGACGAAGTCCTCGGTGGCCGTCTGGCTGCGCGGATTGGTGCCTGGCGTAATTGTGGGACTGCTGCAGGCCCTGGTGCTGTCGATCCTGGCGGTGACTGTGTTGGATATCGACGCCGTCCAAGGCTTCGACATCGCGGTGTTGACGTTCGTCTCCGCGCTGGTGTTCATGGTGCTCAACTTCGCACTGGTGGCGTGGTTCGGCGGCGTGGGCAGGTTCCTGTCGGTGATCGCCGTGGTCCTGGCTGTAGCCGGCCGAACGATCGGCGCGGTGCCCGGCTTCTTCGACTTCCTCGCCCCGATCCTGCCGCTGACGCCGGCGATGAACGGCTTCGCTGCGATCACCGCCGGAACCACGGGCGTGGCCGCTGCCTATGGCGGCCTGCTGGCCTGGGCGATCATCGGAGTCGTGATGTCCCTCCTCGCGATCGTGCGAGCCAGGACCACGAAGCCCGAAGCCGCCCTCGAAATGGCCGACGCCTAAGGGGAGACCCGCTTGGCGGGTGCCGCCTGCGTGGGGAGTGTCCCGCGTGGGTGCCGCCTGCGTGGGGCTGTTCAGGGAAACAGCTCCATCGAAGTTGAATAGCTCTGCTTTAAAGGCGAGCTATTTAACTTCGATGCAGCACCAGCAGGAACTCGCGCGCTGCTGCACCTTCAGATGAGGTCGAGGATCGCTGCTGCCGCGGCGTGGGAGTCGTTGAGAGTTGCGGCGTTCGTATTGGGGTTCGCTGCGATCGCCAGCCCCCATTGGACCGAGGAGAGTTGAATGGACAGCGCGAAACGGCGGGGGTGAACAGCGCCCTCCACGTCGATCGTGCGGTAGGGCCGCGGGGTGAGCGCGAGCCCGTTGAGGAACTTCTCGCGGCCATCATCCAAGGTCAGGCGGGCAGGCGTGAGCTGACCGCGTTCGACCATCCCATGCACCAGCACATCGGCTGCCCTGGACACCGCGTTCGTCGGTGAAGCCGCATCGATGACCACACTGCCGGTGATGTCGCCTGCCACCTGCGCCGAGGTGACTGTGAAGATCTGCGGCAAAGGATCCCCGGTTGGAGCCGCGGGCCACCCGCTTGCAGGTGTTGCACCCACGTCCGCAGGTGCAGCGACCTCGGGACTCGCTTCGATGCGCATATCGGGGCCGATGAACTCGACGAGGCCGGCTTCGGCCAGTGCGAGAAGCTCGGCGATGCGCTGCGGGGGAGGACCGTCGCAGATGCCGGAGACGAAGCTTTCGAACCAGCCGCAGATCTCCATGTCGATGCTGACTCGGTCGATGTGGCCGGCCACGATGAGCTCTTTGAGCAGCAGTCGAGACTGCCAGAGCACGGTGAACAGCGATTTCTCAGCGCTGCCCTCTGGCCCGGACAGAGAATCATGAAGGTCGTTGCGGAGGAAGTCGAGCATCCACTCGTGCAGAGAATTGGTCTCCCGGGGGCCACGACTGTCGAACTCTCGACCTTCGAGAGGATTGAGCAGCTCGTGCAGTGACATGCGGTGGGCCGGATCGGGGACGAGGCTCTCCTCGATCTCCGACCATGCGAAGGCCTCACGGGTGACACGACCCTGCCGCGCAGCCTCGGCGCCTTCGTGCTCTCGGGACTCGGCCGCGCCCGTGGCTGCGGAGTCCCCGCTGCCAGCACTGGTCTCGCGCGTCTCGGGGTGGGTCTCCTGCCAGGTGCGCCTGGTCAGGTGTCGGGACACCGCCTCGGCGATGGCCTCACGCAGCTGACCGGGATCACCGGCGAATGCTCCGGGACGGATCCGGGACAGGGTGCTGTAGTAGGCGAGACGGAGATCGGCGAGGATCAGCGGCCACAGCTGGTCGTTGAAGCGCGCACCGGCTTTGCGGTCGCCGTCGAGGTCATCGAGACCGGCCAGCAATGCGATGTTCTCCCGCGTGAAGTAGCGCAGCGGCCACGGTGAGCGCGGGTGGGCCTGGCAGATGGGTTTGCTGCGGTAGGGGACGCCGCGACGGGAGCCGAGCAGCAGACGAGGTTCCTCACCGCTGCGCACATAGCGGAGCTCGCCCGCGATGTCGGGACCCGGGTCGAATCGGCCGCCACGTTCGTGCGTGAACAGGGTCTGCAGATCGAAGTAGTTCAGGCCCATGCCACGGACGATGACACGGTTGCCAGGGGCCACCTCGGCGACGGGAGCTTCGGCAGGCAGGCCCTGCGGGATGTAGAGCCCGCCGGAGCGCTGCGCGAAGGCCGCGAGCCGGGCACGCTCATCGGTCTGCGCACTGGGAATATGGCCGACGGCGAGGACGACGGCGGAGGCGATGATGGCGGTGCCATCCTCACAGCGAACCAGCTGCGGCGGCACGGTCTCGGGATCCGCGGACGTGTGGCCGAAAGGTTCGACCGGCGGGAGATCGATGACCGATTCGACCTTCGTGGGGTGCTCGACGATCTCGATGAAGTCGGGTGCCATGTCGCGGATGCGAGCGTAGGCATCACGCAGATAGCGGCCGTAGAGAGTCCGGCTGGGGAACGTCGCGTCGACGGGATCCGTTCCACCCATGTCGCGATACCACTGCGCCATATCGGGGCCGAAGCGATCGGACGCGGCGCCGGAGTCCGCAGCAGTTTCGGGGGAGACGAAGGAGCAGCTGGAGTCGGGGAAGATCGTCTGTTCGGCAATCGTCGTGTTCATCAGCAGCGTCTCGGGCTGATCCGTGCGCCAGACGATGCCCGCACCCGGAGGGTAGGGGTCGATGAGGTGGATGACGATCGCGGGCGGGGTGTCAGCACCCACACCAGTACCAGCACCGTCGCCGTCGGCGCTCGAGAACCGTTCGGCGGCGAGGGCGACGAGCCTCTCGAGGACCGAGAGTCCTCGCGGTCCGGCGCCGATGATCGCGACCGAGTGGGCCTGCGAGTCCAGGCTTTCGGCGCTCGAAGCGCTCGTCTCAGCTGAGCTGCTGGTTCCTGACCATGGTGAAGAAGTCGTCACCCTTCATCTCCGGCTCCCGGGCCTGGATAGCCGGGGAAGTCGTCGCCGGGCTTGAAGCCCTTCGGGTAGCACTTGCCTTCGGCGTTGGGCTCGCCGGGCTTCGTGGTCTCGGTGGGCTCGCCGCCCTCTTCTTCGGCGGGCTGGTCCTCGGCAGATGCCTCCTCCGAGGGAGACTCCTCCGAAGGTGCCTCCTCGGCGGTGTCCTTCTCCTCATCCGTGGTCGGCTTGTTCGTCGGTTTCGCGGTCTCTTCGCCATCGGACGCGCCCTTGACCTCGCCGAGGATCCACTTGTGGAGGACGTCGAAGTCGGGGTCGTAGGTCGGGGTGACGTCGTTGTTGATCTGCACCGTTGTCACGTCGCCCTTCTGCATGGCGACAGCGAGTTCGATGAAGGCCGGGACCTCGTTCTGCGGGATCGAGGTGGCGATGTTCTGAGTCGCTGAGTTCGCGAGCTTCGGATACGCCGTCGCGAGTTCGCGCGGATCGATCTGGTCGAGGGTTGTTTTGATCATGCGCTGCTGACGGCACATGCGGTCGTAGTTGTCGCTGCCTTCACGCGACCGGACGTACCAGAGTGCGTCCTTGCCTTTGAGTGTCTGCGGGCCCGGGTCGACCCAGCCGTAGACCTCGTTGGCGACTCCAGACATCGATTTGCCGCCGCCCATCGGGATGGGACGTTCGACGTCGATCTTCACACCGCCGATGGCATCGACGACGTCTTCGAACCCGGCCATGTCGACCGCAGCCCAGTAATCGAGATTGAGGCCGAGTGAACCCTCGACTGCCTGCATCGTGGTGAACATACCCGGCTCCAGGCCATGGGTGTCGCCGATCTTGTCCTTGTTCTCCTCGCCCCACTGCCAGACGGAGTTGATGAGGTCGACCGAGGGTTGGCCCGTGGGCCGAAAGCCGTCGGGCCAAGCCTTCTCCAGTTCGCTGCCTTCGGGGAAGATCGGGAACGCGAGGTTACGCGGCACTGAGATCAGGGCGGTGTTGCCTGTCTTCGTGTCGATGGAGGCGACGAGCATGGTGTCGGGACGTGTGCCCTCGCGGTCATCGCCGTTGTCGCGGCCCATGAGGAAGACGTTGATGTAGGGCTTGTCGGCCCAGAGGTCCTCGGCGCTCTTGGAATGTCCTGTGCTGTCGCCGAACAGGCTCGAGACCGTATCGCCCTGGACCCGGGAATAGACCGAGCCGACGCCGAAGGGAATGCCGATGATGAGCGCCAGAGAGACGACGAGCACGCCGGCCAACTTGTTCTGCCACGAGGTATAGCGGTGCCCTTTGCGCAGCCCGAAGTGGGAGATCACGATCACGAGGATCCAGATCACGCCGATGACGGCGAGGACGATCGCGAGGAAGGTCAACATCGTCGGACTTGAGACGACGGTGCCGAACGCGCGGATCGGTCCCTTGATGAGGACGTAGACGAGAGCGACGAGGAAGGTGAGGACGAATCCGCCGAGCAGGATGAAGCCCAGGGGACGGAAACGTGTGCGCAGCAGCCCGATGCCCGGGAGCAGCGTGCTCAGCGAGGTCCAGCCGACAAGGCTGGGGAAGGCTTCCCCGACTCGTGAGGAGTGGCGACGTGCGCGCGGAGCCTCGTCCGCGGACGCTGCCTCGGCCTCGCGGCGGTCCCTGCGCCGTTGAGGTGCTTCCGCTTCGTCGGCGAAATCATGTGCTGATTCCCTCGCCGAGGTGGGGCGGTTGTTCCGTGCGCCGGTGGGCCTGCTGGACTCGGCAGCGAATGTCGCTGGCGCGCCGGGGGAATGCTCCGTTGTGGAGGCGCTGTGGTCCCGGGCCTTGTCATCGTGTGCTTGGGCGGCCGATGCCACACCTGCTGCTGAGGCGCCGCTGGCTCCTGCTGCGCGAAGCATCCGTGCTTCGCGGCGGGTCCGTGGCGCTACCGGGCGAGGTGTCGGTGCCTTCGACTGGTTCTGCTGAGAGTTCGACTGGTTCTGTGCTGAGGACGAGTTCTGAGACTGTGCGGGCCTCCGGCCGGACTGTGACTGAGCTCGTGACTGCGACTGCGACTGTGACGGCGTCTGTGGCTGCGATGTCGGGCGGAGCGAATTGGATCCATCGTCACTGGCTGTGGCATCACCGCGGAATCGAGGACGAGAAGAAGCGCGGAGCCGATGACCAGCAGGGCGTGAATTGGGGTCGTTCCCATTCGGCCCGTGCTTGTCAGGGGGAATCTCTGGCAAGTTCTTAACTCCTCATAAATTACGTCTCGTGCTATATGCGTTGCTCACGATGCAGGCCATCGGCGCGCATCGTGGACGATGTCAGCGCAGGGGGCACCTCCGTAGCATCGTTCCCGAACCCGTCAGAGAGCAAACCGCAGAGCACTTCAGATCGATTTTACGCTTGTACATTGATGAATGCTGGAATTCGCGTGTACGTGAGCATGGGAGTCTGGTCGCCATCCCCTTCTATTCGGCGATCCACCCCTGAGATGTTTATGATCAAGGCCACTCTTTGCCCGCACATTTTGCTCTTCGCCATTGGTTTCGCATAGGCTGTTCCCCGTAGTGCAAACTGCAGATTCGACGCTCTCTTCGCAGAGTGGCATCGAGTCAGTATTTGGAGTCGTGGCTGAGCGGCCGAAAGCGTCACCCTGCTAAGGTGAAGTCCCTTGAACTGGGGACCGAGGGTTCAAATCCCTCCGACTCCGCGTTGTTCGAAACCCCCGTCTGACCAGGTGAACACTGGGCAGGCGGGGGTTTTTCGTGCGCTCGCTCCCGCCGCGTGCCTAGGCTCACGCCAGACTCCCACTCACACTGGCATCCAGACTCTGGTGTGATCGGCCCCGATCCTTTAGGCTCAGGATTGTCAGTCAATCCTGTGTTGGCTGACATTTGCGTCTACGAGAGGGCAGTGTCATGAAGATCTTGGTGGTCGGAGCAGCAGGGCACGTCGGAGGAGTTGCTCGAGCCGAACTGGAAACCCGAGGGCACCAGGTCATCGCAGCCTCGCGGTCGACAGATCCCGGAGTTGATACCTCGGACCCTGAATCGATCGCTGCGCTGCTCAAGGCCGTCGGGCGAGTCGATGCCATCGTCGTCGCGGTCGGTGCCGCGGCATTCAAGCCGGTCACCGAACTTTCGCGTGAAGACTATCTGGAGGCCTTCACATCAAAGGCCCTGGGGCAGGTCGAATTCGTCACGCAGGGCCTCGACTACCTTAATGACGGTGGTTCGATCACTGTCACCACCGGTGTGCTCAGCCGGGAGCCTGTGCCGACTGCCGCTGCGGCAGCATTGGTCAACGGCGCCGTCGAATCGTTCGTCATCTCCGCAGCACCTGAGCTTCCGCGCGGCATCCGGATCAACGCGGTCAGCCCCAATGTGCTGGCGAACTCCCCGCACTTCCACGACGCATTCGCGGGAATGGTCCCGGTTACTGACGAACAGGTTGCTGCGGCCTTCGTGCGCTCCGTCGAAGGAAACGTCACCGGCAGGGTTCTATCTGTCTGACCCAGTCCGTGATTCGACCGAACTCAACAATCGATACCGATCAGGAGGCGTCGGAGTGGACTCATCGAAATCAACGAAGAATACCGTGGGACGCCCAACGGCAGGCACGTCGGCATCGCAGGCCCCGCTGGACTCTTCCTCGAGCGCGGCACGGACTCCTGCGTCCAACACGGAACGCAGGCAGCGCGTCGTCGATGCAATCAAAAGGCGGATCATCCTCGGCGAGATCCGCCCGGGCCAACGCATCATCGAAGCAGAAATCACCTCTTCTCTCGACGTGAGTCGCCCCACCGCTCGCGAGGCGCTCAATCAGATGGCCAGGGACGGCTTTCTCATTCAGGAGGCCTATCGGGGCCTTCGCGTGGCCGATATTGAGGCCGATTCCCTTCTGGAGATCGCTCGAGTCAGGGTCGCCCTCGACACGGAGGCGATCAGCGAGATTCTCGCCGACCAGTCTGGGCAGCGCATGGCCGTGCTGGAGGCGGCATGGCGGAAGTTCGAGAAGGCGACAGCGGGATCGGATCCGCTGGCTCTTCACGAGGCGCACGTGGAATTCCACCGGGGCATCTGGGAAGCGGCGGACAACTATCTGCTCATGCGCATCTGGCCGGTGATGGAGGCCCAGATGACCATCGTCTTGGCCTATGACCAGTTCACCCGGACGAATCCCGCACGGGCTCATGCCATCCATGCGGCACTGATGCGCGCGATTCGCACCGGCGATCCGGCGCAGATCCGCACTGCTCTCGACGTACACACCATGGACAGTGCGCAGGAGCTGGCACTGCTGGCTCCCGGCTCGGCTGAATGACCGGTCCCGAGGCGTGATCGGGGGAGTCGCTCCACCCGTGGTGGAGGCCGTCAGGAAACTCTGTGCCGAAGAGCATTGACGCGGTCAGATCGAGTGCGTAGCGTAAACCTCAGAGGGATTGTCATACAATCCCTGCGGCCTGAGGCTGCGGCCAGCGGCGGTCGCAGTCGACACTGAGGGAGACCTGCATGAAGGTAGTCGTTGTCGGTGGTGGAGTGGTCGGGCTGACCAGCGCCTATGAATTGGCGAGTGCCGGCTGTGAGGTCACCCTCCTCGAAGCAGGAAAGTGCGGCGCCGGTGCATCCCACGGCAATGCCGCAAAAGTGGCGCTGGCGGAAAGCACTCCGGTGCCAGGGCCTGGTGTCTTGCTGCAAGGCATCAGATGGATGCTCAGACCCGACAGCCCCCTGTCGATCAAACCGTCCGTGGCCCCCGGCTATCTGAGCTTCCTGCTCCGCATGGCCCGGCACTGCAATGCCCGGGACTTCGAGGCCGGACTCGACGTGCACCTGCGGCTGGGAGAAGACGCGAATGCGCTCTTCGACGACTACCAGCGCCAGGGCATCGATTTCGAGATGCATGCTCGAGGAGTTCTCCTCGCCTTTGAGACCACCGCTCGATTCGACGAGCACAGGCAGACGTTGCCAGCCTTCGCCTCGGCCGGATATATCGGCGAAGAGCTTCACGGTGATGACCTGCTGGCAGCAGAGCCGGCCCTGAGCGACCGCATTCGCCATGGAATCTACTTTCCCTCCGATCGCCAGATAGAGCCCGACTCCCTGACCCGCGGACTGCTGGGGAAGTTGAGCGAGCTCGGAGTGAAGGTGTGCGAAGGAGTCAGTGTGCGCAGCTTCGTGCGCACCGGTGACACAGTGACTGCGGTCGTCACCACTGATGCGGAAGTCATCGCAGCCGATGCCGTCGTCGTGGCTGCGGGTGTCCCGACCGGCGCACTCGCGTCTGAGCTCGGAGGCAGGCTGCCCATCTACTCCGGCAAGGGGTACAGCATCGACTACTCTCCGGCGCCGATAGAGCTCAGAACCTCCCTGACTCTCGAAGACACGAGAGTCGCAGTCACTCCGCTCAACGGCATGCTGCGTCTGGCGGGAACGATGGAGTTCGGCAGCCGCAATGACGATGTCAACGACATCCGCGTCGAAGCCATTCGCCAAGCCGCCCGCCAGTCATTCCGGGACTGGGGCGAGAACCCGACCCGCGAGCGAGCCCCATGGGCGGGCTCACGGCCGATGACACCGGATGGGCTTCCGGTGATCGGCGGTCTGGGAACCGCGAAGAACGCCTACATCAATTCCGGGCACTCGATGTTGGGGCTGACCCTGGCCCCAGCCTCGGCGAAAGTGCTTACCGACATCATGCTCGACCGCTCCTCCAGCCTCAGCACCGATCTCCTCGCGCGGATATCGCCGCAGCGATTCTGATCGCCTCACCCCGCCGTTCGACGCCGAACGACGAACACCAGTTGAAAGGCCACCACCATGACGACCACCTTCACCGGCATCTACGCCGCGTGCATCACCCCATTCAGCTCTGATGGTGCCGAGATCGATATCGCCGGTATCTCAGCTCAGGTCGAGCACATGATCTCCAACGGTGTCCACGGTCTGGTTCCGGGCGGCTCGACCGGAGAGTTCACGGCTCTCACGGTCGCAGAGCGCAAGGCCTGCAACCGTGCGTACATCGAAGCCGCCGCCGGGCGCGTGCCCGTGGTCGCCGGCACGGGGGCACTGTCGACAGCAGAGACCATCGAGCTCAGCCGAGATGCCGAGGAAGCCGGAGCCGATGCTCTGATGATCGTGCCTCCCTTCTACGACACTCCTTCATTCGAAGAGATCCTCGTGCACTATCGGGCGATCTCGGACGTCGTCGACATCCCGATCATGTTCTACAACATCCCGGATGCCACAGGCCTTGAGCTCAGCGCCGAAGAGTTCGGACGTCTTGGTCGGGAAGGAAGAGTCGCGAACTTCAAGGACACCAGCGGCGACTTCTCCAAGTTCACCTCGGTCTACCTGAACCACTCCGACGACATCCAGCCCATCAACGGCTGCGACACGTTGACCTTCGCCGCACTGGCACTCGGAACCGGTGCCGGAGTGTGGGGAGCCGCCAGCTTCATTCCCCGCCTGTGCACCGATCTGTACTCTGCGCTGGCTGTCGACGTCGACATGCCCCGGGCGCGGGACCTGTGGAAGAAGATCCATCCGATCTGCGTCTTCCTCGAATCCCACAGCTACGCCTGCGGGGTGAAGACCGGGGTCGAGCTCGTCGGGCTGCCGGCAGGACCGACACGTGGACCGATTCTGCCGCTGGCCTCGGAGCATCGTGAGGAGCTCCGAGGTCTCCTCACCGCAGCAGGCCTCGACACCGTCGCCTGATCGTCTAACGCGGTCTGAATAGGGGAGGGACACAATGACCAACAGGCAGCTCATCCAAACAGTGGACGTTCACGCGGCGGGAGAGCCGGGTCGGGTCCTCATGGGTTCTGGCCTGCGCGTCAAGGGCGAGACCATGGTCGAACGTCTTCGCTACTGTCGGGACCACCTCGACGACCTGCGCACCCTGATCCTCCAGGAGCCGCGCGGATATCCCGGGCTCTGCTCACCGCTCATCGTTCCCGCAGCAGATCCCAGCTGCGACTTCGGCATGATCGTCATGGAGCAGGGTGGGTTTCGACCCATGTCGGGTTCGAATCTCATCTGTGCAGTCACGGCACTCATCGAAACGGGCGCGATCGACGTCAGCGAACCTGTCACCACACTGCGCGTGGACACGGCAGTCGGAGTCGTCACGGTGCGGGCACAGGTCGAAGATGGTCGGGCCGCACTGATCACCTTCGACAATGTGCCGTCCTTCGTCCATGGCCTTGACCTGCCCTTGGACGTCCCCGGCTACGGCACGATTCCCGTTGACGTCGTCTTCGGGGGACAGTTCTACGTCCAGACCTCTGCCGAGCACCTCGGCGTCGAGCTCGAACCAGCCAACGCCAAGGAGATACTCAGAGCCGCAGCAGCGATGAGGAAGGCCGCCGATGATGCCTTCGACGTCGTCCACCCGCTCATTCCCGAGATCGACTCGATCGATCTGCCGATGATCCACGGGCCGGCACGCAGCGAGGGCACGCACGGCCGCAATGCAGTCGTCCTGCCCAACGGCGAGGTCGACCTGGATGACCCGAGCACCTGGTCGGGCACCTTTGACCGATCACCGTGTGGAACCGGGACGAGCGCACGCGTGGCGGCGAAATTCGCCAGGGGAGAGCTGGCCATCGGGGAGAAGTTCGTCCACGAGTCGATGATGGGCACCACCTTCACCGCCGAGGTGAAGGAGACAGCAACCGTCGGAGACCTCCCCGGGATCATCCCGACGATCAGGGGCCGCGGATGGATCACCGGATTCCACCAACTCGTTCTCGAAAGTGACGACCCGTTCCCCGTCGGCTACACCGTCGGCGACATCTGGGGACAGGGCATGGGTCGAATGACGGCCGAAACCGCCGCCACAGACCGCTCGACTGCAAAGGAATAACAGCATGGATCTCGACGGCCGCACCATCCTCGTCACCGGGGCCGCCGGTGGCATCGGCTCGGCGATCACCGCAGCTTGCGCGCGACTGGGCGGAATCGTCATCGCCGTGGATCGAGTGGAGGTGCCTCACGATCCATCTCTGACCGCCGAGGTGGCAGCTCGGGTCACGTCATATCCGGCCGATATCTCGACTGCGGACGGCTGCACCGACCTCGTGACCCGGGTGCAGGAGCGCTTTGACTCCATCGACGGCCTGGTCAACTGTGCCGGAGTGATGCGCAGAGGTTCCCTCCTCGACATCGGTGAGGACGATTGGGCGGCGAGCTACTTCGTCAACGTCGACGCCGTCATGCGTCTGTGTCGCGGGATCCTGCCGATGATGATCGCGGCGCAGGCCGGCTCCATCGTCAACATCGCCTCCCAATGGGGTCTGCACCCGGCGGGCGGGCACATCGCCTACAACAGCTCCAAGGCCGCGGTCGTCTCGTTCAGCCAGAGCCTGGCGCGTGACTACGGTGGCGAGGGGGTGCGGGTCAACGCCGTGTGCCCTGGTGAGATCCTCACTCCGATGCTGCAGCAGAAGCTCGATACTTCGAATATCGCCGAGGCGGAACTCGCCGAGTCCATCCCCTTGGGCCGGCTGGGACGCCCCGCTGACGTTGCGGAGCTGACGACGTTCCTGCTCAGCGATCGAGCATCGTTCATCTCCGGCGCCGCGATCGAGATCACCGGAGCCCAACGTGTCGGCTGATAGGCCACATCGGGCGCGACGGTGATTCGTCGGGCTCACTGATAAAGGAGGACAGCATGAGCGTCGAAGCAGCTCGCCCACTGGCAGGAAGGCGAGTCCTCGTCACGGGAGGATCGAAGGGCATCGGGGCAGCAATTGCCAGAGCCGTCCACAGAGACGGGGCGACGGTGGCGATCCACTTCAACTCCGACGAAGCCGGTGCCCGTGACCTCGCTGCCGAACTCGGTGACCGGGCATACCCAGTCCTTGCTGACCTGGCACGCCCCGGGGCTGCCAATGGTCTGTGGGCCGCGGCGGGCGAGACTCTCGGCGGCGTTGACACCCTCGTCAACAATGCTGGCGCCTGGATCCCCTCACCGCTCGCCGACGCAGACGAATGGGAACAGGGGTGGGAGGTGAACCTGCAGCTCAACCTCATCGCTGCGGCGGACCTGTGCAGGTGCGCGCTCCTTGATTTCCCCAACCTCGGCGGTGGCGCGATCGTCAACGTCACGAGCCGTTCGGCTCATCGCGGTGACGATGCAGAGCATCTCGCCTATGGTGCTGCCAAAGGGGGACTGCTGAGCCTGACCAAGGGCATCGCCCGGAGCTTCGGTCATGCCGGTGTCCTCGCCTATGCGATCGCTCCGGGATGGGTGGACACCGGACTTGCAGCCGGGGAGATCGACGACGAGGCGATCGCCGAATTGCCGCTGCGTGAAGTCACCCCGCCAGAAGACGTCGCCGAACTCGTGGCATTCCTCGTCTCCGGACGGTCCCGGCATCTGACCGGTGCGACTCTCGACATCACCGGAGCCGACTACGTGCGCTGAGGTCCGAACTCAGCGCACGCAGGCAGCACCGCTTCAGAACCGAACGGCGCTTCAGAACCGCACGGCGTCGATGAACTTCTTCAGCTCCGGGTCCTCTGTCTTGTTGAACGCGTCGTCTGGAGTCGCATTCACCGCGATCTCCCCCTGATGGAAGAAGACGACCCGGTCAGCGGCCTTCGAAGCGAACGCCATATCGTGCGTGACCAGGGCAACGGCGATGCCCTCCTCTTCTTTGAGCCTGCGCAGGACGTCGAGAACCTCGGCCGCCACCGGCGGATCGAGGGCACTCGTGATTTCGTCGCAGAGCAGAAGCTTCGGGCGCATCATCAGTGCACGGGCGATCGCCACTCGCTGCCGTTCACCACCGGAGAGCTCGCTGGGGCGGGAGTGGATGTGGTCGGACATCCCCACCTCGGCGAGGGCCTGCTCTGCTCGCTCCAGCGCTGCTGACTCCGACATGCCCAGCCGTTTGCGCGGGGCCAACGTGAGGTTCTTGAGCACATCCATGTGCGGCCACAGGGTGTAGCTCTGGAAGATCATGCCGACGTGGGAGTCGACCTGCTTCCATGCCGGAGTGCGTTTGGCGTCCTCGAATACGACCTCGCCGTCGAATGTCATCGTGCCGGCGTCGGGGTCGGTGAGTCCGGCGATGGCCCGCAGAAGCGTGGACTTGCCCGATCCCGACCTGCCGATGATGACGGTGATGTCACCGGCCAGCATGTCGAAGTCGATGCTCTTCATGACCTCACGGTCTCCGAAGCTCTTCTGCAGTCCGCGGCAGGAGACGAGCACATCGCCGGACTTTGCGGTGATGTCCCTGTGCATCCCGGTGTGGGCAGTCGTGTTCTCGCTCATGGTTTGACCTCGACTTTCGTTCCGGGTGCCATCTGTGCGGCCAAGCTCCTCTTGCGAGTGCCTCTCACATTGCCTGTGGCCATGAGGTTGCGCTCGATCTTGCTCAGGATGAGCGAGGCCGGGAACGCGATGATGAAGTACATGAGCGCGGCGACGGTGAGGATCTCCAGTGCCCGGTAGGACTCGGTGGAGATCTTGTTCGCGGTGAACATCAGGTCTGCCACAGCGATCGTCGAGACCAGTGCGGTGTCTTTGAATATCGAGATATTCAGAGACATGATCACCGGCAGCTGCTGTTTGAGCGCCTGCGGGACGATGATGTGGCGAATCTGCTGGAACCGAGTCAGCCGCAGCATCTTCCCGGCCTCCACCTGTTCGGGTGGGACCGATTGGAATCCGCTGCGGTAGGCCTCTGCCATGAAGGCTGTGAGGTTGAGGGTGAGCGCGATGATCGCCGAGATCGTGCCGGGGATGGTGATCCCTGTCAGGGTCGGCAATGCGTAGTAGACCCAGAACAGCTGCACCAGCAGCGGCGTGCAGCGGAAGATCTCGATGTAGAGCTGGGCGAGCCAACGCACTACCTCGATATTGGACATGCGCAGCAGAGCCAGCGGGATGGCGATGATCATACTGAGCACGATGACGATGACCGCGATCTCCACGGTCAGGAGCAGGCCTTCGAGCAACCGTGGGAAGTTGTTCGAGACCACGCTCCAGTCGAACGTGTAATTCATGGGAATTCCCTTCTACCGGGGGCGAGGTCGATCACTTCATTGCGAGATCGCCGAGGTCGTCGGCACTCACGACTCCCGCCTTTTCCAGCGCGGCATCGAAGGATCCGTCGTTCTTCGCGTTCTGGATTGCGATGTTGATGACCTGCAGGGAGCGAGGATCGATGTCCGCGCTGACTCCGTAGTTCGAGTCGCTCTTGAAGATGACGGGCTTGGGGCGCACGATCTTCAGTGACTTGTTCTTCTGCGCGGCGTCAGCCAGAGTCGGCAGATCGCCGAGCGCGGCGATGGCGCGGCCCGATTCCATCGCGGTGACCGACTGCGGGATCGCCTCGGCGTTGACGATGTCGACGCCGAGGTCGACGACCCGTCGTTCGTACGAGGTGCCCGTTGCCACGGCGACCGGCTTCTTCTTTTTGAGGATGTCCTCGGTGGACTTCAGCCCGGACTCAGCCTTGACGATCCAGACACCTTCATAGGTGTAGACAGGGTCGGTGAACTGAATGGCCAGGGAGCGCTCCGAGGTGGCGTCGAGGTAGGCACCGACGTCGAACCTGTCGGCCTGCAGGCCGGAGACCATCTTTGACCATTCCGCTGCGACGGGAGTGAACTTCACTCCCATCTCATCGGCGAGGTTCTGCAGCGGCAGCACATTCGGCCCGCCCATCTTCCCGTCCTTCTGCTCTCCGGTCATCGGGGGAGCCGACGCGATTCCGACTCGGAGCTCGCCTTGGTCCTTGATCTTCTGGATCCATGCGCCGTTCTCGGTGCCCCCGGCACTGCCTCCGGACCGGAGTCCAGCTCCGAAATAGCCGCCCGCCAGCGCGAGTACGATGACGGCGACGATTGCAATGATGATTTGACTTGTCTTGGACATCTTTGTCTCTCTTCGTCAAAATGCCGACCCTGCTCCGGGTCGACCCTGCACGGTATGGCGGGGCCCATCAGGGTGACGGACAGACACAATCCTCCCGCCGGTGTGTCATACAATCGACCATATAGCGACTTCTGCGCAATATCGAGAGTAGAGCGCAAACTGGACCCGCAAGTGTTACCGAATCACTGATGAGTGCGGTGATCCGCAAAAGTCAAAGTTTTGGGTTGTCAGACAATTTCAGGCTGATTCAGTGTGCCGCGTCGGCACGGTGAGACGTTTTGCGGACTCGCTGGCCTCAGCGCCTTACCGGTTTGTGCGCAGCCACAGAATGGCGACGTGGAGCGCGGTGCGCGATTCTGCGTCCTCCAGCGAGACGCCAAGCCTGCGCTGCAATCTGTCCAACCGCGCATAGAGCGCCGGCCGGGACAGGAAGCCGCTGCGGGCCAGTGCTGACTTGTTCCCGCCGTGTGCGAGGAACTGTTCGAGAAGACCGAGCATCTCCTCGCCATCGGACTGACCTCCGGGCTGACTTCCGGACTGGTTCCCAGGCCGATCCCCTCGCCCACTGGGGGCTTCGAGCAAGGGAGCAAGTTCTGCCTCTGCGAAGGCTCGAACACTCGGATCATCGTGCAGAGACGAGAGCAGTCCACGCAGCCTCACGTCGGAGAAGCGGTAGTACTGGCGTTCCCTCAGCTCGAGAGTCGAGGCGATCTCGGCCACCTGGGTCGCGGGCTCGAGCCCGGCAGCGGAGTCGATGAGCGACTCGCTCATGCGTCCGACGCCGACGGTGGTGCCGTCAGCGGGAATCTCAGCGATGAGCCGCTGCAGGGTCGTATCGACATCGACACCGGCAGGCAGTGCCAGCACAACCCCGAACGATCCCGACTGGAGTCCGGCCGAGAGCGTCGAGCAGCGATGGGCGCTCGCGGCAGACACGAAATCACGATGCAGTGACCGCTCGCGCAGCTGGAGGGTCGTCGGATCGGTGCTCGGGCCCCGATCGATGCGCACGACCAGAGGAATCATGCGCCCTCGCGGAGCGAATCCTAGATCTGCTGCCCTGGCCCGGACCTGCTTTTCGTTGAGGTCTGTCGATTCGATGATCTCGCGCACCAGCCCGCCCTGGGCCTGGACGAGGAGGTCCTGTTCATCACGCTCAGCCATTCGTGCCAGTGTCAGAGTCTGCGCAGCACGCTCGATGACCTGCGCAGCCTCCTCATCTGACCTCAGGCGACTGGGCGCCAGCAGACGCCCCCACCTGCGATCCCGCAGCCCCACCGGGGTCTGCAGCCACCGCTGCCCCTGTTCGCGTTCACGTCCAGGGCCACCGGCCTGGGCGAGCACACGATGCCCGACATCTTCTAGCAGCACAGGGGTGCCCAGCAGCTCCGCAGTTCGATTGACGATGTCCTGGGCTCCAGCGCTCTCGAGGCTCAGCTGCGTGAACACCTCGTGGACCGTGCGCGCATGTTCGACGCGAGCGAGCTGCCGCTTGAGCAGCTCCTGGTGAGCCAGCTCCGTGACGCGGACGAATTTGATGCGGCGGCGCAGGACCACGATCGGAAGCTCTCGACCCTGAGCTGCCCTTCGCACGTTCTCGATCGCGGCCTCATCGGGCCTGCCGTCGTCATGGATGAGTTCGATGACCGCGCCGGCGGCCGAGGCTGATTCGAGCTGATCGAAGAAGGTTGCCGTCGACTCCAATGAGGACCGGTAGGACATTCCCGTGCTGAGGACGAGTTCGCCGCCCTCGAGGAACTGGGCGACATTCTCCGAATCGGCGATGTGGACCCATCTCACGACTCGTCCCACCTGGTCGCCACCGGACACGAGCTCGGGCTCGCCAAGGCGAATCTCCTCAACGTCGAGCAGGCTCGCGAAGGTCAGATCCGGTGCTGGCTGCGACCAAGCCTCCATTACGTCACTCCTTTGTGTGTTCTCGAAATCATGGTGTTTACACAGTGTAAATCGAGCCAGGGAAACGTTGACAGGGTGTCCATAGTGAATCGGGTTCGACTGACCCACCATTGAAGGATCAGGGTCACCTCAACGGTCAGACCCACCTCGGCGATATGGGATGAACTGCGAAAGGACGGCACAGCATGACTGTGATGAACGCGAACGAAGACGTCGACCGCGAGGTCGTGGGCACAAGCGATGCGGGTACGGAGCCTGTTGAGACCCAGAGCCACGACTCTCGAACGTTCACCGCGGAAGAGCTGAGTGCCGGTCAGCAAGCTCATGATCTGGACCGGGCACACGTCTTCCATTCCTGGCAGGCGCAGGGTCCGTTCACCCCGATGACCGTGCTGGCAGCCGAAGGGCCCTATGTCTGGGACGGGGAGGGGCGGAAGCTGCTCGACATGTCCTCGCAGCTGGTGAACACGAACATCGGGCACCAACACCCGAAGGTCGTCGCCGCGATCCAGGAACAGGCGGCGAAGCTGTGCACCATTGCGCCTCAGCACGTCAACGATGCTCGGTCCGAAGCCGCCCGGCTCATCACCGAAGTCACCCCCGGCGACCTCGACCATGTGTTCTTCACCAACGGTGGTGCCGATGCCAACGAGCACGCAATCCGGATGGCGCGCCTGCACACCGGACGGACCAAGGTGCTCTCCGCCTACCGCAGCTATCACGGAGGCACTCAGCTGGCCGTCAATGTCACCGGTGACCCGCGGCGCTTCGCCAACGACTACTCGGCAGAAGGCATCGTCCACTTCATGCCCGCCTACCAGTACCGCTCCTACTTCGGGGCGACGACCGAGGCAGAGGAGACGCAGCGGGCGCTGCAGCACCTCGAGGACATGATCACCTTGGAAGGGCCGTCCAACATCGCCGCGCTCATCCTCGAGACCGTGCCCGGAACGGCCGGAATCTACGGGCCGCCGGCCGGGTACCTCGAAGGGGTGCGGGAACTGACATCGCGTCACGGCATCGTCTTCATCGCCGACGAGGTGATGGCCGGCTTCGGGCGGACCGGAGCCTGGTTCGCCGTGGACCATTGGGGAGTGACACCGGACCTGCTGACCTTCGCCAAAGGCGTGAACTCGGGCTATGTGCCCCTCGGCGGAGTCGCGATCTCCGATGACATCTTCGAGACCTTCCGCGACCGCGTCTACCCGGGCGGACTTACCTACTCGGGCCATCCTCTGGCCTGCGCGGCCGCGGTGGCGACGATCACCGCCATGCGCGAGGAAGGCATGATCGGCAACGCCGAACGCCTGGGTCGCGACATCATCGGACCCGCACTGCACGAGATGGCGCAGCGCCACCCCTCGATCGGCGACATTCGCGGAATGGGATGCTTCTGGGCCGTCGAACTGGTCAAGGACCGAACCACCAGTGAGCCGATGGCGGCCTACGGCGGCAGCTCACCGGAGATGAACCGGGTGATCGCTGCGATGAAGTCAGGCGGGGTGCTGCCGTTCGCGAACTTCAACCGGATCCACGTCGTACCGCCGCTGAACACGCCCGACGACGACGTGTGCTTCGGCCTCGAGGTGCTCGACCAGGCGCTGAGCATCGCCGACGGATACGTCAACTGACCTTTTCGGCCCTCGCCGGGTGGACTGTGAACAGCAATACATTCCGCACCTGGTGAGGGCACGTTCGGCCAGCTCAGAGATGAACGCAGAGTGTCGTGAGTGGAGTTCTGTCGAACAGTGGGTGAAGACTCAGGGAATTAGGCGGTAGACTTTTCGCAGATTGAGGTCGCTGCCCGCCAGCTAAATCATCCACGGTCCGAATTGTGTCTACGTTCAAGGTCGCTTAGTGGAAATCATCTTCGTCGTCGTGCTGGTCATCGTACTGGCACTGTTCTTTGACTTCACCAATGGCTTTCACGACACAGCCAATGCCATGGCGACACCGATAGCCACGGGAGCGATCAAGCCGAAGACGGCGGTCACCCTGGCAGCGCTGCTCAACCTTGTCGGAGCCTTCCTCTCCACCGAGGTGGCCAAGACCATCTCCGGGGGCATCATCAAAGAAGGTGGTGGGGGAGTCCAGATCACTCCGGACTTCATCCTCGCCGGCCTCATCGGTGCGATCATCTGGAACATGGCGACCTGGCGCTTCGGCCTGCCGTCATCGTCCTCGCACGCACTGTTCGGTGGACTCATCGGTGCCGCAATCGTCGGCGCCGGTCTCAACTCCGTGGACTTCGGCGTGTTCTTGTCCAAGGTGGTCCTGCCCGCACTCGCGGCTCCGATCATCGCCGGCGTGGGTGCCTATCTGTGCACCCGACTGGCCTACTCCATCACGCGTCGCAACGGCGAGGGCAAGACCGCTCACCGGGCGCCGTTCAAATACGGTCAGATCTTCAGCTCCTCGCTCGTGGCACTGGCACACGGGACCAATGACGCTCAGAAGACCATGGGCGTCATCACCCTCGTGCTCGTGTCCGCGAACCTGCAGGATCACGGAACCGGCCCGCACATCTGGGTCATCACCGCCTGCGCGCTGGCGATCGCCTTGGGCACCTACGTCGGCGGATGGCGAATCATCGACACCCTCGGTACGAAGCTCACAACCGTCAAGCCCGCTCAGGGTCTGGCCGCCGAGACTTCGACCGCAGCCGCCATCCTCGCCTCGTCCCACCTGGGCTTCGCCCTGTCGACGACGCAGGTCGCCTCGGGATCGGTGCTCGGCTCGGGACTGGGACGCAAGGGCGCAGACGTTCAGTGGTCCACCGCTGGACGCATCGCCTCCGGTTGGCTGCTGACCATCCCGGCGGCAGGAATCGTCGGTGCTATCGCAGCCGGTGTCGCACACTTGGGCACCATCGGAGTCATCCTCGACACCATCGTCGCCGTCATTGCGGTCCTCTGGATCTTCCTCAGCTCACGCAAAGTCGCCGATCCGGAGATCTCGAACTTCGACACCGTCGGCGAGGCTGTGGGAATTCGCGGTCGTAAGCGCAAGCTGCGCAAGGACCGCAACCGCAAACGCGCCGCTATGAAACGTGCCGCTCGCATCGATGCCCGCGACCAGCGAATTTCAGACAGGGCGGACGCGAAGTCCGATGCCGGCGTCACTGTCGATACGGATTCAGAACCTGCTTCCGGCTCCGGGGTTGCTTCCACCTCCGATACGGCGGAGACCGAAGTCGACGGGGCCCGCGCGGACAAGGGAGATACGAAATGATCGAGTGGAGCTCATTCCTCATCGTTGCGGTCGCGACCTGGGTGTCGGCGATCGTCGTCATCACGCTCTTCTCCACCGCAGTGCGAATGAGGGCCGTGCACGTCGACCTGGCCGCCGCGGGGCAGAGTAAGCCACTGCTCAGGGTCGGCTATTGGGCTGTGTTCGGTGTGTGCAGCATCGTCGTGCTCGTCGGCGTCTACCTCATCGTCCCGGCCCTCCACGGAGCGTAGGGCCTGGGGCGTCAGGCCCGGCGGCTAAGACCCGGCGGCTGATTCCAAGCGGCGACTGATCGCGTGGCGCTTGATGCAGAGCCTTATCGCTCCGGCGCCCCACGGCGTCTAGCCCTCGAAAGCTTCTAACTGCACGTCTCGTAATCGAGCGCGTCCCGGACCGTCACTGCTTCACTTCCTCGCTGCCAGCGGCAAGCAGCACCGGTCGTCGCATTCACTACAGTCCGTCGCTTACACAACCGTTAGTTCTGCACGTCCTCCCCGGACCCTCTCGTCCTACAGTTCCTGCGGTGCGCATTAGTGCTCCCGGTACGTGATGAGATTTCTGGCATTGGCAACCAGCCCGGAGCCTCGTCCAGGCCTCTGCCCACCACTTCGAACGGTTTCCGGCTGACTGCCCACCTCAGGGACTGAACCACACGGACCCCGCGTCCCGGCACACGAAAATCCCCCAACCACCTCGGCGATGGTTGGGGGATTCTCTGTCGTTCAGAAGAGTCTCAGAGCCTCAGTGACTCAGGCGAGGCCCAGACGGTCACGCAGGTTGTCGACCTCGGCGCGGAGTTCGGCAGGAACCGAATCTCCGAGCTGCTCGTACCATTCTTCGATGAGTCCGAGCTCGGTCTCCCACTCCTCGGGCTTGATCGCGAGAGCCTTGCGCAGCTGCTCGTCGGTGAAGTCGAGGCCCTCGGTGTCCAGACCGCCCTCAACGGGGGTCAGGCCCAGCGGGGATTCGGCTGCGTCGGCGGTGCCGGTCACACGCTCGAAGACCCACTTGAGAACGCGCGAGTTCTCGGAGAATCCTGGCCACAGGAACGAGTTGTCGTCATCGCGACGGAACCAGTTGACGTAGAAGATCTTCGGCAGCTGGGCACCCTCGGTGTTGCCGATGTCGAGCCAGTGCTGCAGGTAGTCACCGACGTTGTAGCCGATGAACGGACGCATGGCCATGGGGTCGCGGCGAACGACGCCGACGGCTCCGGTGGCGGCTGCGGTGGTCTCCGAGGAGAGCACCGAGCCCATGAACACACCGTGGTTCCAGCTCTTGGTCTCGGTCACCAGCGGCATTGTGGTCTTGCGGCGACCGCCGAAGAGGATGGCCGAGATCGGCACACCGTTCGGGTTGGTCCACTCGGGAGCCAGGGTCGGGACGTTGGCGATCGGGGTGCAGAAACGCGAGTTCGGGTGAGCGGCTGGAGTCTCCGAGTCCGGGGTCCAGTCGTTGCCGCGCCAGTCGGTGAGGTGCGCTGGCTTCTCGTCGGTCTTGCCTTCCCACCACACGTCGCCGTCGTCGGTCAGTGCGACGTTGGTGAAGATGTTGCCGCCGGCTTCGATGGCGCGCATCGCGGTCGGATTGGTGGTGTAGCCGGTGCCCGGTGCGACGCCGAAGAGGCCGAACTCGGGGTTGACGGCGTAGAGCTGGCCGTCGTCGCCGAAGCGCATCCATGCGATGTCGTCGCCCAGGGTCTCGGCCTTCCAGCCGGGAATGGTGGGCTCGATCATGGCGAGGTTGGTCTTGCCACAAGCCGAGGGGAACGCGGCGGCGATGTACTTGACCTCGCCCTCCGGGCTCGTGAGCTTGAGGATGAGCATGTGCTCGGCCAGCCAGCCCTCATCGCGGGCGATCGACGAGGCGATGCGCAGCGCGTAGCACTTCTTGCCCAGCAGGGCGTTGCCGCCGTAGCCGGATCCGAATGACCAGATGGAGCGGTCTTCGGGGAAGTGGGTGATGTACTTGGTGGAGTTGCAGGGCCAGGCGACATCTTCCTGACCGGGCTCGAGCGGAGCGCCGACGGAGTGCACGCACTCGACGAAGGTGCCGCCGTTGGCCACGATCGCGTCGAGGGCGTTCTTGCCCGAGCGAGCCATGACGAGCATGGAGAGCACGACGTAGGGGGAGTCGGTGACCTCGATGCCGAACATCGGCTGGTCTGCCTCAGCATGTCCCATGACGAAGGGGATGACGTACATGGTGCGTCCGCGCATCGAACCGGTGAAGAGAGGCTCGAGGGTCTTCTTCATCTCGGCTGGAGCCATCCAGTTGTTGAGCGCGCCGGCGTCCTTCTCCTCTTCGGAGCAGATGTAGGTGCGGCCTTCCACACGGGCGACGTCCTCGGGGTCGGAGGCCGCGTAGAATGAGTCCTTGGTGCCGGTCAGGCGAACGATCGTGCCGGCTTCGACGAGCTGGTCGGCGATAGTGGCCTTCTGCTCTTCCGAACCATCGACCCAGACGATGTCGTCGGGGGTGGTGAGGGTGGCGACCCGGCTGACGAACGACAGCACCGACTCGTTATCGGTCGGTGCGTTCTTCAGCTGGTCAGCGACGACGTCATGGTCGAGGACAGTCATGAGTGGTCTCCTGGTCAATCGGGATTACGGGGTTCTGCCTGGCGGCTGGTACATCTCCACCGTAGGACGCGGGTGACCCGGAAAATCCTGGTTTTGAGTCACGCGAAGATGTGCATTCGATCACAACGGCATCACGAAAGACGCAAATGAGTCATTTAGGTGACGTGTATTTGCATAGTGATGATCGTTTCTTGCAGAAGTTGTTCCAGCGTGAAAATCGCAGTCCTCGCTCCCTCGCCGAGGTGGTTCTCGGCTCCCGTGAGAGGTGGACCTAACTTCTACCTCTTGTAGAATTAGGGGCAGTCGTCGGCAGTATTGGCGCCTTCGACTTCATTTGAAACCCCTAAGGAGCATCATGCCCCGCACCACCATCGGACTCGGCGTCGTCCTCATCGCCGTCGGTGTTATTGCCTATGTCGCCACCGCCTTTGCCAGCTGGACCGCGCTGATCCCAGCCATTCTGGGTGCAGTCCTTCTGATCTGCGGCCTCATTGCTCTGAAGAAGCAGAAGCTCGGAATCCATATCGCCCTTGTCGTTGCGATCTTGGGTATCTTCGGCACCGCGATGAACGTCATGCAGATCGGCGCACTCATCGCCGGTGAGGCTGAACGGCCCGCCGCAGTGATCACCAGCATCATCACCTTCGTGCTGCTCATCATCTACGTCGTCATGGGCGTGCGGTCCTTCATCGCCGCCCGTCGGTGGAAGAATTCGGCACAGACGGAGTCCGCGCAACGATAGTCTGCGCGCTGTTGTCGAGTGGGGCCGCCGACTGCCATCGAGGCGGGCGCGGCTCCACTCAACCGAAGTCGCAAATGTGGCGAAGCGCACTCGGCCCGAATTTGAGCTTGAGTGAATTCGGTGTGTATAGTTGTTCGAGTTGCAGGGCGTGAGTCCGAGCGACATGCGCCACTAGCTCAACGGATAGAGCATCTGACTACGGATCAGAAGGTTGGGGGTTCGAATCCCTCGTGGCGCACAGTTAGAAAGCCCCTCACCAGCGGAAACGCAAGGTGAGGGGCTTTTTCGATCCCTGCCCACAGAGAAGCCAGCTCGGCGCTAGGATTGACCCATGGCCGCAATCACTGCCGATGACGGTGTCCGTCTCGAGTACACCCAAGCCGGAGACCCCTCCGGCCGCCCGGTAGTGCTGCTGGCCGGGTTCAAGGCGCCGGCGACCAGCTGGCGCTACCAGGTCGGAGCGCTGACGCAGGCAGGCTTTCAGGTGTTCAGCGTCGATCTGCGCGGCCACGGAAGCGCCGAGCATCCCAATGCCGGAGTGACCATGGAACGCCGCGGCCAAGACATGGCACAGGTCCTGGAAGCCTTGGACCTCACCGATGTTCTCCTCGTGGGCGGGTCCATGGGCGGCAACACCATCTGGTCCTACCTGTCCCAATTCAGCGCCGACCGCATTGCCGGAATCGCCATCGTCGACCAGACTCCGAAGATGCTCAATACTGCAGACTGGCCTCACGGCTACTACGGCTTCGACGAATCCAACGCCGATACCTACTTCGCCGAGGAGATCCCTCCCACCGGACACGGCACACCCATCTGGAAGAGGGGCAGGCGCCTGCTGCGTCTGCTCAAGGCGATGAAGGATGTGGACAGGACACTCACCCGCGGAGAGCTCGCATTGCTGAATGACCATGCCAAGGCCGATTGGCGCCCCGTGATCGAAGGGACGGATGTACCCGTGCTCTTCGTCGCCGGAGCCGAGAGCGAGCACTGGCCAGCATCGCACGCGGCCGCATCGGCAGGACTTGCTCCGATCGGTACGTCGGTGATCATCCCTGACGACGGGCATGCGGCCAACATCGAACAGCCCGAAGCGTTCAACGAGATCCTGCTCGACTTCGCGAAGTCCCTTTAGCGGCAAGCAGTGCATCTCGCTGTTCAGGGGACAGATGCTTGACCACTTCGCGCATCGTCACACCCGAGGCGCGATGGGCGCGGGGCAACATCCACTCGAAGACCATGTCCGGACGTGTGCGGGCCGTTTCGCGCAGCACCCACCCGATGGCCTTGCGGATGAAGAACTCCTTCTCCTCGAGCATGGCGTCGGCAAATCGCGTGAATCGCTCAAAGTCTCCGCGTCCCTCCTGCAGCGGTTTGAGGTGGGCCAGCAGTGCAGACCGTCGGATCCAGAAATCTTCGTCCCCAGACCAGCGTTCCAGCACCGGATCGAATTCCAGATCGTATTCGGCCAGAGGACCGACAACATCCCCAGCGAGGGGATCGACAAGGGCCCAGGTACGGGCCTGTCGCAGCAGTCGTTCCAGGAAGTCACTGTCACCGGCGCCGAGGTGGTCCTGCGCTTGGGTGATCACCATCGTGGCCGCGCTGCGGAGATCAAAGACAGGAGCGTCGATTCCGATGGGCGCCGGGTTCCACAGCGCCTCGGCAAGTTCGACGAGCACTTCGTGATCCAGTTCCGCAGTGTGCAGAGCCGAGCGCACCACAGCCCGAGTATCGGGCACGCCGACGCCGTAGTGGACGAGCTCGCTCTTGAGGTAGGCCTGGTCTTTGGCGGCGCGTACGGAAGAGCCACGAGCACGCAGTTCGCGCTCGATCACCTCGGCGAGGGAATGCGCAGTGGATGCAGCTGATGACATGGCACGATCATCTCACCGCACGACGAAGAAGGGCAGCACATAGAAAAACCCACGCACACAGCGATGTCACTGTGTGCGTGGGCTCCTGGAATGGCTCAGTCAGTCAGGTGGGTCCTGCTCAGTCCGTGCCGGCGTCGAAGGCTGCGGAGAGACCTGCGAGGTCACTGGCTGCATCGACATCGGCACCCGAGTTTGCGATCTCCTCGGCGCCACCGGCTTCGAGTGAGCCGACGAGCTCCGAGGTCGGGCCCGAGACGATGCCCATGGCCGCGTACTGCTCGAGGCGGGCGCGCGAATCGGCGATGTCGAGGTTGCGCATGGTCATCTGACCGATCCGGTCCTCGGGGCCGAAGGCGGCATCGCCCACGCGCTCCATCGACAGCTTCTCCGGGTGGTAGGACAGGTTGGGGCCCTGGGTGTTGACGATCGTGTAGTCGTCACCGCGGCGCAGGCGCAGGGTGACCTCACCGGTGATCGCCGAGGCGACCCAGCGCTGCATCGATTCGCGCAGCATGAGTGACTGCGGGTCCAACCAGCGTCCCTCGTACATGCGGCGACCCAGACGGCGACCCTCTTCGTGGTAGAGGGCGATGGTGTCTTCGTTGTGGATGGCATTGAGCAGGCGCTCGTAGGTGATGTGGAACAGCGCCATGCCGGGAGCCTCGTAGATGCCGCGCGACTTGGCCTCGATGATGCGGTTCTCGATCTGGTCGGAGACGCCGAGTCCGTGCCGGCCACCGACCTCGTTGGCCTTGAAGACCAGGGCCACGGGATCGTCGAACTTCTCACCATTGATCGACACGGGACGGCCGGCCTCGAAGCCGACGGTGACCTCTTCGGTGGCGACCTCGACGTCATCGCGCCAGGCGGCGACACCCATGATCGGATTGACGATGTCGAGTCCGTTATCGAGGAACTCAAGGCTCTTCGCCTCGTGGGTCGCACCCCAGATGTTGGCATCGGTGGAGTACGCCTTATCGGCGGAGTCGCGGTAGGGGTAGCCGTGCTCGACGAGCCATTCGCTCATCTCCTGGCGCCCGCCGAGTTCCTCGACGAAGTCCGCGTCGAGCCAGGGCTTGTAGATGCGCAGCTTCGGGTTGGCCATGAGGCCGTAGCGGTAGAAGCGCTCGATGTCGTTGCCCTTGTAGGTCGAGCCGTCGCCCCAGATGTCGACGCCGTCTTCCTTCATGGCGCGCACGAGCATCGTGCCGGTGACCGCACGGCCCAGGGGAGTCGTGTTGAAGTAGGTCTTACCGCCGGAGCGGACGTTGAAGGCACCGCACTGCAGAGCGACGAAGCCCTCCTCGACGAGGAGACGCTTGGCATCGACGAAGCGGGCGATCTCCGCGCCGTACTCCTTGGCACGTTCGGTCACCGATTCAAGGTCGGGCTCGTCATACTGACCGATATCGGCCGTGTAGGTGCAGGGGATGGCGCCCTTGTGGCGCATCCATGCGACCGCGCAGGACGTATCCAGTCCGCCGGAGAAGGCGATTCCAACGTGCTCACCGACAGGGAGCGAAGACAATACTTTCGACATGCCGTCCAGCTTAGCGGCCAGAACAACCCATGTCGAATTGTTATGCATAGATCTGTATTTTTATGTGAATGAGCGGAACGGTTGGACCCTCGCCGAGGTGGTGGCGTGCTGGATCTCAGCGATTCGAGCGGTGGGAACGGATCGCCTCGGCGACGGCGATCGCATCGCCTTCTGGCGCGTTGGACTGACGATCGGGGCGAGCGATGACGAGGTAGGCGAAGCCAGCAGCCAACACCACGACCAGACCGATGAGAACGATCCAGTCGGTGAAGAACGAACCCGAGTCGCCGGGCAGTGAGAGCAGGACCATGGCGAAGAGACCGTAGGCCAACGCCGCGACGTTGACGAGGAAGCCCCACCCGCGCAGCGACCATGGACCAGCCGGCTTCCATCCCTTGACTCGCTGGCGCAGTGCGCCGAGAACGACCATCTGGAAGGCCAGATAGATGCCGAGGATCGCGAATGAGGTGACCGCGACGAGGATCCCGTCGTTGAACCAGATGAGCACGCAGATGAGGGCCGGGGCGATGCAGGCGACGATGAGTGCGTTGCGCGGAACCTTTGTGCCCTCGGTGACCTTGGACAGCCAACGGTGGCCGGGCATCATGCCGTCACGGGCGAAGCTGAAGATCAGCCTCGACGCTGCGGCCTGGAGGCTGAGGACACAGGAGATGAACGCGAGGATCGCGACGAGGAGGAAGATCTTCGCACCGACTGCGCCGAGGCTGCCCTCGAGGATCGAGGGAATCGGATCCGCAACCTCGCCGGCGACGATCTCCTCGAGGTTCGGGGCCGCGAGGACGTATCCGCCGAAGGAGAACAGTGCCGAGACCGCGCCGCCGACGATCGTCATGAGCATGGCCTTGGGGATGCCGCGAGCGGGATTGGAGACTTCCTCGGCGACGTCGCCGCAGGCCTCGAAGCCGTAGAAGAGGAATAGGCCGGCGACCGCGGCGCCCAGGAACGTCCCGACGTAGCTGCCGTCACCGGCGGTGCCCATGGTGTCGAAGAAGACGGAGAAGCTGTGTTTGCGCTCAAAGATGAGGAGGAAGAGTCCGAGGCCGATGACGCCGATGAGCTCGGCGAAGAGTCCGATCCGGGCGATGCGCGCCAGCCATTTGGTGCCGCTGAAGTTGATGGCCAGAGCCAGGACCAGAAGCGCCAGGCTCACGGCGAGCGTGGTGTTGCGGTTGAGTTCGAAGCCGAGCAGGCTGGCGGCGAATCCGGAGCCGAACTCCGACACCGAGGTGATGGTGACGATGAGCGCGCAGATGTAGACCCAGGCTGCCATCCAGGCGTAGCGCTTGCCCCAGAGTCTGCGAGCCCACGGGTAGATTCCGCCGGCGATGGGGAACTGGGAGACGACCTCGCCGAAGACCAGGGCCACGAGCATCTGACCGCAGGCGACGATGACGATCCACCAGATCGACGGCGGTCCGCCGGTGGAGAGCGCGACGGCCATGAGCGAGTAGACGCCGACGAGCGGCGAGAGGTAGGTGAAACCGAGGGCGAAGTTCGCCCACGGGCTCATCGACCGCTCGAAAGAGTCGTTGTAGCCGAGGACGGAGAGATGATCTGCGTCCGAGAGATGGGGTTTCGGGGTTGGTTCAGTCATGGGATTGCGCCTTTGCACGAATCGACGGTGATACAACGGTGCTCATCGTATCTCAGAATGTGGATGGGGTGGAGCGTCTGGATGCAACGGGCCGGGTGGAAGGTCAGGGCCGCTCGCCCATGCGGACGAGAGCGATTTCACCCACGAGGCGGAGGTGCCCGGTTCTGCGACAACGTAGGTTGGATCGTAGAGACTGTGCAGGATATGAGGAGGAGCCGTGAGCATGGGAACGGATCGCAACGATAAGGTCATCGTGGACGCAGAGCCGACAGCTGCCTCGGCGGGGGAAGAAGTCGACGCCAAGGGGCGACCGTTGGCGATTGCGCCTGCCAAGGTGCCGTGGCTCGAGTTCGCAGTCTTCGTCGCTGTCGCGGTGATCCTCGCCTGGGTCGTGTGCCTGCCGCTGTGGCTGAGCGGCGAGGGCATCGGAAACGTGATGCTCGTACAGGTCACGGGGATGGCCATGATGTTCACCCCGCTGATCGCTGTGGTTGTGGCGATGCTCATCCAGCGCCGACGCACCGGCGAACCCCGGGCCAGCATTGTCAGGTACCTCGGCATCTGGCCGCTGCGTCCCTTCGGCCGGGTTCTCGGGATGACCGCGCTCGCCTTCTTCGGTGTCTTCGTGCTGGTTGCTGTGGCCTACCTGTTGGGTGCGGCCTTCGGATGGATGCAGGTTGATCTGCTCGGTCTCTCTGGCTTCAAGGCGCAGTTGGCGCAGCTGCCCGGGTTGGAAGACATCCCGGTGGTCGTGGCTGTGATCGGCTATCTGGGGCTCATGGTTCTGGGGTCGGTGCTCAACGTGCTCGTCGCCTTCGGTGAGGAAGTCGGCTGGAGAGGCTGGCTGCTGACGAGCCTGCGTCCCCTCGGCACCTGGCCCGCACTCATCATCGTCGGAGTCATCTGGGGTCTGTGGCACGCACCGCTGATCCTGCTCGGATACAACTTCGCTCGCCCCGACATCACCGGCCTGGCGTTCATGGTCGGCGGGTGCATCATGCTTGGCATCCTGTTCGGCTGGCTGCGGCTGCGCACCGGTTCGGTCTGGCCGGCCGTCGCCGCGCATGCCGCCCTCAACGGTTCGGCGGGGATGCTTCTCGGACTCTTCATCGATGGATCCGCCGAGGCGCCGGACATGGCTTTGGTCTCGTTCTTGGGAGTATCCGGTTGGATCGTCTCGGCGATCGTCATCGCCGTTCTCGTCGTCACCGGCCAGTTCCGCAAACAGCCCGAACTGGGTATCAAGGCGCCGAAAGCGCCCGTGCCTGCAGTGAGTCCGACAGAGGCGCCTACAGCGAGTCCGACAGTGACGCCTGATGGCGAAGTGCTTTGAGGCTGAGGTCGGGCATCCGTTAGGCTCAAAACCCCCAACCTCAAGGAGAATTCCATGGCATTCGGATCATCGTTGCTGCAGACGGCAGGACGCGTACTCACCGCACCGATCTTCATCACCGGCGGCTACTCGGCACTGACGAGTCCCGGCGGGCGAGTTGCTGCTGCCGCTCCGACGCTCGATGCGATCCGCGAATACGTGCCGGTCCTGCCCGAAGACGATGAACTCCTGGTCCGTGCCAACGGCGGACTTCAGCTCCTCGCCGGGACCACCATGGCGTTGGGCTTCAAGCCGCGCCTCTCCGCGCTCGCCCTGGCCGGATCTCTGGTGCCGACCACGCTGGCCGGTCACGCCTTCTGGGACATGGACGGCGCCGACGCTGCCGCACACAAGACCCACTTTTCAAAGAACGTCGCGGCATTGGGCGGGCTCCTCCTGGTTGCAGGCGCTCAAACGACCAAGCAGGCAGCTAAGAAGGCGGCACAGAAAGCCGCGAAGAAGGCTCAGAAGAAGGCACTGAAGCAGGGCTGAGCAACTCTGGCAGCTGATCAGCGGCAGAGCCGGGTCCAAGGGGGCTCGGTTCCAACCAATGTTATGGGTAGTGTGACGAACATGCCCGAAAAGAATGACGGCACCGCTGAGTCTCAGGGTGCTGAGACGGAGTCTCTTAGTTCCGAGTTGGACGAGATCATCACCTTTCACGATGTCGATGACTCCGACATGTGGGTTCGGTCCGGTCTGCCGCGCGCACCGATCGCACTCGTCGACCATGATTCTTCCTGGAACGAGCAGTATTCACATCTGTCGGAGCTGATCCTGTCCGCGCTCGGGCCTCTGGCATTGGGCATCGAACACGTGGGCTCCACCTCGGTGCCGGGACTGGCGGCGAAGCCCATCATCGACATCGCGCTCGTCGTCCCCAGCCCAGGTGAAGAGATTGCATACCGACCTCATCTGCACTCGATCGACTTCGAACTCGTGATCCGCGAACCTGCCTGGTATCAGCACCGAATGTTCAAGCACATCGACGCTGGAACCGGAACTTTGCTCACCCCACTGTGCAATCTCCACGTCTTCGGCCCGCGGTGCCCGGAAGTCGCCCGCATGCGAATGTTTCGGGACCGACTGCGCAGCCATCCCGATGATCGGGACCGCTATCAAGAGGCGAAGCTGCGCTCCGTTGCCAAGGCCAACGCCGCCGGTGAGACGGTCATGGAGTACAACGCCCGCAAACATGACGTGATCAGGGACATCTACCGCAGCATCTTCCGCTCCGCAGGATGGAATTGAGCGGCTTCGCCGCGGTCCCTGGAAAACTCCAAGCAAGCGCCTATGCTCGAGGTATGGGCAAGGCACTTCTCATCGTGGACATCCAGAACGACTTCACCGAGGGCGGGGCGCTCGGCGTCAACGGCGGTGACCGTGTTGCCGAAGAGGTGACGCGCTACGTCGACACCCACGCTGACGAATACGACGCGATCATCGCCTCTCGCGACTGGCACGATGCCGACAGCGACAACGGCGGCCACTTCAGCCAGGATCCCGACTTCGTCGACACCTGGCCAGTCCACTGCGTCGCGGACACAGAGGGCGCAGCGTATGACCCGCTGCTCTCCGTCGATGCCATCACCGACCACGTGCGCAAGGGCCAGGGCACCCCTGACTACTCCGCCTTCCAGGGGACGACGGAAGCGGGGGAGCACCTCGGCGATCTGCTGACGAGGCTCACCATCGCCGAGGTGGACGTCGTCGGAATCGCGACCGATCATTGCGTACGCGCCACGGTCCTCGACGCGCTCAAAGGCGGTTGGTCCGTGCACGTTCTGCAGGACCTCATCGCGGGCGTCGGCCCGGACTCATCCACTGTGGCCCTGTCCGAGATGGATGCGGCGGGCGCCACGATCGCCTGACGTAACTGTGCAGGTCACACGGCACGAAACCGCGTCTGCTGCGTTTACTCCATCGAAAGTTGCAGATTTAGTCTGAACTCCTAGGCGATGTTTCCAGCTCAGAAAATTGATGAGCTTGAGACATGAACACAACACTGACGAAAAGCGCGCACACACTCGTGTCGAAGCGCGGTTCGTGGTTCGTCCTCGGCGGGATCGTCATCCTTGTCACCCTCCTCTTCGGGCTCCTGTCCGGACCAGGCGAGGACCGGGCCAACGAATCAGCTCCGGCCGACTCCGAATCCACCCAGGCCGCCCAGCTCCTGCAGAAGTTCCCGGACGCCGACAAGCAGTCGGTCATGGTCGTCGCCTCTCACGAAGACGGTTCGACACTGAGCTCGGACGAACAGGCCGAACTGGGCAAGCTCGGCGGCACGCTCGGGGACTACATCGACTCGACCCAGAACGGAGATTCGAGCCAGAACGGCGAGTCATCCGATGCAGCGGACTCCGCGGCCGGTGACGATGCGTCCCAGGCCAGCCGACCGATCATGAGCGAGGACGGCAAGGCCGCGCTGCTCATGGTCCCCATCGAGGTCGGACTGACCAACTCCGACACCGCTGAGACCGTCGACGGGCTCCGCGACTTCATCGCCGATGACTCGCAGGCCGGTGCGCTCGAGGATTCCGGAATGTCCCTTCTGGTCACCGGTGGACCCGCGATCGGCGCCGACATCGCCTCTGCCTTCGGCGGCGCGGACTTCACGCTCCTCATCGTGACCATCGTCATCGTCGCCCTGCTGCTCATCATCACCTACCGCTCGCCGATCCTGTGGCTGCTGCCCCTGATCGTCATCGGCACCGCCGACGGGCTCGCCTCCACGGTGACCGGGGCCATCGGTGACGCACTTGACCTGCAGTTCGACACGGGCATCATCAGCGTCCTCGTCTTCGGCGCCGGAGCCAACTACGCGCTCCTGTTCATCTCCCGCTACCGCGAGGAGCTGGGCCGCGAATCCGACCACCGTCTGGCACTGGGATCGGCCTGGACCCACACCGCCTCGACGATCCTCGCCTCGAACCTGACGGTCGTCCTGTCCCTGCTCAGCCTCGTCTTCGCCGTCATCCCGGGAACCCGCGGACTGGGCATCGCCGCAGCGGTCGGACTCCTCATCGCCGCAGCCGCCGTGCTCTTCGCACTGCCACCGGTTCTCGCGATCTGCGGCAAGGGCGTGTTCTGGCCCTTCGTCCCCAAGGTCCAAGACGCCACCGATGAAACGGCTGCCACCGATGAGACGGCTGCTGATGAAGCGTCCGCAGCCACGCCAGCGGCCAAGCCCTCAATCTGGAGGACCATCGCGACTCGCGTGGTCAAGAAGCCGGGCATCCACCTCGACGCCGGAATCGTCATCCTCGGTGTCATGGCCACGGGACTCATCGGCACCTCGGTGGGACTGGACCAGTCCGAGAAGTTCCGCGTGCAGTCCGAATCGGCGCAGGGTCTCGACGTCCTGTCCGAGCACTTCCCACCCGGCGAATCGCAGCCGATCTGGATCGTGGCCGACTCATCCCATGCCGATCAGGTTGCAGACTCCGTGGCCGACATCGATGGGGTCGTGCGCGCCAACGTCATCGATGAGACGACGACCGAGGGGTCCTCGATCTCGAAGGTCATGGTCACCGGCGAATACGAACCGGACAGCCCCGCAGGCCTCGACCTGATCACGGACATCCGCTCCGACGTCCACGCGATCGACGGTGCGAACGCACAGGTCGGCGGCGCGGCGGCCACCGAACTCGATGTCCGTGACGGCAACGCTCAGGACTTCCTGACGATCGCGCCGATGATCCTGGCCATCAGCTTCATCATCCTGCTCGGCATCCTCCGTGCACCGCTTGTGGCCGGAACGCTGCTCGTGGTCAACGTGGCATCCTCGGCCGCGGCGATCGGCCTCGGCGCTTTCCTCAGCCGAGCGATGTTCGGCCAGGCAGTCCTCGATGCTCAGGTTCCGATCCTCGCGTTCCTGTTCCTCGTGGCACTGGGCATCGACTACTCGATCTTCCTCTCCCACCGGGCGAAGAAGGAATCGGTCGTCCACGGTGCTCGCCAGGGAATGATCGAAGCCATCAGCCACACCGGCGGCGTGATCACCAGTGCCGGCATCGTTCTGGCCGGAGTGTTCGCGGCGCTGGGCATGCTGCCGCTGATGGTCCTGGGGCAGCTGGGACTCATCGTCGGCGTCGGCGTCCTCGTCGACACCATCCTCGTGCGCACGGTCATCGTCCCGGCCATCATCAGCCTGGTCGGCAACAAGATGTGGTGGCCCAACAAGGCGATCACGCACTCGAAGTACAAGTACTCCGGCGCGGATGCCGCGGCGGCCGGTGACGCCGATATTCGGGACGATCAGCCAGCAAACTCCGCCCACTCCTCGCAGGCCAGCAGCATGCAGACCGACGAGGCACAGGCTGACGGCGCTTCGACAGAGGGAACCCGCCTCCTGGTCGAGTCCGACCGGGACGAGGCCACAACCTCGGCGGGCCACGGTAGGCACTGATCAGAGCTGCTGAAAGCTGACGCAGTCAGTTGGCACAAGCGGGGCCTGGTCATCGAGACATCTCGATGACCAGGCCCCGGCTCCGTCGAAAAGCGCACGCGGGTGCCGCAGATGTGGTTGAGTTGGCAGGAATGACGACAAACGCGAGGAACGACTTGCAGGAAGGTGGGACCGTGGAATTACGCGGGTGGACAGAGCGAACGATGGAGATCGGCCAGCACGCAATGGCCCTGGCTCTCACCGTGATCTCGTGCATCCGCGCCATCGATGCCGGAGCCGCACCCCTGGCCGCATTCGCCGTGAGCATCGTCTTCCTCGGCTGGTACGCGCTCGGGGCTGTGAGAGCCGCCCGCAGCGGCGCCATCGTCCTGGCCAAATGGTGGCTGCTGGTCCTGGCCGTCGCCTGGCTGTGCACCCTGCTGGTGTCCGCCGAGTTCATCTGGATCGCCTTCGTCCTGTGGCTGCTCGCCGGTCACCTGTTCTCCCTGCGCATCGCAGTCGTCTTCACCGCGCTGACCTACATCGCGACGGTCGTGGCGCCCCTGGCCCACTACGGTGCGGTCGGCACCGCCAGCATCATCGGATCACTCATCGGTGCGGTCTTCGCGCTCGGACTCTCCCGCGGCTACATCGAACTCCTGCGCGAGGGGCGCCGGCGCGAAGAGCTGCTGCAGTCCTTGGAACTGGCCCACCAGAACCTGCTCGACCTCCAGGACGAACTGGCCCTGACCCAGCGTCACGCCGGCGAGATCCAGGAACGCACTCGGGTCTCCCGCGACATCCACGACACGATCGCTCAGGAGATCTCCTCAATCCGTCTCATCGCCCACGCCGAGGTGGACAGGACCAGTGATGCCCATGCTGCCCAGGTCCTGCGCCAGGTCGAAGACCTCGCCGCGCAGAGTTCGCGAGACGTCCGCCGCATCATCGCCGCCCTCGCCCCGGCCGAGCTCGAGGACGGTGCCCTGACCGCCGCCATCCGGCGTCTGCTCACCCGCTTGGAGGACGACACCTCCATCCGCGGTCGTGTCGAAGTCGATGAGACCGTGCCCTCTCTGCCTGCCGAGGTGGAGGTGGCGCTGCTGCGGACCGCGCAGTCCGCGCTCGCCAACGTCCGACAGCACTCCCACGCCTCACGAGTCATGGTCAGCCTGATGGATCTCGACGGGTCGATCCGCATGGACATCGTCGACGACGGTGTCGGCATGTCCGAACCCGAGGCGCGAAAGCGCGAATCGGATTCCGGGTTCGGACTCGACTTCATCGGGTCACGAATGCGCGAACTGGGAGGCGAACTCGTCATCGAGACGACGCCCGGTTCGGGCTTCGCGATCTCAGCCACGCTGCCCAACAACCCGACCCTGACTTCCCGACAGAACCACCTCGGCGAAGGTGGGGACGTCGAAGGACAACGCACACAAGGAGACAGCGCATGACGATTCGAGTGATCCTCGTCGATGACCATCCCGTGGTGCGGGCCGGCCTGCGGTCCGTCATCGACGCACCTGACCACATCGCCGTCATCGGGGAGGCCAGCACCGGTGAGGAGGCGCTGGAGCTGGTCGATGAGCTCGCGCCCGATGTGGTGCTCTGCGATCTGCGTCTGGGAGAGGGCATCGACGGCATCGAGGTGACGAAGCGGCTGAACGCGCGGCCGAGCAAACCCGCGGTCCTCATCCTCACGACCTTCGACAACGACTCGGAGATCGTCGCCGCTCTCAATGCCGGAGCGGCCGGATACCTGCTCAAGGACATCAACCCTGAAGACATCTCGACTGCGATCGAGAAGGCTTCGCGCGGGGAGACCTACCTGCCTCCCGAGATCTCATCGAAGGTCGTCGCTGCGATGCGCAACCCGGGCCCGAAGCTGACTCGCCGCGAACGCGACGTGGTGAAGCTGCTGGCCACCGGTGCCTCAAATGCGCAGATCGCGCAGGAGCTCTTCGTCACCGAGGCGACCGTGAAGAGCCATCTGGTCAATGTGTTCACGAAGCTCGGCGTCGAATCTCGGTCACGGGCAATCCGCGTGGCTGAAGACCAGGGACTGGTGTAACGGTAAAAGGTCAATGTGTCGTGCCCGGCGTCGTACCCGCGCGGACAGGGCAGAAAAGTTGTCCTGAAGTTCATCGACGTATTCGACCGATATGACGGTTCGCCTGAGCCGGCCCGGCCAGAATAGTGAGAATGGGCGAAGCGATGGCAGACGTGGGGAATGAGCGCAGGAATCCCGGCACGATCGGTGAAGTGTTCTGGGCGTTCCTGCGTCTCGGTGTGACCTCGTTCGGTGGACCGGTCGCCCATCTCGGGTTCTTTCGTGAGACCTTCGTCGCCCGTCGTAAGTGGCTCTCCGACGGCGCCTACGCGGACCTGGTGGCACTGTGTCAGTTCCTGCCCGGACCTGCCTCCAGCCAGGTGGGCATGGCGATCGGACTGCAGCGGGCGGGCCTCGGCGGACTGGTGGCTGCCTGGTTCGCCTTCACCATGCCCTCGGCCATCGTGCTCGTCGCCTTCGCCCTCGGCGTCGCAGCATTCGGTGGGGATACGGGCATGGGGTGGCTGGCCGGACTGAAGGCCGCCGCCGTGGCCGTGGTCGCGCAGGCGGTGCTCGGGATGGCGAAGAGCCTGACGCCGGACGCCAAACGTGCCACCATCGCCGGGGCCGCGATGATCATCATCCTGCTCATCCCGAGCCCGCTCGTCCAGGTGGCGGCGATCGTCCTCGGCGGTGTCGTCGGACTTGCCTGGCTGCGCCGAGAAGCCGCTCAAGACGAAGCGGCACGAGACAAAGCCGCTCAAGGCGGTGCGTCGAAGGGCCCGGATGCGGATGAGCAGTCCGATGGAGGCAGTGCGCGACCAGACTTCGGGGTGCGCACCTCTCGAAAGGTCGGCATCATTGCGCTGACGACCTTCGTGGTGCTGCTCGTGGCACTGCCGATCCTGACCGCATTCACCGGTGATGCGAGTCTGCGCCTGGTCGATGTGTTCTACCGAGCCGGTGCGCTCGTCTTCGGCGGAGGGCATGTGGTGCTTCCGCTGCTTGAAGCGGAGACCGTCGCGACCGGTCTTGTGGGCCACGATTCCTTCCTCGCCGGGTACGGCGCCGCACAGGCAGTCCCAGGACCCCTATTCACATTCGCCGCATTCCTCGGCGCCTCCACAACAACGGGGCCGACAGGATTGATCGGTGCGGCCATCGCGTTGCTGGCGATCTTTCTGCCTGCAGCCCTCCTCGTCATCGCGGCCTTGCCCTTCTGGGAGCGACTTCGCAGCGCGAAGGCCGTGCGCCGGGCCCTGCTGGGAGTCAACGCCGCCGTGGTCGGCATCCTCGCTGCAGCCCTCTACGATCCGGTATTCACCCAGGGCATCACCTCACCTGCCACTTTGGCGCTCGCCGTGGGCGTCTTCATCGCCCAGGTGAAATGGAAGCTGCCTGCCTGGGCCGCAGTCATCGCCGCTGGCCTGATCGGTTTCGTGTTCCTCTGACAGGTCGCGGAGACCACGTGCCGAGACGCATGTGGAGAGTCGCTACCCCTACGTGTGCACAGGAGTCTCAACACGGCGGCGTTGTGTCGAGGTGGGGAGTACGACTAGGGTGCGATCAGCGCAGAACGCGCCGAGAACACCGAACTGTAAGTTGAATAACTGATAAGTAACCGATTGGGGTGACGTGCCTGGTAGAACGCCTGTCGTCCCACGCGATGTGGCTCGAAATGTTGCCTGAACCTCGAACTCAACTGTGATGGTTCTTCTCCTGCAGGTAGGCTCATCCATGCAGATCGGCAGTCCGTGCCGGTCGAGACAGGTGGAGGCGAACTATGGCAGATGGGGACAAGACCCTGCCCGGTTCCCCCGACGAACCAGGCAAACGTCGCTTCGGTGCTCTTTCGGGAAACACCAAAGGCATCAAGCCAGCGGCAGCGCAGACAGAGCAGACCGGCGACAACGCCGCCTCACCCGTACCTCCTGCCGCACCCGTACCTCCTGCCGGATCGGCCGACCACGTTCCCGCGGTTGAGCTCCAGGCGGATCCGACCGAACCACCAGCCGACCCTGCACAGCTCCCACCGGAGGCCGGTGACGTTCCTGCTGGCCCAGCGGGTGCCGAGAATGGACGCGGAACAACCGAGCCGCCAAGCGCCGTCGACCCGACAGCTGAACCGCAGGACATAGCAGGACTGCCCCCACTGCCGCGCGCCGGCGACCTCACCTCGGCGAGCGAAGACGCCATCGTCGACCCGTCCGAGGCGATCCTCGAACGCATCGACCTCGATTCCTGGAAGTGGCCGGAGTACTTCGCGTTCTCACTGACTCGGATGGAGGAGATCTTCCCTGTCGGCGGCATCCCGCGTGGCATCGGCCCGGTCCGCGATCTTGTGACCGAAGAGAACGACTTCCGTCCCCTGCCCATCGACCGCGAGAAGTGGTCCGGTGCCGACGAGAAATGGTCGACCGTCGGTGACGTTCTGGCCAACACATTCACCGATGCGTGGATGGTCTCCCGCGACGGCATCGCGCTGGAAGAGGAATACGCCTGGCCGATGAAGCCGGCCCGCCAGCACATGCTGTTCTCGATCAGCAAGTCCATCGTCTCCGCCGTCATCGGCGCACTCACCGACGCGGGCCTTCTCTCACCAGACGACCTGGTCACCACCCGCGTGCCGGCACTGGCCGAGAGCGGATATGCCGGAGCGACCATCCGCGATCTTCTCGACATGCGATCGGGCATCAAGTTCTCCGAGGAATACCTCAAGGAAGGCTCCGAGATCCGGGCCCTGTTCGAGGCGGTCGACTTCGCGCCGCGGACAGCCACCTCGGCGAACGGAATCAAGGACTTCCTCAAGGGCCTGACCAGCGACCGCGAGCACGGCGGGGCCTACGTCTACCGCAGCTGCGAGACCGACGTCCTGGCCTGGATCTGCGAAGCCGTCGTCGGGCAGCCCTTCTCCGTCATCGCCAGCGAATACGTATGGTCGAAGATCGGTGCGGCCCACGCGGCCCAGGTCTGCCAGGACCGGTGGGGCGGTTCCATCGCCGACGGCGCCATCAGCACCACCCTGCGCGACCTGACCAGGTTCGGTGAGATGATCGCCCGCGGCGGCACCACCGCCGAGGGAGTGCGTGTCCTCTCCGGCCAGTGGATCGACGACATCTTCACCGGAGCGGCCGACTCCGCCCAGGTCTTCGCCGATTCCCCGTCCGGTCAGTCCTACCCCGGTGGCATGTACCGCAGCCAGTTCTGGGTGCCCTCGGCCAGCCGCGACGTGGTCATCGGCATCGGCATCCACGGCCAGATGCTCTACATCGACCGCGCCACCCAGACCGTGGGCGTCAAGCTCTCCAGCGACCCCCAGCCGGTGAGCCTGGCCCAGCAGCACGGGACCCTGGCCATGTTCGAGGCCATCGCCGAGGCGGTTCCCCCGAAGTCCGAATCCGCCGCTACGTCGCCGGTGGCGTCCGCTGCCGAACCCGTGAACGACGTCGGCACCGCCGCTCCCTCCGCACCAGTGCCGAACACTTCTGCAGTGGCGGCGAGCACTCCTGCACCAGGTGCCGCCGCACCGAACGCAGCCGCTCCGAACGATTCCGCACCTAGCGCTGCCGCGCCAGCCGCTGCTGCACCCAGCATCGCTCCGCAGCCGTACGTGGCTCAGCCCGGCATCATCTGACTGAGGCTCCAGTGCTGGATTCCGTCGCTGTGTGACGAAACGGACGCACCCTCTTGCCACCGGCGGTAGCATGGCTATCTGGAACGTTTTCGATCCCAGGAGGTAGCGCACCATGACTGATTTCTTCGATCGCGAGGGCGACGGAAAGTACGACAAGGCCTACAAGGAGACCACTCCGGATATCCTCAAGGCCTTCGGTGATTTCAACAATGCAGTCTTCGCCGAGGACGGACGCGAGATCCCGCTGAAGTACCGCGAACTCATCGCCTATGCCGTCGGACTGACGACCCAGTGCGCCTACTGCATCGATGCGCACTCGAACGCCGCGGTCAAAGCCGGCGCTTCGGAGACCGAGCTGGCAGAGACCGCCTGGACCGCCTCGGCGATTCGGGCCGGTGGAGCATTCGCCCACGGACGCCTCGGCTTCAAACTCACCGGAGTCCACGACCACAGCTGATCCGGGCGGTCTGATTGCCTAGACTGAAGAGCAATCATGACTGATGACTCCCGAACACCTCTGCGCAGAACACCCCGTTCGCAGCCGCACCGCATTCTCGTGCTGGCTCTGGACGGGGTGTCTGCCATCGACCTCGGCGTCCCAGTCCAGGTCTTCGGCCGCGGCTCCAATGCGGTCAGCGCCACCGACTCGGTCCACCCGGGCGGCATCCTTCCGGGCGGAACCTGGCCGTACTCGGTCGAGGTCTGCGGGGCCGCAGCCGGGGTGATCACCGGGGCCGACGGACTCTCCTACAGCGTCGATGTCGGCCTGGACGCCTTGGAGTCGGCAGAGACGATCATCATCCCCGGAGCCACCTCGGTCGTCGACGACGAACCATCGGCTGCCGTCGTCGGGGCTCTGCTATCGGCGTTCGAACGCGGCTCCCGAATCGCCGCGATCTCGACGGGCACCTTCGTCCTCGCGCGCACCGGTCTGCTCGCCGGCAGACGAGCCACGACCCACTGGTCGACTGCGAAGGAACTCGCCCGACGCTATCCCTCGATCGAGGTCGACGAGAATGTTCTGTTCATCGATGAAGGTGAGCTGCTGACCTCGGCAGGTGCAGCCTCGGCGATTGATCTCTGTCTCCACCTCATCCGCCGCGACCATGGCGTTGGCCTGTCCAACCAGGTCGCACGCAGGCTCGTCGCAGCTGCCTACCGCAGTGCAGGCCAGGCCCAGTATGTGCCGCGCAGCGTGCCGGACCCTCTTGGTGAGGTCTTCGCGGACACCCGCGAATGGGCGCTGCAGCACCTCGGTGAATCACTGACGCTGACAGATCTCGCGGCCAATGCAGGGGTCTCCGTGCGTACATTCTCACGGCGCTTCGTCGATGACACCGGCTACACCCCGATGCAGTGGGTGCTGCGGGCCCGCGTCGACCTGGCCAGGGAACTCCTCGAGAACAGTGATCTCGGCATCGAGCAGATCGCTGACCAGGTAGGACTCGGTACCGGTGCGAACCTGCGCATGCACTTCCAGCGCATCCTCTCGACGTCTCCCAACGAATACCGGCACACGTTCTCCGGCTGAGAAGTTCCCCGTTCCCACCTGCACTCTCACCCGCGATTCACCACGCACTTTCACGCGAATCCTCACCCCGTTTTCACCCTTGCGGAGGCGTTGCAGAAACACTGTGAAACCGTTGGCCAGAAACTTGCGACATCTGGCAATACATCTGGCTAGAACCTTGCGTAGAATGTCTCGCTGGCCACTGTTGCGGTTCGTCTGAACGCGAGACTATTGAGATGTACCCACAAGGAGAACCCCTCGCAAGGAGTGACATTGACTCGCATCGCCATCAACGGTTTCGGTCGTATCGGACGCAGCACCCTGCGCGCGCTGTTTGAACGCGGCAGTGACTTGGAGGTCGTCGCCATCAATGACCTCGGCCCCATCGAGGACCTGGCGAGGCTGCTCAAGTTCGACACTACGCTCGGTCGCTTCGGATTCCCTGTCGAGGTCGCCGACGACAAGCTCATCATCGACGGAAAGTCGATCGCAATCCTCGCCGAGAAGAACCCGGAAAATCTCCCTTGGAAAGAATTGGACGTCGACGTGGTCCTCGAATCCACGGGCCGCTTCACCAAGGCTGAGAAGGCACAGGCTCACATCACTGCCGGTGCGAAGAAGGTCCTCGTCAGTGCCCCTTCGAAGGGTGCAGACGTCACGCTGGCCTATGGCGTGAACACCGAGGCCTACAAGCCCGAACACACCATCATCTCCAACGCCTCATGCACCACGAATGCTCTGGCTCCGCTGGCGAAGGTCCTCGACGACCTGGCCGGCATCGAACAGGGCTTCATGACCACGGTCCACGCCTACACCGGCGACCAGATGGTCCAGGACGGACCGCACAAGGATCCCCGTCGTGCCCGAGCCGCAGCAGAGAACATCATCCCGACATCGACAGGGGCCGCCAAGGCCATCGGCCTGGTGCTTCCGCAGCTTGACGGCAAGCTCAGCGGCGATGCCTTGCGCGTGCCCGTGCCGGTCGGCTCCATCGTCGAGATCAACACCATCGTGTCCCGTGAGGTCACCCGCGACGAGGTGCTTGAGGCCTACCGCACGGCTGCCGACGGAGAGCTCAAGGGCATCCTCGAGTACGAGACCGAACCTATTGTTTCCAGCGACATCGTCGGCCAGGCCGCATCCTCGATCTTCGATTCCGCGCTGACTCGCGTCGAGGGCAAGATGGTCAAGGTCGTCGCCTGGTACGACAACGAATGGGGCTTCTCCAACCGTGTCGTCGACAACCTGGAGCTCATCGCCGAAGGCTGACCCTCCAAGCGACTCTCCAGGCTGACTCATCAGCTGAGTGTCCAGTGAGACGAGAAGCTGCCCCGACCGCGCACATCGCACGGTCGGGGCAGCTTCTCGTCTGCTTGGGTGGTCTCAGACGTCGTCTTCGGCGGCGGTTCCGCCTTCGTCTTCCCAGCGTTCGATGGCGCGAACCTTGGCGCGGTTGAACTTCAAGCGGACGCCGTAGCCGCCTTGTGATTCATCGTGGACGAACTTGGCTCCGAATTCTTCGAGGGCTTCGCGAATGCGGTGCTCCTGGAGTTCGGTGAGGTCATCGCGTCCCTTTTCGAAGTCTCTGAGTTCGGACTTCTTCACATCAGCTTTGGACGCAACGTCCTTCACGGACACGCGAACCAGGGCGCGGGCGGCACGAGCCAACGGCCCGTCGAAGATCTGTTCATTGCTCATGAGCAATACCTTGCCAGAAGATTCCGGAACCTGCCAGATTCCACCTCTTCTGCACTGACTTCAACGTTGGCTGCGCTGATCGTCACCGCTGTCATGCGCCCCGCTGTGAGTTCTTCCGATGCTGTGCGGCCAACCGGACCGGAGCGTCGGGAGCGCCGAATCCGAGGTAGTCACCTCGGCGTTCGATCATCTCGAAGAACACGGAACCGATCGTCGACGTGTAGAAGTGCAGGAACTCACCGTGTTCGTCCCAATCGTAGAGGACGTGGTTCTCCTGCAGCCGCTGCAGGAATTCCAGGTCGAGATCGAACCGGGAGTCGAGGTCCTCATAGTAGTTCTGGGGCACAGGGAGGAAGTCGAGTCCGCGGGAGAGCGCAGTCGCGGCGGCCTGGAAGATGTCCTCGCAGGCCACGGCCACGTGCTCCGGGTAGGCCTCGACGACCGAGCCGATTCCACGACCCGCGACGGCTTCGGCATTCGGCTGCGGTGAGACGTTGAGCGGCATCCGAACCGAACCGTCGGTGCTCGACATGACCTGCGACCTGACCAGGCCTGATGGGCTCGGCACGTCCTGTGAGGACTGGGCGTGAAGCGCCAGCAGCGAGGTGTAGAACAGGACAGCCTCGTCGTAGTGGTTCGACGGCTGGGCCAGGTTCACATGGTCGATGTGGGAGACCTGTTCGTCGTGATCGTGCCCGAACTCCTTGATCCACGCCGGCGTCGCCGCGTCGAACTGGTGGAAGAAGACCTCGGAGCCGTCGGGGGCGAAGACTCCGCGCAGCACCTCGTCGTCGTGCGCCTGATCGCGCGGCACTTCCTCAGCGTGCAGGAGCGCGGCGCGGTCCATGGCCGACTGAGAGTCGGTGACTTCGAATCCGATTCCGCGCAGGAACGTGCCGTTCACCGGCGCCGAGGTGGTGCCCGCTTCCTCGGTCACCTCGCTGACGATGATCCGGGCCTGCCCCCGCAGCCACAGCTGCACGTGGGGTTTGCTGCGGTGGTAGCCGATGAACTGGAACCCGAGCTGGTGCATCTGGCGAGTCAGGGTGCCGAGGTCGTCGGTGCTCAGCTCGACATAGTTGATGCCCCGCGGCTCCTCCACCTCTGGCAGGGGCTGCAGATCCAGTGCCGATCCCGGGCCGGCAGATCCAGCAGACTGCTGAGACTCAGCCGCCTTCCCGGGTGTATCGGCGATGCTGGCCTCGAGCCAGCGCAGGGAGCGCAGGCCGTCGACGGCGGTGCGGTTGGTGTCGCTCTGGCGGAACGAGTCGTTGAAGACCTCAAGCGACACTGGTCCGGCGTAGCCCGTGGCCGCGATCCTGGTCAGGAAGTCGCTGAGATCCCAGGCGCCCTCGCCGGGGAAGACCCGGTGGTGGCGGGACCAGCTGAGGACATCCATGGTCAGTGCGGGTGCATCGGCGAGCTGGAGGAAGAAGATCTTCTCGCCTGGGATCTCCGCGATGCGGCTCAGATCTGTGTTGCGCGAGAGGATGTGGAAGCTGTCGAGGCAGGTGCCGATCCGTGGGTGGTCGGCGGCCTTCACCAGATCCCAGGCATGGTCGTATTCGGAGACGAACCGACCCCACGCCAGGGCCTCATAGGCGACGTTGACCCCGTAGGAGTCAGCAAGATCGCCGAGGCGACGCAGCTGTTCGACGACCACGCCGTCATCGGAGATGGTGGCTGTCCCGACGTTCGAACACAGCAGAATGGTGTCGATCCCGAGTCGAGCCATGAGCTGGAATTTCGTCTCCGCACGCTTCAGGTTCTTCTGAAACTGTGCTTCCTCGACGCCCTCGAGATCCCGGAAGGGCTGATACAGATCGAGGCTGATGCCCAGCTCGCCAGCCAGCTTCGCGATGGCCTCAGGGGAGTCGGGGGAGACGACGAGGTCCTGTTCGAAGATCTCGACTCCGTCGAAGCCGGCCCGTGCTGCGGCCCGAAGCTTCTCCTCCAGGGTTCCTGACAGGCACACTGTTGCTATCGACGTTCGCATGGACGTCCTTCCTTACTTCTCGTCACGGGCAATTCTTCGTCACCGGCATGCTCCTCAGCGTGAGCGTGCCTCGTGCACTGTGTCGATCTCTTCGAGGCTGAGCGCCTTGGTCTCCTTCGCCGTCATGGCGGCTAGCGCCGTGAAGACACAGACACCGGCGGTGAACCCGGCGACCGAGATCCAATTCTCTCCCGAGGCACCGGCAACGGCCGAAGCCAGCACCGGAGCGAGTCCGCCGGAGACGGCGAAGCCGATCTGCGTGCCCAGGGCCAGCCCGGTGACGCGCACCGTGGTGGGGAACATCTCCGCGTAGAACGAGGGCCAGATCGAGTTGGCCATCGAATAGGCGCAACCGGACATGATCGCACCGCAGATGAAGATGAGGGTCCAGTTTCCGCTCGAGACCGCTGCCAGGTAGGGGAACATCATCAGTCCGGCACCCAGGGCTCCGGTGATGAAGACGGGCTTGCGGCCGATGCGGTCGGAGAGGATCGCGGCCAGAGGGATGGCGAACAGAGCCACGCCGTTGGCGATGACCGACACCAGCAGCATGGTCGATCGTTCGAGGCCGACGATCGAGGTGGCGAACGACAGCGACCAGACGGTGAAGACCATGTTCACGGTGTTGACCATGGCGCACGAGGCAACACGTAGGACTGCGGCCTTGTGCCAGCGGAAGACGGCCAGCAGCGGAGGATTCTGATTGCGGGCCTCCTTGAACGCAGGTGGCTCGTCGAGGCCCCGGCGAATCAGCCAAGCGGTGAGCACCACAAGTGCCGAGAGCCAGAAGGGTACGCGCCAGCCCCAGCTGAATAGCGCCTCCTCTGGGAGGAATGCAGTGAAGGGGATGAAGACCGCGGTGGCCAGGAGGGTGCCGAACTGCGTGCCGTGCAGCGTCCAGCTCGTCGTCCAGGCGCGCTTAGTCTCCTGGGAGTGTTCGAGGGAGACGCTGATCGCGCTCGCCTGTTCACCGGCAGCGGAGAGTCCCTGGATCACGCGACACAGCACCAGAAGTGCCGGCGCGAGGTATCCGACCTGGTCGAAGGTGGGCAGGCAGCCGACGACGAAGGTCGAGAACCCCATGAGGAACAGGGTGAGCATGAGGACGAACTTCCGTCCGTAGCGATCGCCCAGGGGTCCCATGATCAGCGCGCCCAGCGGACGAACCACATATGCGACGCCGACTGTGCCCATCGCCAGAAGGATGGCCATGCCCGGAGCGGTTGTGTCCGGGAAGAACAGGAAATTGAGCACCAGTGCCGCGGCGGTTCCGTAGACCGCGAAGTCGTAGTACTCGAGAGCCGAACCCGTCCAGCTCGACAGCGCCGCCCGGAACGGGGTCTTGGCGGGACGAGCGTCTTCGGTCGCGTTGATCATGCTTCCTCGCATCTCTCTATTGCCATAATATGGAAGTCGTTGTTACAGTGTGGTTTACAGTGCGATCGAGATGACATAGTCTGTCAACGTTCAGTTCACGTAAACGAGCCACGTTCAGTTCACTCAGTCGAACCAAGCAGTCGAAGCAAGGAGGCGAAGAATGCCGGCAAAGGGATCCAACTCCGTGACCAAGGCCTTCGATATGCTCGAGCTCCTCGGCGATCACGCGGAGGGCATCAGTGCCGCCAGGGCCGCGGAGCTCACCGGCCATCCCTTCAGCACCGCCTATAGGCTGCTCGGCGGCCTCGTCGAATCCGGATACGCCGACTACGATCCCTCCACCAAGGCCTACACCCTGGGACTGGAAGTCTTCCGTCTCGGGCAGAAGGTGGCTCATCGTCGTGGTTTCGCCGGATCCTCCAAGGACCTGCTCCAGGCGCTGACGGCGTCCACGGGGGAGTCAAGCATCCTTTCCGTCCGTCGTGGCAATGCTGCGCTCACGGTGATCACGGTCGACGGTCCGCAGTTTCGGACCACGACGGATCCCGGTGACGACTCTCCGCTGCACACCTCGGCGCTGGGGCAGGCGCTGCTCGCCCACGACCCGAACAGCGATGACACGATCGGCAAGCTCGAATTGGAGCCGCGGACCCCGAACTCCATCACCGATCCCGCACAGCTGCGAACCAAGCTCGAACAGATCCGCACCACCGGCTGGGCGGGACAGTCCGAGGAAAACGACATCGGCATGAACGCCCTGGCAGTCCCCGTCTTCGACCTCGACGGACGGCTGCTGGCCGCCCTCGCATTGGCCGCACCGGTGTTCCGCCGAACCCTTGACGAACTCATCGAATTCGTTCCCCAGCTGACCGAGACGGCGGCCGCGATCGCCGCCAGATTGCCCAGGTGACCATGCAGACCGTTATCGTCCTCAACGGACCCAACCTCAACCTCCTCGGCGTCCGCGAACCCGAAATCTACGGTTACACCACGCTGGCCGATATCGAGGACATGTGCACCGCAAGTGCCGCCGAGGTGGGCCTGCGCGTCCGTTGCATCCAGAGCAACCATGAGGGCGACCTCATCGATGCCGTGCACGAAGCCCGAGAGACCACCGTGGGTGCCATCATCAACGCCGGCGCCTACACGCACACGTCGCTGGCTCTCCACGATGCGCTCAAATCCTACGATCACCCGATCATCGAAGTGCACCTGAGCAACCCGCACGCCCGCGAATCGTTCCGCCACCACTCCTACCTCTCACCCGTAGCCGCTGCAGTCATCGCCGGCGCCGGAGCCCAGGGGTATGTGCACGCGATGGAGATCCTGGCCGACAAGCTCGACACCTGAAACACCGCACGCACCACGTGAACACGCACCACACGAAAGTGAGACTATGACCCGGTCACTGCTCCTGGGACTCATCGGCGAAGGCATTTCCGCCTCCCGCACCCCGCGCATGCACGAGAACGAAGGCATCGCGCACGATCTGACCACGATCTACCGCACGATCGACATCGCCGAGGAGCGACTGACCTCTGTGCCGTTGGCTGAGCTGCTGACATCGGCCGTGCACCTCGGCTTCGACGGCCTCAACATCACCCACCCCTTCAAGCAGCAGGTCATCGAGCTACTCGACGAGGTCGACCCCGGCGCTCGCCGCATCGGCTCGGTCAACACGGTCGTCATCGACGAAGCCGGGCGCACGACGGGTCACAACACCGATGTCACCGGGTTTGCGCGAGGTTTCGAAGCCGGGCTCGAGGGTGCGGCACGGGACCGCGTGGTGCAGATCGGTGCCGGCGGAGCGGGCCGTGCCGTCGCCTTCGCCCTGTCTGAGTCGGGTGTCAAGGACCTCGTCATCGCCGACATCAGCGCCGAGCGGGCACAGGACCTGGCCGCCGAGATCGGGGACGACGTCCGCGCAATCTCGATGTCGGAGCTGGAACCGGCCATCACCTCGGCGGACGGAATCGTCAACGCCACCCCGGTCGGAATGGCGGCCTTTCCGGGGACGCCCTTCGACACGGACCTGCTGGATTCGCAGACCTGGGTCGCCGACGTCGTGTACTTCCCACTCGAAACGCAGCTGCTCAGGGAGGCCAAGGCCAAAGGGTGCCGGACCCTCGACGGTTCAGGGATGGCCGTCAATCAGGCAATCGACGCCTTCGAACTCTTCAGCGGACGCAAGGCCGATCCGACTCGAATGCGCGAGACCTTCCTGTCCTTCGGAGCCTGAGCTCACCGACGTGTGAAGTGGGAGCTCACTGAGCGTTCTTCTGCTTCCGGTACTCCCGGATATAGGTGATGACGAAGATGCCGACGATGATCGCCAAGGTCAGCCACAGCGCGTACTTGTCGACGACCTTGAGGATATCGACGGCGGCTTCGCCCAGCTGATAGCCCAAGGTCGTCCAGATGAGAGTGAAGATCAGGCAGCCCAGGAGGTCGGCGATGAGGAACAGCGATAACCGCATCCGTGTCCAGCCGGCGACGAGGTAGACGAGAGTTCCCGGTACTCCCGGGCAGCGCGAGACGATGGTCATGAGGAAGAGCGCCCAGTTCGGGATCCGCTTGAGGGATTCGATGCGTTTGATCTGTCGCTCGTTTTGGGCGAAGAGCCGTAGAATTCCGTCGCCCCAGCGTCGGCCGGCCAACCAGAAGGCCCAGTCGAGTTTCGCCATTCCGATGAATCCGGCAACGATGACGAGCCACAGCGGAATCTCACCGACGCGGGCGTAGGCACCTGCGGCAACGACAGCGGTCTTGGCGCCGTTGATGAATTCCTGCAGGACCGGGGCGTTGACCAGCATCCAAGGACGCAGCGGCATGAGTCCCAGGTAGACGAGTGGGACGCCGATGATGAGGAAGAGCAGCACCTTGTCCAGACGCGCGGCCTTACCCTTCCACGGTTTGATCGCGGCCCAGGGGCTCTCGTCGGAGGAGTCAGTGCTCTCTTTGGGGGCCTCGGTCGGGCCGTCGTGATGAGAGTCACTGCTTTCGGATTCCTCGAACCGGGCCTCGTCATCGGGCAGACGGTTCTCACTCATCAGGGGCTCCTGCCTGGGGCTGTGCGGTCGGCGCTCACGGTATCACAGGGACTCCGACGATCCCTGGCAGTGCGCGGTTGACCTGGTCTAAGAAGACTCTCATCGCGGATCGCTCGACAAACCTTCCGGCCTTGGGCAGTGTTGAGAGCGTGGAAGGACGATCGAAGATTCTGGGCGGCGTGATCGCTGGTCTGGTTGTCGTGCTCGCTTTGGTTGCAGTCATCATCGTCAGGACCTCTGCTCAGCCGGAGCCACCAGATCTCACCCCGGTCGAAGTCACCCCAGAGACCTCGGCGCCCGCGAGCGCCGATGGATCCGAATCCGCAGGTGCGACCGAATCGGCCGACGCAACCGAGTCAGCAGACGGCTCTGCCGATCAGCCCACCGACTCGAGTCAGTCCTCGAATTCTTCCGACGACTCGTCCGAGCCCGAGGAACTCGAACATTCCTATGAGCCGGTGCCCAACCCGCCGCGCGAAGTGCCCGCTGCCTCCGCCAACTCCGACGGCGGCGGCTCCGGCGGCGATGACGACGACGATGACGACGACGATGATGACGGCGACGACGACGGCGACGACGGCGACGACGATGATGATGGCGATGATGACGACGACTGAGCGTCGCATCAGGATGACCGTTCAGAACCGACTGACGATCGCGGTCGCCATTCTCTCCGTACTCGCACTCACCGTCGTCGGACTCGTCCTCTATACCGTCGAAGCGAACAACGTCGAGGGGCGGAACTCTGCCTCCATGACTCAGGAGATCGCAGAGATGCGCTCCTTCGCCCAGAACGGTGTCGATCCCGAAACAGGGGAGCGCTTCACCTCCGTCGATCAGATCCTCACCCAGTTCCTCGCCCAGAATCGGCCGGACGAGGACGAAACCCTCTTCGCCTTCCTCACCGATGGTCGCGTCCTCTACCAAGGAGACCCGAACTCCGCGGTGAATCGTTCCCAGGAGTTCGAGGAGGCCGTGGCCGGAGTGTCCGCTGACGGCGGGGAGATCAAACTGACGATCGACGGCGATGAATACGAGGGCTACGTACTGCCGATCACTTCCGGGCCCGGTGGAAACGCGCCCGCTGGGAATGCATCCGCTGGCGACTCAGCTGGCGGAACCAACTCGGGTACTGCCAACGGCCCGGGGTCGTTCGTCGTCGTCCACAACGTCACCGCCAGCCACACCGATCTCACACACGTCATGCAGATCTACATCATCGTCGCACTGGCCGCCGCACTGCTCATCTCGGGAATCTCGTTGGTGCTGGCCAGGAAGCTTCTGGCCCCGGTCACCGAGTTGCGACAGACCGCACAGTCGATCTCCGGCGGCGATCTCAGCAGCCGAATCACCACACGAGGCCATGACGACATCGCCGAGCTCGGACGCACATTCAACGACATGCTCGACCGCCTCGAAGCCTCCTTCGAAACACAGCGGCGCTTCCTCGACGACGTCGGCCATGAGCTCCGCACACCCCTGACCATCCTCAGCGGCCATCTTGAGACCATGGACTCCAGCGACGTCGATGACGTCGATGAGACCCGGACGATGCTGCTCGACGAAACCGATCGGATGGCCCGACTCGTCGAGGAGCTGCTGATTCTGGCGCGATCTCGGCGCCCCGACTTCGTCCGACCGGAACAGGTCGACGTACCGTCCCTGCTCAACGAGTCCCTGGCCAAGGCCAAAGGGCTGGGGCAGCGTGATTGGCGGATCGAGACTCCACCGGCAATCGTCCTCACCGGTGATCGACAGCGGCTGACGCAGGCTCTGCTTCAGTTGGCCTCAAACGCCGTCGAACACACCGAGGAGGACCAGTCGATCACCTTCGGCGCCCGCGTAGTCGATGACAACGTCCACATCTGGGTCCGCGATGAAGGAAGCGGAGTCCCGGATGAGATCGCTGCCGGCGTCTTCGAACGATTCAGTCGAGGGTCGACAGAAGGACACGGCTTCGGACTCGGACTGTCCATCATCAGGGCCATCGCCGAGGCGCACGGAGGCACCGTAGTCCTCGACCACGTCTCCAGGGGCGCCCAGTTCCGAATGATCCTGCCGAAAGGACCGCAGTGAACAGAATTCTCGTTGTCGAAGATGAGGCGCGGATCTCCGCCTTCATCGCCAAAGGGCTCAAAGCCGCAGGCTTCGTCACTGAGATCGCCGCCGATGGGATCACCGGCCGTGATCTGGCGCTGACAGGAGACTTCGACCTGCTCGTCCTCGACATCGGCCTGCCGGGCCTCGACGGATTCAGCGTGCTCAGCCAGCTGCGCAAAGACAGACCCGATCTTCCGGTCCTCGTTCTCACCGCACGCGACAACGCCGATGACACGATCTTCGCGCTCGAGTCCGGTGCGGCGGACTACATGATCAAACCGTTCAGATTCGGCGAGCTGCTGGCCCGCATCAGACTGCGGCTCAAAGAGACCGCCACCGAAGCACCGCAGACGGAACTCGTCCGCGGCGACGTGCGCATCGACCTGCTCAAGCGCCAGGTCTGGGTGGCAGACAAGATCATCGACCTCTCCGCCCGGGAGCTGTCCTTGGCAGAGATCCTGCTGCAGAACCGCGGCAATGTGCTCTCACGAGAACAGCTGCTGTCCCACGTGTGGGGATTCGACTTCGATCCCGGCTCCAACGTCGTCGATGTCTACGTGGGGTATCTGCGCAAGAAGCTCGGCAGCGACTTCGTCACCACGGTGCGAGGATTCGGCTACCGCGTCGACTGAGTTCGATGTCGACCGAATTCGACCCTAAGAGTCTTCTCATCTGAATCTTAATTCCATCTTAATTGCGCGCGACAAGATGAGAACTATGAATTCCACTTTGAGAATCGCACTGTTCTCCCACGACTCGCTGGGCCTGGGGCACATCCGCCGCAACCGTGCACTGGCCTTCGCCATGGCCAAGTCACTTCCCGCACTGACCGGTCGACGAGTGAGCGGACTGCTGATCGCAGGCAATCCCGAAGCCACCCGCTTCGACCTGCCGGCAGGGTGGGACTGGGTGATTCTTCCAGGTGTGACTCCTGCAGCCGGTGGATACCAGCCGCGGGCGCTCGCCTCGTCGATGGAGGGACTCAGCTCGCTTCGGAAGGCCGCCATCAAGGCGATCCTCGACCAGCAGGACCCGGAGCTCTTCATCGTTGACCGGCACCCCTTCGGCATCGACGGCGAACTCAGAGAAGCACTTCGCCACGTTCGTGCCCGTGGATGCCGGACGGTCCTCGGCCTGCGCGAGGTCCTCGACTCACCCAAGGTGATCGAGCGGGAATGGAATCGCGTGGGCGGCCCCGGTGCTGTTGCGGACTCCTTCGACGCGGTCTGGATCTACGGCGATCCTGACGTCTACGACCCTCGCACGACCGGCGAGGTGCCGACGGAACTCGCCCGCATCGCCGAATGCACCGGGTACCTGGCCATGGAACGCCCCGATGACCGGGCCACAACCACGCCGGGAAAGTTCGTGCTCACCTGTCTGGGCGGCGGCTCCGACGGCGCCGAACTCGCCTCGATCGCCGTGCGCTCACAGCCACCGGCAGGGTACAACCACCTGGTCGTGACCGGCCCGCAGATGGACTTCGCAGACTTCGAAGCACTCAAACGCACCGCAGCGAAAGAGACGACGGTCATTCGACACAGCGATGACATTCCCGGTCTCATCGCCTCGGCCAGCGCCGTTGTCTGCATGGGCGGCTACAACACTCTGAGCGAGGTGATGGCGACTGCGACCCCAGCTCTCGTCGTCCCCCGCAACAGCCATCGCGCGGAACAACCTCGGCGGGCAGAAGCGCTCGCTGCCGTCGGAGCCGTCGACACCTGCGCCTTCTCCGAGGTGAGCGTCGCCGCGCTCAACGACTGGTTCGGAGATCGGGTGGGCCACTCGATCGACCGTTCGAATGTCGACCTCGCCGGGCTCCAGACCATCGCACATCTCGCAGCCGAACTCATCGGCACAGACGCCGAGACAATCGGCACAGACTCAGCTGCAGCAAGCCGTGGCAGCATCACTTCGATCAAGGAGATTCGCTATGCAGGCTGATCACACTCCCACCAAGCCTTCCGTCCGCCGGGCCTACGTGCTGAAGATGTATCCCCGGTTCTCTGAGACCTTCATCGTCTCCGAAATCCTCGCCAGGGAAGCCGCCGGTGAAGAGCTCGTCATCTTCTCCCTCCGTCCCACGACCGACACCCGCTTCCACCCGGAGCTGGCCAGGGTCAAGGCGCCCGTCATTCACGTCGAACGGCCCTCGAGCGCCCGTAGCTACTGGCAGACCTGGCAGGACAGCCTGCAGGATCCGAAGATCGCCTCCGGTCTGCAGGCCCACCTCGGCGACCTTGCCGAACTCGGCCACGACGATGCCGTCCAGGCAGTGGCCGTGGCCCGCTTGGCACTCGAACACGAGGTCACCCACCTCCACGCCCACTTTGCCTCGGTGGCGACGACCGTGGCCAGAGCCGCCTCAGCCCTGACCGCTATTCCGTACTCGTTCACCACACATGCGAAGGACATCTTCCATGAGAGCGTCGAACTCGAGGATCTGAGCCGGAAGGTCGCAGGCGCCGACCACGTCATCGCCATCAGCGACTACAACCACAGCTATCTGCACCGCATCCTGGGACCCGAACTCAGCGAACGGATCGTCGTCGTGCGCAACGGTCTCGAACTTGAGCGTTTCCCCTACCGTCCCACCATCGCCGAGCAGCCAAGTGGCGCGGCGCAGGCGATTCCCTCGCTGCTGGCAGTCGGTCGCCTCGTCGAGAAGAAGGGCTTCGGGCATCTGCTCACTGCACTTGCCCGGCTGCGCGATCGCGGCCTGCCCTGCCACCTCGACCTCGTCGGCACAGGTCCGCTCGAGGACGAGCTGCGTGAGCTCATCGACACTCTGCATCTCACCGAGCTCGTCGACATGCACGGTGCTCTGACCCAGTCCGAGGTCCGCGAGATTTTCGTCAGCCACGACCTCCTCGTCGCCCCCTTCGTCATCGGCACCGACGGCAACGCCGATGGCCTGCCGACCGTGCTGCTCGAAGGCATGGCCACTGGAATTCCCTGTGTGGCCGGCAATGTCACGGCGGTGCCCGAGGTCATCATCGATGGTGAGACCGGCTGGCTCGTCGACGACGGGAGCGATCCCGAACAGATCACCACCGCCATCGCCGAGGTGGTCCGCCGTCTGCGAGAAGCCCCGGATTCCGTGCGAGAGATCACCGACGCCGCGAGAGATCTGGTGTGCCGGCTGCACGACTCGGCGGCCCAGGCCCGCGAACTGTCCGGACTGGTCGACCAGGCCGGCCGCGCCCTACCGAACGCCGGCCGCGCCGCACCAAACGCTGATCAGGCCGCGTCGAACACCGACCAAGCCGCACCGAATGCTGACCGCGAACTGGAGTACGTGTCATGAGAATCGCCTACATTCTGCTCGACCCGGGCATCGGAGTCTTCGGCACCAAGGGCGCGAGCGTCCACGTGCAGGAAGTCGTCCGCACCTTCAGGAGCCTCGGCCACGAGGTCAGCATCTTCTGCACCCGCACCGATGACGACATCCCAGCCGACCTCGCCGACGTCGACATCACCCGGCTCGAGGTGCCACGCGGACTGGACCGAAGCCAACGCGAGATCGCCCTCATGCGCCTGTCCGACATGCTCGCCGATATGGTCGTCGACACCGTTTCCGATCCGGATGCGGGAGCCGACCAGGGCTTTGACCTCGTCTATGAACGGTATTCGCTGTTCTCCACGGCCGGAGCCGAAATCAGCAGCCGCCTCGGCGCGCCATTGGTCCTTGAGGTCAACGCACCGCTGCTCGCTGAGCAGAAGCAGCATCGTGGGCTCGTCCACGACGAGCACGCGGCTCGGACCACGGCCCACAGCTTCGTCGGAGCCGAGCGGATCGTCTGCGTCAGTGATGCGGTCGCCGGCTGGGTGAACCGGGACTACCCGGGTCTGAGCGATGTCTCGGTCGTCCCCAACGGTGTGAACACGGACCGGATCACCCCCACCGCGACCGCCCGGGACGCATCAGGCAGCCGTGCGGTGCGGATCGGATTCGTGGGAACCCTCAAACCCTGGCACGGCACTGATCGACTGATCGAGGCCTGCGCGGGGCTGCAGGGAAACTTCCATCTCGACATCCTCGGGCATGGGCCGGAATCGGAGGCTCTGCAACAGCAGGCGAAGGCCCGTCGCCTCGGCGGTCGCGTGACCTTCCACGGTGCGCTGGCCCCCGAAGAGATCCCGGCGCACCTGCGCACCTTCGATATCGCCGTGGCCCCGTACCCGGCGGGGGAGAACTACTTCTCACCGCTGAAGATCTACGAGTACCTCGCCGCAGGGCTGCCCATCGTCGCTTCAGCCGTGGGATCGATTCCCGCAGTTCTCGAAGGCACAGATGCCGCGACACTGGTGCCCGCCGATGACACCGGTGCCCTGAGTGCTGCCCTGCAGAACCTCATCGACGACGCCGAAGTGCGTCATCGTATGGGTGCTGCCGCCCGATCCGAAGCCCTGGCCCATCATTCGTGGACCAGCCGGTGCCAGGAGATCCTGGAACCGTTCGTCATGGAGCCGGTATGAGTCAGACCCCACAACCAGAGCAGAAGTCGCAGCAGGCTTCGCAGTCGAAGAAGTCCCGGACGAAGATCTCGCCCGGGGCACTGAAGCGAACCCTGCGAATCCTCACCCCGCACCTGGGCCAGCACAAGTGGCTCATCCTCGGCGGGCTGGCCGCACTGTTCTGCGACGTCATCTTCCGCATCCTCGAACCCTGGCCGCTCAAGATCGCCATTGATGCGGTGACCTCTGCCCTGGGCGCAGAGATCGGGCCGACCATCGGCGTCGGATCCAACGTCGGGATGACCCTGGCCGCCGCCGCGATCGGTCTGGCGGTCATCGTGGCGGGCAGGGCCGTGGCGAACTATGCCTCGACCATCTGCTTCGCACTCGTCGGCGCCCGGGTTGCGACCCAGCTGCGCTCACGGGTCTTCGAACATGTGCAGGCCCTGTCGCTGAAGTACCACTCGCGGGCCTCGATCGGAGACACCTCTCAGCGCCTCGTCGGCGATATCGGACGCCTCCAGGAAGTGGCGGTGACGGCCGGTCTTCCGCTGGTGGGCAACGTCATCACCCTGGCCGTCCTCCTCGTCGTCATGGTCATCCTCGACCCGATCCTCAGCGCCATCGTGCTCATCACGGCCGCGATCTACGGGGTGCTCTCGAAGATCGCGACCCCGAAGATCACGACGGCTTCGCGTTCGACCCGTAAGGGCGAAGGCAGGCTCGTCGGCTCCGCTGCTGAGGCCCTCGGCGCCATCCGCGTCGTCCAGGCCTACGGTCTCGAAGGCACAGTGGCACGCGAATTCGCCAACGGCAACGAACGCGCACTCAAGGCGGGAGTGCGGGCACGTCGCCTCGCCGCCGGCCTCGAGCGCTCGACCGATGTGCTCGTCGGCATCTCCCAGGCTCTCGTGCTCATCTTCGGCAGCTATCAGGTGCTGCGTGGGGCCATGTCCCCGGGCGATCTGGTGCTGTTCCTCATGTACCTCAAGATCGCGATGAAGCCGCTGCGCGATATGGCCAAATACACCGGCCGGATCGCCCGCGCCACCGCATCGGGGGAGCGGATCGCGGACCTCCTCGACGAACCGATCGAGATTGCCGACGCCCCCGGTGCGCTCACCATGGGACCCGTTGCCGGTGATGTCGTCTTCGACCGCATCACCTCGACCGATGGTCATGGAAACCCGTTGTTCGATGATCTCAATCTGCTCATTCCCGCGGGTCAGAAGGTCGGAATCCTCGGCGCCTCAGGGGCCGGGAAATCCACACTGATGAGCTACCTGCTGAGGCTCTCGCAGCCGGAATCGGGATCGATCTTCATCGACGGCTACGGCACCCACAACGTCACCAGAGCCTCCCTGCGGTCGAGCATGTCCGTGCTTCTGCAGGAATCGGTGCTGTTCGCCGCGACCGTGCGGGAGAACATCCGCTACGGTCGCTTGGATGCCACCGACGCCGAGGTGGAGGCCGCGGCCCGTGCCGCCTCAGCCGATGATTTCATCCAAGGACTGCCCGACGGTTACGACACCGTGTTGGGCAACCGCGGCGACACCCTCTCCGGTGGGCAGCGCCAGCGCCTGGCCATCGCCAGGGCATTGGTGCGCGACGCCCCCGTCGTCGTCTTCGACGAAGCGACCTCGGGCCTCGACCCGGCGACCCGGGGACAGGTCACAGACTCGGTCTCCATGCTGACCGAAGGGCGCACCAGCATCGTCATCACTCACGATCTGGCCATGATCCGCGGCCTCGACCGGGTGCTGTGGCTCGAAGACGGACAGATCGTCGAAGACGGATCGCCGAGCGAGCTGGCAGGCAATCCCGGCACACGCGTCGCCGAGTGGATGCGCACACAGGCCGAAGATTCCCAGATGGGAAATATTCCTCAGGAGGTAAGGGCGTGACCATGACGGACCTTCATGGAATCGATGATGAGGCAACGGCAGAACTCGATGAGGCAACGGCGGAGTTCGCGAACCTGCCGTACGTGACCGAGCTCAGATCAGCCGAGGCACTCTCGCAGCGCTTAGGCTTTCCCGTCGTGCCCAACCGCATCCGCGTCAAACCCGGTCGCAATGCCATCGTGTCCTGGTCGCGGGAAGCCGGGAGCCGCCTCGGCGGGCTTGAGGACTGGGGGTGGACTGCGGTTGTGACCAGCGCTGACAAGCTCGTCAATATTCGCAGGCGGGCTGCCCGGCACGATGAGACGATCACTGTGCACGAATGCAGCGAACCACGATCCGCCGGTGCCACCGGCAGTGTGCTGCTGAGTGGATCGGTGGCGGCGGATTCGAAGCTGGGGAAGGAGACTGCTCGCGCGATTGCGCGGTTGAACGGTGAGATCGATGTCATCGGCTACAACCCCGGACGGAGAGTTCTGCTCAAACATTCGCCAGAGCACGCGGGGGCTCCCGAGTTCATTCGCATCGGCACCCGCTCCCAGCAGCACCTGGTCGAGACCGCCAAACAGTGGACCGATTGGGGTCTGCCGACCCTCCCTGTCGAACCCATCGGCAGCAAAGGAACGGCTGTGGGCTCTCCCTGGTGGGGGACGGGTGACCTGGAGACGTCTCCCGACCTCGCTGTGGCCGAGGAAGTGGGAGTCATCATCGCAGAACTTCACCGCCACACCCCCGCCGAGGTGGTCTCCGGTTCCTCTCCATCGCCGTTTGATCAAGCCGAGGAAACCGCGACGCTGCTGGCGCAGCTGCTGCCCGAAGTGGGCAGGTCCGTCCAGGACATCGTCCGGGAGCTTCGACAGCGGATCGGGAACGAACCCCTCACCGGTGCTGCAGCCGATGGCGGCGCCCGTGCGATTCATGGGGACCTCAGCCCCGACCAGGTGCTTGTCGGTCATTCGGAATGCCGCATCATCGATCTCGACCGGGCCGGTGTCGGCCCTGTCGGGATGGACCTTGGCCGCTGGGTGGCCGCCTGTCGGCGACGCACCGACGAGGAAGGCACGTCACTCGAGGCCGGGTTCCTCGACGGCTACCGAGCAGCAGGCGGAGTCGATGTCGATGTGGAGGCATGGGCCGCCTGGGCCATGCTCGTCACGGCCGTCGAACCGTGGCGCACATGCCGACCGGATTGGCAGCAGGCCACAATGCAGACCATCAATGCAGCTCAGCAGGCTCTGTCCGCGAACGCGAGCCGGGTGTCGAAATGACGCCAGGACCTGCGGCACAAACGGTGTCTGACATCCCCGAATTCGTCACGATCGAAGGCCAGAAGTGGACTGTGTGCCGTGCCTGGCCCGCCAGCCGAGGTCGGATCGCGCTCGAAGCTCAGCACGGGTCTGCGATCAGGTCAGGGTTCCTCAGCAACGGTCGAGTGGACATGCTCGAGGAAGGCAGAGACTCGAAGCTGCCGGGACTCGAGCGACTGCTCGGCACCGCTGGGAACCGCGTGGTCTCGCATCGGCCGGGGAAGAGAGCCGTGATCCGCCTGGCCGATGGACGCTTCGCCAAATGCGTGCGCTCGTCCAAAGCGGATGGAATCGTCGCCGGACAGGACCGGGCCGAAGCGTTCCGGAACGGCTTCGCATTGCCGACCGTGCTCACCGCGGATGATTCGACCGTCGTCCTCAGTGCACTGCCGGGCGTCGAACTCCATGATCCACAGCGCTTGGGTGCTGATTGGTCGCGTGCCTGGGCTGAAGCTCTCGACGCTTGGGCGCTCGCCGCATCCACGACCGACACGACCACTGAGACGGACATGACTGCTGGAGCGGACACGAGTGCCGCGACGAACACGATTGCTGCGGCGATGCCGTCGATGCCGGTCCATTCGGCGAGCTCGGAAGTGCAGGTGCTCAACGAGTGGCGCGATCGTGCCCGCGTCCACCTCGGAGAGAAGCTCGCCGAGGTTGATGCTCTGATCACGCAGGTCAGCGCCGACCTCCTCAGCGACGGCGCGTCCTTGGCAGACGGGAACAATTCCTCGGCGGGGGAGCGGAACTGGGGTCCGATCCACCGCGACCTCCATGACAAGCAGGTCATGTGGGATCCGGTGGCCGGACCCGGACTGCTCGACGTCGACACGGCCTGCCTCGGCGAACGCGAACTCGACCTGGGCAACCTGCGCGCGCACGCGCAGTGGCGCAGTCACCAGGGGATCTGGACCCAGGACGACGCCGAGGTGGTGATCGGGGAGATCTCTCGGATCACCTCGGCGAGCGGACTGGATCCAGACCGGGTCCGCACCTATGAGCGCTCAGCACTCGTGCGGCTGGCCTGCGTCTATGCATTCCGACCGCGCTGGGCCCCACACACCGGGGTCCTGCTCGAAGCCGCCCACGAATGACGCGACTGCAGGCGTTTCTCGCCCCGTGCTCGGCTCTCGTCGAGTTTCACTCCTGAGTGCTGCGGCGGGCATCTCCCCAGATGTCGACGCCGGAATCGACGGCGAACGTATCGATGGCGGCCAGTTCCTCGGCGCTGAATGGTTCCGAATTCAGCGCCGCGACATTGTGTTCGAGCTGGGCGACCCGGCTGGAACCGATGACAAGAGAGGACACACGATCATCGCGCAGCGCCCAGCTCAGCGCCATCTGTGCCAGTGACTGACCGCGAGCTTCGGCGAGATCATTCAGCCCGCGAATGCGCTCGAGGTTGTCCTCGGAGAGGAAGCCATCCTTGAACGAAGGAGTGGACTTTCCTGCCCGTGACTCTTCGGGAACTCCGCCGAGGTATTTGTCGGTGAGCAGACCCTGTGCGAGTGGGGAGAACGCGATGACGCCCAGCCCCTCGGAATCGGTCGTATCGAGGAGGCCATCGGATTCGATCCACCGGTTGAACATCGAATACGAGGGTTGGTGGATGAGCAGCGGAGTGCCCAGCTCCTTCGCCAGCGCCGAGGCGCGGGCTGTGTCGGCGGCCGAATATGAGGAGATGCCGGCGTAGAGGGCACGGCCCGAACGCACCGCGGTGTCGAGGGCGCCGATGGTCTCCTCGAGGGGAGTCGAGGCATCGGGGCGGTGAGAGTAGAAGATGTCGACATAGTCGAGGCCGAGCCGCTTCAGCGAGGCGTCGAGACTGGCCAACAGGTATTTGCGGCTGCCGCCCGGTCCGCCGTAAGGGCCGGGATGCATCGCCCACCCGGCCTTGGTCGAGATGATGAGCTCGTCGCGGTAGGGATGGAGATCTTCGCGCAGCAGTCGCCCGAAGTTGGTCTCGGCCGAGCCGGGAGGTGGACCGTAGTTGTTCGCGAGGTCGAAGTGGGTGATGCCTAAGTCGAAGGCCCGGCGCACGATGTCACGCTGATTCTGGAAGGCAACATCATCGCCGAAGTTGTGCCACAGCCCCAACGACAGGGCGGGGAGGACGAGTCCGGAGCGACCGACCGGGCGATAGCTCATCGATTCGTAGCGGTCATCGGCTGCTTGATACACGGTGCCTCCTGCGGCGGGAAAAGACTCGAGTGCTGACCCTCAGCTTAGTCGTACCCGCGGACACGGCTGATGCCCTCTCATCTGTCCTCAAATCGTAAAAGTCAGACCAGTGGTCTTGATTTCCAGGTGTGTCCTATGCCTCAATAGTCACGTGACCAAATTCCACTCGATTCGGGATCAGCTCCTCGACCGCCTTGAGACGATGGCCGCCGGCGAGCAGTTCCCGCCCGAACGCCAGCTCGCCGAAGCGCTGGGCATCTCGCGGATGACCCTGCGCCGCGCCATCGACGAACTGGTCTCCAAGGGCGTCGTCCGCCGTCGCCATGGCGCAGGCGTCTTCGCCCTCGGCCCGAAACTCGACCAGCCACTGGCAGCGAGCTCCTTCACAGAAGACATGGTCGCCCGCGGTATGCGCCCGGGGTCGCGCGTGGTCTCCTTCGACGTGACCAAGGCCGGCGCCCACATCGGGCGCAGGCTCCACATCGACGATGATGCCGAGGTCATCGCAATTCTGCGTCTGCGCCTGGCCGATGACGAACCACTCGCACTTGAGGAACTGCACATCCCCGCCGCCCTCGTCCCCGGTCTGAAGCCTGCGGACCTGGAGAACAGTTCGTTCTACGAACTGCTGGCCTCGCGCTTCTCCATCTCTCTCAACCACAGTGTGCAGACGATCGAACCGACCCTCCTCGACGCGGGCGAGGCGAAGATCCTCGGAGTTCCCGAACAGTCAACGGCACTGCTCTTCGAACGCACCTCCCGAGGAGCCGACGGCGTGCCCTTCGAATTCGTTCGCTCGGTCTATCGCGGAGATCGCTACAAGATCCGCAGCGTACTCACCCTGCCCGACACCCACGGAGGAGGCCGCCCATGATCATCGCCGGCCTGATGACAGGAACGTCCGCCGATGCCCTCGACGTCGTCCTCGCTGATTTCATCCACGATGACGGTGACGAGCTGAGTGTCCGCCAGGCGGCTGGTCTCTCCGAACTTGGTGTCCGCATCCTCGCCAGCCGAGAGGTCGAATTCGACCAGCAGCTGCGCCGCGACATCCTGCGTCTGCTCGAGCCTGCCGACGTCCCCCTGTCCTTGGTCTCCAGTGTCGATGCCCGCTTGGGCCGCTTCTGCGCCCAGGCCGTCAGCGACCTCTGCACCGAAACCGGAGTCGAGGCCGAGCTCATCGTCTCCCACGGGCAGACCGTGCGCCACGACATCACCGAGGGTGCCGTCACCTCCACACTGCAGATCGGCCAACCGGCATGGATCGCCGAGGCGACCGGAGCTCCCGTACTCTCCGACGTCCGTGCCCGCGACGTTGCCGCCGGTGGGCAGGGCGCCCCGCTCGTCGGAATCCTCGACAGCCTCCTTGTCGGTGACGTCGAGGCTCCGATTGCGGTGCTCAACCTCGGCGGCATCGCCAACATCACGGTCCTCGCGCCCGAGCGCGCACCGCTGGCCTTCGACACCGGCCCCGCCAATGCACTCATCGACATCCTCGCCCGCAGGATCACCAAAGGGGAGGCGGGCTTCGACCGTGACGGGGAGCTGGCCGCACGCGGTCGGGTCGATGAGGAGCTGCTCGAGCAGCTGCTGGCCGATCCGTACTACCAACTTCCGGCACCGAAGTCGACGGGCAAGGAACTCTTCCACGCGGACTACCTCGATGGATTCCTCGAACCCAGGACCCACCTCGGCGAGCATGATGCCATCGCGACGGTCACGGCGCTGACCGCGCGCACGGTCGCCGATGCCTGCCACGCACACGGCGTCACCACGGTCATCGCCTCCGGCGGGGGCACCCGGAACCCGACGCTGCTGGGACGAATGGCCTCGGAGCTCGGCCCCGGCATCACCCTGACCAGCACGGATCAGGCCTTCGGGCTGCCCGAAGGTGCCAAAGAAGCCCTCCTTATGGCGCTGCTCGGATGGCTGAGCTGGAACGGACTCGCAGGCACCGAGCCGAACCTCACCGGTGCCGCGCATTCGAGCATCGCCGGACGGCTGAGTCCGGGACGCGGCCCGCTGAACCTGCCCGAGCCTCTGGAAGCCAGACCCACACGCCTGAGAATCCTGGACCGATGAGACCGGCGGACCGATGAGACCACTGAACTGATGAGGCCCTGCACCGATGCAGGCCTCGCGAAGAAACGCACACCCCTTGTATGAAGGAGAAACACCATGCAGATCATCGACCTTCTGGTGATCATCGCCTACCTCGTCGCCACGGCGTGGTTGGGCCTGAAGCTCAGCGGAAAGCAGAAGGACCTCCAAGGCTACTTCCTGGGTGGTCGGAACATCCCGTGGTGGGCGGTGTGTCTGTCCGTGGTCGCCACGGAGACCAGCGCCCTGACCGTGATCGGCATTCCGGTCATGAGCTACCTCGGCGACATCAACTACCTGCAGCTGGGCCTGGGCTACATCCTCGGCCGAGTCGTCGTCGCCTTCTTCATGCTCCCGCGCTACTACGACGGTGAGATGCTCACCGCGTACGCCTACCTTGGCAAACGCTTCGGCACCTCGACCCAGACAACCGCGGGTGTGACCTTCCTGTTCACGCGCCTGCTGGCAGACGGCATCCGCGTGCTGGCCGCCGCCATCCCGGTCAAAGTCATCCTCGACGGCCTGGGCATCCACACGAACTACTTCGTCATCATCGTCGTCCTCTCACTCGTCACGATCGCCTACACCTTCATCGGCGGCATCAAGGCCGTGGTCTGGGTCGATGTGGCTCAGATGTGCCTCTACGTCGTGGGCGGTCTGCTGGCGATCATCGTCATCACCGCTGCCCTCGGCGGTGGCTGGTTGAGCGAGGCGGCGTCGGCCGACAAGCTGAACATGTTCATCTTCGAAGGCAATCCGATCTCGGCTCCCGACTCGTTCATCCCCTCGCTGCTCGGCGGCGCGGTCTTCGCCATGGCCTCCCACGGCTCCGACCAGCTCATCGTCCAGCGTCTCCTGTCCTGCCGCTCGAAGATCGAGGCGCAGAAGGCGCTCATCGTCTCCGGCGTCGTCGTCTTCGTCCAGTTCGCGATCTTCCTCGCGGTCGGCCTGGCGCTGTGGGCCTACTACGATCACGCGCTGCCGGCCGATCTGGGTCTGAGCCGTGACGACGAGATCTTCCCGCTCTTCATCATCGAGGGTCTGCCACCCGGCGTCTCGGGTCTGCTGCTGGCCGGCATCCTCGCTGCGGCCATGTCGACCCTGTCCTCGTCTCTGTCCGCACTGTCCTCCTCGACGGTCAACGACGTCTATGCACGGTTGAAGAAGACGCCGATGACCGACGCCGAGGGCTTCAAGGTCGGGCGCTGGGCGACGATCGGCTGGGGCATCGCCTTCATCCTCCCCGCCACCGTCTTCCAATCCGATGAGGGCAACATCGTCATCCTGGCCTTGGGCGTCGCGGGCATCACCTACGGCGGGCTGCTCGGGGCGTTCGTGTTCGGCATGGTCAACAAGCGCGCCACCGCTGTGGACGCGAACATCACCTTCGCCCTGGCAGTCGCGGTCAACGCCTTCTTCTTCGTCATGGAGAAGTACATCACCGGCGAGGTGTGGGTCGCCTGGCAGTGGTACCCGCTCCTCGGCGTCATCGTCATGGTCGTGATCGGCGGGCTCCTGTCCCTGCGCCACCCCAAGGCTCAGACCCGCAGCACCGTCGCCGAGGTGGAAGGCAGCAACCGCTGATGACCCAGTCCCAGCAGCCACCGTCCCCGGGCCCGCTGTCGCCGACCGAACAGCGCAACCCCCGCAGCGCGGGACTCGACGACCTCGACACCCTGGGTGTCCTGCAGGTGATGAATGATGAGGACCACGCCGTCCTGGCCGCGGTGCGGGCGGCCCTGCCGCAGCTGGCAGAACTCGTCGACATCGCGGCCGAGCGAATGCGCCGAGGCGGTACCGTCCACTACTTCGGTGCCGGCACCTCGGGCCGGTTGGGAGTACTCGACGCCAGCGAACTTCTGCCGACATTCAACCTCGAACCTGGGCGCGTGGTCGGGCACATCGCCGGTGGCCAGGCGGCGCTGGTCAACGCGGTGGAGAACGCCGAGGACTCCACCGGCGACGGTCGCAGAGCTGCGGGAAAGCTCGGTCCCGACGACGTGGCGATCGGAATCGCCGCGAGCGGTTCGACACCCTATGTTCGCGGGGCATTGGAAGCCGCCGGTGAGGTGGGCGCGCACACCGTGCTCATCTCGAACAACCCCGCTGCCCCCGTCGCCGAGGCGGCTGCTGACCATATTCTGCTCGACACCGGACCCGAAGTGGTGACGGGTTCGACCCGGCTCAAGGCCGGAACGGCGCAGAAGCTGACGCTCAATGGGTTCTCGACGGCGCTGATGATCGCGCTGGGTCGCACCTGGCGAAACCTCATGGTCTCCGTGGTCGCCACGAATGACAAACTGCGGGAACGGACCGTGCGGATCCTCTGCGAAGCAGCCGACCTGTCTGATGCTGCTGCCCGTGAGCTGCTGGAGGACTGCGACGGCGAACTCAAAACGGCGTTGGTCGTCTCCTTCACCTCGGTGACGCCCCAGGCCGCGGCGAAGCATCTCGCGGACTCCGACGGCTCAGTCAAGGCTGCGATTGCGGCAGTGTCTGCTGAATCGGGACGCGAGACCTCATGAGCGGTTTCGTCCTCGGCATCGACATCGGTGGCACCGGCAGTCGCGTCGCGATCGCACCCTTCGACGCGAATGCTGCGAGCACGACTGCTGACGGCGCCACGGCCGACGGTGTCGCGGCCGAGCCGCTGGGGGTCCTTACCGGCCCCGGGGTCTCCATCGGAGCCGAGGGCAGCAACGCCCCACAGCAGATCCGGCGGCTCGTCGTCGCGGCCAAGGAAGCATGGCCGGACCATGTCGAGTCGATCCGCGGAGTCGGCATCGGTGCCACCGGCATCGCCTCACTGAGCGCCGACGTCGGGGAGCTTGCGCGATCACTGGTGGTGGAGGCGAAAGCAGAAGCGGCGGTGGCGATCGATGCGTTGACGGCCCACCTCGGCGCCCTATCGGGTTGTGGGGGAGCGGTGACGGTCCTGGGCACGGGAGCAATCGCCATCGCCCATCCCGGGCCCGACCCGCAGGGAATGCTGTTGCCGAAGTGGAGGAGAGTCGACGGTTGGGGGCATCTCTTCGGTGACCGCGGGGGCGGTGCCTGGGTGGGTAGACAGGCACTCGAGGCAGCGCTGAAGTGCCACGACGGAGTCGATGATCGAGGCGCCGGTCTGCTTGAGGCGGCACGACAGAGATTCGGCGAACCGGGCACGTGGCCTGCACAGTTCTACACGCGCAGCGATCGAGCAGGACTCCTCGCCGAGTTCGCCGTCGACGTGGCTGGCCGCGCCGGTGCGGGTGATCCCGTGGCCAGCGCACTGTTGGCCGAGGCTGGACGCGAGGCCGCGCGCAGTGCGATCGCAGCCGGAGGCCAAGGAGTCGACGCCGCATCCCGAGTCACGCTCAGCGGTGGTCTGCGCCGGGCAGGTGAGTCTCTCGTCGAGGCGTTTCGTGCTGAGGCTCTGCGCCTGAGGCCAGGGGCGGCCGTTGTCGAACCCGCCGGCGATCCGCTCAGCGGGGCGCTGACCTTGGCGAATCTGGTGGGGCAGAGGCGATTGCGGCCGCAGCCGGGAGTGCTGTGGGTCTGAGTTAGTCGCGCCGGCGACGGCAAATGCATGTCCAGTATTCACCTGGCCTGCATCTGCGGACCAACAGTCGGTCAGGATCTTCACACAGGATCGACAGTGTGAGAACGATTCGTGAACTGAATTCCGCGGTCCACCGTCCTGCCGATGAGCTCGAACTTCCCACGGGGCCGCGCACGAGGGCCTACAGGTGCTTCGAAGCACTGCCGGCGATCGTGAGCTTCTCCGCCATCGGATTGGTGTTCGTCCTGCCGTTCATCGACGCGACTGCCGGGGCGATCTACGTCTTCACCGTTGTCGGACTCACTCTGTTTCGGGCGATGCGCGGAGCCGTCGACGTTTCACGAGGATTTGTGCGCTTCCGGCGCAGCTCCCGAGTGGACTGGGGCGCCAGGCTGCTCGATGTCGAACGGGCGCTGGACGGACAGCCCTCACGTCCCTATCCCTGGTCTGGGTTCCGGGCGCAGCAGCACGCCGCGACGATTGCCCGAGTGCGCGAGAACCCAGGTGCAGTGATGCGTCCCTCGTCCGTGCTCCATGCTGTCGTGGTCGCTGCCTACCACGAGCCCTACGATGTGGTCGCCGACGGAATCCGCTCCCTCCTGCACACCTCGACCTCGCCCTCTAAGATCGTCGTCTTCTTCGCCTATGAGGAACGCGGCGGGCCTCGGATGGCTGAGACGGCACGTCGCCTGGCGGCCGAGTACGGTGACGGTTTTGCGGCCTTCGTCCTCGTCGAGCATCCGGCCGGAATCCCGGGAGAGATTGCGGGAAAGGGCGCGAACATCACCTACGCCGGTCAGCGGCTGGCTCATTGGGTGGAGGCGAACGGGATCGATCCCGAGTCGGTGCTCGTGACCAGCCTCGACTGCGACAACACACCCCACGAGGCGTATTTCGACTATGTCGCCTACGAATATGTGCTCGCGCCCGATCGCGCCCACCTCGCGTTCCAACCCATCAGCCTCTACCTCACGAACATCTGGGAGGCGCCCGCGCCCTCTCGTGTCGTCGCGAGCGCGAACTGCTTCTGGAATCTCACGACCACGGTCCGCCCTCTCTCGCTGCGCAACTTCGCCTCCCACTCTCAGCCACTGACCGCGCTCGTCGACATGGGGTTCTGGTCGAAGAAGACGATCGTCGAAGACGGCCACCAGTACTGGAGGAGCTGGTTCCACTTCGACGGTGACTACCGTGTCGTGCCCATCCACGTTCCGATCTACCAGGATGCTGTCCTCGCCGGCGGATTCAGGGACACGATGGTGGCTCAGTTCAAGCAGCTCAGCCGTTGGTCATACGGTGCCAGCGATGTGCCCTATGTAGGGGTGAGGGTCTTCTCCGGGACTGCTCGAACACCCTTCTGGCCCGGGTTCCTCCGCTTCCTCTCACTCATCGAAGGTCATGTCAGCCTGGCCTCGATCTCTGTGATCATCGCAGTCGGCGGGTGGATTCCCTTCGCTGTGGCAACCCAGACAGGAGAGGTTACGGACCTCATCGAGCGGATGCCGATGACGGTCGGTCTGATCCAGCAGATCGGCATGGTCGGTCTCATTGCTTCCGTCATCGTCTTCAACTCGCTGCTGCCGCCCCGGCCGGTCCACGTTCCACCGGTGCGTCGGGTGACCATGTGGCTGCAGTGGGTGCTGTATCCGCTGACCCTGCTCGTGTTCAACTCCTCGACCGCGCTGCATTCGCAGTGGCGACTGCTCACCGGTCGCTACCGTGAGCGCTTCGACGTCACTGAGAAGGTCTCCGGGGTGGGACGCAGGACTGTGTGAGTTCGCCGCCCCATGTCAATCGGTCTCCTCGTGGTCTAGCATCGATTCTGTGCCCGCAATGCTGAGGAACACAATGCTGAGGAGCGTGTCATGACAGACGCTGCGCACGACCAACTCGATGCCGACTGTGACTGCATCATCTCCGGAGGCGGGCCCGCCGGAATCGTTGCCGGGCTGCTCCTGGCCCGCGGTGGTGTCAAGGTTGTGGTGCTGGAGAAGCACACCGACTTCTTCCGCGATTTCCGCGGTGACACGATCCACCCATCAACACTGCGGCTTCTGGACGAGCTGGGTCTCTACAACGAATTCGCTCGCATCACCCACCGCAGGGTGACCAACATCAGTCTCGCGGGTGACGACGGTCGGGACTACATCCTCGGCGACCTGTCCAGGTTGAACACGCCGCATCCGTTCATGACGATCGCACCTCAGTGGGACTTCCTCAATCTGCTGGCCAAGGCAGGGGAGGACGAACCCGGGTTCGATCTGCGCATGGGGGCCGAGATGACCTCGCTGATCTGGGACGGCGACCGAGTCGTCGGTGTTCATGTACAGGCTCCCGACGGTGAGACCGAGCTGCGGGCACCACTCGTCGTCGCCGCTGACGGTCGCTGGTCGAAGGCTCGGGACGAGGCGCAGCTGTCGATGCGGGAGCTGCGGTCCACGATCGACGTGTGGTGGTTCCGGATCGACACCCAGGCGCAGCTGGCCGAATCCATCGCTCCTCGCGCCAAGGGCGGCAACGTGTTCGTCGCGATTCCGCGCGACGGTCACGTCCAGATGGCCCGCCTCATCCCGAAGGGCGAGGACACACGCTTCCGTGAGCAGGGGATCGAGTCTCTTCGCCGCGCGGTCGCCGAGACCTTCCCCGTGCTGGCAGGCGATGTTGCAGCGCTGCGGCTTGAGGATGTGAAGCTCCTTGATGTCAGGCGCAATGAGGCCAAGCGCTGGTTCGTCGACGGGGTGCTGTGCATCGGTGATGCGGCCCATGCCATGAGCCCGCTGGGCGGAGTCGGCGTCAATCTGGCAGTCCAAGACGGTGTGGCCACGGCTCGTCTGCTGGCGGAGGCGCTGCGGACGGGAAGCGTGTCCACCAGCGACCTCAGGCGTGTGCAGCGCAGACGGCTGCTGACGACGAAAGCGGTTGAGCTGCTGCAGGGAGGCATCCACGCGATGGTCGAGCCGGTCGTCCACAACGGCGGAGTCATCCGCCCGCCGGCGCCGGTCCTCTGGCTGCTGAAGACGTTCCCGGCACTGACCGTGATTCCGGCGCGCATCCTCGGAATCGGTATCACTCCCGAGCATGCTCCGGACTTCGCCCGTCGGCAACCGGAGACAGTCTGACATTCGCTGCCGCGGAACTCCGAGCGTCTGCCTTCAGTCCCGGATGCGGCGTTGCCTCGCCAGCAGGTTGGTGAGCTGACGGCATTCGGCATCTGACATCGTGTCCAGGCCGAAGCGGGCATCGGCGACGATCTGACTGGCCCTGTCGGTCAGCGCACGTCCCTTGGGCGTGATCTCAGCGAAGACCTCTCCGTCGTCACCGGGTTCCAGCGCCCTTTCGAGCAGATCGTTGTCCTCCAGCCACCGCACTGTGGAGAAGGATGAGCTGGTGTCGACCTGCAGCTGATCGGTGAGTTCGACGAGGGGGAGAGCGCCTCTCTGATCGAAGAACAGGAGGAGCAGGGCTTCATAGCGTGCGTAGGTGAGTCCCAGCGGGCGCAGCTTCTCATCGAGACTGTCGATGAGGAAGCGGTGGGCCCGCATCAGTTCGGTGGCAGTCTGCATCCGATCGCGTTCGGGCCATCGCATCTCCCACGCGCTCGCGGCCATTGAGACCGGATCGTTCAAGGCCGGTGAGGCGTTGCCGATCCTGAACTCCTCCGAGTCCCGGAAGCCGTGATCGGTGTTGAACTCCATCGTGTTCCACTCTTCGGTGTCCACATTGGGGCCGACTCCGGTGCGCACTGCCGGGTACTGACCGGTCCGCGTGCCGGCGCTGAAGCGTGGCTGGTGTTCGGCCCTGAGCTCCTCATCCGAATCGAATTCCTGGTCGGCGTCGGAATCGAAGTCCGTGTCGGCGTCGATGTCGGCCGAGGCGCCGGTGACGAGGTCGTCACCGTCCGGGAGCTCCTCGTCGTCGTCTTCGTCCCTGGTGTTGAGCGAGGTGATGGCCGAGCGCAGTCCGGAACGCTGAATCACCGTTTGGATGGTGAGGTCTCGTTCGTCTGGCCGGCCGACGTAGCGGATGTCGCGCAGGCCCTGGTCCTGGGCAGCGGATTCGAAGACGAAGTGACCGTATCTGAAGATCCGGCCCATCAGGGGCTTATGGACCGAGATATCGAGGATACGTGCCATCGGCATCGTGGCCTTGTGCTGAGTGAAGATCCCATGGATGCGGAACACGCGCATGTTCGTGATGACGAACCGGTCCATGTGCACGAACAGTGCACGGTAGACGCCGAACAGGGCAATGGCGGCACCGATTCCCAATGGGATCGACGCGAAATCGATCGGGACTGTGAAGCTCAGGGCGGCAACGGCCAGGCCCAGCAGAATGATGAGCGTGGGGGAGACGAAGGCAAGGAAATGGCGGCGAACTTCGTCGACGACGATTTCGCCCTCTTCAGCGATGAGATGATCTTCGACTCTCGGGTCGGTCAGTGCCCCGAACACGTCAGGCTGCTTCCTGCGCGGCTACGCGGACAGGGAAGTGAAGAAAGTGACCAGTGAGCCGACACCGGTACCCACTGCTTCGAAAGCGTTCCGCACTGCCTCGGCTGAATCTTCTGGCCGACTGAACAGATAGAACGCCACAAAAATGACGACGAGCGTGAGGACGGCCTTTTTCAACCACTTCACAACGGACTCCTCTTTGCCGCGTTGCTGGGATGGCAGATGCGGACAATTGGTTGCACAACCCGTTAATCGTAACCGCCCTTGCTGTCGGCCCCCGAGAAGGCGCGCCCAAAACCTGTGATCGTCGTCTCATACAGCGAGAATTGAAAGCAGATGGCCGCCGAGGTGGCCCTTCCCTTGCCAGCGCCCCCAAAGGGTGCCATTCCGGTTTCCCTCATCCCGGTTCGACGGTCAGCACCCCTGTGCAGACAGCGGAATCTGCGTACTGTTGAAGGCATGAGAAAACTATTTGATTCCATTCGCAAAGTTGGTTTCCGTCGCGGGCCCGACCGGGTTCTCGGCGGTATTGCAGGCGGTCTCGCCGAGGCCACTGGAATGAACGTGTGGCTGATGCGCCTGCTCGTCCTCATCTCGTTCCTGCTTCCAGTTCTGGGCGTCGGCGCATATGTGGTGGCCTGGGCGCTCACTCCTTGGCAGGACGGAAGCATTCCCCTTGAGCAGGCCTTCGGCGGCCGCCTTGAACGCTGAGTGAACATTCGGTGTCGTGCGGCCGACCGGCCGTGTCCTCAGCGTTCGCTGTCCAAGAGCATCATCTGTTCGGACGGATAGCGATCGCCCCGGACTTCGCTGTCGGCCAGAGCTGAGTCGATGACCGCCAGATCATCGGCGCTCAGGCGCACTCCATTGCTGGAAACGGTGGCGGCCACCTGCTCAGCAGTGCGAGACCCGACGACCGGCACGATGTCCTCACCTTGAGCGGCCACCCATGCGATCGCCAGCTGAGGAAGCGTCACGTCCCGCGCTGCAGCGATTTCCGCGAGGGTGGAGGCGATCCGCTGATTGTGGACTAGGTTGTCCCCCTGGAAGCGCGGGAACATCGCGCGAGTCCCTCCCACGGAACCTGCAAACAGACCCTTGGCCAAAGCCCCGTATGCCGTGACTCCGATGCCGAGTTCACGGCATGCAGCCAGAATCCCATTCTCTTCGATGCCGCGGCTGAGCAGTGAGTATTCGATCTGCAGGTCGCTGATGGGCGCTGTCGCCGCCGCCCGACGAATAGTCTCTGATCCGACCTCGCTGAGCCCGATGTGGCGGACGTATCCGGCATCGACGAGGTCGCTGATGGCGCCCACAGTCTCCTCGATGGGCACACTCGGGTCGAGCCGAGCCGGCCGGTAGATGTCGACGTGGTCCGTGCCCAAGCGCTTCAGCGAATAGGCCAGAGAGTTTCGGATCGCGTCTGGACGAGTGTCGAATCCGATGAACGAACCATCGGGTGCAAGGACGGCGCCGAATTTCAGTGAGATCACGACGTCCTCACGGTTGCGCTCACGCAGTGCGGCGCCGATGAGCATTTCATTGTGACCGGCACCGTAGAAGTCTCCGGTGTCGATGAGTGTTCCCCCGGCATCCACATACGAGTGGATGGCGGCGATGCTCTCCTCGTACCGTGTCGGTCCATAGGCTCCGGACATGCTCATGGCACCCAGTCCGGGAGATGTGACGCGAGGTCCCTGCGTTCCGAGTCGGCGAGTGTTGACGGTTGGATTCTCTGTGTATGTGCTCATGACCTCAAGCCTGGCAGGACGGTGTCGATGGCACGAGGCCCTGTCGATCCAGGGACAGACTGTCCCTGGTTACATCGGCCGATCGGATGGACAATCAGGAGATGACTGATCGTTCTGGGTTCGCTGACTTCATCCGCCGTCGACGGGAGCAGCTGCGGCCAGAAGATGTGGGGACCGGCCACACGCATCGTCGCCGCACTCCTGGACTGCGGCGCGAAGAGGTTGCCATGCTCGCTGGAGTATCGGTCGACTACTACGCTCGCCTCGAACAAGGGCGGGGATCGACCCCGTCGATCGGAGTGGTTTCGGCGGTGGCTCGTGCGCTGCAGTGCGACCGCGATCAGCGCGACCACATGCTGCACCTCGCCGGCCACCCGGTGCCGCCGCGCAGCTCAGACGGTCACGTGCGTCCCGGTCTCATCGCTGTTGCCAACCGGCTCGTGGATCTTCCCGCGGTGATCGTCACCGACCTCGGCGAAATCGTCTGGGAGAACTCTCTGGGTCGCATACTTCTCGACGGCCTGGCAGGAGAGCCTGGACGCGGCAGGAATCTCATCTGGGAGTGGTTCGCCGACCCCGACACTCGGGCGATGCCCCCGGAGCACTGGGATCGCATCTCCGCAGCCCACGTCAGCGACTTGCGGGCCACCTACGCCCGCAGGTCAGGCGAAGCTCACGTAAGGAAATTCGTCCGGGATCTCATTGCTGTCAGCGACGAGTTCAAGGAGCTCTGGGAGCGTCACGATGTGGCAGTCCACCACTCGGACACCAAGGTCTTCGTCCACCCGGAGGTCGGATTGCTCGAGCTTCGATGCGAAGTCCTGCTGACGCCCGACGACGACATCTCTCTGCTTGTGTTCTTCCCGATGGAGGGCACCAACGCGGCAGAACAGCTGCAGCTGCTCGGCGTCGTCGGTTCGCAGAAGATCTCATCCGACTGAGAGATGCAAAGACCCCGCGATCCCTTGTCTTCACAGGGATCGCGGGGTCTTGCTTTCGGGTGGGCCCCGTGGGGATCGAACCCACGACCCACGGATTAAAAGTCCGTTGCTCTACCAACTGAGCTAGAGGCCCCGCCCCAACGAGACCGCGTGGACAAGCGCCACGGAAGTGTTGTCGGAGACTCAATAATATTAGAGGTAAGGGGCCCGAATACTCAAACCGGTTCTCAGTGGGGACCAGCAGGATTCACTCACTGATCATTTTCCGAGTTCAGGATGCTCGTCACCGGTGTAGGTGCGAGGGAGGGCATCCGGTGCAGTGGGATACTCCTCGGCAGCCTCGTCGATGACATCGGACTCGATGGCCTTGTTCTTCTTGATCTTGCCGCGCAGCGCCGCAACGTTCTTCAGCCCGGCCAGCAGCTTGCGATCCTTCTTCGGTGCGACGTACTCGGGATCGGTCTCCAGCGGGAAGATCGTGGGCGCGTCACCGAAGGCCTCGGATGACTCTTCGGCAACCTTGCGGGCCATCTGAGCGTTGACCACACCGCCGATGATCGCGCCGATGCCGAAGGGCAGCAGACGACCGACCAGTGAGCCACCGGCACGTGCGGCGAATTTGCGGATGAAGGTCTTGCGCAGTTTCCGTACCAGCAGATCGACGACTGGAGCAGGCAGCTGCTTGGTCACTGTCGAACCCCAGTTGCCGAACATCGACTCCGAACCGCCGGACTGCTTGCTGAACTTCTGGACGAGATTCTTTCCGTCCTTGCCGAGCATCAGTCCCAGCACCAGCGCATTCGCGCGCTTGGAGTCCTGGACCGGAAGTCCGTGGATCTCAGAGATCGCCTGAGCAAACAGCGCGGTCCCTTCGAGGAAGCCGGCAGTCTCTGCTGTGGCCACACCCAATGCTGCGGTCGTACCCAGTCCTGGAACGGCGGCGGTGGCGCCGACAGCTACTCCGCCCGAGGTGGTCAGGGCGAGGTAATGGCGACGGATGATCTTGATGAGCTCTTCCGGAGTCGCATCCGGGTTCCGGCGACGCAGGCTGCGCACATAGGCGAGAGCCACGGGGCGCTGGACCGACAGAAGCCTCGACAGCATCGACTGGGCACGGGGATTGAGGGACCCGTCCTCGTTGACAGCGAACTTCGCTGCCTTGTCCAGGCCCTTCTTCGCCACTGATGATTTTGCCACGGGAGTTCCTCCTCGTTGTCTGCACTCGTGACCTGCGGGTCGCAGGCACGAATTTGTCACCAGTTTAGTAGTGGCCACTGTGAACGTGACGAATGAAACCTGACCGGGAGGCGAAAGCCGGCTCAGGATGGAGCACCGGTCAGAGTGGGGGACTAGACTGCTCTGACGATGACACAGCCACGCTTCCACCGCCCGATACCTCTGGCCGATCTCGATTCCATCAGCGACACGAGTGACCCGGTGACCAGATCAGAGACCTCTCATGCCACCGCGGCGCTCCTCCTCGGAGACTCGCGCGGACAGCGCGACGAGGCCGCGACGAAGCGATTCGTGGAGTTGGCCGACGACATCGGTCTCGAGGTGATCGCCGAGATGTGGTCTGCGGCTCCCGCTGTCTCCGCGCCGGGAGCGCTCTGGCGCCTGTATGCGCTGCGGGAGTGGATACTCACCGCTCCGCGTGAGCTCGCCGACATGTTCTCAGCTGGGCAGCGCAGGGTGACCGACGGGCTCGGCCTCGACGACATCCTCGCCGGGGTGGAGCTGCCCGCAGGTCCCGACGAGGTGGCCCGTGCCATCGATGAGATCCTTGCCGGCGCTTTCCGTGGGGATGTCGTCATCGCCCTCCTTCGGGCTGCCGCGTTTGTCGGCATGTGCGCCGAAGGCACCGACGACGTCGAGGCGGCCACGCGGCTGCGGCAGTTCGCGAAGGACCTCAAGGATGCCGCCATCTCCCACCGCCACGGCGGACTGGACTGAGCAGGCGACCTGACCGTATGCGGAGCACCTGACCCGGTGCGCGACTGTGAGATTGTCAACTCTCGTTCACCCGCCTCGGCGGTGGACTCATGAGTGTGAGCGAGTATCGTTGTGGGTGGCCCTCGTGGCCACCGGACGCTGGATCTGAAGCCCCGGGCTCCAAATTCAGCCGCTTCGAGCGGCCTACCGCCGAGAGGCGCTCTCGGTTCAGCGTCCGGCACATACAATTGAAGCAACATGCACATTCGTCCGGCTCGACCGGGCCCCGGGCAGGAGGAGCGCATGCGGCTCAAGCGAGTACCGCAGGACACTGTCTTCTACGAACGTCTCTCCGACCTGGTCGGACAGATGAGGCAATGCAACCTGGTGCTTGCCGAACTCTCCGGCATCGAAGTCAGCGAACGCCGGCAGGTCGCAGACCGCCTCCGCGAGATCGGCGATCAAGCCGATGAAGACATGGGAGCCGTGCTTCGTGCGCTGCGCGAGAACTACATCACCCCCTTCGATCGCAATGACCTGTACCTGCTCGGTCATCACATGCGCGATATCTGCCATCTTCTCCACGGTGCTGGTTTCGTCCTCGCCTCTGAAGCATTCGATCAGCTGCCCTCAGGCGTCCTCGAAACCCTGGCCGTCCTGTCTAACCAGACGGACCACACTTCCCGCATGGTTACCCGACTGCCGGGCAAATTGGATCAGTGGGACTACGTCGACTCCATCAATCGCCTCACCTACCAGGTCGAGGCTCTGCAGTGGCGAATGTCCGATGCTGTTCCGAACTCGAAGCGGGGCCTGACCTACATGGCCGCCGTCTCGCAGCTGGGACAGGCCTTCGTTCGCGCCGCATACGGCTTCACCGAGCTGGGCAAGGTCGTCGCCGCCATAGCGATCAAGGAGTCGTAGTCCGTGGATCTGCTCTTGGCGGGAGTCATCGTGACCGCGGTGATCTTCGCCGGTTCGAACGGTTTCCATGATGCAGCGCTGACCATCGGAAACGCTGTCGTCGGACGGTCCATCAATGCACGGTGGGCCCTGGGCCTGGCCGTGGTCTTCAACTTCATCGGGGCACTGCTGGGCGAGGGAATCGCCTCCGTCGTGGCCAACCAGATCGTCCACTTCGACGGCGACCCCGAAGTCATCCTCACGTCCCTGATCATCGCCTTCGTCGCAGCAACGGCGTGGAGTCTGTTCACGTACTATCTCGCGTTGCCGGTGTCTTCCACGCACTGTCTCATCGGCGGACTCCTGGGTGCCGGCATCGTGCTGGGCTTCTCGGTCAACTCCGCGGAAGCCCTCGACTCGGTGATCCTGCCGCTGGTGCTCTCGCCGATTCTCGGCTTCCTGCTCTCATGGGGTCTGACGGCTCTGCTGTCGAAGACCTTCGCGGCTTCTCCGCCGAAGCCGCTCTTCCGCGGTGCCCGCATGGTCGACTCGGTCCTCACCGCCTCGTTGTCGCTGGTCCACGGCATCCAGGACGCACAGAAGATCGCGGCCCTGGTCATGGTCGGCCTCCTTGCGGTCGAGGCCAACCCGTACACCGAACTCTCCGTGGTCGAGATCTCCTGGCCGGTGCGACTGATCATCGCCGGGGCATTGGCGATCGGTACCGGATTGAGCGGATGGCGGGTGGTGCGCACCCTGTCGGTGCGCATGGCTGGACTCGATCCTCTGAAATCTGTGGCAGCGGACGGCACCGCCACGGTGCTCATGTACACCGCAGCACTCATCATGCGAGTCCCCGTGTCGCTGACATTCATTCTAGGATCAGCGATCTTGGGCACTCAGTACGCCGGTCGCAAGGGTCGCGCCCGTGCCCGTTTCATCCTGCCCATCGCCGGGGTCTGGATTCTGACCATCCCCGCGGCAGCGGCATTGGCGATCTGCATCGGCCTGGTGGTCCGGACCTTCGTCGGCTGATCTGAATCGTCACTACTGCGCCGCGGGGTGCGCCTCACTGGCATGTGTTACTGCCGTGCATCACTTCTGAGCCGCAGCGCTGGTCTTCCAACCGAAGACGATCCCGGTCGTGACCATGGCGACGGCGAGGACGAAGTGCAGCCAGTTGTCGGCGGTGTTGAGCGGAACGAAGTTGCCCATCGACTCCATCGGAACGACGAGTCCGTAGATCCACAGCACCGCGTAGACGATGCCTCCGACGATGAGGTATGTCTTGGCCAGTCCGCGTGACCTGAGCCCGAGCAGTCCGACGATGCCGAAGAGCAGGTGGACGATGTTGTGCAGCACCGAGACTTGGAAGATCCCCAGCAGCGCGGCTTGTGAATGATGTCCGGCGAACATGATCGTGTCCAGGTCCTGGGTGATACCTGGAACGAAGCCCAGGATGCCCACGAGGAGGAACACTGCGCCGAAGAGACCAGAGACGAGTTGGACGCTGGTGCGGGTGGTGTGAGCTGATGATGAAACTGTATGAGTTGTCATGACGATCCTTTCGAAGACTCTCGTCGTACATCAGCTGATTCGGAGCGGATTGAGTCGTGGATGGGTGGGCCGGCAGAATTCCAGTCGGAGTGGAGGGCGAGTGTCGCGGAGCTCAGCCACGATCAGTGTCAGTTGTCTGCCGGTTCCGCTGTCGAAGACATGACGGCTCGCACTGGTAATCTCCGATGGCCCGGCAGAGCTGTTGACCGAATTCTCCCGCGCGTATGGAGCGGTTCTCGACCATGTTGTGGTCCAAATGTGGGCAGACAGCCTGAATGCAGACAACGGTTGGTAAGTCCTTGTCGACCCGCGTGCTTGAATCGACTAAAACTTACCAATCGTTGGGCTTCGCCCCTGCGAGTGGATGCTTGGGAATAGAGTATGCAACTCCCTGGAGGCATCGGCTTGAGCTGATTGACGCTGCTGTCCGGCGCCCCGACACTCACCGACTCCGTTGTCGGAGTGTGAGCCTCCTGTGCCGCAGCAGGGTGGTCAGACTGTGGATGAGCGCCGGCGCCGAAGCGATGAGCAGCAGTATGCCACCCAACCTCGTCGTCGGCAGCAACACAGCACCGCCGATGACGAAGCCGGTGAACAGGACGGCAGAGATCACGCCGCGGGCCAGGAGTTCGAGGCCGGCGACCCGGCGGTCCAGTTTTGGAGTGGCTACCGATAGTTCGCCGTTCTCGAGCCTCTGCACCAGGCTGTCGAGTCGTCCCGGCAGACCCAGCGTCAGGCGCACGAAGTTGAGGGCTTCCTTGGCCGCAGTGCCGGCGACGCCGCCCTTCTCCTCCTCGATCAGCTCCCTGGCATAGGGTTCGACGACCTCCCAGATGTTGAATGAAGGATTGAGCGAACTGCACAGGCCCGAGACCATGGACAGCGAGCGGATGATGAGGAAGAGGTTCTCCGGCAGCTGCACAGGCAGATCCCGCACCACTGATTCGAAATCCGTGGAGAAGGCCCGCAGCTCCTTCTCATCGACGTCGCGCAGCTGCGCGAACCCCATGCCTCCGAATCGTGCGAAGAGTCCCGTGAGGGAGCGCTCGAGTTCCTCCGTGTCCGCGCCGTCGAGCAGAACCCCGATGAGTTCGACGCTGGCGACGAGGCGGCGGGAATCTCGCAGCGCCACAGCGATGATGAGTTCCCGCAGGCCCGCGCGCAGGTTCTCGGGCACGTGCCCCATCATTCCGAAGTCAACGAAGGTCAGGTGCCAGTTCGGCCCCGCCGAGGTTGTGCCCGGGTGAGAAGGTGTCACGAAGATATTGCCGGGATGGGGATCGGCATGGAAGAAGCCGGTGCGGAAGAGCTGGTCGAACATCGTGTGCGCGAAAGTTGTTGCAACCTTGTGGGGGTCGATCCCGGCTCGGCGCAGATTGGTGATGTCGTTGGCCTTGATTGCTGTGACATCTTCCATGGTCAGGACCTGTGGTGTGGTCTGTTCCCAGACGATCCGCGGGGCCTGCACCCGGGCTGACTCGACCGCAGGAGCAGCATCTGACGCGTCCGCCGACCGTGCCGCCGACGGTGTCGCCGACCCGGTTGCCGATGCTGCCGCGTCCATGGCGAAGGCCTCCGCATTCGCGGCTTCATGGAGATAGTCGATCTCCTCGAGACTGACATGGGCGAACTCTTCGACCAGTGCCGGCATATCGACCCGTCGGGAGATCAACCGGACTCGGGAGAGCCAGCCGGCGATCCGGCGCAGGGCGCGCAGATCGACGGCGATGACAGCGGCGATGCCTGGACGCTGGACCTTGACGACCACCTCGGCGAATCCGAGCTCCTCGGCATTGTCCGAGGTCAGAGTCGCCGAATGCGCCTGACCCAAGGACGCGGCAGCCAGCGGGCGCGGATCGAAGGAGACGAAAGCGTCGTTGAGATCCATCCCCAGCTGCGCCTCGGCGAGGGTGCGGATCTGCTCGAACGGAACAGGGGCGGCCTCGTCCTGCAGCCCCTCCAGTTCCTTGGTGATCTCAGGTGGGAGCACATCCATACGCGAGGAGAGGAACTGACCGACTTTGATCATCAGCCCGCCGAGCTCGACGGCCAGGGCGCGGAACCGTTTGGCGCTCGAACGCCACCGGTCTATCCGGCCCCGGGCCGCGAACCGACCCAGGCCGATTCGCGGCAGCGTCAACTCGAACCACCAGGCCACGATCATCTGGATCGCAGCGAATCGGAGGATGCGACCGTAGCGAGCCCGAAGGGTCCTCTCCTTCACGTGTCAGTCCTCGGCGAGGATCGAATACAGCCTGCGCTTGGTCTCCTCGAGAGCAGTGACCGCCTCAGCGACCTGTTCTTTGCTGCCGGTACGACCGACCTGAGCCGCTGCCTGGGCCAACTCGACGCCGGCCTTGGCCAGGTTTGCGGCTCTTGGTGCGTCGGGCTTCTTCGTCGTCTCCCACGGAGCACTGGACTCCGGTTCGGATTCGACCTGTTCGCGTCCGGCCTCGGTGAGCGAATAGGTCTTGCGCCCGCTGGAGGACTCCGCGCTGATGAGTCCCTCATCGGTGAGCAGCTGCAGCGTCGGGTAGACCGACCCCGGGCTGGGCTTCCAACTGCCGCCGCTGCGTTCTTCGATCTCTTGGATGATCTGGTAGCCGTGCATCGGGGCCTCGGCCAGCAATGTGAGGATCCCGGCGCGGACGTCTCCACGGTTCATGCGGAAAGGCTGTTTGGGGTTGAAGGAAGAGCGCAGCTGCTCCATCGCCTCCCAGATGTTGGAACCGCCCCAATCGCCGCCTCGGCGAGAGAAACCTCCGTGATTGAATGGCTCGTTCATGATGACCTCCAGGTCTGAATGTATCGCTCTGACGATATATAACGATATATCGGCGATGTGTTGCTGGGAAGGTCATTCGGTTGATTGAGGAGGCAACTCCCAGGCCATGTTCAGGGGGACTCGCTGCCGAGATTTGGCCCGGCGCTGGACCTGGTGTTCGGGCTGCTGCCAGTCGTGCCGTGGCCCGGCCGCTGTCAGGCCTGCCGCGGCGCGTAGGTGACGAGCAGATTGCCCTTGGAGGTTCTCTGCACGTCGGTCAGAGACAGGCGCTTGGGTGCATTGCCGTCGAAGATCGCGCGGCCGCTGCCGGCGACAACGGGATGGATGGCCAGAGTCAGTTCGTCGATGAGCTCTGCGTCGAGGAGCTGGCTGACAACGGACAGCGAGCCCTGCACCGCGATGTTTGCGCCAGGGCCTTCCTTCAACGCCCTGACGTACTCAATGAGATCTCCGTTGATGAGCGTCGAATTGGACCAGGTGAGATCTTCGGGAGACAGGCTCCGTGAGGCGACATGCTTCGGTGTGGAGTTGATGAAGTCGGCGAATATGGTGTCTTCGCCCGACGTGATGTTCGGCCAGTAGCCTGCCCACTCCTCGTAGGAGGTTCGGCCCAGAACGCAGTCGTCGACACTGTTGATGGCTCCGGTCATCCACTGACCCAGGTCATCATCGAATGAGTCGAACTGGAACAGGTTGGGGGCGGAGGCGACGCCGTCGAGCGAATGGAAGAGGCTGGTGATGAGTTTGCGGGTCATGGGATTCTCCTCATTGAGCGATCTGTGCGGCAAGGCGATAGTGAACTTTAAAAAATAAACTGCAGTTCTCATGATGAACTTCTGTTGCTAGGGTGTCAACCATGAAGTCATATGGACAGTACTGTGGTCTGGCTCGAGCCGCAGAGCTTGTGGGGGAGCGGTGGTCTCTGGTGATCCTGCGTGATCTGCTTGTGGGCCCGAAGCGCTTCAATGAACTCCGGCAGGGGATCCCCGGTATTCCGTCGAACCTGTTGACCAGCAGACTGCGCGACTTCGAAGATGCGTCAGTCGTCGAGAGGGTCTTGGACGGCCGGAACGTCGTCTACCGACTCAGCGAATACGGCCAGGGCCTTGAGCCCATTGTGGTCGGTCTGGGCCGTTGGGGCGCACGCCAGATGGACGTCCCGCGTGAGAATGAGGTGCCGACCGACAATTCGCTCGCAGCCGCCCTGCTGACTGCGCGCACAGACGAAAAGGTCCAGGCCTTCAGCGTCGAAGTGACTGCAGGTCCGGCCACCGCCCACGCAGATGTGTCTGCCACCGCGGTCTCGGTCGCAACGGGGCCCTTTCCCGACGCGGATCTGCGTCTCGGAGGTTCGAGTCTGCGCAGGTTGCTCGCAGATGGCGACATCGACGCCGCGATCTCTTCGGGAGCAGTCACAGCCAAAGGCCCGGCGACGCTGCTGAAAGAGTTCACCCGTGCCTTCAGCACACCCCTCGATGAGGTCGCCCACAATCTGCCGTGACTGCAGTCCGTGAATGCAGGCAACGGGTGGTAACTTCGTCTCGACCCAGGCGCTTGGATCGAGACGAAGTTACCACCCGTTGGAAATTCTCGATGAGAACTGCAGCCAACCTCGGCGAGCCGTAGTCACGGCTGCTCCTGCAGCCGCCTCAGATCATCCGAAGCGGCCGGAGATGTAGTTCTCGGTCTCTTCCTTCTCCGGGTTGGAGAAGATCGTCGAGGTCTCGTTGAACTCGATGAGCTTGCCCGGCTTGCCGGTGCCGGCGATGTTGAAGAACGCGGTCTTGTCGGACACGCGAGCGGCCTGCTGCATGTTGTGAGTGACGATGACGACCGTGTACTGGTCCTTGAGGTCGTTGATGAGGTCCTCGATGGCCAGGGTGGAGATCGGGTCGAGTGCGGAGCATGGTTCGTCCATGAGCAGGACCTCGGGCTCGACGGCGATCGCGCGGGCGATGCACAGGCGCTGCTGCTGACCACCGGAGAGTCCGGAGCCGGGCAGGTTGAGGCGGTCCTTGACCTCGTTCCAGAGGTTGGCGCCGCGCAGTGCACGCTCGGTGAGGTCATCGGCCTCGGACTTCGACATGCGCTTGCTGTTGAGGCGCACGCCGGCCAGCACGTTCTCCTTGATGCTCATCGTGGGGAACGGGTTCGCGCGCTGGAAGACCATGCCGACCTCGCGACGCACGTTGACCGGGTCGACGCCGGCACCGTAGATGTCGTTGCCGTCCATGAGCACTTCGCCCGAGACGCTGGCGCCCGGAATGACTTCGTGCATCCGGTTGAGGGTGCGCAGCACGGTTGACTTGCCGCAGCCGGAAGGGCCGATGAGGGCCGTGACCGAGCGGGGCTTGATCTGCATCTGCACACCGTCGACGGCGCGGAAGTCCCCGTAGAAGATGTCGAGATCCTTGATGTCGATCTGCTTGGACATGTGTTTCCCTATCTGTGGAATGTCTGTAACAAGTATGGGGTGCGTCAGGGTCTCAGCGCTTCATCAGCGCCCTGTCTTCGGGGCGAGCACCCTCGCGATGACGCGGGCGAGGAGGTTGAGGACCATGACCAAGGTGACGAGGACGAGGGCTGCTGCCCAGGCTCGCTCCGAGCTGGCCAGGGCCGCGTCACCGGGGGAGACGGGACGCAGCTGCGAGTCGTAGATGTAGGTGGGCAGGGTCGACATCCAGCCGGAGAACAGGTTCCAGTTGAGTGCCTTGGCGAATCCGGCGGTGACCATGATCGGTGCGGTTTCGCCGATGACACGGGCGATCGCAATGGTGATGCCGGAGAGGATGCCCGACACCGAGGTGGGCAGAACGATCTTGACGATCGTCTTCCACTTCGGCACGCCCAGAGCGTAGGACGCCTCGCGCAGGTCCATGGGGACCAGACGCAGGATCTCCTCCGTGTTGCGCACGACGATCGGAATCATGAGCACCGACAGTGCTACGGCGGCTGTGAAGCCTGTCTTCGCAATGCCTGCCGCATCCGGCATGATGAAGCCCACGATGGTGGAGAACAGGGCGAAGGCGAAGAGTCCGGCGACGATCGAGGGGATGCCGGTCATCACGTCGACGAGGAAGGTGATGGCCTTGCCCAGCTTGTTCTTGCCGGAGTATTCGACGAGGTAGATGGCCGTCAGCACACCGATGGGGATCGAGATGACGCATGCCATGGCCGTGATCAGGACGGTGCCGACGATCGCGTGGTAGAAGCCGCCTGCGATTGTTGCTTCGCCGGCGACGTACTGCTGGTCGAGGACGCCCTTCATGCCGAGCATCGTGCGGGTGAGGAGGTCGAAGCTGATAGCGGCTCCGCCCTTGGCGATGGTCATCCAGAGCAGAGAGATGAGGGGAACACAGGCGAGGATGAACGAAGAGGTGACGACGGTGGTCGCCACCCGGTCGGTGGCCTTGCGGCGGCCTTCGTAGGCTCCGGAGAGCGTGAAGACGGCCACGACGTTGATGAGCCCGGCGAGGACTGCGACGACAGGGATGTTGAAGCCGCCGAAGGCGATGAAGCTGATGATGGTCGCGACGATGATCGAGGCGGCCGCAATCACCCATGGTGTGATTTTGGGCAGCTGCTTGGAGGTGAGGGCGCGAGACGTGGTCGTCGAATTGTTCGTAGTAGTCAACATTCTCAACTGCCCTTCACCGAGGTCTTGGCAACAATTGCACGTGCGCCCATGTTCACCAGCAGGGTGATGACGAACAGGACGAGGCCGACTGTGATCAGCTCGGACAGTCGCAGTCCGGCGGCTTCGGGGAAGTTCTGAGCGATCTCAGAGGCGATGGTCTGATTGCCGCTGACCACCAGGGATGCGGTGAGCAGTCCAGGGGAGAGGATCATGGCCACAGCCATGGTTTCGCCGAGCGCGCGGCCGAGGCCGAGCATGGTCGCCGAGGCGATGCCGGACTTTCCGAACGGCAGCACCGACATGCGGATCATCTCCCAGCGCGTGGCGCCGAGAGCGAGAGCAGCTTCCTCCTGCAGGCGGGGAGTCTGCAGGAAGACCTCGCGGGTCAGGGAGGTGATGATCGGCAGGATCATGATGGCGAGCACGAGGGAAGCCGTCAGCAGGGTACGCCCGGTGTTCGACACATCGCCGTTCGCGTCTGGGGCGAAGATCGGAATCCAGCCGAACCACTTCGACAGCCACAGGTAGAACGCGGTGAGGTTGCCGGCCAGGGCGATTCCCCACAGTCCGTAGACGACGGAGGGGATCGCGGCGAGCAGGTCGATGACGTAGCCGAGGAGCGGCGCGAGCTTCCGAGGCGACATGTGCGTGGTGAACAATGCGATGCCCAGTGCGAACGGAGTCGCCACGAGCAGGGCGATGGCGGAGGAGATCAGTGTGCCGATGATAAGTGGCCAGACGTAGGAGAAGAATCCCTTGCCGCCGGTGATCGAGCTCGGATCGGTGATCTGGGCTTCGATGGTGTCCTTGGACTGCGCCAGAAGGAACAGGGCGACTCCTACCAGGATGAGCAGGATCAGGATGCCGGCGATGAGCGTCGCGGCCGAGAAGATCCGGTCTCCGGGACGAACGACGGCTTTGGGCTTCTGGCCCGCCCCGGACTCACCGCGTGAGCCCGGTTCAGGTGCTCCGGCAGGGCCGGACTCTGTGGTCTGTGTGCTGGTCGGCACAAGTGCTCCTCATGAAACTTGTGGTGGATCCGGTTCACGGATCCCTAGGCACCGAGAAGCGGCGCAGGGTCGCTGCGCCGCTTCTCGACTGATCAATTCTGCAGGTCAGTGGCCAAGTCTCAGCCTTCAACCTTGATCGAATCGATGACTGTTTCGATCTGCGAACGCAGGTCGTCAGACAGTGGAGCCGAGCCAGCGGAATCCGCTGCCGACTTCTGTCCTTCTTCGGAGACGACGAACTTCTCCCAGGCCTTGACCATGTCCACGGTCTCCTGGTCCTTGTAGGACGAGCAGACGACGTGGTAGGACACGAGGACGATCGGGTAGGCGCCCGACTCGGTGGTGTCGCGAGCCAGATCGAAGGCGAGGTCGCCTTCGCTGCGGCCTTCGACCTTCTCGGAAGCGTCGACGACCTTCGAGGCGGCATCGGCGGAGAGCTCGACGAATTCCTCGCCGACCTTCACCTTGGCCTTGCCCAGTGAACCGACAGCGGAAGCGTCGGCGTAGCCGATGGCTCCATCGGTGTCGGAAACGGTCTGCACGACACCATCGGTGCCCTGTGCAGCTTCGCCACCGAAGTCCTTCGGGAAGTCTCCGCTGACCTCAGCGTCCCAGTCCTTCTCGGCTGTGGCCTTGAGGTACTCGGCGAAGTTCTCCGTGGTGCCGGAGTCATCGGAACGGTGCACGGCGGTGATCTTCGTGTCAGGCAGATCAGCATCCGGGTTATCGGCCTTGATTGCCTCGTCGTTCCACGTGCTGATTTCGCCCTTGAAGATCTTGGCGATCGTTGCAGGGGAGAGGTTGAGTTCGTCGACACCCTCGACGTTGAACGCCACCGCGATCGGGGAGATGTAGACGGGGAACTCGTAGGCTCCATCGGCGCCGCAAGCTTCTTTGCCCTGCTCGACTTCGTCATCGTCGAGGTGAGCGTCAGAGCCGGCGAACTGAGCGTTGCCAGCCAGGAACTGCTCGCGGCCTGCACCCGAGCCATCGGGGGAGTAGTTGACGGTCACGCCGGAGTTCTCCGAGGCGAAGTCGGCGGTCCATGCGTCCATCGCAGCCTTCTGCGATGAAGCGCCGATGCCGGTGAGGGTGCCCTGCAGGTCGCTGTCGCCACCGCTGCTTGCTTCCTCTCCGGTGGCGGAGGTTCCGCCGCATGCCGACAGGGTGAGTGCGCCGACTGCGAGGATTGCAGCGGAGGGTGCCAGGTGCTTCAGCTTCACGAAGATGCCTTTCGAATATGAGAACACTGTTCGAGATTGCTCGATCTTTCGTGTTACACGCTAAGGATCGTGTGTAAAGCTCGGGGAGTGGCTAAGTGAATGGAAGATGAATGAACCCTGAAGGCTTCAAGTCCGAGTGAGTGCTCCATCACAGGCCGGGGTGAATTCATGAAAGGATCGTTGTCGGGACGACACGTCGGAGGGCTGAAGCCCGGCATTTCGGGTGACGCTGTGACCAGTCATTACGGGTGAAGTCCAGTCACGGGCACGCTGAAATCTTGAGGCGAACACGCCTAGGCGCAGTGACGGACACGCCGAAACCCGGGTGCAGACACGCCGAAACCCGGGTGCAGACACGCCGAGGCAAAGACGCGCCGAGGCAAAGACACGCCGAGCCTCAGGCGTCGATCGGGCGGATCCGTTCGAACTCGACGATGCGAGGCACAGCCCCCGGACGCACATACGCGACGATGATCTCACCGGGTTTGAGGTAGGGGTCCTCCTTCGGCAGCTTCTCCGCGATGCGCTGCGGGGCGTGCTTGGCATAGACCGAGAGGATCAGCGGCAGGACCGGCCGGTGGGTGCAGTAGATGACCGGCTTGCCTTTTTCCAGCAGCTTCTCGATGTACCGCGAGGTCTTGTCGGGGTTCGCTGAACTTGCCTTCTCGCTCAGGCACGAGACCTTCCTGATCGACTTGCCTGTCGCCGCAGACAGGGGAGCCAGCGTGGCCACACACCGCTTCCAAGGACTCGAGATCAGTTTCTTCGTGCCCCATGCCGAGAGCAGCCCGGTCAGGGCCATGGCCTGGCGGGTGCCCAGCGCCAGCAGCGGGCGCACGTGCTCCGTCTCATGCCACTTCGCGCGGGGAAAGGCCTTGCCGTGCCGGACGAGGATCAGCGGCCAGGCGCGAAGGGCGTCGGTCGCATCGTACTTCTCCAGGGCATCGAGTTGGTCGCGATCGGCGTAGGACGTCAGCTTCGTGCGGGCCTCGCCGACGGGAAGCCATCTCACCTCATCGACCTCGGCTTTGTTCATCGGCGCGAAGGTGTTCTCGCTCTTGACCTGTGCCGACCAGTAGAAGACCTTCTTGAGGTTCTTTCCACCGACCATGTATTCGGCCGAGGGCAGAGGAATGCCGAGGGTGATGTCGAGCCCCGTCTCCTCCTTGACCTCACGAACGGCAGTCTCAGGGAGGGTCTCTCTCGACTCCACCTTGCCCTTGGGCCAGGACCAGTCGTTGTAGCGGGGGCGGTGGATGAGGGCGACCTCGATGCCCTCGCTGCCCTGGCGCCAGCACAGGGCCCCGGCGGCGAGGATATCTGCGGTGACGCGCGAGGAGGCCTGCGCGGAACCGACCGATTTCGCGCTCAAGCCTCTTCCCCGATCTGTCGACGCTTGCGATGTCGGCGGATGAGCTCCGTCTGATACTCGGTGAGACGGTTGCCTTCATCATCGTGGGTGCTGCGCGTCCACTTGCCGTCGGCGGCAAGGTCGAACGCCGAGGTGGTGTCCGCGAAGGCGAGGTCGAAGAGTTCGATGATCTCGGCCTTGTGATTCGGGGCGACGAGTTCGACGAGGGTTTCGACGCGACGATCGAGGTTGCGGTGCATCATGTCCGCCGACCCGATGTAGACGAGCGGATCGCCGCCGTTGCCGAAGACGAAGGTCCGCGAATGTTCGAGGAACCGGCCGAGGACGGAGCGCACGGTGATGTTCTCGCTCACCCCGGGGATGCCCGGTCGCAGGGCGCAGATGCCGCGGACGAAGACCTCGACCTTGACCCCGGCCCGGGAGGCCATATAGAGGGCATCGATGATCGCCTCGTCGACGATGGAGTTGACCTTGATTCGGATCATGCCCTCACCGCCCGCCTCGGCGATGGCGATCTCCTTGTCGATGAGCTCGGTCAGTCCCGACCGGACCCGGGTGGGTGCGACGAGCAGACGCGAATACTCGGCCAAGGGGGCGTAGCCGGAGAGCTGGTTGAACAGCTTCGTCAGGTCATCGGCGACGTTCTTGTCCTTGGTCAGCAGCCCGAAGTCCTCGTACCCGCGTGCGGTCTTCGGGTGGTAGTTTCCGGTGCCGACGTGGCAGTAGCGGGTCAGCCCCTCGGCCTCTTGGCGGACGACGAGGGAGAGCTTCGCGTGGGTCTTGAGGCCGACGATTCCGTAGACGACGTGGACACCGGCGCGTTCGAGCTTGCGCGCCCAGGTGATGTTGGCCTCCTCGTCGAAGCGGGCCTTGATCTCGACGACGGCGAGGACCTGGATGCCGGCCTGTGCGGCGTCGACGAGGGCGTCGATGATCGGGGAGTCACCCGAGGTGCGGTAGAGCGTCTGCTTGATGGCGAGCACGTTCTTGTCCGCTGCCGCCTGCTCCAGGAATGCTTGCACGCTGGTGGAGAACGAGTCGTAGGGGTGGTGGAGGAGGATGTCGCGATTGCTCACCGCTGCGAAGACGTCGACCTGGTCGCTGGATTCGCGCAGCGACAGGTCCTTGTTCATCTGCGGGACCATCTTGCGGAAGTGCAGGTCATCGCGGGGAACATCGGCGATATCCGACATGCCGGAGAGGTCGAGCGGGGTCGGCAGCTGGTAGATCTCGTTCTCGTCGATGCCGAGTTCGTCCTTGAGCATCTCGCGGACCCGGGGGTGAATGTTCTCCGTGATCTCCAACCTCACGGCGGGGCCGAAGCGACGTCGCAGGAGCTCCTTCTCCAGAGCCTTGAGGAGGTTCTCCGCATCGTCCTCTTCGACCTCGACGTCCTCATTGCGAGTGACGCGGAAGGTCGAGTGGTGGATGATCTCCATCCCCTCGAAGAGAGTGTCGAGGTGTTCGGCGATGATGTCCTCGAGCGCAACGAAGCGGGCGGGGACATCGCGGCCGACGGGGCGGTCCGTGGCCGTGGCGACATTGAAGAACCGGGGCAGGCGCGGGGGCACCTTGACCCGGGCGAAGAGTTCCTTGCCGGAGTCCTGGTAGCGCAGGAGGACGCCGAGGTTGAGCGAGAGTCCCGAGATGTAGGGGAACGGGTGGGCCGGGTCCACAGCGAGTGGGGTGAGGACCGGGAAGACATGGCCGGCGAAGAATTCGTCGACCCGGGCACGTTCGTCCTCGGTCAGCTCGTCCACTTGGACCTTCGTGATCGACTCCGCGTCGAGGCGGGGCCCGATGTCGTCCTTGAGCAGGGCGGCATGGCGGGTCATGAGTTCGTGGGCCCGGACGCCGATCGCGTGCATCACCTGCAGCGGCATCCGCCCGGTGACGCTGGGCACGGCCAGGCCGGTGTTGATGCGGCGTTTGAGGCCGGCGACGCGCACCATGAAGAATTCGTCGAGGTTGGTGGCGAAGATCGAGAGGAAGCGGACCCTCTCCAGCAGCGGCATGTCAGGGTCTGAGGCGAGGTCGAGGACACGCTCGTTGAACGCCAGCCAGCTGAGCTCCCGGTCGAGGAATCGATCCTCGGGGTCCGGCAGACCCAGTTCCGCTCCGACTGCAGTGATGTCGTACATCGCTCTACTCCTGATTGCGTTCGGTCGAGGAAGCCGGCGCGTAGGACACGTGCGCCACCGCGACATGGAACCCCAGCCGCTCGTACAAGCCTAGCGCCGGGGCATTGTCGGATTCGACGTAGAGTTCGATCACACTCGCACCGGCGGCGACCATCCGGCGCATGCCCTCGATCGTCAGCGCCTTGCCCACGCCCTTGGCATGGATGCTCGGGTCGACCCCGACGACATAGACCTCGCCGAGGCGGCCCTCAGCGCCGAAGTCCGTGAGCTTGGTCTGGTGGAATCCGATGACCTGATGATCTCGGATGGCGAGGATCACCGAATCCTGGTCGAAGTCGGATGCCTGGATGATCTCGGCGAAGTCTTCTGCCGTCTGCGACCCCTGCTCTGGGTGCCAGTCGAAGGCCGCGTTGTTGACTCGCCGCCAACCGTCCTCATCACCGGTGGTGAAGGAGCGGATCGTGACACCTTCCGGCGCCGAGGTCTGCGGCAGGTCATCGAGTGAGAGACCCGGATCGGTGCGCATCTGATAGAGAACGCGGTCACGACCGAGGTTGTGCTTCTTCGCCAGTGCCTGTGCGCCTGGGTGGTCGCCGTGTGACCAGCACCAGGAGTCGGGCTCTTCCTGAAGGATCGTCGACAGCAGCTCTTCGCCCAGTCCCTGACCGCGGTGATCGGGGTCGATGAGGAATTCGGCCGCATGACGATCGCCCTGGAGCGCGCGGATGCCGAAGCCGATGAGAGCGCCGGCGTCGACGTTCGAGTCTGCTGAGTCGTCGGCATAGATTCGCCATACGCTCGACGCTGTCTGCGCGGAATGAGATTCGTCCTCGCCGGTGGCGATGGCCAGAAGTCCGCCGGAGATCTCGGCGGACCCATCGGATGCTGCCACGCGGTCGAGGAAGGTCAGCTCCGCCTCGGCGAGGGTGGTGATCGGGGTACCGGTCACGGCTCCGCTGGCTTCGATTCTCATACCTTCATGTCCTCCTCGTTCGACTCTGCTTCTGACTGTTCGTGCTCTGGCAGTTCGTGATCCGGCTGTTCGTGCTCCGCGGCCTCGTCAGTGGCCGTCGCTTCGTCGGGTCCCACCGCTGCGTCGGTGTCTGGCGTTTCTTCGGTGTCCGACTCTGCCTCATCACCGTCGCCGTGTGCGGCCGCGGAGTCGGGGCTGAAGCGGTAGCCGACGTAGCGGACGGTGTGGATGGCGTTCTCGAAGTCTTTGCCGAGTTTCGCACGCACTCGGCGGACATGCACATCGACGGTGCGGGTCCCTCCGAAGTAGTCATCGCCCCACACCGCGAGCAGGATCTCGTCGCGCGTGAAGACACGTTCGGGGTGCAGCGCGAAGAACTTCAGCAGGGCGAATTCGCGATAGGTCAGGTCGAGGCTGCGCTCGCCCAGGTGCGCGGTGAACGCGGTCTCGTCGATGCGCAGGGCGCCGCTGACGACGATCATGGGCTCGCCCTCGCTCGTCCAGGGGCCGCTGGTGTTCCAGGATGGGCGGTCGGGCCGCGATCTTCCGGTGGTGGCTGTCGAGCCGGTTGCGCTCACACCGGCCCCGCCTCCCCACGAGGTGGCGCCGTGTGAGGTCTGCGCCAGGTGGTGATCACGTGCCAGGCGCAGGCGGGCCTCCACCTCGGCGGGGCCGGCAGTGGTGAGGACGATGTCGGCCACGTTCCATTTCGCCGAGGCGGTGGCCAGTCCGCCTTCGCTGAGCACGACGATGATCGGAGCTGCGATGCGCGTCTGCGCCACCGCCTCGGCGATGGCAGGCGCCAAGGACAGGTCCAGGCAGGCGTCGGCGACGACGATGTCGGCAGCGAGCGAGCTGGAGTCTGCCCGGCTCAGCTGATCGAGGCTGAGGCGTTCGATCTGGTGGCCGAGATACTGCAGGGATTCCGGTGCCAGTGGGGATTCGATCCGGGCGGTGGGGCAGATGTGCAGGATTCGCATGTACTCGTCCTACCTCCTCTGACTCGGTGCGGCCGCAGAAGATGCGGCCTGGGGAAAGTATACCGAGGGTGCGAAGGTGTGCTTCCCCAAAGCCGGGGGAGGAGGGCGCCGGGTCGCTGGAGAGGTGGGGCCGGTTATGCGCTCGGCTTGCGTCCTGCCGTGTATGTCAGTGAGAAGAAGCGCGCACGGAATTCGGGGTCAGTGAGCATGGCGCGGTAGCGGTCCATATCCGTCATGCTCAGCCCCGTGGCCAGGAGCGGTGCCTCGGCTTGCTTGCTGAGGTTGGATTGGTAGACGGCCCAAGGACCGCCGCCGCGGGCAAGCGGGACGAGGTGCTCTGCGGAAACCTCGCTGAGCCCGGCACCGAACATGGCTGCCTCGGTCTGCTCGGCCCACAGATAGTCGTGTCCGGCGGCCGGACCGACCTGCCGGTACGCCGCATCGTTGTACTTGCGCCAGACATCATGATCGGATTCCTCCGGCGCCACCAGCAGCTCGTCGGCAAGGCCCACATCTGCGAGAACGAGCCAACCTCCGGGGGCCAACTCATCGATGAGCTGGGCGAATATCTCTCGTCGCGCGGGCAGGTGGGTGAGGACGAGCCGTGCGTGGATGAGGTCGAAGGGGCCAGCGGGGACTCCCTCGCGAATGTCGTGACGGTGCGGTTCGACTCCGGGCGTTCGTGGCAGGTGTGTTGTGTCGAGGTCGATCGCCACCACCTGCCCGCCGGTCTGCTCGGCGATCATCCGGGCCACCGAGCCGTTTCCTGCCCCGATCTCCAGACTGTTCGGTGATGCGGGGAGGGGCAGAGTGCTCAGGACCGAACGGGTGGTCCCGTCGAAGAGGGCGGAGAGTGAATTGAGCTGCTGCGCTCCGAGGTCCGAGCCGTTGTCGAAGAGGTAGTGGTCGAAGTAGTGGTCGTTGGGTGAAATCGGCTTCATCGTTGTCATGGTGTCCTCCGTATGGCCTGTCCGGGCCTGGGTGCTGACCGATCGGGATGAATTGATGCGATCCGTTTGAACTGGTGCGCATCAGCGTAGGTTGGTGCGCAAAGGTGTGACCAGGTTCGGACGTGACTCATGTCCGATGCCCGCGAGCGGAGGTCTGATGCCTGTGGAAGGCTGCCTGTTGTCTGTAAAAGGCGGCTTGCTGGCCGTGAAAGTCGGTGATCGCGGGCGACCCGAGCATCGGCGGGGGATCGCCGATACCGGCTCAAATCGCGTCCTCGCGGCCGAGTAAGGCACGATAGTCCTGTGATCAGATGGATTCGAGTAGCTGTTGCCCTGGTGCTGGCCCTGGCCCTCAGTGCCTCCGTGTACTGGGGCTACACCTTGTTCCTGCTCGCCACGGGACTCATCGTCTTCGGCGTGGCCTACGGTTGGCCCCGGCTCACGGACTCACCGCAGCCCCGCGCGACCTCGATCATGCTCTTCCTCTTCGGTGCGGCCGGACTGCTCGCGGCGTACCGCGATGACACGGCACCCTATCTGGACTGGCTCCCGGTCCTGGCGGGTCTCGGTCTGCTGTGGACCTTCGTGCAGAATCTCACTCGCGGGATGGGTGCTTCGGACGCCGTGGCCAACGTCTCGGCGCAGGTTGCTGGCGTGGTCATCGCCTTGTCCGCGAGTACGTGGGTTGCCGCGATCACCGTTCCCGGAGACAAAGAGTCCATCGTCGTGGGCCTCGTCTCGCTCATCGTCGCAGGCTGCATGACGGCCTTGCCCTGGCCCGCGACCTACACCTCACCGCTGGCGATTGCGATGTCGACAGCGGTCGCCGGAATCCTTTCGGTCCTCATCTTCGAGAGCTCTCTCAGCCTGCCCGTCTCGCTGATCCTCGGCGCCATCATGGGTCTCCTGGTCGCCGGAGTCGACCGCATGCTCGGACTCATCGCCCACAGCAAATATCAGGCCGTGAGCCTTGAGCTGTCCCAGAACCTCGAGCTGAAGAAGAACGTGGAGAAGGCCCGCAGCTTCGCCGTCCAGCTCGCGCTCGGCGCGACTCCCATCGCACTCGGCGGTGTCGTCGTCTACTCCCTCGAGCGCATCGCCTTCTGAACTCGGCCTGGGTGCGCGCACCACGGAATGGAAATGTAGACTGGGAGCATGGATAACCTCGTCGCTCTCGAAATCGTCTTCTCCAGTCTCGTCGGCATTGCCGCACTCGGCGCCCTGGGCGTCGGAGTCAAGGTCGTCACGGCGCTGTTCAAAGACAATCGCTGAACTCAATGATCGAACTTGATTCCTCGGTACATCCCGAGCTCGTTCCCCTGTCCTGGCTGATCGGTTCGTGGGAAGGCGTCGGAGTCGTCGGCTACGCAGACACCCCGGAGAAGCAGTTCGGGCAGCGCGTCGAATTCACCGCCCACCCGGGAACACCGTTCCTGCAGTACACCGCGCATGCGTGGCTGCTGAGTGAGGACGGGGAACTGGAGTCGACCCTGACCCTGGAGACAGGAATCTGGCAGCTCGTGCGTCCGCGCGATGCCGGTGACGTGGGCCCGGGAATGCTCATTCCGACCGAGGACCCGAGCTTCACCACGGCTGCGGCCGTGGAGACCCTGCGCACCAATGACGACGGATTCGAGATCGAAGCCGAGATCGTCCACCCCCACGGAGTGATGGAACTCTACGCAGGTCACGTGAAGGGACCGCGCATCGATCTCAGCACCGATGTCGTCGCCCGGACCAAGACCGCGAAGGAGTACACGGCCTCGACCCGCATGTACGGCCTCGTCGGCGGAGAACTGATGTGGGCCTGGGACATGGCCGCACTGGGCCACGAGCTCGCCACCCACTCCTCGGCCCGACTGAAGAAGATTGCCTGAGATGGTCGACCCCGACTCGAACGCACATGACGGCGAAGCCGACGCTGCGGAGACGCAGGCGGCGCAGTCGCGTCCCTCATCGCTGAGCCGCCCGCTGAGCTCCACCGCGGTCCTCGGCGAAGGCGAACTGGCACACACGCCCCTGCACTACGGTTCACCGCTGCGTGAACAGCGGGCACTGCTCGAAAAGGGCGCGATCGTCGATCTGGCCCACCTGCGCATCCTGCGTCTGAGTGGAGCAGATCGTCTCACCTGGCTGAACTCCATCACCACGCAGAAGCTCGACACCCTTGCCCCGGGCGTGGCCACAGAGACTCTGGTCTTGGACCCGAACGGCCGCATCGAAGGCTGGCTGAAGCTCGTCGACGACGGTGAAACGCTGTGGGCGATCAGCGAGCTGCGCACCGACGACACCCTCGAATTTCTGCGCAAGATGGTCTTCATGATGCGGGTGACGATCGAGGACGTCAGCGACGAGTTCCAATGCATCGGCGCACTCGTCGCCCTGCCGGACAGCCTGCCGGTGACCCAGCTGTGGACCGACCCCTGGCCGCACATCGGGACCGGCTCGGCCTCGTACGCTCAGGTTGATCTCGGCCTCGGGGTGGCAGGGGAGGATCACCCCGGACTCGAGACCCAGTTCGTCATCGGCATCATCGCCCGCGCTGACCTGCGGGCCACCTCGGCGAATGACTTCACGATGGCCGGCTTCGACGCCTGGGAAGCCCTGCGGATCGCCGCCTGGCGTCCCGGTGTGAACGAAATCGACCACAAGTCGCTCGTCGGCGAACTCGACCTTCTGCGCACCTCGGTGCACCTGGCCAAGGGCTGCTACCGCGGCCAGGAGGCTGTGGCGCGCGTGCACAACCTGGGCCAGCCGCCTCGTCGACTCGTCTTCGTCCATCTCGACGGATCCGGGCACATCCAGCCCGAAGCCGGCGCCGAGGTGCTCGCTGAGGTCCGCGGAGCCGAGCGTTCCGTGGGGCAGCTGTCGTCGGTCGCCCTGCACTGGGAGCTGGGTCCGATCGGCCTGGCCGTGGTCAAGCGCAATCTCTCCGCTGAAGCGCAGCTCAGCTTCGATCTCGGCGAGGACGCGGCCCGTGTGGTCGGGGCCCAGGAGACGATCGTCGCGCCCGTGCGCGAACACGATCTCGACCTGCCCAGCCGCAACAGAGACGTCGACATGCGGAATCAGAACCGCTGAATTTCGACCTCGACGAAAACCGCGGGTAGAAACTGCATCCTCGGTTCGCTCAGCGGTCTGGAACCGTTCTGTGAGCACGTTTCGCATGCTCTGACAGCTGCGCCGACGGCAACTGAATTCGCATCGTCTGGTTCCGAGTTTCGCGTGATCTGACCAGCCTGCGGACGGTAAGTGACAAGAACCGTCGATAGGCTCTAATCTTCTCGTTATGACAGCTTTGGAAATTGGCGGCGAAGCTCTGCCGCAGGAACGTAAGATCGTCACCGAGATCCCCGGGCCGAAGTCCCGTGAGATCGAGGAACGACGCAAGTCGGCAGTAGCACCGGGAGTCGGCTCGAGCCTGCCCGCCTATATCGTCGCCGCCGGCGGCGGAATCCTCAAGGACGTCGACGGCAATCAGATCATTGACCTGGGTGCAGGCATCGCCGTGACGACCGCCGGAAACTCGAACCCCCGCGTGGTCAAGGGCGCTACCGAACAGCTCGAAGCGTTCACCCACACCTGCTTCATGGTCAACCCGTACGAGGGCTATGTCGAGGTCGCTGAGGCGCTCAACCGCCTGACACCCGGCGATCACGAGAAGCGTTCGATCCTGCTCAACTCCGGCGCCGAGGCTGTCGAGAACGCCGTCAAGATCGCCCGTGCCCACACCGGTCGCGATGCGGTCGTCGTGTTCGACCATGCCTACCACGGTCGCACCAACCTGACCATGTCGATGACCGCGAAGGCCGCTCCCTACAAGGCCGGCTTCGGTCCGTTCGCCGGTGAGGTCTACCGCGCCCCCATGTCCTACCCGTTCCGCGACAACGACGCGGCCGGCACCAAGGTCAGCGGCGAGGATGCGGCCAAGCGCGTCATCACCATGATCGAGAAGCAGATCGGCTCCGAATACGTCGCCGCGATCGTCATCGAGCCCATCCAGGGTGAGGGCGGCTTCATCGTCCCGGCCGAAGGCTTCCTGCCGACGCTGGTCGAGTACGCCCGCGAGAAGGGCATCGTCTTCGTCGCTGACGAGGTTCAGGCCGGCTTCGCCCGCACGGGCAAGATGTTCGCCTCCGAATGGGAGGGCATCGTCCCCGACCTCATCACGACGGCGAAGGGCATCGCCGGCGGTCTGCCGCTCTCGGCCGTGACCGGTCGCGCGGAGATCATGGACTCGGTCGGACCGGGTCGCCTCGGCGGCACCTACGGCGGCAATCCGGTCGCCTGCGCGGCCGCACTCGGCGCCATCGCCTCCTATGAGGAAGACGGACTCGTCGAGAACGCCGTCCACATCGGCGAGATCATCACCGAACGTCTCACCAAGCTCCAGAGCACGTACCCAGAGGTCGGTGACATCCGTGGCCGCGGTGCCATGATCGCCGCCGAGTTCGTCCAGCACGACTCGATCGATCCGAACCCGGACCTGGTCAAGAAGATCGCCGACTACTGTGCGAACAACGGCGTCCTCGTGCTCACCACGGGAACCTTCGGCAACATCCTGCGCTTCCTGCCGCCGCTGACGATCTCAGACGAACTGCTCAATGAAGCATTCGACGTCATCGAAGCAGGCCTCGGCGAGATCCTCGGCTGAGCAGAAGTCCCCGGCTCGATCTGACCCAGAGCGCCCAAACTCGCTCTAGAACCACCTGACGGCGGTCCAGCTACCTTGTACTTGGTAGCTGGGCCGCCGTCAGCATGGTGTGGAGTGGGACGGGAGTGGTGCTCAACCGCTCCAAGTTGGCAGCAGTGGGTCAGTCAGCGGAGGTGCGACGAAGAAGAAGCCTGGCAAAAAGACGTGCATCCACAACGTCAACAGCGGAATCTCGTTCAAGGGAGCTATCGTCCACGTGAAACAACTGGTCACCGGAGTCGTGACCTACAAAAACACCAAATACACAATCCAGGTCGGTGATGAGTGACATGCGTGGGCAGGCCCGCCGTTCCGTTCTCCTCACCGGGTTGAGCTACCCGCTCTTCATTGCTGGAATCGTCCTCCTCTTCACCGCAATGAATGTCCCAGGCGCCGTTCTGCTTGGGTCCGGCGTATTTCTTATCGGCATAAACGAGCTGTGCCTCTATATAGCGAGAAGCAGTCTGGAAAGGCAGAATTTAGGCTCGTAGCTAGCTATTTTCTCTCTCAGAACTGTCATGCTGGCACCAACTCGGGCAGTGGCGGCAGGGGCCAGCACACTGTCGGATATCGGTGATATCACCAGGTCAAGGGGACGAGGTGATATCACCGGTTCCAAAAGGGGACGGTCCGGGTTGTTCACGAGGGGCGTGCTGCTGTGGGGAATGCCTTTACAACGCTAGCCTGCTTGTCGCGAACGGGCATCGCACGTAAGTATGAGATCCGCCTGCTTCGGCGGGAACGAGGGCATAGCACAATAGGCTCCATGACATCAGCGACAGACGACGGCACCATGAGTACGCCCAACAGATTGTGGCTCGTATTCCGTGGGCCGCGCTTCGTGGATCTGCCTATGCGGCTTCTCGCCCTCATCATGGGGCTGACTGTGCTGATTCCGGGGTCGTTCGAGATCGATGAACCTCGATACATGCTCCTCCTCGTCTGCGCCTATGCTCTCATCGTTCTCTCCCCGTTCTTCCCTTTGGCGACGGTGTTCGTCTCGACAGGGCTGAGCCTCGTCTTCGTCGTGCTCTATCCCGACCTGGAGAACATGTGGCTCTTCGCAGTTAGGGGTGTAATCGGGGTCTGAATCCTCCCGTCTCGAGCAAGCTTCGGGCGATGTAGTGGGTGAGGTTCCGGAACCCCAGCGCCGATCCACGTAGGTGTTCCAGCCTGCCGTTC